>CAVDCP010000001.1:0-378015 GCA_963607545.1 bacterium
GGCGGTGTTGACGGACTCATCCACATCACCGACCTTTCTTGGGGCCGCGTAAGCGATCCTCACGAGGTTGTTGCTCTCGACGAGAAGATAAACGTGGTAATCCTCGACTTCGACGACGAGAAGAAGCGCATCGCTCTCGGTCTGAAGCAGCTCACTCCTCACCCGTGGGATGCTCTTGATCCCGACCTGAAGGTGGGCGACCACGTTAAGGGCAAGGTTGTTGTCATCGCCGACTACGGTGCATTCGTTGAGATTGCAGCAGGCGTAGAGGGTCTCATCCACGTTTCTGAGATGAGCTGGAGCCAGCATCTCCGTTCTGCACAGGAATTCCTGCATGTAGGCGACGAGGTGGAAGCCGTTATCCTCACACTCGACCGCGCAGAGCGCAAAATGTCGCTCGGCATCAAGCAGCTCAAGGAAGATCCGTGGGAAACAATCGAGGTTAAATACCCCGTTGGCAGCAAGCACACTGCAAAAGTGCGCAACTTCACCAACTTCGGTATATTCGTAGAACTTGAAGAAGGTGTTGACGGCCTCATCCACATCTCTGACCTGTCTTGGACAAAGAAAGTGAAGCATCCTTCTGAATTCACACAGGTAGGCGCAAACATCGACGTTGTTGTTCTGGAAATAGACAAGGAGAACCGTCGCCTCAGTCTCGGCCACAAGCAGCTCGAAGAGAATCCTTGGGACAAGTATGAGGAGCTCTACACTCCGGGTTCTGTACACACCGGCAAGATTACCGAAATGATGGACAAGGGCGCTGTCATCACCCTCAACGAAGGCGGTGAAGGCTTCGCTACTCCCAAGCATCTCGTTAAGGAAGACGGCACTCAGGCACAGCAGGGCGAAGAACTGCCCTTCAAGGTGATTGAGTTCGTGAAGGACACCAAGCGCATCATCCTGTCGCACAGCCGCACATTCGAGACCGCTAAGGAGGATACCAAACCTGCACGCAAGCACAATGCCAAGAAAGAGGCTGCTCCCGCTATCAACAACGTGGCAGCAAGCACAACTCTCGGCGACATTGACGCTCTTGCAGAACTGAAGGCAAAACTTGAGAAGGGAGAATAACAATACCTTCCAAACAACCGAATAGCAGAGGCGGCGTTGTAAGGCAAAACTTACAATGCCGCCTTTCTTTTTATGCGCCACTGCACACATGCCGGTATGCAAATGGCGAGCCAAACCACACGACGGTTATTGTCCTACACTTTGCCCGAAAATGATTTTCAGGCAAAGTTGGCAATATATCGTTTTTTTGCAGTATCTTTGCAACCACTATTTATAGTTGACAATTGCCATTGGCAAACAGCCGCTTGGCAAAGCCATACGATTAACTAGATACACAAATAAAAATATAAAAACAAATGTCCAAGAAATTTGCCGAACACAAAGGTCTCAACCTTACAGAGACAAACAAGGAAATACTTGACATGTGGACTCAAAACGACGTGTTCCACAGGTCTATCGACGAAAGGGAAGGATGTCCGCAATTCGTGTTTTTCGAAGGTCCTCCTTCTGCAAACGGACACCCGGGTATTCACCATGTTCTGGCACGTTCCATAAAAGACACATTCAACAGATACAAGACGATGAAGGGATTTCAGGTGCACCGCAAGGCTGGCTGGGACACCCACGGACTTCCCGTTGAACTTGGTGTGGAGAAAGAACTTGGCATAACAAAGGCCGACATCGACAACAAAGAGTCTTCCAAATATATTTCCGTTGAAGAGTACAACCACAAATGCCGTGAAAACGTGATGAAATTCACGGCAGAATGGCGCAAACTCACAGAGGAGATGGGATATTTTGTTGACCTTGACCATCCTTATATAACATACGACAACAAGTATATCGAAACCCTGTGGTGGCTCTTGAAGCAGCTCTACGAAAAAGACTTGCTTTACAAAGGCTACACCATACAGCCCTATAGCCCGGCTGCCGGAACAGGACTTAGCTCGCACGAGCTTAACCAACCGGGATGCTACCGTGACGTGAAAGACACGACATGCACCGCATTGTTTGAGATAGCAGAGCCCAAGGAAGAATGGACAAAGTGGGGAAAACCGTATTTCCTCGCGTGGACGACAACACCTTGGACGCTTCCTTCAAACACGGCTCTGTGCGTAGGCCCGTCATTCAAATACCTTGCCGTTGAAACTTACAACGCATACAACGACGCACCCATTACCGTAATCATAGCAGAAGCACTTTTGGGAGCTTACCTTAAACCTGAGGGTAAAGATGCTCCTATGGATGCCTATAAACACGGTGACAAGGTTATCCCCTACCGTATCGTAGGCGAATACAAAGGAACTGAGCTCGAAGGAATACACTACAAGCAACTGATGCCGTGGGTAAAGCCGAGCGCAAAAGTTGACAACAATGCTCCGGAATATGTGAAAGAGTATGCGGCTTCGCATCCAGAAAAAGTATTCAAAAGCGAAAACGGCAAGGATGAGTTCGTTGAAATGGAAGACTCAGCATTCCGGGTCATCCTTGGCGACTACGTTACGACAGAAGACGGAACCGGTATCGTACACATTGCCCCCACATTCGGAGCCGATGACGCTAAGGTGGCAAAAGACGCAAAGATACCTTCACTGTTCCTTATAAACAAGAAGGGCGAAACACGTCCGATGGTAGATTTGCAGGGCAAATACTATGTTTTGGACGAACTTGACAACAATTTCAAGGAGAATTGTGTCAACACGAATGCTTACTCTCATCACGCCGGTGACTATGTGAAGAACGCATACGACCCGAAATTCAACGTTGACGGCAAGTACGACGAAAAGACTGCGGCAAAATCAGAAGACCTCAACATAGTCATCTGTATGGAGATGAAGCAGGAAGGCTCTGTCTACAAGATTGAGAAGCATGTGCACAACTACCCGCATTGCTGGCGCACCGACAAGCCCATATTGTATTATCCGCTTGACAGTTGGTTCATACGCTCAACTGCCAAGAAGGACAGAATGGTTGAATTGAACAAGACAATCAACTGGCAGCCGGAATCAACAGGCACGGGACGTTTCGGAAACTGGCTTGAAAACCTCAATGACTGGAATCTGTCGCGTTCGCGCTTTTGGGGTACTCCATTGCCAATCTGGCGCGACGAAGACGGCGAGCAAATATGCATCGGTTCACTTCAAGAACTGTATGACGCGATTGAGAAGAGCGTAAAAGCAGGCGTAATGCAGAGCAATCCCTTGAAAGACAAGGGCTTTGTACCGGGTGACTACTCGCAGGAGAATTATGACCGCATCGATTTGCACCGTCCGTACGTTGATTATATCGTTTTGGTATCGTCTACCGGCAAACCAATGAAACGCGAGTCTGACCTGATTGATGTATGGTTTGACTCTGGCTCCATGCCCTATGCACAGATACACTATCCGTTTGAAAACAAGGATATGATTGACAAGGGACTTGCATTCCCTGCCGATTTCATCAACGAGGGAGTTGACCAGACACGCGGTTGGTTCTTCACTTTGCATGCAATAGCAACGATGGTGTTCGACAGTGTTGCATTCAAGAACGTCATTTCATCAGGACTTGTGCTTGACGCGAAAGGCAACAAGATGTCTAAACATCTCGGAAATGCAGTCAATCCTTTCGAGATGATTGACAAATACGGTGCCGACCCGGTGAGATTCTACATGATGACCAACTCGGAACCATGGGACAACCTGAAATTCGACCCGACTGGAGTTGACGAAATACGACGCAAGTTCTTCGGCACACTATACAACACCTACTCTTTCTTCAGTCTGTATGCAAACGTCGACGGATTTACAAATTCAGAAGAGCAGGTACCTGCCAGCGAACGCCCGGAGATTGACCGTTGGATTCTGTCTGTGCTCAACACTCTCATAAAGGGGGTTGACAAAGAGATGCAGAACTATGACCCGACACGCGCAGGACGCCTTATCGACAAATTCGTCAACGACGATTTGAGCAACTGGTATGTGCGCCTTAACCGCAAACGCTTCTGGGGAAAAGAAATGAGCAAAGACAAACTCAGTGCATACCAGACATTGTACACCTGTCTGGAAACTGTTTCCAAGTTACTCGCGCCGTTCGCCCCGTTCTACGCCGACCAACTGTACACCGACCTCACAAAGGCAACAAGCACAGAAAGCCCGTGCTCGGTGCATCTTGCAAAATTCCCAACTGCCGACGAATCTCTTATCGACACTCCGCTGGAAGCACGCATGGGCATTGCACAGAAGATAACCTCCATGGTGCTTGCATTACGCCGTAAGGTGAACATCAAGGTGCGCCAACCGCTTCAGGCAATAATGGTTCCGACGGTGGATGACGAACAGAAAATGCACATCGAGGCAGTAAAAGACCTTGTAAAGAACGAGGTAAACGTAAAAGAAGTGAAATTCGTTGAAGGTTCGGGCGTTCTTGTCAAGAAGGTGAAGTGCAATTTCCGCACCATGGGAAAGAAATACGGCAAACTTATGAAAGGTATTGCCGCCATAATGGATGCCCTTTCGCAAGAACAGATAAACGACCTTGAGCAACAAGGCAAATTGTCAATTGCCGTCGAAGGACAAGACATCGAGATTGAAGCTTGCGACGTGGAAATCATCAGCGAAGACATTCCGGGATGGCTTGTGACCAACGAAGGCAACCTGACTGTTGCACTTGAAGTGGAAATCAACGACGAACTCCGCAACGAAGGTATGGCACGCGAACTTATAAACCGTGTGCAAAACATGCGCAAGGAGAGCGGATTGGAAATCACCGACCGAATCAACATTGCCATATCTCCAAATGAGAGCATCGAGAATGCAGTGAATGGCTTTGCTGACTACATAAAAGGACAGGTGCTTGCCGACAATATCGAAATAAGAGAAAACGGCGGATCTGAAGTGGACTTCGACGATTTCAAACTTAAAATAGAAATTACCAAGTCGCACGAATAAGCCGAAAAGACAAAAGGAAACGAGCAATATGAAATTCAAACAGCATATTGTCCGTTTCCTTTTACCATTTCACAGCAATGCCACTGACATCCAACAACTAAAAATAAACATTAACCTAAAAAGACATTACGATTATGGCAGAAAAGAAACGTTACACGGATGAAGAACTACAAGAGTTCAAGGCTATCATCAACGAGAAACTGCGTTTGGCCCGCCGTGATTTCAATGATATGATGACGCAACTGAGAAATGCCGACGGCAACGATGTTGACGACACGTCACCAACCTACAAGGCATTGGAAGAAGGCAGTTCTGCACAGACAAAAGACGACCTTGCCCAAATGGCACACCGTCAGCAGAAATTCATACAAGGCCTCGAAGCGGCCCTTATACGCATAGAAAACCGCACTTACGGCATCGACAGAATAACGGGAGAACTTATTCCCAAAGAGCGTCTACGCGCCGTTCCGCATGCAACGCTTAGTGTGGCCTCAAAGAACGCACGCAAGAAATGACCGAAACAAAGAGCAGACACGTCAACGACGGTTGGTTGTCGCTGGCAATAATAGCCGCCATACTCATCATCGACCAGATTGTCAAGATAGAGGTGAAGACGACAATGTGTTTGGGCGAAGCCATACATATTACCGACTGGTTTTACATAGAATTCATTGAGAACAACGGCATGGCCTACGGCATGACATTGTTCAACAAACTTGTGCTCAGCATTTTCCGCATCATTGCCGTTTCTGCCATTGGCATATTCATATACCGGCTCGTAAAGCAAAAACACTCCACCGGGTATCTGGTGTGTCTGTCAATGGTATTGGCTGGAGCAGCAGGGAATATAATCGACTGCATGTTTTACGGACTGATATTCGAACCTTCCACGACTTACAGCGTGTCGAGCATTGTACCGTTTGGCGAAGGTTACTCGACATTCCTCCACGGAAAGGTGGTTGACATGTTTTATTTCCCAATAATCCAGACCACATGGCCGCTGTGGATGCCATTCTGCGGCGGAGAAGAATTCGTGTTTTTCTCACCAGTATTCAATTTTGCCGACGCATGCATCAGTGTCGGGGTTGTATTGCTGCTTTTGTTCTACCGTGGCGAACTGGAGAAAATAGGTTCTGTGTGGCACAACCGGCACGACGAAACAGGCGAAAAAGCCGTCGGCAACGACAAATAAGCGGTAAACATACATTCGGCAACAACGACATACACGACATGCGGGCGATTATCACATTTCTGATTGGCACTATCATAGCCACGACTTTCTCATGCAAGCCGTCAATTCCCGGCAAATACATCAGCCAGGACATGATGGCAAAGATATTGTACGACTATCACTTGGCCGAAGGCATTACGTCAGAGACACGGGAAAACGACTCATTGGCCATGCAAGCCTACAAGGCAAGGATATTCGAGAAATACGGGATAAAAGAGAGTGATTTCGACTCGTCAATGGTGTATTACACGCGCCATACCAAACTGCTGGAGGAAATATACACGAAAGTGTCCGACCGTCTTAACGCCGAAAGCACATCGCTTGGCATCAGCACAAACGGCATGGGCGGCTTTGGCGACATAACCAATTCGGCTGACACGACAAACATCTGGAAGTCGTCACAGTCGCTACTTCTGTCGCCTTATGCCGCAACCAATTCTTTCTCATACGACATTGAAGCCGACACGACATTCCATGAAGGCGACAAACTGATGTTCGATTTCGACACGCAATTCATATATCAGGACGGCATGCGGAGTGCCATTGCCATGATGTC
This sequence comes from bacterium, assembly GCA_963607545.1. Lineage (GTDB taxonomy): Bacteria > Bacteroidota > Bacteroidia > Bacteroidales > Bacteroidaceae > Prevotella. Next base: position 6,731 of record CAVDCP010000001.1, read on the forward strand.
GGTGACATACGAGGGCGACAGCATCGAGACCGTCACCACGCAGGTAACGTCAACATCGCATTACCACATGCAGATTGAAAATGCCGGAAGACTGAAAATAAAGCACATAAAGGGTTTCCTGCTCATAAACAACGAACGGTCGGTTACATCTGCCACGACATTGAAACTGCTCATTGTGTCGGGCATAAAAATGATAAAGATGCATACTGCCGCCAAAGAAGACACCCCACAAGAACCCGCCGACACAATAAAGGCCGACAGACAACCGCCTGCGCAGCCTCCGCTTCCCCAAAAGCCGATACCAGGCAATGCCCTTCCGACAAACGAAAAGCAAAAGCCCAACAACTGAAAGCGGCAATGGGAAACAAAAAACGCACAGTGGCGGCAAACAAAATCACAATGCCCGACAAGTCATGCATACTGAACGGAGCCGTTGAAATCAACGGCACATACGTCACAAAAGCCTACCGCCTGTCAGGAGAACAGCCTTTCACCGAATGGCTCGGCGGCGAGATAACCATAAAAATGGATGAGAACGGGAAGCTGCAGGCATACAAAGACGAGCGATTACTCACAGAACAACAAACATCATAAAAACAGAAAATAATCATGTTAAGCGTAAACGAATTGGAAGACCGTCTTATCGACTTGGCCTTCGCTGAGGACATAGGAGATGGCGACCACACCACATTATGCTGCATTCCCGACGATGCAATGGGCAAATCACACCTGTTGATCAAGGAAGAAGGCATACTGGCAGGCGTTGAAGTTGCCAAGAAAGTGTTTGCACGGTTTGACGACACCATGGACGTGCAAGTGAAAATAAACGACGGAGCCCATGTAAAACCCGGAGACATTGCAATGGTTGTCACCGGCAAGGTGCGTTCTTTGCTTCAAACCGAACGCCTTATGCTGAACATCATGCAGCGCATGAGCGGCATTGCGACAATGACCAACCGCTATGTAAAACGCCTTGAAGGCACAAAGACACACATTCTTGACACCCGCAAGACTACCCCCGGAATGAGAATGCTCGAGAAACAGGCCGTGAAAATCGGCGGAGGAGTAAACCACCGCATCGGCCTGTTCGACATGATTCTGCTCAAAGACAACCACGTTGACTTCGCAGGAGGCATAAGCAATGCCATAAACCGTTGCCACGCCTACCTTAAGGAGAAAGGGCTTGACCTGAAAATAGAGATTGAGGTGCGCAATTTCGACGAATTGCAGCAAGCCATAGACTGCGGCGGCATAGACAGAATAATGCTCGACAATTTCTCCGTGGCCGACACGAAGAAAGCCGTTGATATTGTCGCCGGACGCTACGAAACAGAATCGAGCGGAGGCATAACCTACGACACGATACGCGACTATGCCGAATGCGGTGTCGATTTCATTTCTGTCGGGGCACTCACACACTCAGTCAAGGGACTTGACATGAGTTTCAAGGCCTGCTGAAAAGCCTTTTAGCATGTCTGCTGCATATTTTTAAATGTGCAGCAGACATTTTTTTATAAATAATCCTTACACACCATGCATATGAAGAAAATACTCACCACTGCAATACTCATTTCGTTTGCCGTTGCGTCGATGGCCTGCACCAACCTCATTGTAGGCAAGAAAGCAAGCACCGACGGCTCGGTAATGTGCTCATACAGTGCCGACGACTACGGCATGTTTGCCGGTCTTCACCACTCGGCGGCAGGCAAGCACGCCAAAGGCGAGACCATAAGAATAACCGACTGGGACACCGGCGAATTCCACGGAATAATTCCGCAGGCTGCCGAGACATACAACGTGATTGGCAACATCAACGAATACCAGGTGGCAATAGGCGAAACCACATACGGAGGCCGCGAGGAAATGGTAGACACCACCGGCATTCTCGACTACGGCTCGCTTATATACATCGCGCTCGAACGCAGCAAGACTGCAAGAGAAGCCATTGAGGTGATGACAACGCTCACCGAGAAATACGGCTACTGTTCAGAAGGCGAGACATTCACCATTTGCGACCCCAACGAGGCGTGGATTATGGAAATGATGGGAACAGGCCCCGGTTCGCACGGGGTAGTGTGGGTTGCCGTGCGCATCCCCGACAACGCCATATGCGCGCATGCCAACCAAAGCCGCATAGGCAAGTTCAAGCAATATGACAAAAAAGACGTGCTTTACTCGAAGAATGTCATATCTTATGCCCGCAAAATGGGTTGGTTTAACGGCAAGGACGCAGATTTCTCATGGAAGAACACTTACAACCGTCCCGATTTCGAAGGCCGCCGCTACTGTGATGCCCGCGTGTGGAGCTTCTTCAGACACTACGACGACAGCTTCGACAAATACTTGCCGTGGGCCTTGGGCAAAGACCCGGAAGCCGAGGACATGCCTCTTTGGATTGTGCCCAACCGCAAACTCAGCGTACACGATGTTGAAACGTGCATGCGCGACCATTACGAGAACACCGCACTGGCCCTCGACTCGTCGAGCATAGGCGGCGGCATTTGGGAAATGCCCTACCGCCCCACCCCTCTGTCGTTCACGGTCGATGGCAAGAAATACTTCAACGAGCGGCCTATAAGCACCCAGCAGTCGGCATTCACCTTTGTTGCCCAAATGCGTTCGTGGCTTCCCCGCGAAATCGGCGGTGTGCTTTGGTTCGGCAACGACGACTCCAACATGGTGGCCTACACGCCAATCTACTGCGGCAACACCGTGCGTCCCGAATGCTACAACACTCCGAAAGCCGATGCCGTGACATTCTCCGACAAGAACGCGTTCTGGGTTTGCAACTGGGTGAGCAACATGGTATATCCAAGATACAGCATGATGTTTCCCTCGCTTAAGGAAGTGAGAGACAGTTTGGAAACGAGCTATTTCGCACAACAGCAGCAGGTTGAAGCAAAGGCGCAGCAGCTCTATGCAGCCGACAAGGCCGAAGCCTTGTCCTACCTCAACACCTACAGCAACACTCAGGCCCAGTCCATGCTCAAACGTTGGAAAGAGCTCGCCGTATATCTCATCGTGAAATACAACGACATGGCCGTCAAACCCGAGGAAAACGGAGTGTTCAAGCGCACTCGCACTGGCATAGGTGCCCCCGTAAAACGCCCGGGCTATCCCAAGTCGTTTGCCAAGAAACTCGTGAAAGAAGCCGGCGAGAAATACGCCGTGCCACAATAACAAGGCGCAGTAGCGCAATCCTGCACAACAAGAAAAAACGGTATGCATCGCCCAAATCATGCGGTGCATACCGTTTTTCGTATATTCCATCTCATTGCTGTCCGGCAATGTATCGGACTAACATAATAAAGCGTTGAATGTCTGACTCTTATATGGTTTTAAAAAAGTTGGAATGTAAACGCAGGGGCAAGTCCCCTGCGCTATAATCTGTCGTCCCTATGGGACTTGCCTGTTACGACGTTTTTGCCGGACACCAACCTTTCAGAAACGCTTACCTCTTGGGGTTTCGGCTGCGGCGACCTCCATTCTTCTCCCATTTCGGGGCCTGCTGGCTTCTGTCGGCACGTTTCGTTTCCCTGTAATCTTCACTTCCACGACTGCGGCGGTTGTCGTTGCGGCCTCTTTTCGGGTCATTCTGAGGTCTGTTGGCCCGCTTAGTGTCCTTGTAATCATCATTTGTCCGTCTGCCGGGATTGCCTGAATAAAGCTGCGGCAGAAGGTCAAGACGCCCTATTCTGCGCAGTTCCTGCTCAATGTTGCGCCGTTCCTCGGGCTTATACCAGAAGAAGAACTCGCGCTGAGCCTGCTTCTCGCGCGGTGTTTTCGCACTGAACACTGGTTCGAGCGTGTACGGGTCGAATCCCGAATACCACGCCTCGGTGCTTACAGTCATAGGAGTCGGCGTAAAATCCTGCACCTGCTCCAGATGAAAGTCCATCCGTTTCGTCTTCACGGCAAGTTCGGCCATGTCCTCCTCGCGGCATCCCGGATGACTGCTTATGAAATAAGGTATGATTTGTTCGCGCAGCTGTTCCTCGGTGTTTATCCTGTCGAACACGCGCTTGAACTCCTCAAACAAGGCAAAAGGCGGTTTTCGCATAAGCCGCAGCACGTTGTCGCTCGTGTGCTCGGGAGCCACCTTCAGTCGTCCGCTCACATGCTTGCAAATAAGTTCGCGCGTGTATTGCCGTGCCGCCTCATTGGTCTTTTCGTCCTTGCTCTTGTGCAACAGCAAGTCATAGCGCACGCCGCTCCCTATGAAACTCTTCTTAATGCCCGGCAGCGCATCAACCGAATGATAAATATCGAGCAGCTGCGAGTGGTCGGTATTCAGGTTAGGGCACACCTGCGGATTTATGCACGACGGGCGTTTGCATTTCTCACATGCACGCTTGTTGCGTCCGCCCATACCGTACATATTGGCCGACGGCCCTCCCAAGTCAGACAGATAGCCTTTGAAATCAGGCATCTCCACTATTTTCTTCACCTCGTTGAGAATGCTCTCCTTGCTGCGGCAAACGATGAATTTTCCCTGATGCGCGCTGATGGTGCAAAACGCGCATCCCCCGAAACACCCACGATGGATATTTACAGAGAACTTTATCATCTCATAAGCAGGAATGCGTTTGTTCTTGTATTTAGGATGCGGCAGCCTCGTGTAAGGCAAGTCAAACGAGGCATCCAGTTCGCCGGTGGTCATTGGCGGGTAAGGCGGATTCACGACCGCAAACACCCCGTCAACGCCCTGCAACAGTCGTTGGGCGTGTATCTTGTTCGACTCCTCTTCTATATGCCTGAAATTGTCGGCCTCCGCACGCTTGTTGCGCAGACATTCCTCATGGCTGTGCAGCACGATGTCGTCATCCTTTATGCCTCCCGGTATGTCTTTTTCCTTGCACAGAAACACGGTCTGCGGTATTTCGCGCAACATGTCCACGGTTAGTCCGCTTTCCAGCTGCCGACAAAGCTCAACGATAGGCTTCTCGCCCATACCGTATATAATCATGTCGGCACCGGAATCGCACAGAATACACTTGCGCAGCCTGTCTTGCCAATAGTCGTAATGGGTGAGGCGGCGCATCGAAGCCTCAATGCCTCCGAGCACCACCGGCACGTCAGGATACAGTTGCTTGAGTATCTTAGTATAAACAATCGTGGGATATTCCGGTCTGCAGTCGTGCCGTCCGTCAGGACTGTAGGCATCTTCCGACCTCAAACGTTTGTTGGCAGTGTATTTGTTCACCATCGAGTCCATACATCCCGGAGCAATTCCGAAGAAAAGGTTAGGGCGGCCGAGCTTCTTGAAATCGCGGAAGTCGCCGTGCCAGTCGGGTTGCGGCACTATTGCCACCCTATAGCCAGCAGCCTCCAGCGTGCGCCCTATGACCGCAGCACCGAATGACGGGTGGTCGATGTAGGCATCACCCGAGAAGAGTATGACATCAATCGAGTCCCAACCGCGCAAATCCACCTCTTTTTTGGTCGTAGGCAACCAGTCGGTGAGTTTGAAATCTCCCATTTTCGTGTCGTTTATTGTCTTTTTCCTTGTTTCTTGTTAATCAGCCCTTTGCCAACGGGCATAACGCGCAACGCCCGTGCCAAACCTGACGCAACGGAAAACACATGCTTCCGCCTTTCGACACCAATCCATACAATCGGCCCCGAAGACATGCGGCACACATTTCCTCCGCGCCAGAAGGCACAAGGCTCACGCACAAGGCAATTGTCCGCAGCGCCATGCCCGGACAATTGCCTTCATTTCTTCACCGGCAGTGCCACGCTGTGGCCACTTCCGGGCAATGCGTCATTCGCCGTCGCCATTCTCAGTGGCGGCAGTGCGCGTTGCGCTCCATTCGGCATAGAGCTTCATAAGCTGGTTCAAGCCGAATGCCTTCATGTTGTTGTTGTAAATCACGTCGAGGCACAAGTCGAGCAGCGATTTGTCGGAACTCGTGTCGGCTTCAAGCATCGACCTCACGTTCAGTTTCAGCTTGTCAAGCACCTGCTCGTCAACAATGCCGTTGCTGTCCACGAGGTTGTTGAGCAAAGCATATTTCTCTATTGTTTCCAGATGCGTTTCGCTCACCTCAATGCTCCGTGTGCCCGACACGTTAGCCTGTATTTTATATGTTTCCATAGTTTTATATTTTTTGCCTGTGCCTAATCATTTCAGCACAAAGTTCAACATTCCTTTCATTATCCGGGTGCGCATTGCCGCATCGGCAATGCACTCAAACGGAAATCCCATTGTTATGCACTTGTAGTCGCTGCCGTCGTAAGCCACCGCCGCGCTGGTGCCGTCGGCATACTTCATCGCGCAGAAAGCATCCGGCTGTGGGTTGAGCACATCTACCGCAGTGGCCGCAAAATGCCGTTTGTTTACGGTGCGCACTATTCTGAAATTCTGCCCCAGACCGTCAATGCCGTCATCAGCAGCAACGCTGTTGCAGCCTCCGGCACCGCATTTCAGCAGCGAGGCCAGATAATTTTTCTCGGCTTCGCTGCCCATGTCGGTGCCAACATAAGCACCGCTCACGACAAGACGCCCGCCACGGCCCACATAGTTTTTCAGTGCTCCGCGCAATGCAGGAGTGAAGGTCTTGTAATACACCAGTGAGTGGCCGTCGTCTTTCTGCAGTCCGAAAGCCATGTCTACGCAGTCATAGTCGGCAAGCGTCACGTTGCCGCACTCCACCGCCCCTACCGAGCTGCCCAGCACATTGTAGTTTCCGGCTTGCGCAATGGCCCGCACATGATCGACGATGCCGTCGAAACTGTTGCCCATCACGAAATTGCCGGCAAGGCTCTCGTCGCTGTATCCCAGTCCGCCCGGACCTTCCATTCCGGCAGTGGCCTTGTCGAAGCACTGCTGGCGCCCCAGCCATCCGGCAGTGAGACCATACGACACGCCCGGGTCGGCATCGAAGTCAAATCCCTGACACATGCCCGTGTTCACCACCGCCGGCGACGACAGGCGTGTGAAAGCGTTCACTGCCAGTATCTTCCGTGCGTCGCGCGATGCCACACATGCGGCAAGTGTCTCGGTGGGGAAGCTTTCGCCGCCACGGTTTACAGCCGTGACCCTGAACCTGTAAACCACGCCTTGTTCAGGCTCAAACACATAGCTTGCGTTGTCAACCATCTCGCCATTGCCAAAATCCTCACCGTCCTTGGCCACATACACGTTGTATGCCGTGGCGCATGCCGTAGGCTCCTGCGGGTCGTCAACGGGTGTCCACGACAGCCGCAGCTCGCCGTTGTCGCCGAGCGACATCGTGAAATTGACCGGAGCCAGCGGTGCCACGACACTTGCATGCCCGTGTCCGCCGTTCACGAAACGCAGTATAGTCTTGTAAAGCGAACGGGCCAGAGTGAACTTGAAATTGGGGTCATGGCCGCGCAGCATGTCGGCAAAATTCTGGTGCGACAGTGTTTCTATTATCGACGAGGGCACTTCAGGTTTGCGTGTCTCCGAGTAGTTGCGGTCATAAAGATACCGGCGTGTCCATTTCCTGTACTTATATTTCAAATCGCGCTGCACCCCCGCGAGCAACGAGTCGGCAAAATCGCGCGACACAAGGCGGCTTATGCCGCTGTTGAGCCTCCCGTCGTTGAAGTTGGTGGTGCAGATTGAAAGCGAACCGATTATCGAGTCGGCAGCAAGCGAATATCCGGCATCGCTGTGCACCGCAAGGCTCAACTCTATGGGCACTTTCTTGCCTTCGAGCGTGGGCACAAATACCGAGCCGCCCGCGAGCCAGTTGGACATCAGCGAACGCGAGTTTATGTCGTCGGCATAGTCGTCGGCCCCGCTTTTACTGCTGTACACGCTGTAGGGCGCACCCGACCACTGCACATTGTAGCGCGCCGCCTCAAGGCAGCGCGGATAAGAGCTCACGCTGCCGCCACGTTCCACCGTTCCCATTCCGCCGCCAAACCGCACGGCATCGGTTGTCACCACGCCTTTGGTGGGCGAGAGGTTGGTCACCACCACGCGGTTGTCGGCATCGCATCCGCGTGCGAAATCAAACGTGCCGAGATACACCCATGTCGAACCGCCCATTTGCTGGTTTACATGAAACACGGTGCGCTGTCCACGGTGTATTACTATATATTCAGCATCGGGTATGCTGTTTTCCCTGGTCTGGTAGCTCACATAAACCGCATAACGCCCGTCTTCGGGTATCGCGGGCTGGTAAGAAATCCACGACTCGCGCTTCTTCACCGTCTCGGCCATGCGTGCCGTGCCGCGCCTGAAAGGGTTGTCGCCGTCGCGCAGCACGCTTCCCGTCCGTCCGAATCCCTTCTCGGGCGCAACAGTCCAACCTTTTTTCCCGTCATCCTCCACATACGTCGGGGCGTTTGCCGCATCGTCGTTGTCCACAATCACTTCGTTGGTCTGCCAGTCGCGTTCGCGCGGAGTGTAGACCACTGCCCCTGCCCGTTCGAGCATGGGTATGAGATAGGGCACCACTATTGTCTGCGTGAAAAGGTCTTCATTGGTGCAGAAAAGGTTTGGGCGCTGCCATTTCCATTTCGATTTCTTTGCATCGTAGTAGATGCCGTGGCTTGCCCAAAGCGAGATGTGTCGGTTGCCCAGACCATGGCTTATGCCGTAAGGCCGCGACACATTCTGCACCCAAGGATTGCCCTTGTAGTCGATGCCGGCCCAAAATCGCGTGAAAGCGTCATTGTCGGGCAGAGCATCGGCGGCGAGTTGCTCTATGGGCAGTCCGGCAGTCTTTATGGTCAGGCCATAGCGGTTGTATGGCTTCGGCAGCGACTTTGCCAGTTTGCGGTAATAATAGTCCACATCGCCCGATGTGAAATCGCGCTTTGCAAAGGCGTTGTCGAGGACAAGCTCCAGGCGTTGCGCCCGGTCGTCCACTTTAAACGAAAGCATCCGGTGCACGTCCTGTGCCTTTCCCCTTTTCGACGCATACTTCACGACAAACTCGTTAAGCTGCGCCGCCAGTTTCGGGTTCTCTTTCCGGCTCTGGGCCATGCACCCCGGCGAAACGGCGAGAAGCCCGGCAAGAAAGAGCAAAAGCAGACTTTGCCTTACCATTAAATTTCTCCTATCGTGAAAAGTTCAGGATTTTTGCCTTTGAAATCCTTGAAATACAGTTTTATCTGCCTCATGTCGCCCTCCAAGTCGCCCGTGGGCACAAAAGTCTTCGTGCAGACAATCTTGCGCTTTTCATAGTCAACGCCATAAAGCAGAATCGGGATTCCGGCCTTTTGCGATATGAAATAAAAGCCTTTTTTCCAGTCGGCATTGAGCGACCGTGTGCCCTCGGGCGTTATGCACAGCTTGAACGTGTCGCGTTGCTGCGCCACGCCAGCAAGCCAGTCGGTCATGCTTGTGTGCCGTCCACGGTTCACGGGGATGCCCCCCCAGCGTCTGAAAAACACGCCCAAAGGCCAGAAAAACCACTCCTTTTTCATCAGGAAATTGATTTTCATGCCCTCGGCACGCGAATACAGAAGTCCGATGATGAAATCCCAGTTGCTTGTATGCGGAGCAAGGCAGATGACAAACTTGTCGGGGTGAGGCTCGGTTACTTCGGTTTTCCACCCCATCATGCCGTAAAGAACAAGCCGGCTCAGCCGTTTTACCATTCCCATCGGCATCAACCCAAGTTTATAATCTGGTCGCCAATCTCCGTCACCTCACTGTTGAAGCACTTCTGCAAGTCGCGGTAGTAGGCGGCTGCCGTCATTCCCGGCTCGGGATGCGACACGCGGCTGATGTAGTTGTTGTGGATTATGAGTATCGAGGCAAGCAGATTCTTCACATTGTCGTCGTTTTCCTTCGCATTATAGATTGACGAAGCCACGCATTCTGCGAACAAATCTCCGCACACGCAGTTTATCTGCCTTTTCAAGTTTCGCTTGTTTGCCATAATAGTTTAACTTAATAAATTGATTAGTCAATGTTTGCATTGCCTGTGCATGCAAACCAACGATAATTTGTTTTGACAAAGATATTAAAAAAAAACATACGGCCAAAGGATTATCAAAAAAATGTTTTGGCTTTGATGTTTTGGCGGCAAATCTTTTATAGTGTCGCAAAAAAAGAGTATTTTTGCAGTTGATTTGAGGCCGTTGCGCCATAAAGGCACACGCGGCACGCACGCGCGCCATACGCAGCACATGCACAGCGCATGCGCCTCACACATGTGCACCAGCCGCCGCACGATGCCACAACCGCCCCGAGGAGGCGTGGCCGAGGCCGCACCGGTTGCCCAGGACAATGCAGACACAAGCATTTAAAAACATAATTTTCTAACATTTAAAAATCAATATGGAATTTAGCGCATTGCAGAAAGAGAGATCTGCCTATCAGCCGAAATTGCCGAAAGCACTTCAGGGTGCAGTGAAGGTAAAGGAAGGCGCTCCCACACAGAGCGTTGACAATCAGGAGGAAATCAAGAAGCTCTTCCCCAACACATACGGAATGCCCCTCGTGGAGTTTGTTCCCGCAGAGCAGGCCACACAGAAGGCCATCAACGTGGGCGTAATCCTCAGCGGCGGCCAGGCTCCCGGCGGACACAACGTAATCTCGGGACTGTTTGACGAAGTGAAGAAGCTCAACCCCGAAAACCGCCTCTACGGTTTCCTCATGGGCCCCGGCGGACTCGTTGACCACAAGTACATCGAGATTACCGAGGAGTTGCTCAAAAGCTACCGCAACACCGGCGGTTTCGACCTCATCGGCAGCGGCCGCACAAAACTCGAGCTGGAAGAGCAGTTTGAGAAGGGCATCGAGATTCTGCGCGAGCTTGACATCAAGGCTCTCGTAATCATCGGCGGCGACGACTCCAACACCAACGCATGCGTTCTGGCCGAGTATTACGCTGCCAAGAACTACGGTGTGCAGGTGATTGGCTGCCCCAAGACCATCGACGGCGACCTGAAGAACGACCAGATCGAGACTTCGTTCGGCTTCGACACGGCTTGCAAGACTTACAGCGAGGTTATAGGCAACATCGAGCGCGACTGCAACTCGGCACGCAAATACTGGCACTTCATCAAGCTCATGGGCCGCTCGGCATCGCACATCGCACTTGAGTGCGCTCTTCAGACACAGCCCAACATCTGCCTCATCTCTGAGGAAATCGAGGCAAAAGACCTCACCCTGAACGACATCGTGGAGCAAATCGCCACCACCGTGGCCTACCGCGCAAGCCAGGGCAACAATTTCGGCGTGGTGCTCATCCCCGAGGGCCTCATCGAATTCGTTCCCGCCATTGGCCGACTCATCCAGGAACTCAACGACTTGCTCGCCGAGCACGGAGCCGACTACAAGGATCTTGACAAGAACGCACAGCGCGAATACATCCTCGCACACCTGAGCGAGACAAACAAGGCCACTTTCGAGACACTGCCCGAAGGCGTTGCACGCCAGCTGTCGCTCGACCGCGACCCGCACGGAAACGTTCAGGTTTCGCTCATCGAGACCGAGAAGCTCATCTCCGAAATGGTGGGCGACAAGCTCGCACAGTGGAAGAAAGAAGGCAAATATGAAGGCAAGTTCGCCGCACAGCACCATTTCTTCGGCTACGAAGGACGCTGCGCCGCTCCCTCTAACTTCGATGCCGACTACTGCTATGCACTCGGAACAAGCGCCGCACAGCTCATCGCCAACGGCAAGACCGGCTACATGGCCATCGTGAAGAACACCACTGCCGGAACCGACGAATGGAAAGCAGGCGGTGTGCCTATCACTATGATGATGAACATGGAACGCCGCAACGGCGAGATGAAGCCCGTAATACGCAAGGCTCTCGTTGAACTCGACGGCAAACCGTTCAAGACATTCGCAGCCAACCGCGACAAATGGGCAAAGGAAACTTGCTACGTTTATCCCGGCCCGATACAATACTGGGGACCGAGCGACGTGTGCGACCAGCCCACAAAGACGCTGAAACTGGAACAGGAATAAACAGCAAAAACAACTACGGGGAGCGCAGCACAAATTGTTGCGCTCCCCTTTTCACTTACAAGGGGAGTCAAGTTGAGATTTTGCCAATCACACACCTGCGAGACAAAGAAACCATTTCCTTGGAGAAAACTGGAAGCCAACAATGCTGATTGCATGCATTGTTTTCAAGAAAAACATTTACCCGGAATAACGAAGCTATGCAGCAAACATTTGTACCGGATTTTCCAGTGATTTCAACAGCAAAGTGCCGACAATAGTTGAAATGTTGTTCATGCTAAAAAATACATGCCATTCATGGCGGTATCTTTTGAGCGAACATTCCCTATTGCGGATTTATTTAGAGCGACAATAGTTGGAACTTTAAGATTTAGCCACAGCTAAATTACAAAAATCAGTTGTTTGTACACCTTTTAATCATATTTATAAACTTAACAAAAATCCACCAACTGGGAAAAGGCAACTAATTAGTCTGTGACATTTGTAGTTGGAATGTATATTAATATGAATGATTATGAACAAACGAGCAAGACGCACTTTAACCGTTATTCTCTTGTCTACGGTTGCGCTGACAACAGGTAGTTGCTACAGACATGGTACGACTTGGGATAAGCTAAATACGGCAGAGTCCTTTATGGATACCAAACCGGATACAGCTCTTGCAATATTGGAAAGGATATCTGCTTCCGACATCAATGGAAAAGCAGAGAAAGCCCGATATGCACTACTCAAATCCATGGCATTGGATAAAAACTACATTGATACAACCACTTTCGATGTCCTACAACCGGCTATTGATTATTACATGAAGCATGGGACTCCCGATGAACAACTTCGGACATATTATTATCAAGGCCGAATCTATCAGAATCAAGGCGATGATGCTGCTGCCATGAGTTCTTTTATGAATGCCTGCGATTTGCGACAAATGATAACAGATTCGTTGCTACTGGCTCATGCCTTGGTAGCACGAAGTACTTTATATCTAAAACAGTACAAAACCAGTAAATTCGTCAACGATAATTTAGATGCTGCAAAATTATACAAGGATATCGGCAGGGAAATTCTTGAAATCAAAAGTTACACAAAAGCTATTGATGGCTATGTTACCATGAATAACCGATTAGCGGCAGACAGTCTTCTGTCTATATGTGTGCCTTTGGTACAGAAAAATCCTGACGGAGAAGCATATCTTTTCGCTTCCTTACTGTCTTATACTATAGGACTCTGCTCACCAAATGAAACCAAAGCCTTTTTAGCTGAATATAATGACATTAATCTCACAAAAGACGAGACTATTAATTTTGCTCTAGGCTATTCTAAAATAGGAGATTACGACAAGGCTCTAAATATTCTTGCAAAAGTCAGTCCAGATACGTTCACAATAGATTCACTCAAATATGCGTCAGTGAAAATCGAAATTTTGGAGAAGCAAGGCAAATATAAGCATGCCTTAAATTTGTACAAGGATTACTCTGCTATGCTTGAGCGTTATCAAAATGAATTGCTTTCACAAGACCTACTATTTTCAGACAAGGAGCATCAGCTTGAAATGAAAAGTCTTATGGAGATTCGGGACAGAGACAGAATCATTTGGGGGTCTTTGTGTGGTATATTTGGATTGTTCATACTTGCAGGTTGGCTATATTACCGTGGAAATCTCAGCAAGACCAAACGCATTCTGACTGATAAAGAGAATGAAAACCTAAGACTTGAGCAAGAAAACCTGCGCAAAGAAAAAGAAAAGGCGGAACTTGAACGGAACAAGAAAATACTGGAAGCCGAGAATTTGGAAAAAGACAAGATGCGGCTTGAAGCAGAACAACGGCAACGCGAACTTGAAACAGCAAATCTTAAATTGGAAATAGTCCAGTTGGAAGGCGAACGTGATAATTTAAAGAAATTACAAGGGGCACAGTCGAAACTGTCAAAGCCTATCCAAAATGTCATAAAGAATAGACTTAATCTGCTAAACGGTCTGTTGGCAAAAGAGATAACTAACAACGAGAGCTATGCAGAGCCATATAACAAATGGATTGAGGTTATTCATAATGACAAAAAAAAATTTATGGACTCCACACGTATTGCTTTCGTTGCTTCGCATCCCCAATTTATGGAGTATCTCGAACAACATGGTCTATCCACAGATGAAATCAATTATCTATGTTTGTATGCAATTGGCTTGCGAGGCAAGGAAGTCGGAGAATATATACAAATAAAGCGTCATTACATCATAAGCCATGAAATCCGCATGAAACTTGGCATTGACGAGCATGAGACAAATATCGGGCTTTATATACGCAGGCTAATGAACTATTTTGAAAAGTAGATTCAGATTCTATCATCATAGATAGCATTTGCACAGCAAAATTACAATGAAAATCGCGTTTATATTACAACGCATGTCATATGTTTATCAATAATGGAGGTTACGAGACCAAACATTTACGAGTGATAAGTTACGAAACGCCAATGGATATGCCCAAACGAAGATAATTGGCAATCGGTTGAAGTCAGTGTCGAAACCTTCCTACCTCCAGGCTGTGCGCTACCGACAACCGCCATACCTATTCGCAAAAATTATCAATCATATATTTAATTGTCAATTGACCAAGACAGAAAACCAATGAGTAATTAATTGTATGGATGATTGTATTGTGCTTGACAAGCAACTATAGCTGCAAACGTTTTTTCAAGACTACTGTAAAACTTTTGAGGTCTTTGTAAAACTTTGACCGTACTTCATTTTGTAAAACATTGTATATCAATACAAAAAAATTCTCATATGTAATATTTTTATTCTTGGTTGAAAACTTTATTTGCAGTAAATTTGCTTCAAATTAAGAACAATAACGAGAATCAGAATGAAAAAGGCTATTATTTTGGTAGGGATGCTATTGACTATGGCTCACATTGCATTTGCCGAACAACGTGGAGTATTTATGGAGTTTCACCATAAAATCAACCCTGGACATACCAGGGATGTAAATCGTGCACCTATGCGTATACCAATAGAGGTCGTTTATGACTCCGACACACACAAGATAGAGGTCGTAGGAAATGAATCATTAGAAGCCGAAGTGTTTCTTTATAATGCAATCGGCACTCTTGAAGGATACTCGTCTATATTGAATACCAATTTTACAATCTCGAATTCTGGAAATTACACCATCCAAATAAAAGGGGAAGGATGGTATGCGGAGGGGGAAATTGAAGCGTAGCTTTCAAGCAAGAATGATTAAAGTCGACGATAATCACCCAGACCAAACTGCATAAAGGCGCGGATTCCGAAAAGCGACATGAGTAGGAAGCAACATAATAAAACAATACGATGAAGAAAATTATTTTATTTTTATCTATTGTAATTACGTTGACCTCTTTTGCGTTGACAAGTTGCAATAGCTCGGAAGACATCGTTGTCAAGACTGTGAAAGAGCAGCCAGACATAGAACTGGCCAAACTTTACAATTCAATTGACAGTCTCCACAATGAATATTCAACACTGACTTCAACTCGAGGAGCCAAATTGAACAAATGGGGAAAAAGACTACTTTGTGGAATTGCAGATGCCTGCGTTGGTGGAATAACGACCGGACTAGGCCCCGGCTCGTTAGTGTGCTCAATAGTCGCTTCTGGACTATATGAAGATTATTTAAATTATTGTGCTGGGAAAATAAAGAAATCACCATATGCTCAGATATACAGAAACGTGTCATCTGTGCAAAAAGCAGTGGTATTGACAAACGAAAATTCAAACTTTGTTGACTCTATTGGCTATTATCATAATACTATCTTAAATGAAGTTCAATCAAAAGGAAAATCATTTATAGATGCTAATGGCAATATAAATTATGCAGCATATTACAATGAATTTCTCGCTGCATCAAAGAAATATGGTATTTCAGCTATTTTTACTATAAACAAGACTCTTATATTTAGGTATCTTGATTCTATAATCAAGCCGCTTGCACAAGTAGAAGACATAAGCGAAGAAACTATTCTTTCCATTATTTTCAATGGAACTTACAACGATTTCAATTTCGACAACGCCCAAACAATTCAATTGCGCAACATTTGTGAAAAAATCATTTATAATGATTTATGCGTAGATGAAGACAAAGTGGTGGATTACGGAACGAAAGTAAATGAACTTATTGTGAGATCCAATGTTGCCAACGACACAAAAGAGACAATGAAAGTCGCCAACAACATTGCTATCAACAGTTCACTTTATTGGGGGGCTAACTAACATGATATTCAAAATTGACAAACGATACATAGCCATACAAACGCTGAAAGCGATTGTTGCCTATATAATTGGAATTTTAATTGTCTGGACTTGCCTGAACTTGGAAGATTCTATGGGTTTCGTTGGCACGACTTTGGCTGTCTGTACCATACTATTCTTTATATTCTTATACCCCAAAAAAATTCTTGTAAAGGATGGGGGAATCTGTTTTAAAAAGGAAAACAGTTATAAAAGAATAAAAGTTGATTTAACAGACATAGCCCATGTTGAATGCAGTTGCAGAACATATAACACTGTGACAATCAAAACGAAATCTTGCCACACATATAAGTTGCATCCCCAAGAAGCCCAAAAATTGCAAGACGCAATAAGTTCCAACAAATAATTGGCACAAGTGATTACCAGCCGCATTTTTGACTAACGAACATAACGGAATCTTATTCAGATGATTATTTTCGAATTCGTGAATTGCAAAGTCTAAAAGTTGATTAAGACAGACCTCTATATCATTATATTTCCGTGTAAAACCGACGCTGTCTTATTAAACTTTTAAACTTTGCAGTTTTTCTCGACCCTCATTGATAATGCCACCATTTTCAAACCTGATTAATTGGATATTGCATATCAAAGGAGTTATTACCGATATTTTTTTGAAGAGTTTTTAAGAACGCCACTTGCATATCTCAAAGAATTTGACGAAATTTGTATAAAGGTTGTGCATACGATGATTGTAACTTAACGATTTAGCCACCGCTGAATGACAAGAAACAACAATGTGCAGCTTATACTTATGTATTTTACCGACTTGATTCCGCCAACGAGTTAAACACACCTTATTATAGAATGGCCGTAAAGAACAACAGCAGGAGGAAAACGCCCTCACGGCACACACGAAAGCAACGCACCAGCCAAAACACAAAGAGCAGCACAATGGCCGCTTTTCTGCGCAACAACCCGCGCCTTGCATGGTGGGGCGGCGGAATGCTGGCACTTGCCTTCTACATCTGGTTGTTCTACACGTTCTTCGTAAGTCCCACGGGGTTCAGATGGCGCGCGCTTTACGGCGACGCGAAATATCCCGAAGGCTACGAGATACACGGCATCGACATATCGCACTATCAAGGCGACATCGACTGGGAGAGTCTGCGCAATGCCATGATTGAAGGCTATCCGCTGAGGTTCATAATGATAAAGTCTACCGAGGGTTCGTCGCGCCTCGACAGCAAGTTCAGCGACAATTTCCACCAGGCGCGCGAAAACGGGTTCATACGCGGCGCATACCATTTCTGGAGCAACAAGTCGTCGGCACGCGACCAAGCCTATTTTTTCCTCGACAAGGTGCATCTCGAAGACGGCGACCTGCCGCCCGTGCTCGACGTGGAACACAAGCCAAAAGACCGCAAGGTCGAAGATTTCCAGCGCGACGTGCTCACATGGCTGCACATTGTTGAAGACCGCTACCATGTGAAGCCCATTATCTACACCTATTACAAATTCAAGGAAAGCCACCTCAACTCTCCCGTGTTCGACGACTATCCCTACTGGATAGCCCACTACTATGTGGACAAAGTGGAATATAAGGGCGCGTGGAAATTCTGGCAGCACACCGATGCCGGAAAGTTGCCCGGAATAAAGGGTTATGTGGATTTCAACATCTACAACGGTTCCTACTACGACATGAAAAGGCTCACCATCGGAGGCAAGGACAACAATTAGCCCTTGCCTTGCCGCAGTGTCCCTGCAACGCCGACGCTGCTATTTCACGAAAGTGACACATGCCCAGTCGCCGTCAACATGCTTGCCCGTCATGTGCAACCCTTCGTTTTCGGCAGCGCGGCATACGGTTTCCACATCGCTTTCATAGAACCCGCTCAAGGCCAAGATGCCGCCTTCACACAACACAGCAGCAAACACGGCCATGTCGGCCAGCAATATGTTGCGGTTTATGTTGGCCACAACCACATCAAAACAATTCTTCATGCCAGCAACCACCGAACTGTCGCCAAGATGCACAGTGATGTTGTCCACACCGTTGAGTTGCGCGTTGTGCACGGCATTGTCACTGCTCCACTCGTCGATGTCATAGCCCACAACCTCTGAAGCCCCGTGTTTCGAGGCCACAATGCCGAGTATTCCCGTGCCACACCCGCAATCGAGCACGCGCTTTCCGTGCAAGTCGGCATCAAGCAACACGCCTGCCACCATGCGCGTAGTCTGGTGGGTGCCGGTGCCGAAAGCCTGGCATGTGTCGATAAACACGTTAAGGCAACCTTCTTTCACGGGCACAGCCGAACGGTCGGTGTGCTTCGCGTCGTAAACGACACAACGCCCGTTTATGTCTATCGGCTCAAAACCTGCATTTTCCCATTCGCTGTTCCAGTTCTGATATTCGGCAGGTGCAGCGGCATACTTCACTTCCACGCCCGGCAACGCGACATCGGCAAGGGCCGCATCGAGCGCGCCGCTGTCGAACATCTGCTCCTGAACATATCCGCGCAAGCCGCCGTCGGAATCTTCAAAAGCCTCAAAGCCACAGTCGCCAGCGGCACTTGCCACCAAATCGCGCGCCACCTGCAGCATTTCGGCAGGGCATTCTATCTCAAAATCAGCAACAATATATTTCATTAATAATTTATAAGTAGGTGAAAAACGAATACAAAAATATAAAAAAATAGGGGAATGCCTACCCCCTTTTAGGGTTTTTCCGTAAATTTGCAATAAATGAATTGCTATTTTTGCACATAGAAAATTAGCAACGTAAAAAATAGGATGAAATGATGAAAACGTTATTCTTTATCGCAGTCCTTATGGGCGTTATGCCACTGGCAACAATGGCACAGGACGATGACATGTATTTTACGCCTAAAAAAGAGTCGAA
The DNA here is from genome assembly GCA_963607545.1 of bacterium. GTDB lineage: Bacteria > Bacteroidota > Bacteroidia > Bacteroidales > Bacteroidaceae > Prevotella. The sequence goes on from CAVDCP010000001.1 coordinate 25,763, forward strand.
AGCCGACGTGTCGCGAAACGATGCCTACAGCCAACAACCCACATATTACTGCGGAAGCAACCGCGACGTTGACGAATACAACCGCCGTGGACGGCTGAAAAGTTTCTACCAGAAGATAGGCACCGACTCGCTCGGCAACGACATCATCGAGTTTCATGCCGGCGACGGCACCTACGGTTGCGACTCTACCGACTGCGCCGTGAACGTGTACCCCGGCTCCGAACAATACTATGACGACGACGATTACGCCTACACACGCAACATGAGCCGCTTCGACGGGTTCTACGGTTGGTACGATCCGTTCTGCTACGGCACATGGGGCTCGCCTTACTGGCGCTGGCGTTACTACAACGGCTGGTATGACCCATGGTACAGCAGCTGGTACGGATGGAACGGTTGGTACAACCCGTGGTACTACGGCCACTACGGTTGGGGCTATCCTCACTACGGTTGGGGCGGTTGGCCGGCTCCGGCAATACATTACAGATATGCCGGCCCTACCGGAACACGCAACCATGCACGCGGCAACGGCGAGTTCTACGGACACCGTGGAAACTTCAGCACAAACGGGAATCGCCAGGGCGTAGGCTCAAGCCAGTACAACACAAGACAAAGGTCGCGCGGCGAATTCGGCCAGCGTCGGAGCAACAACAACAACTTCGGCAACAACACCAACCGCAACCAATATTCCACCCCGTCGCAACGGCAGAACAGCTTCGGCGGAAACACGTTCGGCGGAAACCGCGGCAGCTTCGGAGGCGGCTCGGGATTTGGAGGCCGTAGCGGCGGAAGTTTCGGCGGAAGCCGTGGAGGAAGTTTCGGCGGAAGGAGATAACACTGCATTGAAGACAACAAAGTCACAAACTTTTAGAGACTCGGAAAAACTATGAAAAAGATAATGACAATAATGACTGCGGCAATGATTGGAGCCGCAGCATCGGCCCAGGAAACATACGACAACGCCCAGCTGGCCAACAAAGACCTCAACGGAACGGCAAGATATGTGGGTATGGGAGGAGCAATGGAGGCCCTCGGAGCCGACATATCGACAATAGGCACCAACCCGGCAGGCATCGGCATGTTCAGAAGAAGTGCGGTCAACGCATCGTTCGGGTTTGTTTCGCAATCCGACGCACAGTCGGTGAACAACGCCAACAAGACCAACATGAGCTTCGACCAGGTAGGATTCGTCTATGCCATGCGCTCGGGCAGAAGGTCGTTCGTGAATTTCTCGTTCAACTATACAAAGAGCAAGAACTTCGACCAGATACTCGCCGCCAGCGCAACACTCAACGGTGCGTCGCAGAACAAGCTGTCGAGCATGAAAAACATAAACGATGTATATCGTCTGACCGGCAAGGGATCGTCTTCAAGCGACGATGTCACCTACACAAGCAGCGATGTCACTTGCAACCAGCTTGACTATCTTTACAGCAACGTGCTGTTTGGCAACAAGAACATCAGCAGGCTCACTGAGGACGGAAAGTTGTATCGGGCCGGCGACGGAGAGGACGATATACCCGCCTACTATGAAGCCGATGCCTATAAATTCGGGCGCGGGAACACTGGATATATCGGACAATACGACTTCAACATAAGCGGAAACTCCAACGACAGATTCTATTGGGGCGTGACATTCGGCCTCTACGACGTGCATTACAACAGCGAAACGTCGTACACGGAGAACATCGTTGACAACGGCATAGGCAAAGGCACGCTCACTGTGAACGACTCACGCAAAATCACCGGCACCGGCTTCGACGTGAAGGCTGGCGTGATATTCCGCCCGGTTGAGACATCGCCGTTCCGCATCGGACTGTATGTGCACACTCCCACATGGTATGACCTGAAGACACAGAACGCCACCGTGCTCAACAACGGCCTTACCGACAACCGCGGGGCACACGACTATGGAAGAAACACCGAGAGCTACGACTTCAAGTTCTACACGCCCTGGCGTTTCGGAGTAAGCCTCGGCCACACCGTGGGCAACTACCTTGCATTTGGCGCAACCTATGAATATGCCGACTACGGCACCACCGACATCCGCGTGAACGACGGCGGAACTATTGACTACTGGGGCAACTACTATGAAGAGAGCTACCGCGACGAGGCAATGAAAAGCAACATAAAGGCGTCGCTGAAAGGCGTGTCCACGCTGAAACTCGGCGTTGAGTTCAAACCCGAAAGAAACTTTGCAGTGCGCCTCGGCTACAACTATGTGTCGCCGATGTTCAACAAAAACGGCTACAAGGACGGCACTCTTAACTCCTACGGTTCGTTCTACAGCTCGACGACCGACTACACCAACTGGAAAGACACGCACCGCATAACGGCTGGTGTCGGCTACGCTACGGGCAGATGGAACTTTGACCTGGCCTACCAGTACAGCCAAACCAACGGCGATTTCTATCCGTTCATGAGCTATGTGGACCCCGAAGACCAGAAATACGACAATATTGCCGATGCAGTGAACGTGAGCAACAAGCGCAACCAACTGCTGCTCACCGTGGGCTACAAATTCTAATCACTGCAAGAAACTACCTGAAAGAGGCAGATGCACACACCGATGCATCTGCCTCTTTCTTTTCATGCACGGTAATGTCAGTACGATTGAAAAGTCACAAAAGAGTTTTAAAATGCAGAGACACATTAAACTTTCGGTGTGAAATATCATCAAAAAGGTGTTGAATTTGTTTTCAGCATAATTTTCTATCCATAACAATAAGGCACAAACACCACAAGATGAAAAGAATATTACTCATTGCCTTGTCGCTCATTCCAATGCTTGTCTCGGCCCAAGAGCACCTAATCAGCGGCATCGTAACCGATGCCGACACACACGCCGCAGTGGAAATGGCGACAATACAGATGCTGAATGCCGACAGCACATTCGTAAGCGGCACCACTGCCGACAACAAAGGACGGTTTGAAATGGCAGCCGCAAAGCCCGGGAAATACATCCTCCGCATTCAGAACATCGGCTACAAGAAAGCATACAAGGACATAGTGGTGGCAAAAACCGGCGATGTCAATGCCGGAAAAATACGCCTTTACCCTGAAGCGATAGTGTTGAAGGGCACGACCGTCACCGCAAACGCCGCAAAGGTTGTGCTCAGCAAGGACACCTTTATATATAACGCGGCAGCCTACCGCACCCCCGACGGATCGACAATAGAGGAACTTGTGAAACGGCTTCCGGGCGCGCAGGTTGACGACGACGGCAAGATAACAATCAACGGAAAGCAAGTGACCAAGATAAAGGTTGACGGAAAGGAATTCATGACGGGCGACACCAAGACCGCAATGAAGAATCTTCCCACATCAATAATAAGCAAGATAAAAGCCTACAACGAGAAAAGCGACCTTGCAAAAGTCACCGGCATCGACGACGGCGAGGAGCAGACGGTGCTCGACTTCGGCGTGAAACCGGGCATGAACCGCGGCCTCATGGCCAATGCCGACCTGTCTTACGGCACGAAAGACCGCTATGCCGAGCGGCTCATGGGCGCATATTTCAACAGCGACACCAGGGCCATGCTTTTCGGCAACGCTAACAACACCAACGACATGGGATTTCCCGGAGGCGGCGGAAGAGGGTCGTTCGGACGCGGACGCAACGGGCTAAACGCCATGAAAATGGTTGCCGCCAACTTCAACTACAACAAAAAGAAACGCTTCGAGTTTGACGGAAACGTGCGATGGAACCACAGCGACAACGACACACGCACGAAAAGCGCATCAGAAAACTTCGTAAGTTCATCGAACTCTTTCTCAAACAGCCTCAACCAATCATATTCACGCAGTGACGAGTGGAACGCACAGATGCGCCTGGAATGGAAGCCCGACACGATGACCAACATCCTTTTCCGCCCGAAATTCAGCTTTTCAAAATCCGACGGGAAGTCAATAAACTCATCGGCACAATTCAGCGAGAATCCCTATAACTATGTTTCGTCGCCGCTTGATGCCGAATCGCTGGAGAAACTTGCAGAAAACGATGCCCTTGTGAACACCAACCTCAACAATTCGATAAGCTACAGCGAATCGAAATCGGCGGGCGGAACACTGCAGATAAACCGCAAGCTGGACAACCGTGGGCGCAACGTCACACTGCGCGCCAGCATGGACTACAGTGAGGACACGAGCAAAAGCATCAACGTGAGCAAGGTAACTCTCTACAAGATAAAGAATGCCGAAGGCACCGACTCCACTTATTTCAAGAACAGATACAACGTTGTCCCGTCGAAGAAATGGAACTACAGCATTCAGGCAACATACAGCGAACCTATAATGCGTGCCACCTACCTGCAGTTCAGCTACAAGTTCAACTCATCGTTCACGCGCAACCGCCGTTCCACCTACGACTTCAGCCAAACCGACAACGACTTCATCACCGGCATAACTCCTGCCTACCGATCGTGGGACGAATATCTTTCGACACTGGCCTACCCCTATGAGCACTATCGCGACGATGCACTCAGCCGCAACTCCGAGTATAGGAATTTCACGCACAACATCGAGGTAATGTTCAGAATGATACGCACCAAGATGAAACTGAATGCCGGTTTCATGGTGCAGCCGCAGAACACGCATTTCGTGCAAGACTATCTCAACGTGCACACCGACACGTCGCGCAACGTGATAAACATTTCTCCCACGCTCGATTTCCGTTACCGGTTCAGCAAAGTGAGCAGTCTGCGCGTCAACTACCGTGGCACCACGTCGCAACCAAGCATGACCGACCTGCTCGACATAACCGACGACAGCGACCCTCTCAACATATCGAAAGGCAATCCCGGGCTCAAGCCGTCGTTCACCAACAACCTGTGGGCCGAATACAACAACTATTTCGAGAAGCGGCAACAGTCGGTAATGGCGAGCCTTAACTACAGCACCACACGCAACAGCATTGGCAGCAAGGTGACATACGACGAGAAAACCGGCGGACGCACAGTGCGCCCGGAGAACATCAACGGCAACTGGAACATGTCGGGAATGCTTGTCTTCAACACCGCCGTGGACACTGCCGGCTACTGGAACGTCAACACGATGACCAACATTGCCTACAACAACCGCGTGGGATATCTCGAACAGACACTGAACGGGGGCACACAGAAGAACCTCACGAAATCGTTCGACCTCAACGAACGGCTCGGTTTTTCATACCGCAACAGTTGGCTGGAAGCCGAAATCGACGGCGCATTGCAGTATATGCACACCAACAACAACCTGCAGGCAATGGCCAACCTCAACACATGGCAGTTTTCCTACGGCGGAACAATCAATGTCACCTGTCCGTGGGGTACATCGATATCCACCGACCTGCACCAGAACAGCAGACGCGGATACAGCGACAACTCGATGAACACCAACGAACTGGTGTGGAACGCGCAACTGTCGCAAGGATTTCTGCGCGGCCGTGCCCTCACCGTGTCGCTGCAATTCTACGACATACTGGCACAGCAAAGCAACTTCAGCCGTTCGGTTACATCGATGAGCCGCAGCGACACCGAATACAACAGCATCAACAGTTATGCCATGGTGCATGTGGTCTACCGCCTCAACCTGTTTGGAAAACGGCAGCAACAACGGCAGATGCAAGGTCCGCGCGACGGAGAAAACCCCAGAATGATGCCTCCTCCCGGACACGACGGAGGAGGCGGTTTCAACGGAAGACCGGGTTTCGGACGCCCGCCAAGGATGTAGCCCAAAAGCATAAAGGCCACGGTTGTTCTTATTCTTGGCCGACAACACTTGCAGCAAACCAACAATCATCACTGGCGGCAAGCACTGACAACATGGTGCTTGCCGCCAGTTTTTTTTGCTACAAAGAAAGTAAAAAGCAACTTACAGAAAAATCTTTTACAATGTTTTTTTCATATATTTGCACAAGAAACCTACATCCCAAGAAAACACCGACAACAAGAATATGAAGAAGAAAACGCTCCTTACCGTTCTCGCCACTGCCATAATGCAGGCAAACGCACAAAATGTCACCGGGCCATGGCACGGAAATCTCGACTTAGGCCCCACTTCGCTGCGCCTGGCCATAAACGTAAACCCCGACAAAAGCGCGACACTCGACAGTCCCGATCAGGGGGCTTACGGCATTAAAGGCAGTACGGAATTCTTCCCGGCAGACTCACTTTGCGTTGAAATTCCGGGCATCGGCGCACGCTACACCGCGAAGCTCAACGACGGGCAACTGAAAGGAACGTTCACGCAAATGGGTGTTCAGTTCACGCTGTGCATGCAACGCGGTGCCATTGAAATCAACCGTCCGCAAACGCCCGTACCCCCATTCGCATACACTACAGAAGAACTCCTATTCGACAACGACGGCACCGACCCTTCAACCGGTCAACCGCGTCAGGCTGGGGCGGCAAAATTGTCGGGCACACTCACCTTGCCACAGAATTTCAAGAACGGCGGTACGGTCGTGGTAATGGTAACGGGCAGCGGACAACAGAACCGCGACGAAGAACTGTTCGGGCACAAGCCGTTTCTCGTAATGGCCGACTATCTGGCAAGGCACGGGATAGCATCGCTGCGCTACGACGACCGTGGCACGGCAAAGTCAACCGGGAATGCCGAGAAATCCACCATTTACGACAACATGCTCGATGCCGAAGCCGCAGTGAAATGCTTGAGAAAGAGCCGCCGTTTCGGCCGAATCGGAGTCTTGGGACACAGCGAAGGCGGAACAATAGCCTACATGCTGGCGGCAAGAAAGGAGGCCGATTTTGTGGTGAGCATGGCAGGTCCGGCAATAAAGGGCGACAGCGTGCTGACAATGCAGAACCGCGATCTCATGCTTGCAAGCGGACTTGACACGGCCACCACTACTGCCTACTGCACCGCATTGGGGCGCATTCTGAAACACAAGCAGTCAAACGAAAAGACAACAATGCCACAGATGAAACTGGCAATGCTCACCGCCGACCTGCAGTTGCCCGTAACACTCAAACAAAACCTGCTTGAAGTGCTCACCACCGACAACACATGGCTCAACAACTTCATAGCCTACGACCCCGCCGACGACATAAAAAGCGCCCTATGCCCGGTATTTGCCATTGGCGGCGACAAAGACTTGCAAGTGAATGCACCGGCCAATCTCGATGCCACCAAGCGTCTGCTGCCAGCCAACAAGCACAATGTGGTGCGCCTGTATCCCAGCCTAAACCACCTGTTCCAGCCATGTTCCACGGGCATGGTTGCCGAATACGGACAGATAGACACTACCATCGACGAGACGGTGATGCGCGACATAACCGACTGGATAGAGAAAACAAAATAACGGCGACACGCCGAAAAGAGGCATACAGAGCCCATTTTTCCCCCAAAAGGCAGGACACCGGCACTCGCGGTTGTCCTGCCTTTTTGCTGAAAAGCACGGCTTTTATGGTCATTGTGGATTATTATTGCTAACTTTGCATTCCGTTATGGACAAACTTTTTCACCAGCGTTTCAGCGTGAGGACATGCCTCCCGGCAGTGGTTCTCGCATTGGCCGCACTCATGTGCTTTTGGCTACACAGCGGCATAGCACCCATTGTGGGACTTGTCGCAGGCTTGCTCGGGGTCAAGGCAACCGAGCGGCTGATAAACACCACCTACACCATCACCGCCGAAGGACAGCTCGTCGTGTCGCACGGACGGTTGTCGCGCCCCCTCACCTACCCCATTTCCGATGTCGTAGGCATAAGCCGCATTGCCGGTTCGCCGCTTATTGCAGGCGGAATAGTGATTGAGTTTGCAGGCGGAAAGATGCTCACCGTAAGGCCGGAAAACGAGCAACGGTTTGAAAAAGAACTGCGGCACTGCATAAACATTATCGACAAACAGAACGACAAGAAATGAAACGTTACATATTACTGCTCCTTGCCCTGCTCACCGTGGCGTTGCAAGGAGCCGCACAGGAAATAATCGAGAGCGACGACGAGAACTCACCCGCAGCCGACACGGTGTTTGCCGACACCATTCCGCAAAGCGCGCTGTCGCTGCCATGGCCGCAATCGGCAGCCGCCCACATCGACCGTCTGCTGCAAAACGACATGTTCAACACCTCGCAGGTGGGCATAATGGTGTACGACCTCGATGCCGACTCGGTGATTTACCGCCATAACGAGCGGCAACTCATGCGTCCGGCATCGACGATGAAAGTAATAACTGCCATCACGGCAATCGACAAACTGGGCGGCAGCTACCAGTTCAAGACCGACCTGTGCTACACCGGCGTGGTGGAAAACGGCACTCTGAAAGGCAACGTCTATTGCGTGGGCGGTTTCGACCCGCGCTTCAACAACGACGACATGAAGGCTTTTGTCGAGGCCATACACAAGATGGGCGTCGACACAATACGCGGAACAATCTACGCTGACAAGACGATGAAAGACGCTGCTCTGTATGGCGAAGGCTGGTGCTGGGACGACGACAACCCCGTGCTCTCGCCTCTGCTTGTGGGCCGCAAGGACGTGTTTGTCGACCGGTTCGTGCATGAACTGCGCGAGGCCGGCATCGTTGTCGATGCCTTCACGGCCTCCGGGCGCAAGCCCGACGACGCTTTCTGCATCTGCCGCCGCTTCCACACCATCGACCAAGTGCTCATGCGCATGCTCAAGGAGAGCGACAACCTGTATGCCGAATCGATGTTCTACCAGATAGCGGCAAGCACCGGCAACCATCCGGCAACGGCAAAAAGCGCACGCGCCGTGGTAAACCGGCTCATCGGCAAGCTCGGGCTTGATGCCTCGCGGTATGCCATAGCCGACGGTTCCGGACTGTCGCTCTACAACTATGTTACCCCCGAACTCGAAGTGATGATGCTGCGCTACGCATTCGTAAACAGCAACATCTACCTGCACCTGCACCCGGCACTGCCTCAGGCTGGCGTAGACGGCACGCTGCGCAAGCGCATGCACGACACGTTCACAAAGTCAAACGTGTATGCAAAGACCGGCACCGTGACCGCAGTGAGCAGTCTGGCCGGCTACTGCACGGCTGCCAACGGCCACCGTCTGGCATTCTCAATAATCAACCAAGGACTGCGGCACGGAAAAAACGGGCGCGCTTTCCAAGACCGCGTGTGCGCCATTCTGTGCCAGCCATAGCCCCGCGACATTACAACGACACTCCCGAAGACAGTGATTACCGACGAACTTTTATTCCGCATAAGGCAGAATTTCGGTTTTGTTCCCACCCGTGAACAGGACAAGGCCTTGCTCGCTTTTGCAAGGTTTCTTACCGACCGCGACGAACGTGCCGCCTACATTCTGCGCGGTTCGGCCGGAACGGGAAAGACGACACTCTCTGGAGCAATCGTGCAAACACTGCGGCAGCTACGCCAAAAAGTAATGCTGCTCGCGCCCACGGGCCGTGCCGCCAAGGTGCTCGCGCTCAATTCGGGCACCGCCGCATACACCATTCACCGCCGCATATACCGCCAAAAGAAGCTGGAAGGTGCTTTTTCGCTCGCCCCCAACATGCACTCCGACACGCTGTTCATAGTAGACGAGGCATCGATGATTGCCAACGAGGGACTGCGGGAGAGCATCTTCGGCACGGGCCGACTGCTCGACGACCTCGTGATGTTTGTCTATTCGGGGCGCAACTGCCGACTGATGCTCGTGGGCGACAAGGCACAGCTGCCGCCAGTGGGCGAAGAGGAGTCGCCGGCACTAAGTGCCCAGTTCATGGAGGGGTACGGACTGAAAGTCTACCAAGCCGACCTTGACGAGGTACTGAGGCAAAGCCGCGAGTCGGGCATACTCTACAATGCCACCGCAATACGCAACATGATAACCCACGACGAGGTTACACAACTGCCAAAGATACGCTTCTCGTGCTTTGCCGACATCGTGATGGTGCCTGGCGACGAACTCATAGAGTCGCTCGCCTCAAGCTATTCGGCAGTAGGCACAGACGAAACCATGGTGGTGACACGTTCAAACAAACGTGCCAACATATACAACAACGGCATACGCAACACGGTGCTTTGGCGCGAGGAGCAGCTCACCACCGGCGACATGCTCATGGTTGTGAAAAACAACTACTACTGGACTGAGCTCGACGCGGCAAACAACGCCAAGGCGGCACGCCAGAACGGTGGCGGCGAGGAGCAGAAGATGAACGGCGAAACGGCTGACAACAACCCTACAGACGGACTTGCCACACCGGGATTTCTGGCCAACGGCGACCGGGCCACGGTGCAGAGGGTGCGCAACCAACGCGAACTTTACGGTTTTCATTTTGCCGACTTGTGGCTGCAGTTTCCCGACTACGACAACTACGAGCTGCAAGTCACCGTCATTACCGACAGTCTTTCAACCGAAGCCCCGGCTCTCACGGCTGAGCAAAACAAGGCTCTTTACGAAAAGGTAATGGAGGATTATGCCGACATACGCACAAAAACAGAGCGCATAAAGAAACTTAGGCAAGACCCCTACTACAACGCCGTGCAGATAAAATATGCCTATGCCGTGACATGCCACAAGGCACAGGGCGGACAATGGGCGCATGTGTATGTAGACCAAGGCTACATGACCGACGAGATGCTGTCGCCCGACTACATACACTGGCTCTACACGGCATTCACCCGAGCCACCGAAAAACTGTTTTTGGTGAATTGGCCGAAAACGCAGACCTGCTCTCCCGACGACTGACAACACGACATGCAACGCACCGTTGATTTTTTTTTAATACCGTTTTCTTTGGCCATTGCACCACAATAAGTAATTTTGCCGACAATAAGTACTTTACATTCTAACACATAACGTTTATGAAAGCAAACCGAATACTCACATCAATACTGCTCGCACTGGCATTAGTCACATTGTCGGCACGCGCACTTGCACAAACCGACAGCACCGCCAACGCCCCCGACCTCAAGTATGCCACCGAACTGCTGAAGCCGGGCACACCCGCACCCGACTTCGCCCTCACCACCCCAGACGGCAAAACCGTAAGGCTTTCCGACTTTCGCGGAAAGTATGTGGTGCTCGACTTCTGGGCATCGTGGTGCCCCGACTGCCGCAAGGATGCCCCTGCCATAGTGGCCATGCACCACAAATACAGCGGCGACTATGTGGCCTTCATCGGCGTGTCGTTTGACACCGACAAGGAAGCCTGGGTGAAAGCAATTGACAAGCTCGGCATCAAATACACGCAGGTGAGCAACCTGAAGAAATGGAAAGAAACCGAAGTGTCGAAAGCCTACCACCTGAACTGGATACCGACACTTTATGTCGTTGACCCCGACGGCAACATAATGCTCGGCACAGTGGTGTCCAACAAGGTGCGGGCATTGCTCGAACTTGTAGGCAATCCGTCGTAACCTTGTCCCCGAAACGTGCCCTATGCCTTTCACTCTCACTGCCGAACTGCTCAAAGAATGGTTTGCACTGTTCAACAACTGCTATTTCGGCAGCGAGTTGCCCATGCCGCGACTCGCCCTCTCAAAGGCGCGCACACGCCTCGGCACGATGTCGTTTTCATGGCGGCGCACCCTTTTGGGAGTAAAGAAGACGGGCTTCACCATTCGCATCAGCACCTACTACGAATGCTCCGAACGCGAGTTCCAGACGGTGTTGCTGCACGAAATGATACACTACTACATCGTGTTCAAGAACCTGCGCGACACCTCTGCCCACGGAAAGACATTCCGCTCAATAATGCAGAGACTCAACAACGAGCACGGATGGAACATAAGCGTGTCGGCATCGGTGCGCGGCAAGAAGGCATCGCAAGCCGCACAACAGAGCAAAAGCCTTGTTGTGCTTGCCCTCACAATGACCGACGGGACACACATGATGACTGTCGTCAACCTGCGCAGCGCACCTGCCATCGACCTTCAGGCCAGCATGACACCGCAGATAGCGTCGCACCGGTGGTACAGCACCACCTTGCCACAGTTCAGCACCTTTCCAAAGGTGCGCACGCTGAGGGCGCGCAAGGTGACAAACGAGTTTTACGAAAGCACCACGGAAGCAATGACTCCCCTGGTGCTGAAACGGCGGTAGCGGCTTTTCTTGGCCGCTACCGCCGTTTTATCATTTTTCCTCCATACACTTGCCCTTGCAACATCAATGGCTAGCCACAATGCACACGATGCGCTATCCGAATATTATGAGCACCGAACCGGCAATCATTATCGCCGAACCAAGCAGTTTCTTGGCAATGCCGTGCTCGTTGAAAAGCCTGTAGCCAAGCACAATGCTCACTATTGTTGACAACTGGAAGAGTGCCAAGCCATAGCCCACGTTGATGTGGCGGAACGTGTAGTTGGTTGTGTATTGCATGGTTCCGATGCAGACAATTAGCGCGACAAACGCCAACCACTCCCTTGACGTTGTTCTCCTTATGTCGCCCATAAAGGCCGTGCGCGACACTATAAGCTGCAAGAACGAGAACAACAGTCCGGCCCAGCACCATGCCACAAACGATATTGTGGTGTCTGAATAGAGTATAACCTTCTTTATAATCACCGCCTCAATGGCGGTGAGCGCCATGGCCAAGATGCGGTAGCGTATTTCGCGGTTGCGCAACAGCCCCCAGCTGAAGCCCTCGTCGGTGGTGTCGAACACGAAATAGCTGCCCGCTATTATCACTGCCACACCGGCAAGACCCATGAGCGAGGGCAACTCGCCAAGCATTACCGCCCCCACCACCATGCCCACAACCGACTTGTAGGAGTTTATAGGCCCGAGCACCGAGAGGTCGCCGCCGCGCAACGCCATAACAAGAAAGCCGTTGCCCACGGCACCGAACACTCCACCGAGAGCCGCATACATCCAGAACTGCCATTGCAGTGCGCCCCACTCCACATTCCATGCCAGCGCGATGCACGCGACGCTGAGCAGCAGGTAAGACATGAAATTCACCACAAGCGGGTCATGGCCGTTGCCGGTGAGACGCTTCTGGAAGACATTTGAAAGCGGATTCGAAAGAATGCGCAACAATATTGCAGCGTAGGTGAGTATCATTCTTCTATTGCTTTAACGTTTCGTTTCGCCACGGGGCATTTCAGCTGCGGCTCACCTGAAATCCCTTCGTGCACAGACTCATCTCCACGAAGCGTGCCTTGGCATTGGGGCGGTTGTCTGAAAGCAGCTTGCGTATGCGTGCGGCAGCCTCTACGTCCTTGGCCACCATGTACAGATAGCCTCCGCCTCCTGCCCCGGGCAACTTGTAGCCAAGGCACAGGTCGTCAACAAGCGACGTGAGCCGCTGCACCGCAGCCGGGTTGGTGCCGCTGTCGAGAAGTTGGTTCTGCTCCCACGTCTTGCGCACCAGACTGCCCATGCGGTCGAAGTCAACGCGCTGTATGGCATCGAACATGCTCATGGCATGGCCTTTCATCTCACGCAAGAGAGCCAGTTCGCTGCTCTCGTTGAGGAACATCTTGCGCACTATTTCGGCCAAAATAGTCTTTGCCGTGCGCGTTATGCCCGTATAGTAGAGCAAGTGGCAGGCACGGCATTCGGGTTGTGTGAACAGGTCGGACGGCAAGTAGCGCACCTCAGGACTTTGTGCGAAGCCCTTTTCGGTCTGCAAAAGTTTCACGCCCGGCAGCAAACCGCCGAACTGGTCTTGCCATCCTCCGCCCGTAGTGAGCAGTTGTTCGAGCACGAGAGTGCGGTGGCCTATCTCGGCCTTGTCCCATCCAAGACCGCAGAAATCGCTCAGTGCGCCGAGCACTGTCGATGCGAGCAGACTGCTTGTGCCAAGCCCCGAACCGGCAGGAATGGCCGAAAGCAACGTCACCTCGATGCCGCACCCGAATGCTTCGAGCTGTGAGCGCAGCGAAGCGTGGCTCTCCTTGCAGAACTGCGGAATGAACCCCGCGAGGCACAATGCCGCCTTGGGTATGGAGAACGGCGACCCCACCACATTGAAGGTGGAAAGCTGGGCAAATGTCTCTATCTTTTCCGACGCGCCCATGTCGATGCTCCGCAGCACTATGTGCGGCTCGGCACACGGTTTCACATAGGTTTGCAACGGCGGCTGGCCGTTGAGTTCAACCGCGAGGTTTACCACATTGCCGCCCTCCATCAGACAGAACGGCGGTGTGTCGGTCCAACCTCCGGCTATGTCGATGCGCACCGGCGATCGTCCCCACACAATCTGGTCGGCATAAACCGACAGTTTCGGGCTTTGCCTCTCGTCCTGCGCGCCATGCGTCAGTCCCTCGCGCAGCAGCGCAAAGGCTTCGGCCTCGTGTTTCTGCGGGTCGTTTCCCGACAGACGTTCGGCCTCGGCACGGAACATGGCATCGCGTGTGCGCGTGAGGAGCGGAGCATCGCCGGGCAGCGGTTGCGGCATTTCAATGTTCCATTCAGCATATTCGTGTGCCGCAGCTTCAAGGTCGGTCTGATAAAACACACTGTGCCGCCAGTTCCTGGCAAGCACCGGCCAGTTCTTCGCGCGCAGTCTTCCGCGCTGCTCCACCAGCCGCCGCAGGTTTGCCTCGGCACTTATCTCGTCGGCACTCATGCGCCGTGCATTTTCCCATATTGTCTTGCCTTCGGCCAACTGCGATTCTCCTGTCATCCATCGCAGCACAAGTCCCATGTCGCGCGTGTTGTCAACCACGGGGAACAACCGTGCCGACTGCAAGTCGTTGCCACCTTCAATGGCGGCGATGTCAACGTCTCGCGCACCGGCCCAGTGCGTAAACGGTTGTCCGAGATATTCCACCTCGCCAAGCGCGCCACGGAATTTGTCGTTGAAGCCGTAGGGGCGCACGGCAAACCCGGTTTCGCCTATGGGCACCACATCGGCACATTGTCCGCAATCCAGATGCAGAGCCCAGTCGTTTTCAGGTACGCCAGTAACGATATTGTCGCGCGTGAGCGTCCAGTTAGCCCCTACGACGGCATTCTCAATCCACACATTGCGGTTGTCGGGAGTCCATTTGCGCAGCACTTCGGTGTTCTGCACGAATATAGACGGATGCGGTTTGCGGTCGTGGTGCATTATCTCGCGCTGGTCGTTCACGAGATTCTGTATTGCCAGCATCGACGACAGCAGTTCGTGCGACGTGCCGAAATGGTAGAACTCGCCTCCGGGCAACGGCAGAATGGCCACTTTAAGACTGTTCACTTCGCTGTCGGCCACAACGGGATGCGTGCCGAGTGCGCAACCGAACTCGCCGTACATGTCGTAGTAGCCCACTTCGCCGCCACTCACAGAGTGCTGCACAAGCGTCTTCACGGCACGGTCGGACAGCAGCCACACGCCTATGTCGGTGAGATAGAAATGCTCGTTAAGCAGCGACGACAACGTTTCCACCGACGGTTTCTGCAACATGCATTTCAGTTCGGTGGGTTTCTCGCGCGACGACACAAACACCCCGTGGTCTTTGGCAATCTCCGGCCCGAGCCACAGTCCGTAGCACACGATGTCGGCATCGGGTATCGCCTGCAGCGGTTCGGTGGAGCGAATGTAGACATCGCCGCTCACAATCATCGTGTGCAGACTGTCAGGTGCGGCATCCATTATGCGCCTGTAGAGCGGCACCTGCAGCGAAAGCAGGTTTTGCGAAAGGCGTTGTCCGCGCTCCCATCGGAATATGGGCAGCGGAGTGAGAATCTTGCCCGAAGGGGCATACGACGGGAGTCGGCGGCTTTGTCCGCCAGCATGCAGCAGCAACCGCTTGTCGGCAGCGAGCCATTCGTCGAAGCTCTCGCCTTGGTTTTCGGCATCGTAGGCTGCTTTCAGAAGCCACGCCGTTCCGCCGCCCGAACCGAGCTTGCGGCCCACCGGGTCGTTGGTGCAGAACCATTCGCCATGCGGAAGGCCGGTTATGTCGTGGAAACAATCAACGAGATTGGGGGGAAGTGACAGTAATTTCTTCATCGTTTCGCTTAGTTGTGGATTGTTCTTTTATTCTGCAAAGTTACGAAAAGAACGTGATTAAAAGGTTCTTTCGCCCAACCAAAATTCGCTTTTGCACCTTCAGCATACGCTGCACACACATCAGGCACTTGCGACACGCATGTGCAGCATATGCCATACGCACGCATTGCGCCATCCGCAAATGGCAAACAACCCTTTACGGCAGTGCCGTGACAATAAAGAAAGAACGGTATCAGTTTATGCCTTTTCTGCCGACGATGCCTGCAAGGCATACCGAAAGCAATGCAAGGGCCGGCACACAGGCCAAGATGAAGGTGTAGATGAAAAACTGGCGGTAGCCCACAACGTGGAGTGCTGCTCCCGAAGGCATTGCCGAAAGCATGAGCGTGAGTGCAGATAGGCTTATGGCAAAGGCACGCCGCATAAGGCTATCGGTGCCGTGAGCCAACAAAGCCACAAGCGCACGGCATGCCGCAATGCCGAAACCGCACAACAACCCGGCAGCGAAAAGGCATGCACCGACGGCAAAAAGGCCCGCAGACAGATTGAAGCTGAGGTAAAGATAGAAGGCATTGCCTGCCGCCAATGCCGCCGACATAGGAGCAAGCCAACGCCTCAAGCCGCAGCGCGCTATTGCCGACCGGCCCAGAACAAGCCCTATGGCAATGCCGGCCACACCCGCTGTGCCCTGCACGAGACCGTATTCCTGCGGCGACAAGCCCAAGCCTCCGTTGTGCAGGGCATCGACAAGAAACAGTTGGGTGGCAAAAGAGGCGAAGCCCAACGGCACAAGCATGAGCACAAGAAGCAAAGACCACTTCACACGTCCGCGCGACACAATCGACATACGGGCCATGCCAACCATGCCGCAACGGCAGAAACCGCGCTGCATGCATGTGCCGACTGACTGACGGCAACATTTGCCCAGCACGCAGATGTTGAATAGGCATGCCACGGCAAACGCGCCTGCGGCAACATAACACACGCAGCCCCACGAATAACGCACGTTGCGCGTAACCACTTCAAGATTGCCGGCAATCATTGCAAGCACTCCTGCAACGGCCATGACAGCGGCTGCACGAGCGAATGTTGCAGTGCGCCTGGCATGGATTGAACTGCCGTGGACTCTCCCGGGAGCATAGAACCGTTCTACGGCAACGTTGTGGAACACTGCAGCCGAAACGCAGAACATGAGAAAGCACAACGTGCCTTGCATCCAATATCCTCCCGGCAAAGTGAAAGCCAGTGCCCACAAAGCCACGGCAGAGACGAGTTCGGCCGACATTATCCACACCATTGGAGTGCCGTTGAAACAAGTGACGGTTTTTTCGACCAATGGACGCGCAACCAAAGGCAAATAGAGAAGCGACATGGTGAGGGTGGTTTCGGCAACGGGCACACCGAAACGGCAGAACATGACGATAACCAGCACGGCAAAGGCAAAGGCAAGTGCATCGGCAAACAACATAGGCACAAGCAGCAGACTCCCGGGCACGCCTTTTCTGAAAAGCGCACCCTTCAGGGCAGATTGCCACATTTTGCGTTGTCGTTCAGTCATATCGTCAGGAAATGCTCCTTTGCCTTTCGCCGTATTCAGCCGCGTTCACGATCGCCGATTGCACCCGGGGGCTGCGGCAACAAACCGCAGGAGCTTCATTTCTTCATTCCAAACTTGGGGTCGATTTTCACAAACATGCACACGCCAATGGTGCACAGGCAGCACAACATGGTCCACACAAAGAAATGGCGGTAGCCTATCGTTTCCTGAAGCCACCCTGCCGCCATGCCGGGAATCATCATTCCAAGGGCCATGAATCCCGTGCAAATGGCATAATGTGAAGTCTTATGCTCTCCCTCGGAGAAATATATGAGAAACAGCATATAGGCCGTGAACCCGAAGCCATAGCCAAACTGCTCGATGAACACGCACGCATTCACGACAAGAAGCGAATGGTTTTGGAAATAGCTGAGATAGACAAACGTGAGACAGGTGAGCGACATGCTCCATGCCATAGGCCACAGCCAACGCTTCAAACCGCCGCGCGCAGCCACTATTCCGCCTATTATTCCGCCGAGCATAAGACCAATTATGCCAACAGTGCCGTAGACAAAACCCACCTGCCCAGTGGTGAGTCCGAGGCCGCCCTTATCAATCGGGTCGAGAAGGAAGGGGTTGATGAGTTTCACAAGCTGGGCCTCGGGCAGACGGTAGAGCAGCATGAAAAGTATTGCCACACCAGCCTGGGGCTTGGCGAAGAACGATTTGAACGTGGCGAAAAACTCCCTTACGATATTGGCAGCAGTGACATTGCGTGCAGCATGGTCGGTGGCGGGACGCGGAAGAATGAAACTGTGATATGCGGCACAGGCAAGGAAGAATGCCGAAAGCACGGCAAACACCACGAGCCAAGCCAACGGAATGTTGCCCGAAGTGCCTACAAACGAGGCACGCGTGGCCGAGGTGAGTTTCGAATCGACGTGAAACAGCAGATAGGCGGTCTTGTCCCAGTTGGCCGGGGTGAACTCCAAACGTGTGGAACAACGGCTTTGGTCGAGCGCGATGCTTTGGTCGCCATTCTTGAACGAGAAGTTAACCACAACCGTGCGTCCGTCTTCGGGACGCGCATTGAGGCGTACGCCGACAACGGCGACATTGCCTACGGCATCGGATGTCTGCCTGTCTTCCTCGCCGAAAGTGTCGTGCACCCATGCCGTGAACGTCGCCCCCAGACCTTTGTCGTTGTTTTCCTTAATCTGCACGGCAGTTGACTTCGTGGCCGATGCCACGCCGTTGGCAAAGCCGTTGGCTTCATTCAAGGCACAAACACTGTCGGTAATGGCCGCAACACGGGCTTTGCCATCTGCCGTTCTGCCACCCTCGGGAGTGATGCCGACCTTCAAAGCCGACGCGGTGAGCTCAAAACACAAGTCACCAGTGGCCTTGTCTGCACCAGTTTCTTTTGCCGACAGGTTTCCAACTCCAGCCGTTTGCCGTTCTGAAGCAAACTCAGGCACGGTAAGGACATTGGAATATGCGGGCGAAGCCTCCACCGATATTTCGGCAGGAGCAAGCCCGGTGGATGTCTCGATATATCCGGCAAGTATCACGAGAAGCCCCTGCCCGGCCACGGTGGCAATGCGGTAGAATGTGCTTCGTATGCCAACATAAAGCGACTGCTGGTGTTCGGTAAGCGCGTGCATATAGAATCCGTCGGCCGCAATGTCGTGGGTTGCCGACGTGAATGCCGTCAGCCAAAAGAAGGCAAGGGTGAGTTGGAAGAACAACGATGCGGGGACGGTGAATGCAATACCGGCAAATGCAACGGCAAGTATGGCCTGCATGGCAACTGTCCACCAGCGTTTTGTCTTTGCAAGATCGACAAACGGACTCCAGAACGGCTTTATCACCCACGGCAGATAAAGCCATCCCGTGTAAAGGGCGATATCGGTGTTTGATATGCCGAGACGCTTGTACATGATGACCGATATTGTCATCACAGCCACATAAGGCAGTCCCTCGGCAAAATAGAGAGTGGGAATCCACGACCACGGGCTTTTTGAGAAATTCTTCATACGGTGTGTTTCTTTGTCAATATATGCGTTTCACTTCGGCATTCTTGTAGTAGTGCAATAGTATCTGCATGTAGTTGTAGCCACGTTCGCCCATTACCGCAGCACCTATCTGGCACAGGCCGACGCCATGTCCCCACCCTGCTCCGGTGATTACGAATTTCTGCGGCAGGCCATCCACGATGTCTTCCTTGTCAACAACAAATGCACTGCTGTACAAATGGGTGTCGCTCAGCGTGCGGCGTATCTCAAGTTCTTTGCCCACTGTGAATGCGCCTTTCGTGCCGACAATGCGCAACTTGCATATACGTCCGCTTTTTCCGCGCTCCACGGGCACGAGGTCTACGATATAACCGAGGTCGAGTTTCAGCTTTTCGCCTACGAGTGTGCGCAGTTTTTCCTGGGAGTATTCCACACGCCAGCGATAGAAGTCGGCTGTTTCCCGGTCGTAGTCGTTGAGCACCTGGCTCAACACTTTGCTGTCGTCGGTGTTGCAGAACGATGCGGGGGAGTTCCTTATCCACTGTTCAGCCGTCTTCTCGTCGGTAAGGTCGGGCAGAGAATTTGCGCCGGCCAAGTCTTCGGCATCGTAGTCGCGCACCGCCTTCAAGTAGGGCTTGGCTATGTTTTCCCAGCAATACTGGAACTCTTCGGTCACTCCGCCGCAGCACTTGCTGAAACGGGCATCGCATATTTCGTTTCCGTTTATGAGTATCTCGCCGCTTGTCATGCGCACCGCCTCCGACACATGCGGGCTTGTTGCCTTGGTGATGCCCTGGTAACGCTGGCAGTGATCGTCGGCGCATACGTCGAAGATAGTGTGGTCTTCGCGGTCATACCACTTAATAAGTTCGTCGTCTTTGCGTATGAACGAGAAGAAACCGCTGCCTCCGTTCTGCTTGAGCCGCCGCTGTTCCATCTGCGCAAGCAGCCAGCTTCGCGACACGACAGCATGTGCCTTGAGCAGTTCGAGGCTCGATGTGGCGCACATCTCGCTTGAAATTACACTCTCAAGATAGCTCTCCACGGGCAGTTCGTTGATTGCGCATACACTGTCAGAGTCTACGACAAGACGCAAGACACCGAGAAAAGTCTGCGTTTCGGTGCGTTCCCAATGAAAGTTCACGCCTATCGTCACATCGCGGAGCGAGAACGAAGCGTCGTCGGTTTGGGGGTGGAACGTGAGTTCGCGGTATTGGTTTCCGTTCCACAATATGCCTCCTTCCGAAAATTCCACCACCTGTTCGCCTTCTATGAGGTTGCCTTTTGCCATGTAAGGACGGTTCAATGAGAAGCATATCTTGGCTCCGCTCACGATTCCCACGGATATCGTAGGCTGCTTTCCGGCGAAGTGTCCGCTTGCAGCCAAGCGTCCGGCGGCTATTGCACGGAGCTTCTCCACGGTGTCGGCAAAGTCGTTTTCGCCCATTCCGCACTCCTGCAGCATGTCCAAGGCACGCTCCGGCGTAATGTTTTCAAAGTCGGTCTGGCGCGGAGTGATGATGAGTCCGGCCATGTCGAGAGCCCCAGGACTGACAAGCAACTGCGTGTCGTCGGTGGCGAAATAGCAGTCGGGCCGATGCTTGGCACGCGGTATCACCACGGCGAGCATCGTGTCGGCATCACGCCATGCCACAATGTTCATCATCGGTTCGGTGTCGCCGCCGCGCATGGGCAATGCCGCATAGAGTTTGCGGAAGAGTGCCTCGCCCGCAGAAGGACGCGTGCAACGCACCACAAAGGCAGGCACGGCAAAGTCGGTTATGGCCGCTATGTCGCCCTGTCCGTTGTCGGAAAGCAGGACATCGAGGTTGCGGCTGAGCCGCGGCCAGTCGGTCTGCAACGGCAGGAGTCTGCTTGTTCCGGCCTGCAAGTGCATGTGGTCGGGGGCAGAGGCACCGCATTTCGGACCGTTGTAGAACACCATGAGCTCGGGATAAGCAGCAAGGATTTTGTATATCTCGCCGTAGCATGCGCTTATGTTCTGCGGCTTGTGTGTGCGTGAAGGAATGGTGTAGTGAGCCGGCAGTATGGGGAACGGGTTGACAAGAAGGTTGAAATTACGGTCAACGGGCTTTGCCATCTGCTCCTTGGGGCGGTTGCATTCACACAGGAAGCATGGCCGTTTGGCAAGGGCGGCATTGTCTATTTTCGCTCCTGTTGATACAATCCGCGCAGGATTGAACTGCACTTTGAGAGTGGTTTCACCGCAGACGAGCTCGCGTGTGGCAACGTCGCGCAAGTCGCGGAAATGTTTCCGGGCTTCGTCCCACGTTTCCAGCTGGCGGTTGAAGAACCGTTGCAACGCCCCATCGTTTACCGTTGCACCGCTGGTTGTCGCAAGCTGTCGGCGTGCCGAGATTTCGAGCGTGCGCAAGCGGTCTTTGTAAAGGTTGTTGGCATTCACTTTCTCCACGCTCAGTGCGGCATCGCTGTTGCCCTCCCAACGCCGGCAGAGATACAGTTCGTCGTATATGCGCCCTATGCGGTAGGTGCGGCTGAAAGCCAGCCCGAGTGCATAATCCTCGCCATAGCTGGTGTTAGGGAATTGTATCTGCCTTGCTATCGGGGTGAAGAAAGCACGCGGAGCGCCCAAGCCGTTGATGCGGAGCGCGTTGTTAGGGCCGTTGTTGTCAGTCCATTCGCGGTGGTCGATGAGTCCGGGCGGCAGTGTCTTGAGCGCGAAGTCGCACATGCGATAGCTTCCAACTATCATTGCCGCGCCCTGACGATAGAATTCGTCGACTACACGTTGCAGTGTATGCACCGACGAATAGAGGTCGTCGCTGTCGAGCTGCACGGCGAAACGTCCGCAAAGCGAGTTGTCGAGCGCGAGATTCCAGCATCCGCCTATGCCGAGGTCGTGGCGTTGCGGAATGATGTGTATAAGCCGTTTATCGGCCGAAGCAAGCCCGTCGAGTATCTCGGTTGTGCCGTCGGTGGAGTGGTTGTCAACGACAATGACATTGTATTTGAACGACGTTTTCTGTCCGAGTGCCGACTTTACAGCATCGGCAACCGTGCGGCAGCGGTTGAAGACGGGGATTATAACCGAAGCCTCTACGGCGAAATTCTGCTCGCGGTAGTCGGGCTTGCGGTAGGCCGAGGTATCGACCAGTGCGCCCACTTCGCCGAGATGCCGCGTGACGGCGTGCTCCATCTCGATTTGCACATCGCGGTTGCGCGGGTTTACATAGTCAAACTGCTTCTCGCCGCTAAGGCGACTGTCGGTGAGCACCTCGGTGTAAAGATATTCATTAAGGTGGAACACCTTCGCCTTGCGACTTATGAACAGGCGCAGGTCGTAGAAGCCAGCCCATCGGTAATCATTTGCATGGGGCATGGCGGCATACTCGCGAAGCAGCGACGAGCGCATCAACACAAGTTGTCCGAAATCGAAATCGTCACGCACGCTGCCTTCCTGATAGTCTATCACGGGATGCCGCTCAACCACTCCGCCGTTATCTGTGTAATGGTCGGCATATACAAGACCTGCATTGCTGTCTTCGGCCACGCGCAGCAACCGTTCCAAAGCATTGCTGCCGAGTGTCACTGGGGTTGTCTTCAGGCTCAACAACACATATTCGGCATCGGCGCTCATGGCTATTTTAAGCATCGTGCCGAGCGATGCCAAACCGTCGGCAGCCATCAATCGGCAACCGTCTGGGGCATCGGCAGACTCGGCTGCCGCAGGGGGCATAAGCAGGTGTATATGTTGGGTTGTCTTGCTTTGGCGCAGCACATGCAACATCGGCATGACGGCATCCAAATCATCGCAAGGCAAATAGCAGTCAATTTTTTCTCTCATCGTTAACGTGTGTTTTTATAGTAATTGCAAATTTACCTAAAAGTGGGCAAAAGAACAAACTTATGCACCACTTTATTCTCGCCTTGCCACAATGCACCGCAGCCGTCGGCAGAGCACCGTCAGACACGGAATATGCGTTTCGGTAATATAGGTAGGTATATCAGTAATCGGATTACCGCCCCCGTGCCGAAACCGCACTAACTTTGCAGCATCATAACGAAACACAGAGTCACACACAAGCACACATTTTTCTGAAAAGGAGGAACTGCTATGCGAAAAGCGACAATTATTCTACTCAGCATTTTATCAATCAACATTATGGCACAGAAAAAGATTGTACAGACAGCGGGACGCACCAACCTCGGAGAGTTCGCCCCCAAGTTTGCCGAAATCAACGACGACGTTCTTTTCGGAGAAGTATGGAACCGCAACGACCTGCTAAGTCTCCGCGACCGCAGTCTTGTCACCGTCACGGCACTCATAAGCCAAGGCATCACCGACAGTTCGCTCACCTACCATCTGCGCGAAGCCAAGAAAAACGGCATAACACGCACCGAGATAGCCGAAGCCATAACCCACATGGCTTTCTATGCAGGATGGCCCAAGGCATGGGCGGCCTTCAACCAGGCCAAGGAGGTGTGGAGCGACGATGCAAACGGCGACGATGCGCGGGCCGAATTCCAGCGTTCAATGATATTTCCGATAGGCGAGCCAAATACAGCCTACGCCAAATACTTCACGGGCAACAGCTACATTTCGCGCGTTTCCGGCGAACAAATTCCCATCGCCAACGTGACATTCGAACCGGGATGCCGCAATTTCTGGCACATACACCATGCCACCAAAGGCGGCGGACAGATGCTCGTAGGCGTGGCCGGACGCGGATGGTATCAGGAAGAAGGCAAACCTGCACAGGAAATTCTGCCCGGGACGGTGATACACATACCTGCCAACGTGAAGCACTGGCACGGCGCTGCCGCCGACAGCTGGTTTGCCCACCTCGCGTTTGAAGTAGAAGGCGAGAACACACACAACGAGTGGCTCCAGCCGGTGAGCGACGAGCAATATGCCAAGGCTGGCAAATGACAGGCTGGCGGCAGCCTTTCCATGCCACCGCCACAGTTGCGCTGTGGCAACACTGAAAAGGCTTCCAAGTGCTGCAACATGTTTTCCGCAGCACTTGGAAGCCTTCTTTCCGGGCGTTGTTTTGCGACATTCCACAAAATAACAATACAGAAAATATTCACCACACGGTGTTTTTGTAGAATTTTGTTTGTAACTTTGCCATGTCAGCAACACCCCGGCAGATTGGACAGGTGCAGCACCAAAACCTGACGGGAGACTGGCCCGGCATTCTATCTGACGGAGAATCACAGAACAGCATGCCTGAACACATGAACTTGCGTGTTGCACCGCAACCAAAAACACTTGCCAATGAAAAGCCTCACGCTGCTTGCGGCGGCACTCGCCGTCAGCCCTGCCCTACGGGCGCAGACTCCCTCCTACCCCAAAGCCGAATGGAACACGGCCAAAGTGATATTGATGCACACACCCGGCGAAGAACTGTTTGACGGAGTGATACACCCTACTGCCGGACTGTTTGAGCATTATTTCGACGTGGAAAGTGCCGCGAGAGAGCATCAGGGATACATTTCAAAACTCGAGCGCAACGGCATCAAGGTCTACCGCGTGGCTGACATTCTGGAGCATCTCGAAACCGACACCCTGCGCAGCCTTGCCTCGCAGACGCTCACCTACGACATAAGCCAAGTGAACCCGGCCGACACTGCGTCGTGCGGAGAGGCTTACCGCCAACATACGCTGCACCAGATGACACGCGCCGACCTCATACGCTGCATCCTGCTACAACCCACTGTCAGACTGAGAAGCGTTGACAACAACACCAAACTGGAAGCCGACTACCTGCACCACTCCCTGATGAACCTTTATTTCACACGCGACCAGAGCATCACCACCCCACGGGGACACATAATATGCAGGATGAACTCTTCACAACGGATGCCCGAAACACGCATAATAAAGAGTTGTTACTATTTTCTCGGACTGAAACCCATACTTGAAATTTCGGGCGACGGCAGACTGGAGGGGGGCGACTACATCCCGGCCGGCAACGTGGCTTTCATCGGGCGCGGCATGCGCACCAACGCCGAGGCAATAAAGCAAATAATGGAAGCAGACGCTTTCGGGCACGACACGATAGCGGTTGTCGTCGACCACAAGCATTGGCAAATGCAGATGCACCTCGACACCTATTTCAATATAATCGACCGCGACCTGTGCACAATGGTTGAAAGCAGACTCAATGCAAAGCCCGGACAACCCGAACATGTCACCGTTGACATCTACACCCGGAAGCCGGGCACCAAGAAATACCGACTCGACAGGCATGACCTGCCCTTTGTCGACTACCTGCACGAAAGGGGATTCAACATCATACCCATCAACCAAGCCGACGAGATGCATTATGCCAACAACTATCTCACCATAGGTCAGCGGCACATCATGATGGTGGGCGGACAGTCGGCAGAGCTGGCCGCCGATTTGAAGAAGCACGGCGTAAACGTTGAATGGGTGCCGCTTGAAAGCCTCATCGACGGCTATGGCGCAGCCCACTGCATGACCCAGGTGCTGCAACGCAATGCCGCAGAATGAAGCTGAGGCCGTTGCTGCACACGGCATGCCGCCTACCGATGCGGAATTTAAAATTTTCAAGAACCATATTAAAAATGGCCTTTTCAGAATTGCCCGTCCCTTAAGCCGGACAAAGCAATTCTGAAAAGGTCATTGTTTTATTGCCGTTGCCTGAAAATTTTCAGATGCACGGCTTGTATTCCGACAACATACGGCGTATCTCGTCGGCCCTTTCCCGCGACAGCGGTTCTGTGCCGTCAAGCCGGTAGGCCAGTCCGAGATTTTCATACTTGAATTTGCCGAGTGTGTGGTAGGGCAATATTTCAATTTTCTTCACCACCCCATACTGTGCCACATGCTCTCCGAGCCGCCGCAGCCAACGGTCGTCGTCGGTAAGTCCGGGCACCACCACATGGCGCACCCACACATCTATGCCCCGCCGTTCAAGCACGTCGAGGAAGCGCAGATTGTCGGTTTGCGCACGCCCCGTGAGCCGAGGATAAAGCGCGGGGTCCATTGTCTTTATGTCGAGAAGCGCGAGGTCGGTGTGGTCGAGCACCGCCAGAGCCTCGGGAGTGGTGTAGGCCCCGCTTGTGTCGAGCGCGGTGTGCAGCCCTTCCTGCTGGCAGATGCGGAAATACTCGCGCACGAATGCAGCCTGCATGAGCGGTTCGCCGCCCGAGACGGTGACACCGCCCTGGGCAATGAAGCTCCGGTAGCGCAGCGCTTCGTCGGCCAGTTGGCGCGGAGTAAGTTCATACTCGCACGGCGCGTCGGCTTTCCATGTGTCGGGGTTGTGGCAAAAAAGGCAGCGCAGCGGACAGCCCTGCATGAACGTCACGAAACGTATGCCAGGCCCGTCCACCGTGCCGAACGATTCTATTGAGTGTATTCTGCCTTTCAGCATCCGGCAGAAACCACTACATGCCCATGTTTATAGTGCGCGAAAGCACGTCGAGTTGCTGCTCGCGCGTGAGCTTCACGAAGTTCACCGCATATCCGCTCACGCGTATTGTGAGCTGCGGATATTTTTCGGGATGCTCCATTGCATCGACAAGAAGCTCACGGTCGAACACATTCACGTTGATGTGCTGTCCGCCGTGGGGCGTGAAATATCCGTCGAGCAATGCGGTGAGGTTCTGCGCACGCATTGCGGCATCCTTTCCGAGAGCCGACGGAGCGATGGCAAACGTGTAGGAGATGCCGTCGCGAGAGTGCTGGAACGGGAGCTTGGCCACCGATGCCAATGCAGCTACCGAGCCTTTGCGGTCGCGCGAGTTCATGGGGTTTGCACCCGGAGCAAACGGCACACCGGCCTCGCGCCCGTCGGGAGTGGCTCCCGTGTTGCGCCCGTAAACCACGTTTGAGGTGATTGTCAGCAGGCTCTGCGTGGGTGTCGCGTTGCGGTAGGTGCGGTGCTGGCGCAGATATTCCATGAATTTCTCGGTGATGTCGACAGCTATCATGTCGGTTTCGTCGTCGTTGTTTCCAAACGGCACATAGCTTCCCTCTTCAATCTTGTAGTCTACGGCAAGGCCGCTTTCGTCGCGTATGATGCGTATCTTGCAGTGCTTCATTGCGGCAATAGAGTCGGCCACTATCGACAGACCGGCAATTCCCGTGGCGCGCGTGCGCTCCACATCGCCGTCATGCAGCGACATTTCAAACGCCTCATAGTCATACTTGTCGTGCATGTAATGTATGATTTTCAGCGCGTTAACATAAGTCTTGGCCAGCCATCGCATCATCTGTTCAAACTTCGGCATGAACTCCTCGTAGGTGAGCCAGTCGCCGGTTATCGGGGCAAACTGCGGAGCCACCTGCTTGCCCGACATTTCGTCGCGGCCGCCGTTGATTGCATAGAGCATGCACTTGGCAAGGTTTGCACGCGCACCGAAGAACTGCATCTGCTTTCCTATCTTCATCGGGCTCACGCAACAAGCTATTCCGTAGTCGTCGCCGAGGTCGGCACGCATCAAATCGTCGTTCTCATACTGTATGGCACTCGTGTCGATGCTCACCTTGGCACAATAGCGTTTCCAAGCCTGAGGCAGCCGCGGGCTCCAGAGTATCGTGAGGTTGGGCTCCGGCGACGGACCCATGTTGTACAATGTATGCAGGAAGCGGTAGTCGGTCTTGGTGACCATCGAGCGTCCGTCGATGCCCATTCCGCCAACAGATGCCGTTGCCCATATCGGGTCGCCGCTGAAAAGGTCGTTGTATTCGGGGGTGCGCAGGAAGCGCACAATGCGCAGCTTCATTATCATCTGGTCGATGAGTTCCTGAGCCTCCTGCTCGCTGAGCGTTCCGTTGGCAAGGTCGCGCTCAATGAAGATGTCGAGGAATGCGCACACACGGCCCAAAGACATTGCCGCACCATCCTGGTCTTTCACTGCGCCGAGATAGCCGAAGTAAGTCCACTGCACTGCCTCGCGTGCATTGGTGGCCGGGCGGCTCACGTCGAAACCATAGTTGGCGCACATGCGCTCAAACTGCTTGAGAGCCTGAATCTGCTCGGATATTTCCTCACGGCAGCGCACTATTTCCTCGGTGAACTCCTGTATGTCGATGCGCTTGAGGAAACGCTTCTTCTCCTCGACAAGGTTGGCCGTGCCGTAAAGGGCTATACGGCGATAGTCGCCTATGATGCGTCCGCGCCCGTAAGCGTCGGGCAGACCGGTGATGATGTGTGCGTGGCGTGCAGCCTTTATGTCGTCGTTGTAGGCCGAGAACACACCTTCGTTGTGCGTCTTGCGATATTTGGTGTAGATGGTCTTTGTCATGGGGTCGAGTTCGTAGCCATACGACTGCAGAGCCTTCTCCACCATGCGTATGCCTCCCTTCGGGAAGATGCCGCGCTTGAGCGGTTTGTCGGTCTGCAAGCCCACAATCACCTCGCTGTCCTTGTCGATGTAGCCTGCACCATAGGTGTCAATGGCCTGGGGCAGACGCGTTTCGGCATCGTAGACACCTTTCTCGCGTTCGGTTTCAAACATCCCGCTGAGAATGTCCCACAGCTTTTTTGTGCGGTCGGTGGCATCGGCGAGGAAGTTCTCGTCGCCGTCATAGGGAGTGTAGTTGGCTTGGATAAAGTCGCGGACATCAATCTCGTGTTTCCAATTGGAACCCTTGAAGTCTGTTTGCAAATTCTGTAAAACCATAATGGAATAAAATTGTTTTATATTTGTAAACGTTCTGTAACAAGCCGCAAAATTACACTTTATTTTTCGTTTACGCAAACGGCGGCACGCATACGGGCCTAAAATCATAACAAATGAGTATGGCTGAAGTATGGAAAAAACGGCAAAATGCCGCACTGCCATTGGCAGTATGTGTTTTTTTATTTGTACTTTTGCCGCAAACGCCGCCGTTTTGCCAAACGGCACGCTACCGCCACCGGCATTAAATACACACGAGACAAAAAGACAAGCCAATGACAACAACAAATAAACCCGACGGATGCGGCTACACGCTGCACATAAAAAACATGGTGTGCGACCGCTGCAAGGCGGTTGTCGCCGACACGCTACGGCTGCTCGGCCACGCTCCGCTTTCGGTGGAACTGGGACTGGCACGCATCGATGCCGCGCCCGACGGAACACAGACAAGGGCCATTGCCGAGGCTCTCGAAGCACACGGCTTCGAGCTGCTGTGCGACTCCCGGCAACAAATGGCCGACAGAATAAAGGCACTGGTGATTGAAGCCGTGCGACAGACATCGGGCAAACAGAACACCAACCTGTCGGCACTGCTCGCCGACAGGATGCACACCGAATACAGCACACTAAGCAAACTGTTCTCTGCCGAGACGGGCATGACGATAGAGAAATATGCCATAGCGCAAAAAACCGAGTTTGTAAAGGAGCTTATATCCTACGGCGAACTTACGCTGACAGAGATTGCCGCACGGCTCGGATACTCAAGCACGGCCTATCTCAGCGCACAGTTCAAGAACGCCACGGGCATGACTCCGTCGCAATATAAGGCAGCCGGAAGCGGCACACGGCGTGAGCTCGACAAGATATAAGCTGGTGTTGAAAATCGACACCTGCTGGCATATAACATATACGGATAATTATCAACACCTACTCAACAAAAAAGGCAGCATTGGAACGTGCCATATAGTCATTCGTTTCCAATGCTGCCATTATTTATTCTGGCCTTTTCCCTGCACAAGCCAAGCCTTGCTTTTGCCTTTTTGCAGATGCGGCACGCATGTGCTGCGGCTGATGCACGCTTGTGCACCAAACGGATCATGCACACCCCAAAAGCTGTTTTGCAGGCAAACCCGTTTTCCCCGTAAATCAGAAACGGCTCAGGCACGGCAGTGCGATGTCAGACAAGGGCCGAAAGTCAAATCTTGTCGAGCGCCTGCGAGAGGTCGTCGATGATGTCGTCGATGTGCTCTGTGCCTATGCTGAGGCGCACTGTAGCCGGAGTGATGTGCTGCTGGGCGAGCTCGTCGGGCGTCATTTGCGAGTGGGTGGTGGTGTAAGGATGTATCACGAGGCTCTTCACGTCGGCCACATTGGCAAGAAGCGAGAATATCTGCAAGCTGTCGCAGAAGCGCCAAGCCTCCTTTTCGCCGCCTTTTATTTCAAACGTGAATATGCTTCCGCCACCGTTGGGGAAATATTTCTCGTAAAGGGCGTGGTCGGGATGGTCGGGAAGCGACGGGTGGTTAACCTTTGCCACCTTGGGATGATGCGCAAGGAAATCGACCACCTTCAGTGCGTTGGCCACATGACGCTCCACGCGCAGCGAGAGAGTTTCAAGTCCTTGCAGCAGAATCCATGCGTTGAACGGCGAGATGGTGGCACCAGTGTCGCGCAGGATGACGGCCCTGATGCGTGTAACGAAGGCTGCCTTGCCAGCCACATCGGCAAACACTGCGCCGTGGTAGCTCGGGTCGGGCTTGCCGAGCGAGGGGAATTTGTCGGCATTGGCCTTCCAGTCGAACGTTCCGCCGTCAACAATCACGCCGCCAAGGCTCGACCCGTGGCCGCCGATGAACTTCGTTGCGGAGTGCACAACCACGTCGGCTCCATGCTCTATGGGGCGAATGAGGAACGGAGTGCCGAACGTGTTGTCGACGATGAACGGCAGGTTGTGGCGGTGGGCCACGGCTGCGACACCCTCAAGATTGGTGACGTCGGAGTTGGGGTTGCCGAATGTCTCGGCATAAATCACCTTGGTGTTGGGCTGAATAGCCGCTTCAAGCGCGTCGAGGTCGTTCACGTTGACGATAGTGTTGGTCACGCCCTGTGTGGCAAGCGTGTGGGTTATGAGGTTGAACGAACCGCCATACATGTTGTCGGCAGCCACGATATGGTCGCCGGCGGCCACGATGTTCTGCAGCGCATAGGTCACGGCTGCCGCGCCTGAAGCCACGGCAAGACCGGCCACACCGCCTTCGAGAGCAGCCACGCGGTCTTCAAACACGCCCTGTGTGGAGTTGGTGAGGCGACCGTAGATGTTACCTGCGTCGCGCAAGCCGAAACGGTCGGCAGCGTGCTGCGAGTTGCGGAACACATAGCTCGTAGTTTGGTAAATGGGCACGGCACGCGCATCGGTTGCGGGGTCGGGCGACTCTTGCCCTACATGAAGTTGGAGTGTTTCAAAATGCAGTTTTTTGTTGTCCATCGTTATAATTTCCTTTCTTTTTTGAATATTCTCGTTACGATTTCGCAAAATTACACATTATCGCCGTGAAACGACGCACAATGCCGCATTTTTTATGAAAAAATAGCAACACGGCAAGTCACGGGCATGCAGCAGGGCCGTTGTGTGCCGGTGCCACATTATTTATATATAAGTAGGTATTCAAAATTATTCGTATATACTTGTATGTCAGCAGATGTTTATTATACTTTGATATGTCTCTGCACTTTCTTTTTCACTGTATGCCCGGTTTTCATCGGTCGTGTAGCCCGCTACACTCCCTCTTCAACCCGAACATACAGTAAAAAAATAAGGCGCATATCCATATCAAATAATTTTGAACACCTACTTACCATTGCACACTTGCCCCGAAACAAGCAGCAGCTACGGCTTTTTGGCCCACGCAAGTGCGTTGTGCCCACTGCCGACGGCATTTTCACGCCACGACAACGCTCCATGCAATCTTTTTTTGCTATATTTGCAGCGACAAAACAACATCCCTGCAACAATCACCAACCAACAATCAGCACATGATGC
Source organism: bacterium (assembly GCA_963607545.1). GTDB lineage: Bacteria > Bacteroidota > Bacteroidia > Bacteroidales > Bacteroidaceae > Prevotella. The sequence continues at coordinate 57,848 of CAVDCP010000001.1, forward strand.
ACAAGACAACACTCACCATCGGCCTATGCCTCGCCATTGCGGCAAGTGCCGGAGCACAGACAAACAACGGCGGCATCAGCGCCGAAATGCTCAAGAAAATAGAGAAATCGCAGTCAACGTCGCCCGCCGACAAGGCCGTGTTCAACGCAATAGCGTCGAACAAAATCGACAACCTTGCCAAGAATTTCGCCAACCAGGGCGCAATAGACACCTATTTCAGCAACGAAACGCCCAAGCAAAGCATACACGACCAAAAGAGTTCGGGACGCTGCTGGATGTTCTCGGGCATGAATGTGCTGCGCGCCAACTTCGCCAAGCAACACGCCGACACGCTTGCCGTGGAGTTTTCGCAAGACTACCTCTTCTTCTACGACCAGCTTGAGAAAGCCAACCTCATGCTGCAGGGCATCATCGACACGGCCAAGAAGCCCGTCGACGACACGCGCGTGCAGTTCTTCTTCAAGAATCCGCTGAACGACGGCGGCACCTTCTGCGGCATCAGCGACCTCGCCGACAAGTACGGACTCGTGCCGAAGAGCGTGCAGCCCGAAACCTATTCGGCCGAAAACACGAGCCGCATGTCGGGCATGATTGCCTCGAAACTGCGCGAATACGGTCTGGAACTGCGGAAGATGGTGGCCGACGGCAAGAAAGCCGCAGCCATAAACAGCCGCAAGACCGAGATGCTTGCCACCGTCTACCACATGCTGAGCCTCACATTGGGCGAACCCGTAAAGCAGTTCAGCTATGCTTTCAAGACAAAAGACGGCAAGACCGTGGGCGAAACGCGCACCTACACACCCTTGGAATTCTACAAGGCCACTGTGGGCAACCCCATTTCCGGCTCGTTCATAATGGTGATGAACGACCCGCGCCGTCCTTACTACAAGACCTACGAAGTGGAGTATGACCGCCACACCTACGACGGCCAGAACTGGAAATACCTGAACCTGCCCATGGACGACATCGAGAGTCTGGCCATTGCATCGATAAAAGACGGCCGCAAGATGTACAGTTCATACGACGTGGGCAAACAGCTCGACCGTGAGCGCGGCTACCTCGACACCGAGAACTATGACTACGCGTCGCTCTTCGGCACCACTTTCGGAATGGACAAGGCACAACGCATCACCACATTCGACAGCGGCTCCACCCACGCCATGACACTCACCGCCGTAGACCTCGACGCCAACGGCAAGGCAAAGAAATGGAAGGTGGAGAACAGCTGGGGCGCAAACTACGGTCAGGCAGGATGCCTGATAATGACCGACCGATGGTTCCGCGAATACATGTTCCGCCTCGTGGTTGACAAGAAATATGTGCCCGAGGAGACACTGCGGCAATATGAGCAGAAGCCTGTAATGGTAATGCCCGAAGACCCGTTGTTCTCAACCGACGACTGATGCCGCCGCAACGGCACGAAAACCACTTTGCGGCACACCGCAACAAAACCATGAAGCGGCAGCGACACTGAACAAAAAGTGCCGCTGCCGCTTTGCTTTTGGCAAAAGTCGGATGCTTAAAAAATCAATCTCAAAAACAAGAAAAACGGGAAATACGCACCAACGCGACGGCGACAAGCCCACTACGCTGAAGAAAAAAAATACACTTGCGATGCAATATCAAAACAACTGCCGCATTATAGTGTTGTAATAACACAAAACACAACATATATAAAAATGAAAGTAAACACCATAGCCGCAGCCGCTGCAATAATCGCGCTGGGGCTTGCATCGTGCAAGAGCGCCCAAACAACCGGCACATCGAAAAACAATGTACCCTATGTGGAGGCAAACCACTATTTCGTGCGCAACGACGTTACCGATTTCTCGCCGCGCAAGATAACGAGCCAAGAAGAACTGGAAAAGTTTTTCGGCTATGCGGCAGTGATGAGTTCCGACGGCAGCGGTCTGCCCACGAGCATCGATTTCAGCAAACAGTATGTGCTTGCCGTGATTCTGCCACAAACCGACAAAGACACCGACATAAAGGTGAAGAGCCTCACGAGCAACGGCAACAAAGTGATGCTCGCCTACAAGGTGGTGACGAAAGGCGCGCCGAGAACTTACTCCACCACGCCGTTCACGCTTCTCATAGTAGACAAGAAATACGGCACCGATGCCGAGTTTGAACTGTCAAAATAACCGTTTCGTGCCACACCGACAGACCGGGAAACCTGCTGTCAGTGTGGCTTTTTCAATTTCCCGCTTCCCGACATCCACCAATACACCACCACGCATATCAAGGCCGACACCAACGAACCCGCCGGCGAGGCGAAGCCCATGGGGTAAAGCGTGTCGGGAAAATTCTTCGACAACATGTAGGAAAGCGGTATGCGGAACGCCATCATCGAGACGATGTTGTGCATGAACGATATTACAGAATAGCCCAAGGCGGTGAAGAAACCGCTGAAACAGAAATGTATGCCGGCGAAAAAACAGTCGAACACATAACTGCGCAGATATTCGCTGCCCAGTGTCACTACATTGGCATCGCCCGTGAAGATGCCCACGGCCCACTGCGGAACGCACTGGAACACCACCGACACTATAGCCCCGAAACCCACAGTTACATATATAGCCTGCCGCAAGGTGGCTTGTGCACGCGCAATATTGCCTGCCCCGATGTTCTGTGCGGCCACCGCCGAAACGGTTGACAGCATTGCCGAAGGGACGATGAACAGCAGTCCGATGAATTTCTCCACTATACCCACGGCGGCAGCGTCGGCCATTCCGCGCCCGTTGGCAATGACCATGATTGCCATGAATGCCACCTGTATGCACCCGTCCTGCAACGCCACCGGCACGCCTATCGTCAGGATGCTCTTCACCACGGGCCACTTCAACCTGAAATCACGCCTTTTCACGTCAAGCACATTGCGGTGACGGCGCATGGCTACGAGCGCCAACACCACACTTGCCATTTGCGAAAGCGTGGTGCCGAGTGCCGCCCCGCTCGGGCCGAGGTGCATAACCCCGATGAACAGATAGTCGAGCAATATGTTGACAACGCATGCCACGGCCACGAAATACATGGGGCTCCGTGTGTCGCCAAGCCCACGGAAAATCGACGAAATGACATTGTAGGCAACGATAAACGGTATGCCCGAGAAACAAATGGTGAGATATTGCATCGTGCCCTCGACGGCCTCAGGCGGCGTGTCGATAATGGCCACGATGCCGCCACGCAGACAAAGCATCAGAGCCGACAGGAATACCGATGCCGTGACAAACAAAGTGAAGGTGTTGCCTATAACCGCCGACACGCGTTCTTTGTCGCCGGCACCGACGGCACGGGCCGTGCGCACGGTGGTGCCCATTGCCATACCGATGATTACGACGGTGAACATATACATCACCTGCGCGCCGTTGGACACCGATGTGGTGCTGTCAACGCCGCAATACTGGCCGATTACAAACAAATCGGCCAGTCCGTAGAGTATCTGCAAAAAATAGGTGAGCATATAAGGCAATGCAAACGACATTATATTGCCGAATATGCTTCCCGAAGTCAAATCTTTCTTCATTTCCAAAATAAATCATTAAACGCAGGAATCACTCCCTGCTGCCATAAGAAACGGGGCACTACAACTGGGCTTTCAGTTCTTCAAGGTGTTCTGAAAGCGATGTCCACGTTTCTTCCTCGGCATCAATGTTTTTCTTTACCGATGTGTATTCAGTGACAAGGTTCATGTCCGACGCGCCCTCGGGAGTGCACAATATGGCATCGAGTTCCTTTATGCGCTGTTCCATTTCGCCTATTTTCTTCTCCGACTCGGCTATGCTCTTCTCCACACGGCGTATTTTCTTCTGCAATTCCTTGTGTTCGGCATAGCTTTGCCGCGACTGTTGCTGAGCCTGAACCTGTGCCGTAGGCTGTGTTTGCGCCGTGGCTTGCTGCGGCGAGCCTATACTGTCGATGCTGTCAACACCCTTTGCGCGCAGGAAATCGTAGATGCCGCCGAGGTGCTCGCGCACCTTTCCGCCGCCGAACTCATACACCTTGGTGACAAGACCGTCGAGGAAATCGCGGTCGTGGCTCACTATTATAGCGGTTCCGTCGAAAGCCTTTATAGCCTCTTTCAGCACGTCTTTCGACGGCATGTCGAGGTGGTTGGTGGGCTCGTCGAGTATGAGCAGGTTGACGGGTTCGAGCAGAAGCTTTATCATGGCAAGCCTGCTTCGCTCGCCGCCGCTAAGGACACGCACTTTCTTTTCCGACTCCTCGCCGCCGAAATTGAATGCCCCGAGAATGTTCTTTATGCGGAGGCGTATCTCGCCCTGCGCCACATTGTCGATTGTTTCAAACACCGTAAGGTCGCCGTCAAGCAGCTGGGCCTGGTTCTGCGCAAAATAGCCTATCTGCACATTGTGCCCTACCTTCAGCTTTCCGCCGTAGGCTATCTCGCCCATGATGCACTTCACGAGCGTTGACTTGCCCTCGCCGTTCTTGCCGACAAACGCCACTTTTTCGCCACGCTTTATTGTCAGCGTCACGTCGGAGAACACGTTGTGGTCGCCGTAAGTCTTCTCCACCCCGTCGCAAATCACGGGATAGTCGCCGCTGCGCAGACATGGCGGGAATTTCAGGTGCATTACCGAGTCGTCAACTTCATCCACCTCAATGGGGACAATCTTCTCCAGTTGCTTTATGCGGCTCTGCACCTGCACGGCCTTTGTAGGCTTGTAGCGGAAACGCTCGATGAAATCCTTTATGTCGGCGATCTCCTTCTGCTGGTTTTCATACGCCCGCAGTTGCTGCTCACGGCGTTCGTCGCGCAAGCGCACATAGTCGTCGTAGCCCACACGGTAGTCGTTCACCTGTCCGCAGGTTATCTCTATGGTGCGGTTGGTGACATTGTTGATGAACGCGCGGTCGTGGCTCACGAGCAACACCGTCTTGCCGCTTTGCTGAAGGAAGCGTTCAAACCACCTGATGCTCTCTATATCGAGGTGGTTGGTGGGCTCGTCGAGCAGCAGCACATCGGGATGCCGCAGCAATATCTTGGCCAGTTCGACACGCATGCGCCACCCGCCGCTGAACTCACGGGTGGGCCGGTCGAAATCGTCGCGCGTGAAACCGAGCCCCACAAGCGTGCGTTCCATCTCGCCCTTGTAGTTGTCGCCGCCAAGCATCACATAGCGTTCGTGGGCCTGGGTGAACTCCTCGACAAGCGCGGCATAGCCTTCGCTTTCATAGTCGGTGCGGTCGGCAAGTTCCCGGTTGAGTTCGTCGATGCGGCGTTCAAGCTCGGTTGTCTGCCGGAAAGCCTTCGACACCTCTTCGCGCACGGTGTTGTCGTCTTGCAGCACCATTACCTGCGGCAGATAGCCTATGCTCATGTCCGACGACACGGCCACACGTCCGCCGGTGGGATTCTGCAATCCGCATATCATCTTCAACATTGTTGACTTGCCGGCCCCGTTCTTTCCCACAAGTGCAACACGGTCTTTATCGTTCAACACAAAGCTGACGTGGGAGAAAAGAGGCTTCGCCCCGAACTCCACCGACATATCCTCGACTGAAATCATTTTGTTCTGCTTAAATAGTTTATTCCTTTGCTAACGCGGCACAAAGTTACAAAAATAATCGCACTTATGCGACATTAGCCCCACACGCCTTGCTTTGCCATTGCGCGGCAAACGGCAACGGCGGGCGCAACCGAATGCCGTCGGCGCGGCAGGCTGGCACACCGTCCCGCGGCATGCCATACGCTTGCCCGGGCGGCACGGCATGCCGAAAAGCCTAACGGCATGTAAATAAATTTACGATTAGTTCACCAAGTCGATTTTTTAGTTTAACTTTGCAAGCGGAAACAAAACTAAAACGTATACTATAAAGTATGATTCTATTTTTCAAGACTCCAAGCAAGAGCGTGATAGCCACACAGGTTGACCATCAGCTCAGCCAAGACGAGACAAGCGAACTGTGTTGGCTCTTCGGCGGCGCAGTGCCCGTAGAGGGCGAAACGATAGAGGGCTACTTCGTAGGCCCGCGCCGAGAGATGATAACACCATGGAGCACGAATGCCGTAGAGATAACACAGAACATGAGTCTCAACGGCATTTCGCGTATTGAGGAGTATTTCCCCGTAGGTTCGGCAGATGCCGACCACGACCCCATGTTGCAGCGCATGTACGACGGTCTCGGCCAGGACGTGTTCACAGTGAACCACGAGCCGGAGCCCATAAAGCATGTCGAGAACATCGAGGAGTATAACGAGCAGGAGGGTCTCGCCCTCTCGCCCGAGGAAATAGAATATCTTCACAAGATAGAAGGGCAGCTCGGTCGTCCGCTCACCGACTCCGAGATATTCGGTTTCGCACAGATAAACTCCGAACATTGCCGCCACAAGATTTTCGGCGGAACGTTTATAATCGACGGACAGGAAATGGAATCGTCGCTCTTTGCGATGATCAAGCAAACCACAAAGGAAAATCCCAACAAAATACTCTCTGCCTACAAGGACAACGTGGCGTTTGCCCAAGGCCCTGTTGTGGAGCAATTCGCCCCGAAAGACCAGTCAACAAGCGACTATTTCCAGGTAAAGGACATAGAGAGCGTCATCTCGCTCAAAGCCGAAACGCACAATTTCCCCACCACGGTGGAGCCGTTCAACGGCGCAGCCACCGGCACAGGAGGCGAGATACGCGACCGTATGGGTGGCGGAGTAGGTTCGTGGCCGATAGCAGGAACGGCTGTCTACATGACGGCCTACCCCAGACTTAAAGACGACAACGGCACAACACGCGGATGGGAAGACATCATGCCGGTGCGCAAGTGGCTCTACCAGACTCCCGAGCAGATACTTATCAAGGCTTCAAACGGCGCGAGCGACTTCGGCAACAAGTTCGGCCAGCCGCTAATCACCGGTTCGGTGCTCACCTTCGAGCATCAGGAAGGCAGCGAGAAATATGCCTACGACAAGGTTATCATGCTCGCCGGCGGTGTGGGCTACGGCACAAAACGCGACTGTCTGAAGAAAGAACCGCAGAAAGGCAACAAGGTTGTAGTGGTAGGCGGAGACAACTACCGCATCGGACTGGGCGGCGGTTCGGTGTCGTCGGTAGACACTGGACGCTACAGCAACGGCATAGAGCTGAACGCAGTGCAGCGTGCCAACCCCGAAATGCAGAAGCGTGCCTACAATTTGGTGCGTGCCCTGTGCGAGGAAGACACCAACCCTGTGGTAAGCATACACGACCACGGTTCGGCAGGACACCTCAACTGCCTTTCGGAACTCGTGGAAGAGTGCGGCGGAGAGATTGACATGACGAAGCTGCCGATAGGCGACAAGACCCTGTCGTCGAAGGAAATAATAGCCAACGAGAGTCAGGAGCGCATGGGACTTCTCATCGACGAGAAGCACATAGAGCATGTACGGCGCATTGCCGAACGCGAGCGCGCACCGCTGTATGTGGTGGGCGAAACCACCGGCGACGCTCATTTCTCGTTCAAGCAGGGCGACGGCGTGAAGCCGTTTGACCTCGACGTGGCGCAGATGTTCGGACATTCGCCCAAGACAATAATGCGCGACGAAACCGTGGAACGCCACTACCGCGACACAGAATACCAACATGAGGAGAAATCGGAGAACGGCAAGGACGACGTTCTCGACAAATATGTGTCGCAAGTGCTGCAGCTTGAAGCAGTGGCATGCAAAGACTGGCTCACAAACAAGGTTGACCGCTCGGTGACGGGCAAGATAGCCCGCCAGCAATGTCAAGGCGAAATACAGCTGCCGTTGAGTGACTGCGGTGTCGTTGCGCTCGACTACCGGGGCAAGAAAGGCATCGCCACAGCTCTGGGACACGCTCCCCAGGCCGGACTGGCATCGCCTGAGGCCGGATCGGTGCTTTCCGTGGCCGAGGCACTCACCAATATTGTGTGGGCACCGCTCGCCGACGGTATGGCAAGTCTGTCACTTTCGGCCAACTGGATGTGGCCCTGCCGCTCGCAGAAAGGCGAGGATGCGCGCCTCTACAAGGCTGTAAAAGCCCTCAGCGAGTTCTGTCTCGCACTGAAAATAAACGTTCCCACCGGCAAGGACTCGCTCTCGCTGAGCCAGCAGTATCCCAACGGCGAGAAGATAATATCGCCGGGAACAGTCATCGTAAGTGCCGGAGGCGAGGTGAGCGACGTGCGCAAAGTGGTGTCGCCGGTGCTCGTCAACGACAAGAACTCGTCGCTCTACCACATCGATTTCTCGTTCGACGAACAGCGTCTCGGCGGCAGTGCCTTCGCACAGACCCTCGGTTTCGTGGGCGACGATGTGCCCACGGTGAAGAACCCTGAATATTTCGCCGACTGCTTCAACGCCATACAGGACATGATACAGAAGGGATGGATAATGGCAGGACACGACATTTCGGCCGGCGGACTTATAACGACGCTGCTTGAAATGTGCTTCGCCAACAGCGAAGGCGGCATCCATGTGAACCTGCACGACCTTGCCGGCGACGACATCGTGAAGATGCTTCTGGCCGAAAATCCCGGTGTTGTCATCCAGGTGAGCGACAAATACAAGGAAGATTTCAAGGAATACATGGAAGCAAACGGCATAGGCTACGCCAAGATTGGCTACCCGATGCCCAAAGAGCGCAATATAGTTGTGAAGAAAGACGACTACATGCACACGTTTGACATCGACGCTCTGCGCGACACTTGGTACAAGACATCCTATCTGCTCGACCGTGACCAGAGTTTCAACGGGTGTGCACGCCGCCGCTACGACAACTACAAGGCGCAGCCGCTTGAGATGCTTTTCCATGAAGGATTTGACGGAACGCTCGCAAGCTACGGCATTTCGGCCGACCGCCGGACTGCATCGGGCGTGAAAGCAGCCATAATACGCGAGAAAGGAACCAACGGCGAACGTGAAATGGCCTACTCGCTCTATCTCGCCGGGTTTGACGTGAAGGACGTAATGATGACCGACCTCATATCGGGACGCGAGACTTTGGACGATGTTAACATGATTGTGTTCTGCGGAGGATTCTCAAACAGCGACGTACTTGGTTCGGCCAAGGGATGGGCGGGAGCTTTCCTTTTCAACCCGAAAGCCAAAGAAGCACTCGACAAGTTCTATGCCCGCGAAGACACACTGTCGCTCGGCATCTGCAACGGATGCCAGCTCATGGTGGAACTCAACCTCATCAATCCCGACCACGAGCACCGCACACACATGCTGCACAACGACTCGCACAAGTTTGAGAGCTCGTTCCTCGGCGTGACAATACCCAAGAACGACAGCGTGATGTTCTCGTCGCTCAGCGGCGACAAGCTCGGCATCTGGGTAGCACACGGTGAAGGCAAGTTCTCACTGCCCGAAGGCGAAGACAAATACAATGTAGTTGCACGCTACAACTACGCCGAATATCCCGGCAACCCCAACGGTTCCGACTATGCCGTGGCCGGTATCTGCTCTGCCGATGGCCGTCATCTGGCCATGATGCCGCACCTTGAGCGCGCCATCTTCCCGTGGCAGAACGCGTGGTATCCCGCCGACCGCCGTCAGGACGACGTTACGCCATGGATTGAGGCATTCGTCAATGCACGCAAGTGGATTGAGAATTTCGCGAAATAAAGACGGCATGCAGTTCCGGCCACGGCACAAGCCGTGCCGGAACATGCAGCCATGCTTCATCTATACGAGTATTGTGGTTTCGGGCAATGCCTTTTGCGGCGTGCCCGAAATCATTGTTTTTTCACAACCGCCCCCTGCCGTCAGCAAGCAGGCAAGGCTTCTGCGGTGGCGAGTCTGCTGCCCACTGCAAGAAAGGAAAGCAAAAGAAAGACAATGGCAAACATCTACATCGACTCTTTCAAGACGTTCTTCAAGATTGGACTTTTCACCCTTGGCGGCGGCTACGCCATGATTCCAATCATCGAGGAAGAAGTGGTGAACCGCAACAAATGGATTGCTCGCGACGAGTTTCTCGACCTGATAGCCGTGGCACAGAGCTGCCCCGGAGTGCTGGCAATAAACATCAGCGTGTTTGTGGGCTACAAGTTGCGCAAGCTGCGCGGCGCGTTCTGCACCGCACTCGGCACTGCCCTGCCCTCTTTTCTCATAATCCTGGCTATTGCCATGTTTTTCCAGCGGTTTGAAGACAACGAGATTGTGGCCGCGATGTTCCGTGGAATACGCCCGGCAGTGGTTGCCCTGATAGCAGCCCCCACTTTCTCGCTCGCCAAAAGCGCGCACATTTCGCTCGCAAACTGCTGGATTCCGATTGTAAGTGCATTTCTCATCAAGTTTCTCGGCGTTAATCCCATTTACATTCTCATTGCCGCCGGATTGGGCGGATACATCTACGGACAATTCATAAAGCCAACGGAATGATATACCTGAGCCTTTTCATCACATTTTTCCAAATCGGTCTGTTCGGTTTCGGAGGTGGCTACGGAATGCTTTCACTCATACAGAGCGAGACAGTAACCCACCACGCGTGGCTCACCTCGGCCGAATTCACCAACATAGTGGCCATAAGCCAGATGACCCCCGGGCCTATCGGCATAAACTCGGCCACCTACTGCGGCTACACTGCGGTGCGCAATGCCGGCTACGGCGAACTCATGGGGGTGCTGGGAAGCAGCATCGCCACCTTCGCGCTCGTGTTGCCGTCGTTCATACTCATGGTGCTCATCTGCCGCGTATTGCTCAAATACATGAAGACACCGCTCGTGCAGAACGTGTTTTCGGGTCTGCGGCCAGCCGTGGTCGGCCTTATCGGGGCAGCAGCCCTGCTGCTTATGAACGCAGAGAATTTCTCCACGCCCGAGGTAAACCCATGGCAATTCTGGATAAGCATAGCCCTGTTTGCCGCCACATTCGTGGGAACAAAGATGATGAAGATAAACCCTATAAAGATGATATTGTGGACAGCCTTTGCCGGATTGATGTTGCTTTACTGACGAAAGCGACACAACCGACGACCACGATGCTCTGGACTACCCCAAGCGGCGCATCCTCCACGTCTACAAGGTCGTCGGCAGCATCTCCAAGATCTTCTATAATATACAATCAAAAGGTAACAAAACAAAGCGTCTTAAAGCACATTGCCGCCTTGTGCCGATGCTGCAAGCAGAACGGCTTTGCACTACCATTCTATCTTCACGCGCACGCCGTCGGGATTGTTTTCAAACTTCAGCAGCAGAGTGTTGAAGCCGCCTTTTGTCCACTCCGATTCATACTTCGCCGCGCCTTCCACGCTTATTTTCTTGGGTTTGTGCGGCAACAGAATGCGCATTACATTGTCGGTGTTGGCAGGACTCTTTGCCGTGAACGAGAAACTGTTTGCCGTGCGCTGTTCGTCGTATTGCCTCGAAGCCGCAGCAAGCACCTGCGGTTTGTGCCTGTCGGCCACGCGTGCCACATCGAAGAGCATAGCCTGCTCGCCGGGCAACACCGTTTTGGCTTTCATTGTGGGCAATGCCGGATTGAAAAGGTCGATGAGATGGCCGCTGACAGTGTAGGGACTGTTGCCTGCGGGACTTTCGTCAACCACGGCGGCGAGGTCGTAGCAGCCGCGTTCAATATAGAACGAGTTTTTTTCAAGCACCTCACCCACGGCTTTCTTCACCGTATTCACCAACACATCGTCGCCGCCCTTGAGCATGGCATACTCCTTTGGGTCGTGGCGCAGCACCCACACATGGCCGTTGCCCCAAGAATATTCTCCCTCAACAGCCTTGCGCGGCATGCCCATAAGTTCGAACAGATGTTCGGAGGGCGCGCCGTAGCTGCACGAGTCTTGGTTCCACCACTCATTCACACGCTGGAAAGCGTCGTCGTCGCGGCCACTGTAAACGAGGGTTCCGCCGCCCTTCACCCAGTCGGCAATATGCCTGTGTGCCTCGGGCGAGAGCGGTTTCATGTTGCTGTAAGACATGAGCAGCACCTTCACGCCTTTCCAAGCGTCGGCATAACCCACGTTTTCGATGTGCGTTATGCCCACCGGGATGCCGCGTTTTATCAGCGGCATTACCTCGCCGTAGAAGTTGCTGAGCTGCGGATCGTCGTAGCCTTCGACGGGAACGTCCGACCGCTGGAACATGAGCGAGTTGGCCATGAGCACATTCACGCCGTGCGTTCCGCTCACTTGGTTGGAAGAAAGCGGCATGTCGCCAAGTGCGTTTATCATCACCTGCATCTGTGTGGAGTAAGGGCGCGGTATGCGTGTCTTGTCGTCGTTGCCTTCACCGGCTTTGTAAAGATGCTCGTAAATGCGGTCGGGCCAAGGCATCACCTCGTAAGTGTTTATGCCGGGATAGAGCAGCTGCGCCGTGAACGTGGCCTGATAGTTGCGTTTGTAGTCGTCCCAGTCGCGTCCCCTGTCCTCAATAGGGTCGGTAAGGAAGAACATCTTGCGGCCTGTCGGAGCTGTCATCGACTGCATGCAGCCATATTCAAGAAACGCCGTTTCAAACACACGCTCACGCATCACCCCGTCGTAATAGTTGGGCACGCGCGACGTTCCCGTCCACACCTGCGCTATATAACCGTCGCAACTCTTCATCGAGGCAAGCGAAGCCTCGGGCGAAACGATTTGCCACAGCGAGTAGTTCAATAGCGAATGCGTAGGCACATAGCACCTCACGTCCATGCCTTTGCTCCTGCCGTAGGCTTTGGCATAGGTGAATGCCTCGTCGAGCGCGCGGTAATAAAGGTGATATTTGAGTTTGTTGGAGAGATAGGTGTTCTCTGCCGACTCATGTTGCGGTCTCCACGGAAAACCGTAGAAATCGTTCCATTCGCGCTTGAAGGCTTCGCTGTATCCGCCTTGCGCCCAAAATTCGGGTTCTTCGAGGAAAATCGCGTCGATGCCGGCATCGATGACGGGCCTGATGTGACGCTCCTTGAAATATTTCAGGTAGTGCATTGTGGGCACTATGTAGGGCATGTTGTGCCCGTGCCACAAAGTGTCGCCCTGCATGGTTTTCTGTCCTTCGTCAAGGTGCCGCATGCCATCCCACTTGCCGGTGAAGTAGTCTTGGTATTCGCCCCATGCAATCCCGGTCATGAAGTGTGTGGTGTAGCCCCGCTGCCGCCAAGAGTCCACACGCTGGCAGAACGTCTCTTCCTCACTGTCGTTGGCTCCGTAGCACATCACCACGTCGGCCCTTATGTCGGTGACGGGCTTCCAGTGGCTTGAAGTCTGGAATGTTGTCTTCTCTCTTGCAGTCTGCGCCGTGCCCGTGGTGAGTGCCACTGTGAGTGCGGCGACTGCCCAAAGTCTTTGGTTCATTGTCGATGTTTTGATATGTCAGATTGTTTTTTCTCCGTTCATGCCGCACTCTCTGCACCCCGGTAGAAAGTCAATATTCGGCCTCGTTGGCAAGATGCCACGCCGTGAGAAACGAGGCGCGCGTTATGTCGGTGAGTTTCTCGTAGTTCAGTGTCGCCGGTTCGTCGGTGGGCTCGTTGTAGTTGGGCTGCGCATCGGTGTGATACCATATTATTGGAATGTTTTTCTTGGCAAACGAACCCTGGTCGCTGCCTCCCGTAGGATTGTCCCATGCGCGGTAGCTCGGATTCAGGTTGAAGCCGTTTGCCGCTATGTCGTTCTTCAGCCAGTCGCCGAACACGGGGTGCGAAGCCGTGTAGAAATACACCATGTAAGGCGGGTCTTCAGGCTTGTTGTTGCCGCCAATCATGTCGAAGTTGAGGTAGCCCTTCACGTTTTCCATTCCACTGAATGTCTCCACGAAATGCCGCGAACCGAGCAACCCGTATTCTTCGCCGTCCCAGAAGGCGAAGATGACATTGCGCTCAGGCGTGGCTCCGCTCTCGGCAAAAGCCCTGGCTATCTGCAGCACGGCACTCACCCCCGACGCATTGTCGTCGGCGCCGTTGTAAATCTGGTCGCCTTCGAGCTCGGTGTCAACGCCCTCATGGTCGAGATGCGCACCCACCACAACATATTCGTCGCTCCTCTTTCCGGGAATCATCGCGAGCACATTGCCGAGCGAGAGCTTGCGGTGGGTCAGGGGCTTTATCTTTGCCACCGAGTCGGCCTCCACATAATAGGGCTTGCGCTTGAAACGCGACAGCGAATAGGCTTCAAACCCATGCAGATAGTCATCGTCCAAGGGTTTCACGCCCGCCAGCCGCAACTGCGAGATGATGTATTGCTGGGCCACGCGCGACCCGCGTTGCCCGGCGCGCCGCCCTTCAAGAGCATCGTCGGCAAGAAACTCCACATGCGCGCGGGCCGCCCCCATGCTTATGCTTTCAAGCCCTGTCCTGCATGCAGCAGTGTGCCGGGCGGCAGTTCTGGCATTGGTTTTCTTAGTGCCGGCACTTGCGGCAATATCGGCAGAGGCGGCGATTGCCGCCGCCAACAACAAATGTGCAATCAATTTCATGTTTCGATAAAGTTTTTCAATAGTTACGGTTGCCGGGCATGCGCACCAAGACGGCCTTGGCGCCGGCATACGGCTGATGTCAGCGGCACGGCATGCCCACTTGCAAATTTACCATTTTTATTTTAAAACGCCTTCCTTTTTCGTTTTTTACATTTGCTGATATAAAGCGAAAGTTGTAATTTTGCATTGAATTACAGTGTGCGGACACACGCCCGCGGCACTGTTGCAGAAGAGCATAACATTACAATTCAAGAAACAATAAAACTATGGCAAAGAAAGCTTTACTAATGATTCTCGACGGATGGGGAATCGGCCAGCATGGCAAGGGAGACGTTATCTACAACACACCGACACCTTATCTCGACTATCTCACGGCCGTCAGCGCACACTCACAGCTGCTCACCTGCGGCGAAGACGTGGGTCTGCCCGAGGGACAGATGGGCAACTCCGAGGTGGGACACCTCAACATCGGTGCCGGACGCATCGTCTACCAAGACCTCGTGAAGATTAACCGCGCCTGCAAGGACGGCTCCATCATGCAGAACAAGGAAATAGTAAGCGCATACAGCTATGCCAAGGAAACCGGCAAGAAACTGCACCTCATGGGCCTGACATCAACGGGCGGCGTACACTCCTCGCTCGACCACCTGTTCAAGTTCATCGAGATTGGCAAGGAATACGGCCTCAACGACGTTTATGTGCACTGCTTCATGGACGGACGCGACACCGACCCGAAATCGGGCAAGGGCTTCATCGAGCAGGTGCAGGAGTGCTGCGACAACAACGGGGCACACATTGCGAGCATCGTGGGACGCTTCTATGCCATGGACCGCGACAAGCGCTGGAACCGCGTGAAGGAGGCTTACGACCTGCTCGTTGACGGAACCGGCAAGCAGGCAACCGACATGGTGCAGGCAATGCAGGAAAGCTACGACGAGGGAGTGACCGACGAATTCATCAAGCCGATAAACAACTCCGCCGTTGACGGAACCATTAAGGAAGGCGATGTGGTAATCTTCATCAACTACCGCAACGACCGCGCCAAGGAACTCACCGAAGTGCTCACACAGACAGAGCACGCCGAGGACGGCATGCACACCATAAAAGACCTGCAATACTACTGCATGACTCCCTACGACGCATCGTTCAAGGGCGTGCACATCCTGTTCCCCAAGGAGAACGTGCAGGACACTCTGGGCGAATATCTCAGCAAGAACGGCAAGCGCCAGCTGCACACTGCCGAGACAGAGAAGTATGCCCACGTCACATTCTTCTTCAACGGTGGCCGCGAAACCCCGTATGAAGGCGAAGACCGCATACTCGTGCCGTCGCCGAAGGTGGCTACCTACGACCTCAAACCCGAGATGAGCGCATACGAAGTGAAGGACAAACTCGTGGGAGCTATAAAGACACAGGAATATGACTTCATCGTTGTTAACTTCGCTAACGGCGACATGGTGGGCCACACCGGCATATACAACGCCATCGCAAAAGCCGTGCACGCCATTGACAACTGCGTGAAGGAAGTGGTTGAAACCGCAAAGGCCAACGACTACGAAACAATCATCATTGCCGACCACGGCAACGCCGACAACGCTATCAACCCCGACGGCACTCCCAACACCGCACACTCGCTCAACCCCGTGCCGTTCATCTATGTCACCGACAACAACTCGGCAACAGTGAAAGACGGACGTCTGGCCGACGTGGCGCCCTCAATCCTGCACATTCTCGGACTTGAGCAGCCTGCCGACATGACCGGCGAAAACCTCATTTCAGACAACAAATAACACGCCACGGCACATTGCCAGAGGCATACACAAATGCAAGGTGGACTCCACTGACACGGCCAATGCCGACAGGGAGTCCACCTTTTTTCTTTTAAGTTTAAATCATCGTAATAACCTAAAAACAAAACACTTACACAAATCACACATATTTGTCAGAACACCAAATTTTCGGCGTTTAAAAAAGAAGCCTTGTTTGCACTGCAAAGAAGCCTTGTTTGAGAGGCAAAGAAGCCTTGTTTGGCGTGCAAACAAGGCTTCTTTTTAAAAGCACCATACGCTACTCAAAAACCATGATTGCCGGGCTTGCACCGTGGGCTATGCCGAATAACCTGCCGACGCTCCGGATTTGTCGCCAAAAATCATTACCTTTGCACGGAATCTGCCAAGCCCCGGCCTTTTGAAACGGCCTTCACGGCACCGGGCTTGCACCGCAACGCGGCATTTACCAATAACGAAAAACAACAATACATCACATGTCTGCATCAGTAAACCCAAGTTCGGCATTCGCCGACTCAAAGCCCCACTATGCCCTGCTCGACGGTCTGCGCGGCGTGGCAGCCCTGCTCGTAGTGTGGCACCATGTGTTCGAGGGATTCCAGTTTGCCTCGGGCGCGCCCACCATAACAGTCATCAACCACGGCTATCTGGCAGTAGATTTCTTCTTCATCCTGTCAGGTTTCGTGATAGGCTACGCCTACGACGACCGCATGGGGCGGCAACTCACGCTCGGGGCATTCTTCAAGCGGCGCATTGTGCGTCTGCATCCCATGGTGATAATGGGCGCGGCAATAGGCGCGGTGGCCTTCCTGGCGCAAGGGGCGGTGCAGTGGGACGGCACACACGTTGCCCTCTCGGCAGTGATGCTCGCCTTGCTCTGCGCCATGTTCTTCATTCCGGCAGTGCCGGGATGCCCCTATGAGGTGCGCGGCAACGGCGAGATGTTTCCGCTCAACGGCCCTGCATGGTCGCTGTTCTTCGAATACATAGGCAACATTCTCTATGCCCTCGTCCTGCACCGTCTGCCCACCAAAGTGCTGGCGGCTGTCACGGCGATGCTCGGGGCGGCACTCGCATGGTGCACCATAACCGACGTTTCAGGCTACGGCATGTTCGGCGTGGGGTGGACACTCGATGCCATGAATTTCTGGGGAGGCCTGCTGCGCATGGCATTCCCGTTCACCATGGGCATGCTTCTGTCGCGCGTTTTCAGAAAAGTGAAAGTGCGCGGCGCGTTCTGGCTGTGCTCGATGGTGCTTGTGGCAGTGTTTCATGTGCCATACTTGGAAAAAATGTGGGGAATGAACATGAACGGAGTGTTCGAGGCTCTGTGCATCATCGCGCTCTTCCCGGTGCTCGTGTGGTTTGCAGCCTCGGGCTCCACCACCGACAGAGTGAGCACCCGCGTGTGCAACATGCTCGGCGACATATCGTTTCCGCTGTACATTGTGCACTATCCCTTCATGTATCTGTTCTACTCCTGGCTCATCGACAAGCGTGCATACACCCTTGCCGAGGCGTGGCCCATGGCCTTGCTCACCTGCGCGGCAAGCGTTGCCGTGGCATGGCTGTGTCTGCACATCTACGACATCCCGGTGCGGCAGTGGCTCGCACGCAAGCTCGGCATAAGAAAGTGACATTGCCGACGAAGGGCATCCGAAACCATTTTGGTGTTTCGGATGCCCTTCGTCTTTTATGACCAACAGTTCAGCTGCAGGCCGCGAGAGTGAATTCAAAGCACAGTCCGCCGTCGGGATTGTTGTGCACCGATATGCTTCCGCCGTGCAACATCACGGCATTCTTCACTATGGCAAGGCCAAGTCCGGTGCCGCCCATCTTCCGGCTGCGCCCCTTGTCCACCCTGTAGAAACGCTCGAAAAGCCGTGCCAGATGCTCGGTGGGCACACCCACGCCGTTGTCGCTGAACCTGAATGCCCACGACTGGCCCTTTCTTCTGGCCTCAACCGTTACGGTTGTCCCCTCGCCGGCATAGGCAATGGCGTTGTCGGTGAGGTTGCGGAAAATGCTGTAGACAAGGCTTCCGTTGCCTTTTATCCTTATTCCGTCGGGCAAGGCATTGTTCAGCACCATTTTCTTCGACTGCATCTGCAGCGCGGTTTCCTTCACTATGCTTGCCACCGTGGCCGAAACGTCGACATCTTCCTGCTGCATCATGTCGGGAGCATCGTCCATGCGGTTGAGCGTGGATATGTCGTGCAGCAGCGAAGTGAGGCGCTGACTCTGCGCGAAACAACGCTGCAGAAACTGCTCTTTTGTGTCATTGTTGATGTGGGGATTCTCAAGTATCGTCTCAAGATAGCCCTGAATGCTCGCCACGGGGGTTTTAAGTTCATGGGCTATGTTCTGTGTGAGCTGCCGCTTCAAGATGTCCTGCTCACGCCGTGTGTTCTGCAGCCGCTTGTAAATCTTTATTATACGCTCTGCAATCTCACCCAGTTCGTCGTTGGGAAAATCCACGAGGTCTTCGGTGTCAAGCGACTCGTTGTGGTCGGCGCGGCTTGCAAACGATCGCAGCTTGCTTATGTTTGCCCCTAAACGGCCCGTGAAGCGGTAGAGAATGAGCGTAAGGATGATGATTGCCGTCACTGCAAACCAGATGTAATGCTGGTCGGCACGAAGCGAGCGCGAAAGTGTATTGTTGTAGGGCAACGCACTGCGTATCACCAGATTGGGCCGTTTGAAACTTGTGGCCGAATAGAAAAACTCGTTGTTGAAAGTGGCACTGTTGCGGTCAACCGACTGTCCCGTGCCGTATTTCAGGGCATGCGCCACCTCGGGACGTGTGGCGTGGTTGGTGAGACGCGAATAATCCTTGAGCATATTGTCGTAGATTACCCGCCCCTGCGGAGTGATTATAGTGACACGCATGTCGGCCATGTGGTGCTGTTCCACATATCTGTCGAGCCCGTCTTCGGTGGTATCGCCCGAAACGGCAATATATTCCGCCATGCTCGAGTTGTAGTCCTGCAGCTTCAGGTTGAGCGTTTCTATCTTGAATTGCCTCTCACGCGTCTGCTGAAACACGATGAAAGCCACCGCGAAAATCAGGAACACCGAGAGCACGCTGAGATATAGTTTGTTGCCTACGCTAATGTAACGCATTTATCCTTGTTTCTTGTTCGGGTTCAGTAGAATGTTTCACCGCCGTGCGGTGCGTTGCCGTCCACGGCTCAGGCATCGAAATAATAGCCGAAGCCGAGGCGCGTCACTATGCACTTTGCAAACCGCCCTATCTTCTTGCGGAGTCTGGTTATGTTCACATCGACGGTGCGGTCGAGCACCAACACATCCTTAGGCCAGATGCGTTCGATGAGTTCCTGCCGCGAGAACACGCGTCCGCGTTCGTCGAGAAGCAGGTGGAGCAATTCAAATTCGGTTTTTGTGAACGGCACGTCCTCGCCGTCGATGGTCACCGTTTTCTTGTCCATATTCATCACGATGCCCTGATAGCTGAGCACCTGCGGTTCGTCGCCACCCTCGCCCGAGGCAGTGCGCCGCAGCACGGCGCGTATGCGCACGAGCACTTCGCGTATGGAAAACGGTTTCGAGATGTAGTCGTCGGCCCCGAGATTGAAGCCGGTCACCGTGTCGTTCTCGGTGTCGCGGGCGGTGAGGAATATTATGGGAATGCCAGCGGTCGAGGGTTGTTCCTTGAGTTTGTGGGCAAGCGCGAAACCCGACATTCCACCCATCATCACATCGAGAAGCAGCAGGTTCTGCGCCCCGATGTCCATGGTGAGTGCCTCTTCGGCCGAAGTCGCGGTTGAAACTTGGTAACCTTCGGTCTCGAGATTGAACTTCAGAATCTCGAGCAAGTCCTGCTCGTCGTCGACGACAAGGATTTTGTTGTTTGGTTTAATCTCGTTCATACGTTCTGTTTTTGGTTTCCGGGGTTGCTGCCGTGGCTGCGCCGCAATGCAAGGCAGCCTGAAGCTTGTGGCCGGAGTGCCGTTTTCATGCCGCAAAGTTACGCATCCTGCTATTCATACATATTACGCCAGCATTACAATACGGTTACACTTTCGGCCTGACACGCCGCCGGCATGCCGTGTGCAAATCTACTAATTTTCCGCGTCACGGCCAAGTGCACGCGCGGCTATGTGCCGCCATGTTCTTTTTTTTTGACCGCACAGAAGCGCGGCGGAAAGAATTTAATTTGTAATTTTGCAGCAAACAACAACGCAACCAAGATGAATACAACAGGCCGCTACAAACTGCTTGCCACGATGGTAAGGGCTTTTTTCGAGTCGTTCTCGTCGGCAATTGTCGACTGTCATGTGTCTGACCCGCGCGGAAAATCCAGTCCGCAGACGGTGAAAAGGCTCATGCTCGAACACTATGAGCACATATCCGAAGCTTTCCACGACACCATTTTCTATCCGTTGGCCGTGATGTCGCACAGCTACGACGAGGTAATGGAAATAGTGCGCAACGCCAACACCGAGGAAACGACAATGCTTGAGCTGGTGAGAGAAGTCTGTGCCGACGGGCAACTGTATGCTGCCATGGTAGCCGAATACCGACGCAACTTCTCGTGTCTGCTTGCCGGGCGGCATGAAACGGCAGCCGACTGGCTGCAAGGCTACACCCGTTGCGAGGGCGACGATGCTCAGGTTGACACCGAACTGGCGATACGCCTTGTGGTGCGCATGACCATGGAAGCCTACGCCCGAGGGTTGCACCAGGCCGCAACGGGCAAGACCTCAATACGCCAGGTGTCGCTCTTCCGGTTGCTGCTCGATGTCATGTCGGTGCTTCTGCACGATGAACCGGTGCAGTTTGAAGGCAATGAGGAAACCAATCTTGAAGCGATGTTTCTGAAAGCGTGCCTATCGGAGGAAAATTTCAGCATAATGACCGACGAGATGGACAACACCTATACCGAACTTGTAAGGCGCGAGCAGCTCACCGCAAGCGACGACACGGCCAACTGACACATGCAGTCAGCCCTTTAACCACATGCTCCAGCCTTTTGCTCAATAGGCATTCTTGTCGCCTTTCACGACATTAGCCACGGTCTTGTACATTATATATATGTCGAGCCAAATGCTCCAATGCTCCATATACCAGATGTCACCGCGCACGCGTCCTTCCATTTGCGACAGTTTTTTGGTTTCTCCCCGGAAGCCGGTCACCTGACTCCAGCCCGTTATTCCGGGCTTCATGAAATGGCGCACCATGTAGTCGTCGATTATCTTGGCATACTCGTCGGTCTGCCTCACCATGTGCGGCCGTGGCCCGACAACGCTCATCTGCCCCAGAAGCACGTTTATGAACTGCGGCATTTCGTCGATGTTTGTCTTGCGCATGATGTCGCCCCAGCGCGTCTTGCGCGGGTCGTTCTTGGTGGCCTGAAGCGTGTCGGCATCGTTGTTCACCTTCATGCTGCGGAATTTAAGGCAGTAGAAATCGCGCCCGTTCAGCCCCGTGCGCTTCTGTCGGAAGAATATCGGCCCCGGCATGGTAATCTTTGTGACGATTGCAACCACCGCAAGTATCAAGGGAAACAGCGTGCAAAGGAACGTTATCGACACCGCGATGTCGAACAGACGCTTCACCACACGGTTCTCAACACGCAGCAGCGGCTCGTTGTAGAAGCTGAGATAGGGCACTTCGCCAAGCATGTTGAACTTCATGCGGTGGTGCATGTAGTTGCTCACATTGGGCAAACTGTAGAAATGTATGAGGTGGCCGAAGCAGAAATGCACTATGGTCATGATTGTGTCGCGGTGGCTTGACGACAGACTGCAATAGAGTTCGTGAATGTCGCCGTGCTTTTCCAGATAGGGCACAACATCGTCGGGGGTGCCAAGATACTTGCATTTCTCGGGGAACGAAGGGTTGGGGGCGAAGTCGAAATAGCCCTGCACCTTATAGCCCAAGGTGGGCGTTTCGGTCATTTCCCAATACAGTGCGGCGTTGTTTTCGGCACTTCCCACGAGAACAACCTTGTCTGAATGGCTTTCTTTCGAGCGGAAAATCTTGACAAGTTGCCGCAACGTGATGCGGTACAGACTAAGACATATGAACATGGCAATCCAGTAAAGGCACATGGGAACGATGTGCATGCGGTAGAAATTGCCGAAAGAGAAAAGCAGCGAGCACGCCACGGCATAGACAAATACGTTCTGCATGGTGCGCATCACAATCTGGTGGAACGTGACCTTGCGCTTGTAGAGCACGACACCGCTGTGTATTGTGCACGCGAAATATATCACAGAGCTTGCCACCATTGTCTGCCGCACGAAATCGTAGACGGGTATATGGTCGAAAAAGCGGCTGAACATGACAAACAGCAGGTTGCTTATTATCAAGTCGCCGACGATTACCAGTCCGGTAAATAATACATTATTGTGTTGCGTATCGTAATTCACATCAATCCCTTTTATATATTACACGTCGCGTATTTTCTTCAGGCAAAAACAATAACCGGATTTTGCCATTTGCAAAGTTAAATATTTTCCAACACAAAAGAAATTGTTTTTACATTAAAAACCCATGTCACCGTGCCTGTGCCGTCATGTTTGTTGCCGCTTCAACGGTGCGTGGCCACGCTGCTGCGGCAGTTGCCCCGTCA
Organism: bacterium; assembly: GCA_963607545.1. Lineage (GTDB taxonomy): Bacteria > Bacteroidota > Bacteroidia > Bacteroidales > Bacteroidaceae > Prevotella. Next base: position 80,603 of record CAVDCP010000001.1, read on the forward strand.
GACGGGCGGTGTGCCGCCGGTGTCAGGAGCAACGTTTGCGCCGTCGGCAAGGAATGCCTTTATGTCGCGCTCTATGTTGCGGAACTGCGGCGAGAAGAGGTAGCCCACGTTTTTCTTCAGTGCAAGCTCCACATCGGCGAGGCTCGACGAGTAGCATGACAGTTCGTTGCGCCGCTGCACGCCATGCAGGCTCTGGCGCGAAATTTCGTTCTCGCGGTCGCGCACGAGTGTGCTGCAGATGCGCTTGAGCATGGGCATCACGACCCGGTCGAACAGGTGATGGCCCTGTATATACATATAAGTTGTGTCGGGGGTCACGCCAAGCCGCTTGATGTCTTCCTTCACTTCACGGTAGCTTTCCCTTGCGTCGGGATGCAGGCGTTGTAGTGCCTGCACCTTTTTGGCCACCTTGTGGCGCAGCCTTTCGAGTGTCTCCTGCGGCCTGTCGGGGTTGAAATGGCCTATTTCGATGATTTTGAGAAAGTCGGTTATGGTGAATTCGCCGTAGGAGGGAGAACGGTATGACCAGATGCTCCACACGAAAAGCGGAAAAACGGCATTGGAATATTCGTTCAGGTAAGCCTCGAAGTCGAACATGTCGCTGTCGTTGAGCGTCACGGCCACGCACACGTCGTGGAGCGACGGGGCATAGCACTGCATGTTTTCTATGGAGTAAGCATAGGTGTGGAACACATAGGGGTTGTCGAGAATGGCCTTCGACGAGGGGCTGTGCCGCTGCACCAGATAGTCGTAGTCGGCATCTACGCATGCAATCATGTCGCGCCCGGTCTTGTCTCCGGCTATGAGGCTCATCACGGCAGCCTTTTTCCCGCGTTCAAGATGCGGCACACGCGACGGAAGCATGACCTCGAAGCGGCGCGTGGCATCCTCGAAGCGTCCCAAGACCGAACGCCAGAAGAACACGTCGTCGTAGCTTTCCACATAGACGACAATCCTGCGCCGTGCCGACCGGGAACTCAACCGGTTGGCGGCTTCGATATACCGCGACGTGATGTTGTCGCCAAGCCGTTTGCTCATGGTGCTCAGTTTTGGTCGGTAATGTCGCTCACCTCGGTCACGCGGTCGGCCCATCCGTTCATTATCACCGCCGGACTGTGTGTGGTGAGTATTATCTGCACGTTGGGGTTGAGCTCGAGAATGAGGTCGATGAGGCGTTCCTGCCACTCCACATGCAGGCTCACTTCCGGCTCATCCATAAACAACACATAGTTGCGGTTGTCTTCGACGAGCACCGTAAGCAGTATGGCGAGCATCTGTTTCTCGCCGCTTGACAGCTGGTAGGGAGTGAGCATCTCGCCAATCTGCGCGAAACGTATCTCGTTTTCGGTGCGCACTATCTTCTTTCCCGTATCGCTGAACAGGTCGTCGATGATGTTTTGGAAGCGGAGCTTTGGCTCGGCTATTTTCTGCGCGAGCGCGGGTGCGTCGGGCGCACCGCTCTGCAAGGCCGCGATTATGCGGTTGCCGATGTTCACCTGATAGTCGAGATACTTGCGCTGGAGCGTGAACAGCTGGCAGTCGAGCTCGGTGGCAAGGTCGGAAAGCGTTGCGCCGAACTTGTTGAACGTGTCTATATTCACCAGCGGGCGGTCAACCGAGCGTATCACATCAAACCGTATCCACTTGGCATCGGCGGGCGACACATCAAGACGCACGCCCTTGAGCATGTGGCTGGGAAACTCCCCTCCTGCCGACAATCCCCTTATCACCTTGTTGAGAATGGTGCTCTTGCCTACGCCGTTTATGCCGCTCAGGATGTTCACCTTGCGGTCGAGGTTCCACACAATGTGCTTCTTTCCGCTCCACAGCGAGTCGATTTCTATCTGTTGTATGTAGTCGGCGTATTTCATTGTTATGCTGGTTTTACGGCGGCGGCACCGTGCCGTCCCTTCATGTGCAAATATATTAATTTATTGCGACAAGCCGTTGCGGCGCGGACATATTTTTATAACTTTGCATCCGATTAAACTATTATTAAGGAAACAATGAGTAAAAACCGACCTTTGTTGGCACACTTGAGCATGCTCTCGGCATGTGTGTGCTGGGGTCTCATGTCGCCCGTTGGCAAAGATGCCATGCTGCACGGCGTTGACAACATCGACATGGTAACGTTCCGGGTTATGGCCGGAGCCGTTCTGTTCTGGATTACATCGCTGTTCCTGCCCCGCGAGCATGTGCCGCTTAAGGATGTTGCGGCATTCGCCGGTGCAGGTTTGCTCGGACTGGTGTTCAACCAGTGCTGCTTCACCATTGGCCTGAGCATCACATCGCCCGTAAACGCGAGCATCGTAACCACATCGCTGCCCATATTCGCAATGATTCTTTCAGCCCTTATCCTGAAAGAGCCGGTCACGGGCAAGAAGGCCTTGGGCGTGGGTCTGGGCTGCGGCGGCGCGCTGATACTCATCCTCGGCAGCGCGGCGGCACACGACACGCGGGTGGGCGACATTCGCGGCGACCTGCTCTGCATAGGTGCCCAGTTGTCGTTCGCCCTCTACCTGTCGCTCTACCGCAACTACCTGCGCCGCTACAACGCCGTGACGGTGAGCAAGTGGATGTTTCTGTGGTCGGCCATAATGGTGTTCCCGTTCAGCGCAGGGCATGTGTTCTCAACGCAATGGAGCGCGATTACGGCGCAGACATGGGCCGAGACGGGCTTCGTGGTGATATTCGGCACGTTCATCGCCTATCTGCTCATGATGAATGCACAAAAGACATTGCGCCCAACGGTGGTGAGCATATACAACTACATGCAGCCCGTAGTGGCAGTGGCCGTAAGCCTCATTGCCGGAATGAGCGTGTTCACATGGAAACAGGGTGTGGCCGTGGCACTCGTGTTTGGCGGAGTATGGCTTGTGATAAAGTCGAAATCGCGCCGCGACATCGACACGGCAAGCAACTGACACGGGCCGCACTGCGGCACAGAATAATTGAGAGAAAACCACAAAACGGGGCACGCGCCACGCTGCCCCGATGCCGGCGCGACTGCCGGCAACACCACGCTGCCACACGCGGGCAGCTATGAAGAACCGTTATTATTCTTTTCGATATGGACTTGTATAAATTTGATAATGTGAAATTCCTGCCTTCAAAGCAGATGCCGCTGCACCGGCAGGACACTTGGGAAATAACCTACATGCTCCGGGGACAAGGCACACGCACGATGGGCGACACCGAGCAACTGTTCACCGACGGCGACCTCGTGCTCATTCCGCCGCACATACCACACCTATGGAGGTTCGACCCGGAACACACCGACGGCTCGGGCCACGCGTCAAGCCTCATACTCACGTTCAGCACCGAACTGCTCGACCGATGGGCCGGAGCATTCCCCGAATACACCGGAAGGCTCGAAAACTTCAAGGCCACAAGCCGGGTGATGTCGTTCGACGAGGACAACACGGCGGTGATAGCCGACCTTATGAAGAAGATGCACGGCAAAGACCACCGCGACCTGCTGCCTTATGTCATGCGGCTGATACTCATCATGGAGAAAAGCATGAACTCGGCCTACTCCGTGGGCAACGCGCCCGAAACCGACCGGACTGCCGAGAGGCTCAACATGGTGCGATCATACACCGCCGCCAACTACTCGCGCACGATAACGATAGACATGATTGCCGGACATGTGGGCATGAACCGCTCGTCGTTCTGCACGTTCTTCAAGAAAACCACCGGGCAGACCTACATCACATATCTCAACAAATTCCGCATCGAGAAAGCCTGCGCGCTGCTGCGCAAGAATGACAAAGACGTTACCGAGGTGTGCTACACGGTGGGCTTCAACGACGTGCCCTACTTCAGCCGGTGCTTCAGAAACAACCGTGGCATGTCGCCGCGCGAATATGCCGAAGGTGTCATCACCAAACGGCAGATACTGAAAAGCCACGATGCGACGGAAGAAACATACGAGTGGTGAACACGTTGTGCCACAACACGATACAGCATCCAAACAAAAAGAAACGTCCCTCCGCAACCGACACCAATTCTCGACACTTTAAAAAGAAGCCTTATTTGCATTGCAAGTAAGGCTTCTTTGCATCTCAAACAAGGCTTCTTTACAATGCAAACAAGGCTTCTTTACAACGCAAACAAGGCTTCTTTGAAATGCAAGTAAGGCTTCTTTGAAATCCTGCTATAATTTTCCTGAAAAACGCCCGTAAAAGCCTTGCACAAAAACTCCCGTCAGAAAAGGTTTTGCACACGCGCTTGCCATGTGTATGCGAAAATTTTATTACCTTTACACACACAAACTTTTATGCCGGCACGACCGCACGGCATACTCCACTTTACCAATAACCAACAAAACAAATCACTATGAAAATGAAACGTCTGTTATGTTCGTTGCTCTGCGCGGCGGCCTTCACCGGCATGCAGGCACAGGCATTGAAGGCTTTCGACGAGACCCAGGAGCAGTATGACAAGCGCATGGAATGGTTTGGCAATGCCAAACTCGGCATATTCGTGCACTGGGGCATCTACGCCGTCAACGGCGTGTCGGAAAGCTGGTCGTTCTACAACAAGTATCTGCCCTACGAGCAATACATGAGCCAGTGCGACGGATTCACCGCATCGAAATACGACCCCAAGGCATGGCTCGACCTCATAAAGGAAAGCGGCGCACGCTACACCGTGCTCACCACAAAGCACCACGACGGCGTGGCTCTGTGGGACACGAAAGCTCCCGATGCCATAAGCACCGTGAAAAACACTGCCGCACGGCGCGACCTCGTGACCCCGTTTGTGAAAGAAGCGCGCAAGTACGGGCTCAAGGTGGGACTGTACTACTCGCTCATCGACTGGTCGAACCCCAACTATCCCAACATGACCCGCCAGGACACACGCTACGACATAAAGGACGACTCGGCACGATGGAAGCGTTTCCTGGCCTTCGACGACATGCAGCTCAAGGAACTCAACGCCTACAAGCCCGACCTTTACTGGTTTGACGGCGACTGGGAACAGACCGCCGAAACGTGGAACGCGCGCGGCATGAGACGCATGCTGCACGACGCCAACAACAAGGTCATAGTCAACTCACGCATACAGGGCTACGGCGACTATGCCACACCCGAGCAGGGAGTGCCCGTGGTGCGCCCCGAAAGCAAGTATTGGGAGCTGTGCATGACAATCAACGACTCATGGGGATACCAGCATGCCGACACCAATCACAAGTCGCCGTTCATTCTGCTGCGCACCTTCGTAGACTGCCTGAGCATGGGCGGAAACCTGCTGCTCGACATCGGCCCTAAGGAAGACGGCACCATACCCGAGGAGCAGGTGGCCGTGCTGAAGGAGTTCGGACGTTGGACAAAAAAGCACCAGGAGGCCGTCTACAACACGCGCGCCGGCATTCCCGCCGAGCATTTCCAGGGCTACACCACGCTCAACAAAGCTGGCGACATACTCTATCTCTACCTACCCTACAAGCCCAACGGCCCCATTGAGGTCAAGGGACTGGTGAACAAGGTGAACCGTGTGTGGGTCGTGGGCGACGGCGAGATAATACCATGGAAGGTGTACAACAAGAACTATTGGAGCGATGTGCCCGGAAACCTGTACATCGACGTGCCCGAAAAAGCCCTCGACCCGCAGATAACCGTTGTGGCGGTGCTGCTTGACGGCCCCGTGAAACTCTACCGGGGAGTGGGCAAAGTGATAGAAAGCAACTGAAAGGCAACCGCAAAAACACCGACAAACGACAATGAAAACAATAGCAATGGCAGCCGCAATGCTGCTCTTTGCCGTGTCGGCCACCACGGCAAAAAACCACAGGGAATATGCTGCAAAGGGCAGCACCACGGTGAAAGTGTTCGACAAGACAAACATACACTTCGACCCCACTAACCTCGGCAACTACAACGCGCCCGACAAAGACGGCATTATACGGCTCGTGAACGGACGCATTATACTCAAGAAAATCACTGTGCCGCACTACGAGCGCAACGTGAAGGCCAGCGTGAAAGTGCGCGTCACGTCGAACGGCGACCGCTGGGACAAGTCGGGCTCGTGCTTCGTGCTGCCCCGGCAGTCGGCAGTCAACCTCATGACAATAGCACAGGGTAAGGCCAGATTTCCCGAAATCGACTCGACAAAACTCGAAAAGCTCATAGGTGTGGTGGCCGGAAAAGACTACAAGCCCACCGTGGAACTGCTGCGCTTTATGACTCCCTTCGGCGTGGGACACTACAGTTCAAACACCGACTCGCTCTCGTCGCGCCGCCGCCCGGTCTACATCCCGAAATGGGAAGACCACGTTGAGTGGCAACAAGACGTGACCGACCTTTACAGTCTGCTCGAAGACGAGGCTTATGTGGGCGTGTTCATCGACACATGGACGGCAGAAGGCTACACGGCAAGCGTGCAGATTGACTTCAAGGAAAGCCCCACGACATGCGACAAGCTCGTGCGCCGGCATGTGGAACCGCTTGTCAACACAGTCTACTACATTGGTCAGACCTACCCCGACATATTCGCGCGCAAACCGCTGAGCACCACTTTCAGCCTGCCTGGGAATGCCCGCAACGTGCGTCTGAAATACATCGTCACCGGACACGGCGGACATGACGGCGGCGACGAGTTTGTGCCCAAGGAAAACATCCTCTCGGTAGACGGCAGGGAAATATACCGTTTCACGCCGTGGCGCGACGACTGCGCCTCGTTCAGACGCTTCAACCCTGCCACGGGCGTATGGCTTGAGAAGCGCACCGCCGCCTACATCAGCGAGAACGGATATGCCGAAAAAGAGGTGGAAGAGCCTGTTGCCTCGTCTGATTTCTCACGGTCAAACTGGTGTCCGGGCAGCGACGTGGTGCCCGAAGAGATTGCCTTAGGCGACATGGCAGCCGGAGAGCACACGTTCACGGTGGACATTCCGAAGGCACAGCCTATCAACGGCGACGAAATGAACCACTGGCTGGTATCGGCCTACCTCGTGTGGGACGAGTGAAACATTCCTGAAAACAACGCTGCTGGCACCTCTACGCAGCATAAAAATGCAGCCGCGCCTGTGCACATTGTGTGCAGGCGCGGCTGTTTTCATGCATCATCGTGTGAGCGAGAACTTCATGCTCAACCCGAAGTCCTGCGTGGTTGTTGGATAACTGCTGCTCGACAGAAGCGGAGTGTTGGTCTGACGGTCGTAATAGAAACTCATCGTGAGCAAGCGCGAGAGCGTGTAGTCAGCCGAGAAGGAGAGTTTGAATGCCGTGTTGCCACTGTTGGCCGAACTGGTCATCGTGGCGATGTCGCGGCTTATCGAAGCCTGTTTGCGCAGACTGAGGTCGAGGCGCAGCTTCAAGTCGGTGTTCACGCCGCCACGGCGGGTGTTCTTCTGCGACTGCTGGCTGTTCTTCTGCGACTGCTGACTGTCGCTGCCCGATCCTTTCTTCTTAGTCTTCACGGCGCGATGGTTGCGCCCTCCGAACAGATTGAAATTGCTTATCGTGTAGCCGGCACCCAACACCCAGTCGTGGCTCGACGACTCGTTTATCTGCACACTCGTCATGCTCAGGCTGAGCACACGCGTTGATCGGTATTCGAGTTTCACCGTCATGTTGTTCTGCAAAGTCACGTCAACGCCCAAAAGCGGCGAGAACGACTCGTTGAGGCTTACCGTGGAGACGTTGTACATGGAATTGGGTATGGGATTGCCCGACGTTGCATCGGTGACGAATCCGAGCCCGTTCATGTATTCAACGAATGTGCTGTAAGAACTGTAAGACCCCACCGCATAGACGCTCTTGTAGGCATGGTTGATGTTTACGCTCTTGAACACGTCGCGGAACCACGGCAACTGCGACAAACCGCTGTAACGCACCGACCAGTTGGGCAGCAAGTGTGCGAGCGAGGGGAACAGTGACAGCGACCCCGAGCCCATGCTCGTGTAGGCCGCAAGGAACGCGGGCACCATCACGTCGCTGCTGTATTTGTTCACGCCGCCGTTCTTGGCATCGAACGTCTTGCCCGCCAACGCTGTGCCTTCGGGATACACCGAACCGGCATACAGGGCCTCGACACGCTCTCGGTAGCTGTCAAGCGACTTGCAGAAACGCTCGAACGTGGGCGAACGGAAACCGTTTGAGGCATTGCCCGAACCCTCAAACGCGCTTCCGAGCGATATTGTCGTCATCGTGAACGTGCCGCTCTGCGTCGTGGGATTGCCCTGATACATATACTGCACACTGCGTGCCGTGGTCTGTGTGCGGCTTGCGTTGAGGTCGATTTTCAGGTTGCGCACCGGCTCAAGCGTGGCGCGCAGCTGCAGGTCTTCGGTCTTGTTGGTGGTGGCAGGAGTGGCCACAGAGTCGTTCATGAGCAGCCATCCGTTGTCGCGCGCCTTCTCTATGTAGGAGTCGCCAATCATGCCGAATGCGAAATCAAGTCCGGGCGTGAGCACACCCGCACCGCGCGACTGCCCGAAAGCCTTGCCTATTGTGGGCATGAATCCCGGCAACGACATTGAATACTGGTTGCGGTAGCTGAAGTTCAGGCTGCGCACCATCATCAGGACACGCGCCGCCGACTGTGCCGCGCGATACCATCCGCTCTCCTCCAACGGCTCTTTGGCCGTGACGGTGACTTTCAGCTTGAGCGCAGAGTCCACCTTGTTTGTTATGCGTATGTTGTTGTCGTCAAGGTGGCGGTATTTCAGATTGAATTTCTTCCCGTCTTCGGTCTTCGCGGCAACGATTATGCGTTTCGAGCGTTTGCCGTGGTTCAGCTTTATAACCGTGTCGGGCATGAGCGTTATCTCCTTCTCGAAACTCTTCTTGTTCTTGGGCAGTTCTTTGCCGAGCTGATCCTGTCCCTTTCCGGCTGCGCCTTTCTTGTCGCCCCGTGTCGCCGGGGTCTTCTTCTGTTGCGCGCTTGGCCGCGCATTGTTCAGCTTAGGCTTCGGCGAGGATTTCTTGTATTTTTCGTTCACTTTCTTCAGGAACGGCACATGGTTGTAAAGTTTTTCCATGTTGAACGTGCCGTTGATGTTGAGCTGGCGATTGTTTGAAACGGTGTTGCCGAGCGATGTCCCGTCCTCAAGGTCGGTGCCTCGCAGCCAGTTGTAGGTGGCGTTGTAGCTGGCATCGGCAGTTATCCAGTCGAACACGGGTATGAGGTTGAGCGGCAACTTGTAGGACAGCGAGAACGTCTGGTTGTAGTCGAGCGGTTCGCCGAAGTGCTTTATGCTTGTCCACACAGAGTCTTTCCATGCCGTATAACTGTCGGGATAGAGGTCTTTGTTTACCGGAGTGTAGGGCTGTTCAATCTCGGCGTGGGTGGCACTTTGGAAATTCATGTGCAAATTCTTGGTCAAGTCCCACCTGAGCGTAAACTCCCTGTTCCACAGGAACTGCGAGCTGAACGTGAGCGGAAGGTTGGTGTCTTCCATGCTTTCCATGTCGCGCTCCTGCAGTTCGTAGTAGTTGCGCGTTATGTCGGTATTGAACCCTATGTTCTGCGGCAGCCAGTTCAGTCCGAACCGCTTCAAGATGTCAAACCACTTGCTGCGCGACTTTATCTTGCGGAACGGCTCAAACGCCTTGTAGACGGGTGTCCACGAGTAGTTGAGCGAACCTCTCCAGTTGTCTTCCTTTTCATACACGGTGGTTTCACCGGTTGTATAGCTGTGGCTGTGACTGTAAGAGAACGAGAAGTTGGCAGGGTCGTAAGGCATCGGGTGACGCTTGTTCTGTATGCCTACGCGCACGTTTGACAGCGAGAAGTTGGTTTGCGTCACCTTGGTCACGGCTATGCTCTCTATGGAGTCGCGCTCATGCTTGCTTCCTGCGGCATCGAGAGCGTCGTTGAGCTCCATGTCGGTGTCAAGCGGATTATACTTAGGCGAAGTCTTTTCCTTCGTTATCGAGTAGTAGAGCGGGGCACTCACCTTGGCCTTGTCGGGGAAGAACTTGCCCAGTTCAACGTTTGCCGTGAGGCTGTAGTTCTGGTAGTCGTCGGTGGAGCGTTGCGCCACGCCTTCCTCCAGACCGCCGAATCCCGACGAGGTGTAGCGTCCCTGCATGTTGAGCGAGCCCAAGTCGGAGAGCTGCATGTTGAGGTTTCCCTGTGCAGCCCAGCCTCCCGAGTTGTTGTATTCCTTCAAACGCAGCTCGTTTACCCACACCTCGCCGCTCTTGGCCTCGCCCGAATTGTTGCGCACACCTATCACCATTGTCTTCACCTCGCCGAGTGTCGGGTTGCCCATCACGGTGATTTTGTTCTGCGGCTTGTCGGAGTCGTAGGCCGAGTAGGCGCGGTTGTATGACGCGAGCCCTTCGGCCTTGGCCTTGTTGCGGGCTTTCTTCAGGGCGGTGAATACGGTGAGCGGCACATCGAGCATGTTGTCGGAAGGCCACACAGCTTCGCAGTCGGCGCGCGAATACTTGTTGTAATCGCTCTTGTTAGGGGTTATCTTCAGCGGGATTTCATACTCGTAGTAATTGCTCTTGTAGTCGCTTCCGAGACGGATGAACACCGCGAGCTGGTCGTCCTGCAGGTTGGTGGCATTGGGCTCGAGCACATTGGCGTGCACAAACATCTGCATGCGCTTGTACTGGCGCAGGTCAACCGTGGTGTTTTTGTAGACAGCCTTCGACTCGCCCGTGCCGAGATTGGTGAGCGTCATGGCCAGAGCCTGCTCGTTGTTCTCAACGAGCTGCGGCTGGGTGGGGTCTTGTCCGCGCTGTATTCCGGGCGGAAGCACATAGTTGACGGGGGTCTTGTCGTTGTTTTCCTCGATGCTCACGGCACTCACCGAAATCTTTCCCGACTGCGATGCCGAGTTGTCGAGGTTCTGTTCATACACCCTCCACTCGCCGCGCACGAGGTCGAGCGTGGCAAAACGCAGCACGATGGGATGCTTGAAGCCAGTGAGGAACATGCGCATGAAGCGTATGCTCGTGAAATCGCTTATCGATCCTACCTTGCGTTCAAACTCGTCGAGCGGTATGCGGAACTGATACCATGTGGCTTCCTCGGTCTTGTTGTTGCGCAGCTTGGGGCGTGTCACGCGCTTGTCCACGATGTAGTTGCGTCCCACTTCAAGATCTTCGGGGCGTATGGATATGCGATACTGGAAATATTTCTCATACTCGTTGAGCGTGTAGTCCTGGTTGATGTCCTCAACGTCGGGCGTGCTCTTGTATGAAGTGTCGTAGCCTTCGGTGCGCGAGTCGTTGTCGGGCGAGTTGCCCTGGGGGTTGTTTATGTATTTGTAACGGCGCAGAATCGATGCCTGTTCGCGGTCGTAGTCGGTTCCACGGAAGTAATGGTAGTCGTCGGCGGCAGGGTCGGCCCAGATGGAATCCCACACAGCAGGGTTCACTTTGCCCTGCACTGCCGTGAGAAACTCCTGATAAGACTCGAATTGCTGTTCCTCTTCGTCGTTCAAACCGTTGAGTCCCACGTCCTGAAGTGCGCGCGAACCCTTCGACGTTGCAAACGCATAAGTCACCGTGGCCTGGTTTGGAATCTTTCCCCATTGCGTGGTTGTAAAGCTCGACGAACCGTCTACCGGCATTCCGCTTTCATAGAATTTCTTTCCGTCGCGGAGCACATCCTCGCTCAGTTCGCCCAAGTTTATGTAGAAATCGCCGCCGTAATCGCTGGCGACACCCTGCTCACGCGTGTATATGAACGGGTCGAGCATCCAGAATTCGATATACTCAACGTTGGCCGTCTCGAAATCGTTGGTGTCGAGTTTGCGCATCATGCCGCCCCAATGCTGCTGCGGGTTGTTGAGAGTTCCGTCGGCATTGAGATCGGGATTGAAGTTGTAGGGGCCGCGTTCGTTGGGATAATAAGCAAGGTTGAGCACGCTCAGCGTGGATGTAGCCCCGTTGTAGCTGCTCTGGTTGCGGTTGGGGAAGAGCTGGTTGACATAGATTTCGCGCACATAATGGTTGGAGAGCTGGTCGAGGTCGCTCTTGATGTGGGCCGGAGTGAGCGACGACGACCGCCGGGTGAACAGCGGGTCGATGGTGTACCATGCCAGCAGCGAGCGGTTGAATCCGCTCTGCAGCGTGGTCTTGTCGCTCGACTCGGGAAACATCGACGGCACGCTCGACAGCACCCACGACGTGGGTGTGCTCACGTCAATGGCGTTCTTCGTGTTCTCGAAGTCGTCGAGATACGAGGCATTGTCCTGTGTTCCGTGGCTTTGTCCGGCTATGAGCTGCGCAAATTCGCCCGAGAACGAGATGCTCGAAGGCTGCGTGAGGTGCAGGAAGGGCAGTTTGTCGAGCATGTTGGTGAGCCACTGGCTCTCCTTTTTCCAGTTTAGGTTGAGTCCCCACAGAGTGTTGTTGAGCGGTTCCGACCCCATTGTCACCTTGGTGGTGAGAGCCTGTTCGGAGAGGTGCTGTATCGTTCCGCTAAGCTGGAAGTTCTTCGAGAAGTCGTATTCCCAGTTCATTCCGAACATTGTCTTGCGTTCCTGCGCATAGTCGGTGTTGCTCTCAAGCGACACGTTCACGTTTGTTCCGGCGTCGATTATGCTTTGGTTGAGAATCGTCACCTCGCCCCCGCTGTAGTCAACGGAGTAGTCGGAGCCTTCGGTGAGGGTCACGCCTCCGGCCGTAACCACCACCGACCCCTGCGGAATGTTGTATGCCCCGAGCGAAATAACGTTGGCCGATGTGCCACGGAACTGTCCCATAAGCACATATTTGTCTTTCTCGGCAATTTGCTTTGCCACCGTTTTCGTGGAGTCGTAAAGTTCGGTGAAGGCATATTTCGCGGCCACGTCGGCGGCCACGCCATGACTCGTGAGGTAGTCGTGCATGTATTTTCCGAACGGTTCGGCAACCGGGAAGAACACGCGTCCGTTGCTCACCGTGTAGCCCTCAACATAGTCAAAATAGCCGTTGGGGTGTGCCTTCATGTTGTTGTCGAGCCTGTCGGCGCCGAGAACCTTTATTATTGTCTGGTCTTTCACCTGCGCTTCGGGAATGTAGGTGAGGTAGACACCGGCCGTGTCGCTCTGGAATTTCACGTCGAGGCGGAACTTTTCCTTTTCCACAGAAGATGCCAGATAGTACACATTCTTCATCATCAGCCCCCAGTTGCCCTGGTGCGGGTTGTTGCTCGTGTTCTTCAGCGACTTCACGAAGAGGGCCTGCGACACGTCGGTGATGTCCGATGCGAACTCTCCCACCTGGTAGGTCACGCCACCATAAGTGTATTCATAGGCCACGGCAAGCACCTGGTCGGTCTGCAGGGCGGTCTTCAACGACACATAGCCGAGTGCCGTGTTCACCGTGTATTCCGACGAGCTGAGCAGACGGGCCTTTTCGAGTTTTTCGTAGTCGGAGCCGCCCACAAAGCCCGAGATGCCGTCGAGCACCGTCGTGGTTTCGTTGATGTCGCGCGCCGAGGCATACTGGCCCACCATTGCCGCATACTCGGAGTTGGCCGCATTGGCCGGCACCTGTTGCCCGGTGGTGCCCCAGATGGGGTTAGACACGCGCGTATTCTCGCCCAAGTCGGTAAGTGCCACGATGTTGCGTGTGTTTGATGTGGTTCCCGTCTTGTTGGTCACCCAAATCTCCACACGGCTTATCTTTATGCCGGTGGTGAGGTTGGGCAAGGTTTTCATGGCCGCGTCATACTTGTCCTTGAAATATTGCGAGAGAAAGAAATGGCGGTTTTCCTCGTAGTTTGCAGCATCAATTTCAAACGGGGTGAATTGTTTTCCGCCCTTCGACGACACGCTTTTCGTTGTCGATTTCTTCTGCGATGCCACCAACTGCAGCTTCAGTTTGCCAAACTGCAGGTCGGTGCGCAGACCGAACAGCGACGACGCGCCCTTCACGAGCGACGAGTTGGAGGGGAACGACACGTTGCCCGCCTCGATGAGCTTCACTATTTCGTCTTCCTTGCCGTCATACTTGAGCTTGAGGTTCTGCGAGTCGAAGTCGAAAGTAGCGTCGGTGTTGTAGTTGAGGTTCATGTTCACCTTGTCGCCCACGCGTCCGTTGACGTTGAGGTTTATCTTCTCGTCGAAGTCCATGGTCGTTGTCTTGCGGTTGCGCATGGGCAGCGACGGGTTGTCGATGTTCTTCATCGTTGCGCCGAACTTCAGTTCGGCAGTTCCCTGCGTCTTTATCCGCACGCCGCCGGGGCCGAATATCTTTTCGGCCGGGCCGAGGTCGAAGTGCATGTCAGAGAAGTCGAACTTTTCCTTTCCCTTTGCCTGGTATATTTCGTCGTTCTTGTCGCGGAAATACTTCTGCATGGCCTTGCGCTCGCTCCACTTTCTGTACTCCTCGGGAGTCATCATTATGGGGGCGTTTATGTAGGAGTCGCTTATTTTCGACCCCACGATATAGCGGTCGAGCGAGTCGTTGTATTCCACGTCCTGCTTCAAGTTGTCAGGCCGCCTCAGGTCGGCTGCGCCCTGGTCGAGGTCGTCGAAGGTCACGGGCATGGTGCGCTGTATCTTCCAGCGCGGATGCAGCAGCGAGTCGGGTATGGTGTCGTCGTCGGCCAGCAGCGGCTGTGCCGTTATGGACATCGTGTCACGCGGAGCCGCCGACGGGGCGTTGCCGGGGCGTGCCGATGCGCCGGCAGCACCGCGCTGACGCTGTGCGCCGCGTGTCCGGTTGTCCTGCGGATACGGCAACGTGAGCGCATAACCGGCCATGGTGGCGGCAATGAGCAGCACGACAGTGAGGCGCATGTGCCGCAGCAAGGCTGCGGTGCGGCGCAGCAGGAGTGGTGTTATGTTGTTTTTATTCAGTGGGTTCATCAATGGTTTGTTGCTTTCGGGCGGCACGCCGTGCCCTGGTTCCGCCGGTTGCCTGTTCACTTTCCATAAACCAACGGGCATGCCCCGGCGTTCTACTTTATCTGTTTCAAGGCGAGTTTCACCACCTGCTCCACATGCAGTGCGGGCTGTTCCTGCAAGATTGCGGTAACGACCTTTGCCGACGGGGCCGGTGAGAAGCCGAGCATGGTGAGTGCCGACACGGCCTCGTCGCGCACGCTGGCATCCACTCCGGCATCTGCCGCAGTTCCGGCAGGCAGTTCTGTGGCCACGCCCGAGGTGATGATTTTGTCCTTCAGGTCAACGATGAGCCTCTGGGCAGTCTTCAGCCCGATGCCCTTGACACTCTTGAGCAGTTTCTCGTTGCCCGTGGAGATGGCATTGCAAAGCTCTGCCGGCGTGGCAGCCGAGAGTATCATGCGTGCCGAGTTGGCACCCACTCCCGACACCGAGATGAGCAAACGGTAGAGTTCGCGCTCCTGCTTGGTGGCAAATCCGTAGAAGGTGTAGGAGTCGTCGCGGCCTCCGGCCACAAGCGACTCATGCACATAGAGTTTCGCCTCTTTCTTGCCCTGTATGGCGGTATAGGTATTGAGCGATATGTTGAGTGCGTAGCCCACGCCGTAGGCTTCTATCACCGCGAGGGCGGGAGTGAGTTCGGCGAGCTCGCCTTTTATGTAGTCAATCATGTTTCAAGTTGTTATGCAGTGCCGTGCGGCGCATGGCTGCCGCCTTGCCGCAAACGGACTGCGCACGCACATATAATATATTATTAACGATCGAAGCCTGTATTTATTGTGTAGGGGCATCATTTTATGCCGCAAAAAGACTTCCTGGCCGACGTGCGGCGCATGCAGCACGCACGTTGCGCAACTGCCGCACACGCGTGCAGCACATGCGGCAGGTGGCGGCGAAGCCCTCGCTGGCAGCTACCGAAACGTAGGTAAAATGGCGCATCAGGCACAAAAACACAAGCGTGAAAGGCATTTTGCCCACAAATTTCAGTAAATTTGCATTTGCAACGGCATTTGCGCAAGCAACCGCAGGTGACGGAAAACAACGACAACAACCAATAAAACGACAATAGAAAATGAAAAAAATCAGAGCAGCCGTAGTGGGCTACGGCAACATCGGACGCTACACGGTGCAGGCACTTGAAGCCGCGCCCGACTTCGAGATTGCAGGAATTGTGCGCCGCAACGGCGCGCAGGACAAGCCGGCAGAGCTTGCCGGATATGACGTGGTGAAGGACATAACCGAGCTCGACAACGTGGACGTGGCCATACTGGCCACTCCCACACGCTCGTGCGAGGAGTATGCCAAGCGCATACTGCCCCTCGGCATCAACACGGTGGACAGTTTCGACATACACACTTCGATACTCGACTACCGCGCCGCGCTCATGCCCATATGCAAGGAGCACAATGCCGTGGCCGTGATAGCAGCCGGTTGGGATCCGGGCAGCGACTCGATAGTGCGCACGCTCATGCAGAGCCTCGCGCCCAAGGGTCTGAGCTACACCAATTTCGGCCCGGGCATGTCGATGGGCCACAGCGTGTGCGTGCGCTCGAAAGACGGGGTGCGCAACGCGCTCTCAATGACAATACCCAAGGGCGAGGGCCTGCACCGCCGCATGGTGTATGTAGAACTTGAGCCGGAGGCCAGCCTCGAAGAGGTGACAAAGGCCATCAAAGCCGACCCGTATTTTGCCAACGACGAGACACATGTGTTTGAGGTGGAGTCGGTTGACGACGTACGCGACATGGGACACGGCGTCAACCTCGTGCGCAAAGGCGTGAGCGGCACAACGCAGAACCAGCGCATGGAGTTCAACATGAGCATTAACAACCCGGCACTCACCGGCCAGGTGCTTGTCAACGTGGCACGCGCCTCGATGCGCCAGCAGCCAGGATGCTACACAATGGTTGAAATTCCCGTCATCGACATGCTCGCCGGAAGCCGCGAAGAGCTTATAGGGCATCTCGTGTAACCACCGGCACGCCCACGCATGCACCCCACTCCACCGGGCCGTCACCAGCCACCAATGGCTGATGGCGGCCCGGTTTCGCATACACAGGAAACGGCACGGCATGATGCGCCATGTCTATGCCGTCTGAAACTTTTTTGTTTTCCTGACGACACTAAAATGCAGAATGTGTTCAAGCAAGTCGCAATTAATTAGTAACTTTGCAATTGCCAAAACCTACCTACAAAACATTTTCAAACAAAACAAACCTACAAAATGCAACAATCCCGAAAATTGGCATTGCCCCTTGCAGTACTCTCATGCTGCACGGCAACCGCACAGGCACAGCAGAAAGCCGTGCAGACACACCCCAACATCGTCTACATAATGTGCGACGACCACGCATTCCAGTGCATCAGCGCATACGGAGGCCCGATATCAAAGCTCGCCCCCACACCCAACATCGACCGCATAGCCCAACGCGGAATGCGCTTCGACCGTGCATTCGTCGAGAACTCGCTGTCAACCCCGTCGCGCGCATGCCTCATAACCGGACTTTACAGCAACCAGAACGGACAGCGGCAGCTTGCCGAGGGCATCGACACCACACGCACTTTCTTTACCGAACTGCTGCAGCAGGCCGGATACCAGACCGCCGTGGTGGGCAAATGGCACATGGGATGCGACCCGAAGGGATTCGACTACTACCATGTGTACAACGACCAGGGGCAATACTGGAACCCGCAGTACAGGGGTTCGGACACGGGCAACAAATTCATAGTGGAGCAAGGCTACTCCACCGACCTCACTACCGACCATGCCCTCGAATTCATAGAGCACCGCGACCCGAGCAAACCGTTCTGCCTCATGCTGCACCACAAGGCTCCGCACCGCAACTGGCAGGCCAACTTAAAGTATCTGGGAATGTATGACAACGTGGAATTTCCGCAGCCCGAGACTTTCTACGACGACTATGCCACACGCGGATCGGCAGTGCGCACGCAAAAGATGAGCATAACCAAAGACATGCGTTGGGAGCAGGATTTCAAGGTGCCCGAGATGCTCGACACCACAAATGCCGACAGTTGGGACTCATACCTGAGCCTGATGGGCGAGATAAACCGCATGACCCCGGCACAGCGCAATGCATGGGGCAAGTATTATTTCCCGCGAAACAGAAAGCTGCTCGAAGCCAACCTCACCGGCAAAGAGCTTGACAACTGGAAATACCAGAGCTACATACGCGACTACATGAGCGTAATTGCCAGCGTGGACGAGAGCGTGGGACGCGTGCTCGACTACCTCGACCGCAACGGACTCACCGAAAACACCATCATCGTGTACACTTCCGACCAGGGATTCTACATGGGCGAACACGGATGGTTTGACAAGCGTTTCATGTATGAGGAGTCGCTGCGCACGCCGCTCATCATTTCCTATCCGGGACACACAAAGCCGGGGTCGGTGTGCACGAAACTCGTGCAGAACATCGACTACGCCCCCACCTTCCTCGACCTCGCGGGCATAAAGAAGCCGAGCGAGATGCCCGGACGATCGCTCCTGCCCGTGTTTGACAACGGCGACAACGTGAAGAACTGGCGCACAAGCATCTACTACCACTACTACGACTACCCCACCTACCACATGGTGCGCAAGCACGATGGGGTGCGCACCGACCGTTACAAGCTGATACACTTCTACGGAAAGGGCGGAACCGACGCCATACAGGAGAACAAATACCAGCGTCAGCCGGGAACACGCGAATACCGTGGCGGAAAGTATCTCGAATCGCTCGGATATTTCGAGCCCAAGGACTCGACGGTGAACTATACCGAACTGTATGACTTGCAGACCGACCCGCACGAACTCAACAACATCTTCGGCAAACCGGGCTACGACAAGATAACGAAACAGCTGCAGCGCGAGCTTGACAAATACCGCAAGAGCCTCAACATAGACGAGTATTAATAAGCGGCAAGCCCGGCAACGCACTTGAACTGTCTGCCGGACAAGACAAAAGGCGGCAGGTTCAAGCGCAGAACGATACACACCTGACAGCGGTTGCAGACATTTCTGCAACCGCTGTTTTAGGTTGGCACAAAGCACGCACGGCACGCGTCACGCCTGTGAAGCCATGAAATAAAACCCGTGTTTAGCTTGTCTGTTACACCGATTTTGTGTAAGTTTGCACCCATATAAAACATTTTAGGGAAAATGACTTATACTATAGAAAAGGTAACGACGCTCATCGGGGCGCACCGTTACGGCACAGCCGATGCCAACATCGGGTTTCTTCTCACCGACAGCCGTTCATTGTGCTTTGCCGAGGAAACCCTGTTCTTTGCCCTGAAATCGGGGCGTAACGACGGTCACCGCTACATCTTCGATCTCTACCGGCGCGGAGTGCGTAACTTTGTGGTGGAGGATGTCCCGGCAGACTACGGCACGGCATACGCAGACGCGAATTTCCTGAAAGTGGCCGACACGCTTGTTGCACTGCAAAGGCTCGCCGAACGCCACCGCGACGAGTTTGACATCCCGATAGTAGGAATAACCGGCAGCAACGGCAAGACAATAGTGAAGGAATGGCTCTACCAACTGCTCTCGCCCGAAATGGCGGTAACACGTTCGCCGCGAAGCTACAACTCGCAGATAGGTGTGCCGCTGTCGGTGTGGCTCCTCAACGAGCAAAGCGAGGTGGGAGTGTTTGAAGCCGGCATTTCTGAGCCCGGCGAGATGCTCGCACTGCGCGACATCATACAGCCGACAACCGCCGTCCTCACATTCGTGGGCGACGCACACCAGAAGAACTTCAGTTCGCTTGAAGAGAAATGCCGCGAGAAAGTTATACTTTTCCACGATGCCAAGACCATTGTCTACTGCAAAGACGACGACGTGGTGGAGCGCGTGGTGTCGGCATCAGACTATCGCGGCGAGAAGCTCTGCTGGTCGATGAAAGACAACACAGTACCCTTCTTCGTGGAAAACGTGGAGAAAGACGGGCTATGCTCAACCATACATTATATATACAACGGCGTGAAAGGGTCATACAGAATACCTTTCATCGACGATGCCTCGGTGCGCAACTCTGCCACGACAGCCGTGGTGGCACTGCACCTCGGACTTAGGCGCGAACTGCTCGCAAGCCGTATGGACACGCTTGAGCAGGTGGCCATGCGCCTTGAAGTGAAAGAAGGACAGCACGGATGCACTCTCATCAACGACTCCTACAACTCCGACATCAACTCACTCGACATAGCCCTCGACTTCATGAACCGCCGCCCCGACCACAAGGGACGCAAACGCACGCTCATATTGAGCGACATCTACCAAACGGGCGAACCTCTCGACACGCTCTACAACGAGGTGTCGGGACTCGCATTGCAGCGCGGCGTGCAGAAGATTATAGGCATAGGGCCGCAGATTATGGCCCATGCCGACCTCTTAAGGGTGCCTGAAAAATTCTTCTTCCACGACGTTACATCGTTCATACACAGCGAAGTGTTCAAGTCGCTGCACGATGAAGTGATTCTGATAAAGGGCGCACGCCGCTTCGGTTTCGACAACATCACCGAACTGCTGGTACAGAAAGTGCATGAGACAATACTCGAGGTGAACCTCTCCAACGTCGTGAAAAACCTCAACCATTACCGTTCTTTCATGCGCCCGGAGACTAAACTCGTGTGCATGATAAAGGCCGATGCCTACGGAGCGGGCAGCGTGGAGATTGCAAAGACGTTGCAAGACCACCGCGTTGACTATCTCGCCGTGGCCGTGGCCGACGAAGGCGTGACACTGAGGAAGAACGGAATAACGTCGAACATAATGATTATGAACCCCGAAATGACGGCGTTCAAGACCATGTTCGACTACGAACTGGAACCTGAAATCTACTCGTTCAGACTCCTCGACGCACTCGTGCGCGAGGCGCAGAAGGAAGGCATCAACAACTTCCCCGTGCACATAAAGCTCGACACCGGCATGCACCGGCTGGGCTTCGACCCCGAACACGACATCGACGAACTCATTTCGCGACTGCACCAGCAGTCGGCAATAATCCCGCGCTCGGTGTTCTCGCACTTCGTGGGAAGCGACTCCGACAGTTTCGACGGCTTCTCCGAACACCAGTTCAAGCTCTTCGACAGCGCGAGCAGCAAGCTGTGCGCCGCATTCCCGCACAAGATTCTGCGCCACATCGACAATTCTGCCGGCATAGAACATTTCCCCGAACGGCAGCTAGACATGTGCCGTCTGGGACTCGGACTTTATGGTTATGACCCGCGCGACAACTCGATGATTAACAACGTGAGCACGCTGATGACCACAATACTGCAGATGCGCGAAGTGAAAGCAGGCGAAACGGTGGGTTACAGCCGCAAGGGAACGATAGAACGCGACTCAGTAATCGCCGCAATACCGATAGGATATGCCGACGGACTCAACCGGCATCTCGGCAACAGGCACTGCTATTGCCTTGTGAACGGGAAGAGAGCCGACTATGTGGGCAACATCTGCATGGACGTGGCAATGATTGACGTCACCGAAATAGACTGCAAAGAGGGCGACAGAGTGGAGATATTCGGCGAGCAACTGCCCGTCACCGTATTGTCAGACACGCTCGACACCATACCCTACGAAGTGCTCACCGGTATCAGCAACCGCGTGAAACGCATATACTACCAAGACTGAAAACCACACGGACACATAAAACGTGAAAAGGGCTTCAATAGACCATCGGCCATATTGAAGTCCTTTTCACGTTTCGTGTATGTGCTACAACGGCACCTTTTTATACATAGGTCTCGAGGAATTTGAGCGTTCCGTCCACCTTCAGAGTGTCGGTTGTTGCCGGAACGAGCAAGCTCTCGCCAGCGCGCAATGTCGTGGTGTTGCCCTCGTTGTCGGTGATTGTGGCCTCACCTTTCAGTCCGATGAGGATGACAAAGCTGTCGAGTTCGGAATAGTCGAGCGTCATAGGCTCGTCAAGGTCATACACTGCGGTGCAGAAATAAGGGCACTGCACGAGCGACACACCACGGTTCTTGGCCGGAATGTAGTCGGTGCGGTAGTCGCTCTCAACCGTATAGTTGATGCTTTCGGCAGCCTCCTTGGTGTGGAGCTGGCGGTAGTTGCCGTCCTTGTCCTTGCGCTTGAAGTCGTAAATGCGGTAGGTCACGTCGCTTGTCTGCTGTATTTCGGCGAGGAAACACCCCGTGCCTATGGCATGTATGCGGCCTGCCGGAAGGAAGAAGCAGTCGCCTTCTTTCACGTTGTAACGTGCTATGGCATCGCATATAGTGTCGTTGCCCACCATTTCGGCATATTCCTCGGGAGTGATTTCCTTCTTCAAGCCGCACAAGAGAGTGGCATCCTTGTCAGAATCCATGAGATACCACATTTCGGTCTTGCCGCGTTCCTTGCCCTGACGGTGTGCTATTTCGTCGGTGGGATGCACCTGTATCGACAGGTCCTGACGCGCATCGATGAACTTAATGAGCAGAGGGAACTCGTCGCCGAAACGCTTGTAGTTGTCCTCACCCACGAGTTTTCCTTTCAGTTCGGCAACCAGTTCGTTGAGCTTCTTGCCCTCATACTCGCCGTCACTCACTACGGTTTCGTTGCCGGGAACGCCTGATATTTCCCAACTTTCGCCCACATTGTCCTGTTTCACGTCAAGATTCTTGAACGGAATGATTTTGTTGCCGCCCCAAATGGTCGACTTCAATAGTGCGTTGAATTTTAATGGTTTCATAATTTATATTTTATTGGTAATGATTCTTGGCTTGCACCTGCTGTTTACAACGGCAGAATGAAACATCGCCGCAGCACGGCAGCAATGCATTACGGTCTCTCCCAGTTGTCAGTTTTCCTCCCAAAACTGCGGGGTGAAGATTACAAGCACGCTGAAAATCTCAAGACGTCCGATAAGCATAAGCACCGAACAAATCCATTTCGCGGCATCGGGAAGAATGCTCCACGACATCGTTGGGCCTATTTCAAGCCCGAGTGTCGGCCCCACATTGCCCAGACTGCTCAGCGTTATCGTTATGGCGTTGGTGTTGTCGATGCCCATGGCAATCATCGAGAACGAGCATATGAGGCTCAGCATGAGGTAGACAGTGAGAAAGGCAAGCAGAGTAACGCGTTTCGACGACGGCACATTCACGCCGTCAACCTTCAAGGGCAGCACCGCATTGGGATGCAGTATCTGTCGGAACTCGTTCTTTATGGTCTTCAGCAGCATTACGCCGCGCACGCACTTGAAGCCTCCGCTCGTTGAACCCGAGCACGCCCCGAAGAACATGCACACCGCCAGCACCACCCAAGTGACATGCGGCCATTGTCCGGCATCGTCGCAAACGAGCCCGGTAGTGGTTATGAACGACACCACATGAAACACCCCGCAACGGAAAGCACGTTCCAGTCCGTAGCCATTGTGTGCCATAAGCTCCGCCATAAGGAACGCCGTCCCGGCGGCGACAAGAAAGGAATAGAACTTGAACTCGGCACTTCCGAACAAGGCGCGGAACCTGAGGCGCGACACGGAGACGTAGAGCAGAGTGAAATTAACGCCCGACACAAACGCGAAGAACGTGAGTATATACTGTATCGAGGGGCTAAGCCCGATGCAGGAATTGACAGTTGCGAATCCACCCGTGGCTGCCGTGGTCATGCTGTAGTTCACACTGTCGAACACATCCATGCCCGCAAGCCACAAAGCGGCTATGCAAAGAGCCGTTATCACGAGGTAAACCACCCACAGCCACTTTGCGTTGGTGCTCAGGCGCGGGTGCAGTTTTGTCTTTATCGGGCCTGTTGCCTCGGCCGCGAACACCTTTACCGAACCGCCGACAAGCGACGGCAACAACGCAATGGTGAAGAACACTATTCCCAATCCGCCTATCCACTGCATGAGCGAACGCCAGAAAAGCAGTCCGTGCGGCAGCGATTCCACGTCGTCGATGACGCTCGCCCCGGTTGTGGTGAAGCCCGACATCGTTTCGAAGAAGGCATCGGTGAACGACGTAAGGTAGCCGCTGACGACAAACGGCAACGTGCCCAACAGCGAGAACACCACCCATGAGAGCGTAACCACGAGATAGGCATCGCGGCGCGAGAGCGTGTTGTCGCAGCCGCGCCCCATAAACCGCATGAGGAAACCGCACATTGCAGTGACGGCAACGGCGCATCCGAAGCCGAGAGTGTCGTCTTCACGGTAGGCAACGGCCATTGCAAGGCACACAACCATGAGCGCAGTCTCTATGAAGAGCAGCGACCCTATGATTTTATATATGAGTTTCAGGTTTATCATAGAAACATCTTCTCAACCTTCTTCATGTTCAGTCCGTGGCAGAACACCATGACCGAGTCGCCCGCCTGTATCTGCGTGTTGCCCGAAACAAGCATCCCCTTGCCGTCGCGCACAAGTCCGCCGATGGTCATTCCCTGCGGCAATCCGAGCTCCTTAACCTGCCTTCGCGTTATTTTCGAGCCTACGGTGGGGATGAATTCGGCCACGTCGGCGTTGGCAGTCATCAAGAACCGCACGTTATGCACGTTTGCATCGAGCATCATCTGGTAGATATGGCTCGCGGCAATGGATTTCTTGTTGATTATCGTGCCTATGTCAAGACTCTCGGCCATGCTCACATAGTCGATGTTCTCAACCATTGCCACGGTTTTTCTCACGCCCATGCGCTTGGCAGTAAGGCATGCCAGGATGTTGGTTTCGGCATTGCCGGTGAGCGCGACAAACGCCTGTGTGTTCTTTATGCCTTCCTCCACGAGCAAGGCAGTGTCGCGCCCGTCGCCGTTTATGACGAGAGCGTCCTTGTCTTCGAGCAAAGTGTTCAGCCGTTCACACCGCTGTTCGTCGCTTTCTATTATTTTCACGCCCATGTATGCGGGCATTGTCTTCACGGTGCGCACGGCAGTGGCCCCGCCACCCATAATCATAACGTTCTTCACATCGACGTAGTGTTCCTTGCCCACGATTTTCCTTACATATGGAATAAACTGCCTTGTGGTCATGAAATAAGCCATGTCGTAGAGCTTGAGCTGGTCGTTTCCGCCCGGGATTATGGTGTCGCCGCCACGCTTTATGGCCACGATATGGTAGGGATCGTCAGGTCCGCAGAGCTGGCGCAGCGGCTGGTTGAGTATCTCGCACGTCTCCCTCAGCTTTATGGCAAGCATCACGAGCGCGCCGTCGTGCACATCCCACCGTTGCCTCACCCACGACATTTTCAGACCGTTGTTTATGTCTTTTGCCGCGAGCATCTCGGGATAGATTATCGAACTGATGCCGAGGTTGGCGAAAAAGTCGCGCAGTTCGGGCTCTATATATTCTGCATTGTCTATTTTCGACACGGTTTTCTTTGCGCCGAGAGCCTTTGCCAGCACGCATGCGGCCATGTTCTGGTTCTCGTCGGGAGTTACGGCTATGAAGAGGTCGGCATGTTCCACGCCCGCGTTTTTCAGGCTTTTCACGCTTGTGGGCGATGCCTCCATGGTGAGAAGGTCGAAGTCTGTGCCTATGCCGGCAAGCCTTTCGTCGTCGGTGTCGATTACGGTTATGTCCTCATGGTCGCGTGCAAGCAGCCGCGCGAGGTGTGTTCCAATGGCGTATGCGCCCGCAATTACTATCTTCATGGTTGTTTTTCTTGTCGTGCACGCGCCACACATTCCTTTACGGTGCGCTTTATCGACTCCGTGTCGATGCCTGCGATGCGGTGCAGTTCGTCAACTGTTCCATGCTCTATGAAACGGTCGGGCAGTCCCATTCTCACTATTTCGGCTGTGCAGCGGTTGTCGCTCATCCATTCGAGCACGGCAGTCCCCACTCCACCGGCACGCATTCCGTCCTCTATTGTTATGACGCAGGCAAACCTCGAAGCCACTTCTTCAAGCAGTTCTGTGTCGAGCGGCTTTGCGAAGCGCAGGTCGTAGTGGGCCACACTGGCCGCGAAGCCCTCGTCGCGGAGTTCGACGATGGCTTTCTGCACATCGTTTCCCACCGGCCCGTAGCTCAACACCGCGATGTCATTGCCGTCGGAAATCATGCGTCCTTTGCCTATTTCGATTTCGGCGAAGTCGCAGTGCCAGTCGGTGCGCACACCCCTTCCGCGCGGATAGCGCATCACGAACGTGCCTTTTCCGGGCAACTGTGCCGTGTACATGAGTCTGCGCAGTTCACATTCGTCCATAGGCGAAGCAAGCGTGAGGTTAGGCACGGGGCGCA
Source organism: bacterium (assembly GCA_963607545.1). Lineage (GTDB taxonomy): Bacteria > Bacteroidota > Bacteroidia > Bacteroidales > Bacteroidaceae > Prevotella. The sequence continues at coordinate 106,592 of CAVDCP010000001.1, forward strand.
GCGAGGCAATGTCGAACACGCCATGGTGCGTAGGCCCGTCTTCGCCCACGAGTCCGGCGCGGTCGAGGCAGAACACCACCGGCAGGTTGAGAATGGCAGCGTCGTGGATGATGTTGTCGTAGGCGCGCTGCGCGAATGCACTGTAAATGTTGCAGAACGGCACAAGTCCGTCTTTGGCCATGCCGCATGCGAACGTTGCCGCATGCCCCTCGGCAATGCCAACATCAAACACCCGGTCGGGCATGGCCTTCATCATGATGTTCATGGAGCACCCCGTAGGCATGGCGGGAGTAACCCCAACGATGCGGTTGTTGGCCTGTGCGAGTTCGAGCAGAGTGTTGCCGAACACATCCTGAAATTTCGGCGGCAGTCCGGTGGTGTCGCATTTCACGCGCTCGCCGGTTGCCGGATCGAATTTTCCCGGGGCATGCCAAATGGTGGCCTCGTTCTCGGCGGGCTTGTATCCCTTGCCCTTCACGGTGTGCAGATGCAGCAGTTTCGGGCCGCGCATGTCTTTGAGCTGGCGCAGAATGCGCACCATTTCTTTCACGTCGTTGCCGTCGAACGGGCCGAAATAGCGTATGTTCATGCCCTCGAAGATGTTCTGCTGATGACTTATTGCCGACTTGAGTGCATTGTTGAGGCGTATGATGCCCTTGCGGCGGTCTTCGTTGAGGTAGCCTTTTGAGTGCAGCCACTGCGAAGCCTTGAAGCGCAGCCTGTTGTAGGTGGCATTGGTGTCGAGGTTGAGCAGATATTTCTCCATGCCGCCCACGGCACGGTCGATGCTCATGTCGTTGTCGTTGAGGATGATGAGCAGGTCGTTGGGCGACGACGACGCATTGTTGATGCCCTCAAACGCGAGTCCTCCGCTCATTGCCCCGTCGCCTATTACGGCCACCACATGGCGGCCGTCGTGCCCGGTTTTGCGTGCTGCCACGGCCATGCCGAGCGCTGCCGATATTGAATTGGAGGCGTGTCCGCAGGTGAATGTGTCATACTCGCTTTCCTGCGGGCTCGGAAACGGGCGCACGCCGTGCAGCTTGCGGTTGGTGCAGAAGCTCTCGCCGCGCCCCGTGAGTATCTTGTGTCCGTAGGCCTGGTGTCCCACATCCCACACGATGCGGTCGTAGGGAGTGTCGTAAACATAGTGCAGAGCCACCGTGAGTTCCACCACTCCGAGCGACGAGGCGAGGTGCCCGGGGTTGACCGACAGTTCGTCCACGATGTCGCGGCGCAGTTCGTCGCACACGTCGGGCAGTTGCTCCACGCCGAGTTTACGCAAGTCGTCGGGATATTTTATGGTTGAAAGAAGTCCTAACTTATCTTTGTTCATCAGTGTATTATGCAAATATTGAAAGTGCCGGGCTTTTGCAAAGCATGCTTCGGCAACCCGGCCACATACAATATTATGCAAAGATAGTGTAAAAGGGCGAATTTGCAAAACAAAATTCTCCAAATTTGCCTTTCCGCAGCAAGCTCGCACTGCCACGCCAGTCAATGTTTCCCGGGCGTGCAATTGCACCGCATTGTTTTCCGGGAAACCGCCGACAGACGCGCCACTGCGGCCACACGCCACTACCGGCCGACCGCCGCAGAAAGCACAAGTCTGCATAAACGTGGCAATGGTCTGCGCCGCCTACGGCAGAACGCCGCGACACGAGCAACGGCAGCGCGGTTTCACCGCATTGCCGTCATTTGTTGTCGCTGTAATATTTCAGTCCGCCGCGCATTGTCTTTATGAGGGCTTTCGACGAGTATGTGGCACCGCTCACGGCATCTACCTGCATTTTCTGCGCCTCGTCCACGCTCTTGCCCACGAATTTCTGCAGCAGTTTCTCGGCACGGTCAAACACGCTCGGGGTTTCCTGGTTGGGCAGAGCCTCTACGTTTGTAATCTTGCCGTTGGCTACATATATCTTCAGCGGGGTGGCACTGGCATATCCTCTCACGCCCTTCACCACATGGGTGGTGTTTATCACCACCGTGTTTCCCTTCTTTGTAATGGCCTTCTTGCCGGGCTTGCCGCTTGTGGTGACAGCGGCGAGAAGCACGGCAACCGCCACGGCAAGTGTCCGAAAAATACGACTGTTCATTTTCTTCCTTTTTAAAAATTCACGCCCGCAAAGTTACTAAAAAACGCGGTTGCCGGGAAACGCGGTTGCCTAAATAATGCAAAATCGCGTTTCCCGGCACTGCAAAAGCCGTGTTGTGCGCAACGGCAATACCGCTATGCGGCAAAGATGAACGTGCGCATGAGCCAGTAGCACAGTATGCCTGCGACGTAGCCCACAAACGCTATCCATGTGATGTGCTTCATATACCACCCGAAGGTGATTTTCTCCAGGCCCATCACCACCACGCCTGCCGCGCTGCCTATGATGAGCATAGAGCCGCCCACACCTGCACAGTAGGCAAGAAGCTGCCAGAACACGCCGTCAACGGCCATGTCGCCCACAGCCTCTACGGGATACATGCCCATGCATCCGGCCACGAGCGGAACGTTGTCAACGATGCTCGACAACACGCCTATGATGCCCGTCACGAGGTAGTGGTTGCCGTTGAAGGCCACGTTGAGCCCCTTGCCCATTGCCGTGAGCACGCCCACCTCGGCCAGACACGACACGGCCATGAGGATGCCAAGGAAGAAAAGAATGGTGCTCATGTCTACACGCGAGAGCAGTTTGGTGACACGTTTCTGCGTACCTTCGTCGTCATGTCCACGGTGCAGGTTGCGGTAGAACACTTCGGTAGCCGTCCACAACACGCCGAGAACGAGAAGAATGCCTACGAACGGCGGCAGACCGGTGAGGCTCTTGAACACGGGGACAAACATCAAACCGCCCACGCCGAGCCAGAACACCGCCTTGCGCTGCCCCGAAGTGAAGTCGCCCACACCGGCATTCTGTGCCGATTGGCTTTCGGGATAGTCAAGTTCGCCTTTGAGCGAGTATTGCAGTATGAACGCCGGTATGGCCATCGACACTATCGAGGGGATGAAAATCTCCGACATCACGCCCAAGGCCGTAATCAAGCCCTTGTTCCACAGCATTATCGTGGTAACGTCGCCTATCGGCGAGAACGCGCCGCCGGAGTTGGCGGCAATGATTACGAGCGAGGCAAAGACGATGCGGTCGCGGCGGACGGCCACCAGTTTGCGCAGAATCATCACCATTACTATGCTTGTGGTAAGGTTGTCGAGTATGGCCGAGAGAAAGAAGGTCATAAACGCAATGCGCCACAGCAGGGCACGCTTCGACTTTGTTTTCATTACATTGCGCACCCAGTTGAAGCCGCCGTTTTGGTCTACTATCTCCACGATGGTCATGGCTCCCATGAGGAAGAACAGCGTGGTTGAGGTGTCGCCGAGGTGTTCCTGAATTATCGACGTTACTTTTTCGAGCACGCCCGAACCTTCGCCCACTTCGAAATCGGGGTGCATGAGAACGAGAAACTGTGTCGGGTCAACCATGTAGAGTGTCCAGCACCCCACGAGCATAAGGAGGGCAATAGCCGCTTTGTTCACTTTCGTCAGGCTCTCGGTGGCTATCAGTGCATAGCCCAGCACGAAAACCACGACGATAGAAATTGTCAATGTTGTCATTCCGGTTTTATGATTTAATTTGTTTCAAACAGTGGTCATGCAGCAAGCACTGAGCGGCCCGGCAGCACAGCCGGTGAGCCGACAGCATTGTGCAGGTGCAAAAGTAGCGAAAAAAAACTTACAAAAGGAATTTGTAGCCAAAAAGTAACAACCAAAACATGCGTTGGCCGTCATCCGGGAAAGCTCTGTGGCAGAATGACACACCGCCCCGCTGCCGTCGCAGCCGAGCTTCGCGGCGGCGTGCGGCGTATGGTGCACACGCGTGCACCGCATGCGGCATGCATGTGCAGCGTCTGCGCAACGCCCGTGCGGTGCATGCGCCATGCCGCGAAACCGCCGTGTCGCCATGAAAACGAAGACCCGCACCAGCCACTGCAAACCATGTGTCTGATGCGGGTCTTGTGCTGCCTTGCGGCATGACGCTGCATAAACGTCAGTCGATGAAGCGGCGCGTGATGTCGCCGTAAGCCTCGATGCGCCTGTCGCGCAGGAACGGCCACCATCGGCGCACGTCCTCGCTGTGCGACAGGTCTACCTCAACCACGGTGCTTTCTTCTTCGCTTTCCGATGCGCGGTAGAGCATCTCGCCCTGCGGGCCCACCACCATAGAGCTTCCCCAGAACTGTATTCCGGGCGTGAGCTTGCTGGGGTCGGCCTCGAAGCCGGTGCGGTTTACCGTGACTACGGGCAGACCGTTGGCCACGGCGTGGCCGCGCTGCACGGTGGTCCATGCCTCGCGCTGCCGCTGTTGCTCGTCGTGCGGGTCGCTTGCGGCGTAGCCTATGGCCGTGGGATAGATGAGTATTTCGGCGCCTTGCAGTGCCATAAGCCGCGCTGCCTCAGGATACCACTGGTCCCAGCACACCATTACGCCGAGCCGTCCGAGGCTCGTGTCGATGGGTTGGAAACCGAGGTCGCCGGGCGTGAAATAGAACTTTTCATAATAGGCGGGGTCGTCGGGGATGTGCATCTTGCGGTATTTTCCGGCTATAGTGCCGTCGGTGTCAATCACAACTGCCGTGTTGTGGTAAAGCCCCGGGGCGCGCCGTTCAAACAGCGAGGTGACTATCACCACGCCGCATTGCCGTGCCACCTCGCCGAAAAGCCGTGTGGACTCACCGGGTATAGGCTCTGCCAGATTGAAGTTGTCCACATTCTCTTCCTGGCAGAAATACAGTGAATTGTGCAGTTCCTGCAACACCACGAGCTGCGCACCGCGCCGTGCAAGGTCGTTGATGCCCTCGGTGAGACGCTTTATGTTGTCGGCGGTGTCGGCGGTGTTGCGTTGTTGCAGAAATCCTATCTTTATTTTCTTCATAGTTGTCGTGCGTTTTGGTTTGTGGTTATTTTGTCTGCGGCGTGAAAGCCTCCTTGGGATATTGCATCGTGAGGCAGTGTATCGAACCGTGCTGGCGTATTATCGTGCGTGCGTCGATGCCTATTATCTCGCGCCCGGGAAATGCTTCGGCCACCGTGCGCATGGCTTCGGCATCGTTGTCGGGCTGCGCATAGGTGGAAACAATCACCGCGCCGTTGATTACAAGGAAATTGGCGTAGGTGGCAGGAAGCCGATCGTCGCCGTCGTATATGGGCTGCGGCATTGGCAGGGGCAGCAGCCTGTAACTGTTGCCGTCGGCATCGGTCACGCCGCGCAGCTGCTCTTCGAGCGCGGCAAAGTCGTCGTGTTGCGTGTCGTCGGGGCTTCCGCTGCCCACATAAAGCAACGTGCCGCCGGGCGCGGTGCGCACAATCGTGTCGATGTGGCCGTCGGTATCGTCGCCTTCGAGCGTGCCGTGGTCGAGCCACACCACCTTGCGTGCCCCGAGGCTGAGCTTGAGCCTGCGCTCGATGTCGTCTTGGGTGAGCGGCTGGTTGCGGTTGGGCGCGAGCAGACACTGGCTCGTGGTGAGCACCGTGCCGTTGCCGTCGCTCTCTATGGATCCTCCTTCAAGCACGAAATCGCCGCAGTCAACGCGTTCGCCGGCAAACAGTCCGGCAGCATGCAGGGTGCGGTTTATGCGGTTGTCGCGGTCTGCCGCGAATTTCCTGCCCCACCCGTTGAAACAGAAATCGAGCATGTGGGCCGGGGCACCGTTGCCGTTCTGGCTGACGGTGGTGATGAAAGCGTGGTCGCGCGCCCATGTGTCGTCGTTGTCGCAGGCGCATACCGTCACCCTCGCAAGGCTCTCCTCGCTGAGGCGCGCGGCAAGAACCTGCATCACGTCGTGCGGACAACGGGCGGCCACGAGCAGCCGTTCGTGGCGCGTTATGGCTTCGGCAATGTCGGCAAAGGTGCGGGTTATGTCTTCGAGATAGGGCTTCCAGTCGGTGTCGGCATGCGGCCATGTGAGCTGCACGCAACCCTGCTCATGCCATTCGGGCGGCAAAGCATATTCAAGATGTGGTGTTGTCGTTGGCATTTTTCTGTTGTGTGGTGTGTTGTTCTCCTTTTTATTGTGCATTGCAAATGTAGCCAAAAAAAACGAATGCATGCCCCGTGGCGGCACGTTTTTTGCCGCGCCCGCGCAAAAAACAAGCCTCTGCGGAAGCCGCAAACCGATTTTTTGCAGTAACTTTGTGGTTGTTATTCTTTCAATGACCATTATGAAAAAGTTTATACTTGACCTTACCGTGGTTTCGGCAGAGGCTTTGAGCGACAAGCATGTGCTCATTAAGCTCACCCACCGCGACCCTCTCCCCGAGATGACGGCAGGGCAGTTTGTCGAGGTGCGCGTAGACAATTCGCCCGCGACATTCCTGCGCCGCCCCATATCCATAAACAATGTAGACCGTGAACACAACGAGCTTTGGCTGCTTGTGGCAGCCGTGGGCGACGGCACGCGCCGTCTGCAGCAGCTCGCAGCGGGCGGCACCCTCAACTGCGTGTTGCCTCTCGGCAACGGTTTCACCATGCCGTCGGCACCCGGAACAAGACATCTTCTCGTGGGCGGAGGCGTTGGCGTGGCCCCGTTGTTGTATCTGGGAAAGGAGATAAAGGCCGCCGGCGGCGAGCCAACATTCCTGCTCGGTGCCCGCACTGCGGCCGACGTGCTTGAGCGCGACCTTTTCGAGCAGACGGGACGGGTGCTGATAACCACCGAAGACGGGTCGCTCGGCGAACGCGGCTTCGTGACCAACCACACGGTGCTCACGGGCGAACGGTTTGACATGATACACACCTGCGGGCCCAAGCCCATGATGATGGCCGTGGCACGCTATGCCTACAAGAACGGCATCGAGTGCGAGGTGTCGCTCGAAAACAAAATGGCCTGCGGCGTGGGGGCATGCCTTTGCTGCGTTGAAAAAACCACGAAAGGCAACCAGTGCGTGTGCAAAGATGGTCCGGTAATGAACATAAAACAACTGTTATGGCAGATTTAAGCGTAAGGATAAACCGTTTGAAACTGAAGAACCCGGTGATGACTGCATCGGGAACATTCGGATATGGAGTTGAGTTTTCCGACTTCGTGCCCCTCGATGGCATCGGCGGAATAATCGTGAAAGGCACTACCCTGCACCCGCGCGAGGGCAACGACTACCCGCGCATGGCCGAGACTGCACAGGGAATGCTCAACTGTGTGGGACTGCAGAACAAGGGCGTGGACTATTTCTGCAACCACATCTATCCCGAGATAAAGGACATCGACACCAACATGATTGTTAACGTGAGCGGCTCTTCGCCTGCCGACTATGCGGAATGTGCCGCACGCATCGACGCGCTCGACCGCATTCCGGCCATCGAGCTCAACATCTCGTGCCCCAACGTGAAGCAAGGCGGCATGGCGTTCGGCGTGACATGCCAGGGCGCGGCGAGCGTGGTGAAGGCCGTAAGGGAGCGTTACCACAAGACGCTGATAGTGAAACTGTCGCCCAACGTTACCGACATAGCCGAAATAGCCAAAGCCTGCGAGGCCGAAGGGGCCGACTCGGTGTCGCTCATAAACACGCTCATGGGCATGGCCATCGACATCGAACGCAGGCGACCGCTGCTGAGCATTTCCACCGGCGGCCTTAGCGGTCCGGCGGTGAAACCCGTTGCCCTGCGCATGGTGTGGCAGGTGGCAAAGGCCGTCAAGATACCCGTTGTGGGCCTTGGAGGCATCTGCACTGCCGAGGATGCAATCGAGTTTCTCATGGCCGGAGCGTCGGCAATAGAGATAGGCACGGCCAATTTCCTCGACCCGGCAGTGACAATAAAGGTGCGCGACGGCATAAACGACTGGCTCGACCGCCACGGATGCTCGTCGGTGAGCGAGATTATCGGAGCAATGGAAGACTGACGGCACGTCAGCACGACATACTGAAAAAGGCAAGCCATGCAGAGTTTAAAGCGCGGCTTGCCTTTTTCAGTATCCTTTCCGGCGAATGCCCGAGGGCTCATCGGGGTTTATCCCGCTTACGGCTCCACCTTCTGTCCGAGCCGGCGGTTGATTGCATTCTGCATGATGTGGTACGCCGGCTCAACCATCGAGCCGTGGCCGTGTCCGCCAAGTTCATACAGTTCGGTGGTGGTGTTGCCCGCGAGCTTCATGTAACGCAGCAGCAGGGCATTCTCTTCATAGCGTCCGAAAAGTTCAAACTCGCGGTCGCCAGTGATGAGAGTCATGGGCGGACAGTCCTTGCGCACCCAATAAAGCGGCGCGAAACGGTCGATTGTGGGCTGCAGGTTGTCTATACCGTTCATCGTGCGGTAGGCAAAATGGCTTATGGCCTGGCCGCTGAACGGGATGAGTGCGGCTATATCGTTGGCATCCACGCCATACTTGGCGAGCCATTGCTTGTCCAGCCCAAGCATCATAGTGATGTATCCGCCGGCCGAATGGCCCGAAACGAATATCTTTTTTGCAGAACCTCCATACCGATTGATGTTCTTGAACACCCAGGCCACGGCCTCGGCACAGTCGTCAAGGCACTTGTCTATGGTGACATTGGGCAGCAAACGATAGTTTACACCCACGAGAACCATGCCTTTCTCCTTCATTTTCCACGGCAACTGCTTCGATCCCGACGTGAGTCCGCCGCCATGAAACCACACAACAACGGGGCAGTCGGTCTTGCCTTCGGGGTAGTAGACATCGAGCTTGAGTCTCTCTTGTGCATACTTGTCGGTTTTCACTGTGTAGGAAATATCGCCTACGGTATTGTATTTCTCCTGTGCCGCTACCGAAACAATGCCCATAACGAGAGCGGCAACAATCATTGTTATATGTTTTTTCATATTGCAAATTTACTCGTTTTCATCCATATCAGACAACATCGGCACCACACTTTTTGGACATCGCGGTGCTTTTTGCGCCAAACCGCAAGTTCTGTTGAAGACGGGCTGGAGCATGAAACAAAATTTTAGGGAAATATTATTAAAGTGCGTGAAAACCACATACGGTTACGCCCATAATGCCTATATTTGCAAATGCAAGCGGCGGCACGACACTGTTCAGGCAGTGTAACCGTCGGCGAACAAGGTGAAAAGAACAAGATGAACACTACAACAGGCACGAGAATAATGTTGGCTGCACTGCTGTCGGTAGCGGCGGGTGGTGCACAGGCACAGAGCACGCATACCGATGGCGACCGCCCCGTGCAGCTGGGCACGCCTTCAGTGAACGCGTCCGGCACCGAAGACGACAGCTACGGGCAATATTCCGAAGGCGACAGATTTGCCGCACGCTTCGACGACTCGGCTTTGCAACGCATACAACCCACACGGGGTCTGCGCCGCAGAATGCTTGAACGCGAAGCTGCCGACACGCTTCATCTGCCCCAAATAAACAGCAACGGGCAGGTGTGCCCTCCACTCGCCTACCCAATGGCATGGGGCGGATGCGGCAACTGGGACTTGCATCCCGGCCTCAACATGAGCGTTGGCGCGTCGGTATTCGCACAGTTCGGGCGCGGAGCACGCGGCGGCGCAGGATTCGGACAGAACATTTCCTTAATGTATGCACTCCCGGTGAACGACCGTCTGTCGGTGGCCGTGGGCGGATATCTCAACAATGTATATTGGGCGCACAACAGTTACCGCGACGCCGGACTTACGGCTGTCGTGGGATACAAGTTCAACGACCGGTGGGAAGCATACATCTACGGACAGAAATCGCTCACCAACAACTACGGAGGCGGCCTTTACGGCACTGCTCCCTACACTCTCTACGACATGAGAGCCATTGGCGACCGCATCGGCGCGGCAGTGAAATACAACGTGAACAGCACCATGAGCATCCAGGTTTCGTTTGAGAACGTGTGGATGCCAAGCCGCAAGCAGATGCCCGCCGGACCGGGTTTGGGCGACGTTCCCAACAGCAACGCGCGCCAGCCAAGATTCTGATGCGGTGACGACAGCACCCCACAGCCGGGCTAACACGAAACGCCCTTCCGCCACAGTGAATGCCACTGTCTGGCGGAAGGGCGTTTTTGCGCGTGCAAGGTCATGCCCGTCACGCGGCGCGCAGGTCACCGCACGAGTTTCAAACGCAAACTGTTTACCACCACACTCACGCTCGAACAAGCCATAAGGGCACTTGCCCACATCGGTGTAATCTGGAAATCGATGCCAAACAGGCGCGGCAAGCCGGCCGCAAGAGGTATGCTCACGATGTTGTAGACGAATGCCCAGAACAGATTCTGCCTTATCATCGACACCGTGCGGCGCGAAATCTCCATGGCTTCGGGTATGTGCCGAAGATCATCGCCCATGAGTGTCACCTGCGCCACGTCCATGGCTATGTCGGTGCCGCGCCCCATTGCAATGCTCACGTCGGCCGATGCGAGAGCCTGACTGTCGTTTATTCCGTCGCCAACCATTGCCACCGTGTGCCCCTCGGCCTGCAGTTTGCGCACAAGACGCTCCTTGTCGTCGGGCAAGGCATTGCTTGTGCAGTGGCTTATACCAGCCTTTCCGGCCCAGAACGCCACGGCTTCCTCGTTGTCGCCGCTCATCATCCACACGTCAACACCCTTTGCCTGCAAGGCGGCAATGGCCTCGGCGGCATGCGGTTTCAGCGTTTCGCGCTGCTCGGGAAGCAAGTTTTCTGAAGTTTTGAAGTCGATGTCGGGCGCGGGAACGGTGAGCGTTCCGGTCTTGTCTATCACGAGTGCATCAACATTGCGCATCTGTTCCACAGCCGTTGCGTCCTTCACAAGGATGCCGCAACGCGCCGCCTTGCCTATGCCCACCATGAGAGCCGTGGGCGTGGCAAGCCCCATTGCACACGGACAGGCAATGACCAGCACCGACGTGGCCGACAGTATGGCTTCGGGCAACACCTTGTTGCCGCCTATTGCCAGCCACAGAAACAGGGTGAGCAGCGACAGACCGATGACGCACGGCACGAAAACCATTGCGACACGGTCAACAATATGCTGCACGGGGGCTTTTGAATTCTGCGCCTCACGCACCATGCGTATCATGCCGGCAAGCACCGTAGCGTGGCCCACCTGCTCGGCCCGGAAGCGCAGGGTGCCCTTGTTTACGGTGGTTCCGGCAAGCAGTTTGCTTCCGACCGACTTACGCACGGCCACCGGTTCGCCCGTAATCATTGATTCATTGACATACGCTTCGCCCTCGGCAACAGTCCCGTCGACGGGCACTTTGTCGCCCTGCCGTATCTCGACAACATCGCCCTGTGCCAGCGCGGCAAGCGGAATCTCGTCCACCTTGCCGCCGTTCACCACCCGGGCAGTCTTGGGCACAAGTCCCATGAGAGCCTTTATGGCCGATGCCGTGCTGCCTTTAGCGCGCTCTTCGAGCACCCTCCCGGTGAGCACGAAGGCTATAATCATAACCGAAGCGTCGTAGTAAGTGTTCCACGCAATGCCGCGCGGAGTCCAAACGGCATCGCCCCAAAACGTGTTGAACACGCTCAACGCAAACGAGATGCCGGTGCTCAGCGCAACAAGCGTGTCCATGTTTGCGGTGCGGTGAAGCAGTTGCCGCCACGCATTCGCATAGAACTGCCGTCCGCAATATGCCATGTTGGCGAGCGCGACAATGAGCATTGTCTGGTTGGCGAAGCCGTCGCCGCCGCCCAGACTAATCCATTTCATGGATATGGCCATTACCAACAACGCGAAAAACCACGACAGCAGCATCTTGCGGCAAAGCCTCCTTCGGTTGACTCGTTCTATTGTCTCGACACGCGTGTCGTCGTCGATGACAAGTTCGTAGCCCATGCCGTCAACCGCTTCTTTCATCATTGCCGGAGTCACCACGCTCCCGTCATATTCGACAAGGGCCGTGCGTCCGGGCAAGGAAACCGACACCGAAGCCACGCCTTTCACCTGGCTGAGCCGACGTTCGACATTGGCCGCGCATCCGGCACACATCATTCCTACAACAGGTAGTATTTTCTTTTCCATGATGCAAAGGTAGTGCTTTGCAAGCAACGGGCCGTTATGCAATTATGGGAACGATTTACGATTTTAGGAACACTGATTATATGCTTGCCCGACAAGGCACAATCAAAGCCTTGCCAATACCGGATCACAGCCGTAATATACGAAAATTGAGGGCAGCCAATAAACTGCCCTCAACCAACACAAAAACTAAACTAGACTTAACTAAGCTAATTTGAGACTTTCACAAGCCCCCAATTATCGGTTGCAAATATAGTTATTTTATTTCTAAAGTATTTCATATTGGTTCGCGAAAACCCTTAATTGTTGTAAAAAAAAAAAAACAGACCTTAAAACAACGCTTTTACGCTTTTGTTTACAAGATAATTGTCCAATATTGTCATTGCCGCCATTGCCTCGACAATAGGCACTGCACGCGGAAGCACACACGGGTCGTGCCGCCCGCGGGCCTCCATTACAGCCGTCCTACCGTCGGTATCGACGGTTGACTGAGGCTTCAATATTGTTGCAACTGGCTTGAAAGCCACGCGGAAACAGATGTCCTCGCCGTTGCTTATGCCGCCCTGTATGCCGCCGCTGTGGTTGGTGAGCGTGTGCACCCTGCCGCCGTCGGCGGTAAAGATGTCGTTCTGCTGGCTTCCGCGCATGTCCATGCAGCCGAACCCCTCGCCATACTCAAAACCCTTTGCCGCATTGATGCTGAGCATTGCAGCCCCGAGCTGTGCATGCAGCTTGCCGAATTCGGGTTCGCCCAAACCTGCCGGGCAGCCTTTCACCACACACGTTATCACTCCGCCTATGGTGTCGCCGTCGGCCTTGACCTTGCTTATAAGCTGGTGCATAAGTGCGGCTTTCTCGCGGTCGGGACAGCGCACGGCATTGTCTTCGGCCATGTCTAGGTCGTAGGCACGGTAGTCACGGTCGAGCGCGATGCTGCCCACCTGCGACGTGTAGGCCTGCACCGTGATGCCGAGCTGGCGCAGCGCGAGCTTGGCGAGCGCGCCCCCCACACACCGGGCTATCGTAACCCGTGCCGACGAACGTCCGCCGCCGCGATGGTCGCGTATGCCGTATTTCTCGAAGTAGGTGTAGTCGGCATGCGACGGACGGAACAGCCGGGCGAGATTGTCGTAGTCGGAAGAATGCTGGTTGGTGTTGCGCACGATGAAGCCAATGGGTGTTCCCGTTGTTTTTCCCTCGAACACGCCGCTCAGCAGCTCCACTCTGTCGGGCTCGTTGCGGCTCGTGGTTATGCTGCTTTGCCCCGGACGGCGGCGGTTGAGTTCGCCTTGCACAAAATCCAAGTCAACGTCCACGCCCGGAGGCATGCCGTCTACCACGCCACCGATAGCCGTGCCGTGGCTTTCGCCGAACGTTGTGAGTGTGAACAGAGTTCCGAATGTGTTGCGCATGTGGTCAATGTTTTTTAGTGACAGCCGCCGCAGTGTCCGCAACCGCCGTCATGTCCGTCGCCTTTTTTCTCGCCGTCGTGCCCGCAGCTGCCGCCGCATTTTCCGCAACCTCCGCCGCAGCCGCCGTTCAGGTGGTTGACGAGGCTCTGTATTTCGTCGCTCGTGGCAGCGCGGTTTTCAAGCACCTTGCCCGTGAAGTTGAGGGTTTTGCCGGCGAGGGGCGAGTTGAGGTCGATGCGCACCTTGTCTTTTCCTATTTCAAGCACCACGCCCATGAATCGGTTGCCGTCCTCGTTCTGCAACGGAATGGTGGCCCCCACGAAGATGTTTTCCTTGTCGAAGTGCCCGTCAACGTCGAACATTTCCTTGTCAAGACTTATCACCCGGCGTTCGTCGCGGTCGCCGAAGGCTTCTTCCTTGCCGAGGTTGAAGTCGAACTCCTCGCCGGCGGCGAGTGATTCGACGGTTTTCTCGAAGGCATCGAGTGCTATGCCGAAACCGGTGATGAACACGAACGGACGCTCTGCGCTTGTCTGTTCAACGAGTTCTTTCTTGCCGTCGGCCACCGAATACAGGCAGTAGTCCACCGCGATGTATTTGTTTTCTGTCTTTTCCATTGTGTGATTGTTTGTATTTTTTTCAGTCGTTTAGTGCAAAGGTAGTGCAAATTATCGAAAAACCGCACAGCGTCGGCACCCTATGTGGCATTTCGTGCCGAAGAAGGGAGCGTTGCACATGCCGCGAAGCCGCGCCCGGCCACAAACCATCCGCCATTGCCACAAAATGCGCCGAGTGCTTGCCGCACAATGATAAATGCGCTAAATTTGCAATGCGCAACAGTTGCGCATGCAACCAACAATGACAAGAGTTATGAAAAGAACCGTTTTTCTCGCGCTCGCCATGTGGCTCACGGCCATGTCGGCAGCGGTGCACGCCCAGACAGCGTGGCAAAAGATGTCGCCCGGAGCACGCCGCCTCGCCCTGCAGCAGTCGCGCGGCGCGAAAGCAAGTCAGGCACAGCCGACACACGGAGCAGGCCGCCGGGTGTGCGCTTTCGTGCGTGTAGCCGACGGCGACAATGGTGTTTTCGGTGCATCGGGAGTCAAACCGCTGGCTCAGTTTGGCGACATATTCATAGCCGACGTGCCCCTTGACGGCATTGCCGCCCTTGCCGCCGACCGCCGCGTGAACCGCATCGAGATAGAGCGCGGCTCGCGCCTGACACTCGACTCGATAGCCTTCTTCACACGTTCCAACCCAGTGCACGAAGGCGAGGGACTGCCCCAGGCATTCACCGGGCGCGGCGTTGTGATGGGGGTAATGGACGTAGGCTTCGACCTCACCCACCCCACCTTCCGCGATCCCGCCACCGGCGCGTGCCGGATAAGCCGTTTCTGGGATTTTCTCTCCACCGACACTGCCGGAAGCCACATGTATGTGGGGGCGGAATATGTAGGTGCAGAAGCCGTGGAGCAGTATGCCCATTCGCGCGATGCCGCCAAAATCTACCACGGCACCCACACCCTCGGCATAGCGGCGGGCAACGGATGCGGCACCATATACCGGGGCATGGCACCCGAGAGCGACATCTGCCTCGTGAGCAACGCCGTAACCGACGACGTGGAATACATCGACACTGCCGACTACTACAAATACACCTATGCCACCGACGCGCTCGGGTTCAAATACATATTCGACTATGCCGAAAGCGTGGGGCGGCCTTGCGTGATTTCGTTCAGCGAGGGTTCGGAGCAGGATTTGCGCGGCGACGACATATTATATTATGCCGTGCTTGAGCGCATGACCGGGCCGGGACGCATCATAGTGTCGTCGGCCGGCAATGCCGGAATGCGAAACACCTACATGGAGAAACCCTCCGAATGCGGGCGCGCAGGATCGTTTCTGTCGGCATGGGGCAACACGCTGGCATTCACCATGAAGTCGGCGGGCACATTCACCGCCCGCATAGTGCTCCACACCGAGCGCGGCGACACGGTTGACGTGCCGTCGCGGCGTGTGTGCGAGGCTGCCGACTCCGTCTTCACCTGCACTATTGACGCCAACGGCACGAGCTATGCGCTCGGCGTTTCGGCCTACCCATCATGCTACGACAGCCGCGAAACGGTGTACGACATGACCATAACCGGCCCCGACCACATAGGCCGCGCCGTGCCGCTGTCGCTCGAACTGCTCGGCACGGGGGCATATGTCGAGATGTTCCACGGCAACACCACCATGGGCACCAACGCCGCCGACCCTTCGTTGTGCGCCGCCGTGCCCACGCACAGCATAAACTCGCCGTCGAGCGCACCGTGCGTGATTTGCGCGGGAGGCACGGCATGCCGCCCGGTATACATCAATGCCGACGGCGAAGAGGTGGTGAGCGTGTGGGGCGAGAGCGGAAAACGCGGCACCTACTCGTCGGTGGGCCCCACGTTTGATGGCCGCGTGAAGCCCGAAGTAATGGCCCCCGGGGCCAACATCATATCGTCGATGAGCAGTTTCTACATGGACGCTCAGCCCGGCGACAGCAAGAACATCATAGAGCGGTTTGACTATGGCGGACGCACCTACGGGTGGCTTGCCACCGGCGGCACGTCAATGTCGTCGCCGGCAGTGGGCGGCATCATCGCATTGTGGCTGCAGGCCAACCCCAGTCTGTCGCCCGACGACATACGCGGGGTGCTGTCACGCACATGCACGCCGTGCGGCGACTACGGCGCAACGCCCAACAACTATTGCGGCTACGGGCAGATTGATGCCTACGCCGGACTGCTCGACGTGCTCGGGCTAAGCTCGGTGCGCGGCATTTCGCGCAACAACCCCGGGGAGGTGAACGTGCGCCCGATTGACGGCAACAGACTGTCGGTGCAGTTCAGCACCGCGGCACAAGGCGACGTGCCGCTTGAAATATACGACACCACGGGGCGCATCGTGGCAAAGCACATTCTAACGGGTGGCGACACACATTATATAATATACACCGGCGCACTGCCCGGCGGCATCTATGCCGTGCAGGTGAACGGCGCAGGAACGGGCACACGCGGCTCGGTGCTGATAAGGAAATAAAGGCAACGGGAGCGAGAAAAACACCGCTTTTCTTCACGCTCTTATGAAATTTGTATAATTTTGCACCCGAAAACAGAGCCGCGCCGGTGTCGCGCACTGGCAGACGGCAGCCCTACAAAGCAACAACACTATCAACATTATGCGCAAATTAAAATTCATTTTGGTTTCGGTCGCAGCCGCCCTGTTTGTGGCTTGCGGCACGACACGCACCGTCCCCATTACGGGACGCAAGCAAAACATCCTCGTTTCCGACGAGCAGGTGCTCAGTCTGAGCAACCAGGAGTATGCCACCTACATGAAATCGGCAAAACTGTCTACCAACTCCACCAACACCGCAATGGTGAAGCGCGTGGGACAGAAGCTCGCCACCGCCGTGGAGAAATACCTGAACGAGCACGGACTGCAGAGCGAGGCAAAGGAATTCAGCTGGGAGTTCAACCTCGTGCAGGACAATTCGGCCAACGCATTCTGCATGCCCGGCGGCAAAATCGTGGTGTATGAGGGTTTGTTGCCCTACACCCAAAACGAGGCTTCGCTCGCCATTGTGCTCGGACATGAGATAGCCCACGCCGTGGCAAAGCACTCTGCCGAACAGATGAGCAAGCAGATAAAGAACCAATACGGCACACAGATACTCGGGCAGGTGCTCAATGCCGCCGGAGTGAGCTCGGGCACCACACAGATAGCACAGATTATAGCGCAGAAGGGCTTGCAGTTCCGCAGTTTGAAATACTCGCGCGACAACGAGAGCGAAGCCGACCACATGGGACTCATCTTCGCTGCAATGGCCGGCTACGACCCCAATGTGGCAGTGAGCTTCTGGGAGCGCATGTCGCAGGGAAGCAGCAACAGCGGTTCAGACATGTTCAGCGACCACCCGTCGGATGCCAAGCGCATAGCCGCCATAAAGCAGGAACTGCCCGAGGCCCTCACCTACTACAAGCCCGCAACCACGCAGACCACAACCAAGAAGACGACTGCCACGAAGAAGACGACCACCACTACGAAGAAGAAAACAACCAAGAAATAAAGACAAGCGCGCCCTGAATGCAGCACCCGTGCTGCATCGCGGCAAGCCAAGATCATCGCGGCCACCCGTCACGAAACAACGTGCGGGTGGCCGTTTCTGTTTCCGCCACGCTGCATAAAGCGCACCGTTACGGCCCGGAAAAGCCTTGCATGGCCTAACAGAAGCCGTTGCCACGCGACGTGCACCATATGCAGCACACGCGTGCAGCGCACGGCACACGCACGCGCAGCATATGCCGCACGCCACCGGCACACACGGCCCATGCCGCCGCCAAGGCTTTTTTGCCGCATTGCCGCAAAATGCACAGCATATAATTTGGCGTTTCAAAAATAAAGCACTAACTTTGAAAGCAGCATAAACCCATAAAAGAACCCGTGCTTATGATAGGATACTTCGTTTTGAATGTGTGGCTGCTGTGGCTCATCATTGCAGCGGTATGCCTGACGCTGGAAATGTGTTCGGGCGATTTCTTCATCACATGTCTTGGCGTGGGTGCACTGTGTGCCATGACATCGGCACTCATCGGCGTGCCGTTTTGGGTGCAGGTGACGGTGTTCGCCATATTTGCCGTGCTCTCGATATGTTTCCTCAGACCGAGACTGATGGCTCTGCTGCACTCCGGCGGCAAGGAAAGGGCAAGCAATGCCGATGCCCTGAACGGACGCATAGGCGAGGTGACACAGACGATAGAGGCCGGCGGCTACGGCAGGGTGAAGATTGACGGCGACGACTGGAAGGCCCAGTCGGACGATGCCGCCGACATAGCCGTGGGCGACAAGGTGCGCGTGGTGGGACGCGAGAGCATAATACTCAAGGTTGACCGCGCGTGAGCCGCACTGCGACAGACAGTCTATTTCTTAATCAATACCTAACAACTTAAATTTATGGAATTTCTCACAATCTTTCTCATCGTATTGGTAGTGCTCGCCATAGTGTTCGTGAAAATGGCGATAGTGATAATACCGCAAAGCGAAACCCAGATTATAGAGCGGCTCGGCAAATACTACAACACGCTCAGCCCGGGAGTAAACGTGATAATACCGTTCATCGACCGCGCCAAAACCATCGTTACGATGACACGCGGACGCTACATGTATTCGAACACAATAGACTTGCGCGAGCAGGTGTATGACTTCGACAAGCAGAACGTGATAACCAAGGACAACATCCAGATGCAGATTAACGCCCTGCTCTATTTCCAGATTGTTGACCCGTTCAAGGCTGTATATGAAATAAACAACCTGCCCAACGCCATAGAAAAACTCACGCAGACCACCCTGCGCAACATCATAGGCGAAATGGAACTCGACCAGACACTCACCTCGCGCGACACGATAAACACCAAGCTGCGCGCCGTGCTCGACGATGCCACCAACAAGTGGGGCATAAAGGTGAACCGCGTGGAACTGCAAGACATAATACCGCCGTCGAGCGTGCTGCAGGCCATGGAGAAGCAGATGCAGGCCGAACGCAACAAGCGTGCCACAATCCTCACGTCGGAGGGACAGAAACAGGCTGCAATTCTTCAGTCGGAAGGCGAGAAGACGAGCACCATCAACCGCGCCGAGGCCGTGAAGCAGCAGGAAATACTCCACGCCGAGGGCGAGGCACAGGCACGCATACGCAAAGCCGAGGCCGAAGCGATTGCCATTGCAAAGATTACCGAGGCGGTGGGACAAAGCACCAACCCGGCCAACTACCTGCTCGCACAGAAATACATTGCCATGATGCAGGAACTCGCCGAAGGCGACAAGACAAAGACAGTGTTCATGCCCTACGAGGCCACAAACATGCTCGGAAGCATCGGAGGCATAAAGGAACTGTTCAAAGACATAAAATAAGAAGACAACGACAAACAACACCACGACCCGCCATGGAGAGCGCGCCACAACGGCACACGCTCCATGGCGGACTGGCAACAAACAATACTGAAAGAATGAACATTTGCATAGTTGTGGGCGCACGCCCCAATTTCATAAAGGTGGCCCCCATACTGCGTGCCGCCGACAAGGCCCGCGCCGCGGGCGACGACATAAGCTGCAAACTCGTGTATGCCGGACGCGACGACGACGCGACACTCGAACCGCAGCTCTTCGACGACCTGCAGATGCGGAAACCCGACGTGTTTCTGGGCGTTGACTGCGAAAACCTCAACGAGCTTACGGGCCAAGTGATGTCGGCCTTCGAGCGTTATCTGCAACAGAACAAAACCGACGTGGTGATTGTGGTGGACGACCTCGCATCGACAATGGCCGCCGCAATAGTCACGAAGAAACAGGGGCTCACACTGGCGCACCTTGTGGCAGGGACACGCTCTTTCGACATAAACATGCCCAAAGAGATTAACCGCCTCGTGATTGACGGCCTGTCAGACCTGCTTTTCACCGCCGGACTGAGCAGCAACAGCGCCGCGACACGCGAAGGGGCCGAACAGTCGAAGATATATATGGTGGGAAACATCCTCATGGACACACTGCGCAGCAACTACCCGAGGTTCTGCAAGCCCGAGGTGTTCAAGCAGCTTGCGCTTGAAGATGGGCGTTACATCGTGCTGACGCTCAACCGCAAGGTTCTGCTTGCCAACAAGGCCGAACTGCGTGAACTGCTTGCCGCCCTCGCCGACGGGGCCGGCGACATACCAGTGGTGGCTCCGCTAAGACAACGCGCCGAACAGACCGTGGCCGACATAATTGCCGAAGACCCCGAAAAATTCAAGTGCATACATGTAGTGAAGCCGTTGTCGTATTTGGAATTCGGCTACATCTCGGCACATGCCATGGGGGTTGTCACCGACTCGGGCAACGTGGCCGAAGAAGCCACGTTCAATGCCGTGCCGTGCATAACGCTCAACAGCTATACCGAACACATAGAAACAGTGAAGAAGGGAACAAACGTGCTTGTGGGAGAAGACCCTGCACGCCTTGCCGACGCACTGAAAGACATGGTGGCCGGACAATGGAAACACAGCGGCGTGCCCGAACGTTGGGACGGACGTTCGGCCGAACGCATAGTGCAGATATTGTCGGAACTGAAACACTAAGGGCGGGTCGTGGAAAAAACGGCACGACGCACCACATTATAAACAGTAATCATTTGCTTGCAGCGGGAATATTCTGAACCCACCTAACGAAACATCATTATGGAAAGAAGGAAAACAGTGCTTGTGACAGGAGCCACAAGCGGAATAGGAAAAGCGTGCGCACTGCGATTCGCACGCGGCGGTTTCGACGTGATTATCACCGGACGCAACGCCGAAAAGCTCGAAAGCGTGAAGCTTGCAATAGAGGAGACCGGTGCCGAGGCAACGGTGCTGTGTTTCGACGTGCGCGACCACGAGGCAGCCGCCAAGGCCATTGCGCAACTCGACGGACGGTGGAGCAACGTGGACGTGCTGGTGAACAACGCCGGACTGGCACTCGGTCTTGAAAAGGAATATGAGGGCAACCTCGACGACTGGAACGTGATGATTGACACCAACATCAAGGGGCTGCTCACTATGACACGCCTCATTGTGCCGGGAATGGTGGAACGCAACAGCGGACATGTGATAAACATAGGCAGCGTGGCAGGCGACCAGGCCTATGCCGGAGGCAACGTGTATTGCGCCACAAAGGCCGCCGTGAAGGCACTGACCGACGGACTGCGCATTGACCTCATGGACACCCGGGTGCGCGTGACCAACGTGAAGCCGGGACTCGTGGAAACCAATTTCAGCATAACACGCTTCCACGGCGACACCAACCGCGCCGCCGGAGTGTATGAGGGAATAAAGCCGCTCACCGGCGACGACATTGCCGACGTGGCATTCTATGCAGCAAGCGCGCCCGAACATGTGCAGATTGCCGAGGTGCTCGTGCTTGCCACACACCAGGCCAACGGCAGTTCGCTGCACAGAGAACAGGCACACGACTGACAACGGGGAACAGGCACCACACGACACAACATTTTTCTGCATAACCTACTAAAAAGCATTAACATGGAAATGAAAACAGACAACCGCATCATCAGCGCGGCAATACTTGCCGTGGGCATCATCGTGCTCGGCCTGTGTGTGAAATCGGGCATCGACAACTTTGCCAACAAAGACAGGAAAGTGGCCGTGAAAGGTCTGGCCGAAAAGGAAGTGGCTGCCGACAAGGTGACATGGCCCATACTGTCGAAAGAACTGGGCAACGACCTGCCCGACCTGTATGAGAAAATAGGCGTGACACAACGCAAGATAAAGAAATTTCTCGTTGCCAACGGCGTGAAAGAAAACGAGATAAACGTGAATGCCCCGGTGGTGATCGACCTCAATGCCGACCAATACAACAACAATGTAAGAACCTTCCGCTACAACATCACGTCGATAATCACCGTGACATCAAACAACGTGAAACTCGTGCGCAGCATCATAGC
Organism: bacterium; assembly: GCA_963607545.1. Classification (GTDB taxonomy): domain Bacteria; phylum Bacteroidota; class Bacteroidia; order Bacteroidales; family Bacteroidaceae; genus Prevotella. The sequence goes on from CAVDCP010000001.1 coordinate 128,457, forward strand.
ACGGCAGGGCGAACTGCTCAAGGAGGGTGTGGCCATTGTGGATGGCGGATATGAGAACCCGGTGAAATATGAGTATGTGTCGTTCACGTCGATGAAACCCAAGATGATGGAAGAGGCCATTGAAAACGCGGAGAAAACTGCACAGCAGTTTGCAAAAAACAGCAAGAGCAAGCTCGACAAGATAGTAAGTGCCGACCAGGGACAGTTCTCTATCGACGACCGCGACTCAAACACGCCCTACATAAAGAAGGTGAGAGTGGTGACTACCGTGACCTATTCGCTGAAAGACTAACGCTTGTCATCGTGGGCTGATGCCGAACTCGCCCAAATGCGACAAAATATTGCAAAAATTACTTATATTATTAACATTCGATTAAAATAATACTGAAAAAACAATAAAAACGCCACAAAAAGCATTTTACAACGCATTTTTTCGTATCTTTGCGTATGAAGAAAACTTTATCGGACGAAGCCTAAATGCGGATGTAGTCTCGCATCCGGAAAAACAACATAAAAACGACTGAAACGAGACAGACAGTCGTGACAGGAGGGACAGATTATGAGAACAGTAAAGAAATCGTATGATTTGGAATCTTACGAGTTGGACAATGTCTACAACGAAAACGACGACCGTTACGTCAAGGAGAATTCCTCCATTTGGTATAACTGAAAATCACGTGTTATAAAAAACTGCGTGTGGGCCAGTTGCCGCCAAAGCCACAAGCCAAGGCAACGACATTGCCCACACGCAGTTTTTTTTTGAATATGAAACACCACTGAACAAATGCATAAAACGGCAAATAAACGAACTGACAGCCAAATTTGCCAACCGCGTAAACACCGTTGACAATCTGATAAAACACGACTACTCCACTCTTGGCACAGAAGCCACGACGGCGCAAACAAGCCAAAGCCACACTGCCACGAGGCGCATAGACATGGCCGGACGCGATGTCACTGGCATCGACACAAAAGCATTGTCTGCCGGCATATACATTGAGAAAATGGCCGACGGAAGCGTAAGGAAACGCATGGTGGGAGACAGACGGTAGGCCGGAAGCCTGTTGCCGCCGCAGCCTTATCTGGAGTGCCGGGCACGATACTCACCCGGTGTCATGCCAACCATTTGCCTGAAGGTGCGGTTGAAATGGGGCACGTCGTTGAAACCGCTGCTGTAACAGCACGATGAAATGCTTTCGGAGGTGGACGCAAGCAGGTATTTGGCTATTCCGATGCGGTAGTTCTTCAGATGCTCGATGATTGTCTCGCCGGTGTGCCGCTTGAACATCGTGCAGAGCGCGCTGCTGTTCATGCCGACATATTTGGCCAGCGAGTCGATGCTGAAGTCGTGGTTGTAGTTGCAGCTTATGTAGACCTCTATATTCTTTATCTTTTCTTCAACGGAATGGGGCGCGGCAAAGCGGCCCGCCACAGTGAAGTTTCTGTTGCGCTGAATTGAAACGAGCAGCTGCAACAACGACATTGTGCGCTCCAACGCCGACTCGTGTTCCATTCTGCGCAACACGGCGGCAATCTTCTTGCATTCAGAAGGCTTGAACTTTATGGAGGTGTCGAGATGCCCATACCACTCTGCCAGTTGGCTGAATTCGGGCATGACACGCGACAACATGTTGAGCAGGTCGGGCGGAAAAGATATTGTTATGTTCTCGATGTTGCCGTCCCGGTCGGTCTTGTCGTGGGCAAAAATCCACTGGTGGGGCATTTCCGGCACGACAAGCACCACCTCACCCGCGCAGAACGGTTCCTCCGTGTCGCCGAGAATGCGGCGGCCTTCGCCGGAAATGATGTACGACATTTCCCACGAATTCCAGTGGTGCAGACCTATCTGTTCGCCGGGTTTCAGCAAAACATGGTCATAACTGACAGTATCGGTCATTATCATAACAGGTAGAAAGACTGTGCAAGCCGAATGCAGGACATAAGGCTTGTTTGTTTTGTAGAAAAGCTTCTTTGCCATTGCAAAGATAAAACAAATGTTCATAGAAAAACGACAAACCGGCAAGAAAACCTTTGATTACCTTTGCAGCCGAATAAATTCTGCACTAAAAATGCAGGTCTACAAACCCATAAGTATCAATCAAAAGAAATGAACAACAACGTTTATCTTGCCTCCAAGCCACGGTATGAAATCCTTGACGGACTGCGCGGCGTTGCTGCCATGCTCGTAGTGGCGCATCATCTGTTTGAAACCTATTTCCACACTGCACCCAACCAACCCATCAACCACGGCTATCTGGCGGTGGACTTCTTCTTCGTGCTGTCAGGCTTTGTCATCGGCTATGCCTACGACGACCGCTGGGACCGCATGAGCACATGGAATTTCTTCAAACGCCGTCTTATCCGTCTGCACCCAATGGTTATATTCGGCACATTGATTGGCGCAGCCCTTTTCTACTTCGGCGACTGCCATGCGTTTCCGTTCATAAACGACACGCCGTGGTATATGGTGCTGTTGGTGTTGATTTGGGCATTCACCATGATTCCAGTGCCCACAAGCATGGACATCCGCGGGTGGATGGAAACCAATCCGCTTAACGGCCCTGTATGGTCACTGCAATGGGAATATCTCGCCAACATACTCTACGCCCTGTTCATCAGGCGTTTCTCAAAGACGATGCTCGCCGTATGTGTAGCTTTGTTTGCTGCGATGACGCTCATTCTCTGCCTGAATATAGATGTTACCGGATGGCTCGGCGTGCGCCAGTATGCTTCATACACCGTCATTGGCGGCTGGAGCCTTACACCCGACCAACTGCAAATAGGCATCACCCGCCTGCTCTACCCATTCTTCTGCGGACTGCTCATCTCGCGCATGGGAAAACTCATCAAGGTGAAAGGCGGCTTCTGGTGGTGCTCGCTAATGGTGGTGGTGCTGCTGTGCATGCCTTGGATGGGAATTGACGAAACGGGCGACGGACGGTGGACAAACGGTCTGTATGAGGCAGTGTGCATCCTGGTGCTGTTCCCGCTCATAGTAATGATTGGAGCAGGAAGCTCGGTGAAGGGCGGCAAATCGGAGGCCATCAACAAGTTTCTTGGCGACATCAGCTATCCTATATACATCACCCATTTCCCTCTCATATACATGCAGATGGCGTGGGTGGACAAGCATCAGGACGCTCCACTTGCCACACACATCTTCGTGTCGGTGAGCATCTTCGTCCTCTCCATTGCCGTGGCTTACGCATCGTTCAAACTCTACGACGTGCCTGTGCGCAGCTGGCTGAGAAAGAAACTATTCAAGCCTGTCCGTTAGAAAGGGGCCAAGCAACGACTGCCTTAGGGATGGCAGGTTAAAAACATAAAGTCAGGATGGTTCTGGCAGTTCCTACACCGGCGTTGATGCCGATGCAGAAACTGTCGGAACTATTTTTTTGCATATATGGGCAACGGTTTCTGTATGGTTCTACCGTTCTCCACTACCCTAGCATTGCATTGGCGGTAGCCGCTCTCGTTGAGGATTGTGAAGAGCGGAGGTCTATTTGCTTTTATCCGGTTCATGCCTCCTCTATCAGAGACAACGATGACAAAATCAGGTTCCCTCGCCCTTATTGCCTGATGCCGCTCCTCTTTCGTTGTTTCGGAAGCTCCGTTTTGCAATGACCATTACTTGCATGTCGGCAGGGCGCGCGCACGAAGTCCACAGTCTATCTCATGATATGCATACATGATTTCGCAGAAAGACATGCGCATGAGCATCTGTTCGGCTGCATCAAACTCTGTCGGAGAGTAGCCTGCCACGAAGGTAAGGTAGTCGGTATGCACGTTGTAGGCAATATCTATGAAGAAAACGACCAAGAACACAACATGCCCGTTTTTGAAACTCAAATCAAAAAAATGTTTGTTCCGTAAATACGAAAGAGTCCCGACAACCAATATTGCAGGTTGCCGGGACTCTTTTTTATATATTACTTATAGCAAGTAATGTGTAAACACATTTAAAATCACATCGCAGTTGTCGCGCTCACGAGCCATCCGTAAACGCAGCTGCATACTCCGAAGAGCAACACGCCTGCGGTGCAGAGGGCAAGGGCAGTGCGGGTGGCACAGTCGCTGCGGAAAGCGGGCAGAGGGGTTTCGGTCTTGTTTATATACATGCACTTCACAATCTTCAAATAGTAGTAGAGTGACGGCACAGTATTTACAAGAGCGAGGAACACAACTGCGTATGCAACGTTGGACCCCTGCTGTGCTGCTGCCATGAACACGAAGAACTTGCAGAACATTCCTGCGAACGGCGGAATACCTGCGAGCGAGAACAAGGCAAGCGTGAGAAGGAACGAAAGTTTCGGGTTGGTCTGGTAGAAACCGTCGAACACCGACATCTCGGTATTGCCCTTTCCGCGTGTCTCAACAACATTGATGACAGTGAATACAGCCATGTTGGCTGCAACATAAATGAGCACATAATACATCAATGCAGTCAATCCCATGGCATTGTTGCCTATTGCAGCAAGCATGATGTAGCCTGCCTGCGAAATGGAACTGAATGCCATGAATCGTTTCAGTTCGGTCTGACGCAATGCGAAAAGGTTGGCTATGGTGATTGTGAGCACAATTACGACATACATCAATGCCTCATAATACTCCACCATCGGCGCAAACACCTTCATAAGAACGGTCATCAGCGCAAAGGCCGCAGCTCCCTTCGAGACAACGCTCAGGTAGCCTGTTACGGCTGTGGGCGCGCCCTGATAGGTATCGGCTGTCCAGAAATGGAACGGCACGAGTGAAATCTTGAAGCCAAGACCGCTGAAGAAGAACACAAGACCCATGATGGTCAAGGGGCTTGCGCTTATCTTTGCAGCCACATCATCGAAATAGAGAGTGCCGCATGCGCCGTAGAGGAACGATATGCCATAGAGCATCACACCGCTTGAGAACGTAGCAGTAAGGATGAACTTGGCTGCGCCCTCGGCAGAATCCTTCTTGAACTTGTCAAAGGCCACGAGGCATGCCATAGGAACAGATGCCATTTCAAGACCGAGGAAGAACATGAGGAAATGCCCTGAGGAAATCATCATGTACATACCGAGAAGGGTGGATATTACGAGTTCGTAGAATTCACCTTCCTTGCGCATCACATCCTCACGCTCAATCCACGACTGTGCCATGACAACGACGATGAATGCTCCGGCAGTGAGGATAACCTTCATCACCTGAGCTGCCGCTGAGGCAGTATAAAGTCCGGCGAAAGCATCGGCGGGCTTGGCTGTAAAGCACAGAGCAATCTGGGCAACCAACAGAACGCCTGTCAGCAGACTCAATGCAGTGTGTTTCTTCTCGCCTTTCAATATAAGGTCGGCAAGGAATACTATTACCAAGGCTGCCATAAGGCCTGCCTCGGGTATCATATTAAAAAACTGACTATAATCCATTTTTCTACTGAACGGTTATTAAAGTGTTGGAATTACGCTGAGAATCGGAGCTACTGCATTGTCGATGACATGGCTTGCCCAAATCGGGAACGATCCAAGGCCGGCAACGCAGAAAATGAGGCAGCACACGGCGAAACGTTCGTCCCATGTGGCATCGGTAAGCTCTTCGAAATGCGGGTTCTTCACCTTCTCGAAAAGTATGAAGCCCACTGTACGGAGAATGTAAACGGCAGTCACCACAATTGATGTAATGGCGATGATTGTGCAGCAACGGTGGAAGGTGTCGGCATTCTCGAACGAACCGTTGAAGATTGTCATCTCGGCAATGAAGCCGGAGAAGCCCGGCAGACCGAGGTTGGCAAGTCCGGCAATGACATAACCCACCGACAGGAAAGGCATAATCTTCATCAAACCGCCAAGCTCACGGATGTCACGGGTGTGTGTACGTCCGTAAATCATACCGATAAGGGCAAAGAAGAGGGCTGTCATCAAACCGTGCGAGAGCATCTGCAAAATGGCACCGGTGCAAGACACGCGGGTCATCATCAGAAGGGCAAAGAGCACCAGACCGCAGTGCGACACCGACGAGTAGGCATTGATGAACTTCAAGTCGGTCTGCACACATGCCGAGAACGCTCCGTATACAACAGATATTGTTGTGAGGATGAGGAAAACCCAAGCCAAGTCATGTGCAGCCTGCGGCAGAAGGAACATGGCGATGCGGAAGCAACCGTAGCCGCCAAGCTTCATAAGTACACCCGCATGGAGCATAGACACCGATGTCGGGGCGCAGCCGTGACCTATCGGCGACCATGTGTGGAACGGGAACAGCGCGCCAAGCACACCGAAACCGATGAACACAAACGGGAAGAGCACGTTCTGGACATGAGCAGGAATGTGGTTGTTGTGTGCAATCTCAAGAATGCTCATGGTAGTGCCGCCATTGAAGAAATAGATACCTACAAGTCCCAAGATGATGAGGGCAGAACCACCCATAAGCATCAAGGTAAGCTTCATGGCTGCATATTCCTTGCGACCCGAACCCCAATAGCCTATCAAGAGATACATCGGGATGAGGGCAACCTCATAGAACATGAACATGGTGAAGAGGTCGATGGAAATGAAGAAACCGTAAACACCCGTTGACAGCAGCGTGAACCACATGAAGAACTCCTTTGTGAGAGGCTTCAGTTTCCACGAAGCGAAAGTACCGGTAAACACGATGATGCTCGAAAGCAGGAGCATAACGACAGAAATGCCGTCAACACCCACTTCATAATTAATGTGCAAAGCAGGGAACCACTCTGTGCAAGCACGGAGAATCATCTCCTCGGTATTGCCGGCGGCACGTTCACCAATGAAATGGAGTGTAAGCCACACGCTCAATGCCAAGAGACACGATGAGCCGGCAACCATCACGCCACGCACCTGATTGACGTTGCGGGCTATCCAAAGACCGAGCAACATCAAGGCAGGGATTACTACGAATAAACTTAATATATTCATATTCTAATTATAAGCAAAGTAATAATAATGTTAAAGCCACCGTACCTGTGAGGAACCAAACGGCATACTGGCGAACGTCGCCGCTCTGCCAAGGACGTATGGTCTCGCCTGCCTCGTTGGCACCCCATGCTGTAAAGTCGATAAGTCCGTTGATGATTTTTTCGTCAATCCACTGAACCGGACGGCTCACATAGCGGAACAGAATCTTGTGTGTAACAAACTGGTAAACCTCATCCATATAGAAGCGTTTGTAAGCCCAGCGGTGCAGACGCGGGAATGTGGCATACATCTTGTCGGCAATAGGCTGCTTCTCGCCCTTATATATATATGTAGCAAGACATATCGAAAGGATAGCGATTACTGTTGAAGTGGCAGCAACCTGCGTGTTGAAATGCACGGTGTAAGACGAACCCGAAGCACTCACAATCGAACCGAAGCTTGCCCATTCCCATCCGAGGAATCCGCCGAGTGTCGTAACAATACCCACACCGACAGTGACCACGCTCAAGAACACGAGCGGGAAAGTCATTGTAATTGGAGCCTCATGGGGAGTGTGGTGAGCGTGAAGTTCCTTGTTCTCCGTGCCCCAGAAGATTCCGTAATAAAGACGGAACATATAGAACGCGGTCATTGCAGCCACACCAGTCATCCACCATCCGCAAAGCGGAGAATACTCAAAGCAAGCGGTTACAATCTCGTCCTTGGAGCTGAATCCCGAGAAGAACGGAATACCAGCGATAGCAAGACAAGAGATAAGGAATGTGATGTGGGTTATCGGCATATACTTGCGCAAGCCGCCCATTGCAGACATTTCGTTTGAGTGCACTGCATGGATGATGCAACCGGCACCGAGGAACAGACAAGCCTTGAACATGGCGTGCGTGAACAGATGGAACATTGAAGCCATGTAGCCAAGCTGTGCATGGTTGTCGAGAACTGCACCGTGATGTCCGGGCAGACATACGCCAAGTGCCACCATCATAAACGCAATCTGAGAGATTGTCGAGAAGGCAAGCACACGCTTGATGTCGCTTTGGGCACATGCTACGGCAGCTGCATAGAAGGCGGTGAATGCACCGACAACGACAACTACCTCCAATGCCTGGGGAGCATATTCAATCCATATCGGGAAAAGACGTGCAATCTGAACCACACCTGCAACCACCATGGTGGCAGCATGGATAAGAGCCGACACCGGCGTAGGGCCTTCCATGGCATCGGGAAGCCAGATGTGCAACGGGAACATTGCCGACTTACCGGCACCGCCGATAAACATAAGCACGAGAGCCGTGGGCAATATAATTCCGCCTACCGCAATGGCACGGGCCGAATCAACGGCAGTGAATACAGCCGCACCTGCACCATAGGTTATCTCTGTCCCGGTGAACGAGAAATTGTAGCTTCCTGTATAGTAACCGAAAATAAGGATACCGATAAGGAAGAACATGTCGGCGAAGCGTGTCACGATAAACGCTTTCTTCGAAGCATGCACGGCAGCTTTCAGAGTATAGTAGAAACCAATGAGGAGATAAGAGCTTACACCCACGAGTTCCCAGAACATATACATCTGGAAGATGTTGGTTGCGAGCACCAGTCCGAGCATTGACATGGTGAAAAGCGACAGGAAAGCATAATAGCGCTGGAAGCCTTTCTCATCGTGCATGTAGCCGAACGAATAGATGTGAACCATGAGGCTGACCGTGGAGATGACGATGAGCATCATCACCGAAATCGGGTCGAGCAATATACCGAGGTCGAAATGCAGGTGGCCCAACGGCAACCATGTCACGTTGTAAGGCACGAAGGTTGCATAGGTGCCGTCGGCAAGACGGTCGGCAGTGAAATACTGGAACGCGGTGAAATAGCTGAGGATTGTCACCAAGCCCAAAGAGCAAGTGCCAATCAGTCCGGCTGTCCTATGCGACCAGGCATACTTCTTGTTTACGAATTCCGGCAGACCGATAACCAGAAAGCTGATCAGCGGCAACAGAAGAATCCATATTGAATATGTAAAATCCATAATCTTTTAATATTTCATGTTTTCAATACTGTTCACCTGATCGCTGTGGAAATTGCGGTAAACATTAATAATAATCGCGATTGCGACTGCACTCTCGGCTGCACTCACACCGATGGAGAAAAGGGTCATGAAGAAACCCTCATAGCCTTCGGGGAAGAGCAGACGGTTGAAAGCCGCAAAGTTCAAATCGACAGCGTTGAGCACCAGTTCTATGGAAACGAGCATCGCTATAAGGTTGCGGCGTGTCACAAAGCCGAACACACCGATGAAGAACAGAAGTGCACCAAGCACAAAATAACATTCTATGGTAACCATAATCACTTATCCTCCTTTTCTTTACGTGCTACAACGATTGCTCCGACGATACATGCCAGAAGGAACACTGAGATGAACTCGAACGGAAGTACATACTGGTATTTGTCCGAACCGAGAAGAGCATTGCCAATAGTGTCCATAGGTACTTCTGTGCCCTCAACGGCGAGACTGATGAAACCGTTCTTCAACAATATGCCGACAACTGTCACCAGTCCTACAAGGCAGAGCAGTGCGGCACTGACTACACGGCATCCCTTGACACGCTCAACAAGTCCCTGAAGGGTGCGCTTACTCACGAGCTGCACAGCAAAGATATACATCATCACCATAGCTCCGGCATACACACTTATCTGGGCTGCGCCGAGATAGGTATAGTCGAGCAGAAAATAAAGTCCTGCCACTCCAAGGAGTACGAAAAGCAGGAATGTGACGGAACGCATAATGCGTTTTGTCGCCACACACATGACAGCCGAGCCAAGAATGACTGCTGCCAAGATGCAAAACATTACTAAACTTGCCATAATTATTCTTACTCCTTATTTTGTTTTGGTGTTAAATGTTCCGATTTCAAAGTCGGCCCCGCCGTCAATTATATTGGGCAGCGAACCGCCCTCATACACTTCCTTGTCAAGATGAAGCACAAGGGCATTGCGGTCGAACACCGAATTCTCGAAATCGTTCACGAATTTGATTGCACCGAAGTTGCAGGCGTTGACACAAAGTTCGCAGAACATGCAGTCGCCGAGGTCATACTGATAATCCACAAGCTGTTTCTTTTTCTTGCCAGTCTCGGGGTTCTCCACCATCTGCGACACGATTTTGATTGTGCCGTTGGGGCAAGCCTTCTCACAAAGCGTACAGGCAGTGCACTTCACGGCCCCGTTCTCGTCGCGGTTCATCACGAGACGCCCGCGATGGCGTGCGGAGACATGCAGCGTAGTCTTGCGGTTCTCGGGATACTGCTCAGTGCTCTTCGGAGTGAAATACTCCTGCAGAGTTGTTTTCATACCCACGGCGAGAGTCTTGACGGCAGCCCCGATTTCTCCGAAATATGATTTTTTGTTTTCTTCCATTGTTTTAATGATGTGTTTTTAGAAGTGCCAACCGAATGCCACAACTACTGTCATGAGAATCAAGTTGATAAGACACAAAGGCATGAGATACTTCCACTCGAGTTTCAGAATCTGGTCGATACGCAGACGCGGGAATGTCCAACGCACCCACATGAGCAGCCAAACCACTGCGAAAGTCTTGCCAAGGAACCACACTATGCCAGGAATCAGGTTGAGGATGCCATCGACAGCCTCCACGCCGATATTGAACGGCATCCAACCGCCGAGGAACACTGTGGTGGCAATGCCTGAAACGACAAAGAGGTTGAGATACTCGGCAAGGTAGTAGAAGCCGAAGCCCATACCCGAATACTCGGTGTGATAACCTGCGGTAAGCTCCGACTCGGCTTCGGCCAAGTCGAACGGGCCACGGTTTGCCTCGGCGTTGCCTGCAACGAGGAACACGAGGAAGGCGATTATTGCCGGGATGTGTCCCTTGAAGATAAGCCATCCGAATGCACCTTGCTGAGCCTCGACAATGCCCGACACCTGCATGGTGCCCGTGAGCACGACAGCGGTGATGAGACAAAGGGCGAGCGACATTTCATAGGAGATGAGCTGCACTGCGCCACGCATGGCCGAAACCACCGAATACTTGTTGTTCGAGCCCCAACCGGCCATGAAGATGCCCACGATGCCGATGCTTGATATGGCCGACATGAGGAATACGCCCACATTGAAATCGAGCACCTCGGCACCGTTGTTCCAGGGAAGGAACGCGAAAGTGCCTACTGAAGCGATGATAACGAGGAACGGGGCGACGTAGTAGAGAAGCTTGTCGGCACCGTCAACGGAGAAGATTTCCTTGATGAGCATCTTCAGCACGTCGGCAAACACCTGGAATATGCCCCAAGGACCCACACGCATCGGGCCAAGACGGCACTGGAAGTAGGCGCAGACCTTACGCTCCATGAAGATCAAGATGATGGCGAGAATGGCGTAGCCTGCAAGGAGGCAGACACCAACCAGGATGCACTCAATCAGTATTGTCCAAAAATCCCCAAGACCACAGGTCACAGAAAGGAGATTATGGAACCAGTTTGTTACTAAACTAAAGTCAAACATTATTTCCTATATTTATTGTTAATGTTTGTGCAATTATCTGTCGATATCAGGAATAACGAAGTCGATAGCAGCACCTGTTGTTATCAAGTCGGCAATTTTCTGTCCGCGAAGCATCGGGTCCAGAGCACCGGTCAATGTAAGACCCATCGGACGCATCTTCATGCGGTAAGGACTCTTGTCGCCCTTCGAGTCGAGATAAACGCCGAACTCGCCGCTGGCTCCCTCGACAGAGAAATACCACTGGCCTTCGGGAACCTTGATGATAGGCTTCTGCTTGATGTAGAACTCGCCCTCAGGGATATTGTCTATGAGCTGCTCGATGATGTCGAGGCTCTGGTAGAGTTCCTGTATGTGGCAGTAGTAGCGGTCCATCGAGTCGCAACCGGTCATCGTGATTTCCTTCCACTCCACCTTGTCATACATGTCATACGGATGACGCTTTCGGGTGTCGTTCTTCCATCCGGCTGCACGTCCTGCCGGGCCGGTCACTGCATAGTTGATACAGTCTTCGAGATTCATAGGTCCGACACCTACAAGACGGTTGTGGGTAATCACGTTGTCGCCGAACACATCGAGATACTCCTGTATCTTCGGACGGAGATACTTGCAGAGTTTCTTTGTGTTTTCCACGAATTTCGGGTCGATGTCGGCCTGGCATCCGCCAATACGGTAGTAGTTCATTATAAGACGTCCGCCGGTTGTCTCCTCCATCACGTTGAGCACATGCTCGCGGTCGCGCATGCAGTAGAGGAAAGCGGTGAGCGCACCGAGGTCCTGTGCCGTACAGCCGAGGTAAAGCAAGTGCGAGTCGATACGCTGCAGCTCGTCCATAATGGTGCGTATATAGTGGATGCGGTCGGAGAGTTCAACGCCAAGTCCTTCCTCTATAACCCCCACGAGAGCGTGGCGGTGCATCATGGCCGAGAGATAGTTCAAGCGGTCGGTCAAGGCGAGAGTCTGCGGATAGGTCATGGCCTCCCACATTTTCTCTATGCCACGGTGTATATATCCGAGGTGAGGATATATGGCCTTCACCTTTTCGCCGTCGAGTACGGTCTGCAAGCGGAGCACGCCGTGAGTCGAGGGGTGGTTCGGACCGATGTTCACCACGAAGTCGCCATCGTCGAAGAGACGCTTCTGTGTTGCTACGAGGTGGCCGTCGGCATCAAGACTGTAAACGACGGTGTAGTCAGACTCCGGCTCGTCGGTCAGCGGGAACTTGTTTGCCTCGGGACTCATGTCGAAATCCTTGCGCAAGGGGTAGCCGTTGAAGTCGGTGCGGAGGAAAAGGCGGCGCATGTCGGGGTGGCCGAGGAACTTGATGCCCACGAAGTCGAACACTTCGCGTTCAAGCAAGTCGGCAGCGCGCCAAAGGTCGATGACGGTAGGAATCACATCGCTTCCGTCAACCTTCTTTGCTATGGTCTTCACCGAGCAGCGCTCGTTGTTGTCGGTGTTCTCAAGAATGTAGATACATCCCAATCCTTCTTCGCCGAAATCCTCGCCGATGATGGTAACAAGGTAGTCGAAATGTTTCTGGTTTTTCAGTTTCGACATCTCGCCCGCAAAATTGTCGAACGAGAGTTCAATGTTTTCAAGTTTCATATCTTATACCTTATTATATTAATCAGTTAGACCTTTCTTGGAGTCGAAATCTTCGGGCACTTTGTCCACCACAATAGTGTCTTTCATGCTTGCAAGTGCCTCGTTGCTGAGTCCGTGCAGACCGCCTTTCGACATCGAGAGTTCTTTCTCTTCTTTCGACATCTTGTGGTTGGCACCGCCGAAGAATTTCTCCACTTTCACCTTGCGCTGCAGCTGCATCATGCCATAGAGGATTGCCTCGGGACGCGGAGGGCATCCGGGCACATACACATCAACCGGCACGATTTCCGAAATGCCGCGCACCACGTTGTATGATTTCTTGAACGGTCCGCCACTAATGGTGCATCCGCCCACGGCAACCACATACTTAGGCTCGGCCATTTCGTCGTAGAGACGCTTGAACACGGGAGCCATCTTGTTGGTAATGGTGCCGGCACACATGATAAGGTCGGCCTGACGCGGTGAGTTACGCGTAACCTCGAAGCCGAAGCGCGAGAAGTCGTAGCGTGCACATCCCACCGCCATAAACTCGATACCGCAGCACGATGTTCCGAAGGTCAATGACCACAGAGAGTTGGAACGGCCCCAGTTAATGGCCTGGTCGAGCGAACCGACAACTACGTTTACTCCCCCTTCGTGGAGTTCGTCCACAATTTTCTCAAGGCTTTCGTTGTCCTTGAACTCTCCGTAAGGAATACTCTTGATGACAGGTTTTCTTACTTCCATTCCAATGCTCCTTTCCGCCATGCGTAAGCAAGGCCAAATACCAATACCAGCATAAAGAAGCCGACACTAGCAAGTGCCATTGCTCCAAACTCTTTGACGACTACTGCCCAGGGGTAGAGGAACAGTGTCTCGATGTCGAACATCAGGAAAAGAATCGCGAAGAGATAGTAGCCCACATGAACGGGAATCCAGGAGGAGCCGCGCGTCGGGATACCACACTCAAACGGTTGACCCTTAACCGGGTTGTACGAACGAGGGCCTATGAGTTTTGCAACTACATATGCACCCACCACCAATACAACAGCCGTCAGGATGACTGTGATAAATAAGATATACATAAAAACTATTAAAATAATTATTTTTCCGTCTATGTAGAAAGTCTTCCATGAATGCGGCATCTAAAGCGAGAGCAAGCAGCCCCTCAACGGGCTTTGCACCGAAAATGCCACTTTCAGTTTGCAAAGTTAATAATAAATATTAAAATGGCACAATAATAATGTGACAGTTTTTGCCCTTTGTGTGCAACTTTGCCCGCACCTGACAGACGCACGCCCAACCACGCAACAGCTTCGACAAACCTGACTGAAAAAGAAACGGACGTAGTTCTGAATTTGGCAAGCGGAAGCGTTGCCCCAAAAGCAAAAATGTCCCCGAAGCCAGCAAACAAAACATTGGCATTAAAAGCCGTTTGTGTTTGCCGTCTCCGGGGACAGTCGTTCCAGTTTTCTTTGCCAAACCGCAAGCTGCATTCAGCCGCTTATTGTCAAGCAACCGATTGCCGCATCTGGCGGCACTTGTTTAGGCGTAAAGCCCTGTTTTTAGGAATTGCATTCCGTCACTACGCTTTTCACAGAGCCTTGGCTGCTTCAGCTTTTGCCTTTGCCGTGGCTTTGTCGAGTGCGACCTGTGCCTTTTTCTTTGCCGAGGCATTCTTCGCCTTGGCTACATTGTCATACAGTGTCCAAAGTTTATATTTTGCAGTAGCGGCTTTGTAAGCCTTGGTGAAGCGGTCGGCAACGGCCTCTGTTTCGGCTTCTTCCTCTGCCGAGGCATAGGCATGGCGGTAGCCTTTCTGCTTGTCCCACAGTCCGCGTGTGAAATCAGGCACCGTAACGGGAGCGCACTCATTGTCCATCGACAAGGCACCAAGCTCGGCTATGCAGCACCACTCGGCAAGGTCATACACGTCCATATCAAGCGGCAGACCGTTTTGCAGGCAGTACACCAGACGCGCAGTCATTATGAAGTCCATGCCGCCGTGCCCGCCTACTTCCTTGGCAAGCTTGCCGAATTTGCGAAGTATCGGACTTTCATATTTTTCCTCCAATGCCTTGCGCTGCTCCTCGGGCATGAAATCGTGCGACGAGAGGTCGTCAACCTTCGGTGCATTGCCTGTGTTCTTGAGCTGCGTAGCATCCACGGCATAGCCTTCTACGGGATATTTGTTGGCAAAGCCACGCGTGCCAGTGAGCTGGTAGAGGCGGTTGTAGGGCTGCGGGTTCATCACATCGTGCTGAAGCTCGATAACCTTATGGTTGGCCGTGCGTATGAGTGTCGTGGTGTGGTCGCCGTTGCGGAAATCGGTGCAGGGCTTGCCGGTTTTCTTCTCCACGAGTTCACGTCCGTGCGCACTCTTGGTGTCCATAGCCACGAGCAGTTCCATGCGGTCGCCACGGTGTATGTCGAGAGCCTGGGCCACGGGGCCGAGTCCGTGTGTGGGGTAGATGTCGCCACGGTTTTCGCGGTTGTATTTGAGGCGCCAGCCGAGTTGTTCGGGGTCAGAGCCGTCGGGGTTTTTCCAGTAATAGTCCCAGAAATCGTCGAGATTGTGTATGTATGCGCCCTGCGCACGCAGTATTTCGCCGAACACTCCGGCCTGCGCCATGTTAAGGGTGCGCATTTCAAACCAGTCGTAGCAGCAGTTCTCAAGAATCATGCAGTTGAGTTGTTTCTGCTCAGCGAGGTTTACAAGAGCCCAGCATTCCTCCAGATTCATTGCCGACGGCACCTCGTCGGCCACGTTCTTGCCGTTTTCAAGAGCACATTTTGCAACAGCGGCATGATGATCCCAGTCGGTAGCAATATACACGAGGTCTATATCCGCACGCTTGCACAGTTCCTTGTAGCCATCTGCCCCATAATACACGGTGGCCGGAGCAAGCCCTTGCTTGCGCAAACGCTCGTTCTGTTTTTCGGCACGTTCTTTCTCAAAATCACACAGGGCAACGATTTCCACTCCCGGAATAAGGCTGAAATCGGCTACAGCGCTCGGGCCACGCATTCCAAGACCGACGAAGCCCACCCTTACGGTCTTCATTTTCGGAAGCCGAAGTCCCAGCACATCCTTCTGTCCAGCCGGACGTTGAGGTGTTTCAATCACCATTTTTCCTTTTTCCCAGTGCCATTTTGTCGATGGCGACAGCGACTGTGCGCTCGACGGGACTGCGCCGAAAAAGAGCGCGGTGGCAAAGACAACGCTTGCCAACTTAATCATTTTCATAACTATTGTTTTTTGTTTCAGTAAAATTTCATCTGTTTTTAGTCCGAAAGCAGTTGGTCGGCAGTCCGGCAACACCTATACTTTGGTCTGCCGTTTTTTAAAAATATGCCCTCAGTCCATGGCTTGTTGTTGTCACGCATTTGCCCTGCCCAACAACGCTGCTACACTTTCCTTGCTTAGCCCGGTGGCTTTGGCTATGTCTTCCACCGACATTCCGCTTCCATACAGAGCCTTTGCCATATTCTCAAGCATCAGGTTCTGCTCGTTTATACGCGCATTCTTCTCCTCCAACTGCGCATCTTTCTCCTCCAACTGCGAGGTCTTCTCCTCCAACTGCGAGGTCTTCTCCTCCAACTGCGAGGTCTTCTCCTCCAACTGCGAGGTCTTCTCCTCCAACTGCGAGGTCTTCTCCTCCAACTGCGAGGTCTTCTCCTCCAACTGCGAGTTTCTCTCCTCCAACTGCGCATCCTTCTCTTCCAGCTGCGAGTTTCTCTCTTTCAGGAGCGTTTCTGTTTCGCGCAACTGCTTTTCACGTTTCAACAGAGCTGTGTCACGGTCTTCTATTGCCTGATAATATTCGTCCTCGACATTCATGTCCTGCCGCATTTCGGCATCAGCCGCAGCGGCAGTGAGGCGGTGCAGCACATACATCATTTCGGTATCGGTGCTGTAGTCGGTCTCGTCTATTTTCAGCACTTGCTTGTCCTGTTTGCTTGTGCGCGACTGGTCAAACACACTCAGCACCTTTTCAAGCCTGTTGTTCACACGGCCGTGCAACAACGGAATCTGCACTATTATGCTGTCGTGCGTCAAGCTCTCCACAAATTGGCTGTCAACACCGTCCACCTCGCGCCCGTCATAATCATGCACCTTGTGCCCCACATACACCACCGGCTCGTTTATGTTGCCCACGCGATGCCCCAACAGATACACGGCCACCATTGGGTAGGCATAGCCTTTTTTTGAATCGTCGCGTATGTTGGCCCTGCTGTTATACTGCAGACCAAGATACTGGCGGAAACGCAGCGTCTCGGTGTCAAGCCATGTCTTCTGCAATTCTATAGTTATCACGCGTTCGCTGCCGTCTGTCTCCACCACGTTCGCCGAAAAGTCGATGCGGAACATCGATATTGCGTCACGCGTGGTGTTGCTGTATTCGTGCGGACGCACCTTCACGCTCTTCACCTCTTTTTTGAGAAGAGCCGAAAGAATGGTCTTGGCCACACGCTCGTCTTCCATAAGATATTTGAAAACGGAGTCGTATATAGGATTGGCGATACTTATTGTCATAGTCGTTGAAAGGGATGTTTCTTTTGCAAATATAGTGATTTTAAGCTTACATCGGGCATTCCATGCCTTTAAATTTTGCATTTCAGCAACATTTCCGGCATCTGTTGCCACCCGAACAAGGCTTTCCGGCATAAAATGCACATTGCATACAGGCATTGTGCTCCTTACGCGGCACAGACGCGCGGCAGACGCGGCAGAGGCATACGCCATGTGCAGCACATGCGTGCAGCGCATGCAACAACATGCTTGTCACCACCTGCATGCATGTTGTTTCATGCCGGAAAGATTTGCAAATATAGCCCAAAAGCCCCAATAAGTGTCCGAAAAAGTTGCAAGAAAACACCGAAATGCCTATCTTTGTCATCACAAACGCCCCAAAAGCACCAACACGTTTGCTGCTGCCAGACCGCTGTCTGGCCAGTAAAGCACCACAACAACTACGAGAACTTATGCCCAAGACACATGTATGGAACCCTAACCGCAAAAAGTGCAAAAACAAAGCCCTCCTTGCAACCGCATTGCATTTATTGCTGTGCATGATATTCATGCCGCTCGGTTCGTGCACCAGGCATACGCCACAACACGACCTTGCCAACCTGCGCGATGCGGCCGACAGCACCGTGAAAGGCATTGATGACGAGCAAGCACTCGACAGTGTTGCAAAAGCAGCGGCACGACACGGCAACCTCATGCTTGAGATGCGCGCCCTGAAAAAACTCGGAACGCACTTGCGCGAGAACAACCGTTTTGCCGAAGCTATAGCATGCCACCGGCAGGAACTGAAACTTGCGAAGCACTTGACCGACACAATAGCCATAGTGCAGGCACTGAACAACATCGGCACCAATTTCCGGCGCATGGGAGCGTTGGACGAAGCCGTTGACAACCATTTCCAGGCCCTGCACTACTGCGAGGCATTCAGCAACCGCAAAGACTCTGTGGCACGCAAGAACAGGGTGGTGTCGCTCAACGGAATAGGCAACGTAAGCCTCACGCTTGGCGACACCGAGACCGCCGACTCGGTGTTCCGTGCCGCTCTGGCAGGAGAACGTCAGTTGGGCAGTGCGCTGGGACAGGCCATAAACTATGCAAACATAGGCTCGATTTTCGAGCGCAACGAACAGATTGACTCGGCATGGGCCTACTACCGGCTGTCAATGGAAGCCAACATAAAAGCGCATTCCGACCTCGGCCAGTCGTTGTGCCACGCACATTTCGGAAGGCTCAACGAAAAGCGCGGCAACATGGCAGCGGCCATAGGCGAATACAAAAAGGCATACGAGATAATGCGCAACTCCACCGACCGCTGGCATGCCCTGGAGTCGGGACTTGCACTGGCAAGCCTGTATGTCAAGACCGGCGGCTATGCCACGGCACGGCAATACATCGACGAGGCCGACAAGACGGCACACGAAATACACTCGCTCGAGCACCAGGCACAGGTGGCCATGCTCAAATACGAAATATTCTACAAATCGGGCGACTGCCGCAATGCGCTGCAACAATACAAGCTGAGCACCGACATAAAAGACAGCGTTTCAAGCGAGAAGAACCTTATGCACATGCAGAAGATGCGCATACGCTACGAGCATGAGCGGCGACGCACCGAACTTGACGCGATAAACAAACAGTGGAAGACCGAACGCCAACTTAAATGGGCGAGCATTGCAGTGGCCTCGGCAATAGCGGTTCTCGCAATAATTGCAGTGAGCTTCCTGCTCTATGTCCTGCGCAACCGAAAGCGCAAACAGCTCATGCAGCAACAACTCGACGAGATGCGGCTGTCGTTCTTTACCAACATCACCCATGAGTTCCGCACGCCTCTCACCGTAATCCTAGGCTACTCGCGCATGATGGAAAACGGCGAACTGCCGCCCGACGGACTCGCACAGGCCGGGCATGTGGTGTCGCGGCAGGGCGGACGTTTGCTGTCGCTCATCAACCAGCTGTTAGACATACAGAAAGTGAAGTCGGCAGTGGGCCGCCCCGACTGGCGGCATGGCGACATTGTGCTCTATGTATCGACAATAGTGGAGAGTTATCTCAACCTCGCCCACACGCGCCACATAAAACTCATCTATGCACCCGAGCAGCAAGAAGCGGTGTGCGATTTCGTCCCCGACTACATACAGAAAATCGTGTGCAACCTCGTGTCAAACGCACTGAAATACACCAATGCCGACAGCCGGGTGCTCGTGACACTGTCCGCCGACGGCGGATGGCTGAAACTGAGCGTTGCCGACTCGGGCAACGGCATATCGGCCGAAGACAGGCAGCGCATTTTCGAACCGTTCTACCAAACGGGCAACAACCGCCTGAGCATAGGTTCGGGGGTGGGTCTGGCACTCGTGAAGCAGATTGTGGTGTCGCTGCAAGGCGAGATAAAGCTCGACAGCACCGTGGGCAAAGGCTCCACATTCACCGTCAAGATTCCCACTGCCGCGCCGCCCGATACCGAAACCAAACCGCTTGAGGTGCACGGCGACATCATTGCGCCGGAAACAGGTGCCGAAACGGGATGTGACAACGAGCCGGAGCACAGCGCCGACGGCGACAACGACACCCGTCCGCTGGTGCTCATCGTTGAAGACAACCACGACGTGGCGCAATACATGTCGCTGCAACTGCAGAAAAAATACCGCCTCATAGTGGCCGGCGACGGCGAAGACGGCTTGAGGGCCGCCACCGAGCATGTGCCCGACCTCATAATAACCGACCTTATGATGCCGCGCATGGACGGCTACCAGTTGTGCGAGGCCATAAAAGGGCACGACACGCTTAACCACATACCGGTGATAATCGTCACGGCCAAGACTACCGACGACGACAAATTGCGCGGCTTGAAACTCGGAGTTGACGCTTACCTTTACAAACCGTTCAACGCCGAGGAGCTTGTCTTGCGTGTAGAAAACCTGCTTGAAAAGCAGCGTATGCTGCGCGAACGCTACCAAAAGGCCGTAGCCGAACACAAGAGCGATGCGGCAAACGAACTGTCTCCGAAAGACCGCGAATTCATAGAACGGCTCAACAACATCATCGTCTGCACGATGACCACCGGCGACCTCAACGTCGACGTGGTGGCATCGGCACTGTGCATGAGCGGCCAGCAGCTGCGCCGCAAGCTCAATGCCATAACCGGCGGCACGCCCGCAGCCTACATACGCAACATACAGATGCAGGAAGCACAACGCATGCTCGACAATGACAGCGACATGCAGATAACCGAAGTGGCCATGAAGTGCGGTTTCTACGACACTTCGCATTTCACGCGCGTGTTCAAACAAGTGGCCGGATGCACCCCGTCGCAATACCGCAACCGCGACAAGACTGCCTGATGCAGCAACAACCGTCAAGGCTCTGTGGCTGGAAATATCCGTTTCGCACACGTTGCCGCATCGGTTTTTATTCGTATTTTTGCGGAAGATGAAACAACTTTAACGACAACGGGAGAACAATGGAAACAAAAGTTTGCGGCGCATGCAATGCCGCCGAGCTGGCAGCATTGTCTGAAG
The DNA here is from genome assembly GCA_963607545.1 of bacterium. GTDB lineage: Bacteria > Bacteroidota > Bacteroidia > Bacteroidales > Bacteroidaceae > Prevotella. The sequence goes on from CAVDCP010000001.1 coordinate 149,507, forward strand.
CCGGGGCCACTCATGTGGGAATGGTGTTCATAAACGGGCACCAACGCCATGTGGGAATGTCGCCGTCTCTGTCGGGACTGATGCCCGACACCGCGTGCGGAAATCTCGGCAACAGCACGACGGGAGTAAACCGGCCCGTGCGCGTAGGCGTTTTTGCCGACGAAATGGCACAGAACGTCATTGCGCGCATATACAACTACGACATCGGCATGGTGCAGTTCGACGGCAACGAACCGCCCACATACATCGAGAATCTGCGGCGCACAATCGTTCCCGACATACGCACCAGCCTGCTTGTATGCAAGACGATACGGGTGTCCGGCAGTTCCGACTTGGCAATATGCACACGCTATGCTGACTGCGTGGATTACTTTCAATTCAATTTCACCATGCAAGAATCCGGCGACGACGGCATACAAAGCATCCTTCAAACCTTGGACTCGTATGCAGGAAACGTGCCCTACTGGGTGGGCGGCGACTTGTCGGCAGCGGCAGCAAGGGCAATAATGTCCGCCGACAGAAAGCTGTGCCACGGCATTGACCTGAGCGCGCTTTGCATTTCGGATGCAGACGGCTGCAAGACCGACGCTCTGCACGAGTTTGCCAACCTATCGGGGAAATGTCAGGCAACAAATGCCTTTTAAATACATATTGTTTGGTATTCTCGCCTTTTATTTTTAATTTTGTCAGCAAACCGTCGGGAAACAAATACCCGGCAACGGGAAACAGACAAACAGGAAATCTCTAAATATCGGAAAACAAACAATATCGGTTTATGAACAAATTTTTAGTTACAATGGCCGTGTGCCTTGCAGCGGTTACGGCAGTGGCACAAGAAGGCAATGAAAATCGTATGGTGGTTCACCAAAAAGGCAATGTGACAAAAGTCTACGACATCACTGATGTAGACAGCATCACTTTCGACGGTGTTTCAAGCACCGGCGAAGCCACGCTCGCCATAACGGCTCAGGTAGGCACCAAGGCCCTGGTGTCGGTGACTCTGCCCGACGGCTGCAAGAAATGCGACATTGCATTGGTGCCCGACGACGGTTCGGTTGCCGACATGTCGGCATATATCAAGCGCGCACGCCAGCACCGCGTAGCCTACTCGACGACTGTCACCTTGGGACAGATGGAACCGTCGGCAAAATATCTTGTGGCTGCACAGACCTACGACAAATACGGTCTTCCGGTGTCAATCACCACCCTGCCGCTTGTGCTCGGCAACGGCGACGTTACCGACCTGGGCGAAGGGGCCAACTGCTACATCGTGCCGCAGAAAGGCAAATACAGCTTTGTTCCACGCCATGTGCGCGGCGACATGATAGCCAACATTGCAAAGGTTGACTGGATATGGTGCACGAAATCGGGCTACAGCAGCGAGCAGAACATGCTCTCAAACATAACCTACGACAGCAACGGACGCGTGAGCTTCGAGGCAACTGGCAAGAAAGGCAATGTCGTGCTGGCAGCTTTCGACTCCAACGACCGCGTGGTGTGGACTTGGCTGATATGGTGCACGGAACGCCCGAAGACCATGCAGTATGAAAACGGGGCCGAGTTTATGGACCGTTTCCTCGGTGCCTCCAGTGCCGACCCTGCCGACGGCAACTCCACATGGGGCTTGCTGTGGCAATGGGGCAGACCCACGCCTTTCTTTGCAGGATATGAAGAGAACGAATGGGAGGTTTCCGACGCATTCAGCGAGGCAAAGAAATGGACTATCGTAAACTCTTCCTATAATTTTGAATGGGGCTTCAAGGGCGAAGGAGTGTCTATGAGCGATGCCATTGCCGCACCTCTCACCTTCTTCGACGACGACGAAACCTGCGACTGGCACAACACTAGCGACCTTACGCTTTGGGGCGAACAGAAGACCGACTACGACCCCAGCCCTGCCGGATACCGCATGCCCGTAACATCGGAATGGGAGGAGTTTGCCAACGGTCTCGTCTATTCAAGCCGCAACGTAGGCTTCACCTACACCTACAACGGCAACGAGGCATGGTGGCCCGCACTCGGTTCGGGACGCGAATTCAACACAGGTTGCAACATCATAAGCACTGGAAAGATGTACGTTTGGTCGGCCACTTCTAAATGGCTTAACGATGCAATATTCAATTTGGACAATGCTCCCATGGCATATCGTCTTGTGGGCGAAAGTTCAAATGTTTATACAGAAGCCATGGGCAACCGTGCATTCGCGCACGCTGTAAGGTGCGTTGTTGACAAGTGACGGCACACCGCATAAACGGGAAAAGCCATAACCCCTACCCCAGACAACATGTCGGGATAGAGGTTATGGCTTTTTACTCTTACTAACTTTTTCCTGCATCATGGCAAAGAAGTCTGAATGTGCTTCTCAAAGTGCTGGTAGTCTTTCTTGCTGCGCCAGTTTCCGCCCCATGTGAAGCCGTGCTTTATGAATTCACGGTAACACATGTCTGCCGTGTCTATCTTGTAATTGAACGTCTTTGTGCGGTCGGCATATTTCTTTCCGGATGCAGGAGACACACTTGTCGTGCCGTTACGACGGCGTGTCACACACGGATTGTACAACGGATTTATGTCGATGGCAGTACCCCGGCTGTGGTTTGACAATGTTTTCGACCCTTCGACATGTCTGAAATTGAAACAACTTGTGTTGTTTGCTTCCATCGACCGAAGGTCGTCAGCGTCATATTCGTCGACAAGCACCATGCGTTCTATCGGGTATTTCGCATTGAAAAGCGCACGGAATATTTCCACAAGGTCGTTGCTTATGCTCTTGTGGCACACTATCTCGCCGGTCATTATCTTTTCTTCTGCCGTATAGTGCAGCACTTTAACATACCGAAGGTCGCTCCGTGCTATCGTGCAGCCGCTCTTGTAAGACTTTCCGCGCATCCGGCTGAATGTAGAATCGTCTATTTCCGATGCCGCAAAGCAATTTTCCAACCCGAATTTCTCGACATCGGCAAGGCTCACCTGCCGTCCGGCTTTCCATTGCCGCAACACATCGGCATTGTAGCAGGTGAACGTTTCCAATCCGCCATCGGCACAACCACAGCCTGTCTGCACTGACGCAAAGCCATGCGTTGCAGAAGACGGCACGCCTACCGTAACCGTGGCAGGCAACATTAGGTTTGCAAGAATTATTGTTGTCAATGTCATATTGTTACATCATCAATCCTCACGACAGGCTGCGGCACATGAAACGATGCTTTCGTTTGGCTATAAAAAAGAAAAGACCGCCAGACTTAGTCTGACGGTCAATCTCTCATTTTTCAGTTCGAGCTAATTATTACTCAGCTACGGTTGTGTCAACAGCTGCAGTGTCAGCGGCAGTTGTGTCAACAGCTGTTGTGTCAACAGTGTCGTTCTCAGCTGCGGGAGCTGCTGCTTTGTTACCACAAGATGCGAAAGAGATAGCTGCGATAGCTACGAACATTAAAACCAATTTCTTCATTTTCTTTGCTTTTTTAAATCTGTAAAACAATCATTTGTTTATTAAAACGTTGCAAAGGTAAGTATTTTTTCAATACAGTGTCCAACTTTTTAGACTTTTTTTTTATCCTTTTTGTAACCTATCCATAAGTTATTGATTTATAAAAGAATACACCATGCAAACAAATGTTAAATATTTTTCCAAGCCCAACAACACGCTTTTTCAAGACGTTGTGTGCGCCCAAAACAGTGCATTACGGTTAGTTTACAGGACAAGAAAACGGCGATGTTTTGCGCGTAAGTCATAATCTTTTTGCTACCTTTGCACGACTTGTTGCAAAGGCATGCCCATATCCCGTTGCAACAGGGCGTTGCCTGACGCACAGGCAAAGCACCGCACGAAGCCGCACTGCGGCACAGGAATATGCAGAAACATTGCAAAACGCATGGCAATTCCACAAACAGCGTGCTCTATTATATATTAATAATGTAAGGAAAATGATTGATACATCAGCCTTTCAAGGCAAGAAGGCGGCCTATTACACTCTTGGTTGCAAGCTGAATTTCTCCGAAACATCTACATTCGGGCAAATGCTTGCCGACATGGGGGTGCAGACTGCACAACAGGGCGAGCATGCCGACATCTGCCTGATAAACACTTGCTCGGTGACAGAAGTGGCCGACCATAAATGCCGGCAGGCCATACACCGCATGGTGCGCAACAATCCCGGAGCATTTGTAGTGGTGACTGGGTGCTATGCACAACTTGCCTCTGAAACGGTAAGCAAGATTGAAGGTGTCGACCTTGTGCTCGGTTCTAACGAGAAAGCCAGCCTCATACAATTTCTCAACGATGCATGGGCCGCGAAATCGGCTTCACGCGACACAAGCGGCAACGCCAGTCCGCTGCACCAATACCATTCTGTGCGCACCAACCAGATAAAGACATTCGCCCCCTCGTGCTCACGCGGCAACCGCACACGATACTTTCTGAAAGTGCAGGACGGGTGCGACTATTTCTGCACCTACTGCACTATACCCTATGCACGCGGATTCTCGCGCAACCCCACGATAGCGTCGCTCGTGGCGCAAGCCGAAGCTGCGGTGAAAGAGGGCGGCAAGGAAATCGTGCTTACGGGCGTAAACATAGGCGATTTCGGCAAGACCACAGGCGAACGCTTCATCGACCTTGTGCGTGCACTTGACAATGTTGACGGAGTGGAGCGTTACCGTATAAGCAGCATGGAGCCAGATTTGCTCGACGACGTGCTCATCGACTACTGCGCGACAAGCCGGGCATTCATGCCGCACTTCCACATTCCGCTCCAAAGCGGCTCCGACGAAGTGCTGAAATTGATGCACAGGCGGTATGACAAAGCCTTATTCGCCAGAAAAATAGAAAGGATAAAGCAAGCAATGCCCGATGCTTTCATCGGTGTAGACGTGATGGTGGGATGCCGTGGAGAGCGTCCCGAACTGTTTGAGGAGTGCTACGACTTCCTTTCCGGCACCGACGTGACACAACTGCATGTGTTCCCATACAGCGAGCGTCCGGGCACTGCGGCACTGCGCATACCCTACATCGTGCCCGAGACAGAAAAGAAGGCGCGCAGCAAACGGCTTCTCGAACTCAGCGAGAAGAAGCGCACCGATTTCTACGCACGCCACATAGGCTTGGAGTGCGAGGTGCTTTTCGAGCGTGCAACACGCGGCAAAGCCATGCACGGCTTCACAGAAAACTACATACGCGTTGAGTTGTCGCCGCGCATGGCACGCGAAGAATGGGACAACCAGCTCGTGCGCGTAAAGCTCGGCGACTTCAACCACGACCGTTCTGCACTAAAAGCCATAATATGCGAGTAGCCGTAGTGATACTTAACTGGAACGGCTGCGACATGTTGCGCCGTTTCCTGCCGTCGGTTGTCAAGCATTCGGAAGGCAAGGCCGACATCATCGTGGCCGACAATGCCTCCACCGACGGTTCGATTGAGATGCTCTCCAGCGAGTTTCCGGGCGTACGCACCGTCAAACTCGACAAGAACTACGGTTTTGCCGGAGGCTACAACCGTGCCTTGTGGCATGTTGACAACGAGATATACATCCTGCTCAACAGCGACGTGGAAGTCACCTCCGGGTGGATTGACACTCTCGTTGAGTTTATCGATACCCACCCCGAATGTGCAGCATGCCAACCCAAGCTTCTGTCGGAGCAGGCACGCGACACGTTTGAATATGCCGGTGCATGCGGCGGATACATCGACCGCTACGGCTACCCGTTCTGCCGGGGGCGCATTTTCGACTCCATAGAGAAAGACCACGGCCAGTATGACGATGCGGCAGAGGTGCTTTGGGCTACCGGGGCATGTCTTATGATTCGCCGATCGGACTTCTGGCAGGCCGGAGGATTTGACGACCGGTTCTTCGCGCACTGCGAAGAGATTGACCTTTGCTGGCGGTTGTGCAACATGGGACGCAAGGTTTTCTGCGTACCCCAGAGCATTGTCTACCATGTTGGGGGCGGAACTCTTCCGAAAGGCAATCCAAAGAAGACCTTCCTCAACTTCCGCAACAACCTCACGATGCTCTACAAGAACCTTCCGGCAGACGAATTGCAACATGTAATGCGCGTGCGCCGGTGGCTCGACTATATTGCCGCTTTCAAGGCACTGCTACTCGACCGCAACGTGGCCGAGTTCAAGGCAATATGCAAGGCACGGCGCGCCTTCAAGAAATGGAAACCCGAATTCCGCGCCCACAGAATGCGGCTGCAACGCCGACGCGCAGTGGCCGACGTTGCTGTAAGACGGAAATATTGCATACTTTGGCAATATTACATACGCCATGCACGCAAATATTCCAATCTGAAAAATTAGGAGAAGAAACCCGATATTTTGATTTTTTAAAGTTAAACGGCAAAAATCGGCTTGCCGTTTAACTTTTTTAGCTGATAATTTTGTTTCTAAAAACTTTTTTACTATTTTTGTAAAGTGATAAAATAAGCCTTAAAAAGTGAGAAAGTTTTATTTGGCAATGATAACGACTGCCATGGTTTTGCTGTCGGCCTGTGAGCTGAAGCTGAAACCATACGGTGAAGACGGCAAGGCAGCCCCCTTTGCGGTGCAGCGCTACGACCGTCTTGAAAGCCGTTATCTCACCACCGGCGATTTCTCGGCCTTGCAGCAGATGAACATCGACTTTCCCATGGAAACGCGCACACTCATTGAGGACGTGCTTCAGATAGGCGAAGTCAACGACCCCGAGATAAACACAAAGTTCCTGAAATTCTACCAAGACACCACCCTACAGTCAATCATTGCCGATGCCGAAGCACAGTATGCCAACATGAGCGACATAAACGAGCAGTTGGGAAAAGCATTCGGCAAGATGCACAAGATATTTCCCGAGGTGAAAATGCCTATTGTCTACTCGCAGATCGGAGCCTTTGACCAAAGCATAATAATCGGCGACAACGCCATAGGCATATCGCTCGACAAGTATCTCGGGGCCGACTATCCGCTTTACAAGAAATATTATTCGCCCCAACAGCGCGCCACGATGTCGCGCGAATACATAGTGCCCGACTGCCTGTGCTTCTTTCTTCTGAGCGAGTTTCCGATGAAAGACCACGACACGCGGTCGCAGTATGAGCGCGACATGCACATGGGAAAGATAATGTGGGTAGTAAACCGGCTTGTAAACAGGAACATTTTCCGCACCCGGTTTACCACCGCCGTAGAAAAGACTGTCCACGGCTGCAACGACAAAACCATACGCGACATGCTCACAGACAGTGCGCGCTGATGCCGCATCCACATTCACGCATGCAGCGGGAAGCGTGCTTCCCGCCTTTTTCAATAATTTTTTCTCAAGCAAGCCGCCCTTGCCATGTGCCGAGCAACCTCATGTGGTTAACCAGAAGATTTGTGAACTCGTGGTTTTTCACGCCCCACTTCGGGGCCACCAGAAGCTCTTTCGGCGACTGGCTCACAAACCGTTCTACAACCATGTCGGCACGCAACCGCTCAAGATAGCGCGTCACCAACTCCACAAATCCGCCGACATCGTAAAGCGGAAACGGCTGTCTTGCATAGTCGGCAGCCATGCGCGTGCCGCGAATCACCTGCAGTTGGTGCAGCTTCAGTATGTCGAGGGGCAGCGACGACACCGTTGATGCCTGTCTCACGTTATCCTCAGCCGACTCGCCGGGCAGTCCCAATATTATGTGTCCGCCGGTGGTTATCCCTCTCTGCCGCGTCATTTCTATGGCACGGCGACTGCATTCAAACGTATGTCCACGGTTCACGCGGCGCAGTGTAGCGTCGTCTACCGACTCGATGCCATACTCCACCGTAACGAAGCAATGCCTGTTCAGGCGTTCAAGATAGTCGAGCAAGTCATCGTCTATGCAATCGGGACGCGTGCCTACTACCAGTCCTACTACCCCGTCAACACCCAATGCCTCCTCATATTTGCGTTTTATGTCGTCAAGGCTGCCGTATGTGTTTGAATAAGCCTGGAAATAAGCAAGATATTTCATCGTGGGATACTTGCGGGCAAAGAATTCCATGCCCTCCTGAAGCTGCCTGCTTATGCTCTTGCCCGGCTGACAATATGCCGGATTGAACGTGCGGTTGTCGCAGAAGGTGCATCCGCCCGTAGACAAAGTGCCGTCGCGGTTGGGGCACGAGAAGCCCGCATCGATTGAAATTTTCTGCACGCGGAACGGGAATTTGCGCCTTATCCAAGCACCGTAGTCGTTGTATGGGGGTCGTTGTATGTCGTTCATATATACATTGTCAAGGCCATATCTACGCAGGGCATGGCCCCAAACCACAGTGGCCACGCCCTGCCACAGTAAAGCAAAGCCATACAAAAGTAGTGAAATCAAGGCAAGTTTACAAATTATACTTGCCTTGATTGCAATATTTTTATTATCTTCGCACAGTTTAAACACCATTTTCACACCGGCGCACATGGCACGCCGGCAGCGACGACAATATTAAAACACAGCATAATGAAACGGTTATTACTTATTTTTACAGCATTACTTATGTTTGCAGCAAACATCCAAGCCGTGGAGAAGCTCACCCTCAGCGACATCACAAGCGGCAAGTTTGCCGCCAAAACCGTGCCCGGCATCACTCCCATTGCCGGCACCGACACCTACGCACGCATTGAGGGCAGCAAGATAGTGAGCTACTCGTTCAAGACCGGCAAGCAGGTGGCCGTGCTCTTCGATGCCGCCAACACCATGGGCAAGAAGATAGAGAAATTCGACGGCTACATTCTCTCGCCCGACGGAAAACGCATGCTGATACAGACAGAGACAAAGCCCATATACCGCCGTTCAAGCACCGCAGTGTATTACATATACAATATAGCATCGCGCAAGTTGGAGACTCTCTCCGACGGCGGGCCTCAACAGGTGCCCACATGGTCGGCCGACGGACTGCAGGTGGCATTCGTGCGCGAGGGAAATATATATCTCGTGAAGCTGCTTTACGACAACGCCGAGATACAGGTAACCACCGACGGCAAGTTCAACGAGGTGATTAACGGTCTGCCCGACTGGGTGAACGAGGAGGAATTCGGCTTCAACCGTGCCCTCACGTTCAATGCCGACGGCACGATGCTGTGCTGGCTGCGCTACGACGAGTCGAAAGTGAAAACCTATTCGCTGCAGATGTACAAAGGCATGAAGCCCGAAAAGACCGAGAACGCAGACTATCCCGGTGCCTACTCCTACAAGTATCCGAAAGCCGGCGAGGACAACAGCACGGTAACGGCATGGAGCTACGACATACAGTCGCACAAAATCAACCGTCTGCAGGTGCCGCTTGATGCCGACGGATACATGCCCCGCATAAAAACCACCGACGACCCGGCCAAAATCATTGTCTACACCATGAACCGCCACCAAGACGTGATGTGCCTGTATGCCGTCAATCCGCGCAGCACCATGGCACAGCTCATCATCAAGGAGTCGGTGCCCAAGTATGTCAAAGAAGAGTCTATGGAAGGCGTAAGCCTCAACGGCGGCAACATCCTGCTTCCGAGCGACCGCAGCGGCTTCATGCGTCTTTATGTTTACAACATGAACGGCCAGCTCACGCGCACCATTGGCGGCGACTACGACATCACCGCTGTCTACGGATTCGACGCAAAGACGGGCGACGTGTACTATCAGGCCGCCGAGCTCGGAGCGTCCGACCGCCAAGTGTATGTGGCCCACAAGAACGGCAAGACCGCACGCCTCACCGACCGTGAGGGCTGGAACACCGCCATATTCTCGGGCGATTTCCAGTATTTCATCAACACATGGAGCGACTACAACACTCCTTTCGTCGTGACCACACGCACCAACGAGGGCCGCGTGGTATCGACACTGCAAGACAACAAAGAGCTGAAACAGCTCATCGGCGAATACGGTTTCTGCAAGCGCGAAGCCTTCTCGTTCGTAACATCAGAGGGCGTGACTCTCAACGGTTGGATGCTCAAACCCCTGAATTTCGACGCTTCGAAGAAATATCCGGCCATAATGTACCAATACAGCGGCCCGGGCAGCCAGCAAGTAATCAACTCATGGAACGCAGGGTCAATGGGACAGGGCGGAGCATTCGACTCCTATCTTGCCCAGCAGGGCTTCATCGTGGTGTGCGTTGACGGACGCGGCACCGGAGGGCGTGGCGCAGAATTTGAAAAATGCACCTACCTCAACCTCGGCGACCTTGAGTCGAAAGACCAGGTGGAGGCAGCCCTCTACATTGGCAACCTGCCCTATATAGACAAATCGCGCATAGGAATATGGGGTTGGAGCTATGGCGGCTTCAACACGCTTATGAGCATGAGCGAGGGGCGCAACGTGTTCAAGGCCGGTGTGGCAGTGGCTCCGCCCACAAACTGGAAATTCTACGACACCGTTTACACCGAACGCTACATGCGCACACCCAAGGAAAACCCCGAAGGCTATGCCACCAATCCCATAAGCCGCGCATCGAAGTTGCACGGCGCGCTGCTCATGTGCCACGGAACTGCCGACGACAACGTGCATCCGCAGAACACCTACGAGTATGCCGAGGCTCTCGTCCAGGCCGACAAGGATTTCAGCGAGATTTACTACACCAACCGCAACCACAGCATCTACGGCGGCAACACGCGCAACCACCTGCTCCGCCAGATTGCCAATTTCTTCGCACGCGAGTTGAAATAACACCTACACGCCACGAGAAGCGGCTTGCATCGACACGCCAAAAGTGCATCGATGCAAGCCGCTTTTGTTTTTACAGGCCCACATACTGGCCGTTCATATTTAATGGTGTCCGGCAAAAACGTAGTAAATGGCAAGTCACGTAGCGTAGGGCGTTCAAAAACCGGCAAAGACGTGAGGCCATTATCAGCCCCGGAGGGGGCGTAACGGTCGTAGCCCAGGGTGAAGATGCAACGCAGTGACATCTGTAATCCAGGGTTTTATTGTTTGAGTTAACGGTTGGCCTGTAAGGTCAGCACAACGGCAATACAGGTTTGTTACCTTCGGTGCTGACCTTACAGGCCAGACCTTGCATTTGCCGATTATACCCAGGGTGAGACGTTTGCCAGGGCAAACGTCTCACCCTGGGCTACGAGCGTTGCGCCCCTCCGGGGCTAAGGTTGGTTCGCGGAGTATTTTATAATCTATTGGTGTCCGGTAAAGCTTTGTCCCAATGATGCAAACTGTTGAATCAGTGGTTTTGTAAAGAATTTCAATAACTGGGGCTTACTATTACAATTTGTGTTGTCCTCGAAGATGGCAAACGTGCATAACCGCTGGTGACCGTAGGAAACCTGCGGACACTCTGGCAACAAAATGGTGTCCCTTACGGGGCAAAGGAAGGCAGTGCTTTAATAGATAGGAGCAAGACCCTATTCTATAATATGTGCCCTTTTCAGGGGCAATGAAAGCCAATAATTACAAGACAAAGGATTGCTGCAATCTCAAGCTGTACAAACAAAAAAAAGAACAACCTGCACTCAATGAGTTGCCTGTTGTTCTTCGTACCCAGACCCGGGGTCGAACCGGGACGGATTGCTCCACTGGTGTTTGAGACCAGCGCGTCTACCGATTCCGCCATCTGGGCGTTTTGCGTGTGCAAAGGTAATACAAAAAATCCTTACGGCAAAACATTTCACGCAAAAAACTTGATTTCCGCCATCGAGAGAGGCATTTTCCGCGCCCATTCCACAGCTCCGCCGCAACACCGACCTTACTTGCCCACGGCGCATTGCGGCAACGCCGGGCGCGTGCGGCAGACGGTGCACGAGCGTGCAGCACATGCAACATGTGCGTGCATCAGACGGTGCAACACGGCAACAAATGCCCAAAAAGCACGGAAAAATGAAAAGAAACGAAAATAAAACAGTTTTTGTGCCGCGTTAAAAAAATAATTTGCTATCTTTGCCAATGTTACGTTACACACGTCACAACACACTGGGGGCATCGACATTACACCGTTTCTGTCGCATGCCGACAAACACAAAAACATAAAGACAGACTGATTACAACACAAAACAATCAGTAACAGAATCACACTCAACCGCCGGCAACACCAGCGGCAACAACCATGGCTACAACAGTCATGAACGGCACCGTAGACCACAGTGCCGCAAAATAACACAACTGCACTAAACTACAACAATTTAAAACACAACTAAACAAAATTCACTAATGGAATCAAGAACTTCATTATGCAGCAGAATAGCAAGGCTGGCAGCCCTTGTTCTATTCGTCGCCTTTTATGGTAGGGCGATTGCACAGACCGTTACCATAAGTCCACAAACGGGCAACGTCGTTTCGGCGGCGAGCTATTCCAGCGAGAGCCACGTTTCAGGCTACGGCGGAGCATGGATACACAACCAGATACCGCTCACCCTACTCACGTCTGACGAGGCCACGCTCTCCGACGAAGGACTCGTGAAGGTGCATGCCAACAACGTGGGCGTGCAAGACGGCAAACTCGGACTTATATCCGGCCACGGGACAACAAAGAACCACATGACGGTCTCGCTGCCCAAAGGCTACCGCTTCACCGGCTACACGATAGTGATGAACTACGAGACATGGCATTCTGAAAACGATGCCGTGGCCACCACGTTCCGTGAAACAAAGAGCAATTTCACCTCAACGATAAAGCAGGTCACCGTGTCCTCAGGCGCAAAGAAAGTCACGATGTCGCGCACTTCGCTCACCGGCAACGACATGGGCAACATTCTCTACTTCCTGCAAGACCACGACAGAGGACACTCTACAGTGTCGGTGGAGTCGTTCACCGTAAGCTTCGAGTGTGCCGACCCGTTTACCGAGGCCATGCAGCCCGGCAGCAGCATGGTGTCGGGCGTTGACTGCATAGCCATGCCGTTTGCCACACAACGCGTGGATTTGGGACAGATTACGCAGGAAACCAAAAACGGATACACCTCCTACAAATACAATTACAACAACGTCAAGGATTTGCATGCCAATTTCCTGTTGTTCGACGAGGGAGGCATCAAGAGCGGAACTGCCACCGAAAACGCCAAGACCAACGGAAACATCGTGGCAACGGCGGCAAGCAACGGCCGTCAATACATCGGACTGAAGAACGACACCTACTGGATTGAAGCCCCGGCAACGGCACAGTCGCAAACCGGCAACGACATTCCCGTGGGCTACCGCATCGTGGGCGCGGCACTGCACTACACCAACACGACAAACACCGCATTCTCGCTCGGCGACGACATCTACATCACCGACGGCAACGGCAACTACATGAACGCCAGTTTGGAATTTACCACGACAAAGACCGTGTGGCACACCGACAGCGAAGGGCGCGTGTACACGGGCAGCTCCACCTATCTCACGCATGACAAGAGGGGGAACACCCGATCAAGCGACCTTAAAACCACGACAACCAAGAGAAACGCAAGGGAATACAAGACCAACGGCAACGACCTCTACTGGAACAGCGACTACATAAGCTATACCGCCGACGGCAAGGCAAGCTACGCCGGCACACGCGCCATTGTGATGAATGCAAACGCGACATCCACGGGCGATTTCACCCTGACACTTTACGACAAGACCGGCAACACCGCCGTGCAGACAGTGCAGGTGAACGGCAACACCGTAGACGGCTATGTCACACTGGACGATGCCAACAACGATGCCATAAAATTCAAGGTTGAAGGCCTGGAAGAAGGCAAGGCAGCATATGTTGCAATAGAGCTTAGGCTCGAAGCACTCAACCCCTATGTGGACAAGATGGACATAGCGTGCACCCGCCCCGACGGTTCGAAAACGCTCAGCAACCAGTATCTCACCACCGATTTCACCGTGGGAGTGAACGGCAAGGTTGACTTCACCGTGCCCGTAAACTTTGCCGACGGCAAGATGAAATTCTCCTTCGAGCAGCTGCACCACAAGAGTGCCGACGAAACCTATGCCGGAATTGGCATGGCAGGCAAGCATGCACGCTACAATTTCGTGAAGTCAGACTACTACAACCTCATCGACGAGAACCTGCAGGCACACCGCACCGAGGCCGCCGACTACGACTACACCAAGAAGATACGCACCGACGTGGCCGGGACATCACAGTTCAAGGTGAACAATTCCGACCGCTTCAAGGCCGGAACGACGGGCAGCGGCACGTTCAGCTACGAGGAGTTCCGCTACTCCAATGCCGAGTATGCCACGCAGGGCGGCACATGGACTGCCGTGGAGCTGGCCGACGGCGGGCAGCAGGAATGCTATCTCGTGGTGTGCGACGAGACACGCTACAACATCGCCCCCACCACCACGCCGCGCCATGCGGTGTATGCCTACTACTACACCGAGATTTCGCTCAGCACAAAGAATTTCGTCCCGGTGCTCACCTACCGCACCGTGTATGACAACGCCATGCTCTCCGGCGGACTCGACAACAACAGATATGTGGGCGTGAGCGTGGGCATCAACGACGACAGCGGCACACCTGCCACCGCAAGCGAGGGGTATGTGTATGCAAAACAGATTGTTGACCGGCTCAACGCCGACATCGCCGCCAAGGCCGAAGGCGCGCCTGTAGACGCCAAGCATGTGCTCTACATCGATGCAAGCGAGCTCAACTCGGTGCTTTTCTCTGCCGACCAGGCCGAATGGGGAAGCATAGCTTCGCTGCAGGACATCATCGCCGACAACGCCATGGTGTATCTGCCCAAAGGCACAAGTGTAAAGGCCAACAACGTGGCCACACTTGCCGAGAGCGGAGGCGACTTCGTGGCCGACAACAACATAGTGCTCACCGACCAGCTGCCGTTCTTCGCCCCGGCCGACATCCGCGTGGATGCAGCCAACCATGTGGCCTACTCGCGCAAGGTGACGAGAAACAACACCGGCACGCAATGGATTTCGTCGGTTCTGCCGTTCACCGTAGCCGTTGACGAAGAAGGACGGCACAACGCCGAAGACGGCATAGGAAAGATTTCGTTCTACACGATGAATGTCGACAATGCACTCGACAACATGCAGACCGAAGACAACCACGACTACTCTGTCGTGGGCCATTTCTCGCCCGTAACCGATGCCATTAGCACCGAAGCCAACAAGCCTTATCTCATCGGCATCGAGGAGTTCAAGACCGACGACAGCGGCGAGAAGGTGATACTCGACATACGCCAGCACGGAGCCACGATAGTAAAGACCCCGACCACAGACACGGGTGCCGGACAGACACGCATAGAAGGCGAGACCGCAACGGCCACCATAGGCACGGCAAACGCCACGCTCACGCAATACGGAACCTTCAACGGCCTGCAAATCGACAAAAACGAGGGCGTGTTCTACTTCTCGCGCGACCGCTTCGTGTCGTCGCTCAACCTCAACAGCCGCTATCCGCATGTCTACATCATGCCGTTCCGCACATGGTATGACTGCACGTCGCAGGGAATGGACAACGTGCGCACGATGTTCATCTCGCTCGACCCGAGCGACACCACCAACGCGATAGACAACATTGCAACCGATGCCGACGACACAGTGGCCCTCTCGGTTGCCGACGGAATGCTTATGGTGAAAGCCCTGCGCGACACGCGTGCCGTGGTGCGCAACGTGGGTGGGCTCACCGTGAAAGCACTGACAATGAAGGCCGGCGACGTGTGCCGCGTGCCGCTCGCTGCCGGAATATATGTCGTTAACGGCATGAAGGTTCTCGTGAAATAAGGACTGCACGCCGACAACGGCAACCGCAAACAACACAACACTGAAAATGACACTAAAAACAGACTCACTATGAAAAAGAAAACATATATGGCCCCGGCCATAACCATGACTGAAATCATTGAAAAATGCCCTATCCTCGCCGGTTCGCAAAGTCCATGGGCCGAAGGAAACAGAAACACCGACGGATGGCAAGACTATGAAGACGAGGAAGAAGAATGGCCCAGCTGGCCAAGCAACGGCCATGAACTCGAATGGTAGGATAAGCTGAGAGCCACAAGGCAGCAGCCTGTTTGCAGCCGGCCTTACGCAGAGAACATTTGCGTAAGGCCGGTTTTTCGTTGGCCGCTCCCCCACCCTCCGGCGGCATGCACACGGCAAAGCCTTTTCATCCAGCCCGATGCCACCGTCCAGCCCCTACCCAAAAACGATGAATGTTGCCTTATGCGCCCTGCCCTTCTTTGTCAGGTTAAAATAAATTCTTAACTTTGCAATAACTACACGGCGGCACAGATGCGCCATGCGGTGCACTCCGCCGACACAACAAAGCATACATGGCGCACCCCGACTACGGCTACGCCCCAACGAAAAGAAACATCAGGCAATGCAATACAAGATAACGGCTCCAGCGAGCCTTGACACTACAATAAAACTGCCGGCATCGAAAAGCATAAGCAACCGTGCACTCATAATACACGCCCTGTCGCAGGGCGACGTGCTGCCCGACAACCTCTCGCAGTGCGATGACACCGAGGTTATGGTTGCGGCACTGCGCGACAACCCCTACACTGTTGACATAAAGGCGGCCGGAACGGCCATGCGCTTTCTCACGGCATACTTCGCCGCCACCCCGGGCGAGCACATTCTCACAGGCACCCAACGCATGAAGCAACGCCCCATAGGCATTCTCGTGGATGCCCTCAGGTTTCTCGGGGCAGAGATAGACTATTTGGAGAACGACGGATTTCCGCCGATCCGCATACACGGTAAAGCCCTCGACGGCGGTTTCATGGAGGTTGCCGGCAACGTGAGCTCGCAATACATCTCGGCACTTCTGATGATAGCCCCGGTGCTGCGCGGCGGACTTGAGCTGCGGCTTACGGGCGGCATCGTGTCGCGTCCCTACATCGACCTCACGCTGTGGATGATGCGCGAGTATGGAGCCGAGGCCGACTGGAGCGACATGGAGACGATAAAGGTGGCTCCGCGCCCCTACAGCCGCTACCGCTACACGATAGAAAGCGACTGGAGCGCATCGTCGTATTGGTATGAGATGCTGGCACTCTGTCCCGACAGCGAGTCGCGCCTGCAGTTTGAAGGACTGCGCGACGGTTCGAAACAGGGCGACTCGGTAGTGAAATACCTTTTCTCGCTGCTCGGTGTGAAGACCCACTTCGCCTCGCGCGACGACAACAAGTCGGGCAAGGTGACGCTGAAGAAGCAAAGGTGTATGCTGCCACGGCTCGACTACGATTTCATAAGTTCGCCCGACTTGGCGCAGACCGCAGTTGTGACCTGCACCATAATGGACATACCTTTCCGTTTCACCGGACTTGCAAGTCTAAAGATAAAGGAGACCGACCGTATCGAGGCACTCAAGAACGAGCTGCGCAAACTGGGCTATGTGCTGCACGACGAGGGCGGCGACACGCTCATCTGGGACGGCGAGAGGTGCGACGCCACGATGCAGCCGATAGACACCTACAGCGACCACCGCATGGCAATGGCCTTCGCACCGGCTGCATTCAAATTCGGCGAGGTGCGCATCAACGACCCCGGCGTGGTGTCGAAGTCATACCCGGAATACTGGAACGACCTGCGGCGTGCCGGATTTACAATAGAAGAGACATTCTGACGCATGGTCATACTGATAGCTGCAATAGTGGCAATAGGCATCATTGCCGCACTCGCCGAAACATTCTCGCGGCGCGGCAAGGACAGCGGGCACGAGGTGACAGCCCCTGCTGCCACCTGCTCCACCTGCAACGGCACAAGCGACAAGTGCGAGCAGGAGTGCATGATGGAGGCTGCCACACGCGAGATTGAATACTACGACGACGAGGAACTCGACAAGTATGCCGGCGTAAAGTCGGCAGACTACGCCGACGACGAGGCCGACGAGTTTGCCTATGTGCTCGGCACCATGGACTCCGGCGACGTGGCCGGATGGTGCCGAAGCCTCAACTTGCGCGGAATAGAACTGCCCGACCAGATTAAGGACGAGGTGATAATGATAATAGGAGATGAGCATTCTTGAATACACATTCTTTCAAAACGCCCTCATAGGGGCTTTCCTTGCCAGCATCGTGTGCGGGTTTGTGGGCACCTACATCGTGGCCCGGCGGCTTGTTTTCATAAGCGGCGGCATCACCCACGCCTCGTTCGGGGGCATCGGCATAGGCGTGTGCCTGGGCATCAGCCCCATATTGTCGGCCATGGTGTTCTCGGTGCTGTCGGCATTCGGCATACAGTGGATGTCGGGGCGCGGCGAGGTGCGCGAGGATTCGGCCATTGCCGTGTTCTGGACTCTCGGCATGAGCATCGGCATAATGTGCTGTTTCATCACGCCGGGATTCTCGTCAGACCTTTCGTCGTTCCTCTTCGGCAGCATACTCACCATTGGACAGGCCGACATTCAGCTGCTCGCAGCCGTGGCCATAGTGGTGGTGGCAGTGTTTGCCTTGCTCTACAGGCAGATACTCTGCATCGCGTTCGACCCCGTGTTCGCACGCTCGCAGCACATAAGGGTTGCCGCAATAGAATACTTGATGATGGCTCTGATAGCCGTAACGGTGGTGTCCACGCTGCGCATGGTGGGCGTAGTGCTCGCAATAAGTCTGCTCACGGTGCCGCAGATGACCGCCAACCTCTTCTCGTTCAGTTTCAGCCGCATCATTGCCGCAAGCATCCTCGTGGGATGGATTGACTGCATTGCCGGACTGGCAATGTCTTACTGGCTCAACGTGCCGTCGGGGGCGGCCATAATTTTCGCCAGTGTAGTGATTTACATAGCGGCACGCGCAATAAAAAGCACCCTTCACGAGTTTAATAAATGTGAGAACACCTGACACCCGACATACAGTCATTGGTCTCGTCATGGCGGCAGTTCTTGTCGTGACGGGATGCGGAACGCAGAAAAACACTGCGAAGACGCGGTGGTGGCATGCCTTCAAGGCACGCTACAACACCTACTACAACGGCACACTGGCCTACATCGACGGTTCGCTCGAAAAGGAAAACGGCAACAAAGACAACTTCACCGAGATAATTCCGCTATACACCGTAGGCAACAAGGCAAACCGCGAGACGGGCAAGGCAAACTTTGACCGCGCGATAGAGAAATGCCAGAAAACCATAAAGCTGCACAGCATAAAACGCCGTCCGGTGTGGAACAAGAAACGGCGCAAGACCGAAAAAGACATTGAATGGCTCTCGCGGCGCGAGTACAACCCGTTTCTGTGGAAGGCATGGATGCTGATGGGACGATCGCAGTTTCACAAAGGGGCGTTCGACGAAGCCGCCTCCACATTCTCATACATGAGCCGACTCTACCAGACACAACCTGCCATATACGCAAAGGCGCGCGCATGGCTCGCCAAATGCTATGTGGAGGAAGACTGGATGTATGATGCCGAAGACGTGATACGCAACATGCAGCGCGACTCAATACACTGGAGCGCACAGAAGGAATGGGACTATACCTATGCCGACTATTACATACACACCGGCGACTACGCCAAGGCCGTGCCCTATCTGCGCAAAGTGATAAAGCACGAAATGCGCCGCAAGCAACGGGCAAGGGAATGGTTTCTCATGGGTCAGCTGCAAGCCGCACTCGGAAACGATGCCCTTGCCATGAAAGCCTACCGGCATGTGGTGCGCCAGAACCCTCCCTACGAACTTGAATTCAACGCCCGCATAGCCATGACCGAAGTGGCATCGAAAGGACAGGCCAAGAAGATGATTGGGAAACTGAAACGCATGGCGGCATCGGACAAGAACAAGGAATACCTCGACCAGGTGTATTATGCCATAGGAAACATTTATCTCAGCCAACGCGACACCGCCAATGCAATATCGGCCTATGAGCGCGGCAATGCCAAGGCAACACGCAGCGGCATCGAGAAAGGCGTGTTGTTGCTGCGTCTCGGCGACCTCTACTGGGAGTGCGAACGCTACAACGACGCCCAGCGGTGCTACGGGGCGGCAATAGGCATGCTCGACAAAGACCGCAAAGACTATGCGCAGCTTTCAGAAAGGTCGAAGGTTCTCGACGAACTCGTGCCTTTCACCGATGCCGTGCACCTGCAAGACTCACTACAGGAACTGTCGCGCATGGACGAGAAGGAGCGCAACGCAGCCATCGACCGTGTAATCGACGCTCTCAAAAAGAAGGAAAAGGAAGAACGCGACAAGCAGGCCGAGCAGAACGCACAAGAGACAATGGCCAAGAACGGAGGCAACAACATGGGGCAGAACCAGACCGGAGCCAACGCCGCCAACAGCAACACGACAGACAAGCAGGGCAACGGTCTGTGGTATTTCTACAACCCGCTGACCGTGAGCCAAGGCAAGACTGCATTCCAGAAACTGTGGGGAAAGCGCGAAAACGTGGACAACTGGCAGCGCGTGAACAAGACAGTGGTGTCGTCAATAGGCGCGGAGGAACTGTCGGAAGAACAACTCGACTCTATCTCCAGAGCCGAAGCCGCACTCGACTCAATTGCCCAAGTGACCGACAGCGCACAAAACGACCCGCACAAACGCGAGTATTACATGGCTCAGATACCGTTCTCCGACGAGGCGAAAGCGGCAAGCAACAAGATAATAGAGGACGGTCTGTATAACTCGGGAGTGATTTTCAAGGACAAACTCGACAACCTCGCGCTCAGCGAGAAGCAGCTTCTGCGCCTCACCAACAACTATCCCGACTACGAGAAGATGCCTGATGCCTACTATCATCTGTTTTTGCTGTATTCGCGCAAAGGCATGCCATCAGTGGCCGACGGTTATGTTGACCGTCTGAAGAGCCAATATCCCGACAACGACTGGACGACATTGCTCACCGACCCGTATTTCAAGGAGAACGCGGCATTCGGAGTGCATATCGAAGACTCGCTCTATGCCTGCACCTACGAAGCCTTCAAGGCCGCGCGCTACGCCGAGGTGGCTGGCAATGTGCACGTTTCCACCACCCGTTTCCCGCTTGGGGCAAACCGCGACAAGTTTGTCTTCATCGGCGGACTGGGCAAGCTCAACCAAGGAGATGCCGACGGTTGCCTCGCCGACATGAAGACCGTCGTGGAGAAATATCCGCAAAGCGGGGTGAGCGCAATGGCCGGAATGATAATAAACGGTGTGCAGGCCGGACGGCGGTTGCGCGGCGGAACATTCGACATCGGCAATATATGGGAACGCCGCACAGCCGTGCTGAACGACAACGACACGACCGGAACAAAGAAACTTTCGGCCGAACGCAATGCCAATTTCGTGTACATCATTGCCTACAAACCCGATTCGCTCGACGAAAACAAATTGCTGTTCGAGCTGGCACGCTATAACTTCACAAGCTATCTTGTGCGAAACTTCGACATAAGCATCGCCGATGCCGACGGCATACGCCTCATGTCGGTGAGCGGATTCCGCAACTACGACGAGGCATTGCAGTATGCACGGAACGTCAACGCACAGCCCAATCTGCGGCGGATGACGGCCAACAACCGCACTTTTATAATAAGTGAGCAGAACCTTGCACTGCTCGGCAAGCAATACAGCTATGACGATTATGCGAAATTCTACGCCAAGCATTTCGCCCCACTCAAGGTGAGTGCCGCCGAACTGCTTACTGAACCCGACATGATAACGACGCGTCCAGAGCGCAAGCAAGTGCAGACCGACGACGACATCGACCGCGTTCAAGACAACAACACCGTAATCGACAGCTGGATTGACGATTCTCCTGCCGACAACGGAACAACACTGGAAGACGACGGAGAGGCCAACAAGCCGGGCAATGCAGCCGAAGAAACTGTCGTGCCAGAGCCGACACCGACCCCGGACAGCACTCCTGAAAACGGCAGCACCGTAATAGATGAAAACCCGACAGAAGCTGCCGATGCCCAGACTACTACCGTAGCCGACGACAACGAAGCCGAAAAGCCATTGGAAGAATCTGCCGACAGCACCATAATCAGCGACGAACCGCAACCGATTCAAAGGCCCGACAATACGGAACAAAAGCCAAACGCCACAATCGTGAAGCCGCAACAGGAGTCTGCCGCCGATGCCACCGGGATGCAGAAAAAGCAGGACGATGCCACCGGCACGCCTTCGGCAAAGTCTGCAGGCACGCCGACAGGCAACCATACAGACACAGATGCACCCGCGCCAAAGCCCGATGCGCCCAAGGCCAAGTCGAAAACGCTGGAAGACGATTTCTATTTCGACGACGACATAACCGACGACAGCAACGTCGGCACGCCGACAACCGCTCCCGGAAAGAAGCAACGCGACACCGATGTAACCGATGACGAATATTACGAACTTGACGGTTTCTGACAAAGACGACACTTATGAGCAACGGATATTTACTTTGGGTTGACGACGAGATAGAACTCTTGCGCGCCCACATACTGTTTCTTGAGAAAAAAGGCTACGACGTTGTTACCGTGAGCAACGGCACCGATGCCATAGAACAATGCTCGCAGCACACGTTCGACCTTATTCTCCTCGACGAGATGATGCCCGGAATCACCGGGCTGGAAACGCTTCAGCGCATAAAGGAAATATCGCCTGCCACCCCCATTGTAATGGTGACAAAAAGCGAAGAGGAGAACATCATGGATCAGGCGATAGGGTCGAAAATAGCCGACTACCTCATAAAGCCTGTAAATCCAAGCCAGATTCTTCTCACGCTGAAGAAGAACATACACCAGAAACAGATTGTCACCGAGGTGACACAGACAACCTACCAGCGCAATTTCCAGAACATTGCGATGCAGATAACCGACTGCCGCACGCTCAACGACTGGATTGACGTGTACCGGCGACTAGTGCACTGGGAACTGGAACTGAGCGGAACAGACAGTTCAATGACCGAGATGCTGCACATGCAAAAGGAAGAAGCCAACCTCGGCTTCGCCAAATACATACGCAACAACTACCTCAACTGGATGGAACCCGGCGCAGACCGGCCTCTCATGAGCCCCGACATATTCAAGAAGAAGGTGTTTCCCGAACTCGATGCAGGCAACAAGGTGTTTCTCATTGTCATCGACAATTTCCGCTACGACCAGTGGCGCGTGCTCGCACAAGAGATTGGCGACATGTTCGACATAAACGAAGACATATACACAAGCATCCTGCCCACGGCCACACAATATGCACGCAACGCAATATTCAGCGGCTTGATGCCCAGCCAAATTTCGCAGATGTTTCCCGAACTGTGGGTTGACGAAGACGAGGAAGAGGGCAAGAACCTCAACGAAGAGCCGCTCGTGCGCACACAGATAGAACGCTACCGGCGGCACGACCGCTTCTCCTACCACAAAATCAACGACTCCGCCGGGGGCGACCGTCTGCTTGAACACCTGAACAACTTGAAGCAGAACGACCTCAATGTGATTGTGGTGAACTTCATCGACATGCTTTCGCATGCCCGAACGGAGTCGCGCATGGTGCGCGAACTGGCCAACAACGAGTCGGCCTACCGCAGCATCACGCTCTCGTGGTTCAGACATTCGGTCATGGCCGACCTGCTTAAAGCTCTCTCACAAATAGACTGCAAGATAATACTTACCACCGACCACGGGAGCATACGCGCCTCGCGGCCCGTTAAAATAGTGGGCGACCGAAACACAAACACCAACCTGCGCTACAAATTGGGACGGAACTTGAACTGCAGTTCAAAGGACGTGTTCACAATAAAAGACCCGCGCAAGGCGCATCTGCCGGTTATAAACCTCAGCACAAGCTATGTGTTTGCCACCGGCAACACGTTCTTCGCCTACCCCAACAACTACAACTACTATGTGTCCTACTACCGCGACACGTTCCAGCACGGCGGCATTTCGCTTGAAGAGATGCTCATTCCGCTCATAACGCTCACCTCGCGCAAACGCGGAGCATAGCCGCAAGCAGCGTGCCTATGCGGCACCGGCACGACAGAAACAACCGAATTTTATCAAAACAACATAAGACATGGAAATAAGAATCGACTCTCTGGAGCATATAGACAATGCTGCGAAGGCATTCATCGACAACATGGGCGGCAGCAAAGTGTTCGCTTTCTACGGCAAGATGGGAGCAGGAAAGACAACTTTCATAAAGGCCGTGTGCGAAGCTCTCGGCGTGAACGATGTCGTTACGTCGCCAACTTTCGCGATAGTCAACGAGTATCAGTCTGACACAACGGGCGAAAAGATTTTCCATTTCGATTTCTACCGCATAAAAAACATCGACGAGGTTTACGACATGGGCTATGAGGATTATTTTTACAGCGGTTCGCTGTGTTTCCTCGAATGGCCCGAACTGATAGAAAGCCTGTTGCCCGACGACGTGTGCAAAGTGTGCATTGAGGAAACGGGCGACGGTTCGCGTGTGGTGAATTTCGAAGCAGCCAAAGCCTGAGCCCCACCTTTTCAGACTGCGAAACGACGGTTTCTGAAACTACAAAAGGCAACAATGCCGCACCAAGTGTGCCGTGCATTGTTGCCTTTTTTGCATTGTTGCGCCAAATTGCGCTGCTTTGCCGTTTCTTATCTCAGCCTAAGTTCAACCGGACAATGGTCGCTGCCGTATATCCCGGTGTGTATTTCTGCGGCCTCGATGCGGTCGCGCAGACTTTCCGAAACAAGGAAATAGTCGATGCGCCAACCCGCGTTTTTTTCGCGGGCATGAAAGCGGTACGACCACCACGAGTATGTCACGTCGTCGGGATGCAGCGTGCGGAACGTGTCAACGAAGCCGTTTGCGAGCGTCGTTGTCATGCAGGCGCGCTCCTCGTCGGTAAATCCTGCATTGCGGCGGTTGCTCTTCGGGTTTTTCAAGTCAATCTCCTCATGGGCCACATTGAGGTCGCCGCACACTATGACAGGCTTTTTCGCGTCGAGAGTCTTTATGTAATTGAGGAAATCACTCTCCCACTTCATGCGGTAGTCAAGCCTCCGCAGTCCGTCTTGCGAGTTTGGCGTGTAGACAGTGACTAGGAAGAAATCGTCCATTTCGAGCGTTATCACGCGCCCCTCATGGTCGTGTTCGTCGATGCCCATGCCATAGCTCACACTGAGAGGAGTGTGGCGCGTGTATATGGCAGTGCCAGAATAGCCTTTTTTGTCGGCATAGTTCCAGAACGACTGGTAGCCCTCAAACTGCAAGTCAAGCTGTCCGGCCTGCATTTTCGTTTCCTGCAAGCAGAAGAAATCGGCATCGAGCGACTTGAAAGCCTCCCCGAATCCCTTACCGGCACAGGCTCTAAGCCCGTTCACGTTCCATGAAATGAATTTCATTGCGCCTTATTTTGCGGTGCAGGTCATGTACAAATCGCGCAGATAGTAGCTTGTGACTGCCGTCGAACTGTTGAGGTCGAGGGTGTCGAAACATATCGCGTAGGTGCCGAGTTGGAACTGGAACATGCGGTCGCTGGAAGTCCATGAACCCGTGTAAGTGTTCATATAGAACACGAAATAAGCCTTCTTCTCGGTGTTGTTGTAGTTGAATTTCGTTTCAATCGTCAACGGGTTAACATAGAAATACAATGAGCTGGATGTCACGGCATTCTTGTTCGGCACGAAATAGTAGGCTTTGAGGTTGGTGCTGGGAACATCCTTCAACTGCGATTTCAGTTCGCGCAGCATGTTGGCCTTTTCCGACAAATCGTTGGTAGGCACCGAGATGGCCGAGTCGAGCTTGTTTATCGGGAAGTTGCGCAGAGTGAGTGTGGAGTCGCTGTTCACCGTCCAGTAGGTTCTAACAGAGTCATATTTCTCAGCCTTTATGCCCGTTGTGGTAGTCTTTGCATAATACATGCGCAGCATGCCCGAGTATTGTCCGGCCATCTGCACCTGATATTGTTTCTGTGTGGTGGCATCCAGTGAGGTGTCTTCTCCTTCGCTCAGGCACGAAGTGAATGCCGCTGCCGTCATTATGCAGCACACGATGAGCATGAAGATGTTTCTTTTCTTTTTCATTTCCAAGTTCTTTTAATTGTTTATTTTTGTAGTATTTCCTACATATAGAATGCACCGTTGCCGGAAACATTGCATTGCTGCGGCCTTTGTTTTCAGAATTTTCTCGAATCGGCGTGCACAAGGTTCATGAATTCCTCGCGCGTCTTGGCCTGGTTGAAAGCTCCGCTGAAATCGCTTGTGGTAGTTATCGAGTTCTGTTTCTCAACTCCGCGCATCTGCATGCACATGTGTTTTGCCTCTATCACCACCATTACGCCAAGCGGGTGAAGGGTTTCCTCTATACATTGCTTTATCTGCTGCGTGAGCCTTTCCTGCACTTGCAGACGGTGGGAGAAGATGTCAACCACGCGCGCTATCTTGCTCAGTCCCGTTATATATCCGTTGGGGATATAGGCCACATGAGCCTTGCCGTAGAACGGGAGCATGTGGTGTTCGCACATGGAGAAGAAGTCGATATCCTTCACAATCACCATTTGGTTGTATTTTTCTTCAAACAAAGCGTCGGTGAGCACCTTGCGCGGGTCTTGCGTGTAACCTCGCGTGAGCACCTGCATGGCTTTTGCCACCCGCATGGGAGTCTTTACAAGCCCTTCACGCGAACTGTCCTCGCCCAACAGGCCGATTATGCTTTTGTAGTGTTCTGCGAGTTGTTCAAGACCGTCGCGGTATTCTGTTTCTGGGTTCATTTTGTGGTTTATGTTGTTGTATGGTGTATGTTCTGTTTAAGATGCAGCCCTTCGATGCCGCCGGATGGCTTCCGCCGGGTCAGTAGGCCACTGTTATCTTGCCGCTCACGATGCATGCATGCCGGTAGCCCAGCTTCTGCACTCTGGCCAACACGGCGCTGGCCTCCTGGTAAGTGCGGTAATTTCCTATGCGGCAAATCCAGCGCGGCGAGTAGAAATGCACATATACCGGCTGGTCGGGGAATGCCGCCTTCACCTTGTTTCCGGCCTCTTGGGCCTTTATCTTGTCGTTGCGCGAATTGCCTCCGGCAAACACCTGCACGCGGTAGCCGTTCACCTTATAGCTGCGGCGCATCATTTTCTTGCGCGTGTCGATGCCCTGCGTTTCTGTTTCGTCGGGTTCTCTGCCGGTCTGTGCAGCGTCGGCATCATGGTGCACAGGCTCTTCTTTCTTCTTTTCTTCGGCTTCATGCGGCCTCAACGCCTTCTTTGTAGAGTCGTTGTCGTGCCGGTGTGCCGGTTCGGTCTTGGCAGCATCGGCATGCTGCTGCGTTGCCGCAGCCTTGTGGGTGGCGGCAGGTTGTATTGCGGAGTGTTGCTGTTGCTGCTGTTTTGCGTTGTTTGCCGATGACTGCTTTTGTGTCCTTGCGCTCACGTCGGCATTGTTCACCAAGTCGTCTATTTCCTTGCTTTGTGTCACGGTGACGCTTGCGTTGCCTTTGCTTTGCTGCAAGTGCTGTGTGAACGATTGCGCCTCGGCCTGCATGGCGAGTCCCAGCGCGAATGTTGTAATGATGACCTTGTGTTTCATTTCGTGTGTGCGTGTTGGATGTTCTGTTCCCGTCGAGCGACGGGGATGTTGTCCCGTAATGAAAACAAGTGGGCTTGCAAGCCGTTTCCGGCTTGTAGGCCCACTGTGCTTATTGCCTGTTGCTTATTTCTTCCAAGCGTCGATGATTCCCTTGAAGTCGGCTGCTTTCAGTGAAGCGCCGCCAATCAGTCCGCCGTCGATGTTGGGTTTTGCGAACAGTTCGGGAGCGTTGCTAGCCTTGCAGCTGCCTCCGTAGAGGATAGAAGTTTCTTCTGCAGCCTCGTTGCCGTATTTCTCGGCCACGATAGAACGGATGTATGCGAGCATTTCCTCGGCCTGGTCGGATGTTGCGGTCTTGCCTGTTCCGATTGCCCAGATGGGTTCATAAGCCAGGATGATGTTCTTCCATTCCTCTGCGCTGAGGTTGAACACGCTTCCTTCGAGTTCTGCCTTCACCACTTCGTTCTGCTTGTTTGCCTCACGCTCTTCGAGAGTCTCGCCACAGCAGAAGATAACCTTCAGACCGTTTTTCAGAGCGAGCAGAGTCTTCTCTTTCAGGATTTCGGCTGTTTCTCCGTAGTACTGGCGACGCTCAGAGTGGCCGAGTATTACATATTGTGCGCCGGTGCTCTTCACCATTTCGGCCGAAACCTCGCCCGTGTATGCGCCCTTTTCCTTGTCGGCGCAGTTTTCTGCACCAAGGCCCACTACCGATGCGTCGAGCACCTGAGCCACCGATGCGAGGTGGATGAACGGAGTGCACACCACAACGTCGCAGTTGGGCTTGTCAGCTACGAGTGCCTCGTTGATTTCCTTAGCGAGAGCCACGCCGTCTTGCAGGTTCATGTTCATTTTCCAGTTACCTGCTACAATTTTCTTTCTCATTTTTCTTTTTGTTTTAAAGAGTTTGTATATTTTGTTTGAATTCCGTTTCTCCTTTATCCATTTTGTCCACGCCCACAGACGGTCGGCGAGTGTTAGCAGACCGAGCGGCACGAAGAACAGTGCCAACACCTTTGCTATTTTCTCCGAAACCGGTTCGTCGGCCATGTGCCCGATGTCGAGTTTGTCGAGGCTTGCAGTAAGCCTGTCCTGTTTCGGAAGCTCGTTGTGGCTCCATTTCCTTATCACTTTCCCGTCTTTCAGGAGCATCAGTCCGGGATTGCTGCGTATCATTGTGCGCAGTGTTGTCTCGTCGGTGAAGGCAAACGGATACTCCGCCCCCGTGATGTCGCGCCAGCGGCTGATGCCTTTTGGGGTACTTGCCGTGAGGCAGTAGAACGGGATGTGCCACTCGGCGGCATACTCATAGAGCTGGTCGATGTCGCCGAAATTGCTGTCGTCGGCATTCTCCAGATGCGGAGAAACCAGCAGAAACGTGTAGCCGGGGTCGTTGACCACCTTCTGCGTTACGTCGTCGCCGGTTGCGGCAAGCGTTATCGAGAAATCGTGTATGGGCGGTTCATACCCCTTTTTCGTCTGCACCGTCTTGCTGTCCACGAATTGCCATGTGGAGTCGGGATAGTTTTCGAGCGTGAACTCTTTTGTCACGCCGTCCTTCCGCATTATGAATGTGGTTTCAAATTCGGGTTGTTCTGCGCCGTCGGGTATAGCCATGCCCTTGCGCAGGTCGGCCCCCACATGATAGGGGCGGAAGTCGAACGTAGGAAGACGGTAAAGGCACACCATGCTTGTGGCAAGAACATACACCGCGGTGTAGTTAATCACGATGCTCTGGTTGCTCTTCGATATGAGTCTCGGCATTGCAAGCGGCCGCCGTGCCATTGCCGCCGTGCATGCCAGAAGCACTATGTTCTTGGCGAGCGTCTGTGCGTTGGTGAGCGTTATGGCATCGCCGAAGCATCCGCAGTCTTTCACCGGGTCGGCAAGGAATATCCACACCGTCACGGTTGTCATCACCACCATCAGCGCGGCAAGCACCTTCGACACGGCACGCCGCCTTATGGCAAACATCACGAGCACGCCGAGCGTGAACTCCACCGCCGCGAGTGCCACTGCGCCCCACAGTGTCAGCCAGTCGGGCACATAGTCGTGCAGGTGCAGTGCGCCTGCATAGTCCTGCAGCTTATATTGGGTGCCCAGCGGGTCGATGGCCTTGACGTAGCCCGACAATATGAATGTCGCCGCCACGACAAGGCGGCACAAGTTTACCACTGTCGCCTTGAGCATGTTCATTGTGCCTGCTGCTCATCCAGTTTTATAGCCCCGAACACGGAATAGTTGATTATGTCCATGTAGTTGGAGCCGATACCTTCCGACACCATTGTGTGTCCGTTCAGATTTTCTATTTCCTTCACCCGTTCTATTTTGGTGAGGATGAAGTCGGTATAGCTGCTTGTCCTCATTCCGCGCCAAGCCTCGTCGTAGTCATGGTTCTTGCGTTTCATGAGCTCGAGGGCCTCGTGTGCGAAATGGTCGTAGAGTGCGAGTGCCTCGGCGGGAGTCACGTCTATGGTGTCAACGAAGCCCCTGTCGAGCTGTATCAGCCCCACGATGCCGTAGTTGATGAGTGCTATGTATTCAGGGCGTGTGCCTTCATCGACAAGTGCCGTGCCCTTTATCTCTATCGAGCGAATGCGCTTGGCCTTTATGAAGAGCTGGTCGGTGAGCGACGACGGACGCAGTATGCGCCACGACGCGCCGTAGTCGTGGAGTTTCTTTTCAAACAGGCTGCGGCATTCTTCCATTACGCCTTTAAACTGTTCTTCTGTTTTTGCAGTATCCATAATCGGGTACAAAAATAGTAATTTCCGCCGAAATGGGCAAGTATATATATAAATAATGTGTAGACGCTGCTTTCAGCGCGTCGGCGGCATCATTCTGCCTTCTGCCTGAGGCGTATCATTTTCACCACGCCGCACATGGCCTCGTAGCGTGCCTGCAGCGAGTCAACGCGCACCTTGAGCTGGTTTTTGCGGCGCAGATCGGTCTCGTCCTGCCATTTACGGGTGGTTTCCTGCAGCAGGATGTCGGTGCTGGCCACATCGTCCTGCGCCATTTTCAGCGACGCTTCCTGCCACACCTTCAGAGCCTCGCGGCGCGACTCCACGGCCTTGGGATAGCGTTCGCGCAAGGCCACTATCGAGTCGAGAGTGGCGCGGTAGTTTCCGCTCTTGTAAAGGGCGTTTATCTTGGCGAGCAGCGGCGCGGCCTTCTCGTCGTCGGTCTTGGCGCACCCGGCAAGCAGGAGCGCGAGAATGAGTATGGGCAGATTTTTCATATCGTCGGCAAAATTACACATTTTACTATTGCCTGTCGGCCGCGCATGCGGCTTTTAATGTTTTTTAAACCTGCCCACAAAGTGCCGTGCGGCATCAGATGAAGACGTATTTCAGCACAAACAACACGGCGAGCACCCACATCGTGGCGTTTATCTTCCTGAAATTGCCGCATAGTGCGTTTATGGCCACATAGCTTATCATGCGCACAGAATGCCGTCGGAGATGCTGTAGGCAAGGGGCATCATCACGATGGTTATAAATGCCGGTATCGACTCGGAATAGTTGTCGAGGTCGATGTCCCTCACCGGACTGAGCATGAACAGTCCGACGATGACGAGCACGGGCGCCGTGGCCGCCGACGGAACCGAGAGGAACAGCGGCGCGAAGAACATGGCCACAGCGAAGCACACCGCCGTGGTGAACGCCGTAAGTCCCGTACGTCCGCCCTGCGCCACTCCCGACGTGCTCTCCACATAGGTGGTTGTGGTGCTCGTGCCGAAGCACGCGCCGGCCACGGTGGCCACGGCATCGGCCATGAAAGCCTTGTTGAGCCCGGGTATGCGCCCGTCCTCGCGCATCATCCCGGCCTTGGTGCACACTCCCACGAGCGTACCTATGGTGTCGAACATGTCGATGAAGAGAAACGTGAGCACGACAATCACCATGTCGAGCGTGAAGATGTTGGAGAAATCGAACTTGCAGAATATGGGGGCTATGCTTGGCGGTGTGTCAACGATGCCGCCGAGGTGCGTGATGCCCATGGGTATGCCCACCAGGGTGGTTGCGAGAATGCCGAGAAGCAGTCCGCCCGGCACATTCCTCACCACAAGCGTGCCAGTAATGAGCAGACCGATTACGCCGAGCAGGGCCGTACCTTCGGTGAGTTTGCCTATGCTCACGAGCGTAGCCTCGCTGTCAACTATTATTCCGGCATTCTTCAGTCCGACAAACGCGATGAACAGTCCGATGCCCGCCCCTATCGCGCGTTTGAGCGTGGCAGGTATGGCATCGACGATGAGTGTGCGTATGTGGGTAACGGTAAGGAGAATGAACAGGATGCCTTCAATAAGTATCGCGGTGAGCGCAAATTGCCAGCTGTAGCCCATGGTGAGGCACACGGTGAACACGAAGAAGGCGTTGAGCCCCATGCCGGGTGCAAGACCGAACGGTTTTTTGGCATATACCGCCATGAAGAGCGTGCCCACTATTGCGGCGAGTGCAGTGGCGGTGAACACGGCATTGGTGTCCATGCCCTGCGAGGCGAGGTTGGCAAATATCGTGGGGTTGACCGCAAGAATGTAGGCCATGGTGAGGAATGTGGTGATGCCAGCCGTTATCTCGGTGCGCACTTTGTTCTTGGCCGAATCGAAACCAAACAATTTATTTAGCATGATGTTGTGTGTGTTATGTTGATTTATGCGTTATGCGTTACATACAGAATGGTTGCATGGAGCCGGACTTTCAGAAGTCCCACTTTACGCCGAGGCACGGACGGCACTTGAAGCCGCCCGTAGAACCGAAGTTGTTGCTCAGTTCCACCTCGCCGCCCACGCTCAGGTTCTCGCACCCGAAGTGCTGCCCCACGCAATACCACAGCTGCGGTTCGGTTATGAACACCGTCTTTGCCACGTCGGCAGTGCCGTCGGCGCGGTAGTCAACGGCGTGAGTCTCCCACCAGAAGTCGGCAAAGCCGTCGAATTTCAAGCCTTTCACGCCGAAGATGTCGTTGCACGTCCACACGGCGGTGAACTGCAGCGGCGCGTCCTGGCCGGTGGCCTTTATCGTCTTGCAGAGTGCCTCGAGGGTGAGGGTGTTGCGGTAAGTTTTGTCGTGCATGAAATATTCCACGCCAAAGAGCCACGCATTGTTTATGGGGTAGTTCTTGGTTATGCCGCCGTTATACTCCACATGCAGGCTCCAGTTCTTCAGCGATGTGTTCTTCCAGAAATTCAGTGCGCGCGAAATCTCGGTGTATGTGCCGCCCTGCGCTATGTTTTTGCTGCCCACCACCATTTTGTCGTAGTTGAAATCGTGGTCAACAAAGAAATAGGTGCTGCCCCATTTGTCCTGTTTGAACATTTCGAGCGTCAGCGTGACAAACTTGCGGTCGGATCCGAAATCGTAGAGAATCTGTGCGTTTACCTGTGCCTTGGCCGACTGCGCAAAGGCACACATCATTGCCAGAAGGGCAATACATAGCTTTTTCATGAGCGGTTTTTGTTGAATTTTGGTGTGTAGTTCGGCATCCACTTGCCGTGCGTCCAAGTAGTCGTGGCCGCAGAAAGCGATGCGCAGACAAAGGTAGGCATTTTTCTGCACAACATACTGCCTTGACGGCAATGTTTTGCTTGGCGGGCAGATTTTTCCGGGCTGCGCTGCAGGCAAGCGTTGCAGGGGATGATAGCAGACCCTGTTTTTTTAACTTTACAGAGCGCGTTTTTAGCACATGTTTGCATCTGTTAACCTCGACAATGCCGACTTCACGCGCCGTTCATGTTTCATTTCAAATTACGGCGATTTTTCTACAATATTATTACACAATTGATTTTCAAGTAAATACAACACTGTTCACGTTTGCACTTGACATTTTCACACCGCAAAATGCCGCCAGTTTTGCTGCAAACAAGGCTTTCTTTCAGTAAAACCAAGCGTTGCCCGTGCCCAAACAAAGGCTTGACTGCAACGCGACAAAGGCTTGTTTGCCCCAAAAAGAAGCCGCCGCCAACCAAAAACCACTATGCAGGCGAATGCCGGAAGGCATTTTCATGCACCCAAGGCATCTGTTTGCCGTGTTTCAGCCGAACTTTTCCAACGGGGCAACAGCGTCGCCGAAACGTTAAAACCGTTAACAGTCAGAAATCCATTGCACACGCTTCACGCACAATTACATAAAGCCAGCGCGTGGCACGGCGGGCCGTTTCTTATATTCCGCTTACTGCCGCCGCATTTTAATTTGCAACAGAAAGATTTTTTGGCCCATACATTACATTTTCCCACAAAATGCTTGTACGGGAAACGACAAATGACTATCTTTGCCAAAAATACGGTGGTTACCATTATCGCCCAACGGCAATCATTTGTCAACCACACGCGATATTTTCCATATCAAATTGTACTGTGTGCGCACCCAACATACATATCTTTTTGTTACGGACTGTAATTCGGCACGACAAAGCACCCTCAAGCAAGAAATAATATAATCAAGTCATAAAAAAACTGCTTATGAAAAAAACTTTACATGCCATTCTGCTGGCGAGCCTTTTTGCTCTGCCAAGCGGAGCTTTTGCCGACGACGGCAACCCGGTGTCACATCAAATGAACATAGGCGTAGCCATGCCTTCAGGCGGACCCCGCTATTCATGGGTTGACGGCAAGATGCCTTGCCCGTCGAACACGATACACGCCGAAGCCATAGACATTTCGGTGAAGGGCAACAAAGGTATAGCCAAGTCGGACATGAGCCTGACTTCATACAACAACCGATACATGCGCTGCCAGGCGTTCATGTATTTCAACGGCAACTCCAACCCCATTGAAGGCATCGTGGTGCACGGCGCGTTCATGAACAGCAGCTACACCTGCGACAGCGTGTCGTGTCTGGGCCGCCTCGCACTCGAAAACTATGTGCCCACAAAGCCCCTGCGCATGGGCGTGGCGTTCTACGAGAACAAGAACGGCTCACCCGGCAAGGAAATTTACAAGGAGGAAATCGACGTGTATGGCGAGAGATCGAACGGCACCCTGGGCGAAGCCGACCACGGCGAGGAGGTTGTCCCGGCCTACAAGTTCACCCTCAATTTCAAGGAGGCAGTGCGCCTCGAAAACGGATTCGTGAGCGTTTATGCCGCCGACACGGGCGAGAAATACAACACGGCATTCGCACTCATACACGATGCCAACGTGTCGGAAAGCGGACTGCTGCGTGCCTACTATGAAGACTCCAGCACCCCGTTGGAATATTCGGGCTGCTTCAACTACTGTATGCTCGGCGACGCATCGAAACCGCTTGCCAGCAAAGGTCTGAAATTCCTGCGCGTGCTTAGCCCTACGGCCACCGAGCGCGGCAAATATGCCAAAGTGCAGGTGGAAATAAGCAACTACGGTTCGTCAGACGTGAAGGATGCCACGCTGCAGCTCTACGAGGACGACAACCTGCTGGCCGAAGAGGTGGTTGACGAAACCATTTATTCGGGCACTACCTACAAATACACGTTCAAGAAACGCATCGACTGTTCGGCTCCGGGCAGCCACGATTTCAGCATCGAGAACGCAACGCCCGGCGACGATCTTTATGCCGCACGCGCAATAACGTTCTCAACCGCCAACAACGAGAGCGACTGCAACTCACAAAGCACCTACACCGCACAGTACAAATACATAACGTCGGTTGACTTGGGCAGCATACACAAGGAAAGCAGCTGGAGCCAGTATTCTGACTACCGCAACCTCAAAACCGACATAAAGCCGGGCGAGACCCTCACGCTCAACGTTGAGAAAATGGCCAACAACGGCGACTACCTGAAAGTGTGGGTTGACTGGAACGGAAACGGAGTGTTCGACGACACGGGCGAATTCATGGGCTACATAACACGCAGCACACTCGACATCGCAATACCCGACAACGCCCAGGCCACCGCAGGCGAGAAGACCATGCGCATCGTGGTGAGCGACAAGGATGTGTCGCCGTGCGAGATTTACACTTTCGGCGAAACCGAAGACTACACGCTCAACGTAGTGCGCCCCGAAAACTCACCGGCAATCGTGACCGACGTGAAGGAGTTTGACCTCGACGAGACAGTGCTCGAAAACAACAAACGCACACTTGAAATTGCAAACGAAGGCGATGCCGAGCTTGCAACCAGCTACAAGGTTGACTACCAGCTGCCGTTCTCGCCCAACGTAACGCCTATATACAAGGCTCCGGCAATAGGCCGCTCCGAAGCTCCGTCAGTAAGCTATGTGCAGGCCCAGAGTGCTGTTGCACACAAAGAACCCGCCGCCTCCGAGGGCGACCCGCTGGTGCTCACCTACAGCGACAACTATTCGGGCTACACCGGTAGCGACAACGTTTATGTGAACTACGCCCATTTCTACCCCGGCAGCACCCTGAAGAGCATCGAGGGCATGAAGATTTCGTCGATCGACGTGTATGTATCCACTCCTGCACGCAAGTCGTTCGTGGCAGTATGGAAAGGCGCAGGCGTGCAGTATATGAACGGCGAAGCCATAACCAAGCAGCAGTTCACTCCCGTGGAGAACTCGTGGAACCACATAGAACTTGAGAATCCTGTCACACTGGGCGACGAAGACCTCTTCGTGGGATGCGCACTTGAAGGCTGCAAGAACATCACCGACCTCGTGGGCATCGACCGCGGCCCGGCGGTAGTAGGCTACGGCGACCTCATCTGCATCGAGAACAACAACTACTGGTGGTCGCTCGCCGACCTCGGCTACGATGCCAACGTGCTCATCCGCGCCAACGTCACCGGACAGCGCACTCCTGCCGTGAGCTGGCTCAACATCGACAAGACATCCGACAACATCGCGGCTGGCAACAAGTCGCAGCTCAACCTCGACATCGATGCCGACAAACTGGGCGGCACGGTCTACGACGCTGTAATCAAGATTGCCTCCAACGACCAGCTCGCGCCGTCGGTAAAGATACCCGTCTACCTCGACCTTGAAAGCACGGCTTCGGGCATAAAGGTGCTGAAGGGCGACACCAAGTCGAAGTTCCACGTCACCGCCGACCGCCGCATCGTGCTCGACACCGACAGCCATGTGGCCTACATCGCACTCTACACCGTTGACGGACGGCAGGTGCAGATGCGTTTCGACACCAACGCCGTGAGCGCATCCAACCTGAAACCGGGCATATATGTGGCAAAGGCCGTGCTCGACGACGAGACAGTGGAGACTGCATCGGTTAGCATCAAATAAACGAAACATCAAATAAAAACGACACGCTCCGCCGTCTTGCGGCACATTGCAAGGCGGCGGGGCAAAAAAAACAAAACGCTTATGAAATTGAAATCTTTACTTTTCACCGCCGCAATGGCAATGACAGGCATCGGCGCCCAGGCGCAGTATGTAATCATCGACGACCTGCCGGTGCCCACAACAGACAAGCCCTCATCGGTAAGCGAATACGGATTCTACGCCAACTGGGAGCCTGTAACGGGCGACGTGGGCGACGCCATCGGCTACTATGTGCGCGCATATGTTGCCACACAGGCTAAAGAGGACGGACAGAAGTTCTATCTTCTCAACACCGATTTCAGCTATCTGAAATCTTCGGGCACCGAAGAAAACCCCGACAACCCCATCAGCAACTCCAACACTTTCGTGCAGGGCAACCTTTCTGCACCGCAGCGTTGCGGATGGACAACAATCAACCGCGCCGGCGTTGACGGCGAACTTTGCCTCAACGGCGCATACAACTGGACCATTGCCAATGCCGCAGTGCTTTATGCCATCTCCGACCTGAGCAACGGCGGCGGCGACGTGCACTTCAAGTTCCGCATAAAGGGCGACGGCATCGCAAAGAATTTCACGGTGCAGCTGCGCAACACCGACACCTTCCCCAATGAGGTGCTCGACCGCAAAGACCTGTCGCTCACCACAGAATGGCAGGAAGTGGAGTTTGTGCTGAAAGGCGGAATGGAGCACAGCGACATTCTCATGATGGGCAACGAAATGGGCAACAACGATGCCATGTTCTACTACATCGACGACCTGCAGATATGGCAGGAACTCAAGAAGGGCGAGATTTCACGCGCACTTTACAGCGAGGAGTTCGTGAAAGACGACATCAATGCCTATCACCTGTACATCTCGACCGACGAACTGGGCGAGAACGAGAGCTATGCCTACTCTGTAAGCACCTACAACTACAACGGCATCAGCAAGGAGTCGGACATCAGATACCTCGACACAAGCATCACTACTACCGGCATCAAGAGCATACAGCCAGACGGCACATCGTCGGTAGACACTACAACTCCCGTCACAATTTACAACATGCAAGGCGCAGTGGTTGCACGCGGCACAGTGGGCAATGCCCCGTCGCTGCCGGCAAAGGGTGCCTACATCGTGAAGACGGGCGACAAGGCCCGCAAGATTGTGAGCAAGTAAACGCAACAGAATTAAAGCACTCGGAGTGCCGTGTCCTCGCCCGGACACGGCACTCTTTTGGTATCGGGCTATGGCAAAAAAGGCGGCAACGGCACGGAAATGTCAAAAAAAACGCGTAAATTTGCACTCCGCCAGCAAGTCACGCACCGATTTGCGGCACCGGTTTTAGGAAACATTATCACGATGAAATTATACTCAGATGCCGAACTGGCAGAAATTCTTGACAAAGACATATTCCATAAAATAGGCGATGCCGCCGACTCGCTCGGCGTGGAATGCTATGTCGTGGGCGGCTATGTGCGCGACATTTTCCTCGAACGCCCGTCAAACGACATCGACGTGGTGGTTGTGGGGAGCGGCATCCAGGTGGCCGACGCGCTGCGCAAGACACTCGGCAGGAAGGCACACATATCGGTATTCCGCAATTTCGGAACTGCACAGGTGAAATACAAAGGCATTGAAGTGGAGTTTGTGGGGGCACGACGCGAGAGCTACACGCACGACTCGCGCAAGCCAATAGTGGAGGACGGCACCCTTGAAGACGACCAGAACCGCCGCGACTTCACCATCAACGCCATGGCAATATGCCTCAACAAAGAAAGGTTCGGCGAACTTGTCGATCCGTTCGACGGCATATACGACCTTGAGGACGGCATCATACGCACCCCGCTCGACCCCGACATAACATTCAGCGACGACCCGCTGCGCATGATGCGGTGCGTGCGATTCTCGGCACAGCTGCGCTTCATAATCGACGACGAGACCTTCGACGCACTCGGACGCAATGCCGAACGCATAAAGATAATAAGCGGCGAGCGCATTGCCGACGAACTCAACAAGATAATGCTCACGTCACAGCCGAGCCGCGGACTGGTTGAACTGCAGCGCTGCGGACTGCTGCAACTCATAATTCCGGAGCTTTCCGCACTCGACATCGTGGAGACACGCAACGGACGGGCACACAAGAACAACTTCTACCACACGCTTGAAGTGGTGGACAATGTGGCCACACACAGCGACAACCTGTGGCTGCGCTGGGCCGCACTGCTGCACGACATAGGCAAGACGAAAAGCAAACGGTGGGAACCTTCGGTGGGGTGGACATTCCACAACCACAACTTTCTGGGCGCGAAAATGGTGCCCGAACTGTTCCGCCGCCTGAAACTTCCGCTCGACATGAAGATGAAATATGTGCAGAAACTCGTGGATTTGCACATGCGACCCATAGCCATTGCCGACGAGGAAGTGACCGACTCGGCCGTGCGGAGGCTGATGAACGATGCCGGAGACGACATTGACGACCTCATGACACTGTGCGAGGCCGACATAACGAGCAAGAACGAAGTGCGCAAGAAACGCTTCCGCGAGAATTTCCGCATCGTGCGCGAGAAGCTCACCGACCTGAAAGAGCGCGACTACAAACGTCTGCTCCAGCCGGTAATCGACGGCAACGAGATAATGCAGATGTTCGGTTTGCCGCCATGCCGGGAGGTAGGCACGCTGAAACAGACACTCAAAGACGCAGTGCTCGACAACCGCGTGCCCAACGAGCGCGAGCCGCTCATGGCACTGCTCATGCAGAAAGCCGCCGACATGGGGCTTGAAACCAACCGTTGACAGCACGTCTTGACACCATGCAAAGAGGAGCATTTCATCCCACGGGAGAGATGTTCCTTTTTGATATGTGACGATGCCGCGACACTGCCGTGCCAACACGGCAAAACACATTCCCTGCACAAGGCAACGACGCACAAACTGTAAACGACGCGACGGATGTGTGCAGGCGCACAAAGCAGAGTTGCAAAAAAATCAAAAAGGCAGAACAAAAGTTGTTAAATGTTGGCTTCTTTTGTTCCGCATTATAATTAATGTAGCTAAATTTGCATCCGAAAACTTGAATAAACAAACAAGTTTTCTTTACATAAGGCTGCTCGGCGACGTAACAAGCAAGAATGCAAAATATATTGTAAGAACTAAAATAAATAATTTAGTAGTATTAGGTATGAAAAAAACGAAAATCTTTTTGGTAGCGGCTTTGGCTGTGGTGCTCGCCTCATGTGGTGGCGGCAAGAGCGGTGGCAAACCCGATTTCGGCGACAACGAATATGCCGTCCGTACAATCGAGGCACAGAGTGCCGACTTGCAGACAACCTACCCGGCGACAATCAAAGGTATGCAGGATGTGGAAATCCGGCCCAAAGTATCAGGATTCATTACGAAACTCTGCGTGAAGGAAGGTCAGACCGTGAAGGCCGGACAGCTTCTTTTCGTCATCGACAACGTGACCTACGCAGCCGCAGTGCGCCAGGCAAAGGCCGCAGTCAACTCGGCCAAGGCACAGCTCAACACTGCACGACTCACATACAACAACTCTGAAAAACTTTTCAAGAGCAACGTTATAGGCTCTTACGAACTTCAGTCGGCCAAAAACTCGCTCGAAGCAGCCACTGCGGCAGTGGCACAGGCCGAAGCTTCATACATCTCTGCCAAGCAGAACCTTGATTTCTGCTATGTGACAAGCCCTGCAAACGGTGTCATCGGCGACCTGCCCTACCGCGTGGGAGCACTCGTGAGCGCATCGAGTCAGCAGGCCCTCACCACCGTTTCGAACATAAGCACCATGCAGGTGTATTTCTCGATGACCGAGAAAGACCTGCTTGAGATGACAAAGACAGCCGGCGGACTGCACACCGCTATCAACGATTTCCCGGCAGTGAAGCTGAAACTCGCCGACGGAACGATATACAGCCAGCCCGGACGCGTGGCTACCGTGAGCGGAGTAATCGACCCCACAACCGGATCGGTATCTATGCGCGCCGACTTCCCCAACCCCGAACACTTGCTCAAGAGCGGTGGATCAGGCTCGGTGGTAGTGCCCCACATCAGCAACTCTGCCGTAATCATCCCGCAGGATGCCGTTTCACAGGTGCAGGACAAGTATTTCGTGTATGTCGTGGGCAAGGACAACAAGGTTAAATACACCTCTGTAACTGTCAACGCCAACAACGACGGCAAGAACTATATCATCGACAGCGGACTCCGCGTAGGCGACCGCATCGTGGTGAACGGCATCTCCTCACTCACCGACGGACAGGAGATAAAGCCCGTGACTGAGGCCCAATATCAGGAGAAACTCAAGAAAACAGAGCAGATGGGAGCCGACCAGAGCGACCTCGGAAAGCTCAAGAAGGATTTCGGTAAATAACAAAAGAGACAGTAAATGAAATTAGATAATTTTATAAAGCGTCCGGTGCTATCCACCGTGATATCGATTCTCATCGTTATCCTCGGTGTGCTCGGACTCGTGTCACTGCCTATCGAGCAGTACCCGAACATCGCTCCGCCTACCATCATGGTGCGTGCGTCTTACACGGGAGCCAATGCACAGACCGTGCTCAACTCTGTTCTCGTGCCACTTGAGGAGCAAATCAACGGTGTGGAAGGCATGACCTACATGACTTCAAGCGCCACCAACGACGGATCTGCGTCTATCACAGTTTATTTCAAGCAGGGAATGAACGCCGACATGTGTCAGGTGAATGTGCAGAACCGCGTTTCGCAGGCTTCGGCACTGCTTCCGGCTGAAGTAACGAAGGCCGGTGTGACGGTGATGAAACGCCAGTCGTCCACGGTTATTCTGTTCGGTCTTACTGCCGAAGACGACCGTTACGACGACCAGTTCCTTGCCAACTACGCCAACATCAACGTTGTTCCGGCCATCAAGCGTGTCAACGGTGTGGGCGAGTGCCAGTGCTTCTCGCAGAAAGACTACACCATGCGTCTGTGGATCGACCCTGTGCGCATGAAGAACTACGGCTTGATGCCAAGCGACCTCACCGGCGTGCTGTCGCAACAGAACATCGAAGCCGCCCCGGGTTCGGTGGGTGAGCAGAGCGACAACCAGTATGAATACACCCTGCGCTACCGTGGCCGTCTGCAAACTCCCGAAGAGTTCGGCGACATGATAATAAAGTCAACCACCGACGGACAGACAATACGCGTCAAGGACGTGGCCCGTGTGGAGATGGGATCGCTCTCCTACTCGGTTGAATCTAAACTCAACGGCAAGCCTTCTGTTACCATGATGGTGACACAGACGGCAGGTTCAAACGCCACCGAGATTGCAAGCAACATCAAGAAACTGCTGAAAGAGCAGGAAACGACACTTCCTCCGGGCGTGCACTTCGACGTGATGCAGGACGTGACAGAGTTCCTCTTCGCCTCAATCGAAGACCTTATCAAGACTCTCGTGGAGGCATTCGTCCTCGTGTTCATCGTTGTTTACGTATTCTTGCAGGACTGGCGTTCAACGCTTATCCCACTCATTGCCGTGCCTGTATCGCTCATCGGTACGTTCTTCTTCCTTTATGTGTTCGGCTTCTCGCTCAACCTCCTCACGCTTGCAGCACTTGTGCTCGCCATTGCCATCGTGGTTGACGACGCCATCGTGGTGGTGGAGGCCGTGCATGCCAAGCTCGACCTCGGCTACAAGTCGGCCCGTACGGCATCGATTGATGCCATGAACGAAATCTCGGGAGCAATCATCTCCATCACGCTCGTAATGGCATCGGTGTTCATCCCCGTATCGTTCATCGGCGGAACATCAGGTACGTTCTACCGTGAGTTCGGTATTACCATGGCCATATCAATCATCATCTCCGCGCTCAACGCCTTGACTCTCTCGCCGGCACTGTGTGCCATTCTTCTGAAACCGAAGAACGAGGACGGCAGCGACCGCAAGATGACCTTCATCGACCGTTTTCATGCATCGTTCAACGCTGCCTACGGCAAGGTGCAGAACAAATACCGCAACGGCGTGCGCCGCATTGTTGAGCGTCCGATAATAGCCATCGGCAGCGTCGTTCTCGGCATCGCCGTAATGGCAGTGCTTGCCATGAACACCAAATCTGGCCTCGTTCCCGACGAGGATACCGGCACTGTGTTCTGTACGGTATCGACACCTCCGGGCACATCAATGAAGAAGACGGGCGAGGTTATGGACCAGGTTGACCGCATGCTTGCAACCAACCCGGCCATACAGAGCCGCATGCGCATCATGGGTTACAACTTCATTGCAGGACAGGGTTCCAACCAGGGAACGTTCATCATCAAGCTGAAGAGCTTCGAGGAACGCCAGAAAATGGAAGGCCCGCTGAAATATATCGGCGTGCACAACCTCGGTTCGGGCATGGTTCTCGGCATGATTTACAAGCAGACTGCCGCTATCAAGGGCGCGCAGATACTTGCTTTCCAGCCGCCTATGGTGCAGGGTTTCTCGGCAACCAACGGTCTTACGTTCTCTATGCAGGACCGCACGGGTGGCGATGTGAACAAGTTCTTCGAGGTGACACAGAAGTTCCTTGCCGAACTCAACAAGCGTCCCGAAGTGAGCAACGCCATGACATCTTACAATGCCAAGTATCCCCAGTACAAGATAGACGTTGATGTTGCGAAGTGCAAGCAGAGCGGCATCGACCCATCGACGGTTCTCACCACCATGCAGGGCTACTACGGCGGTATGTACGCATCCAACTTCAACGCCTACGGCAAGCTCTACCGCGTTTACATACAAGCTCCGCAGGAGGCACGCGCCGACCTCAAGAGCCTGAGCAACGTATATGTGCGCACGTCGTCGGGCGAGATGGCCCCCATACAGGAGTATGTTTCGCTTACCCGCGTGTACGGTCCGCAGGAGATAGACCGCTTCAACCTCTTCACGTCAATCAACGTGAATGCGTCGCCGGCAGACGGCTATGCAACGGGCGATGCCATAAAGGCAATCTCGGAAGTTGCGAAGACCACCCTGCCCACGGGCTACACCTACGAATATTCGGGCTTGACGCGTTCGGAGCAGGAGTCGAGCAACTCCACGATGATAATCTTCGTGCTCTGTCTTACATTCGTCTACCTCATCCTTTCGGCACAGTATGAGAGCTACGTCTTGCCTCTGTCGGTGATTCTCTCCATTCCGTTCGGTTTGGCAGGAGCGTTCCTCTTCACCAACCTTTTCGGCAAAAACAACGACATCTACATGCAGATTGCACTCATCATGCTTATGGGACTTCTTGCCAAGAACGCCATCCTTATCGTGCAGTTTGCCCTTGAACGCCGCAACACGGGTATGGCAATCTCATGGTCGGCAGTGCTCGGCGCCACGGCACGTCTGCGTCCTATCCTCATGACATCGCTTGCCATGATTATCGGACTGTTGCCTATGCTTATGCCATGGGGCGTGGGCTACAACGGCAACATGACCCTCGGCGCGGCTGCAATCGGCGGTATGTTGATAGGTATGCTTTGCCAGATTATGATTGTTCCGGCACTGTTCTACATATTCCAGACTCTCCAAGAGAAGATCAAGCCTATCGAGTTTGAAGGCGACTCGGCCGATGTCGACACCGAGATAAAGCAATACACCAACCCGTATGTGGCCGGTGCGCTTCATGAGCAGATAGACAAGAACACCAAATAACAAGACAAGATGAAAATCAACAAGACAATACTTTTCGCCACTGCGTCGTTGCTGATGACCAGTTGCGGAATATACACCAAATATGAGCGGCCCGACGTGAACACCAAGGGACTTGTGCGCGACGTGACAGTAGCCACCGACACACTCGCCGTTACCGACACTGCAAGTTTCGGCAACCTGCCTTGGCGCAGCGTGTTCACCGACCCTCAGCTGCAAAACCTCATCGACACCGCGCTTGTGCACAACACCAACATGCTCAATGCCGCGCTCAACGTGAAGATGGTGGAGGCCCAGCTCATGGCGGCAAAGCTCGCCTTCCTGCCGGCGTTCACGTTCTCTCCCCAGGGAACGATATCGTCGTGGGACGGCAACAAGGCCACCAAAACCTACCAGCTGCCCATTAGCGCGAGCTGGAGCATCGACCTTTTCGGCAACCTGCTCAACCAGAAGCGGTCGTCGCAGATGGCACTTCTCGCCACCAAAGACTACCAGCTCGTGGTGCAGACAAAACTCGTGTCGAACGTGGCCAACATGTACTACACCCTCCTTATGCTCGACAAGCAGCTCGAAGTGGTGAACAACATGGCCACGCTCACCAAGGAGACTTGGGACATAATGAAGATACAGAAAGACCTGGGACGCACCCGCGAGACCTCGGTGCAGAGTG
Source organism: bacterium (assembly GCA_963607545.1). Classification (GTDB taxonomy): domain Bacteria; phylum Bacteroidota; class Bacteroidia; order Bacteroidales; family Bacteroidaceae; genus Prevotella. The sequence goes on from CAVDCP010000001.1 coordinate 194,340, forward strand.
CCGAGAGCAACTACTACTCGGTGCTTGCACAGGCAACCGACCTGAAACGCCAGATACGCGAGACCGAAAACTCGCTCTCGCTGCTCCTCGGCCAGTCGGCCCAGACCATTAGCCGAGGCACTTTCGAGGGTCAGTCGCTTCCCGCCGAGTTCAGTACCGGCATAGGTCTGCAGATGCTCAACAACCGTCCCGACGTGCATTATGCCGAAATGTCGCTTGCACAATGCTTCTACGATGTCAACACCGCCCGCTCGCGCTTCTACCCGAGCATCACGATAAGCGGTTCGGGCACGTTCACCAACAGCTCCGGCATGGGCATCGTCAACCCCGGCAAATGGCTTTTGTCAGCAGTAGGCAGCCTCGTGCAGCCCATCTTCGCCAAGGGACAGCTCATAGCCGGCCTGAAAGTGGCAAAGGCACAGGAAGAACAGGCATACAACACATGGCAGAACGCCGTGCTCTCTGCCGGCTCTGAAGTGTCAAACGCCCTTGTGCTCTACAACTCTTCTGCCGAGAAGAGCGAGCTGGAAGCAAAACAAGTGGAAAGCCTGAAGAAGAACGTGGAGTACACCAAGATGCTGTTCAACGACGGATCGTCAACCTATCTTGAAGTAATCACCGCCCAGCAGAGCCTGCTCAACGCCGAACTCTCAAAGGTGGCCGACGATTTCTACAAGATGCAGGCAGTGGTGAACCTATACTACGCGCTCGGCGGAGGACGGTATTGATTGTACGGTTGCGGCGGCATGCCGCCGCAACCATACAACTACTTTAACCCAACAATATAAAAAACACGAAATTATGATAAGCGAAAAAGCATACGTTGACCCCAAGGCCAAGATAGGGAAAAACGTGACTATATATCCTTTCGCCTATATCGAGGGCGACGTGGAGATTGGCGACGACTGCACAATCTACCCCTATGTGAGCATACTCAACGGCACGCGCATGGGCCGCGGCAACAAAGTCTACCAGAACACTGTGCTCGGGGCCGAACCGCAGGACTTCAATTTCAAAGGCGACGAGACGCGTCTTGTCATCGGCAACGAAAACATATTCCGCGAGAACGTGGTGATAAACCGCGCCACTTTCAGCGACGGCGAGACCCGCATAGGCGACCGCAACTTCTTCATGGAGGGCGTTCACATATCGCACGACACCAAGGTGGGCGACTATGTGACATTCGGCTACGGCACGAAGATAGCCGGCGACTGCGACATACACAGTGCGGCGATATTCTCGTCGGGCGTGATTGTCAACTCCAACGTGCGCATAGGCGGTGCATCAATGGTAACGGGCGGTGTGCGCATAAGCCGCGACGTGCCTCCGTTTATCGTGGCCACCGACAACCCCGTGCGCTACGCCGGAGTCAACGAGACGCTTCTCAAGTCGTCGGGCACATCCGACAAGGTGATAGGCCACATAGCCAATGCCTACCGACTTGTGTTCCACGGACAGACGAGCGTGTTTGATGCCGTAATACAGATTAAGGAACAGGTGCCCGAAGGAAAGGAAATTAACGCCATAGTTGATTTCATAAAAGGCACCCAACTTGGTATCATAGGAAAGGTATAACACACCATTTCATACCTTTTATATATTAGTGTTGTTATTGAGCGGTGCGGCAGACGTGGTGTCTCCCGCACCGCTATATTTTTATCCAAGACAAGGCTTTGCGCATTTTTCGCGGACACTACACACGCGCAAAGCACCTATACGCTCTCGGGCAGCATCCCGACCGTGTCAGACTCTATAAACATAGTGTCGTCCATTTCGGCAAGCGATTTCTTTTTCTTGTTTTCCTTTGCCCCGGCCTTTATAAGGTTCCGGGCGGCAGTTATGATGCTCGGGCCGCTGTCGGCGGTGGTTATCTTGAGCTTTGCCATTTTCTTTATCGTGTCGTTCATGCTCGACTCCACGTCGATGAAGCGCATTCCGAAGTCCTGCACCCTGTCCACCACCGTATTGGCAGCATCCATCATGGCCTGCTGGTTTTTCAGTTGCTTCACCTGAGTCCACATCATTTCCAGCACGCGCAGGTTCATATACATTGTCTGCGGCCCAAGTATCATCACCCCTTCGTCGTATGCCTCGCGCCACAGCGTGTCGTCGTTGAGCAAGGCGAGGTTGAGCGCCCCCTCAATGGGCACATACATTATAGCGAAATTGAGTTTGTTGTAGCCGCCGGGCAGATAGCGCGTGTAGTCTTTCCGGGCAAGCCGCTTCACCTGAGCCCTCACGCTCGCGATGTGTTCTTTTAGGTGTTCGGTCTTCACGGGGTCGCCATCGTCGGTGTTCATATACCGTTCGTATGCCGTAAGCGACATTTTCGAGTCTACCACTACATGGCGGTTGTTGGGGAAATGCAGTATGAAATCGGGTATGAGTCCCTTTCCGTCATCGCCTTTTGCCTGCCGTCCGGCCTTGTCTTTCAGCGTTTCCTGCGTGTCAAACTGCTCCCCTTCGTGCAGTTCAAGGTCTTCGAGCAACTGTTTGAGTTTCAGTTCGCCGAAATTGCCCTGCACCTTCACCTCGCCGGTGAGTGCCCTTGTGAGCCGGTCGGCGGTTTCGCCGAGCGCAGCGCTCTTCTGCATGTTTATCTTTATTGTCTCGTCGAGCCGTGTGAGAGCCTCGCTTTGCTGTTCCTTCGACTTGTCGAAGGCTTCGCGCATGGCCTTCAGGCTCTCCTGCAGCGGGTCGATTATCTTCGACACCTGCTCGCGGTTGCGCTCCCCGAGCTCGTCCTGACGGCGTTTCAGTATCTCTTCCGAAGTGGTCTGCATCTGTTCCTTTATCAGTTTCAGCTGACTGTCCACCTGCTCGCGGTTCATCTGTTTCAGGGCCTCTATCTGCTTTTCGTTCCCTTCCTTAGTCTGGTTCAGTTGCCGTTCGTGCGCCGCTTTCAGTTCGCCAATCTGTGTTTCATAGGCAAGGCGCATGTTTTCTATGACATCAGAGTTGCGTTTTGCCTCGGTGCGCCTGTATTCTGCCGCTTCTTCCTGCTGTTTCTTTTGGTAAGCCTCGTTCTCCTGCCGCAGCTCGGCAAGTTGCCGTTCGTGGGTCTGCTGCTGTTCGGCGGCGCGCTGTGCCGCGCGTTCGCGCTCGTCGCGCAAGGCAGCTTCGCCCTCGCTTTTCAGTTCGGCAAGCTGACGGGCAGCATCGGTTTTCTGAGCATCAAGCTGCGCACGGAAATTGTCGGCATTGGTTTTCTGCACATCGCGTTCGGCAGTAAGAGCCGTAACCTGTTCTACATAAGTGCTTATCTGCCGCGCCTGTTCCTCGTTTTTCCCGGTAAGCTCTGCCACGCGCGCCTGCAAACTGTCGGCCAACGCAGCCTTTTCGGCATAGCCGTGCCGTCCTTTTCCGCCGAGATAAAGCCCCAAAAACAATGCGGCTGCAAACACCGCCGCTACAATAAGATATAATGTCATAGATGTCATTTTTAATTGTCCTACACAATACAAAGCATAAACGCGGCACGCACCTTTCATGGCCACGCCGCGTCGCCACAACAATACAAATGTAGGAAAAAGTTTTCAATTGCACGCTCAAAGGCAACGGGTTTTTAAAAGTATTCCGTTCCCTGCACAAGCAAAGGGCATTTTCCGCGCCAAAGTGATGCCCCTTTCCGTCGCACTGCATATTCCCCGGCGCGCCGCACCGGTTGCGACACGCATACACGGCAAACGCTGCACGCATGTGCTGCAAACGCGACACGCCGAAAATGATTCGTTTTAAAGCTATATGCCTTTGTCTGTTGCCCTGCATCCATTGCCCGCACACGTTTCCAACATGTCCCGTGCAGCATCGCGTGCATGGCAGTGCGACATGGAAAACAATCAGCTGCAGCATTGCCTCAGGCAGGAATAAAACATGGGCTGCAGAAAGGTTTTCTCGAAAATTATTTGTATTTTTGCCGCGCCTCACGGGCAGCAGAGGCAAGCGCAACGCGATGCCTTGCCCCGACATGCAACCGTGGACAACACAAGACGGCAACCGCTGCCACTCCGGCACACCACCGGCAGAAACGGCATTGCACTGCCGCAAGAAAAACGAAATACCGAAACAATCATGAAAAAAAGAAAGAAAATCTTCGTCAAAGACTGGATCAAACTGCACCCCTACACCGCACAGGACTCAACCGACCAATACTACACGGCTCTTGCCAACCGCATATACGATGCAATCAGCGGCTCGGAATACGGCGACAAGCTCAAGAAGAGCGACGACATTCTGTATGTAAGCCTGTGCCTCGCGTCATGGTTTGAAGACATCGTGTCGCAAACCTGCATTTGGAACGCCTTCACCGCCGAAAGCAAGCGCCGCTACGGCAGACACATACCGTTCTATTCCGACGAAGCCACATACACCGTAGGCGAGCCCAACCTTGCCGACGTGAAGTTCATTCTGTGGAACTATCTGCAGCAGAAAGAGTTTGACAGCGTGTTTGTCGCACCCGACCTCGACGGCCTTGACGAAGTGTCGCAAAAGGTATTCCAGATTATCGACAGCGAATATGAAACCGCACCCGAAAACGAGCGCATGTTCGATTTCATTACAAAAAACCACGACGGCGACGACGATTTCTTCAACTATCGCGACGTGCTTAAATGGTTCCACTTCTGCTGCTATGTAAATGTGTCTAACGCGCAGCAGTTCAGAAAGGAAGTGGAAAACACCTTGGCACGGACAAGAGGCAATGCCGTCAATCCGAATCTCATAATCTACAGTGTGGAAACCAACGAGATAGCAACAAGGCGCAACGCTTTGCTCGCCCTGACCACCCCCGAATGGATGGCCCTCGTGGCACGGCAGCACAAAGAGCGCAAGGCATGGGCCGAAGCCAAGAACTATGGTGCAAGCTTTTTCACGATAGAAAGCGAAGAAAAGGATTATCTGTATCTCAAAGACCTCGTTACCGAAGAGAGCGGACTGAAGTTCTGCAAGAAGTCGGTGCAGCTGGAGGATTTCTCGGGATTCATAAAGAACCATACCCCTATATTCCTCAGTCTGTTCTGGTATGGCGACAGCTACTGGCAGAACGGTGTAATGTCAGACACGAAAAGCGACGACAAGCTGGAAGCCGCAATCGCCGACGAGCGCAAGACAAAGGAACACGCCGACAACAAGGCTGTGTATGAAAAATTCAAGAAAGCCACCGGCGGCAAATGGTATGCCCTCTTTGAGAACAACGAAGAAATGTCTGATTTCTTCACGAAGAAAATGGCAATAAACGAGTCGAAAGACAACCCGCTGCCCGTAAAACCGAAAGAAGCGCGCGGAATTGCCGCCTTTGCAACGCCTTACAACGGCCTGAACATTCTGTATGGCCTCACGCCTTGCATAAAGACCGACGACAACCCTTCCTACGACAAGGATTTCGCCGAGAAAAACGCCTTCACGTTCTACATCGACAGCGAAAACATCGGCTACGAAACGAGCTGCCTGCTCTTTGACAACGGAATGCTGCCCGATGCCTGCGTAATTAACGACAACGGCGAGAGACGCAACGACTTGACCGACGGCGACATTAAGTTCGTCATCGACTACAACCACTACTGCCACCGCGAGCGCGACCTCTCACCGGCCGAACTGTTCTGAAATGCCCCGGCACAAGCACTCCGCACACCCCGATGAACGACATTCCACGACAACCATTCCATGGCACACAAGTCACGGCCAGTGCCACGGTATGTCCCGACGGCGGCATACCGGGCACTGGCCGGGCATGCCGTGACGATTACCCTCACGGCATCTGCACCTGCGACATTGCTGCACTCATAAGACAGGCCGCGCAAGACGGCAGGAGCGAAATAACCGTACCCGACATAGCCGACAAGACACACTCTGCGCCAAATGCCGTCGGCACAAGCGCGCAAGTGACGAGTGCGTTTGCCATCGACCCCATTATGGCCGACCTCGGCCAGCTCCGCCCGCCGTCAGCCACGGCAGAAGGCAACTCATTGCCGCTGCAACGCCACATGCAAGGGCAGGCACTGTCTGTTGCCCCGGAATTTCTGCGGCAGGAGAAAATGCGCATCATGCGTGCGGCATTTGACGAAACGGGCGAGGCAACCGTGAAATCACAGGCTTTCAAGACATTCCTTTCCGACAACGGCAAATGGCTCGTGCCACACGCACAATACAGCTATCTGCGCGATGCCTACGGGACTTCGCGGTTCGAGGACTGGCCCAACCACCGCGAATGGTGCAGTGCCGACATGGCGCAGCTGGCCAACCCGCGCACAAAAGCCTACAAGAAACTGCTTTTCTACTATTACACGCAATACATCATGCACATCCAGATGAAAGCCGCCGCCACACTGGCCGACGAACTGGGAGTGGCGATGTGCTGCGAGACCGAAACCGGGATTGGCCGCCATGCCTGCGACGTGTGGCGCGACCCGGGAATGTTCCTTATCTACAACAACGCCGGAGTTGCCACCGACACAAGTGCTGCCGCACAGCCCTACGCCCACATATACGGATATGTTGAGCGCGACTACGAAAACGAGGCATCACAATGGTGGCGCAAACGCATCGACCGCCTGAGGGAATATTTCACACGCGTGCGCATTGCCGCAACCCCGTGCTGCGACAGCGGAGCCATGAGGCTCGCCGACATCGCCGTGCCCAAGGCAGCCCCACCCATATCACTTGCCGACGGCAACATCTGCCGCTAAACACCGAGACATTGCCTGCACGCAAACCCACCTTATTATATATAGGCGAGTCACACCTGCTGAAGCAGAACCCGGGAAAGGCAAAAACACAACAAACCATAAATGTGTTAAAGTTTTTTAAACACAACTACTCACCTGTATACTGCATAAGTTAATGTGAAAATTAATTCGTAATTTTGCAGTCCGATTATTGGGGATACACTTAGAGTCTCCTGCATGAGGGTGTTAATAGCGTCAGCTTTTGGCCGAGCTGCGTGGTTAGTGAATCGCTTGTGCGAAACAAAAAGAAATGTTTTTTAGTAGTAAATTTAAAATTAACAATGAACACTTTAAGTTACAAGACTATTTCCGCAAACAAGGAAACAGCTAAGAAGGAGTGGGTCGTAATCGACGCTACCGATCAGGTTGTGGGCCGTCTCTGCTCCAAAGTGGCAAAACTCATCCGCGGAAAGTACAAACCTAACTTCACGCCCAACGTGGACTGTGGAGACAATGTCATCATCATCAATGCCGCAAAAGTGGTTTTCACCGGCAAGAAGGAAACCGACAAGGTCTACACCCGCTATACTGGCTACCCCGGCGGACAGCGCTTCAACACTCCCGCCGACCTGCGCAAGCGTCCCAATGGCATCGACAAAATCATCCGTCACGCTGTTAAGGGTATGCTTCCCAAAGGCCCTCTCGGCCGCCGTCTCATCGACAACCTCTACGTTTACGAGGGAACTGAGCACAAGCACGAGGCACAGCAGCCGAAGGCTATCGATATTAACCAGTATAAATAAAGCATAGAAGATGGAAATGATAAATGCAATTGGTCGCCGTAAGAGTGCCGTAGCTCGTGTGTATCTCACAGAAGGCACTGGCAAGATCACTATCAACAAAAAAGAACTCACCGAATATTTTCCTTCTGCAATACTGCAGTATGTGGTGAAGCAGCCCCTGCTTCAGCTCGGCATGGAGGAGAAATATGACATAAAGGCCAACCTTGACGGCGGCGGTTTCACCGGACAGAGCCAGGCTCTGCGTCTCGCTATCGCCCGCGCACTCGTCAAAGTGAACGCCGAGGACAAGAAGGCACTCAAAGACCAGGGCTTCCTCACACGCGACTCTCGTGCTGTTGAGCGTAAGAAACCGGGTCAGCCGAAGGCACGCCGCCGCTTCCAGTTCAGCAAGCGTTAATATCATTCGTCTTGGCCAGGCTGCTTGAAGGCAGGCCCGCGTTGCCCCGAAGCGGACAACAGAAAGGCGCAGGCGTGCAGCGCATGCACATACAACGCCCACGGCTTGCCGCAACAACAGCCACAAGAGGTTTAGCATCCAAACCCACGAGACCCCACATCGACAGTCGGAGCCACACAGGCAGACTGGAGCGCAGACAACATCACGCCCTCATTTGGGTTACTCGTGAGCTGGTTCAATCAACTAAAAGGAAAGTAAACAATTTAAACAAACAAAGAAATGTCAAGAACAAATTTTGACCAATTACTCGAGGCTGGCTGCCACTTTGGCCACCTCCGTCGCAAGTGGAATCCCGCTATGGCTCCCTACATCTTCATGGAGCGCAACGGCATACACATAATCGATTTGCACAAAACCGTAGCCAAGGTTGACGAGGCTGCCGAAGCATTGAAGCAAATCGCAAAGTCAGGCAAGAAAATCCTGTTCGTCGCTACTAAAAAACAAGCTAAGGACATTGTAGCCGAGAAGGCAGCAAGCGTCAACATGCCCTACGTTATCGAGCGTTGGCCGGGCGGTATGCTCACCAACTTCCCGACAATCCGCAAGGCCGTGAAGAAAATGGCGAACATCGACAAACTGATGAACGACGGAACATTCTCGAAGCTCTCAAAGCGCGAGCTTCTTCAGGTGACACGCCAGCGCGCCAAATTGGAGAAGAACCTTGGCTCTATTGCCGACTTGACACGCCTTCCGAGCGCACTCTTCGTTGTTGACGTGCTCAAGGAGAACATCGCCGTGAAAGAGGCCAACCGCCTCGGCATCCCCGTGTTCGCCATTGTTGACACCAACTCCGACCCGCGCAACATCGACTTCGTGATTCCCGCAAACGACGACGCAAAGGATTCTGTAAACGTAATCCTCGACGCTTGCTGCGGAGCTATCGCAGAAGGTCTGGAAGAGCGCAAGGTGGAGAAAGCCGACGAGAAGGCTTCAGCCGAGCAGACTGAGCTTGCCGATGGCGGCAAGAAGCGCACACGCCGTGCACGCAAGGATGCTCCCAAGGCTGAAAACGAGGCAGAAGCCCCCAAGGCAGAGGCCGCAGCAACCGAGGAAGAAGCTCCCGCAGCTGAGTAACCACAACGAATTTATTCAACTATAAAAACATCATTACAACACTATGGCTGTTTCAATTGAAGACATCAAGAAACTTCGTGCCATGACAGGTGCCGGACTCGCTGACGTGAAGAAGGCCCTGACTGAGGCTGAAGGTGATTTCGATAAGGCAAAAGACCTGCTCCGCGAGCGCGGACTCGCCATTGCCGCTAAGCGTTCCGACCGCGAGACTTCCAACGGATGCGTGCTCGTTAAGAACGTTGACGGCTTTGCTGCCATGATCGCTCTGAAGTGCGAGACCGACTTCGTTGCCAACGGAGCCGACTTCATCAAGCTGACAAGCGACATCCTCGACGCTGCTATCGCAGCAAAGGCCCACACCCTCGACGAGGTGAAGGCACTGGCACTCGGCGAAAGCGACGTGCAGGCTGCCGTGACACAGCGTTCGGGCATCACGGGCGAGAAGATGGAACTCGACGGCTACAACGTGCTCGAAGGCGAGAACATCGAGGTTTACGACCACATGGGCAAGCACACTCTCTGCACAATGGTTCAGCTCAACAGCGACAACTCTGAGGCTGGCCACAAGATTGCCATGCAGGTTGCTGCCATGAAGCCTATCGCACTCGACGAGGAGTCTGTACCCGCTGAGGTTAAGGACAACGAGTTCAAGGTTGCCGTGGAGAAGACCAAAGAGGAGCAGATAGAGAAGGCTGTGGAAGTGGCTGTGAAGAAAGCAGGCCTCAACCCCAACCACTTCGATTCTGAAGACCACATCGAGTCGAACATCGGCAAGGGCTGGATCACCAAAGAAGATGCTGAGAAGTTCCACGAGATAAAGGCTACCGTTTCGGCAGAGAAGGCCGCCAACCTCAACGAGAACATGATACAGAACATCGCCAAAGGCCGTGTAGGCAAGTTCTTGAAGGAGAACTGCCTCGTTTGCCAGGAATTCCAGTTCGGCGACGGCGACAAGCAAAGTGTTGCCGACTACCTCAAGAAGCAGGACAAGGAGCTCAAGATTGTCGCTTACAAGCGCTTCACCCTTGCTGCCGAGTAATTAATTCTCGACGAGAACAAACAATTACACACATAGACGGAGTTATAAGGAGCGGGGCTCTTTATAACTCCGTTTTTGTTAACGGGACTTCACGGAAGAATCCAAAACGCCACAATTCACACCACATGAAGATTTTTGCAACGGGTATGAACTACCCACAACACAATAAAGAGCTCGACGGAACGTTATATAAGACAGAGGAGCCTGTGATATTCACGAAGGCCGACTCGGCACTGCTGAAAGACAGTAAGCCGTTTTTCGTGCCCGACTTCATGGGACGCATCGACTACGAGGCAGAACTCGTGGTGCGCATATGCCGTCTGGGCAAGAGCATTCCCGAGCGTTTTGCCAAGCGTTATTACGATGCCGTAACGGTGGGCGTTGACTTCACAGCGCGCGACCTTCAGCAGCGTTTGCGTGCCACCGGACATCCGTGGGAGTTGTGCAAGGGCTTCGACGGATCGGCCGCAATAGGCGAATGGGTGCCCGTTGAAAAGTTCCGCGATGCCAACGCACTGCACTTCCACCTCGACATCAACGGGAAAACTGTTCAGGAGGGACGCACAAGCGACATGACATTCAGCATCGACAGGCTCATTGCCTACATCAGCCAATACTTCACGCTGAAGACAGGCGACATCCTCTACACCGGGACTCCCGCCGGAACGGGTCCGGTAAACATCGACGACCACATTGAAGGATATGTGGAAGACAGAAAAGTATTGTCGTTCAACTGCAAATAACGTCCGTGAGAAGATTTCCATTCATAACAGCAGCCGTCATGGCACTCGCGTTTGCCGCGCACACGGCAAGTGCGCAGTCGTTTCATAACTTGACCCCGCAGCAGGTCAAGACCGACTCCATCGTCCCGTCGTTCAGCCAAACGCTGCCGCTGACAGACAATTTCCGCGACTCAATCTACACCGTTTCCATTGCCTACCCGGAGTTTATCGACATGCCGGCAGAGGATGTGGGCAACTACAAGAAACTGTGCCCGGAGCTGCCGCCCGAAATGCCGGAGGTGGAAACGAGCGTGGTTTTCGACCGCAAGAAGCCGTTTCTCTCCACCACATTCTGCCCGGTTGTGTTCCGCGACGGACGTTATCGCCTTCTGGTGAGCTTCATGCTCAAGAAAGAGTCCGCACCGGAAGCACATGCCAAGGCTCCGCTGCGTGCCGAAGCCAGCCATGCCCAGGAAGCAGCATCGCGCTATGCCGAGCACTCGGTGCTTGCCACTGGCCGCTGGGCAAAAATCAGCGTGCCGTCGACGGGAGTCTACCAGCTCACCGACGCCCTCATACGCCAGGCCGGATTTACCGACCTCAGCAAGGTGAAAATCTACGGCTACGGCGGCAACCTGCGCAGCGAAAAACTCGACGGCGACGACATCTCGGCACACGACGACCTTAAAGAGGTGCCCACATACAACGAGGGCGGACGGCGGTTGTTCCACGCTCTCGGCCCGGTGTCGTGGACTGCCAACACCACAACGCGCCGCACGCGCAACCCATACTCCGACTACGGATATTACTTCATCACCCAGAGCGACGACGAACCGGCCACGGCCGACTCGGCAACATTCGTCAGTTCGTTCTATCCCTCGCCCACCGACTACCACACGCACTATGAGATTGACGGCTACTCATGGTATAACGGAGGCCGCAACCTTTTCGACACGCACCGCGTTGACAACGGTGCATCATACACGATAAAACTTGGCGGCAACACAAACGCCACTACTGCACGCCTCTCGGTGAACGTGTCCACGGGCACGAGCAGCGCAATAGAGGTAGCGTTCAACGATTCGGTGGTGGGCACGATAAGCACCACTCTGGCAGATGCCAACTACATCACGGCATGCCAGCGCAACGTTACATACAACGTAAAGAACCTGTCCACTGAAAACTCGGTGAAGTTCACAGTGAAATCGGGCGGTCCGCTGCGTCTCGACTTTGCCACACTTGTGTGGAACAACCCACAGCCTGCGCCCGATATAAAGCAAGGCACCTTCCCCACCCCACAATATGTCTACAACATAACCAACCAAGACCACCACGCCGACAGCCAAGCCGACATGGTGATAATAATCCCGACATCGCAGAAACTGCTGAAACAGGCACAGCGTCTGAAAGAGTTTCACGAGAAGAACGACTCCATGCGCGTGAACATAGTGCCTGCCGACGAACTGTACAACGAGTTCTCCAGCGGTACGCCCGACGCGAGTGCCTACCGCCTTTACATGAAGATGCTGTACGACCGCGCACAATCCGAAGCCGACATGCCCAAATATCTGCTGCTCCTCGGCGACTGCGTGTGGGACAACAGAATGCTCACGTCGGCATGCCGCTCACTCTCGCCCGACGACTATCTGCTTGTCTACGAGAGCGAAGATTCGTTTGACAAACGCTCATGCTACCTCGACGACGGATTCTTCGGGATGCTCGACGACGGCGAAGGCCTCAAGCCCCTGTACAAGGACAAGCTCGACATTGCCATTGGCCGTTTCCCCGTCACTACCGAGGCCGAGGCAAAGATTATAGTGGACAAGACCATATCCTACGCCGAAAACAAGAACGGCGGGGCATGGCAGAACACTATTTTCTTCATGGGCGACGACGGCGACAGCAACCAGCACATGGACGATGCCAACCAAGTGGCCGACCAGGTGATTTCGGCACACCCCGGATTTCTCGTGAAGAAAGTGATGTGGGACTCCTACACACGCGAAACGTCGTCAACGGGCAACACCTATCCCGAGGTGTCACGGCTAATAAAACAGCAGCAACAGCAAGGTGCGCTCGTGATGGACTATGCCGGACACGGAAGCGCAACACAGCTGTCGCACGAGAAAGTGCTTCTTCTGAGCGATTTCGAGGCATTCAAAAACACCAACCTTCCGTTGTGGGTAACAGCGTCGTGCGACATCATGCCGTTCGACGGCACAACCCCCACCGTGGGCGAAACGGCCATGCTTAACGAGAAAGGCGGCGCGGTGGCCTTCTACGGCACCACACGCACGGTGTATGCCGCGCAGAACACCATTCTCAACAAAGCCTTCATGCGCCATGTGCTCAGCTACGATTCCAATGGCCGACCGCTCACCATTGGCGAGGCACAACGCCTTGCCAAAAACGGCATGACCAACGAGTCGCTGGCCAGCAACTCGCTGCAATACTCGCTCCTCGGCGACCCTGCACTCGCACTTCGTCTGCCCACGCTCACCGCCAAAGTAGACGAGATAAACGGCACTGTCCCCGGCAGCGGCAGCGACATAACTTTAAAAGCCGGATCTCTGGCCACTATAAAAGGACATATCGAGGGTGGCGACAACTTCAACGGAGTGGCAACGATAACGGTGCGCGACAACCGCGAGCTTGTGGTTTGCCGCCTCAATGACAAGAGCGAGGCCGAAGAAGCATTCACCTACTACGACCGCCCCAACACGATATACAGCGGAAGCGACAGCGTGCGTGCCGGACGGTTCGAGATAACGTTCCCCGTGCCGAAGGACATAAACTATTCCAACGAGACGGGACTCATAAACATACATGCCATAAACACCGACCACACCATATCGGCAAACGGATATGAGCAGCAGTTCATAATAGGCGGAAGCGACATCGCCGACAACGATTCCATCGGCCCGTCGATATTCTGCTACCTCAACTCCCCGTCGTTCGCCAACGGCGGCAACGTGAACTCAACGCCGTATTTCGTAGCGGAGATAAAAGACAAGGACGGAATCAACGCCGCCGGCAACGGCGTGGGCCACGACATGCAGCTCGTTATCGACGGGAAATTGTCGGCCACCTACTCGCTCAACGACAATTTCAGCTACGATTTCGGTTCCTACACCTCTGGCACCACGCACTACAACATTCCCGAACTCACCGTGGGCAAGCACAAACTGCTCTTCCGTGCATGGGACGTGCTCAACAACGTGTCGATAGCCGAACTTGATTTCAACGTTGTCAAGGGCTTGAAGCCACAGTGCAGCATCGACTGCACGAAGAATCCGGCTACCGAAAGCACCACGTTCATCATCACACACGACCGCAACGGTTCGGAACTGACGGTAGGCATCGACGTGTTCGACGTGAGCGGACGCCAGCTGTGGCGGCACGACGAGAGCGGCGAAAGCACGGGAAACACCTACACCATTGACTGGGACTTGACGACAGACAGTGGCGGCAGACTGCAAACTGGAGTGTATCTGTACCGTGTGCGCCTCACCTCAGAAGGCGGAACACGCACGTCGAAAGCCAAGAAACTCGTGGTGACAGGCAATAAATAGGCCGAAATGACGTTAGTCTAAAAAACAGAAGAAAAAGAAAGTGCATCACGGCAACGGCACCATTTACAACAAGTAACAAACAAATAATGAAATACATACCAAGAATTGCGGTGGCAATCATCGCATTATTTGCGTCGCTCGGGACTTCAGCCCAGGACAAAAAAGACATTTTCAACCCCGTAAACACATCGGTAACGTCGCAGACAATAGCTCCCGACGCGCGTGCGGCAGGTCTTGGCGACGCGGGCGTGGCAACCGACCCTGACGTGGTTTCACAATACTGGAATCCGGCAAAATATCCGTTCACAATATCAAGGGCAGGTGTGGCACTCAACTACACACCGTGGCTCAGGCAGCTTGTAAGCGACATGGACCTTGCCTATCTGGCCGGATATTACCGCATAGGCGACTACTCGGCAGTATCGGCATCGCTGCGTTACTTTTCATTGGGCGAGGTATTCACCAATTCAGGAGAAAGCAACGACAACTCAATGACCATAAATCCCTATGAAATGTCGCTTGACGTGGCCTATTCACTCATGCTCAGCGAGAAGTTCTCAATAGCTGCTGCCGTGCGGTGGATATACTCCGACCTCACCTACGACTATACACAAGACACGTCGCCAGGCTCGGCCTTCGCCGTTGACTTGGCCGCCTACTACCAGAACTATGTCAACATTGGCGCACGCGAATGCCAGTTGGGACTCGGACTGAACATCTCCAACATCGGTTCGAAGATATCGTTCGGCGGAGACGACAACGCCGAATTCATCCCCACCAACCTGCGTCTGGGAGCATCGCTGATGATTCCCATCGACGAGTACAACCGCTTCACAATCGCAGCCGATGCCAACAAACTGCTCGTGCCCACCTATCCCAAGCAGGAAGACAACGAGCAAACCACGGATTATCAGGAACGTGTGCAGAAAGACTATTATGACATATCGGCGATAAGCGGTATCTTCAAGAGCTTCAGCGATGCTCCCGGCGGATTCAAGGAGGAATTGCAGGAGATAAACTGGAGCGTGGGTGCCGAATATATCTACCACGACCAGTTCGCGGTGCGCGCCGGCTACCACAACGAGTCGGCCAACAAAGGCAACCGAAAATATTTCACCGTTGGCGCGGGCTTCAAGATGAACGTATTCTCGCTCGATGCCGCCTATGTGATTGCAACGGCGAAGAGCAACCCGCTCGACCAGACTCTGCGCTTCACCCTCAGCTTCGACATGGACGGAATAAAAGACCTCTTCAAGCGACGCTGACCGTTGGCGCAGCAAAGAACGCATTTAAAAGAAACACATCCAAAGGTTAAATAGAATGAAAATACGTGTAGGTTTCGGATACGACGTGCACAAACTCGTGCCCGGACGCGACCTCTGGCTCGGCGGAATAAAAATCGACCATACACTCGGACTGCTCGGACACAGCGATGCCGACGTGCTCATACACGCCATCTGCGACGCTCTTCTCGGGGCAGCCAACATGCGCGACATAGGCTACCATTTCCCCGACACAGCAGCATCGACGCTGGACATGGACAGCAAGATAATCCTCGCGGAAACAGTATCGCTCATAGCCACCAAGGGATACCGCCTCGGCAACATCGATGCCACCGTGTGTGCAGAACGCCCGAAAATAAACCCCCATGTTGAGGCCATGAAGAAATGCCTGGCCGAAATACTGGATACCGACGAGGACAACATCTCCATAAAGGCCACCACAACAGAACGTCTGGGGTTCACCGGGCGCGAAGAAGGCATCTCTGCCTATGCCACCGTGCTGATTGAACACGACTGACGGGGTGCACACATTATATATCAGCAACACCTGCAAGGCTTCTTTACGACGCGACTCATCTGTTTTTTGCCCGTAAAGAAGCCTTGTCTGCAATATTAACGGCGTTTGTCCGCAACGGTAAACGGGAAAGGCAACAGCCGCAAGACATGCTTTACGGGAGTGCGGTTTTGCATGCCCGCAGTACGGGCTTTCATAAATTTAACTCAAAAATGACGCAAAGCTCAATGAAAATCTATAACTTTGCACAAATATACGGGGGTTGTGCCTACCACTCCGAAAGGTACAACCACCGCCCCGAAACCCCGAATGAGCGGCACATCATGCACACGGCATGGCCCGACAAGCCACTATAAGAAGAAACATCAACAAAAACATACAGAAGAAATGGCACAAGAAGACGTTTTCAAGAAAATCGTGAGCCACTGCAAAGAATACGGTTTCGTGTTCCCCAGCAGTGAAATCTATGACGGACTTGGCGCTGTCTATGACTACGGACAGAACGGAGTCGAACTGAAAAACAACATCAAGGAATACTGGTGGAAGAGCATGGTGCTCCTGCACGAGAACATCGTGGGCATCGACTCTGCAATATTCATGCACCCGACGATATGGAAGGCAAGCGGCCATGTCGATGCATTCAACGACCCGCTTATAGACAACCGCGATTCGAAGAAGCGCTACCGCGCCGACGTTCTCATTGAAGACCAGATTGCAAAATACGAAGAAAAGATAGCAAAGGAAGTGGCAAAAGCCCGCAAACGCTTCGGCGATTCGTTCGACGAGGCACAGTTCAGGGCCACCAACAGCCGTGTGCTTGAGCATCAGCAAAAGCGCGACGCGCTGCACGCACGCTACACCGAAGCCATGCAAGGCCCCAACCTCGAGGAACTCAAGCAGATAATCGTCGACGAGGAAATCGTCGATCCGATAAGCGGAACGAAAAACTGGACCGACGTGCGCCAGTTCAACCTCATGTTCTCCACCGAGATGGGATCTGCAAGCGATGCCACAAGCAAGATTTACCTGCGTCCAGAGACGGCACAGGGCATCTTCGTCAACTACCTCAACGTGCAGAAGACCGGACGCATGAAGATACCTTTCGGCATAGCACAGATAGGAAAAGCCTTCCGCAACGAGATTGTTGCCCGCCAGTTCATATTCCGCATGCGCGAGTTCGAGCAAATGGAAATGCAGTTCTTCGTGAAGCCCGGCACCGAAATGGAATGGTTCAACAAATGGAAAGAGACCCGCATGAAATGGCATCAGGCACTTGGTTTCGGAGCAGACAACTACCGTTTCCACGACCACGAAAAGCTCGCTTTCTATGCAAATGCCGCTACCGACATCGAATTCAAGATGCCGTTCGGCTTCAAGGAAGTGGAAGGCATACACAGCCGCACCAACTACGACCTCTCGCAACACGAGAAGTTCTCGGGACGTTCGATAAAGTATTTCGACCCGCAGACAAAGGAATCGTTCACCCCGTATGACATCGAGACATCGATAGGAGTTGACCGTATGTTCCTCAGCGTGATGTGCCACAGCTACCGCGAAGAGCTGCTCGACAACGGCGAGACACGCGTAGTGCTCCTGTTGCCGCCCGCCTTGGCTCCGACAAAGCTTGCCGTGCTGCCTCTTGTAAAGAAAGACGGTCTGCCCGAAAAGGCACGCGAGATTGTAGACGAGATGAAGTTCCACTTCAACACACACTACGACGAGAAAGACACCATAGGCAAACGCTACCGCCGTCAGGATGCCGTTGGCACTCCCTACTGCGTAACCGTTGACTACGACACGCTCAAAGACAACACCGTAACGCTGCGTTTCCGCGACACCATGCAGCA
Source organism: bacterium (assembly GCA_963607545.1). Taxonomy (GTDB): domain Bacteria; phylum Bacteroidota; class Bacteroidia; order Bacteroidales; family Bacteroidaceae; genus Prevotella. Next base: position 212,313 of record CAVDCP010000001.1, read on the forward strand.
GGAACGTGTCAGCATCGACCAGTTGCGCAGCATAATAGAAGACAAAGTGAGCATCTCATCGCTCTTGAAAAAACTTCAGTAAGGCAATAAATGAAAAGACACCACAGCATCATAGCCCTCGCCGTCATGCTCTTTTGCGCCGCGTTAGCGTCGTGCAGCGAGAACACAAACGATGTGGAAGAGTTCGTAGACTGGCAGAACAACAACACAAGCAGTTTCGACCGCATCTATTCCGAAGCCGTGAAAGACACGGCCGGAACTGATGCCGCATGGAAGATATACGACAAATGGTCGTTCACGCAAGAGATTGCCACCCACAACTACGACCGCATAGCCGTGCATGTGACGACACGCGGCACAGGTTCGGGATGTCCGCTGTACACCGATTCGGTGAAACTGAACATCCGTGGCCGTCTGCTTCCGTCGAGCACCTACAAGGAAGGCTATGTGTTCATGCAGTCTTACAGCGGCGAATACAACCCTGCCGTAATCACACCGGGCAAATACCCGGTGGCATCTTCATCGACAAGCATCACCGACGGCCTTTCAACGGCTTTGCAACACATGCACATCGGCGACCGCTGGACTGTCTATGTGCCCTACCAACTGGGCTACGGCACATCTGAAAACACAACGCTTTATATCCCGGCCTACTCCATGCTCATCTACGACGTTGAGCTTGTGGCCTACTACCGTGCGGGCACAGAAGTGCCGACGGCAGCTGCATTCGGCGGCGAATGGATTGAAGAATAAGCCGTACAAAACACAAGAAACGCCAATGCCTGGTTGTTGCAACAACACCCGCATTGGCGTTTTTGTTTGCAGACACATCTGACGGCACACGCTCTGACGGTGCATCTGCCCATGGACACAGGCTTCAACACGGAGCTCCGAAAATTTGCACATTTGCGATTAAAGTGTTAACTTTGCATTCACTTACGCGCTTGTGGCGGAATTGGTAGACGCGCCAGACTTAGGATCTGGTGTTTTAGGACGTGTAGGTTCGAGTCCTATCAGGCGCACAAAAGAAAATCCTAACTGTTTGAATACAAGCAGTTAGGATTTTTTATTTTATTAAAATGCCGTGTTTTACTACAGATTCATCGATTAGCCCAATAGATTTGGTTGAGAAACAGGAGTTGATTTTGTAGATGTTCTCCGAGGAAAGAATCTAAACAGGTAAAGGCTTTGTGAGAAAACGAGGTTGTGACGGCATCATTGCGTCACGCCGTCAACCGTATATCCGGCACTGCGAAGCAGCTGCAGCAAGCCTCGGCTGCCGCCCAGATGCCCTGCACCCACGGCAAAGAATGTAGGTGCAGCCGACATTATCGCGGGCATTTTCTTCGCCCAGTCGGCATTGCGGTTGTAAATGATAGCCTCCTCTTCCTCGGGAGTGAAATCGCAGTCAGACCCGAATTTCTCTTCCACGACTTTCTGCAGAGCATCCAAGTCCTGCGCATAATAGGCATTGGCCATGCGGTCCATCAGGTCGCCGTAGCGGTCGGGGTTGTCAACAAGGCACATGAGTTGCGTCACCTGCCGTTTCATGGGCATGCTGTCAAACAACAGTGCAGCCTGGAAAGCCATTGTCTCAAGTCCGCCCACGGGTTCGTTGTTTTTCTTGGCCTGTGCCTGGAAATACTGGTCGAACGTGTGTGTAGGGTCAAACTCGCCCATGTGGCGCTGCATATACACCAGCACCTGCAGCTGGTTGGCCAATGAGGCTGGTGTCAGCTTGCCCATTTGTGCAAACACCTGCGGGTTGCTCAACCCCAAGCCAAGCATTTGCTTCACATATGCGTCAACTTTGTTGTATTGATCCGGTGTGAGCACAGTCTTCAAGGTTGCCCCGTCGGCAAGAGTCATTTTTGCCTGCATGAATTTCAGTGAGTCGGCATTCATCATGTCGTCCCACTTCACCTCGCCATACATCTGGTCGGTTTCGGTGAGTGCCTCGCGCACACCGGGTATCTTGTCGATAAACCCCACATTGCCATAATGGAACGTGCCTATGACATAAGAAGGTTTCTCAAGACCGTTGCCCGAAATTTTGTAAAGCATCTGGGCACTTGCGCTGCCAGCTGCAAGAAGTGCCGCAAATAATAGTGTTGCCAGTTTCTTCATAATGGTCAATATCGCTTTAAAATTATTTATAACTGTGACAAAGTTAAGTATTTGGCCTTGAACTGGCAAACTTTGCACCGAAATTTGTAGGAAACCGCCGCCGGCCATGCCCATTTCCACGTTTCAGCCTTGCGGTTGGAATGCCGCAGTGGCCCGTAATCGGAATTATTTGACTATCTTTGCATTTCAAAAAAACATGCCTTCCGCACCTGCGCCATTGCCGTGCCCCGGCACGGACATCATGGTCTGCGCTCTGCGGAGAACGTGACAACAAATATGAGAAAAATTTTCCTTACTGCGCTTCTTGCACTCGCCGCCACCGCAGTGGGCGCGCAAACGAGCCGACGCGACATCGAAACAGCTGCCACCGAGGCGGTGAAACACGCCATGCTCACGGGCATAGCCCCACAAGACAAAGACATAGAGCAACTCGCGGCCAACGCCGAAACGAGCATCGAGATGATAAGCAAGATGCCCGACGACGGCGATGCCGTGCAGCACAATGCCTGCATAAAAACCATAAGGGGCATTGTGGCCTACGCCTCGAAGCCTTCGGGCGAAGCCTACAACGACTGCATGCGCGAAGGCCTTCTGCGTGCCATCGACCGCAGCGACAACCCCGACACACGCTCGCAACTGCTCGACATGCTCGCCGACTGCGCGCGCCCTGCCGACGCTCCGCATCTGCTTATGTATCTGTCGGATGCCGACATGGCCCCGGCGGCCTACCGCATTCTGGTGAAAATGCCGGGCATTGACGACTACATACAGTCGGTGGCGCGCGAAGCCACGCCCGCCGACTCGCTCATAACACGCATCGCACGCTCGCGTGCCGGGAGCATAGTGGCGGCTCCGGCAGTAAAGGCAAAGCCCAAGGCCACTGTGCCCTTCTGGACGGTGAAGCTCGACGACGAAACCGAACGTCTGCGCACGCTGCCCGACGCCGATGCCGACAGCATTCTGTCAGCCTCGCCCACAGTGGCGGCATTGCCACGGCTGCTCGCCATTGCACGCCGCCGGGAAGGAACGAAACGCGATGCCGTGCTTGCACGCTACATAACCCTCGCCACACGTCTCGGCCTCGCCGGGGCAGCACGCTATCTTGTTTTGCGCGAAGCCGACGAAGCCTCGCCGGGCGACGACATGCGCCGCAAGACGATAATAGAGCTCGGAGCCACGCACACCGTGCAGGCCCTGGCCTACATACGCCGCTACTACGACATTCCGCGCTATGCCGACGCTGTGGCAGTGGCCGTGGCCGACATCGTGGCCAACAACCCGCTCGTGAACGGGGGCAAGCACCTGCACAACATGCTCAATGCCGCCAAGTATGCACTTGCATGCCACTACGACGAGCAGGGAGCCACCGATGCCATCGACGCGGTGCTGGCTGCTCTGGCCAACTGCCGTCTCGACAGCGGCTACGATTTATCCAACCTCGCGCCGACGAGCATGGGAAAGAACGGTTTTTGGAAACGCCTCGACACCATGACCGACTTCGACCTCACCTTCGACTGGCTTGCCAAGGGCGACATGACGGTGAGTCTGCGCTCCATGCCCGTGCTCACGCTCAACCGCACCAAAGGCGCGCGGTTGGCTGGCGAGACCGAATGGCATGCCTTCGACAACGTGGGCGAATGGTGCACGGCCAACGTCATGGTGCGCGGCAAGGCCGTGACCGTGGCCGTCAACGGCAAGCGCGTGATTGAGAATGCGCCGCTCACCAACCCCGATGCCGACGGTGTGGTGAACCGCACGGGGCAGGTGATGTTCAATGCCGATGCCGACGGAGCCGTTGTAAGGCATGTCTGCATACGCAAGCACGACACGAAATGACATAAAATCACGGTTGACATTCTTCACGGTACAGCCATGCGCCCGTGAATGAAACACACATAAACGCGGGGCTGCATTCCTGATGGCAAAGAGAAGGAATGCAGCCCCGCGTGGTTTGCGGCAGTAGCCCGAGCATTTTCTGTCACGCCGCCGTCAGCGGCCAAGATATTTCTCGTTGAGATATTTCAGCAACGAGTCTTTGTAGTTGTCGCCTATGGGCAGATAGGTTTCGGCATCCATCATGACACGGTTCTTGTTCACCTCGACAATCTTCTTCATGTTGACGATGTAAGAACGGTGTATGCGCACGAAAAACGGCGGAAGGCGTTCTTCCATGCGCTTCATGCTGAAGAGCATCATCACAGACCGCTGCCCCTCGATGTAGAGTTTCAGATACTCGCTCATGCTCTCCACATAGCGTATGTCGGCTATGCTCACGCGCACAATGCGGTGTTCGGTTTTGAGGAATATGGTGTCGTCGGAGGCAACCGATGCCAACTGCGCCTGGTTTTCAAGTTCGTAGCGTTTCTTCACGCGCAATGCGGCACGCGTGAAATCGTCGAATCCGAACGGTTTGAGCAGATAGTCAACCGCATCCACGCGGTAGCCCTCTACGGCATAGTCGGAGTAGGCCGTGGTGAACACCACTATGGGCGGAGCCGAAAGGCTGCGCACGAAATCCATGCCGTTGGTGTCGGGCATGTTTATGTCAACGAAAATGGCATCGACACGTTCTTTCTCCATAACCTCGCGTGCCTCGATGGCACTCTGGCACTCAGCCACGAGCGTGAGAAACGGTGTTTTCTCGACATAGGCTGCAAGTTGTTGCAGAGCCAGCGGCTCGTCGTCGATAACTAAACATTTTATCATGGCAATATCTTTATTTTGTTTTCAACACACGTCACGCTCAACCTTTGTCGGCTGCGGCAGCCGGAGGCGCGAGCGGAATGCGCAGGAACACGTCGTATTCTGTCTCGCCGTCGTTGATGTCGAGCGTGTAGTTTTCTGCGAAAAGCAGTTCAAGCCGCTTCTTCACATTGGCAAGCCCCACCCCGCCGTGCTCGTCGTCGCCCTGAGAGTTCTTGCTGTTGCGGCAGCTGAACTCCACAAAATCGCCGTCAACCTTTATGCTGATGTGCACAAACGAGGCGTTGCGGTAGCTTATGCCGTGCTTGAAAGAGTTTTCCACAAATATTATGAACAGCAGCGGCGGCAGCATCTTGTCGGGCACTGCCTCGGGAGCTTCCATAGTAATGTCCACTTTCTTGGGATAGCGCAAACGCATGAGCATGACATAGTTGCGCAGAAACTGCACCTCGCGCGGCAACGGAATGAGCTTGTTGTTGCCTTCATACAATATGTAGCGCATCATTTTCGACAGCTCCACAATCGATGTCTTGGCACGTTCTGGGTCGATGTCAACGAGCGCGTGTATGTTGTTGAGCGTGTTCATGAAGAAATGCGGGTTCACCTGATATTTCAAGTATTTCAGGTTCTGCTCAAGGTTCTGCTTCTCAAGAAGGCTCAGTTTCTCGGAGTCTTTCTCCGACTTGAAATAGAATTTCACGCCGAGGTTCATGCCGAGAAGCAGCACTCCACACAATGCCGACATCAGTTCCAGCGGCCCGAAATTGAGCAGCGGCATGTCGGGGTGGAACTCCATGTCGTCGCCCTGCAGTCGGCGCGGCTGCGGTTGCGGCCGGTGTTTCTTTTTGTCGAGCATCACATTGCGGCAATGCATGCACTGCCTGTCGGAGCCGTCGCACACATCGCCGTGGCGAATCTCGCGCGGCGGAAGTTTCGGGCGGTGGTGGCCCATGCTCTTGGGGCGGCACACATACTGTGCAGCGGTGAACAGTGCTATGAGCAATATGGTGATAGACACATAGTAGACGGTCTTTCGGCGGCGCACAAGGATAGGTGCCACAAAATGGTTGTGCACCACAAAGAGCGCGAGCATTATCGACATGTAAGCCCACGCGCTGCCTATCTCTGTCCAGTCGAAGCCCAGCCGCGAGTCGCCCATCATGCGCATGTAGAGGCTGAGCACCGGAGCTGTGTACATCACAACCCAGAAAGAGACATAGATGAAAATTTCCTTTGTGTTGTTTTTTATCATCTTAGGCATATAAAGACTTGTTACAAGACTTTTCGCGGCTTTGCGCCGAAACGGCAAACACCGGCTTTTCAGCCGCCATCCTGATGCCGCATATTGTTCACAAAATTACAAACATATAGAGTACTGCCAAAAAAACTTCAATAAATTAAGTTTTTTTGTCAACCTACAATATCCGCATCACCATGCCGCAAAAGCATCGCCGCGCCGTGCGGCGGCTGCGCCGAATGCGTGCACCGCACGGTGCACACGCGTGCTGCATGCGCCGTGCATGTGTGCCGCGTCTGCCGCAAGTCACTGCAAAGCCGCCGACGACTTGCGCGAATAGTCTGCCGGAGTTATTCCGTAGGCTTTCTGGAAACACTTCGAGAAATAGCTTGAATTGGAATAGCCCACCATATACATCACCTCCGACACCGAGAACTTTCCCTCGCGCAGCAGCATCGCGGCGCGTTGCATGCGTATGTGCCTGATAAACTCCACGGGGGTCTTGCCGGTCATCTGCTTCACCTTGCGGTAGAGAAGCTTGGAGCCAAGGCCGAGCGTTTCCTGCAGTCGGGTGACATTGAAGTCGGAGTCGGCCATGTGAGCCTCCACTGCCCCCGTGATTTTTGCAAGCAGGCGCGCGTCCTGGCTTTCTGCCGACGGCGGCGGAGTCGCCGTGTCGTGCGGTGAGGAGGCCGAAGATCCGCGTGCAGGCGTTGCGGCAGCGGGAAACGATACCGACACCGTGAGCGACGTGCCGCCGTTTGATGCCGACACCGTGGCTCCGTGCGCGTCGGCCATGTCCTTAAGGTCGGCCAAGGCATTGAATCCGCCCGCGTTGCCGCCGTTCAGACGGTGGGCAGAGAAGTAGCGGTTGAAGACGAGCGGAAGCTCGGCATCGTCAACCGAAAAGCCCGGAATGAGGAAAGAAATCGCCGTGTGCCTGGCCGAAACGTTCAGTTGCACAAGCACCTGCGCGCCGGAACCGGCCCCGGCACGCGCCGCGCTGTCGGCGGCACAGCCAAGAAGCCGTTCAAACACTGTCTGCAACCGCCCTATGTCGGCATCGACTGCCGCCGACGGAACGTCGGTGTGGAAAACGATGTCGGCCGAGCGTCCGTAAAGCGCGCGCGCGTCGGCAACGGCACGGCGGCAGAAGTCAACGATGTCGATGCGTGCCGTGGTGTCGGTACGGTGCCCGCCGTCGTCAGAGCCGCGCATGTCGAGGCACTCGCCAATTAGGCGGTTCATTGCCACGAGGTCGTGCCTTACGAGTTCGAGCCGCTGTGCGGCAGCCGTGTCGGCAGTCTTGCCGAGCATCGACAGCACTGCCGAGAAGATGCGTCCGAGCGGAGTCTTGAGCTGGCGCGACAGATTGTCGAAGAATGCCGAGCGTGCCGCCGACTGCTGCATGACACGCTGCCGGGCCTCGCGCTCCTGACGCAAGTTGCGGCGCATCATGTAGAAATTCACCGCCCACCACAGCAACGCTCCGGCAAGCAGCACATACACCAGACGCATCCATGCGGAGAGATACCACGGCGGAAGCACGCGCACCGCGAGTTCAAAGCCGTCGGCCACGGGCTGGCCGTCGCCCCCCACGGCACGCACCATGAGTTTGTATGTGCCCGGGGGCAACGAGTTGTAGCTTATCTCCATGCGCTCGCCATCGACATACTGCCATGAGCGGTCAACGCCTTCGAGCCGATAGGAATAGACGCACGGCAGATTGCCCGACATGGGGAAGTCGGTGAACATGAAAGCCACGTTGTTCTGCCGGTGTGTGAGGGTGATGCCCGTCTGCATGGCAGCCTTGCCGCCGTCGGGCACAAACGGTTTGCCGTCGACAGTCATGGCCGAGAGCACGAGCCGCGCATGCTTGCGCGAGCCGTCGGCACAGTCGGGCGAGAGGGTCATCACGGCATCGTTGCCGCCAAGCACCACACGGCGCGTGGCGCGGTCATACCACACGGCAAGCGGCACTATGCCGCTCACGGCGAAGCGCGACACCGCACCACCCCGGCCAATCACGCTGCACTGCCGTCCGGCAAAAGCCCATATCTTGCCGTCAACCTCGGCGAGCATCGAGACTCCACTGCCGTTGCCCGTCCCGACGGACACCTTAAAGTTGTCGGCTGCAGTCGTACCGAAACAGTGCACGGCATTGTCGGTTGCCGCCCAGATGCGTCCCTTGCTGTCGGCTATGACATAATTCACATGCGTCGTGCGGTCGATTGCATGGCTCACGCGCATTGTGCGAGTGTCTATGCAGTCGAGCCCGTTGTCGTACATGCTTGCCCACACGCGGTGTTTGGCATCCACTGCGAGTTGCCACACATGCAGTCCCTGCAGTTGGGCGGCTATATGCCTGTCGGCCACGAGTGTCCCGCGGGCAGCAAGCATGCGCTGCTTTGCCACCATGAACACACCGCCCATGTAGGATGCAATCCAATAGTGACCCTGGCGGTCGTCAACTATATCATAGGCCCAGGCCGTTGAATACTTGCCGGTGCGGTCGGTAACAATGACATTGGCAAACTGTCCCGTTGCCTGATTGTATATGTTTATGCCGTGGTCGGTGCACACGAGCAGCCGCCCCTCGGCATCGTTGACGATGCGGCGCACGCGGTTATGCGACAGAGTGTTTACCGTTGAGTTCTGCCTGTACCACCTCATGGCCGACGGCGTGCCGTCGTTGCCCGCGATGTTGTCACGGCACGCTATCAGACCATTGGTTCCTCCAAGCCAGAGGATGCCTCCGCTGTCGCGGAATATCGAATGCAGACAGTTGCCGTCGCCGCTTGCCGTGATGTCGGCAAGGGGGACAATGGAGTATTGCGGATGCCCCGACAGGAGCGAAAGGCCCTGGTCGGTGCCGGCCCAGAGGTTGCCCCAGCGGTCGGCAAAGAGCGTCCACACGATGTTGTTGGCTATTGAGCGCGGTTCACGGGAGTCGTGTGTGTAGTGCGACACGACACGCGTCAGCGTGTCGCAGGCATACAGTCCGTTGTCGGTGGCGGCATACACATTGCCGCCAAGGACGGCAAACGCTTTCACCGAATTGCCTGCAAGGGCGGCAACGGGGGCGAGTACCGACCCGTCGTAGCGGTACATCGCGCCTTCGGTGCCCACCCACACGCAGCCTGATTGTTTGTCGGCATGCAGTGCATTGACGAGGGTCTTGCCGCCGCCGGGCATCTGCACGGTATTCACCCGTCCGTCGGCGGTCATTTCCGACAGTCCGTCTATCGTGCCTACAAGCAGCCGTCGGCCTGAGGGCAGCAACGAGTAGACATTGCGGCAGCGGCTGTCAACGAGCCTTGCGTCGCGGCTTGAGGGCGAAAAGCGGTAGAGGCCGCGCTCGGTACCGAGCCACAAGCTGCCGTTCCAACGGGCAATGGAGCGCACTTCGCTCAACTGCGCCGACGGCGAAGGCCTATAGTCGGCCCGGCTTATGTCGTAAAGCAGCAGACCGTTGTCTGTGCCCATATATATGGTGTCGCCCTCGACACACATTGAATATATGCGCACATTCTGCACAGAACCTTGACCGAACCTCGGCACCATGCGGTAGCCGTCGTAAGAGTAAAGCCCGTGTTCGGTGCCTATCCACATCATTCCTTCACGGTCTTGGCTTATGCAGCACACGGTGGAAGCCCCGTCCACGCGCATGTTGGCAAACCGCGCGCCCGATGCCGACGCATGCACACGTGCCGCAAGAAGGGCACACACGATGAGGATTATGCGGATGTATGATTTCATATCTATGCGTTTTTTGTAAGGTGTCACGCTTACAAAGTTAATGAAAATATCGTGTAGCCTATAAAACAAAGGCTTGTTTTCACAAGAAAAAGCCCGTTGGCTATCGCCGACGGACTGCATACTGCCATGGAAAATGCCGTAATTCCGCGTTTACGGCGCATATATATACAAAAAACCTCCGGCAGAGCTGACGTTCTGCCGGAGGCCAATCAATTTTCCTTTGTCACGTCACCGCAGCACAACCGGTGCCCGGTGAATGGTTTTCGTGTCATTTTGCCATGAGCGAAACGGCAAAGCCGCCGCCACGGGCCTGCGTTATGTTGAGCACATCGCCGCGCTTCACGGTTTTCTTTGTTATCACATAAGCCGACGGATTGCGATCGTAGTCGGCAGTCTTTGCATCCTGGTATATGGTGCACTCATACTTGCGTCCCTTGTCGAGGAAATCCAGACGCACGGTGCTCTTGTGGCCGTCGGCATCGCACTTGCCGCCCACAAACCAGTTGTCGGTGCCTTTTGCCTTGCGGGCCACGGTGATATATTTTGCCGGCTCGGCCTCAAGGTAGCGCGAGTCGTCCCAATCCACGGCCACATCGCGTATGAACTGGAAGGCATCGTCGTATTTCTCGTAGTGTTCGGGAAGGTCGGCAGCCATCTGCAACGGACTGTACATGGTGAGATAGAGCGCGAGCTGGCCGCACAGAGTGGTGTGCACAAACGACTTGTTGTCGCACCATTCGCTGAGTTTTGTCACGAATATGCCCGGAGTGTAGTCCATCGGGCCGCCCTGCAAGCGTGTGAACGGCAGGATGACAGTGTGGTAAGGCTCGCTGCCGCCAAACGCTTCATACTCGCCGCCGCGTGCGCTCTCGTTTCCGACAAGGTTGGGCCATGTGCGGCAAAGGCCGGTAGGACGCGAAGCCTCGTGGGCGTTGACCATGATGTGGTGCTTGGCTGCCTCCTTTATGCAATACAGATAATGGTTGTTGGTTGACTGCGAATAGTGGTAATCGCCCCTCGGAATGATGTCACCGACGTATCCGCTCTTCACGGCATCATATCCATACTTGTTCATCAGCGAGAAGGCGGCTTCGAGATGACGCTCGTAATTAATTGTAGAACCGCTTGTCTCGTGGTGCATCAAGAGGCGCACGCCCTTTGAATGGGCATATTCGTTAAGTCCTTTGAGGTCGAAATCGGGATAAGGGGTTTGAAAATCAAACACATAATCCTTGTAGTGTCCGGCCCAGTCTTCCCAACCTATGTTCCATCCTTCCACAAGCACCTCGTCAAGACCGTTCTTTGCTGCGAAATCGATGTAGCGTTTCACGTTGGCAGTATTGGCTGCATGCTTGCCGTGGGGATTGCACTTCGAGTAGTCGAGGCTTTCGATGTGCACCGAGGGCAGGTCGAAGGTGTAGCTCCACTGTCTGCCACCGGCAATCATTTCCCACCACACTCCGCAATATTTCACGGGGTGAATCCACGACGTGTCTTCTATCTTGCAAGGCTCGTTGAGATTGAGTATGAGGTTGGAGGCAAGCATGTCGCGCGCATCGTCGCTTACAATCACCGTGCGCCAAGGCGTGTTGAAAGGTGTCTGCACATATCCTTTCATGCCTGTGGCATCGGGTGTGAGCCACGACTCAAACACCATGTTCTTGTCGTCGAGGTTGAGGTGCATCGTGGGGTAGTTGACGCATGCAGCCTCGTGTATGTTGATGTAAAGCCCGTCTTGCGTCTTCAGCTGCAAGGATGTCTGCACGCCGGTGGGCGAGAACGGGGTCTGCGAGGAGTTGGGGGTTATGGCGTCTTTCATTTTCGAGCGTATCTCGCTCATGCGCGATATTACCGTTTCATACTCCTGGGTGTCGTAGTCGCCGGGAAGCCAGTAGGCGGTGTGGTCACCGGCCATTGCAAACTGCGTGTGTTCTTCTTTCACTACAAAATAGTTCAGCTTCTCCTGCTGCGGAAATTCGTAGCGCAATCCCATACCGTCGTCGTACACCCGGAAACGAATCACTATGTCGCGGCTCATCGACGGCTGCGAGAGCGTCACGGCAAGTTCGTTGTAGTGGTTGCGTATGGTGGCCGTCTCGCCCCACACGGGTTTCCATGTTTCATCGAAAGTAGATGTCTGCGTGTCCTTGACTACAAATCCGTTCATCAAGTCCTGTTCATCCATGCCGTTGCTCGCGTGCTTTTCTTTGGCGAGTTCGAGACCAAGATGCGAAGGAAGCACCACGTCGCGGTGCTTGTAACTCATTTCATAGGTGGGCCGTCCGTCTTGCAGCGAGAACTTAACGGCGACATTTCCGTTTGGCGATGTCACTGTCTGTGCGTCGGCACAAATAGCCGCCGATGCGAGAACAGTTGCAAAGAGCAGTGTTTTCATAATTCTGTTGGTTTATAAATTGTTTGTCGGTTGCATGCATGTCTACACATATTGGTCGTTGCCAATGTCTTTTCAGGTTTGCAGGCTAGGCAGGGTTTCGGTTGCAAAGATATGTATTTAAACTGACAATTGCCGCCGAAAGTAACCGTTAAGTACATATGTAAATTCCGACGGACTTATATATTGGTGAAAAACAACGGTTTAACTTGCATGTAAAAAATCATAAAGTACATTGCCATATATCGGTGAAAAAGCATTAACTTTGCCGCAGACACTGCCCGACAAACAAATATTCCATATATGAAGACACGTCTTTTGCTTTTCACAATACTTTTAATTGCAACCATAACGGCAACTGCCAAGACCGACAACTTGGCCCAACGGCTCGACAGCATCATCGACAACGTTGGCGAACTGTATGCCAAGAAAGAAGCGCGCATTGACACCTACAAGAGCATTGCAGCCAAAGAAAAGCACCCGCTTGCACTTCTGTCGGCCTATGAAAAGCTCTACGACGAGTATTACGTCTACCAGTTCGACTCGGCCACAGTGTATATCGACAAGGCCATCAGCATTGCCGCCACCACCGGCAATGCCCGTTTACACGACAAGTGCCGCATAGATAAAGCCTCTTTGCTGTCTATCGGTGGGTTCTACCATGAGGCCATTGCACTGCTCGGCGAAATAGACGAACAGTCGATTGACGCTTCATTGCGTTTCGACTACGCCACCGCACATTATTATCTATACATGTATCTGTCTGACTACTGCCACGACAACAACTACGCGCCGCGCTACCGCAAACTTGCGGCAAGCTATCTGCGACAAGCCGTGGGCATGCTGCACGAAGGCGACACTCTGTATGATTTCTTCCGGGGAGAGTATTACACGCATGTAGCCAACAACGGAAAGCTCGCGCTGAAGCACTATTTCCGCGTGACGGGAAGCATGCCAGTTGCTTCAAGATGGTATGCCATGGCGGCATTTGCTATAGCCAACAACTACAAGGCAAACAACAATCCCGGCAAATACGAGCACTACACGCTGCTCGCATGCATAAGCGATTTGCTCAACTGCACGCGTGAAAACATTGCAATGCAGGACTATGCGATGTTTCTTTACCAAAAGGGCGACGGCGACATTCAGCGTGCCGAACGCTACATCAACTTTGCAATGGACGACGCTAAAAACTACAACAACCGCCTGCGCATACTTGAAATTTCGCAGAAATTGCCCGTAATAGTGAAGAACTACCGCGAAAAGACAACGCGCCAGAACCGCACTATGCGTGCAACGATATGCTGCATATCGGTATTGCTCGCAAGTGTGGTGGCCCTTCTCGGCTCCTACCGCGCCAAAAACCGCCAGCTTCACTGGCACCGCCGCGAACTTTCGGAGCGCAACGGGCAGCTCTCCAAGCTCAACCACACCCTGAACGGCCTCAACCAACGGCTTGTTGACACCGACAAGCGGCGCGAGCGGCTCGCCAAACTTTATATCGACCTGTGCGCGAAATTCATCGACCGCCTCGGGAAATTCGAGATTCTCGTGCGCCGCAAGATTAAAGCCGGGCAGGTGAACGACCTGCTCAACCGCACATCGTCGTCACGCCTGTCGGAAGAAGATGCCTCAACGTTCATGGTGCGGTTTGATGCCGCGTTTCTCGACCTTTACCCTACGTTTGTAACCGAGTTCAACACATTGCTCAAACCCTACGAGCAGGTGGTGCCGCAACATGCCGGATGCCTCACGACAGAGCTCCGCATTTTCGCCCTTATCAGGCTCGGGGTGAAAGAAAGCAGCGAGATTGCAGCCCTGTTGTTCTACACTCCGCGCACCATATACAACTACCGGTCGGCATTCAAGAACAAGGCTCTTTGCCGCGAAACATTTGAAGACGATGTGATGAAGCTCTGCACCGTCATCCCACGCGCCGACAATGAAACCGCATGACGGTTTCCTGCCGTTTCCAACCCGCCATTGAGGCAATGCCCGGAACGCTCCGCCGAGGCATTGCCTCAATTTCTTTCAAGCCCCGCCAAGCCATGTCCGATTTGTTTCCGCCACGCTACAAATTGGCCAAAGTGGCCTGTACAGAGGCTTTTCACGCCTCCAATGTCCGATTTGTATTGGCATTTGTCCAGAATGTAAATCTTGATTTATGTCAACCGGCATAATTTTGCAGCCAAGATTATGCGCCGGTTTAAGTCCGGGCGCGCCTTACCGCTTCAAACCTTCAAGCCTTACAACAACACAACCGCTGCGGCGGCACACACGACAGACAAATCAATTTACTGTATAAAGAAACCAAATTCACCTAAATTCAAACGACATGAATGTAACATCAAAAAGCCACATCAGAGGCAAGCTCCTGCTCTTGCTCTTCTGCATGATTACAGCATTCAACCTGTCGGCATCAGCACAAAACCGCATAATAAAGGGATGTGTGACCGATGCCAGCACCAACGAGCCGCTCATGGGAGCTTCCATCATGACCGAAGGGGGCAAAGTGGGTGCAGTGACCGACATTGACGGCAACTACCAAATCAGCGTTCCGCAACAGACAAAGCAGATAACCGTGACCTACATAGGCTACACAAGCAAGAAAGTGGCCGTGAAAGCCGACGTTCTCAACATCGGCCTTGAAGCCGACGACAAGCAGATTGGCGAGGTTGTAGTGGTGGGCTACGGCACGGCACGCAAGAGCGACCTCACGGGAAGCGTTTCCACGGTCAAGGCAAAAGACTTCAACAAAGGTTCCATATCGTCGCCCGAGCAGCTCATCAACGGCAAGGTGTCGGGCGTGCAGATAATGTCCAACTCGGGTTCCACCACCTCCGGAAGCACAATCCGCGTGCGTGGCGGTGCATCGCTCAACGCCTCCAACGACCCGTTGATTGTTGTCGACGGTGTGCCCTTGGAACTTGGCGGCATCGCAGGAGCCGACAACAATTTCCTGAGCATGATTAACCCGCAGGACATAGAGTCGATGACGGTGCTCAAGGATGCCGCCTCCACAGCAATATACGGTTCGCGCGCGTCGAACGGCGTAATCCTCATCACGACCAAAAAAGGCTCCGACACAAAACCCACCATACAGTTCACCACGACAAACACCTTGCAGACGCGTGCCGACATGGTTGACATTCTAAGTGCCGACGAGTTCCGCTCGATAATCAACTCGCAAGGCACCGATGCCCAGAAAGCCTTGCTCGGCACGGCCAACACCGACTGGTATGACCAGGTTTACCGCACGTCCTTCTCCACCGACAACAACCTCTCGGTGTCAGGAAAAATAGTCAAGGGTCTGCCCTTCCGCGCATCGGTGGGCTATTCCAACCAGAACGGTATCATACGCAAAGACAATTCCGAGCGTTTTACGGGCAATATCGTGCTCAGCCCGAGCTTCTTTGCCGACCACCTGAAGCTCACTCTCAACGCCAAAGGCTCGGTTTCCAACAACCAGTTCAACAACGGCTCGGCCATTTGGGCCGCTGCAACCTTCAACCCCACCCTGCCCGTGCGCTCGGGAAGCGACCTCTACGGCGGCTACACCGAGTCGCTCGACGCCAACGGCAAGCCAATAAACACTTCGGCAGGCCAGCGCAACCCGCGCGGACTTATCGACCAGTACGACGCAACGAGCACCATCAAGCGTTTCATTGGCAACTTCGACATCGACTACAAGCTGCATTTCCTGCCCGAACTTAAACTGCACGCCACCCTCGGCACCGACATTGCACAGGGCAACGGCAAGACCTACATACCCGAATGCGCCGCATCCAACTACAACGACGGCGGTTTCGACTACAAATACGGCCCGCAGAAAAAAACAAACGAGCTGTTCACGGTATATGCCAACTACGGCAAATACTTCGATGCGATAAAGAGCAACGTCGACGCAACGGTGGGCTACGACTGGCAATACTGGAAGACCACCACGCCCGCGACGGTGGAATACAACGTGGCCGGTAGCGAACTGAAGACCTACAAGGCCGAAGACTACCGCCACACGCTGCTCTCCTACTACGGACGCGTGAACTACTCCTACGACGGACGCTACCTGCTCACCGCCACACTGCGCCGCGACGGCAGCTCGCGATTCGGCAAAGACTACCGATGGGGCACGTTCCCCTCTGTGGGTCTTGGCTGGACTGTCAGCCAGGAGAGCTTCCTCAAAGACAGCAAGGTGGTGAGCAACCTCAAGCTGAGAGCAAGCTATGGCGTCACCGGCCAGCAGGAAGTGAACGGCAACTACAACTACCTGCCCGTCTACACATACAGTGCCAAGGGTGCCGAAGCCATGATTAACGGCACTTGGATAAACACCTACCGCCCCGAGGCTTATGTGTCGAACCTTAAATGGGAAACCACATCGTCGTGGAACTACGGCTTCGACTTCGGATTCCTCAACAACCGTCTGTCGGGTTCGTTCGACTTCTACACCCGCAAGACCAAAGACCTCATCGCCACCATCCCTGCCGCCGCCGGAACACAATTCGCCAAAAACATCACCACCAACGTGGGAAACGTTGACAGCCACGGCATCGAGGTGACTCTCAACGCCACCCCCGTGCAGACAAAAGACTGGGAATGGAACCTGAGCTACAACTTCACATGGCAGAAGATGACCGTGAAGAACCTCTCAAAGGTGAAGAGCGACGAGAAGACCAACATGCTCGTCGGCCCCACCGTGAAGGACAACAACCAGATACAGGTGCTCACCGAGGGCTACACCCCCAACATGTTCTATGTCTACCATCAGCTCTATGACCGTTCGGGCAAGCCCATTGAGGGCGCATACGCCGACCTCAACGGCGACGGAGTGATTAACGACAACGACCGCTACCGCTACCATTCGCCCCTGCCCGACTACATCATGGGCCTCTCCACATCGCTCCGCTACAAGCAGCTGACACTGGGAATGAGTTTCCGTGCCAACATAGGCAACTACGTCTACAACGCCACTGCCATGAACACCGGAGCTTGGGAACTGGAGACATGGGCCAACGGTTTGCAGCTCAACAACCTCAACCGCTCTTATCTCAAGACCGGTTTCCAGACGCGCCAATACCTTTCCGACTACTATGTGGAGAACGGTTCGTTCCTGAAACTCGACAACATAAACCTGAGCTACAACTTCGGCAAAATCACACGGTGGTGCTCTCTGTCGCTTTCGGCAATGGTACAGAACGTGTTCTGCATAACAAACTACTCCGGACCCGACCCCGAGGTGCCCAACGGTGTTGACAGCAGCCTCTACCCGCGCCCGAGAACCTACACACTGAGCATAGGCCTGCAGTTCTGACAACGGCAGACCGCAACCCAAGCATACCTTACACTTAAACGAAGAAAGAAATGAACACAAGACACATCATCATAAGCTGTCTCGCAGCCACGGCCCTGACGCTCGGCACTTCGTGCACCGGCGACCTCGACCAATATCCCCACACCGAGACAACATCAAAGCAAGTCTACACGAGCATAGAGAATTTCGAGGCTGTGCTCGGCAAGATTTACGCCTCGATGACCGCTACGGGGCAGACAAGTTCGGGCGTTGACTATTCAAGCAACCACAACGAAAACTTCATGCGCACGCTCCTCAACATGCAGGAAGCCCCCACCGACGAAATGGCCTACACATGGCTCACGGGCGACGACATGACCAACCTGTCGTACATAAAGTGGGACGCCAACGACACATGGGTGTCCGACATGTACTACCGCATATACTACAACATCGCGCTCTGCAACGAGTTTCTGCGCAACTGCACCGACTCAAAGATAGAGTCGTTCGACGAAAGCGGACAGAAGAAGATGCGCCGCTACCGTGCCGAAGCACGCTTCATGCGCGCCCTGTTCTACTATTACGCGCTCGACCTATACCGCAACATCCCGTTTGTCACCGAGAACGACCCCGTGGGCAGCTTCACGCCGCCGTGCTACAAGCCCGCCGACACGTTCGCCTACATCGAGAGCGAGCTTAACGACTGCGTGGGTTCGCTCGCCACGAGAGCCGAATGTCCCTACGGCGAGGCATCGCAGGGCGCGGCCTACACGCTTCTCGCAAGGCTCTACCTCAACTCCGAGACCTACACCGGCACCGCTCGCTACACCGAATGCATCGATGCCTGCAACAAGGCAATGGCCCAGGGCTACTCGCTCAACGCCGACTACCGCCAGCTGTTCAATGCCGACAACGACAAGCGCACCAACGAGATAATCTTCGCCCTTCCGCAAGATCCCGACCATCTGCTCACCTACGGCTCCACCACCTATCTTATATGCGGATCGGTGAGCAGCTCATCCACGGCACAGAACCCTGCCGACTACGGAGTGGCCTCAGCATGGGGCAACTTCCGTTCACGCGGAAATCTCACGGCAAAGTTTGAAGACGGCGACCGCGACTCGCGCTACTGCTTCTTCACCGACGGCCAGACGCAATACATAAGCGATTTCACATCGCAGCAAGACGGCTACCTGTTCACCAAATGGACCAACCTGAAAGACAACGGCGAGACGGCATCCAACACCGCCTCCTACGGTGCCGCCACCGATTTCCCGCTGTTCCGCCTGGCCGACGTCTACCTCATGTATGCCGAAGCAGTGGTGCGCGGCGGAGAGGGCGGCAGCCGCACGCAGGCACTTGCCTACATAAACCTGCTGCGCCAGCGCGCCTACGGCGACACAAGCGGCAACATAAAGGAGAACCAGCTCAACAAGGAATTCATCATCGACGAGCGTGCGCGCGAACTCTACATGGAAGGAACGCGCCGCACCGACCTCATACGGTTCGGAGAGTTCACCACATCCTCGTATGTATGGGAGTGGAAAGGCGGGACAAAAGACGGTATGGCCGTTGACAACAAATACAACATCTACCCCATTCCGGCAACCGACCTCACCGCCAACCCCAATCTGCACAACGACAACTACTGATTTGAGCAGTGTGCCGTGCAACCGATTACATTACACCATACCCAAACAACAAGACAATGAAAAAGACCACTTTTAATATATTTCTGTATCTTTGCGTCGCGCTGCTCTGCGCAAGCTGCGACAAAGACGGCGACACTGTGTATGTCGACGGGTTCGGCCCGTCGGAGCTTATAGCCACCGCCAACAGTCTGCAGCTCGACGTTAGCCAGCGGTCAACAGTAGTGCTGCAGCTCGCATGGAAGAACCCCACACTGCTTTCGAGCGACGACACCAAGCCCGTGCCCGACAACCTGCTCAACACCTATGTAGAGGTTTCGGCCTCGCAAGACTTTGCCGGAGCATCGGAGACTGCCGTCAACGGACTCACCAAAGCCTACACCGGCACCGAACTGAACACGCTCGCCAAGAATCTCGGCATAGAGGTGAACCACGCCGGCGACCTGTATTTCCGCATAAAGTCGGCCCAAGGCGACAACATGGAACCGGCCTACAGCAACGTGTGCAAGGTGACTGTCACTCCATATTTCGTTGACATGACACGCATGGCGGTGCTCGCGTCGAACAAGACCGACACCATTGCCTACCTGCACTCGCCCGCCGAAGACGGAGTGTACACCGGATACATGAACGCCACGGCATGGCTCAACTGCTGGTTCTACGAATATTCGGGCACCACATGGGGCAACTATGCAGTAGACGGCCACGCCTTCGAGATAAGCGATGCCTCCGACGCATGGAACTGCTGGTTTGCCGACGGGGCCGGACAGTGGTTTGTCACCGTAGACACAAAGCAGCTGGAATGGAAAGCAATGCTGCTCTCGCAGCTGCGCGTGAACGGTACTGACATGACCTACTACTCCAATAAACAGCAGTGGGGCTACTACATCACCACCACCGCAGCCAACCAGACCGTTGAAATAGATGCCGACGGAAAGGAATACAACAAGGACACACGCACCGACACCTATGTGGCGAAGAGCGTCAAGTTTGCCGCCAACGACGGAAAGCTCACACAGGCCGCAGCATCCACAGCCTTCACCATAGCCGCACCGGGCACATACACGATAATTGTGCAGGCCGACGGCAACGGCGAATACACCTACACCGTGGCCGAAGGCAAGGTTGACTTCAACGCCGACGACCAGCCCGAGGTGAAATATCCCTCGCAACTGTTCATGGTGAACCCCGACGCATCGGCCGACCTCGCGGTGCTTGCCAAGACGGGCGACACCACATACAGCGGCACATACACGCTCACCGCCGACTGGGAGAACTTCAAAATCAACGACCGCGAGAACAACGTGCTCTACGGTTCCGACCCGTCAGACCTCTACACACTGTCGGCCGAGGCCGGAGCATGGAACATCTGGTTTGACGACGGGGCAAAAGCCGGCGAGACAGTGACGCTCACCGTCGATTTGAAAACCCTCAAATGGAGCTACGCCAAACAATGACACATGCCGCAGGGGCGGCTTCGCGGCAACCGCAACAAGCCGCCCCGCACGCGTGCCGCACATGCCGCACACACGCACTGCACTTGAAGCACGCATGTGCAGCATAAGCGGCACGCCGCCAAACGGCCTTGAAACACACATAAAGTCATAAAGAAACCAAGGGGATGACATCCTCGCAAAAAACCACACACAATGAAAAAATCATTCACAAAAGCAATACTTTTCGCCGCATTCAGCATTTTCTCGCTCGCGGCATGCAGCAACGACAGCACGGCCACGCCGCAGCAGGAGAAGAAATATGACATGACGGGCTTTGCAAAGGGCGCCGACGTGAGCTGGCTGACGCAGTTGGAGGCATCGGGCACAAAGTTCTACAACGCCGCAGGAAGCGAGCAGGAGTGCATGTCGCTGCTCCGCGACCTCGGCGCCAACTCCATACGCCTGCGCGTGTGGGTTAACCCTTCCGACGGTTGGTGCAACAAGCAGGACGTGCTCACAAAGGCATGGCGTGCCAAAAACCTCGGCATGCGCATCATGATCGACTTCCACTACTCCGACTCCTGGGCCGACCCTTCAAAGCAGGACATTCCGGCAGCATGGGCCGGATATGACCTTGAGGCACTGAAGACGGCAGTGGCCAACCACACCAAAGAAGTGCTCGAAACACTGAAAACCAACGGCATCGACGTGGAGTGGATTCAGATAGGCAACGAGACAAGCACCGGCATGCTCTGGCCCACGGGTCTGGCAACGGGCGACAGCTTCGGCAACTATACGCAACTCAACAATGCGGGCTACGATGCGGCAAAAGCCGTTTATCCCAACGCACTGTGCATCGTGCACATCGACCGCGGACAGGAGATAAAACACCTTAAATGGATGTTTGACGGACTGAAGAAAAACAATGCCAAGTGGGACGTTATCGGACTCTCGCTCTATCCCACCGACGACGATTGGGAGGCTTCAACCGACTCGTGCCTCGTGAACATCAAGAGACTCGAAAGCGCATACAACAAGAAGGTGATGCTCTGCGAGATAGGCATGAACTGGGATTCGGAGAACGCACAGGCAATGCTGTCGAAGATGGTGAACGGCTGCAAGGCCATCGACTCGTGCCTCGGCATCTTCTACTGGGAGCCGGAGTGCACCCCGGGATGGAACGGCTATGCCATGGGAGCATTCGACAGCAACGGCAAACCCACTGCCGCGCTCGACGCATTCAAGCAATGATGCGCACCCGCAGGTGTGCTGCCCCACCGGGCAGCGCGCCACGGCCACGGGCCGACAGAAGCCCGGCGGCACACACGAACAGACACTAATGACACAATGAATATATGAAAAAATCCTTTATCCTTACCATGGCACTCGCCGCTGCAATGGCCTCACAGGCGCAAAGCCGCCGCGTGACGAGCTTGAAAAACTGGCAGTTCTCGCGCGACAGCATGGCATGGACCAATGTAAGCATTCCGCACGACTGGGCCATAAACGGCCCGTTCGACAAACGCCACGACCTGCAGTTTGTGGCCATAGAGCAAAACGGCGAGACCGAGAAAAGCGAGAAATCGGGACGTTCGGGGGCTCTGCCGTGGATTGGACGCGGCTTCTACCGCACCACCCTAAACCTGAAAAGCATTCCCAAGACAGCCATCCTGCACTTCGACGGCGCGATGTCCGAACCGCAGGTGTTTGTCAACGGCCATCTGGCCGGGCACTGGGCCTACGGCTACAACGCATTCCGCATCGACGCTGCACCGTTTCTGAAAAAAGGAAAGAACACCATTGAGGTGAGCCTCAACAACCGCGAGGAGTCGTCGCGGTGGTATCCCGGCGGCGGACTGTTCCGCCCGGTCACGCTCATAACCACACAGAACGCCGCAAGCATCGACACCTGGGGCAGCTGGTTCCGCACCGACTCGATATCGGGCAACGACGCTTTCGTAGCCCTCAACACACATGTCGGCAACGCCGACAACACGCTGATCGTGGAGAACATTCTCTATGACGGAAGCGGAAAGGCGGTTGCATGCACCGGCAGACTGACGCCCGACGCCGACGGCAACACGCAAAGCACGCACAAGATAGAGGGCGCACGGCTGTGGTCGCCCGAATCGCCTTGCCTCTACAAGCTCGTCACACGGCTTTACAGCAAGGGCCGCCTCATCGACGAGACCTCGCAGCGCGTGGGCATACGCACGGTGAGAGTGGCGCAGCACGACGGTTTCCAGCTCAACGGCAAGTCGCGCAAGATTAAGGGAGTGTGCCTGCACCACGACCTCGGGCCGCTCGGCGCAGCCGAAAACAAGGCGGCATTCATACGCCAGGTGCGCATAATGAAAGAGATGGGAGCCGATGCCATACGCACCGCGCACAACATGCCTTCATCGATGGAAATGGAAGTATGCGACTCTATGGGAATGATGGTCATGGCCGAAAGCTTCGACATGTGGATTTATCCAAAGTGCAAGAACGGATACGCAAGGTTCTTCAGCCAGTGGGCCGACCGCGACATTGCCAACCTCGTGCTCAACCATCGCAACCACCCGAGCATCGTTATGTGGAGCATTGGCAACGAGATACCCGAACAGTGGAGCGCCGAAGGGCGCGACATCGCCGCACATCTGCAGGACATCTGCCACCGACTCGACCCCACACGCCCCGTAACACAAGGCATGGACAAGGCCGAGGAGGCTCTGCACTCGGGCTTCGCGCAGGTGATGGACGTGCCGGGATTCAACTACCGGGTGCACAAATACGACAACAGCATACGCCAGCTGCCGCAGGGTTTCCTCCTGGGTTCTGAAACGGCCTCAACCGTAAGTTCGCGCGGGGTCTACAAGTTCCCGGTAGAGGTAAGCGACTCCAAGACCTACGCCGACGGACAATGCTCGTCCTACGATGTGGAGTATTGCCCGTGGAGCAACCTCCCCGACGACGACTGGCGCATGCAGGACGACCGCAACTACACTATAGGCGAATTTGTGTGGACGGGTTTCGACTATCTCGGCGAACCGTCGCCCTACGACGAGTACTGGCCGTCGCGATCCAGCTACTTCGGCATTTGCGACCTCGCGGGACTTCCAAAAGACCGTTACTGGCTCTACCGCTCGCACTGGCGCACCGACTCGCCCACACTGCACCTGCTGCCCCACTGGTCGTGGAAAGGCCGCGAAGGCGAAACCACGCCCGTGTATTGCTACACGTCATACCCCTCAGCCGAGCTTTTCGTCAACGGCAAGAGCCAGGGAAGGCTCGTGAAAGACCAGGCGACACGCCTCGACCGCTACCGTCTGCGCTGGAACGACGTGCGGTATGAGCCGGGCGAACTGAAAGTCGTGGCCTACGACTACCGGGGCAACATTGCCGCCACAGAGACAGTGCGCACCGCCGGGGAACCGGCAAGCATCGTGCTCGAAGCCGACCGCGACACCATAGGCAGCAACGGCAACGACTTGGCCTACATCACAGTGTCGCTCGCCGACAAGAACGGCACTCCCTGTCCCACTGCCGACAACTTGATGACATTCAGCGTGGCCGGTTCGGGCACATTCAAGGCCGTGTGCAACGGCGATGCCACGTCGCTCGTCCCGTTCAACTCGAAGCAGATGCCCCTGTTCAGCGGCAAACTTGTGGTTGTGGTAGAGGGCAAAGGCAAAGGCACAGCGACACTGCGCGTAAGCGCCGAAGGCTTGCCTGCCGCCACATTGCCCATTGTCGTGCGGTAAATGCACGGCTCAACGGGGGATTTTTTGTCTTGCAAAGGCATCTCCAAAAACAAACTACTTAGAAACTTACAACAACAGAAAAAGGCGGACAAGCAATCCTGTCCGCCTTTTCTTTTGTTGTCTGCAATATTATTTTACTGCTATGCACTCCACTTCAACGAGTGCTCCCTTCGGAAGGGTCTTCACAGCCACGGCCGAACGAGCCGGATAAGGCTGGCTGAAGAATTCGGCATACACCTCGTTCATGGCAGCGAAGTTGTCCATGTCAGACAAGAACACTGTGGTTTTCACCACATGTGCCAAGTCGGTGCCTGCCTCACGCAGTATGTTCTGTGCGTTGGTGAGCGACATACGGGTCTGCTCCTTTATTCCGCCTTCTACGAAATTGCCCGTCGAAGGGTCGATGGGTATCTGTCCGGAAGCGAATACCATGTTTCCGGCCTCAATGGCCTGGCTGTATGGTCCGATGGCCTTGGGTGCATTTTCTGTGTGTATTACTTTCATTGTTTGCTTTTATTTGTGGATTATAACGTATAGTCTACGAGTTTGAACCCGCGTTTGGTGAGTTCCTCCTTTATTGCCGCGATGTGCTCGTCGTTCTTTGTTTCGGCCTGCAGACGCAGTATGCACGAATTCACTTTCTCGCTGTCGGCATTGCGTTCATGGTTTACGCGCACCACATTGGCACCGAGTTCGGCAAACACCTTGCTCACCCCGAGCATCTGTCCCGGCTTGTCTTCAAGCTCGATGCACACCGAACAGATGCGCCCGCTCTTTGCCAAACCACGGTTGATGACGCGGTTGAGAATGGTTACGTCGATATTTCCGCCGCTTACCACGCACACCGTTTTCTTGCCCTTGCACGGTATTTTGTTGAACATCACGGCTGCTACGCTCGCCGCTCCGGCTCCCTCGGCCACCATTTTCTCGCTCTCTATGAGTTGGAGTATGGCCGCGCAAATCTCGTCTTCGCTTACGGTAACGATGTCGTCAACATATTTCGAGCAGATGTCGAAGGTAAGTTTTCCAGGCTGTTTCACCGCAATGCCGTCGGCAATGGTCGATACCGAAGGCAGAGTTTCCTGCTTATGGTCGTTTATCGAGCGCACCATGCTCGCCGCGCCGGCAGCCTGAACTCCATAAACCTTCACCTCAGGGTTGAGCGACTTTATGGCGAAGGCAATGCCGGAGAGCAGTCCGCCACCGCCTACGGGCACCACAACGGCCTCGATGTCGGGCAGTTGGTCGAGCAGTTCAAGTCCTATCGTGCCCTGACCAGCTATAACATTCTCGTCGTCGAAGGGGTGGATGAACGTGTAGCCGTGCTCGTCGCGCAAGCGGAGAGCCTCATTGTAGGCATCGTCATACACTCCCGGCACGAGCTTTACGTCGGCTCCGAGACGCTTGGTTGCCTCTACTTTGCTTATAGGTGCGCCCTCGGGCAGACATATCAGCGACTTTATGCCCATTGCGGTAGCACCCAGTGCCACGCCCTGCGCATGGTTTCCGGCCGAGCAGGCTATTACGCCCTTGGCCTTTTCTTCGTCGGAAAGTTGTGATATTTTGTAGTAGGCACCGCGTATCTTGAACGAGCCTGTCTTCTGCAAACATTCGGGTTTCAAATAGACATCGCTCTCGGGATTTATTTTCGGAGCGTGCACCAAGGCTGTCTTGCGTATTGTCTTGCTCAATACATAGCGCGCCTTGTAGAAGTTATCTAAGTTCAACATTGTGTAAAGTAATTTTTTCTTTTCATTCGCAAAATTACTGCAAATATATGAGAAACGCTGCATTTGTATGCCTAAAAAACGCATATCGGCACAGGTTTCAGCCAACTTGCATTTCTTTTTCACCGCAGTTGCATGCCCGGCAGCACCTGCCCGTTACGATCACTCGGCAAGCAGCTTGCGCGCATATTCTATCAAAGTATCCTTGCCGCGCACGAAATCGGCATCGGTGAGTGCCACGTTGTGGTCGGGCGCTATGCCAAACTCGGTGCTTTCGCGGTTGACATCATACATGGGGCATGCCGAAAAGCGCACGCTCCACCCTATCGGCAGTTCGTTGGAATAGGGCAATCCCGCTCCGCCTCCGGTCTTGTCGCCCACAAGCGTCACGTTAGGGCAGCACCGCATGTACTTCACAAATTCGTTGGCGGCACTGAACACCGCACGGTTTACAAGCACCACGACACGCTTCTGCCACCTCAATCCGTTGGAAGGTTTGAGTGTCTGCCGCTCCATCTGCGAGAAATCAGAGTGCCCCTTGCCCGTCTTGTGCTGCATATATCCCACGGTTATCTCCTTGTTGGTGAACCTTGCGGCAAACGATTCGGCCGAGGTCACGAGCCCTCCGCCATTGTCGCGCACGTCAACAATGAGCCCGTTGCACGGAGCAAGGTGCATGAGTATGTTGTCAAGTCCGCTCCCGCTCATTGCACTGGCAAACGACGGGCAGCGTATGTAGCCTACATTGTCGTCCAACACACGGTATTTCATGCCTGAGGCTATGCGGTAGTCGGTGCCGAGATACTTGTTTATGAGCGTGTCGCTAATGTTCGACGGATAGTCTTCATGCCACGACCAGTTGCGCGCCACGTCCCATGCCGAATAAAGGTTCACATGGCCGTCGAGCAATTCGCCCAACATGTTGCCAAGAACTTCAAACAACTGGTCGTCGGTCATGCGGTCGTCAATCTGCGCCGAATAGCGGCGATACACCTCGTTCCAGTCAAGTCCATACTCGGTGCCCTTGTAGTCGAAGAAGCAGTAACGCTCGTCCAAAATGTGCCACAATGCTTCGAAATTGCCTCGCGGCGTGTTGTCGTACTCGTCTTCGTCAACGCATGACACCAGACACAGCGTTGCCACAAGAGCAAGGAGAATATGTTTCAGGAGTATTTTCATGGGCGTAAGTTCATTATCTTAAACCTGCGCACGACGCCTATGAGGAAAGCGTGCGTGTAGGTGTGCCATTTGATGTTGTTGACATGCGCCTGCTGCATGTCGCCCAGATAGCCTATGCGCAGCGTGGTGCGCCCTATCGCGAAGTCGGCGGTGACAGTCTGTCGGAGCGACGGCGTTGAAATGAAAGTCGTGGGAACAACGTTGCGGTCGTAGTTGCCGCGTGAGAAT
Source organism: bacterium (assembly GCA_963607545.1). Classification (GTDB taxonomy): domain Bacteria; phylum Bacteroidota; class Bacteroidia; order Bacteroidales; family Bacteroidaceae; genus Prevotella. Next base: position 239,783 of record CAVDCP010000001.1, read on the forward strand.
ATCTCGTAGTAAGACTGTCCGTAGTTGGGACTGAACATCACGCCGAACAAAGGAGCACTTGCCTCATAGCCGATTACCACCTGCTTGCGCCCCAATTTCAGCGCGTAGGCAGCCGCAACCGACGGCCCGAGCTGCAATGAAGCCCTTGCCTGAGCGGGATTGTTGCTTCCGCGGGTGTTGTAGACGAAGCCCAATGCCACGTTGCCCATGCCTCCGGCCCACAAGTCGAGCGTGCCGCTGCCCAACGCGAAGCTCCAGTTGTAGCGCGCGCCATAGGTGAAATCATACATCGCGGCAATTTCCCCACCGTTGCCCGAACGGTTGTCGGCAAAGGCGGCATATCCCTGATGCACTATCAAGCGCGACCAACGGCTGCCGTCGCTACCGCGTGTCGTGTGCGAGATGTAGCGCAGTTCAGTACCGTTGAATTTCTCCTGCGACAGATAAGTGTCGAGCATCGACGTTGCGCCGACGCTCACCATGCGTGCATTGGCTATCACCTTGTGCGACACAATGGTGTCGGTTTGCGCCGAGGCAAGCAGCGGTGCCGATGCCGCAAGAGCCAAAACAAGGGTCTTATATGTCTTCATCGCCGAAAAGGTTTAGCTGTCCTGTCATCTCGTCAATCACCTGTTGCTGGCTTTTTCCGGCATCGGGATCGAGGTTTTCGGGCTCCGCGTCAGCCGTGGCGATGTCATTCTGTTCTGGTTCTGGCTCAGGAAAGCGTGTCGGTTCAAGCTCGCTTATGCCCTCAACATCCCATGTGCACACGCGTTTGCCCTTTGCCTTGAAGCCTTTCACGCCCACAAACTGCTCGGCATCCACCTCCATCGGCACGCGTTGCGTCGTTGTCCCGTCGGGAGCGGCAGTGGGCACGAAGCGCACTTCAAACCTCGGGAAAGCCACATCGGTAAGTGCAAGCAGCCGGTTGCCGGGGTTTTCGCCCAGATAGTTCTGGTGGCGCCGGGTGGCTTCCATGCGGAAACGCTTCAGATAAAGGTTGTTGTCGTTGTCGGCATCAAACAGCAATGCCGTCCACACCTTACTTGCGTTCCACTTTTCTATAATCTTTATGTTGTCTTCGTAGTGGTTGTTGGCATCGTAAGACGATATGTAGAAATCGCCGTTGTCGAGCACTACGAGTATGGCATCGTCCTCGTTGAACTCGCCGAGAAGCCGTCCGTGCTCGTCGTAGTTGAGCCTGTTGACATCGGCATCAAACCACACCTTGCGTCCGCCGAGCGTGGAATGTCCGTGGCTCTTGAGTCCGATGCGGTGTATGGGGTTGCGCGTGACGAGATTGCCACGGCTTGCGCGCCCGCGTATGGCAAGGTCGGCAAAATTCTTTTCTATGAAGATGTTGCGCAGTTTGGGGTTGGCTTCGAGTGTCACCTTTATTATTTCGGCCTCTCCGTTGGGGTTGGCCGTGAAATAAAGCACGCGCGAACCGGGCGTGCCAAGCGTGAGGTCGTATTCCTTCCCCACCGTTATGGTGGGCACATAGAACCTCTTTATATAAGAAGCGCCGCCCTTTCCGTCGCGATAGACCACATTATATATAGTGCGCTTGTCGTTGCGCCGGTACACCTGCACATGCAACACGTTCTTGCCGACGAATATTTTGTCGGCAACCTTGAGCACTTTGTATTTCCCGTCCTTGAAGAACACGATGATTTCATCGATGTCCGAGCAGTTGCACACAAACTCGTCTTTCTTCAGTCCGGTGCCTATGAAGCCCTCCTGACGGTTGATGTAGAGTTTCTGGTTGGCCTCCACCACCTTCGAAGCCTCTATCGTGTCGAAGCTCTTAATCTCGGTGCGGCGCGGATGCAGCTTGCCGTATTTCTCCTTTATGAACTTGAACCAGTTCACCGTAACGTCGGTCATGTGTGCAAGGTCGTTGTCGATGCTTTCTATTTCGCCCTTTATCCTTGCAATAAGTTCGTCGGCCTTGTCTTTGTTGAACTTCAGTATGCGCTGCATCTTTATCTCCATGAGGCGCAGTATGTCGTCGCGCGTCACCTCGCGCACGAAGTCTTTCTTGAACGGAGTGATGCGCTTGTCGATGTGCGCCACTGCCGCATCCATGTCGGGCGCGTTCTCAAAGCCTTTGTCCTTGTATATGCGTTCCTCGATGAATATCCGTTCGAGCGATGCGAAGAAGAGCTGCTCAAACAGTTCGCCTCGCCTTATCTCGAGTTCGCGGCGCAACAGATGCATCGTGGAATCCACCGAGTGCCGGAGCACGTCGCTCACGGTGAGGAAGCACGGCTTGTTGTTTTCTATCACGCAGCAGTTTGGCGAGATGTTTATGCCGCAGTCTGAAAAGGCGTAGAGAGCGTCGATTGTCTTGTCGGGCGACACTCCCGGTGCGAGATGCACCTGTATCTCGACATTGGCCGACGTGTTGTCGTCAACCTTCTTGGCCTTTATTTTGCCTTTCTCCACGGCTTTGAGTATGGAGTCGATGAGCGTGGCCGTGGTCTTGCCGAACGGAATCTCGCGTATAACGACAGTCTTGTTGTCGAGTTTTTCTATCTTGGCCCTCACCTTAACTATGCCTCCGCGCTGTCCGTCGTTGTATCGGCTCACGTCGATATAGCCGCCCGTGGGGAAGTCGGGATACAGTTGGAAGTCCTCGCCGTGCAGGTAGCTCACGGCGGCATCGCATATCTCCACGAGGTTGTGCGGGAGGATTTTGGAGCTGAGTCCCACGGCTATGCCCTCGGCACCCTGCGCCAGCAGAAGCGGAAACTTTGCCGGAAGCGTGATGGGTTCTTTGTTGCGGCCGTCGTAGCTGAGCTGCCATTCGGTGGTTTTCGGGTTGAACACCACGTCGAGGGCAAACTTTGAGAGCTTTGCCTCGATGTATCGCGGCGCGGCGGCGCGGTCGCCGGTGAGGATGTTTCCCCAGTTACCCTGGCAGTCAACAAGCAGGTCTTTCTGCCCCATTTGCACCAGGGCATCGCCTATCGAGGCATCGCCGTGCGGATGAAACTGCATTGTGTGGCCCACGATGTTGGCCACCTTGTTGTAACGGCCATCGTCCATGCGCTTCATTGAGTGGAGTATGCGCCGCTGCACGGGCTTCAGTCCGTCCTCGATATGCGGAACGGCACGTTCAAGAATGACATACGACGCATAGTCGAGAAACCAGTTCTGGTACATTCCGCTCAGATGGTGCACGGCAGAAGCGTCGAAACGGTTTACCGGCTTGTAGTCGGTGTGCTCCGCTTCGCCTTCGGCAGAAGTCTGGCTTACGTCCGCATTCTCCGTTTCATTTGTGCCGTCGGTGTCAAGTGCGGCCTCCATGATTCCGTCGTCTAATGTCTCGTCGTCCATTCTATGAAATTTTAAGGGTATTGGTAGCAGTGTTTCCGTGCCGCCACGACGGTGTGCCGTCACGGCAAATGGGTTTGCACAAAATTAGTAAAAAAATCCGACTGTTACAAATTTTGTGCTGCAAAAGGATTTTTTGCCGCCTACAAACGCGCGGGCAGTTTTCAGCAAAGCCACATGCACTGTTTACAGAAACGCCGAAAGCGGCAGACTCTCCGGGTGGAGAGACTGCCGCTTTGCATTTGGGGCTTGCGTTGCCTTTGTTTCAGGGCTACACTGCATGTGCGCCCTGCATGGCTTGCATTTACCAGCCGCCGGGGCCACCGCCACCACCGGGCCGGCCTCCACCGCCACCGCCGCCTCCGCCGGAACTACCCGACTGCGTTACGGTTTGCGACTGGTTGATTGTTGTCACCGTCTGTGCATTTTCAACTGTGGCATTGGCTATGAATCCCTGCCACTCTTCGTCGCCGCTCACGCTGCTGCTTGTGCCCACCGTGTAGGTTGAACCCACCTGCATCTGGGGCGATGACGTGAGCAGTGTGGCGCGGTTGTAGGCGCGCGGAAGTTTGAAGGCATATATGTTGTTGCCCGAATTGTCGGCCAGCGTGAGGTAGACGTTGCTCGAATACTGGTTGCCGCTCACAACTGCCACAGGCTGTGTCGTCACCGATGAGGTGGGAGTGCTTGTCGATCCGCCGAGACCGATGATTGTTCCGCCGGTGATGGTGAACGTGTTCCAGTCGCAGTCGAACCCGTCCTCAGGCTCGGTGGTGCCGAGAGCTATCACGAGTCCGCCGCTTATGGTGAGCGTTCCGTTGGAGTCTATGCCGTCGTTGTTGGTGCCACACGAGTACACGCGTCCGCCGCTTATGGTGATGTTGTTCGATGCATTGAGTCCGTCGTCGTAGGCATTCACCACCACGTCGCCGCCGCTTATGGTGAGGATGTTCTTGCTCTCGATGCCCTCAGAGCCTTCACCGCCCGTAGTGCTGACATTGATGTCGCCGCCCGAAATGTTCACGTTGCCGTCGGCACGCATGCCTTTGGGCGACACGGTGTTGCGGTTGTATGAATACTGTCGGCCCGTGGTGGTGATTTTCACCGTTCCGCCGCTCACGTTTATGTCGCCGTCGGCACTAATGCCCTTGCCGCCGGCACCCGTGCTCGACAGTGTGAGCGTGCCGCCGCTTATTGTCACGGTGGCGTCAGACTTGATTGCGGCGCAGCCTTTGGTGTCGTTGTCCGAACTGTCATACATTCCGCTGCCCGTGGTGGTGATGTATATGTCGCCGCCACTCACGAAGAGCGAGTCCTCGCTCTTTATTCCCTTGGCCGCATCGGCAGTGACATCGATGGTGAGCGTGCCGTTCTTAAGTATTGTCTGTCCGTTCTGCTCGTCGGTGTCGTCGTTGGTCTTCGACACCTGTATGCCATCGTCGCCCACGCCGGTTATGCTCACCGTGCCGCCTTTCATCTCGAAATACTGGTTCACGTTGAACCCGTCTTTCTGTGCCTTGAGCACCTTTATCGTGCCGGTGGTTTTCTTCAGCTCCACATATTCGTCACCGAAGAAAGCGTGCTTGGCATTGCCCGTGATTTCGAGCGTTCCGCCTCCGGCAAACTCGGTGTGGCCGTTCACGCGGAAGCAGGCCTTCTGCGATCCCGAAGCGGCATCGGCCAGAGTGTTCACCGTGCCGTCGGCCAGTTTCACGGCTATGCGCTTGCCGTTGTCAATGTCAATGGCTGCGCCCTTGGCGCTCGTAAGCTGCAGACCGTTGAGCACCACCGTGGCCTTGAGTTTGCCGTCCATGTAGAACGAACCGTCGCCCGAAACGCCCGACAGCGTATAGGTTATCTCGCTTTCAAGTGTCTCTGCCTGCACGAGGCTCACGTCGGCTCCCGACACCGTAGCGGTGAGGTTTTTGGCCACATTGCCGGCTACCGTGACCCACGCCTCCGAACCGTTGTATTTCACGGCCACCGTGTTGTCGTCCACGGCCACGCTATTCACCACGATGCTGTCGATGTCGGCCACGTTGAATGTCTTTCCCAATACGGTGAGCGTTGTGCCTGCGTCGCCGTATGTCATCATGTCGGGCGAGGCCGTCACAGCCGTCACCACATGTCCTGTATATACGTTCATCGTCTGGGCCGAGGCTGCGGCACATGCGGCAAGGGCGACGAGCGTTGCTGAGAGATGCTTCATCTTACTGCAATTTTAGTTGTTGTCGTGTTTGTCTTCACAATATATATTCCGTCGGCCAGTTCATGGCTAAGGAAGTGTCCGGTTGTGCTGCCCGCGCTGAAAGCGGACACCACCGCGCCCGACGGCGTGACTATGACGGCCTTGGAATGGGCCGGAAGCGTGAGCGCAATCTGCCGCCCGGCAAGGCGCACGCCGCAATCGGCCGTGAGCTGGCTTATGCCCGTCACTTCCTCGGTGGAGAACTGCATCGACGAGAGTGCGGCGAGGTCGAAAGTGACGGTTTCGCCCGATTTCGGGATTGCCACAAGCTGTCCGTCACTGAACAGCATTTTCAGTCCGTCAGACGGCACCGTCATGTTTTGCCCGTTGCTCGGACTGAACATGAAATACTCATAGTCTGACGCGCCCCCAGGCATGGCAGCCAGCCAAGCGAGGGCAGTGATGACAAGTAGCTTTTTCATTTTGCGTAAATATTAGTGTGTTGATTCTGTTGTCTGCTATTTTACAAATTCTACTAACAATCCGTGTTTTCTATACAATTTCCACAAAAATAGCACTATTCTTTCATATTATAACACTTTTATCAACAAATGACTTGTATTTGTCAACCAACACCCTGCGACACCATAAATCGCTGCTTCCGCGCCGCTGTTTTAACATTTCACAGCCGCCGACAATGCCAAAGCAGCGCGGCAACGCAACGACGGCACGCAGAAACGCAATTTTCAGCCGACCGCACAACTTGCTTTGTGTCAACACATTCGGCTTCGCTGCGTTTTCAGTTACCTTCGGCAATGGGGGCAAAACCCGTTTTTTCGCCCCCAAACAAGCCTTGTTTGCACTGCCTACTGGGCCTGTCGGGCACAAAAAGAAGCACAGTTTGGCCGTGAAAGAAGCCTTGCCCGGGCCTTGCAACGTGCTTTTCCACCGTTTTTCATGCACAGAAAAGCCCGAAAACGGTGCTGCGAGCCGCCGCTGACTTCTGGATTTGCAAAAACCGCCGTCAAAAAATTTTACTGCAAGACCGTTGTTTTTAACATTCCGCCCACGGGCCACGGCACACCGGGCACAGTCTGCTGCCGGTGAAAAGAAAAAACCGCAAGACTGACATCGCGTCTGTCTTGCGGCTGATTAAGAGAGAATTTCTGTTTTATTGGTGCGACGGCACAAGCCGTCATTTTATATATTTCACGGCAAGGTCGAGCAGTTTTTTCAAGCTGCTGTCAGGTGTGCAGTTCTGCATGTCGCGCAACATTGTCTCGCACACCTGCTTTTCGTCGGCATCGAGCATACCGGCATGCTGCTTGCACATTGCGAGAACCACGTTCACTATGCCCGCAGTCTGCCCGTCGGCATGCTTGTCGCCACCTTTCATGCACCCGTTCTTGTACATCGTGCGCAGGTTGTTGAGCCGCACAACAAAGTCGGTAGATGTCTTCACCGCTACCGCGCCTTCTGATTGCAAGTCGGCGTTAATCATGCGCATGTCGCCGGTTTGACTGTCAACCTGCAGCAACATGCCGCCGTCGAGCATTTTGATGGTCTTGTTCTTCCCCTCAGCCGACATTGCTTTCGGGTCAGGACTGTACATTTTATACGCAAACACCTTGCAGGATTTGTCTTCGTCGGGGTCGTCATACCAGCACAGTGCGTAGCAAGTGCGCCATCCGGCATCGGCTTTGTCGCGGAAAAGCAGCACCTGGTAGTTGTGGTCGGCGTAGCTGCCGAACGTCACCGACGTAGCCGCATCACTTGGGTTTGCCCCATAGCCTACGCGCACGGTTTCGCCGAGTCCCGAACCTTTCATCTTGATGAACGAATGATATGCCTCAGGCTCGTCTTGGGCGAAAGCCTTGCGCAGCTGCTTCAGCGTGGGGTCGTTCTTCTTCACGCGCAGCACATAGTAGGCCAATGTGCATTTCTTGCCTTGGTAGTCTTCCGTATCGATTTTCTTGGTCAGGATGTTGGTTTCTGCATTGGCGGCGATGAAATCGGGCAATGCCTTGTCAAGAGCCGTCTGTGCTGTCGCGGCAGCTGTGCTGCAGAGCGCGGCTATGCCGAGTAGTGTCATGCGTAGTGTTTTCATCATTTCATTATTTTAATCTGTGTGTCAGTAAATTTCCTCGTTGTCGGCGGCGAGGTCGCCGTCCATGCCCGTATTGACAAGCATCTCGTGCAAGCGGGCCATCATGTCGGCCTGCATTGCCACGGCCCTCTGCTGCTGCTCCATGTCGCCTATCTGTTCGGCCACAAGCGCGTCCATGCTTTCCAGCGTGTCGGTTTTCGCCTCGGCCACAGCCTCGGCGAGATAGCCACGGGGCGGTTCGGGCGAATACTTGTATTTGTATATTGTGCGCCGCCGTGGCTGCTCCGACGGTTCGGCAACGTCGGGCACAGTGTCAGTAGGCGACTCGGCACGCACCGTATCGGCGACGGTTGCCGTGACGGCAGAAGCCACCGGAGCAGGCGACAAGCCCGCATTGCCGCCTTGCGGCAGCACAACCACAAGCAAGAAGGTCACTGCCGCCGCCACGGCAAGCATGCCGAGTGCCACAACGGCGCGCTTGCTGCGCCGGGTGCTGCGCTGCCCGTAACGGTTTTCGGGCATGCCTTCGTCGAAATATGCGAACATTTCGCTGTAGTCGCGCCACTCTGCCGGTACCTTTCCCGAGCGGAAATAGCTCGCGAGGCAGTCCTCCTCGTCGGGTGTCGTCAGGCCGTCCATGAAGCGGTCGAGCAGTTTCTTTATGTCGTCTTTGTTGTCCATTGTCGTATAAATCATTTTACAGGTAACACATTGCGCCGTGGCCCGTGCCCGGTTGCCGCGCCGTCAGCCGTTGCGGCGGCGTATCTCGTCGAGCAGACGGTGGCGTGCGCGCGACAGGAGCGTGGGCACCGACGAAATCGACAAACCGAGTATTGCCGCTATCTCGGCATCGCTCTTGCGCTCCACCTGTCGCATTTTGAGCACGGCATGTTCCTTTGCCGGAAGGGCGGCAAGGCGGCGTTCGAGCCAACGCCGGTTTTCCTCGTTTTCAAGAACGGTGTCGGGCTGCCCGTGGCGGTCGTCTATCATCTGCCGCCCGTCAATGGGAACGGTGTGCCTGCGGCGCATTCCGTCGATGCAGAGGTGGCGCGCTATGCCCACGGCAAGGGCCTCCACGTTGCGCCGGGGGTCTATTTCATCGCGCATTGCCCACATCTTGAGCAGCGTGTCTTGCGCAATGTCGTCGGCAGCGGCACTGTCGAGCCCGTAGCCGTAAGCGGTGTTGAGGGCGCGGCGGCGCAAGTCGTGGGCTATATGTTCAAATTCTTTCTGCTGCAATGTAATGCGTTTTTTTGCCTATGCACGCCGCAAGCCTAAGCCTTGCCGTGCCCGTTGGCCGGTTGTTTTTCTTTCCGTCGTTCACAGAGTATACGGCAAATCGCGGACTTTCTTGACACCATTAACAGGTGTTAACACAATAATGCCGCTGCACGTCCCCCTCGGAGTGTGCAGCGGCATGCCATGTTCAGTGCGGCAGGAGCACCACGCCTTCCTGTTTCATGCCGTCCATCATCACGCACAACGGGTGTGGCAGATGCACGAGCCGCACATGTTCGGTTTCGGTTTCGGCCGGAAAAGCGTCGAGAAAATCCTTGCGGAAAAGGCCGTTGCCCGCATCCTCGTCAACCGTGAAGTAGCCCACCCCGAAGCTTGTGAGGTTCTGAAAGAAGTGAGTGCCCTGGCTCGGGTCTACATGATAGCTCTTCAACGCCACCTCGGCAATCACTCTCGCGGCACTTATCGCGGGCCATTTCACCGGCACTCCGAGCCAAGGGTCGCTCGACCCCCATCGTCCCGGCCCTGCAAGTATGTAGTTGCGTCCCTCGCCGGCAAGCCGCCTGTTGACGGTTTCAATCTCGGCTGCCACCTCGTGGTTGCTTGCCGCCGAGTAGCCGTCGCCGGTTTTCACATACAGCACGTCGCATATGTCGTTGCTCACGCCATGTCCCAACGAGTTGTGCGAGCGCAGGAGGCATTCGGCATCGGGCACCGCCGCCACGTTTTCGTCAAGCATCTGCTTGGAATCTACGATAGGACGTATCTGCAACAGATAGAAGTCGCCGGTGCGCCCGGCATTCAGGTTGCATGCAAACTCTATCTCTACCGGGCGGCGCATCGACTCGGCACCGTAGCGCATCGACATCTGCATGAGTTCGGGCAAGGGAAAAACGCCGTGCTGCAGCACGCCCTTGAACGAGACTATTCGGCGTCCGCCGGGACAGATTCCGTCGCGCATCATGTCGTCGCGCGGGTCGTAAGTGGAAACGATGCTGCCGAGTGTGCCGTCGTCGTCGGCTTCCTTAACGCGCAGCGAGAGTATGTTGAAACCATCGTCAACTTTGAAGTCGCGTCCGGTGTGGGTCATGTCGAGCGCGTAGAAGCGCGTCTGCGTCTCGCGCAAGGCCGTGCGCACCTCGCTGGTCTGCAGCACCTGCGCCGGATGATAGGGCGACACGCGCAGAGTCTGGCCTCCGTCCACTATGTATTTGCCCAAACCCAGAGCAAGAGAAGCTATGCCTTCGTCGGCTTTCTCGTCGCCCACGGGGTAGTAGTTTATCGATCGCAGCACGCCGCTTATGCTCGGATAGAAAAGATTACCGTGCCGCTTGCCCACAACCTCCTGCAGAATGACGGCCATCTTCTCCTGGTCGATAACGTTGCTCGTGGCTGTCATGTAGGCTTTGGAGTCGCGGTAGTAGACCGATGCATACACGCCTTTTATGGCACAGGCAAGCATCTCGAGCATGGCATACTTGTCGTCGAGATACGGTATCATGTAGGTTGAGTAGATTCCGGCAAACGGCTGGTAGTGGGCATCCTCAAGAAGCGAGCTTGAACGTATGGCTATGGGGCTGCGCGTGGCCTCGAAGAAAGTGAAGAAATCGTCTATCAGCGAGTCGGGCAACTGCGCACGCATGAACGCTTGCAGTATGTCGTCGTCAGAAGCATCGCTCAAGGCAATCTGGTAGAGGTTGTTCTGCTCCATGAACTGGTCGAACACATCGGTGCAGAGCACCACGGTTTTCGGAATCTGCACCGTAGCGCCGGGCATGACGTTGAACTCCGGGTGGGTCTTGACTATATGGTCGAGAAACGCAAGTCCGCGCCCCTTGCCCCCGAGCGAGCCCTCGCCTATTCTGGCAAAATGCGAATAGGAGTCAAACTTCATGCGGTCGAACACGGCCACGACGCCTATGTTCTTCATGTGGCGATACTGCACAATGGCGTCGAAGATAATCTTGCGGTGGGCCGACACGTCGCGCAGCTTGTCCCAGGTAATCTTCTTCAGAAACTCCGACACGGGGAAAATGGCCCTCGCCGACAGCCAACGGCTCATGTGGTTGCGCGAGATGTGATAGAGCATGGAGTCGTCGGGGATGTTGAAGATGTTGTCCTGCAGCTCCTTCAAGCTGTGTATGCGCATTATCTCGGCATGCGTCTTGGGGTTGCGGAATATGAAATCGCCGAAGCCCATGTGCTCCTCCATGATGTGCCGCAGGTCGATGCTCATGGTCTTGGAGTTCTTGTCGACGAAATGGAAGCCCTCGTGCTCGGCCTTGCTGCGGTTGTCGCTCTCCGAACTCTCCACGATGAGCGGCAGGAACGGGTCTTCGCTGCGTATGGCACGCAACAGTTTCAGTCCGGCCTCGCTGTCCTTCACGCCGCCGAGCGGAAAGCGTGCGTCGCTTATCACGCCCAGCATGTTTTCTTTATAACGCAGGTATATTTCCCAAGCCTCCTCGTAGTTGCGCGCGAGCACCACCTTTGGCCGTCCGCGCATGCGCAGCGTTGCCGCGTGGCGGTTGAGGGCTTCGGTGGAGAAACGCTTGCTCTGCGCGAGAATGTAGCTGTAAAGGTTGGGCAATATGCTGCTGTAGAAGCGAATGCTGTCCTCAACAAGCAGAATCATCTGCACCCCGCCCTCGGCAATGTCGTGCTCCATGTTCATGCGGTCTTCCACGAGCTTTATTATAGACAGAATGAGATTGGTGTTGCCGAGCCAGCAGAACACATAGTCGAATATGCTCAAGTCCTCGTCGGCCATGCGCCGTGTGATTCCGTGCGAGAACGGCGTGAGCACTATGCAGTGCATGCGCGGGAACCCGGCCTTGATGTCGCGCGCCACCGAGAAAGCGTCGTTGTCGGCATTGCCGGGCATACATATCACGAGGTCGATGTGCATTGTGCGCAGCACCTGGTAGGCTTCTTCGGTGGTGCTCACCTGAGTGAACGTAGGCGGATAGCGCAGACCGAGCTCCACATACTCGTTGTATATCTTCTCCTCAACGCGCCCGTCGTCTTCAAGCATGAACGCATCGTAGGGGTTGGCCACGATAAGCACGTTGTATATGCGCCGCATCATCAGGTTGACGAATGTCACATCTTTTAAATAGAACTGGTTGTATTCGGTTGGTATCATAGTTTGTCAGATTACAGTAAAACCTCGGCAAACTTACTAAATATTTCGTATGCAGGAGAAGGAAAACGCCAAAAAGTAACCGTCGGGGCAACAGTCGGCACATTGACAACGCTGACATAGGCTACAGACGGCACTTTGCCGCCCGCCAAACGGCACGGCACGCAAAAGAAAGACACTAAAAAAAGTGTTTCCGCACACACCTCGTCATACTTTCTAAAAGTAAGCAAAAAACATAAAATATCGCGATTTTTATTTGGCAGTAACACTTAAAAGCACTATATTTGCCCCGTCAACATGACACAACGAAATCTATTAATACTTAAAACCATTACTACCATGGATGTTGAGAAAATAATGCGTGACCTTGAGCACAAGCACCCGGGCGAGGCAGAATTCCTGCAAGCCGTAAGAGAAGTGTTGCTTTCCATAGAAGATGTCTACAACCAGCACCCCGAATTCGAGCGTGCGAAGCTCATCGAGCGGCTCGTTGAGCCGGAGCGAATCATCACGTTCCGCGTGCCTTGGGTTGACGACAAAGGCGAAGTACAGGTCAACATCGGCTACCGTGTACAGTTCAACAGTGCCATAGGCCCGTACAAGGGCGGTCTCCGTTTCCACCCGTCGGTCAACCTCTCCATTCTCAAGTTCCTCGGCTTCGAGCAGACTTTCAAGAACGCACTCACCACGCTTCCCATGGGAGGCGGCAAAGGCGGCTCCGATTTCTCTATTCGCGGACGCTCTGACGCCGAGGTAATGCGCTTCTGCCAAGCCTTCATGACCGAGCTTTACCGCCACATCGGCCCCGACGAGGACGTGCCTGCAGGCGACATAGGAGTGGGAGGCCGCGAGATTGGCTATCTCTTCGGAATGTACAAGAAGCTCACCCACCGCTACGAGGGAGTGCTCACCGGCAAGGGACTGGAGTTCGGCGGCTCGCGCATACGCCCCGAAGCAACCGGATTCGGCGCATTGTATTTCGTGCAGCAGATGCTCGCCACACGCAATCTCGACCTCAAAGGCAAGACAGTGGTCGTTAGCGGCTTCGGCAACGTGGCTTGGGGCGCAGCCCTCAAGGCAACGCAGCTCGGCGCAAAGGTCATCACCATATCCGGACCCGACGGTTACATCTACGACCCCGAGGGCATAAGCGGCGACAAGATAGACTATATGCTTGAGCTCAGAGCAAGCGGCAACGACGTGTGCCAGCCTTACGAAGAGGAATATCCGGGCTCGAAATTCGTCGCAGGACGCAAGCCTTGGGAGGTGGAAGCCGACATCTACCTCACCTGCGCAACCCAGAACGAGCTGAACGGCGACGATGCCGACATCATACTGAGCCACAAGCCGGAGTGCGTGGCAGAGGTTTCCAACATGGGATGCACCGCCGAAGCAGTAGAGAAATTCATTGCCGCCGGACAGTTGTTCGCTCCCGGAAAGGCAGTCAACGCCGGAGGTGTGGCCACATCGGGCCTTGAAATGACACAGAACTCGATACGCCTCAGCTGGAGCGAGGCCGAAGTTGACGAGAAACTGCACTACATCATGCACTCGATACACGAACAGTGCGTGAAATACGGCAAGCAGGAAAACGGCTACATCGACTATGTGAAGGGTGCCAACGTGGCCGGATTCATGAAGGTGGCCAACGCCATGATGGCACAGGGAATAGTATAACGTGCACTGAAAAAGCATGGACGAAAGTGTCCTGTGGCGCAAAAACGCCGCAGGACACTTTATCCCGTTTAGGTCACCACGGACTCACGACCCGTGGAACAGGCCCCAAAAAAGAAACCAACAAACCCTATAGAGTGAAATATAAACAGGTTTTATACATAACCGTTGCCTTTCTTACAGTCCTTCCGCTGCATGCGCAAACGCAGAAGGGCAAGGCATCGTATTACTCAAAGCGTGCCACCGGGTCACGCACAAGCAGCGGCGAAAGGCTGCACCACGACAGTCTTACATGCGCTCACCGCACCCACCCGTTCGGAACGCTGCTCAAAGTGACCAACGAGAGCAACGGACGAAGCGTCATTGTGCGCGTGACCGACCGCGGACCGCACACTCGCGGACGCATAATCGACCTTTCGCACGCAGCGGCAAGCCAGTTGGGCATAATCAACCAAGGCGTGGCCGTGGTGAAAGTGGAACCCGTAAGGCAAGCCACCATTCCTTTCAAGCCCGAGAACGACGGCGTGCCAGTGCTCGACTTTGAAGTCACCGAATACACATTGCCCGACAACGGACTGTTCCATTACAGCATGCACGGCAAGCACAACACCGTTGCCCAGCCTGCTGCCAAACCGCAGAAGGAAACCGACGACACGGCAAAAGCCGTGAAGAAAAGCCATACAACGCCCACGGCAAAGAAGTCGGTGTCTGCCCAAAAGAGCGCCAAATACAAGAAGAAAACACCAAGAAAACGGCGAAGGAGATAGTGCCGCACACAACGGCAGCATCATTCCGGCCCCGAAACACAATATAAAAAAACACCAAAACGCCTGCATTGCGACACTGCATACAGTTGGAAACCACTGTAAATGCATGTCGGCAATGCAGGCGTTTTGCCGTAATCAGGGCAGCGGCACACGCGCTGCCTCACGCTAACGCTTTGTAGGCACGTTGAGAACAGTGACGTGCGACACCGCCTTTCCGCCCTGCATGGCAGAGACATAAAGCTGCAGTTTGCCGTCGCGCAACTTGCGTCCGCCCTTTACGGTGGCCGTATAGCGTATGCCCTTGCCCGGGTCGATGCTTTCAACGAGTATGCTCGGCGAAATATAGAGGTTGCCGCCGTCGCCCGGTTCTGCCACACTCGGGTTGATTGCATAAACCGGCGTTTGACCCACGTTGTAGAGTTCAAACGTAACACGCCCTATTTCGCCACGGCCCAAAGCCCCGTCGCCGTCAGTATCGGCAAAGCGCGCGTTTCTTATCGACAGCCGAGTGCAATGCTCCAAGGCCGAGACATCGACGCTCTCCACCGTGCTTCCGTCTGAATTGTAGCGGCGAAGCGTGTCGGAAGGTTGCGTCTGCAAACCGCTGCGTGACGGTTCCGGTGCGTCGAAATCTATGCGGTCGTCGGCCGAGTTGGTGCTGTCGAACACGCCGTCGGGCTGATACTGGCCCGCGGTCTGCCCCTCGACATAGTTCTGCGAACCGCTATACTGTCCGCCATACACCCCGTCTTGCCCGGCTTCATATCTTTTTATGTTGTTGCGGTGACGGTTGGTATAGGTAGAACGGCGCGGCGACTGCTGCACATCGTCATACTGCCGCGCACTCTCTTTGTTGTCAACCGCAGCGCCGATGGCACTTCCCACCACGGCACCGCCAGCCATACCCACAATCGTGCCTATGTCGCTTCCGCGCGGACCGCCGGCTATCCCGCCTATTGCCGAGCCGAGTATCGACCCGAGCGACGTTCCCATATAAGCCCCGGCCCCGGTGTAAGAGGTGCAGCTGCTCACCACGAGTGCCGCGCCCACAACAAGTGTCAAACTCTTTTTCATAATCTTACTCTCCTTGACTGCTATTTTCCTTATTACATTTCCTTTTGCCGTGCCGCAAGCCTGAGCCGCATCACGCAGCCGCCAACGGCGACACCGGCAATTCATTTCTGCAAAAATATAAAATTCTGACATAGCAACCAACATCTTTACATATAAAAGAAATATAGAAAAGCAAAACATTTGCCAAAAGGAACAATTTTGATGCGAAATCCACATCAGCCGTATTTCCTGCGGCACATGCACGGTAAAAGTGCGCAACGGTTGGCTTCCGGCACTGCAATCAACCGCCACTTTAAGTCTGTCCGGGAAAAAATACCGCCGGAAAAAGGCTTTTACGAAATCTTTTTTGTAAGTTTGCCCTGCATTAACCTATCCACTGAAACATCATTACATCATGCATAAAGACTACAAGTTTGAGGTTTGCGCCAACGGCGTGGAGAGTTGCCTGGCTGCGCAGGAAGGCGGAGCCGACCGTGTGGAACTGTGCGCCGGAATACCCGAGGGCGGCACTACCCCGTCGTATGGCGAGATAAAAGTGGCCCGCAAGTTGCTCACCTCCACGCGGCTACACGTCATAATCCGTCCGCGCGGCGGCGATTTCCTTTACACTCCGCTCGAGATTGAGCGCATGCAGGCCGACATCGACGCGGCACGCGCGCTCGGTGCCGACGGCGTTGTGTTCGGTTGCCTCACGTCCGGCGGCGACATCGACACCGAAGCCAACCGCGCGCTCATGCAGCACTGCAAGGGATTGTCGGTAACATTCCACCGCGCCTTCGACCGTTGCCGCGACCCAGAAGGTGCAATAGAGCAGCTGGTGCAGCTCGGTTTCGACCGCGTGCTCACGTCGGGACAACAGCCCACGGCCTTGCAGGGCACCGAATTGCTCAGCCGAATAAACCGGATGGCCGACGGACGGATAACCATTCTCGCCGGATGCGGCGTGAACGAAGACAACATAAAGCACATTGCCGAAGCCACGGGAGTGCACGAATTCCATTTCTCGGCACGCGTTGCCGTAAAGAGCCGCATGCAATACATCAACAGCAGCGTGTATATGGGAGCGAAAGATGCCGACGAAGGCACGCTCAACTACACCTCGGCGCAACGCGTGCACGACACCATTGCCATGTTGCGCGGCTGAAACACGCGCGTGCACCAGCCGCAGCACGCATGCAAGGCATGCGCTGCACGCCGCCGACAAGCCAAAGCCCCGTTGCCGACAAGTACCGGCAACGGGGCTTTTAAGTAATGCCGCGCAGCCAACCACGCACGGGCACACCTGCCGCATGCCTATTTGCGCAGCGTGCGCATGGCGTTGAGCACGGCCAGCACCGTCACGCCCACATCGGCAAACACGGCCATCCACATCGTGGCCACACCCAGTGCGGCAAGCAGGAGCACAAGGATTTTCACTCCGACAGAGAACCACACGTTTTCGCGGGCAATCTTTATGGTGCGGCGCGCGATGCACACTGCAAGCGCAACCTTCGACGGACTGTCGTCCATAAGCACCACATCGGCTGCATCTATTGCCGCATCGGCACCCATCGCACCCATGGCAATGCCCACATCGGCACGCGCAAGCACCGGGGCATCGTTTATGCCGTCGCCCACGAAAGCACAGGTGCCGCCGTCGCGCTTCATTGCCGAGAGCGACTCGAGCACACCGAGCTTGTCGGCAGGAAGCAGTTCGGCATACACACGGTCGATGCCCAGCTGTCCGGCCACGTCTTCGCCCACGTCGCGGCGGTCGCCGGTGAGCATGGCGGTAAGGCGCACGCCCACCCTTTTGAGTGCGGCAACGGCCTCACGGGCATCCTTCTTCACGCGGTCGCTCACCACTATGTGCCCGGCATATTCGCCCTCAACGGCCACATGCACTATGGTGCCCACGCTGTGGCACTGCCTCCATGAGGCGCCGACGGCCTCCATGAGGCGCGTGTTTCCCACGCTCACTTTCCTGCCGTTCACCACCGCGCTTATGCCCTGTCCGGCCATTTCCTCCACGTTCTCCACCGTGCACCCGTCGTCTTCGTTGGCAAAAGCCTGTTTCAGCGATACGGCTATGGGGTGCGAGGAGTAGCGTTCGACATGTGCGGCAAGGTGCAGCAGCTCGTCGGGGGTGATTTTGTCGGGATGTATGTCGCACACCTCAAACACGCCCTCGGTGAGCGTCCCGGTCTTGTCAAACGCCACTATGTCGAGCTTTGAAAGCGAGTCGATGAAATTTGCGCCCTTTATGAGTATGCCATGACGCGATGCTCCGCCTATGCCTCCGAAGAAAGACAAGGGCACGGAGACAACGAGTGCGCACGGACAAGACACCACAAGGAACATGAGGGCGCGGTAGAGCCACACGGGGAAGGCTGCGGCATAGCTTGCCGAGAACAGCGGCGCGACAAAGGCAAGCAGCAATGCGCCCACGACGACGGCAGGAGTGTAGACACGGGCAAAGCGCGTTATGAAGGCTTCGCTGCGCGACTTGTGCTCGTTGGCGTTCTCCACGAGGTCGATTATCTTCGACACGGTGGACTCGCCGAAGCTTTTCGTGACCTTGATGCGCAACACTCCCGAGAGGTTTACGCACCCCGACACCACGCTGTCGCCGCCGTGCACGCCGCGCGGCACGCTCTCGCCGGTGAGCGCAACGGTGTCGAGACTGGAGTCGCCCGACACCACATCGCCGTCGAGCGGAACGCGTTCGCCGGGACGCACCTCAATAATCTCGCCCACGGCAACCTCTGACGGCGGCACGACCGACACGTTGCCGCCGCGCACCACATTGGCCGTGTCGGGGCGAATGTCCATAAGGTGCGATATAGAACGGCGGCTGCGGTGCTCGGCATAGTGCTCGAACATTTCGCCCACCTGAAAGAATATCATCACAAACACCGCTTCGGGAAATTCGGTGTCGGCCCCGGGAAGGAATCCTATGAGCAGTGCCCCGAGGGTGGCGACAAACATAAGGAAGTCCTCATCGAGGGCTTCGCCGTGGCAAATGCCCTCCACGGCCTCGCCCACCACATCGTAGCCGGCCACAAGATAGGGCACAAGATAGACAAGGAGCAGTTGCCACACGGCAAGGCGCGTGTTGTGCTCCACCCACGCCGCCACGCAAAGCAGCACCGAGGCAGCGGCAATCCTCAACATTTTCTTTTTCATATCAATACGTCAGGTTGTTGTTTTACTGCTGCAAAATTAGCCCCGTTTCAGTGCAACTTGGTTGCAACGGCAAAAAAAAGTCCGCAGCCTCGGCAAAAAGCCTCCGGCTACGGACTTTTTCATTTCACTGCACCTACAAGGCGCGCAAGCTCCCGCACATGTCAACGCCACGCGTTTCCATATTCAAAGCAGAAGCGCGATCGGCGCGGTGCACGATGCGTTTTAGCGTCTATTATTCTTCTGTCTTGTTGTCTGTCGTTTCTTTTTCGGTGCGCGGAAGCGCGAGGTTGAGCACGATGCCTATCACTGCCGACAGTCCGATGCCCGATATTGCGAACGATCCCGACGACAGTACGGCTCCGCCCAGCCCCATTGTGAGCATTACCGAAATGATGATTATGTTGCGTGTGTCGTTCATGTCAACCTTGTTCTGCACGAGATTCTGCACGCCCACGCTCGCTATTGTGCCAAAGAGCAGCAGCATTATGCCGCCGAGCACGGCCTGCGGTATCGACTGCAGCAACGCGCTTAGCTTGCCGACAACCGAGAAGCAAATGGCCGTGGCGGCCGAAATGCGTATCACGGCAGGACTGGTTATCTTGGTAATCGACATGGCCCCGGTCACTTCGGAGTAGGTTGTCTCGGGCGGTCCGCCCAACAATGCCGAAGCAAGACAGGCCAGTCCGTCGCCAAGCATGGTGCGGTGCAGGCCCGGGTCTTTCACGAAATCCTTGCCGGCAACGGCACCCACGACATACACGTCGCCTATATGTTCGAGCACCGGGGCTATGGCCACGGGAATCATGTAAAGGAACGGACTAAGACTGAAATGCGTTATCGTGTCGAAATGCACCGGGCACGCAAGCCACGAAGCGGCGGCAACGCCCGAAAAGTCGACCTTCCCCATGCACAAAGCCACGGCATATCCCACCACGACACCGCTTATTATGGGCACGAGTTTCATCATGCCACGGCAGAAAGTGAGCACGGCAATAGCCGTAAGCAGCGACACGAAGGCAAGCGGCCAGCAGTCTTTTGCCATGTTGACGGCACTGCCCGAGAGCGAAAGGCCTATGAGTATTATCACCGGCCCGATGACTACGGGCGGGAAAATGCGGTCGAGCAGCCGACGGCCCTGCCACCTGACGAGTGCGCTCACGGCGAAATAGACAAGCGACACGGCAGTAAGTCCGGCAAGAGTGCCCTGCAGTCCCCACTGTTTTGTGGCGGCGATGATAGGCGCAATGAACGCAAACGAACTACCGAGGAATATCGGCACCTTGCCCTTTGTGACGAAATGGAAGATGAACGTGCCCAGACCGGCAGTGAAAAGAGCCGTTGCCGGGTCGATGCCTATAAGCAACGGAACAAGCACCGTTGCGCCGAAAGCGACGAAGAGAAACTGCACTCCCACTATCGTTTTCTTGGCTGCGGAAAGTTTTTCAGTATTCATAGATTAAGTTTGATTGTTTCATATTATTGCAAAGTTAGCACAATTCTGCATAAAATCCATGTCGCGCCACGGTGTTTTTCATCGCCGTGGGCTTCATCTTTCTGCCGCAGTGCAGGGCTTTCCTTCAACGCGGCAGTCGGAAAATTACCCTTTTCAAGGTATTGTCAGGCCAAGCCGCAACGGCTAACTTTGCGGACATGAGACCGGCGCAACGCCTCATGCACGGCAAAAGACTCTGTGCACACTTACGCCGGAATGCAAACAACCAAGAAGAAACGCTTATGAAAAACCTCATTTCCTTGCTCCGCAACGAGGCAAAGCCTAAGAAATTCGGAGCCATCGACATAATAAAAAACATCGGGCCGGGGCTTCTCGTCACCGTGGGCTTTATCGATCCCGGCAACTGGGCAAGCAACTTCGCCGCCGGGTCGGGGTTCGGCTATTCGCTGCTGTGGGTTGTCACGCTGTCAACAATAATGCTCATTGTCTTGCAGCACAACGTGGCCCACCTCGGCATAGTCACCGGTTTGTGCCTGAGCGAGGCGGCAGAGAGATATGCACCTAAATGGATTGGCCGCCCGATACTCGTCACTGCATTCATGGCGAGCATTTCCACGTCGCTCGCCGAGATACTCGGCGCAGCCATTGCACTGCAGATGCTGTTCGGGATTCCGCTTGTATGGGGCGCTGCCATGACTGCGGCAGCCGTCACGGTGATGCTTCTGACCAACACCTACAAGCGCGTGGAGCGGCTCATCATCATGTTTGTTTCCGTGATTGGCATTTCGTTCATCTACGAACTGTTTCTTGTAGACATCGATCTGCCCGCTGCCTTGCGCGGATGGACGGTGCCGAGCGTGGGGCGCGGGTCGATGCTTGTGGTTATGAGCGTGCTCGGAGCGGTTGTCATGCCGCACAACCTTTTCCTGCACTCAGAGATAGTGCAGAGCCGACAGATAAACACGCGCGACAGGCAGAGCATAGAACGGGCGTTGAAATACGAGTTCTTCGACACGCTTTTCTCAATGGTTGTGGGATGGGCCATAAACAGTGCCATGATAATTCTTGCCGCAACGACATTCCATGCAGCCCACAGTCAGGTGGACGACCTGGCCCAGGCACAGGATCTTCTCGTGCCGCTTTTGGGCGGCAATGCCGCCAGTGTTTTTGCCATAGCACTTCTTCTGGCCGGCATATCGAGCACGATAACAAGCGGAATGGCGGCAGGGTGCATATTTTCGGGAATGTTCGGCGAGCAATACTACCCGCGCGATGCCCATTCAATAACCGGCATTTGCCTGTCGCTCGGCCTTGCATTGCTGCTCATTGTCTTCATCGGCGATGCCTTCAAAGGACTCATTTACTCGCAAATGGTGCTTAGCATGCAGTTGCCTTTCACTATGTTTCTGCAAGTGAGGCTCACTTCCTCGCGGCGCGTCATGGGCAGATATGCCAACCGCCGTTTCACCACAATAACGCTGTATGCACTTGCCGCCGTGGTCACGGCACTCAACGTGTGGCTCATTGTGGAGACTGTGGCAGGATGACCGCGCCTCCGTCGTACTGCCGACACGCGAACATACGCAAAAAGAGAACCGACAGCCGGATTACCGTCTGCGGTTCTCTCCTTTTATGTTATGCTGCGCGCACCTATGCGCGCAAACGCCGTTGCGTCACGACAAAGCCGCGTCGTGCAATATCTCGGCCAATGTAGGATGCGTGTGCACCATGTCGGCGAGGTCGGCAACGGTTGACTTTCTGCACATAAGTGCCGCCACTTCCTGCACGATGTCGGCTGCGTGCGGCCCGAACACATGGCATCCGAGAATGCGGCCCGTGCTGTCTGACACGAGTTTCAGCATACCGTCGGTCTCGCCCATGGCCATTGCCTTGCCGTTGGCGCGGTAGAATGCCTTGCGGCACACGCACTCTATGCCGTCGGCCTTGCAGCTGTCCTCGCTGCGCCCGACGCTTGCCGCCTCGGGACGCGTGAATATTGCCGACGGCACAATGCCCAAGTCGATGTTGTCGGCACGCCCGAGAATGCGGTTCACGACATGCATGCCCTGGAACGAAGCGGCATGGGCAAGAAGGCATTTGCCGTTTACGTCGCCTATGGCGTAAACTCCCTCTACATTGGTCTGGTAATTGCCGTCAACACAGATGCCCTGCCTTGCACACTCTATTCCCGCCTTGTCAAGCTGCAAACCGTCGGTGTAAGGCGCGCGTCCCGTGGCTATGAGCACAACGTCGGCATCCACACTGAGCGGCTTGCCCTTCTTCTCGAAACTCACAGTGAGCTGTCGGCAGCCGTCAGCGGAGGTGCTTTCGGCTATTGTCTTCACCGCCGACTGCATGTGGAACGTAACTCCTCGCTTGCCTATGCACTGCCTCAGGCGTTTGGCTATGTCGCTGTCGAGCGTCGGCAGGGTTTCCTTCAAGAACTCCACTACCGTCACCTCGCTGCCGAAACTGCTGAATATCGACGCAAACTCCATTCCTATCACCCCGGCACCTACTATGCACAACCGCCGTGGCAGGTCGGCAATGTCGAGCAACCCGGTTGACGTGAGCACGCCCGGCAACCCGATTCCCTCAACGGGAGGCATTTTCGGCTTTGAGCCGGTGGCCACTATTATGTGCGGAGCGGTGTATTCCACGTCGCCCACCGAAACGGTGTGCGGCCCGGTGAAAGCCGCACGGCCACGCACGAAGGTTATGCCGGGAGCCTGCATGAGCGTTTCCACGCCACCGCGCAAGGCTTCCACGACCTTGCGTTTGCGCTCCATAACCTTTCCGAAATCAACGGTGTAGGCCACATCGCCAAAGCCGTAGTCGCCTGCTTCGCGCAAAGTGTCGGCCACTTCTGCACTCCGGCACAGCGTCTTTGTAGGTATGCAGCCGCAGTTAAGGCATGTGCCTCCGGCCTCAGCAGCTTCCACCACGACAGTGTGCAAGCCGTGCTTGGCGGCGTAGGCAGCGGTGTGGTAGCCACCGGGACCGCTGCCTATTATTATCAAATCGGTTCTTTCCATAGGCAAACCGTCATTTTTCCTGGTTCTGGTAATAGGTCACTATCGGGTGTTTTGCCGCAAGCACGTCGTCGACACGGCCTGTCGGGGTGTCGTGCGGGGCCGACTTCACCACCTCGGGGTCGGTCTTTGCCTCCTCGGCAATCTTCCGCATCACGCCGACAAAGGCATCGATGGTGTCCTTGCTCTCGTTTTCGGTAGGCTCAATCATAAGCGACTCATGGAAAAGCAAGGGGAAATATATCGTCGGAGCATGGTAGCCATAGTCGAGAAGACGCTTTGCAACATCCATGGTAGTAACCCCTGTCGTCTTGTCTTTCAAGCCGTCGAACACGAATTCGTGCTTGCACAGTCCGGCTATCGGCAGTTCGTACACATCCTTCAGACACTCCTTTATATAGTTTGCATTGAGTGTCGCGAGCGGACCCACGAGCTTGATGTTTTCGCGCCCGAGCGTGAGAATGTAAGCATAGGCGCGCAACATGACTCCGAAATTGCCAAGGAATTCGCTCACGCTTATAGCCTCGACATCGCATTCAACGCTGTAAACGCCATCACGCAGCACCACACGCGGAGCGGGAAGGAACTGTTCCATACCCGAACGCACTCCCACCGGACCCGAACCCGGGCCTCCGCCGCCGTGAGGCGTGGAGAAAGTCTTGTGCAGATTGATGTGCATCACGTCGAAACCCATATCGCCCGGGCGGCATACTCCAAGCATCGGGTTGAGGTTTGCGCCGTCGTAATACATCAAACCGCCGCATTCGTGCACCAGCGCGGCAATCTCCGGGATTTCCTTTTCAAACAATCCCAACGTGTTGGGGTTTGTCATCATCATTGCGGCCACGCGGTCGTCGAGCAGCGAACGCAGGTCGTCTACGTCCACGATACCGTCGGCTGTGCTCTTCACCTCCACCACTTCCAGGCCGCAAACGGCTGCCGAAGCGGGGTTGGTGCCGTGTGCCGAGTCGGGCACGATGACGCGAGTGCGCTTCAGGTCGCCCCGGCTCTGGTGATAGGAACGTATTGCCATGAGTCCGGTGAGCTCTCCGTGGGCACCGGCAAACGGGTTGAGCGTGAACTCGGAAAGCCCCGTGAGCGCGGCAAGCATGCGCTGCATGTCATAATAGGCATGCAGTGCGCCCTGGCAAGTATCGGCCGGCTGGAGCGGATGAAGCCCTGCAAACTCCTTCATTGCGGCTATTTCCTCGTTTATCACGGGATTGTATTTCATCGTGCAGCTGCCCAACGGATAGAAACCGTTGTCCACTCCGAAGTTGTTCTCACTGTGGTTGGTGTAGTGGCGCACCACCGTCAGTTCGTCGCATTCGGGAAGCCGGGCCGCATTCTCGCGGCACATGCCCTCGGGAATGTCATAGTTGCCGAAGCGGTTTTGCGGCAACGAATAGCCTTTGCGGCCCTCGTGCGACAGCTCGAATATCAAGTTTCCATAAAGTCGGTTGTTCATAGCGTATCCTCCTGCTGCTTTACGATGTCTACAAGTTTTTCTATTTCCTCAACGGTGCGTTTCTCGGTGACGGCAAACATTATGGTGTCGTCGGCGACCTTCACGCCTCCCAAAATGCCGTTCTCTATGAATCGGCGCTGCAAAGCATCTACGTCGCCGTCGTAGACCACGCAGAACTCGTTGAAGAAAGGCTGGTCGTATTTCAGGCGGAAGTGCCCCGTGGCCACGAGACGGTCGCACAGGCAATGTGCTCCGGCATAGGACAACCGTGCCGCCTCGCGCACGCCCTGCTTGCCCATGAGCGACATGTAGATTGTAACGAAGAGTGCCATGAGGCTCTCGTTTGAGCAGATGTTGGACGTGGCTTTCTGTCTTCTTATGTGCTGCTCGCGTGCCTGCAGGGTGAGCACGAACACCCTCTGGCCGCGGTTGTCAACCGTCTGGCCCACGATGCGGCCCGGCATCTTGCGCATGAGCCGCTCGGTGCAGCACATGTAGCCCACCGACGGGCCACCGAATGTCATGGGAATGCCGAGCGACTGCCCGTCGCCGACGGCGATGTCGGCTCCCCATTCGCCGGGAGTCTTGAGCAGCGCGAGATCGGCTGCCACGCTGTTTATGGTGAGCAGAGCCTTGCGTTCGTGGCAAAGGTCGGCATAGCCGGTGTAGTCTTCGACTATTCCGTAGCGGTTGGGCTGCTGCACTATCACCCCGGCCACGCCGCCTTCGGCGAGCTGTGCAGCCATGTCGTCGCGGCTTGTAACGCCGTCGCGGCTTGCAATGGTGTCGAGCCTGAAGCCGTGGAAGCGTGCGTAGGTGCGCACCACCTGCGCCACTTTCGGGTCGACGGTGTCGGAGATGAGCACGCGGTCGGCCTTCTTTGCCGAGGCCACCGACATCAATGCGGCTTCGGCAGTGGCTGTACTGCCGTCATACATCGACGCATTTGATATATCCATGCCGGTGAGTTCGGCCATCATGCTTTGGTATTCGAATATGTAATGCAGTGTGCCCTGCGAAATCTCGGCCTGGTAAGGAGTGTAGCTCGTGAGAAATTCGGAGCGCGATATTATCGAAGGGATTACGGCAGGAGTGTAATGGTCGTAGCTTCCTGCCCCGGCAAACACGGTGAGCAGCCGGTTCTGGTTGCCGAGTTGTTCGAAAAAGCCGCGCAGTTCAAGTTCGCTCTTGCCCTCGGGCAAGTCGTAGTCGCCGCGGAAGCGCACGCTCTCGGGCACGTCGGCATACAGTGCGTCGATGTCGGCCACGCCTATTTTCTGCAGCATTGCGGCCACGTCCCCTTCGGTGTGTGGGAAATATTTGTATGTCATAAAGGTTATGTTGTGTGTAAAGATTAGGTAAAGTGTGCCAGGCAGTCGATAGCAACGGCCACGGCCTGCCGCAAGTGCGGTGTGCCTCAGGCACGGGCAAGCGTGCCAGACCGTTGCCTGTGTGTGCCGCACGGAGCATTAACCCCGCGCGGGACATGCAGCCAAGGCCGTGGCACGCAGCCCGGACAGTGCACGAGATGCCTATTTGGCGCAGTGCGCCTCATAGGCAGCTGCATCCATAAGGCTGTCAAGCTCGGCCTTGTTGGCAAGTTTCACCTTCACGATCCAGTTGGCGAAGGCATCTTTGTTTATAAGTTCGGGTGTTTCCTCCAATGCCTCGTTCACTTCTACCACTGTGCCTGATACGGGCGAAACAAGGTCGCTTGCCGCCTTGACGCTCTCCACTGCCCCGAATTCAGAGCCTGCCTCGAGTTCGTCGTCCACCTCGGGCATGTCTACATACACCACATTGCCCAGTGCGTTCTGTGCATAGTCGGTGATGCCTACATATCCGTACTCGCCTTCGATTCTCACATATTCGTGCGACTCTGAATAATAGAGTCCTTCAATTGTTTTTGCCATATCTGATTTAAGTTTTACTTGTTTTACCTTTTATTTCTTGTAATGTTTGTCGTAGAAGCGTTTCTTCACCACCACTCCGGCGAATGTCTTGCGGCGTATCTGCACCT
The DNA here is from genome assembly GCA_963607545.1 of bacterium. Classification (GTDB taxonomy): domain Bacteria; phylum Bacteroidota; class Bacteroidia; order Bacteroidales; family Bacteroidaceae; genus Prevotella. Next base: position 266,448 of record CAVDCP010000001.1, read on the forward strand.
CCAGTTCGGTGCCGAGCTTTGCGAAGCGTGCATCGACGAGTGCCATGCACACGCTCTTGTCGGCAGAAATCGACTGGTAGCCGGTTGTCACCTCGCCCACGTTCTCGCCCTCGTGCAGCACGGCATAGCCGTGGCGCGGCACGGCGCGGTCGCGCAGTTCGATGCCGACAATCTTCTTCTCCACGCCCTCGGCCTTCTGTCTGGCCACGGCATCCTTGCCTATGAACTCGGGTTTGTCGAGTTTGCAGAACATGCTCAAGCCTGCCATGACGGGCGATATGTCGGCCGACAGCTCGTCGCCATAAAGCGGCAGCCCCACTTCAAAGCGCAGTGTGTCGCGGCAACCCAGTCCGCACGGCTTGCAGCGTCCGCTTTCGAGGAGCTTGTCCCACTGCTGTCCGATGAAGCCGTGGGTGCCGTAAATCTCGAAACCGTCTTCGCCCGTATATCCGGTGCGGCTCACGATTACCGTCTCGCCGCCCACTTCCACGGTCTTAGACGTGTAGAACACGAGTTCGCTGCACGGCAGTGCGAGCACCTCCTCAACCACTTTCTCGGCCTCGGGACCTTGCACTGCGAGCTGGCCATAGTGTTCGGAGCGGTTCTGCAGGTCGATGTCGTAGCCTTCGGCATGCTCTCTCATCCACGCCAAGTCCTTGTCGATGTTGGCCGCATTGATTACTATGAAGAAATCGTCGGTGCCCATCTTGTAGACGAGCAGGTCGTCAACGGTGCCGCCGTTGTCGTAGAGCATCATGCCATAGAATATTTTCCCGGATGGAGCGTCGGTAACGTCGTTGGTGAATATATGGTTGACATAGCGTTCGGCATCGCGTCCGCGCACTGTCACCTCGCCCATGTGCGACACGTCGAACACTCCGCACGCATGGCGCACGGCATTGTGTTCGTCGATGATAGACGAGTACTGTATCGGCATTATGAAACCGCCGAAAGGTTGCATGAGTGCCCCGAGGGCCACATGGCGGTCATAAAGGCAGGTTTTCTTTTCGTTCATAGTAGTTGTATTTAGGTTGTTTTGGTTTGTCTTTCAGGCCGGAGGCGCCGCATCACTGCGGCATCAGTTGCCGGAAACGAGCAACTTCACGAAGTCTTCCTTCTTCAGGTTGAGTATTATGTCGTCGAGACGCGGCGGCAAGGCTGCGCCCACTGCCTCGGCATCGAGCTTCACGCCGCGCAGCGGCTGCAGCAGACGGTTGTCGATGTCGCCCACAAGAAAGTAGTCGCCCAAGACATTCGCGCGGCATATCACGTCGTTCTTCAGCTGCAGGCGCACCTCCATTTCGCCCACGCCTTCGATGCGTCCGCGGCGCACTATGTTGTAGTGGGGGTTGTGGCCGTATATGAACGCGGGCGAGACATACTCCAGTTCCTGTATCTGTATAGGCAGCAAGTCTTCGTCTGACAGCGTGATCTGGTCGTCGCAAAGGTTGGTGCGCACATACTGCTTGAAGCCTTCGATGTCGATGTCGATATAGTCTTTGAGCAGATTTATGCGCTGGCGCACGCTGCTCACGCCCTTGCTCACGAGCTTCGCGTCGTTGGGCGTGATGCTTCCCACCATGTTCTGCACATCGGTGTCGTAGAGCATGGTGCCGTGCACGATGCTGCGTCCCGGCAAATGATAGAACGCGTTGCCCGACACCTTGCGCCCGTCAACGAGAATGTCGTTGCGTCCGCTCGTGGTGGCGTCCACTCCCAGCTTGCGCAGCACGGCCACCACCATCATTATATAGCGGTTGAAGGTGAGGCTCACGTTCTCGTCTTCGGTGATGTAGGAGAACATTATGTTGTTCATGTCGGCATACACGCATCCGCCGCCGCTTTTCCGCCGGCACATGTTTATGCCGTGCTCGCGGCAGTAGTCGAGGTTGACCTCGTTTCTTATGAGCTGGTTGCGCCCGAAAATCACGGTGGGTTCCACCTGCCACATGAAGAAATATTCGCCTGCGGGAAGCCGCCGCGCCACATACTCTTCTGTTGCGAGATAGAAGGTAAGGCGTCTTGGATGCGCATCGGGCAGGTTTACATATATCATAGGTTTAAGGTTATTCGTTTGACGGGGTGAAATTACACAATATATTTGTAATGAAAAAACAAAAAAGCATTTTTTTTTGCTTTTACGGTTATTCTGTCATTTCCGCCCGCCGAAAAGGGCCTCGAAACCATGTCGCCAGCTTACGCCGAGTAAGCAGCCGCGCCTTTGCCGCGCCGCAAACGGGCCTTGCCGACGACGTGCGGCAGACGGTGCACGCGCGTGCCGCACAAGACATACGCGCGTGCTGCATCTGCTGCACGCCGCAGGGGGCGTTGGCTGGCGACGCAGTTTCCATGCCGAAGCGTGCAAGGCGACGCAAGTTTTTTGCACGCGCATGGCTCATTTTGGCAGTCAGTGCCACAGATGTGTAAAATAAAATGCGTATCTTTGCCTGAAAATACCAATAACCATTAACCAAATGATAAAGAAAATCGCCCTGACAACCATGCTTTGCGCGTCGTTGCTCAACACCTACGCAGCCGACGCTGTGTATCAAAACGTAGTGCCGCTGCCACGCAGCATCGTGGCACAGAAAGGCAAGCCGTTCACCATTACGGCGCAGACACCTGTGGTGTATGCCGGCACCGACAGCAAGATGAAGCGCAACGCCGAATTCCTGTCGGAATACATTGCACAGCTCACCGGCCTTAAACTCGGCATCGCCGACCGCAAGGACAAGAAGACCCCGGCCATTGTGCTGGCCATAAACCCGAAGGTAAAGGGTGCAGAGGCTTACCGCATCGTAGTGACCGACCGCCTCGTGACCATTGAGGGCAGCACCGCCGCCGGCGTGTTCTACGGCATACAGACCCTGCGCAAGGCTGTCCCCGTGCTCGACAAGAGCGAAGACATAACCCTGCCGGCCACCGTCATTGCCGACGAACCGCGCTTCGGCTACCGTGGCATGATGCTCGACAGCGGCCGCCACTTCTGGAGCGTCGACTTCGTGAAGAAGTTCATCGACATCATGGCGCTGCACAACATGAACACATTCCACTGGCATCTGAGCGAAGACCAGGGATGGCGCATCGAGATAAAGAAATATCCCAAGCTCACCGAGATAGGCTCACGGCGCAGCCGCACTATCATGGGACACAACTCAGACATTGACGACGGCACTCCCTACGGAGGCTTCTACACGCAGGACGAGGCTCGCGAGGTGGTGCGCTATGCCGCCGAACGCAACATAACCGTAATTCCCGAAATAGACATGCCGGGACACATGCTCGCCGCACTTGCCGCCTATCCAGAACTGGGATGCACCGGCGGCCCCTACGAAGTGGGCTACGGCTGGGGAGTGTTCCGCGACGTGCTGTGCCTGGGCAACGAGAAAATCTACGACATGCTCGAGGATGTAGTTGACGAGCTCACCGACATATTCCCCGCAAGCTATTTCCACATCGGAGGCGACGAGACCCCGACCATACGCTGGGAGCAGTGCCCCAAGTGCCAGGCAGTGGCAAAAGCCAACGGGATTACGCCCAAACAGCTGCAGGAGGTGTTCACCAACCGCATGGAGAAATACATCAACTCGAAGGGACGCCGCATCATCGGCTGGGACGAGATAGCCCACGGAAAGATAAACCAAAGCGCAACAATCATGAGCTGGCAAGGCGTGGCACCCGGAAGCAAGGCTGCCGAAGCCGGACACGACGTGATTATGTCGCCGAATGCCTACTGCTATTTCGACCACTACCAAACCGACAAGACATGGAACGAGCCTCTGTGCATTGGCGGAAACCTGCCCATTGCAAAGACCTACCAGTTTGACGCCGCACCCGACTCGCTGTCCGACGAAGCCAAGAAGCACATACTCGGCGTGCAGGCCAACCTGTGGACGGAATACATCACCAACACCAACATGGTGGAATACCAGATTCTGCCGCGCATGGGCGCACTCGCCGAGATACAGTGGATGCCCGTGGAGCAGAAGAACTTCGACGAATTTGTGAAGCGCGAGACACAGATGACGAAGATTTACGACAAGCTGGGCTACAAATATGCCATACACCTCTGGCCCGAGAAACACAAGGAACTGGGCAACTGGTGACAACACGGCAACGGCGGCATGACCGCCGCCCGGAATGGCGCAGACTGCGCGTGCGGACAACCGTCCACGCCGCGCAGTCTGCTTTTTTGTTGCCGCGCGCGCCGCATCACACAATAAGAACGCGCAAGAAGCGTTATATATGACAGAATGAGACACACACTGACAACCATAGCACTCGCCCTCGCTCTCACGGCAACCGCACAGGAGCGCACGGTGCAGAACCGCCCCTACACCGACCTGAGGCAGTTCCACTTCGGCGTGATAGTGGGCACACACCTGCAGGACGTGGAGCTGCTCAACGCCGGACCGCAGATTATAACCAACGACGACGGCACACAGACGGAAACGCTCGTGTCGGCCGACCAGAACCGGTGGGACCCCGGCATCAACGTGGGCGTGCTCGGCGAACTGAGGCTAAGCACATACTTCCAGCTGCGCATCGCGCCGACGATGTATTTCGGCACACGGCACATAACGTTCCACGACCTTAAGAACATCGGCGAGAACGGAAAACCTGCCGAGGCAAGGCAAGACCTGAAGACGGCATACATCTCGTCGTCGTTCGACATCATATTCGCCGCGCCGAGGTTCAACAACCATCGCCCTTATCTCATGGCCGGACTGTGCCCCATGCTCAACCTCAACGGCAAAAGCAGCGACTACCTGAAACTGAAACGGTATGGACTCAGCGCGGAAATCGGACTGGGATGCGACTTCTATCTGCCGTTCTTCAAACTGCGCCCCGAACTGAAATTCATGTACGGTCTGGGCAACAGCCTCGACTCGGGACACGCCGGACAACTCAGGGACAAGAACATGCTGCGCTACGCCAAATCGGTGAAAGAGGCGCGCACAAAGATGATTGTGCTCAGCTTCTACTTCGAGTAGTCGGCAAAGCCGCGCCGGCACACGGCACCATACACTTTACCCCCATCAAAAACGGGCACGCCTCCAACAAGAGACGTGCCCGTTTGCATTTCGCGGCAATGCACTGCATCGCCGTCAAGGGTTTCATTTCCCTGCTTTTCCGCGCGCCGAAGTCATGCCCACCGACACGGCAAAAGCCACGGCCATGAGCACGGCGAGCAGCACGAAGGAATTGCGGCTGCCAGCCGCCGTGGCCACGGCAAAGTCGCCGGCAACGGCTGCCTGCTGCGCCGAGGCCACAACAGTGGACACCACCGCTGTGCCCATGGCACCCGAAAGCTGCTGCAAGCTGTTGAGAAGGGCGTTGCCGTCGGCCGACAAATCCTCGGGCAGCTGGGCAAGGCCGAATGTCATTGAACTGCCGGTGGAAAGGCCCTGGCCAATGGTGTAAACCACATAGAACGCATAGAAGGCCGTTGTTGTCATCGTCAGGCCATAGCATGCAAAAAGCACGAGAGCCAAAAGCATGAAGCCGTAGCCAGTGGTTATGGGCAGACGGGCACCGAACCGGTCGAGCAAGCGTCCGCTGAGCGGCGAGAGGCAAGCGCCGACGATGCAGCCGGGAACGAGCAGACAACCGGCGACAAAGGCCGACGTATGGTTGGAAATCTGCGAGTAGTTGGGAATGATGTAGCCCAGTGCCAGCACACAGAACTGGCCCACGAGTATCACGAAGAGAGAAAGCACGAAGCGTCCGTGGCCCAACACGGCCACACGCAGCAACGGACTTTCCTCGTGGCGGGCGTTTCTCACAAACCAAGCAAGCCCCACGGCGGCCACGGCAAGCAGTGTGAGCACCTCGGCACTGAGCCATCCGCGCGACGAGGCACGCACCATTGCAAGCACAAAGGTGGTGTAGCCCACCACAATGAGGGCATAGTCGAACAGGTGGAAACGCGACTTGCCCTCGGGGCGCGACGGCTTTATGAGCCAAAGGCCCACGACGAGCGACGCAACGAGCAGCGGCATGAGCGAAAGGAAAATGTAGCGCCAGCCGAACGTGTCAACGATATATCCGCCGAGCACCGGCCCCACGGCAGGGGCCACAGCCGTAACGAGCATGCCGATGCCCATATATGTGCCCATGCTGCTGCGCGGAGCTTCGGCAAGGATGATGTTGTACATAAGCGGAAGGGCCACTCCCGTGCCTATGCCCTGCACCATTCGCCCAATCATAAGCACCGTGAACGACGGCGCGGCAAAGCACGCTGCGGTAGCAGCTATGAAGCACCCGACGGCCACCGAGAACAGAACGCGCTGCGAACAGTTGCGCTTCAGATAAGACGACATCGTTATCACGAGCGAGAGCACAAGCAGATAGCCTGTGGTTATCCATTGCACGGTGCTCGTGCCGACACCGAAGTCGTGCATGAGCATGGGGAACGTCACGTTCATGGCGGTTTCGCTCACCACACCGCAGAACGACATTATGCCCGTGGCAAATATCTTTCCCACGAGCCGCATGTTTCCTTTGTTTTCTTGCATATCCTGAAATTTTTCTTTTAATTGTTACTGTTGCATTAAATACCACAAAGGCTGTGCCAAATTCACGGCACAGCCTTTGTCATATATATAAATGTGTGGATGCGCCGTCAGCGACGCTTCTTCATGTCGAGAAACAACCGTCCCACAAACACCGCGTGCTTGCCGTTCTGGTCATCGGCTATGGCCCGCCCGTCGGCATTGGTTGCATAGCGCAGAGTGGTGAAGTAGGTGTGCGAGTGTCCGCCCAAAACGAGGTCGATATCATGGTTGGCTGCAATCATGTCCTCATCGTCCACATTCTGCAGCAGTCCCCAACCCAGGTGCGACAGACACACCACCAGGTCGCATTTCTCGCGCTTGCGCAGCAGCGTGGCAATGCTGTCGGCAGTGGCAACGGGGTCGAGATATTTCACGCCCACGCACTTGCGCTCGTCAACCAAGCCCAGCATTTGCGGGCAAATGCCGAACACGCCAATGCGCAAACCCTTGCGGCGCAGCACCACATAAGGCTTCACAAGGCCCTCGACGGGAGTGCCCGTGAAATCGTAGTTGGCACACACTATCGGGAATTCGGCCTTGCGGAATACGCGGGCCATGTTCTCCAAGCCGAAGTCGAACTCATGGTTGCCTATCGTTGCTGCGTCGTAGCGCATCATGTTCATAAGTCCTATCTCAACATCGCCCTTGTAGGCCGTGTAGAAAGCCGACCCCTGCGAAAAGTCGCCGCTGTCGAAAAGCAGCAGGTCGGGGTTGTGCTTCCGCTCCTCGCGCACCGCCGCCACACGGCGCAAGAAGCCTCCCCGTCCGGCCACGAGAGTGTCGGCAAGGTTGCTGCTGAGCGGGAATATGCAACTGTGGGTATCGTTTGTATGCAGAATCTCTATCCTTTTCTGTGCCGAAGCCGTTGCCGCCACAAGGCAGAAAATGATTGCAAGGAATGTCTTTCTCATGTTTTCAGTGTTGAATTGTTACACGTCCTTCCACCCGGCTCTCCACCACCTGTCCGGCGGCAGCCTTTGCACGGAAGTATTTTTCTATAATGTAGCGCACGTTGTTCTGCTCGTCCTGCGGCGACACCACGTCTTTCTTGTTTTTGAAAGCCCCCATATGGTCGTTGCCCTGAGCCACATAGTCGAGCGTGGCCACACGGTAGCGCGCCTTCGGGTCAACGGGTTTGCCTGCAACCGAGGCCGAAACGAGTTTGCCGTCGGCCGTTATCACGAGCCTTACGGCATGGCTCAGGCCTTCGCCCCCACCCAGTGCTATCTGCGAAAACAGTTCGTTCACATCCTCGCCGGTGAGCGTAAGGAAGCATATCTTGTTTTCAAACGGAGCCATGTCGAGCACATCTCCGCGCGTGACATTGCCTTTCGGCAGCGAGGCGCGTATGCCTCCCACGTTGTAGACGGCAAAGTCGGGCTTCTCGCCAAAGTCGGCACTCGCCCACACAAGCACGTCGGAGAGAAGGTTGGACAGCTCGCTCTCGGGGCGGTGCGATGTCATTTCGTGCGCCGTCGTGCCCACTACCGGATACATCACGCTGTCTACATGAGCCTTATAGGGCGCGATAAACGCCATGGCCTCGGCATCCGCCATTCCGTCGTAGCGCGAGTCCACGAGGATGCGGTCGCGTTGCACTCCGGCAAGCTCGTAGTGCGAAGAGCACGACGAAGCCATGAACAGCACCGAAGCAAACGCGAATAGAAGTTTCTTCTTGTTCATAAAATACAGTTGTTTGTACTTGCAAAGTTACTCATTTATTCGCTAACGCGCGCCTATTGGCACATATAAAGCAGTAAAGCACAATATTTTAGCCGTCAAAATTTGCCTGAACCGCAAAAAAGCAGTACCTTTGCACCGCTTTTCGGCGTAACCTATGGTGGGAAGACGTGTTGCTCGCTACGTTGCGTTGGGACGATAAAACAAATTTAATTATCAAGCAAAAATGGATTTAATTAAAGTTGCTGAAGAAGCATTTGCAACCGGCAAGAAGTTTCCTGAGTTCAAGTCAGGTGACACAATCACAGTCGCTTACAAAATTATCGAGGGTTCTAAGGAGCGTATCCAGCTCTACCGTGGTGTCGTAATCAAGATTTCCGGCCACGGCGAGAAGAAGCGCTTCACCGTGCGCAAGATGTCGGGAACAGTTGGTGTGGAGCGTATCTTCCCCATCGAGTCGCCCAACATCGACAGCATCGAGGTGAACAAGCACGGAAAAGTGCGTCGCGCAAAGCTCTACTACCTGCGCAAGCTCACTGGCAAGAAAGCCCGTATCGCAGAGAAGAGAGTGGTTACAAAGGGCTAATACGCCTCACCCCCACTTTAAAGAAACAAAAAAAAGAGACCCACGCCACACGGCATCGGGTCTCTTTTGCGTTTTCTACGGCCTCACACGCCGCTTCCGTCACGGCGTGGTCAAGCCTTGTTTCCGTCGCCTTCATGCTCCTTGCCGAATCCCTCAAGGCCATCGCTGTCGCCATGGAGAGCCTCCTTGAAGCTCTCCCAGTCCTGAAACCCGACGAGCAGCGATATGCGGTCGAGCGTCTCGCGGTGCGGTTTCTCCGAGCCGCGCAGATATCCGCCGAGCTTCTCGATGGCACGGGCGTGGGCCGGCATCTTGCCCAATCCCTGCTCAACTGCCTCAAACAGTTTTCTCAATTCCCATTTTTTCCGTTCCATAACATACTTTTTTCAAACGGGCACAAGCCTCGCTTCGAATGCGCAAATATAGCAATAACATTCTTAAACACAAAATTTTAACCGCAAAATATGCTGTGCCACACGCATCAGCGGCACAGCTTCGGCCAACGGCGCACGCCTGCATGCCGTCACGGCGAGCGCGCCCACGAACAAAGAATTTGGTTTACAGTGATTTGCGTATATCGCCGAAAATCAGTATTTTTGCACTGGTTTTAACACACCGAACACATTTTTTGTCATTCATCACGATATGAAAGAATTAGCATTAAAGTACGGATGCAATCCGAATCAGAAGCCTTCACGCATATACATGTCTGAGGGCGAACTCCCAATCGAAGTCATCAACGGCCGTCCGGGCTACATCAACTTCCTCGACGCGCTCAATTCATGGCAGCTTGTCAAGGAACTGAAAGCCGCGACCGGCGTTCCTGCCGCCGCATCGTTCAAGCATGTGTCGCCCGCCGGAGCCGCCATCGGTCTGCCGCTAAGCGACACTTTGAAGAAGATATACTTCGTTGACGACGTGAAAATGGAGCTTTCGCCGCTGGCATGTGCCTATGCCCGTGCACGCGGAGCCGACAGAATGAGTTCCTACGGCGACTTCGTGGCACTGAGCGACACCTGCGATGCAGCCACGGCCACACTCATCAAGCGCGAGGTGAGCGACGGAGTGATTGCCCCCGACTATACGCCCGAGGCCATAGAAATACTCAAAGCCAAGCGCAAGGGCACATACAACGTGATAAAGATAGACCCCGACTACACTCCCGCACCCGTAGAACACAAGCAGGTGTACGGCATTACGTTTGAGCAGGGACGCAACGAAATATGCCTCAACGACCCGAAACTGTTCGAGAACATACCCACTGCCAGCAAGAATTTCACCGAAGAAGCCATTCGCGACCTTGTGATTAGCCTCATAACACTGAAATACACACAGTCAAACTCGGTGTGCTATGTGAAGGACGGACAGGCCATCGGCATCGGTGCGGGCCAGCAAAGCCGCATACACTGCACCCGTCTCGCAGGCAACAAGGCCGACATCTGGTGGCTGCGCCAGCATCCCAAGGTGATGAACCTGCCGTTTGTAGACGGCATACGCCGCGCCGACCGCGACAATACAATCGACGTTTACATCAGCGACGACTACGACGATGTACTGCGCGAGGGCACATGGCAGCAGTTCTTCAAGACCAAACCCGAACCGCTCACACGCGAAGAGAAGAAGGGATGGATAGCCAAGAACACGGGAGTGGCTCTCGGAAGCGACGCATTCTTCCCGTTCGGCGACAACATCGAGCGTGCCCACAAGAGCGGAGTGCAGTATATTGCACAGGCCGGAGGGTCGGTACGCGACGACAACGTTATCGAGACTTGCGACAAATACGGCATCACAATGGCATTCACCGGCGTACGCCTGTTCCACCATTGATGCTTTTCACGACAACCAACCACAACCAACCATTATGAGCAAAGGCGACGATATTGACGCAATAATTGCCGGAGGCGGCATCGTTTTCGGCAGAGGCGGCAGAGAAAAAAGCAACGACGACGGCAAGGTGAAGACCAAAGCCAAGAAGAAGAAATACATCACCGGAGCCCATGGAAGCGGTTCGGCACGCCAAAAGGCCAAATACCGCGAACAGCGGGCCAACCGCCACAAGAAATGACACAGGCCACATTGCCCTGCCACCCAAGCACGGGCAACGCGCTGGCCGCATGACACGGCACCACAAAGAAGCTCCGCCACGGCACGGCAAATGCTGCGGCGGAGCTTCTTTGTTATACTGTCCGGCAAGACAAGAGAAACCGGTTTTGCAAGAATGGAGCCGAAACCGGACAGCAAGAAAAATGCCGAGGCCACAAAAGCGGTCTCGGCATTTTTGCATGTTGTGCCCCGGAAGGCACTCCGTTGACTAATAGTTCTCGTTCTGCTTGAGTGCGCCACCCGACTTGGTGATTTCGGTTGACGGATACGGGAACACCATCATGTAGTCCTGGTAAGCGTTCTTGTTCTTGTAGTCTTCATAATCGCCCACGGTGAAATTGCTGTCGGGGTTGCTGCGCTCCTCATAGTGGCGTGCACGCGGATGTGCGTTCAGCTCCTTGGCGGCAAGGTTCTTTATTTCGGCCACGCTGCTGCGGTGCCAGCGTTTGAGGTCGAACAGGTGGTCGGAGAACTCGAATGCGAGTTCGCAGCGGCGTTCATGATAAAGGTCGGTCCATGTGGCGTTGCCTGCAAGAGGCGTCAGTCCTGAGCGTGTGCGCACGCGGTTGATGTCTGTAGCAGCCTTGTCGGCGTGTCCGGTGGCAAGATATGCCTCGGCACGGAACAGCAACATCTCGGCGAAGCGGATGAGAGGCATGTTGACACGAGCCGTGGGCCAGTCGCCGTTGGTGCTTACATAGCCCAGCTTGTCGGCATTCTCATACTTGAACGCGTCCATATACTTGTTTATCATAAAGCCCGACTCCACGTCGGAAGAGCTGAAGAAGCGGCGCGTGCTGCCGAAGAACTCGAATTCCTGGCCATATTCAAGAAGCGTGCGCTTGATGCGTTCGTTGCCCACACCGTCTTTCACCATTTCCTCGTAGATGTCGTATGAAGGCTTGTTCTGCCCCCATCCGTTGTAGATGCCCCATCCCTTGTTCTCAAGTATCACGCCCGGGAATTCGGAACCGCCGGGAGTGTCGCCGCCGTTACCTGCAATTCCGAAGAGATATTCCTTTGTCCAGAAGTTGCTGAAATCGGAAGAGAACACATCGTCGAACTTCGGTGCGAGGTCGCGTCCGTAAGTTGTCTCAAGCTCGTCAACCATCTTTATCACGTTGTTCCACTGCGTTGCATCCCAAGTGGCCCAATATGCATACACTTTGGCCTTGTAGGCCACGGCAGAAGCCTTGTGGGCACGTCCGCGGTCGTCGGTGCCGTATTCCTCGAACTTGGGCAGATACTTGATGGCATTGTCCATGTCCTCGATGATATATTTGTAGTTGTCAACCACCGAAGCCTGCTGCTTGGGAATGGAGTTGTCGTATTCGCCGGCGAAATCCTCGTAGCGCACGAACGGAACGCCCTGCTTGTCGGTGCCATAGCGGTAGGCTATGTAGAAGTGGGCGAAGCCGCGCATGAAGTAAGCCTCGCCCAGCGAGCGCGACTCAACAGCCGTGAGGGTCTTCGAAGCCTGCTTCTGCAGGAGTTTCTTCACAATCCAGTTGGCGCGGGCCACTACCGTGCTCAGGTTGTTGTATGTGGTGCGCAACGGGCTTTCGTCGCCGTTGTACTGGAATGTGGCGAGCGAGTTGTAGCCGCGCGTGCGTCCCCACACCACGTCGCAGGCAGCTCCCTGCTCCCAGAACATCTCGCGTCCGAAGAGTCCTTCCTGGTGTATCGGTGCATAAAGACCGTCGATGGCGTCGATGGCCTGGTTGTCGTTGGTGAAATATTGCGTTGTTGTCGGTGTCCCCTCCGACTGCACATCCAGAAAATCGCTGCACGAGCTGAGGAGTGCCAGAGAGAATACGGCTGTCAATACATGTTTTGCTTTCATAAATGTAATGTTGTTTGTTTGAAGCTTCTCTGTAGTTTCCCGGCGGCCATGGCGGCCGCCGGTTGCTATGAATCTGCTTTCTCCTTTTTAATATGTAAGTTTAACTCCGAACGAGAATGTGCGTGCCACGGGATAGCGCATTGCATCCCAGCCGCCGCATTCCGGGTCGATGCCCGTGTAGTCGGTGATTGTGAAGAGGTTTTCTCCGCTCACATACACGCTCAGTCGGCTGCCGCGGTCGCCGAAATGTCCGCATTTGCGCAGCAGATTGGTGAGGTCGTAAGACACGGTCAGGTTCTTCAGGCGCAGATACGAGGCATCCTCAAGATACCAGTCAGAAGCTGTCGAGAAGTTGTTGTTGGGGTCGTTCTTCGAGAGTCGCGGAATGTTAGATCCCTTGTTTGTCTCGCTCCACGCGTCGAGGATGCGCACGTCGCGGTTGAAGTTGCCTTCGACATCGCTCAAAGTCATGCACTTTGCCACGTTCATGGCCTGTGCTCCGCCCACGCCCTGCAGCATGGCCGAGAACGAAAGGTCTTTCCATGTGAATCCGGCCGAGAGCGAGAAGGTGGTCTTCGGGGTTGCGCTGCCGCAGTACTGGCGGTCGCCGTCGTCGATAGTTCCGTCGTTGTTGTAGTCAATGAACTTCAAGTCGCCGGCCTTGGCATTGGGCTGTATGCGCTTGCCGTCCTTCTGGTAAGCCTCGGCTTCGGCATCGCTCTGGAATATTCCGGCAGTCTTCACGAGGTAGAACGAGCCGAGCGGCTGTCCTTCGGCATCCTGATAGCAGTAAGGTATCAGGCGGAACTTGCCGTCGCCGGTCCACACGCCCGGGTTTCCGTCCTGGTCTTTCACGCCGATGTCGCTCACCCAGTTCTTGAGCCATGCGAAGTTGCCGCCTACATAATACGACCAGTCTTTGTTTATGCGCTCGTTCCAGTTGGCCGAAACCTCTATACCTCTGTTGCGCACTTCGCCCTGGTTGACGAGCATCGGGTCGATACCGATACTGTTGGGCCAGTTCATCGACTGTGTTTGTATGAGGTTGTAGGTGCGTTTCTCAAACCAGTCGAACTGCAGGGCCAGACGGTCGTTGAACATGTTGAGGTCGAGACCGAGGTCAAACTGCTCCGATGTTTCCCATGTAAGGTTGTTGTTGAGAGCCGTCTGGTTGAACACGAACGTGTTCCACAGCGTGTTCTTCTCCACGCCATACTGTGCCTGTTCCTGCCATGTCTTCATTCCGAGCAGGGCCGACTTGTAGTTATAGCTTATGGAGCCGAGGTTGCCCACGCGTCCCCAAGAGGCACGCAGCTTGAGAAGCGACACGACATCGTTCTTCGGGAAGAATTTCTCGTTTGATATTTTCCACGCTGCCGTAACTGCGGGGAAGTCGCCGTGGTTCTTTTCCTTGGGCAGGCGTCCGGCATAGTCGCGTCTCCACGATGCAGTCAGGAAGTAGCGGTCGTCGTAGGAGTAGGCCAGACGTCCGATGAGCGAGACGTTGGCATCGGGACCGGTGAGGTAGTCGGTGGCCGAAACCGAACCGGCATAGGCAAGATACTGCAGATAGGCCGACTCGTCGGAGAAGGTCTTTCCGTCAACCTCGAAGCCGCGCACGTTGTAGTGGTCGGCTGTGGTTGAGAGCAACGCCCCCACCGTGTGCTTGCCGAAAGTGTTGTCGTAAGTGAGCGTGTTCTCGGTTTTCCACTGGTCGGTGCGGTAGGTGCTCTCGGTGAGCGAGTTGCTGCTGTTGGGCTTGCCCACCTCGTCGCGTCTGGGCGAGAACTGCTTGTAGTAGTTGGTCTGCAGGTTGTAGGTGAACCGGCTCACGAATTTCAGGCCCGGCACCACGTTGCCAATCTCGAGCGTTGTGGTGCTCCATGTGTCGCTTGTGCGGTCGTATATGCTCTTCGAGGCGAGCGTGCTCATCGGGTTTACGGCATCGCCGTGGATGTCGGCATAGTTAGAACCGTATTTTGCTATGTACTCCGGGTCTTCGGTAGTGGTGCCGCCGTAGCCGCTCTCCGTGTACTTGCTGTACACCGTTGCGCTTGCCGGCATGTATATGGCCGAGAGAATGGGGCCGGTGTAGCCCTCGTCGGTTTTTGTCGTGCGGCTCTGCGTGTTTTTCCACACGAAGTCTTCGCTTATCGACACCCACTTGTTTATCTGGTATTTGCCGTTGTAGTGCAGCGCGAGGTTCTTGTTGAACGTGTTTTCAAGAATACCCTCGTCGCTGTCGTAGGCAAACGACAGGCGGTTGGTGAAGGTGTCGGTGCCGGTGTTGAGCGACACGTTGTGGCGGTGATAGAGTGCCGTGCGGAATATTTCGTCCATCCAGTTGGTGCGTGTAGTGCCCACCCACGGGTTCTTGGTGGTGTCCCATCCTTCGGGCAGACTGAGTCCGGCGGCGGCATAAGAACGCTTGCGCATCTCTATTTCCTGCTCTGCATTGAGCGCGGTGGGCAGGTTCATCGCATTGCGTATGCCCACCATTCCGTCGTAGGAGAGCGAGGTGCGGCCCTTCTTGGCTTTCTTCGTGGTTACGAGCACCACGCCGCCTGCTCCCGACTGTGCTCCGTAGATGGCAGCCGAAGCGGCATCCTTGAGCACCACGATGCTCTCAATGTCGTTGAGCGAGGCAATGGGCGCGCCGGGAACTCCGTCAACCACCCACAGCACGTTGTCGCCGTTCTGCGAGCCTTGGCCGCGTATCACGATGTTGGGGTTTGAGGTGGGGTCGCCGCCGTTGGCAGTCACGGTGACACCGGCGAGCTGTCCCTGCAGCATGCCCTCGGTGCTTGTCACGGGTCGCACTGCCAGTTCGTCTACATTGCTCACCACTCCCACTGCCGCCGAGAGGTCTTTCTTCTTGGTGGCTGCGCCATAACCTATGGCAACCACCTCGTTGAGCATGCGGCTGTCGTCCTGCAGCGTGACGGTCAGGCTGCGGTTTGAGCCCACGGCAACCGTAGTTGTGTTGTATCCTATCGACGAGAACACGAGCTTCGAGCCCGGCTTCACGTCGATGGCAAAGTTTCCGTCGATGTCGGTAATGGCACCCACCTTGCCGTCGGAAGCCTTCACCGTAACGCCGACAATAGGCTCGCCGTGGGAGTCTTTCACCACTCCCTTCACCGAGACCTTACCTGACTGTTGCAAAAGAGATTCCGGAACTTTCGACTGGGTGTTGCCAGCCAATGCTGCCGAAGAGGAAAATGATAGTACGGAACATGCAGCTACTCCGAAGAAACCGCATTTCCAACTTTGTTTCAAAAAGCCTTTTCCCATTTTTTCAAATTGTTTTATTTGGTATTATTTTGTGATTCAAGTTAACAATATGCGTTGTCAAAACGCTTTATATAAACTATACGAATGTCAAATGGTTGTCGCAAAAGTAAGGAATATTAAACAATCGTGCAACGTTTTTAACCGTTTTTTTCGGTTGTAACATGTTTTTCATGCCTTTGAAACGGCTTCCATCATATGCCGGGGCACATGCTACGGCCAAAAGCACCGGTATGCCGCTGAGCACAGACAAGCCGCACAACCGCAGGAAAACGCATGCGTTAACATCTGTTCACTATTTTCCGCTCCACAAAAAGTCATGCCCTTCTTGCCGAAAGAGAATGGTTGGCGGCGGCACGATGCGTGCAATTGCTGCCGAAAGGTGTTGCCATGCACCGTGTTTCAACCGCAAAACGCTGCAAAGAAGCCTTACTTGTGCCCCGGAGAAGGTGTATTTGCAGCTCCGGCAAGCGTTGTTTGCAGGTCAACAAAGCCTTTGTTGCCATGCAAACAAGCCTTTCTCTACACAAAGACATGCGGCAAAAGGCGCACAAAAAGATGCCGCAGGGGCACAAGCAGCCGACAATACATTGAAATACAATACCATACTCAAAACTTAACAAGAATACGCAAATTGCGGCAGAACACAAGCCGACACGGAATTTCGGCATTCTCAGCGTTAACAGTGTGTTAAACAATATAAAAATACGTTTAACCATTTTTTTCATCATATTCCATTCCCAAGAATGCACAGAAGCTGTTTCACGCCCCTCTTTACACCTATATTAATATAATGCAAATGAAACATAAAAAAAATGACTATCACTTTGCCGAAAAAAAATTAAATGTTAACTTTGCACACGACAAACGAACAGAACTGAAACAACGTTTTAAAACATACAAAAAACTATGGTAAACTACAAAGAATTGGGCTTGGTGAACACCCGTGATATGTTCGCAAGAGCCATCAAGGGCGGCTATGCAATTCCCGCATTCAACTTCAACAACCTCGAGCAGCTTCAGGCTATTATCAAGGCTTCGTCTGAACTGAAGTCGCCGGTTATCCTTCAGGTTTCTAAGGGTGCCCGCAACTACGCCAACGAGACACTGCTCCGCTACATGGCAGAGGGTGCTGTTGAGTATGCAAAGGAACTTGGCTGCAAGCATCCTGAGATTGTTCTTCACCTCGACCAC
The DNA here is from genome assembly GCA_963607545.1 of bacterium. GTDB lineage: Bacteria > Bacteroidota > Bacteroidia > Bacteroidales > Bacteroidaceae > Prevotella. The sequence goes on from CAVDCP010000001.1 coordinate 283,702, forward strand.
GGCGACAGCTTCGAGCTTTGCAAGAGCTGTGTAGACCTCGGCTTCTCTTCGGTTATGATCGACGGTTCGTCTCTTCCCTACGAGGAGAACGTTGCCCTCACAAAGAAAGTTGTGGAATACGCACATCAGTTTGACGTTACCGTAGAGGGTGAGCTCGGTGTTCTCGCAGGTGTTGAGGACGAGGTTGCCTCTGAGGTTTCACACTATACAAAGCCCGAAGAGGTTATCGACTTCACAAGCCGCACCGGCGTTGACTCGCTGGCAATTTCAATCGGCACAAGCCACGGTGCTTACAAGTTCAAGCCCGAGCAGTGCACACGCGACCCGAAGACCGGCCGTCTCGTTCCTCCTCCCTTGGCATTCGACGTGCTCGACGAAATCATGCAGAAGCTCCCCGGCTTCCCCATCGTGCTCCACGGCTCTTCGTCGGTTCCCCAGGAATATGTTGACATCATCAACGCCAACGGCGGCAAGTTGCCCGATGCAGTTGGTATTCCCGAGGAGCAGCTCCGCAAGGCATCTGAGAGCGCAGTTTGCAAGATCAACATCGACTCTGACTCTCGTCTGGCCTTCACCGCTGCTGTACGCAAGGTGTTCGCAGAGAAGCCCGCAGAGTTCGACCCGCGCAAGTACTGCGGTCCCGCACGCGACCTCATGGAGCAGATGTACAAGCACAAGATCGTTGACGTTCTTGGCTCTGACAACAAGCTCGCTGAGCTCGACTAATATCGCATCAGCCGCCTGACGGATAACACCACAATGCGGCTATAACCACACAGCGCGCCGGAAGATTTCTTCTTCCGGCGCGCTTCTTTTTGTTTTGAAAGTATGCAAGCACCTTCAAAATTGCGCTCCACCAACCGTACATGAAAGGCAAACCGCACCTAAATCCTTTACATTTAATCTATATTTCGCGCCATCCCTATTTACCACAACTATCTATATTTCAACTTATTTTGCAAAACGCAAGACCTTTTTTATCCACTTTTGCAGCTTACCGTTTCACAAACGACACAAAAAACCGCTAACTTTGCACTATACCCTAAACAGCGCGAGGACACACCCGCCAAGCGCAGAGCAAACAACGACACTAAATCTACCTATAAATGAAACACCTTTTACTGGCCATCGCCGCATTAGCCACAACGCTTACGGCAGGCGCACAAACGACACCCATCTATCTTGACGACACGAAAAGCATCGAGGAGAGGGTTGACGACGCGCTCGGCCGCATGACACTGCAAGAGAAAATCAGAGTTATCCACGCACAAAGCAAGTTCTCGTCGGCCGGAGTACCGCGCCTCGGCATTCCCGACTTCTGGACCGACGACGGCCCTCACGGCGTGCGTCCCGACGTGCTTTGGGACGAATGGGAACAGGCCGGACAAACCAACGACTCGTGCGTGGCATTCCCGGCACTCACATGCCTTGCCGCAACATGGAACACACAGATGTCGGATCTCTACGGAAGAAGCCTCGGCGAGGAGGCACTCTACCGTGGCAAGGACATGATACTCGGCCCCGGCGTGAACATCTACCGCACGCCGCTCAACGGACGCAACTTTGAATACATGGGCGAAGACCCCTACCTCACATCGCGCATGGTGGTGCCCTACATCAAAGGCATGCAGGAAAAGGGCGTTTCGGCATGCGTGAAGCACTACGCTCTCAACAACGACGAGGAGTACAGACACCAGGTGAACGTGGTTGTCGACGACCGCACGCTGCACGAAATATATCTGCCGGCATTCAAGGCTGCCGTAAAGGAGGCCGGAGTGTGGGCCGTTATGGGCGGCTACAACCTCTACAAAGACCAGCACAACTGCCACAACCAGTGGCTGCTCAACGACATTCTGAAACACGACTGGCAGTTTGACGGCGTGGTGGTGTCTGACTGGGGCGGCACACACGACACCGACCAGGCAGTGGCCAACGGCCTCGACATGGAGTTCGGCACATGGACCAACGGGCTAACCATGGGGGCTTCAAACGCCTATGACAACTACTACCTTGCACAGCCATACCTGAAAGGCATCACTGAAGGCAAATATTCCACCAAGGAACTCGACGACAAGGTGCGCCGCGTGCTGCGCCTTTTCTTCCGCACGTCGATGAACCGCCACCGCCCGCAAGGGTTCCTCTGCTCGGAGGCACACTACGACGCGGCGCGCAGCATTGCCGAAGAGGGCATCGTGCTGCTCCAGAACCGCGGCAACGTGCTGCCCATTGACACGCGCAGCACACGGCGCGTGCTCGTCGTGGGCGAAAACGCCGTGAAGATGATGACCGTAGGCGGCGGCTCGTCGTCGCTAAAAGTGCAGCATGAAATATCGCCGCTCGATGGCATAAGGGCACGCCTCGCAAAGCAGGGCATAGCCGTTGACTACGAACGCGGATATGTGGGCGACGTAACGGGAGCCTACAACGGGGTGACAACGGGGCAAGACCTCAGCGAAAACCGCTCTGCGGCGCAGCTCATCGCCGATGCCGTGGCCAAGGCCAAGGATGCCGACTATGTGATATTCTGCGGCGGACTCAACAAAAGCGACTATCAAGACTGCGAGGGACACGACCGCACGCAACTCGAACTGCCCTACGGCCAAGACCGCGTGATAGAGGCTCTGGCCAAGGCAAACAAGCACTTGGTGGTGGTGAACATATCGGGCAATGCCGTGGCCATGCCATGGAAGAACAGCGTGGGCGCGATAGTGCAGGCATGGTTTCTCGGTTCGGAAGCTGGCACAGCCATAGCCTCGGTGCTCACCGGCGATGCCAACCCGTCGGGCAAGACCCCGTTCACATGGCCGGCAACATTGCAGGACGTAGGCGCACACAAGCTCGGCACATATCCGGGCACTTGGCGTGCCGACAAGAAAATAATCGACGAGCAATACAAGGAAGGCATCTTCGTGGGCTACCGATGGGTTGACAAGGAAAAGACAAAACCGCTCTTTGCCTTCGGCCACGGCCTGAGCTACACCACATTCAAGATGTCGGGCGCACGCGCCGACCGCCAGTCGATGACGCGCGACGGCAAGATCACGTTCACCGTGAACGTGAAAAACACCGGCAAGTGCGCCGGATCCGAGGTGGTGCAGCTCTACATCCACGATGCAAAGGCATCGGTGCCGCGCCCCGAGAAAGAACTGAAAGGCTTTGCCAAAGTGAGCCTGCAACCGGGCGAGAGCAAGGACGTGCAGATAACAATCGACAACGCGGCACTCAGCTACTACGACGACAAGGCCAAGGCATGGGTGTCTGAAGATGGCGATTTCACCGCTCTCATAGGCAATGCAGCCGACAACCTGCCGCTGAAAGTAGACTTCAAACTCACGAAATAAAACCGCCCGAACATGAAAAAGACACTGGTTGCAGCCGCGATGCTTCTTGCCTCGGCTGCGGGCTTTGCCCAAAAACAAGACATGAACCGATTTGTAGCCGACCTCATGGGACGCATGACGCTGCAGGAAAAGATTGGGCAGCTCAACCTTCTCGTAGCCGGCGACATAACCACCGGCGGTGCAGCGACAAGCCCCACGGGGAGCGAGATTGCAAAAGGCAACGTGGGCGGGGTGTTCAACATCAAGGGTGCCGATGCCATAAAGGCACTCCAGCAGCTCGCCGTGAAGAAGAGCCGCCTCGGAATACCGCTTATCGTGGGCATGGACGTGATACACGGCTATGAAACGATATTCCCCATTCCGCTCGCCCTCGCCTCGACATGGGACGACGAAGCCGTGGAACGCAGCGCACGCGTGGCCGCAAAGGAAGCCTCAGCCGACGGCATTTGCTGGACATTCAGCCCCATGGTCGACGTGGCCTTGGACGCGCGCTGGGGCAGAATATCCGAGGGCAACGGCGAAGACCCGTATCTCAGCGCAAGAATGGGAGCGGCAATGGTGCGCGGCTATCAGGGCGACCTCACGGGAAAGCAGAACATCATGGCTTGCCTGAAGCACTTCGCCCTCTACGGTGCGGTGGAGGCCGGAAAGGAATACAACACCGTCGACATGAGCCACATGCGCATGTACAACCAATATTTTGCACCCTACAAGGCCGCAGTCGAAGCCGGTGTGGGCAGCGTGATGTCGTCGTTCAACCTCGTCGACGGCATCCCGGCCACGGGCAACAGTTGGCTTCTCGACGACGTGCTGCGCAAGCAGTGGGGATTCGACGGCTTCGTAGTGACCGACTACGCATCGGTGCGCGAGATGATGGCGCACGGCGTGGGCGACTTTAAGAGCGTGTCGGCACAGGCTCTGAAGGCAGGCACCGACATGGACATGGTGTCAGAAGGTTTCGTGCGCACGCTCGAACAGTCGGTAAAGGAAGGCAAAGTGTCGGTGAACGACATCGACACGGCCTGCCGCCGTGTGCTTGAAGCGAAATACAAGCTCGGACTTTTTGCCGACCCTTACAAATACTGCGATACAAAGCGGCACAAGACCGACATCTACTCTGCCGAGAACAGGAAGGCGGCACGCGACATTGCCGCCGAGACTTTCGTGCTGCTGAAGAACGACGGCAACCTGTTGCCGTTGCAGAAAAAGGGAAAGATTGCGCTCATAGGCCCGTTGGCCGACGAGACCGAACAGATGTGCGGCTCATGGACAGTGGCCCGTGCACCCGAGAAATACCGTTCGCTGAAGGAAGGCATGGCCGAGGCCCTTGCCGGAAAAGCCGAACTGCTCTACTCACAAGGCTGCAACCTGTGCTCCGACGAGGCATTGCAAAAGGCATCGGCGTTTGACAAAGCACTGAAACGCGGCGACAACGCGGCCCTCAACGCCGAGGCATTGCGCGTGGCCGAAGCTGTCGATGTCATAGTGTGCGCCATGGGCGAGGCTGCCGACATGAGCGGCGAGGCAGCAAGCCGGGTTGACCTCGGTTTGCCCGACACGCAGATGGAACTGCTGCAGAAACTTGTCGCTCTCGGCAAACCGCTTGTATTGCTCAATTTCTCGGGCCGTCCGACAATAATGAACTGGGAGAAGAAGAACGTGAAGGCCATTCTCAACGTATGGTTTCCGGGCAGTGAAGCAGCCGACGCGATACCCGACGTGTTGTTCGGCGACAAATGTCCGTCGGGCAAGCTCACGGTAAGCATGCCGCAGCATGTGGGTCAGGAACCGCTCTACTACAACCATCTGCCCACGGGACGACCCGTAGGCGACGACCGCACCGAGTTTCTAAAATACCAAAGCAACTACCTCGACGTGCGCAACGACCCTGCCTTCCCGTTCGGCTACGGGCTCAGCTACACCACGTTCGAGTATTCTGCACCGCGCCTGTCGGCCACGACAATGGCACAGGACGGCAGCGTGGAGGTTACGGTCACGGTGAAGAACACCGGCAAGCGCGATGCCTGTGAGGTGGTGCAGCTCTACATCCACGACCCCGTGGCACGCGTGTCGCGCCCGGTGAAGGAACTGAAAGGCTACAAGCGGGTGCAGATTGCCGCCGGCGAGAGCAAGGACGTGACATTCAGTCTCGATGCCGAGCTTCTCAAATACTACGACAGTGAGTGCCGCCATGTAATCGACCCGGGCCTCATCGAAGTGATGACCGGACCCAACAGCCACGATTTGCAGAAGGTTGACCTCACTGTGATGTAGGTCAATAGAACGCAAACGCCACAATATGTAAAACGCCGTGCAACTCTTATGCGAGCTGCACGGCGTTTTACATATTGCGTCATTGTCGGCGGAAGAATCCGTCCAGGCGTCATTCCAACGGTTCGGTATGCAGTTTCAGCACCGCTCCCGTCACGGGGTCGAACGTGACGTGCGACGTTATTTTCTTGCCGAACAGCGCGCCGCTGAGAGTTTCGGTGCGCCCGAACTGTGCGGCCCAGGTCTCGAAGGTGGCCACCTCGTTGTCGCCGTCAGAAAGCGTAAGCCTTATCTTTCCGGGCAGATTCATGGCGAGATGGAAATCATCCTTGTCTTTCTTTGCCGTGTTTGCATCGTCAGGCATGTCGGCAATCACGTTCTCGTCGGTCACGGTAATATAATAAGGTGCGCCTGAATAGTCGTCGGACGCAGCAAAACCGAAGGCACGCGAGAAGCGGAACGCCACCTGACGCGGCTGTTCTTTCTGCGGCACGAAAGTGACTGTGTGCTCCACGGTGTCGCGGTCGGCAGTGCCGACAAACATCTGCGTGAGCGCAGTTTCCTGCTTTTTCAGTTCGCCGAACATCATTTCGAGCTGCGCCCCGTCGTTAGGCATGTTGTCGGCTTCGCCCCGTGCCAGCTGGTTGCGGCTGTCGCGGATGTCGTAAATCTCCTGCGCCACGAGCTGGGCCATTTTAGGAAGGTTGCCGGCGGTGAGCATGTCCTGGCTCATATAGTCGCGCGGATTGAGCGGCGCGGCCTTGCGTGCAGCCTTGAAAGGCTTGGGCAGCGCAGTGTCAGAAGCCTTGTCGTTTATGGCTTTTATCACCCCGTTGCGGTCGCAGTCAACCGAAAGGATGCTGTGTTTCTTGTCTACGGCCACCGTGTAGCGTTTGGAACTGTCGGGCAGACCCATCGGTGTGAACGTTACGCCCACTATACGGTAGGTCGTTGAAGGCTCGGTTGCGGCCGAAACCTTGAAGTATATCTCCGAATAGTCGGCAAGTTCGCCGGGCTTGAACGTTGTCTTCTCGACAAGCACCGACATCCGCACTGCGGTTTTCGGGAGGAAATAGGTGAGTCCCTCAACCGCGTTGTCGGCTGCGGCCTGCCTTGCCGCAATGGCGGCGAGGATGATTGTAAACAGTTTCTTCTTCATCGTTGCTGTATGGTTGTGCGCCAAGTGTCGTGCGGCGCGGTTTTCATTCGTAGAGTTTCATCAGCGCGTCGGGCAGACACGCAATTATGTCGCTTGCCGTGAGGCTTTCCTTTCCCACGCGCGAGGCGGCTATGTCGCCCGCAAGTCCGTGTGCATACATGGCGGTGATGCATGCATGCTTGCGGTTGTAGCCGCGTGCGAGAAGCCCGGTGAGAAGCCCGGTGAGCACATCGCCGGCACCTGCCGTGGCCATGCCCGAGTTGCCTGTAGTATTGAATATCACATTGCCGTCGGGCAGACAAAGTGCGGTGTGGTGTCCCTTGAGCATTATATAAGCCTTGAGCGATGCGGCCATGTCGGTTGCAGCGGCAAGGCGGTCGTAGTCGGAACGTATGGGCATACCGGCAAGGCGGTCGAACTCACGCGGATGCGGGGTCATTATCACGCCTTCGGGAAGCTGGTCAAGCCATGCCGAGTGTGCCCCGAGAATGTTGAGAGCGTCGGCATCGAGCACCACGGGACACTGTGCCTGCTGCACCTGCGACATTACCGCGAGGGCGGAATACTCCTCCTGCCCGAGCCCGGGGCCAATGCCTATGGCATCGAAACGGTCGGTCGGGACCGACTCCGAGAAATAGTTTTCCCTGTCTGGCAGAACCACCGCCTCAGGCACCGACATCTGCATTATGCCGTAGTTGCACTTAGGCGTGAGCGCACTCAGCTTGCCCACGCCGGAACGAAGGCATGCCCTTGCCGCAAGCACCGATGCGCCGGCCATTCCATACGACCCGGCAATGAGCAGGGCGTTGCCCATATTGCCTTTATGGGCGAAATCGTCGCGGGCAAGCATCTGCCGTTTCACATACTGGTCGTCGAGTGTCGTGTAGCGGCATTGCATGTTTGCGGCACAATCGCGGTCGAGACCGATGTCGAGCACGCGCACCCTGCCGAGATATTTCTGCATGTCGGGCAGCATCATCGAGAGCTTCTTCTGGTGCAGAGTGAGCGTCAGTTCGGCCTTTACGATGCTTGCACGGGCATCGGAGGGATTGTCCTCGGCGGCCATACCCGACGGGATGTCGATGCTCACGACATGTGCCGACGACTGGTTGATGTAGCCAACGAGCGATGCAAAACCGCCTGTGAGCGGTCTGTCAAGTCCCGAACCGAACAAACCGTCAACCACTATCGTGTCTGGCGTGAGTTTCGGCGGGTCGAAATCATGTGTTATCTCGTTGAACACGCCCTTGTGCAGACAGTCGGCAAGACGCTCCTTGTTTGCCGAACAATCGTCGGAAAGGCGGTTTCCTATATTGAAAAGGTAGGTGTCAACACGGTAGCCACGGTCGGCAAGAAGCCTTGCAACGGCAAGGGCATCGCCTCCGTTGTTGCCCGGTCCGGCAAACACCACGACGGGGAAAGTGCCCGCCCACTCTTCGGCAATGGCCGCCGTGACTGCCTTCGCGGCACGCTCCATAAGGTCGATGGATGTTATTGGTTCGTGCTCGATTGTATAGTTGTCGAGCTCACGCATCTGTATTCCGGTTAAAATATTCATAGCTTTCAGTTTGGGCACAGTCTGCGCCGCATTGCACAAGCACAGTCCGGCTCCTTCTATATACTTAAATTAGCAGACCCGTAATGTTTATTTCTGTAGGGCAGACCTGTATTTTCAAAAGAAAGCAGATTGTCTGTACAACAACAAGTTGTAAGTATCTTGCCTGCAACATGTAGTCCACTTGCACAAGTGCTGCCCAAAACCAAAGCAAGCGGTTGTTGACTTACGGCAAAGTTAAACATAAAATCCGAGAATATACTCCTTTCTGCCGTTTTTTATCACTGCGGCAACGTGCTGCGGCAACAATCCTCTGCAAACAAATTCTAATACCGACGACGTTTGTCGCCCGATATGTTTGCCAACAGACGCAAATTGATTAATTTTGTAGTCATAACTACTTTACGGAAAAAAATACCGAACCTGAACAATTGAAAGCCATAAGCCAACGAATGTCTTTTTGACATGACCGGCCCAATTGTATCATGGAAACGACAATGCACAACAGTACTATCATCTAAACAAGAATATGAAAAAGAGTTTTTTTGTTGCAGCCCTCATGCTGCTTGGAATGAACGCTGCCGCACAGCGCGTGAAGCCAGCCATCCCCAAGGATGCGGAAATTGAAGCGAAGATTGAGACTACGCTGAAGAAAATGACGCTCGACGAGAAAATCGGGCAGATGCTTGAACTGAACCTCGACGTGCTGGGGTCGGTGAAGGAGAGCAATGACAAGCACGGCAACGGAGGCAAGAAAGGAGAGTGGGATCTCAATGAAGTGATGCTCGACACCTGCATCTCGAAATACAAGGTGGGCTCCATTCTCAACGCTCCTGCCACCCGCGCCGCCACCGTGGCCCAATGGCAGAAATGGATAAGGCTTATACAGAAAAAGTCGATGAAGCACATCGGCATACCCACGATATACGGTCTTGACAACAACCACGGCGTGACCTATGTGCAGGGAGGCACACTGTTTCCGCAGCCAATCAATCTCGGAGCTTCGTTCAACACCGAACTGGCACGCACCGGGGCCGAGATTTGCGCCTATGAGAGCCGTGCTGCCAACTGTCCGTGGGTGTACAATCCCGTGCTCGACCTTGGACGCGACCCGCGCTGGCCACGCATCTGGGAGAGTTTCGGCGAGGATGCCATCGTCAACGCCCGTATGGCCGAAGCCGAGATAAAGGGTTATCAGGGCGACGACCCCAACCATCTCGGCAAATACAACGTGGCGACAAGCGTGAAACACTACATGGCCTACGGCGCACCATGGTCGGGCAAAGACCGAACTCCCGCCTATCTCTCGCCATCCATGCTCCGCGAAAAATATTTCGAGCCTTTCAAGGCAGCCATACAGGCAGGTGCCCTTACCATTATGGTTAACTCGGGCAGCATCAACGGCGTGCCCGTACATGCCAGCTACGAATATCTCACGAAATGGTTGAAGCAAGACCTCGACTGGGACGGAATGATTGTCACCGACTGGGCCGACATTACCAACCTCTTCACCCGTGAGAAAGTGGCGAAAGACAAGAAGGATGCCATTCGCTTGGCAATCAATGCCGGCGTGGACATGTCAATGGATCCGTACAGCGTGGACTTCTGCATATTGCTCAAACAACTCGTTGAAGAAGGCAAGGTGACAAAGGAACGCATCGACGATGCAGTGCGCCGCATACTGAGGGTGAAATACCGTCTCGGTCTTTTCGACGATCCCAACACCGGCGGCAAGGGTTACGAGAAATTCGGAAGCGACGAGTTTGCAGAGAAAGCTCTCCGTGCCGCAGAGGAAACCGAAGTGTTGTTGAAGAACGACGGCATCCTGCCGCTTGCCAAGGGCAAGAAGATTCTGCTCACAGGACCCAATGCCAACCAGATGCGATGCCTTGACGGAGGATGGAGCTACACATGGCAAGGATCGAAAGCAGAAGACCTTGCTACAAAATACAACACCATCTACGAGGCTCTCTGCAACAAATACGGCAAGGAGAACATCATCCTTGAGCAGGGAGTCACATACAATGAAGACGGAGCCTACTACGAAGAGAACGAACCGCAGATTGGCCGTGCCGTCAATGCAGCGGCAGATGCCGACGTGATTGTGGCCTGCGTAGGCGAGAACTCCTACTGCGAGACTCCCGGAAACCTCAACGACCTGTGGCTTTCGGGCAACCAGCGCGACCTCGTGAAGGAACTCGCCAAGACGGGCAAGCCCATCATTCTCATCCTCAACGAGGGCCGTCCACGCCTGATTGCCGACATCGAACCGCTTGCCAAGGCCGTGGTTGACATCATGCTGCCCGGTAACTACGGCGCTGATGCACTCGCCAACCTGCTCGCCGGCGATGCCAATTTCTCGGCAAAGCTGCCTTACACCTATCCCAAGGAGATTAATTCGCTCCACACCTACGACTACAAGGTGTCTGAAGAGATTGGCACAATGGAGGGAGCATACAACTACGATGCAAAGGTTTCGCTGCAATGGCCCTTCGGTTATGGCCTGAGCTACACTACTTACGGATATTCCAACCTGAAAACGGACAAGACCCAGTTCACTGCCGACGACATGATAAATGTCACGGTAGACGTGAAGAACACCGGCGACAAGGCCGGAAAGGAAGCCGTACTGCTTTACAGCAGCGACCTCGTAGCCTCAATGGTGCCCGACAACAAGCGTCTGCGCAACTTCACCAAGATTGAGCTGCAGCCGGGCGAGACAAAGACTGTCTCTTTCCAACTGCCTGCCAAGAACCTTGCTTTCGTAGGTGCCGACGGAAAGTGGATTCTGGAAGAAGGCGATTTCATCATCAAGGTGGGAAACCTGGAGCTGCCTTTGACATGCACCAAGACCAAGATGTGGGATACACCTAATATATAATATACTCCAAAGGCGTTCTGTTTCATGCGGCATGAAGGTTTTCACGGGCATGAAACAGAACGCCTTTTCCGTTTTATTCGCACCTGTTCATTTTCCAAACGAACATTTTCCGTCAGACGACGCGACCTCTACCCTACCGCCATGTGCCGCACTTTTGCCGCGCATAGCCACACAACCGACAACCATTTTCACGCGCGGCAAGCCGCCTATACTATATTAATATTGTATTTCATGCCGCACTTTCTCGGGAAAAAGCACTAACTTTGCATATAACGGCAGGCACTGCATGGTATCGGCAGATGCCCCGCCGCAATGCCGCAACTACAATTTAATAACCTGACAAATATGAATTTTATGAAATCTCTGGCCGCAGCCGCGCTCGTGCTGTGCGCCACCAGTGTGTCGGCACAATACAACATGCCCACACAGACATTCACGTTCGACAAGCCTTATGCCGTGGAAAAGATAACTCCGCCAAAGGGCAAGAAGGTGAAGAACGTGATACTGATGATTGGCGACGGCATGAGCCTCATGCACATATACACCGCGTGGACATGCAACCGTGGCAAACTGTGGATTGAAAACGCACAATACACCGGGCTGTCGAAGACGTGGGCATCCAACCGACTCATAACCGATTCGGGCTCGGGAGGCACGTCGCTCGCCACAGGCCACAAGACAATATACCATGCCGTGGGCGTAGACCCGGAGGGAAAACCGCTCACCACACTCGTCGACGTGGCCAAAGGGCTCGGCAAGGATGCCGGCATTGCCGTGACATGCCGCCTTTGGGACGCTACACCATGCGATTTCTGCGGACACAACATCGACCGAGACAACGAAGAAGAACTCATAGGCGACTACCCGACAAGCGGCGTTGACTTCGCATTCGGGGGCGGAGCGCAGAAATTCACCAACCGCAAGGACGGGCGCGACGTGTTTGCCGAACTCGAACAAAAGGGCTACCATGTGGCACGCACGCTCGACGATTTCTTCAGCTGGAAGCGCGGCAAGCTCTTTGCCGTGCCTTATGATGTTGACACTCCGTTGCCCGACGAGCGCGGCGACCTGCTCGCACGGGCTTCGATGAAGGGCATCGAACTGATGAACCAGAACGACAAGGGGTTCTTCATGATGATTGAAGGGTCGCAACTCGACGACTACGGACACTTCAACCAGCTCGACATGCTCATGAAAGAGACACTCGATTTCGACCAGACCATAGGTCGCGTGATGCAATGGGCGGCACAGGACGGCGAAACCCTCGTGGTTGTCACCGCCGACCATGAAACCGGCGGACTCTCACTCGTAGGCGGCGACAAGCAAGAAGGCAAGGTGGTGTGCTGCTTTTCTACCAAAGACCACTCCGGGACAATGGTGCCCGTATATGCATTCGGGCCTGGTTCGGAGAATTTCACCGGCATAATGGAGAACACCGACATCTTCTGGAAGATTAAAAGGCTCATGGGCGCGAAATGAAACCACACGCCACCGGCACACCACAACATAAAAAACATTTTATGAAAAGACACATTTTAGCATCGTGCATGGCCTTACTGGCAGCCGTGCCGTCACTCGGGCAGAACTTGATTCCGTCTGGTTCGCCACTCTACAAACTGCCATACAAGAACACCTACGTCATGCAGACGCTTGTGGCCGAGAATTCTTACCGCACAGCCAAGATGGAAAAGACCAAGCCCGGCACTTTCGAACAGGCCAAGAAAACGCTGCCCGCACCCTACTGGGACGGACACCAGAAAGAAATAGACATGTATTGGAAGGCGTGGCAGATAGGCATCAAGAACATCTGCCAGCCTCTCGACGACTCGGGATTCGTATCGTCCTACATCGCCCCGGCCTACAACGGCAACATATTCATGTGGGACAATGCCTTCATCTCGATGTTCTGCCGATACGGTTCGCGCTTCTTCCCTTTCCAGAAGACGCTCGACAACTTCTATGCCAAGCAACATCCCGACGGATTCATATGCCGTGAGATACGCGCCGACGGCTCTGACTGCTTCGGACGCTACGACCCCACATCGACAGGCCCCAACCTCCTGCCGTGGGCAGAGTGGCTCTACTACACGCAAACGGGCGACGACAGCCGCCTGAACAAGGTGTTTCCCGTGCTCGCCGCCTACTACAAATGGCTCAAGCTCAACCGCACATGGCGCAACGGAACTTACTGGAGCAGCGGTTGGGGAACGGGAATGGACAACATGCCGCGTGTGCCCGAAGGCTACAACACGATATACAGCAACGGACACATGATTTGGCTCGATGCCTGTCTGCAACAGATTCTCACCGCCAACATTCTGCTCAAAATGGGCTTCTTCCTTGAACGATGGCAGGAGATAGAGGAGTTTGAAGACGACGTGAAACAGCTCACGGCCTATATAAACGACAACATGTGGAACGACCGCGATGCTTTCCTCTACGACCAATACGACAACGACTCACTTTCCACCACACAGGGCATATACGCCTACTGGGCCTTGCAGACCGACGTGCTGCCGAAAGACCGCCTCGACAGGTTTGTGAAGCATCTCGACGACACCACCAAGTTCAAACGGCCACACCGCATTCCGTCGCTCGCGGCCGACAATCCGAAATACAAGGCCAATGGCCGTTACTGGGTGGGAGGTGTCTGGACTGGTGCCAACTACATGGTTATATCCGGGCTCATAGACAAAGGCTACCGCAAACTGGCGCACGACATTGCGATGAACCACTACAACAACGTGCTCAAAGTGTATGAGAACACCGGCACATTCTGGGAATACTATGCCCCCGAGAATGCCGAACCGGGCTTCATGGCACGCCGCGATTTCGTGGGATGGACCGGACTTGCCCCCATATCCGACCTCTTTGAATTTGTATTCGGCATACGTTCCAATGCCGCAGAAGGCCACATCACCATCGACGTCACGCTTCTCGACGGCTACGGCATCGACCGCTATCCGTTCGGAGAAACGGGCAATGTCTCGTTCAAGGTGGCGCGCCGCAACTCGCAAAACGACAAGCCCAAAGTGACGATAAGCACCAATGTGCCGTTCAAGGTTACTTTGTTGTGGGGCGACAACAAGATTGACACCGAAGTAAAGGCCGGAACCCAAACGATATAAGGGGCGTGCCGACAGCCAAAGACAAAAGAAAAACATATCACCACAGACAAAAAAACTACAGGAAAATGAGAAAAACAATCATCTTGCTCGCCCTCGTTGCCATGACAGCTACAAGCGCAATGGCGGCCACAAAAGCAATAGCCAAACATGTTCTGCTCATCGGGCTCGACGGCTGGGGAGCCTACAGCGTGCCCAAAGCACACGACATTCCCAACCTGCAAAGCCTAATGCACAACGGATGCTACACCCTGAAGAAGCGTTGTGTGCTCAAATCGGAGTCGGCAATAAACTGGGCTTCGATGTTCAACGGCGCGCCTACCGAAATGCACGGCTACACAAACTGGAACTCAAGAGTGCCCGAAGTGCCTTCGGCATGCACCAATTCACGCGGCATCTATCCCACAATATTCTCCATCCTGCGCGAGCAGCGTCCGAAAGCAACGTCGGGCTGCATTGCCGAGTGGGACGGGATAAAGTATGTTGTAGACTCGGCTGCAATAAACTATGTTGACGTCGCATCCAACTACGAGCACGACTCCACCCAGCTGTGCCGCATGGCCGAAGCCTACATAAAGGCACAAAAGCCCACGCTCTTTGCCGTGTGCTTCGACCAAATCGACCATGTGGGGCATGCCATAGGCCACGACACGCCTGCCTACTACGACGTGCTTGCAAGCATCGACATACAGATAGGCCGCCTCATACAGGCTCTCAAAGATGCCGGCATATACGACGACACGGTAATCATCGTCACATCCGACCACGGAGGCATCGGACGTTCGCACGGCGGACAGACTCTGCTCGAAATGGAAATACCCTACATAGTTTGCGGAAAGGGCATCAAGAGCGGCATGACCATAACCGACACGGTGATACAATACGACACTGCGGCGACAATAGCCCACATCCTCGGACTGCAGCAACCGCAGTGCTGGCGCGGACTGCCCACCTACTGCGTGTTCAAGTAACCACGCCACGGCATTGCAACAGGCACAAGCACACGCAGAAACTTCACTGTAACCCAAAACGCACGGCTCTTTTCCACGCCGTGCGTTTTTCGTATGCCCGGCACAGGCATGCAAAAAAAAGACCGGAACATTTGCTTGTCCGGTCTTCAATTTTCGTTTCAAGGTCAATATTGTAAAGGTCAGGTCAGCCAGTCATTGCACTCTCCGTGCCAACTGTTGCAAAGGTAGCCACGCCATGTTGAAAAACCTTTGCCGCAGCATTACGATGCCGTTACGATGCAAACAAGCCCGGCAGCAACACATGTAACCATTTTGTCACGCCACAGCAAAGGCCGCGTAATACGCCCGGATTAACTTTGCAACTGTAAAAAATAATGTGTAGACGACACGCACGAAAGTCTGTGTGTAGAAAGAAAAAGGTAAGATTTTTGGCACTCAACATTGATTTATGTCAAGAAATCACCTATTTAACGGTTCGCAGACCTGATTTTTTACCTAAAAACTTGCAAATATAGCATAACAAGCGTATCTTTGCAATGTTTTTCATGGTATTAGATTTAAGGTTAACAAAGGTTGGGACTCAGCGGAGCCCCTTTTTTTATGCCCTTAAGTCAAGTTCCGCCTCTCCACAACACCATTTCACTCCATGCCGACGCACTGACTGCATCGGTCATAACGGCCATTTTTCGCCCACGGCAAACATTTCTCACCCCACGGTTGCCGAGAGCACCTTAACCTCAGCCCATATGTGGTGAAATAAGTAATAAATGCCACCTCATTCTGATAATGAACATTTTTTAAGTAAAAATGAAAACACACATTTGCGAAATAATGGCTAATTTTGCACACGGACAAGGAAATTATTACCAATGGAGCAAGAAAAAAAAGAACAGAAAATCGATTTCGATTTCATTCTCAGCAAGCGCACTGCCGACTATTCCGACGGCGACATCATGATTCTCGACAAGATTGGTGTCACACCGATAGAGGGCACTATAAAGCTCGACATGATTATAATGATGTATGTGGCAAAGGGCCGCATACAGGGCGACATAAACGGACAGACCTACAATGCCGGGGCTGGCGACGTGCTGGTGTGCCTTCCCGAACAGTTTCTCGACAACTACATGATGTCGCCCGACTTCGAGTCGAAGATTGTAGGACTATCCTACAAGGCCGCACAGCAGAGCCTGCAGATAAACAACGACGTGCTGAGCACGCTCTCCTATATAGCCAAGAACCCCGTGATACACCTCGACGACGAGCGGCAGGCACTTATGGTGAAATACTACACCATAATATCACACAAGGTGAACTACCCCCACGGCTATTACCACAAGGAGATTATGCACAGCATTTTCCAGTGCGCCTTTTACGAACTGTGTGCCATCATAGCCCCTCATGTGCAGTATGTCGACAACGGAGGAAGCATAAAACAGGCCAACCTGCTGTTTTCACGGTTCATAAAGATGCTCTCGGCCAACAACGGACGGGTGCGCTCGGTGAAGAAATATGCCGAGGCCCTGTGCATAACGCCCAAGTATCTGTCGTTCATTTCAAAGAACGTGAGCGGCAAGACGGCACTCGAATGGATTCACCAGAGCACCACCGAAACAATCGTGCGCTACCTGCGCAACTCCAACATGTCGATAAAGGAGATTGCCGACACACTCAATTTCCCCAACCTCTCGTTCTTCGGCAAATTCACGAAAAGCCAGCTCGGCATGTCGCCCACCGAATACAGGCGGCAACAGAGCATGAGCCGCAAATAGCAGCCACGCCCGGCAGCGCGCCACGCCATGCCGCGCGCGCCGTTGCACGGTTGCCCATATACATCAAAGGGCCGCATCCCCATGGACGCGGCCCTTTGATGTATTTTTGTTTATGCTGTTACCAAATGTGTGCACGCTTGTTCTTCGGCACGAAGAGCTTGTCGCCCTTCTTCACGCCGAATGCGGTATACCATGCGTCAATCTGCGGCAGAGCGGCATTCACGCGGGCCTCGGCAGGCGAATGGGGGTCGGTCTTCAACTGACGGTCAACAAACTCGGGGCGGGCGTTGCCGGCCCACACCGTAGCCCAAGAGAGGAAGAACCGCTGCTCGGGAGTGAAGCCATCGACATTGCCAAGGGGATGTTCCTTGCGCGAGTTCTGCATTGCCCTGAAAGCTATGTTGAGTCCGCCGTTGTCGCCGATGTTCTCGCCGAGCGTCAGACGGCCGTTTATCTTCTTGCCGGGAAGAACCTCCACCGAGCTGAAATAGTCGGCGAGCACCTTGGTGCGTGCCTCGAAATTCTTCTTGTCGGCATCAGTCCACCAGTTGTTCTGGTTGCCGGTCTTGTCAAACTGGCTGCCCTGGTCGTCGAAACCATGGCTCATTTCATGGCCTATCACGCCGCCTATGCCGCCATAGTTCACTGCATCGTCGGCATTGGGGTCGAAGAACGGCGGCTGGAGTATTGCAGCCGGGAAGCATATCTCGTTGGTGGTGGGGTTGTAATAGGCATTCACCGTCTGCGGGGTCATCTGCCACTCGGTCTTGTCAACCGGCTTGTTCACCTTGCGGTCGATGTAGTCCTGCGACATGAACTCCGACACGCGGCACATGTTTTCCAGCAGCGACAGGTTGTCGTCAATCTGCAGTTTGCTGTAATCCTTCCACTTGTCGGGATAGCCAATCTTCACGATGAAGTTGCTCAGTTTGTCCTTTGCCTGTGCCTTTGTGGCATCGCTCATCCACGAAGCCTCGTCGATGCGCTGCGCAAGGGCGGTCTGCAGGTTGCCCACAAGGCGCAGCATGTGCTGCTTGCTGCTCTCGGGGAAGTATTTCTCTACATAGAGTTTGCCAATGGCCTCGCCAAGAACACTGCTCACCAAGGCGGTGGCGCGTTTCCAGCGCGGACGGTCTTGCTGCACGCCCGTGAGAGACATGTTCAGAGTGAACACCGCACTGCGGAAATTGTCGTCAAGAAAATTTGACAGACTGTTCACCGCGTGCGATTCGGCATAAGCCTTGAGGTCGTCGAGAGGAGTGTCGGCAAGTATTTTCTCCACCTCGTGCAGCGGTTCGGGCTGGCCCATGTCAACATACTGGAACGGCGGAAATCCCTGTGCAAGGAAAAGGTTGCCCCAATCTATGCCGGGGAATTTCGTTATAAGCTCGGCGTAGGTCATCTTGTGGTAGTTGGCCTCCACGTCGCGCAGTTTCACGTTGTCGTAGCTGGCTTTTGCTATGCGTGTCTCGATGTCGAGCGTGGCCTGCATCTTCTTCTCGGCGGCAGCTGCGTCGTTGCCAGCCAGTTTCAGTATTTCAACGAGGAATTTCTTGTAGGCATCGAGCACCTTCTTCGACTGCTCGTCGTCTTTTATGTAATAGTCGCGCTCACCCAGTCCGAGTCCGCCCTGTCCTATTCCTACGATGTTGTTGGCAGCATCGCGCATGTCGGCACCCACTCCAAGGCCATACATCATGCAGCTTATGCCGCAGCGGTCGAGCTGTGCCACCACGAGCTGATATTCGCGGCGGTCGGCAACGGCAGCTATCTTGGCAAGCACCGGCTTCAGGGGTTCAGCCCCTTCGCGGTTGCGGCGCACGCTGTCCATGGCGAGGTTGTAGAGCGAACCAATCTTCTGGCCGAGTGTTCCCTTCTCCTGTGGTTTCGACGAATACTCCTCGATAAGTCCGAGTATGCGTTTCTGGTTGAGCTCGTCGAGGTCGATGAACGACCCGTTGCGGGCATGTTCGGCATCGAGCGGATGCGCCTTGCGCCAACCTCCGATAGCATACTCATAGAAATCGTTGCCCGGTTTCACCGACGGATTCATGTTGTTCCGGTCGATTCCCGACGTTCCCTGTGCGCTTGCCGTCATTGCTGCAAGCGACAAGGCAAATAATAATGACTTTGCGTTCATATTTCTTTAAATTACACATTTATGCAATGACGCTCGCGGAGCGGTCATTCCTATATTGCTGCAAATATAGCCATTTCGTCACATTCACTGCCGACGTTTAGCATACATTAACCATTATATGCGCGGTTTGGCGGCTCTGCGGGCCGAATATGTGGCTTCAACGCATGCGGCAAGCCTCTGTCTGCGCACTTAGGCGCGTGTTTCATTTGCGGCGTTTTGCACCGTTGTGCTTGCCGCCTTCGGCGTAGTTGTTGCGCTGCGAGGATATGCTTCCGTTCTTGTTCATCGTGAGCGTGACCTGCTGAAGCGACTTGTTCACATGGTCGAATATCAGAGCCGGATCGAAACGGCGGCCACGGAAATGAGTCTCGAAATGCAGATGCTCGGTTGTGGCACGGCCCGTGCGGCCCGTGAGTCCAATCACCTGCCCGGCCTTCACCTTGTCGCCCACCTTCACGAGGTTTTTCGACTGGTGGCTGTAAAGCGTTTCCAAGCCGTTTGAATGTTTTATTATTATGCAGTTGCCGTAGCCTGAATATGGCGACGAGCGTGTCACTTCGCCGTCGAAGGCTGCAAGTATTTTGTCGTTTGGAACTGTCTTTATGTCAACGCCCGAATGACGCCGCTTGCCGCCATACGGACTTATCACCTTGCTGCCGGGCAAGGGGTAGGCCCATCGTTCCTTGCTTATTTCAGACAGGTTCCACTTGAAAGTGCCGGTTTTCTCAAACACGTCCATCTCCAAGTCGGTGGCACTCTCTTCCAAGTCGGCCTTGCCGCCCACCACGCTCACGTTGACATAGGCGCCGCTGCGCTCGCACAGCAATGTCTGGCGGCGCAGCCTGTGGCTGCGTGTGTCGATTATCGTCGATGGGTTTATGCGTCCGCCGTTCACCATTACCGAGAAGTCGCAGTAGGTTTTGCCGTTTTTCGTGCCCACGATGGCTATTGTCTGCCCTGCACGCACGGTCTGTCCCACCTCCACGAGGTTCTGCGCGTTGTTGGCATACACTGTTTCCAGTCCGTTGCCGTGGCGCACCACGATGACATTGCCCAAGTCGCTGTGCTTGCGCGAGAGCCTCACCGTGCCGTCGAACATTGCCTTCACGGCATCGCCCTCGGTTGTCACTATCTCCATGCTGTTGTTCTTCAGCACCGTTGCCTTGCCCACGGGGAGCGGAAACGAGTATTCCGACTGTCGGAGCGAAGCGAAATCGACATTGAAGGCATCGCTGCGCGCAAACAGTCCGGGCGTGGGCATGCTTATCTGCTGCTGCTCTGCCGCCGTGAACTGGTTTTTCACCGGCATGAAAGCGGTGAGACAGGCAAGGGCGGCAATGCATGTTATTGTTGTCCGTATGTTCATCTGGTCAGAATGTTGTAGTTGTAGATGCTGTGCGGCACGCCTTGGCACTGCATCATTCGCCGAGCATTATGCCGGTGAAGATGCGCCCCGACTCCTTGCCGAGACGGCGTGCCGAGAAATAGTCGGCAACGTTGTCGTAGGTGCACACGCCGCACATCTTTATGTTTTCCGGCATCAATCCCGAGGCTTCAAGCTGCTGGCGGTTGCACAAAGGCAAGTCGAGGTGCCACTTTTCTTCGCGCCGCGCTATGGTGTCCATGTCGAAATTGGCGGCGGCAAACTCGTTGTACACCTCGTCGCCCACCTCGAAATTGTCTACCGATATGCCCGGGCCAACGACAGCCTTCAAATCCTCGGGGCGCGAGCCGTAGGCAAGCTGCATTGCCACAATGGCATGATGTGCCATGCACTTGGCCGTGCCGCGCCATCCGGCATGCACTGCCGCCGCCGCATGGTGGGCAGGGTCGTAGAGAAGAATGGGGATGCAGTCGGCCGTAGACACTCCTATGCACACGTTGGGCACATCGGTGAGCACCGCATCCACGCCGTCGAGCACCATTTGGCGCACATTGGCCGGCAGCGCGAAAAAGTCGTTTGCCACCACACGCGTTTCAACACCGTGTGTCTGGTGGGGCATCACAATGTTGCACGATGCCGTGCCAAGCTCCGAAGCAAGGGCTTCGAGGTTGGCCGCCACGGCTTCGGGCCGGTCGCCGCAATAGGCATTTATGTTGAACTCCGAGTAGCTGCCCTCGCCCACCCCGCCGTGGCGTGTGGTGCTGAAAGCCGTCACGCGCGGCGCGATGTCGTAGTGCCTGAGTTCGGGACGCTTACTCATCGTCGTCCTCCTCATACTCAAAGTCGTCTATTTCCTCCACGTCCTCGGCATCGACATACACTATTTCGTCCTCGCCTTCGGCACGCAGTTCATCGGCAAAGCGGCTCATGTCCTTGTCGCGGTGCACGAGGGTTTCCTCGGCGGTTATTTCCTGCAGCTTGTTGCTTTCGCTGTTGAGCTCGCTCCAAAGCACATCCTTGAGTTGGGCAATGCCCTTTCCCGTCACCGACGAGATGAACACCACCGGCAAATCGGTGGGCAATGTCTCGCGGAGCATCTCCTCCAGCTCGTCGTCGAGCAAGTCGCATTTGGTCACGGCAAGCACGCGGTGCTTGTCGAGCATGTCGGGGTTGAACTGCCGCAGCTCGTTGAGCAGCACTTCATATTCGCGCTTTATGTCGTCGGTGTCGCCCGGAACCATGAACAGCAGCAGCGAGTTGCGCTCAATGTGGCGCAGAAAGCGCAGTCCGAGCCCCTTGCCCTCGCTCGCCCCCTCGATGATGCCGGGGATGTCGGCCATGACAAACGACTTGTGGTCGCGGTAGTCTACGATGCCGAGCGAAGGCTCGAGCGTGGTGAACGGATAGTTGGCTATCTTCGGACGCGCACTCGAAACCGCCGACAGGAGCGTTGACTTCCCGGCATTGGGGAAGCCCACGAGACCCACGTCGGCGAGGAGTTTCAGTTCGAGTATTATGGTCATTTCTTCCATAGGCTCGCCCGGCTGGGCATAGCGCGGAGTCTGGTTGGTTGCGGTGCGGAACTGGAAATTGCCCAGTCCGCCGCGTCCGCCTTTGAGGAGCACAACCTCCTGCCCGTCGTAGGTCACGTCGCACACATATTTGCCGGTCTCGGCGTTGTAGACAACGGTGCCGCACGGCACGTCGATATACATGTCCTTGCCGTCCTTGCCGTGGCACTTGTCGCGCCCGCCGTTGCCTCCGTGCTCGGCAAACACATGCCGCTGGAATTTAAGGTGGAGCAATGTCCAGTAGTTGTGGTTGCCCCTCAGGATTATGCTTCCGCCGTGTCCGCCGTCGCCTCCGTCGGGTCCGCCGTTGGGATTGTATTTCACATGCCGCAAATGCATCGACCCGCGGCCTCCCTTGCCCGAGCGGCAATATATCTTCACATAGTCAACGAAATTCGATTCTGCCATTTTTCTTTTTCTGTGGTTTGTCTGTCGGATGCCTCCGGTCTGATGTCTGCAAACCGGAGGATGCCTCTCGGCAAGACATCCGCAAAGTGATTGATTGTTGCAAAGTTACTAAAAATAACGCTAACACACCATGTTCGGGTGCGAAAGATGAAATGCCGTGCCCGCAACGGGGCGAACGGCAAGGCCGTTTCACGGCTGTCTTGCAGGTGTTTCAGCAACCTCATTTGGCCGCTGTGGGCACACGCACGCCAAAGGTGCTGCCGGTTGAGGTGCAGAAAGACGGGCGGCTTTTACTTGCTTGCAGTTTGAAACCAAGCGGTTCACGCCCAAAACAACAACGTCAATAGTTCATGCCGAAAGCCCAAAGCGGAATTACATTTCCCATTCCCGACTCAATATCATCCTTCACCACATAGCCTTCTTCTGCCTCTGTTATCTGCTTCTGCCCTTTCTTCTTGCCGCCTATCTCGAAAGTCTTGCCGTCTATCAGGAAATCGGAAATGGGAGAATTGGACACTGCATGGTTTACACGCATTTGGTTGAAGAAGAATGTTTCACGCAGATTGCCTGTGTTTGGCGACGAAGCCGATAGGGCAAAGCACAGATTGGTATTGTCGAGATAAACTTTTTCCACCTTGCCCAAACCACGCACGCCTCCGGTGGATTCATGCAGTTGCGCTATCAATCCGGCACGCTCCATGAGTTCAAAATAATCGGGAAGGTTGTTGCGGTCTACCTTGACAACCGTGGCAATGGTGCTCATGTTGGGTTTGAAAGGCACACTGTCGGCTATCACCTGCATAAGTTCCTTCAGTTTTCTCGACACCTTCACCGAAAAATTGGCGTATTGGGGAATGTCAGTTTCCAAAGTCATGCTCACCACTTGGTTGAGCCGCATCTTATATCCTTCATCTTTTGAGAAAGGATAGTAGCCACGGAGCAGATAGTCATTGAACAGAGCCAACGGATGGTCAATAGCTTCGGGCAATACCACTTCGTTGCTGACTATTTGTTTCAAGGTGTATGCAGGCAAGTCAATACCTTTCTCCATACCTATATACTCCCGAAACGACATTCCTTGCATCGTATACACCAATACTCGACGGCTCAAATCGGCAGTGCCCTTATAAATGTCAAGAACTGACGATCCGGTAAACACCACCTGCAAGTCGGGCAGATTGTCATACATCATCTTGAGTTCGGTAGCCCAGCCTTTATACTTGTGTATCTCGTCGATGAAAAGATGCTTGCCACCAAGTTGGCTGAATTTCATTGCCGTCTCAAAGATGGTATGGTTGGCGAAATATATGGACTCCGCACTCACATAAAGAGTGTCTTGCATTTTCAGATTCAGCTTGATGTACTGCAGCAGGAGTGTTGTTTTACCTACGCCACGGGGACCGACAAGGGCCGTCATTCTGTTTGTCCAAGGCATCTGACGATACATGTATCTAAGGTATCGTGTATCGGTACGCCTGATAAGATTGTCTGAAAGTTGCTTCAATAATTTCATAGTTTCAGCCTTATATGATGATTGTCGGGTGTAAAATTACGATTTTTGCGGTAAAAACACCGCAAAAATCAATGAAAATTGCGGTATTTTTACCGCAAAATCAGATATTGATTTGCTATACCCAGGATAAACATAGGTTGCAACGGGCATATGTTTACACAAAAACAATGTGCGGCACGGTGCAAATAAATGCCGTGCCGCACATAAACCTATGTCGTTGTCCCGATGCGGGGATGATGTCAAATGTTGTCGATTACCGAGCAGATGTCGCCGAAGATGCGGCTCAGTTCGCCAAGACCGTCGATGTGGTGGTGTATGCCTTCGCCTTCATACCACTCGATGAGGGGTGCGGTCTGGTTGTGATACACGTCGAGGCGTTTCTTTATTGTCTCGGCGTTGTCGTCAGAACGTCCGCTCTCCTGACCGCGCTTTATGAGACGCTGCATCAGCTCGGCCTCGGGCACGTCAAGCTCAATCATTGCCGCAACCTTGTGGCCGCGTTCTGCAAGCATCTTCTTCAGGGCCTCGGCTTGGGGTATGGTGCGGGGAAAACCGTCGAAGATGACACCTTTGTGCTCCTTGCCGAAGTTGTCGTAAACGCTGGCGAGGATGTTCACCATAAGCTCGTCGGGGATGAGCTGGCCGTTGTCGATGTAGCCCTTGGCTGTCTTGCCGAGCTCGGTGCCATTCTTGATTTCGCTGCGCAGCACGTCGCCGGTGGAGATATGGTTGAAGCCATACTTCTCGATCATGAGGTCGCTCTGTGTGCCCTTGCCTGAACCAGGGGCACCGAAAATTACTATGTTCTTCATCTTTTTACTTTAAGGCGTGTTTTTTAAATTACACGCATGATTAAACTTCTGTTATAGGCGGACTGCCATTTGCGGCGTTCCCGTCTTCGTCCGGCATTCTTTCCTTGCACATTCCAGAGGTATAGTCGGCTACACTGCTGCATGAAGCAGGCGAAACATGCCCGGCAAGAAGCAGAAAACCCGTCAAAGACTTTTTCTTGCCCTGCCTTAAACTACATTGATTTGTTTCTATTCTTATTTTTCCGCCTGACACGGGCACACGCCGATGTCCGTCGGCACCCCCGCATGCGGCAAGCGTCATACACTCTGTCCGCTGCGGCAAGGCACTGCCGCAATCAGTCGGCCACTATGGTGTAGATGTCACGCAGGTTGCGTCCCTGCTGGTCGTAGTCAAGCCCGTAGCCCACGATAAAGTCGTTGGGTATTTCCATAACGGCATACTTTATGTGGAGCGGCACACGCAGACAGTCTGGCTTGAGCAGGAGTGTGCACACCTGCACCGAATTGGGTTCAAGTGCCTCAACCTGACTAAGCATCTCGCGCATGGTGTAGCCGGTTTCAACGATGTCCTCGACGATTATCACGTCGCGGCCCTTGAGACTGCCGTCAAGCCCTATGAGCTGCTTCACCGTGCCGGTTGACTTTGTGCCCGAATAGGAGGAGAATTTCACAAACGACACCTCACACGGCACCGTAATCATGCGCACAAGGTCGGAGGCGAACATGAACGAACCGTTGAGAACGGCAAGAAACACGGGGGTCTTGCCTTCCATGTCGGCGTTTATGCGTGCGGCCACTGTGCCGATGCGCTTCAGTATCTCGGCCTCGGGAATAGATGTGACAAACGTTTTGTCCTTTATCTTTACTTTACTCATTGCGGTAAGTCTTGAAATCGGGCACAAAATTAATAAAAATATGGCAAAACAGGCTCTCTGCAACCCATTAATTGAAACATGCACTGCAACTTGCACGCCGCTCCGCAACGCTTGCCGCCGGTGCAGGCAGGGTTTACTTACGGCTGCACACCGCCCAGCGCACGCATGTGCTGCCGCCGCCGCACGCACGCGCAGCATCTGCCGCACGCCAGCGACGCTGGCCCGGACACGGCGGAAAGACAATATCACGGACACGAAAAAAGGCTGTCGGGATTTGACCGACAGCCTCGCTTATGTAAATACTTGTAATTTGTTTTTCCTATTGAAAAAGAAGATTTCAACGCGTTCGACATCCGCTCCGTCTTCCGAAGGGGGACAAGCAGCACTTATTTGCTGTTGCCATTTCCCCACATTCCCATTGCAGCACTGGCTGCAAAAAGGGTCATCATCATTGTCATCCACATGTCTTTCTACCTTTCTAAAGCTACCTATTGAATTACTGTAAAACCTATTGACTAACCTGCTATGCTTCACTAACAATCTTTTTCCCTACCTTAACAATCTAATTACCTTTTCTTTCTCCTTTGTGTTATCCTCAATCTTTACCTTTCCTGAAGTTCGTTTTCTTCTGCCAATACCGTTCTGCTATCCTAAATAATCTTTTCTTACCTTACCAATAACCTATTGTCGTTATCCTAATCTTTCTTACCTTTGCGTTGTTATCCTCAATCTTTCACCTGACGGCTAATATACCGTTGAGACTTCTCTCAAATTCTTTTTACCTTTTGTCATGTCTTCGATGCCTCACGGTATCTCTTTTCGACGATGCAAAGGTAGTACTGTTTCCGCGCACAGGCAAACTTTTCAGGCACTTTTTACTGCTTTTTAAGGCTATTTTTGACTTAGGTCAATTGAATTGTGTGCGAACACAAATTTTGTCTTATATATCATGCCATCACGAAGGCTACCGCAGCATACATAATTGATATATCGCGCATGCGCAAACATATTATAGGCGCGTGCCGATGCCGTGCACCACGGGCACGAAAAAAGGCCAAGACTGGTGCAGCGACATGCTGCCCGGCCTTGGCCTATAACCTTAATTTATAGTGATTTTGTGTTGATTGCCCGTCAAATGGCCACAAAAGAGTATTGTGCCGTTATGTCGTTGAAATAAACACGGTATTTACCTGCCGGAACGGGGATGTTTCCGCTGCCGCCGTCGTTAAGCAATGTGCCGTTGCTCTCGTAGCTCTGTCCGTCGGCAAATCCCCAGTTTCCGTTGCCCCACTCGTGGTTGGCGCGTATCTTCAAGCCTCCCTCGGGAATGGTAACATCAACATACCAGTTGTGCGGCGTAACCTGCGTCATGTCCACGTCGTTGTTCCAGTCGCCGCCCACACCGATGAGTCCGACACTGCTGAACTCGGCAGGAGTCTGGCTGGCAAGCTTTGTCCAGGTGTAGGTCATTGTGGAGAAGTCGGCGGTGAAGGTGTAGTAGGCATCCTTCTCGGGACAAACCACTGCGCCGGCACCCGTTGAAACGAGCGAGCCAGACACTGCGTCGGAGCCGTCGGAGGCTGCGCCGAAGCACTTGTCCCAAGAACCGAAGTCGCTGCCGAGCCATATCTTGAGGTTGGCATCGCCCGTCCATTTCGTGGTGTAGGTGTGCTTCATGGCTGTCTCGGCATACATCTTGCAGGTTTTCTCGCTCGAACTCCATCCCTGCAATGCGCCTACGAGATAATACTCGGGGGCTATCTGCTTCAGTTCGTAGGTGTAGTCCATCATGTTGAGTGTCATCATGTAGACACCGGCCTTCTCTATCTTGCCTGCCTGCGGATTGTCGGTAACAAGACGGCCCGACATGCTTGCGTCGCCGTCAACGGCAACTCCGAGCACTCCGTCGGCCCACATGTTCTGGCTGTCAACATTGCTCTTGGGGATAATCTTCCAGTACTGGTTGTCGGCGGTGGTGGTAATCATGAGTGTGAACACGGGGTCTTCGTAGACATCTGCGCCAGAATGGGCGAAAGCCATGAGGTGAGGCAAGTCCCAAGCGCCGGTCATGTCGCCGGTGAGATAATATCCAGCCTCGATGTGCGGGGCTTTCGGTGTCATCACGAGGTCAACGGTTCCGGCATCGATGAGCACGGCCTGTCCGTTTTTCACTGCATCCACATAGACATGAGCGGCAAAGGTGCGTGCAGAGGGACGCTTTCCGTAGGTTTCTACGACAAGCGACGAGAGCTGCTCGGCAGGAGCTTTTCCGTCGATGCCCGTGTTGACTGTCGTCGTTGTCGGGCCGTCAACATTCTTGGGAGTAAGCTCAATGCGTGCGTCTTCAAGCGTGAAGCCATCGGGAAGGGCGGCTTCGCCGAGAACGAATGTCTGCACGCTGTCGGCGGTGACAGTGGCAAAATCAATGGCACTGGCAGCCGAGGCTTGGAATCCGGGCACCGTTATGGCATCCTCCTCGGGGTTGGTCTGCGGCTGTGCCCAATCGTCGTAGCTGTCGCCGCATGATGCCATCACGAGTCCGGCAAAGGCGAAGGCTATGTATTTTGCGATTTTCTTCATTTCTTTTTGGGTTTGTGCCGCGCCGCAGCAGGTGCGTGCCCTGTGGCGGCGCGGCGGTTGGTTTTATTTGTTTCTTTATTTCAACGTTGCATAGTTACTGTGCCGCATCACTTTATCTCGCCCGTGCCCGTAGCGAAGTTGAGGTAGAGTTTCTGGCCCACAGCACCTGCCACGCGGGGCGACTGGTCGCCGCCAGCACCACGGTAGGCAATAACGCCGTCGTAAATCATGAACTCGGAGTGCC
The DNA here is from genome assembly GCA_963607545.1 of bacterium. Classification (GTDB taxonomy): domain Bacteria; phylum Bacteroidota; class Bacteroidia; order Bacteroidales; family Bacteroidaceae; genus Prevotella. Next base: position 312,304 of record CAVDCP010000001.1, read on the forward strand.
ACCAGTCGTTGCCCGGCAACTTGACATAAGCACGCACGCCGTCTTTGTCGCCGCCTTCCACGGCTCCGGCAAATGCGGGCGAAACGAAGTCGCCGTCGGCAGTTGCGGGAACGGAGAACGACCATCCCTCTTCAAGCTCGTTCCAGCTGCTGTTGCCTACAACCGGGCCCATGAGCCAGACTTCGGGCTTGTTGAACTGCACGTGGAACTTAACGTTGCGTCCCTCTACCGTGGCGTTGACAACAACGAGATACCAGCCGGGCTTCGACGATGCGATGTTGCCGTCGTCGGTGCGGATGATTTCGCTTGCAAGGTCGCCTTCGACAGTGATGCCGTCGTAGCCTTTTTCGTTGCCGTCCCATGCCTTGTCGGTGTTGATTTTCACTCCTGCACCGTCAATCCACACCATGCGCCAGTAGGTTTCAGGGTGGTCATACACCGGAACAAACTCGAAACAGTTGCCCCAATCCCAGCCGCAGAAGCTGCCGACGATATAGAGATGCTCAGGCACTGACACCGGAGGCAGAGAGTAAAGCAGATGCACATTGCTCAGACACACGGTGTTGGAGAGTATCTCTGTGCCCTCCACTATGTCGCCGGTTTCGGTGAGCATGTTGGCGCGCAAGCGCAGATAAACGGGAATGTCCATTGGGAAATCGGCCTCGGTCTTGCCTGCGGCGAGCGCGAGGTTGGTGAGTGTGCTCGCGAGAACCGACGGGTCTACGCTGACTTTTGCCGATGTTGTCGTTTCGTCAAGCTCCACGGCATCGGCCATGTTCTTGTCGAGCGACACCTGCACCTTGTATTGAGTGGATGCGGGGAAACCGTAGTTGGGCTGCGAGCAGGTAAGCTCAAGAGCCGAAGAGTGCGCGAGGTCGATGTTGGTGTTGGCCAAAGCCGGGGTGTTCAGGTGGAACTCCGTCGGGGCCACAAGGACGGGATTGGAGTCGTTGTCGTCCTCGCACGACGTCAACAGAGCCATACCCATGACCAGCAGCAGTGCTGATTTCAATATCTTTTTCATATTGCTGTTCGTTTATTGGTTTCTTGCCGCTGCCGTGCCGTGTGCCACTGGCATGCTGCACGGCAGCCGGCATTGGTTGTTAATTGGTGTATCCGGGGTTCTGCTTGAGGTTGCCGTTGCTCTGGAGCTGCGTTACAGGTATCGGATAGATGTTGCGGTAAGCGTCAAACGACTTGCCGGCTTTCTCGCCGCCCTTCCAGTCCCAGTTGTAACCGGTGTTTCCTCCGAAACGGTTGAAGCGCACGAGCGTGGTGCGGCGCATTCCCTCGAAATAGAATTCGCGTGCCCATTCGTCGCACAGTTCATTGAGCGAGTAGCTCGACGTGCGTGTGGTGGCATTGGCGCGGCTGCGTATCTTGTTCACCATGCTGGTTCCGTCGGCCGACGTGTTGCCGCCGTTCAGGCGTGCATCGGCCTCTGCATAGTTGAGATAAGCCTCGGCAACGCGGAAGAAAGGCCAGTCCATATCGGCAAAACTCGGGTCGATGTGCGAGCTTCCGTCGCTGTTGTAGTTGATGAATTTGCACACAACGTAGCTGTCGTCGGCCTTGGTGATGTTGCTTATCTCAAGCTGACGGTCTTGTCCCCAGAATATGGCCCGGTCGTCGCCGGCCATTGACGTCATGTCGTAGGAGGGCACCTGCGGAGCCACCGAGTTGGGGAAGAACTTGTTGATGAGTGCCACACGCGGATGGAGTCCGCTCCATGTCTGGCCCACACAGCCGTTGGTTCCTTCCGGGTCTTCGGGGTTGGCATGCACTGCACCATATCCGTTGCCCGCGATGAGGAAGAGTGAGTTGCCGTAACTGCGCGTGGTTCCCGAGACATTGATTATCGGGAAGAGTATTTCGGCGGCTGCACTGTTCTTGTCGTTGTCGCCCATGAAGAGCAGCTGGTATGCACTCCACTGTCCCTTTCCCGTCTCGCTGAGGTGGTAGGGAGAGTCGATTACTTTCTTGGCATATTCCTTTGCCTTTGCCCACTGTGCCGTTCCGGTGTACACCTCGGCGTTGAGGTATATGCGGGAGAGCAGCAGCCAGCATGCAGCCTTGTCCACACGGCCGTAGTTTGCATCGGCCGATGTCTTTGCCTTGGCATCAGAAAGGTTGGGCTCCACGTTCTCAGTGAGTTCCTTCACGAGCCACTCATACATTTCCTTGCTCGATTTCTGCACGGGTTTCTCCAGTGTTTCGGCAAACGGCACATTGCCGTAGGTGTCGAGAAGGAGATAGTATTGCAGTGCGCGCAGGAAGCGGCACTCGGCGGTTTTTGTCTTGTCTTCGCCGCCGGCAACCTGCAGATACTGGTTGCAGAACGTTATTCCGAGCGTGAGTCGGGTCATGTAGAGTTTCACCCACTGGTGCGACGGGTCGTATTTTGCCGAATTCAGCTCCTGCAGTCCGTCTCCCCAGTTGCACGTTGCCTCGTCGGTGGGAAGTTCGTTGAGGTTCCACATTGCACGCACGAGGCCCGTCATGCCGTTGTCGGAGAATCCCTTCACGTCGCAATCCTCGTCGCTGTTGCTCTGTCCGCCGTTTCCGTTGATGCCGAAATTGGCGTAGCACTTGTTGAGAAGGGCATCGTTGTTCACTTCGAGGTCAATCTTCGGGCTTATAGGCTCCTTGTCGAGGTCGTTCACGCACGATGCCGAAGCGAGGCTTATGAGCACGGCGGCGGCAGGTGCGGCAACCGATTTTATATAGTTTTTCATTGTCGTGAATCTTTATAGTTGTTTGTTAGAAATTCAGGTTGACACCGAGGAGGAATGTAATCGGGCGCGGATAGACGTTGTTGTCGATACCCGTGTACACTTCGGGGTCGATGCCTTTATACTTGGTGATGGTGAACACGTTGCTTGCCGAAGCATACACACGGCCAGAGATGCCGCTCCACGAACCTCCCTTGAAGAGGTTGGCAAACGAGTATCCGAGCGTGATGTTGTCCATTTTGAGGAACGATGCGTTCTGCACGAAATAGTCGGAGAGTTTCGACGAGTTGGCGTCGGATGTCCATCCGAGCGTGTTCACGGGACGATTGGCAAGATATGAGCTCTGGCACCACACTGAGCTGGACACGCTCAAGCGTTTGCTCTGCTCGAAATGGTTGTAGACGTAGTTGCCGATGCTTGCTCTGAGCGAGAAGCCGAGGTCGAAGTTCTTCCATTCCACGCGTGTGCTGAAGCCCATTGTCACCGGTGCTGCAATCTGTTTGTACAGATAGCGGTCGGCAGAAGTAATCTGTCCGTCGCCGTTGCGGTCAACCACTGCGCCTTCGATAGGTTTGCCGTTCTTGTCGTAGATTTGCTGGTAAACGTAGAACGAGTTGGCGGCATAGCCCGTCTGGTAAGCCAGAACCTGGTTGGAAGAGTCGATGTTGTCACCCACGAGCACCGGGTCGCCGGTGTCGCTCACGCCGCTAAGGTCGGTGATTACATTCTTGTTGTAGGTGAAGTTGTAGCTCATTGTCCAGTACCAGTCCTTGGTGTTGAGAGCCACCCAGTTGAGCGAAGCCTCTACACCGGTGTTCTTCAGCGAGCCGATGTTCTGCAGTCCCTTGTCGGCCGAACCTGCGAGCGCAGCCACGGGAGCGGAGTTTATGAGGTCGGTCGTCTTGCGCACATACCAGTCAACGCTACCCGTGAGTCGCTGGTTGAGGATTCCGAAGTCGAGTCCCACGTTGTATGTGGTGGTGGTTTCCCACTTCAGCTTGTCGTTGTAGTAGAGCGGCGTGTAGATAGAGCCGTCGCCTATGAGCGGATACTTGCCGAAGTTCTGTCCTTTCTTGTACTGTTTGAACCACAGGTAGTTGTCGATGCCTTCCTGCTGACCGGTAAGACCGTAGCCGAGACGCAGCTTAAGGTCGCTCAGCCAGTCGATTTTCTGGAATTCGTTCTCGTCCTTTATGCGCCATGCGAAGGCGAAAGAGGGGAACACGCCCCAGTGGTCGGCAAAGCGAGAAGAACCGTCATCGCGCACTGTGGCAGTGAAATAGTAGCGGTTCATGAGCGTGTAGTTGGCACGTCCGAAGAACGACACGAGATAGTTCTCATACTTGTCGTGGTCTTTCGTGCTTGCGAACACCTCGCCAGCACTCGGACTTGTCGAGGGATACATCTGGTTCCAGTTGTTGGTGTAGCTGAAGAAGAAGTGCTGGTATTCGTAACCTGCCATTATATCGAAATGGTGGTTCTTGTCGAAATCGTGGTAGTACTGTGCGTAGGCCGACAGAAGGAGGTTGCGCTTGAGGTTCTTGTTGTCGGTTGTTCCGCCATAGTATATGGTGCCGGGATACGACTGCGGCTGTGTTTCCTGCACCTTGCCCTCGGCCACTTCGGCACCGAGTGTGGCGTGCAGACGCAAGTCTTCAAATCCATGCACCTTGTAGTCGATGTCGGCAGATCCTATGAACGAGCGCACCTTCTCGTGGTTGTCGCCCAGTTCGAGCAGTGCGAGCGGGTTCTGCGAAGCATCCTTGAAGCGTGTGAACGGCCACTGTGCGTCGTTGTATGCACTTGCCGAGGTGAGCCATTCAAAGTATCCGCCGAAGTTCTGCAGTGTTTTCTGCGCGTTGTTTCCGAGCAGTGCGAGGTCGCGCTGCGACGTGAATGCGTGCGGGTCTTGCGTCGGGTCGTAGCTCACGGCAGCTCCGATAACCGTGCCTGCGTCTATTTTGAGCGCGTCGGAGTACATGCCTTTGGCGTTGAGGTTAAGCGTGAGGTGGTCGTTGAGCAGCGACGGGTTGAGGTTCAACGATGCCGTGTAGCGGTTGTAGTCGCTGCGCTTGACGATACCTTGCTGTCCCGTGTAGCCTACCGACACGCGATAAGGCAGGAAATTGCCTGCCGATCCGCTCAAAGTAACGTTGTGGTCGTGGCTTATTGCGGTGCGGTAGATGAGGTCTTGCCAGTCGGTGTTTGCCGTTCCGAGTGCCTTCACGGCCTCGTCGTCCTCGTTGAAGATGCTCTTCACATAGGCACGATACTGGTCGCCGTTCATCATTTCGTAGGTTTTCTTCTTCTGCGACATCGAAACCGAGCCCGAATAGCTTATCGTGGGCTTCTGCCCTTTGTGGCCTTTCTTCGTCGTTATGATGATTACGCCGTTCGATCCGCGCGAACCGTAGATTGCCGTTGCCGAGGCATCTTTAAGCACGTTGAACGACTCGATGTCCTGCGGGTTGATTGTCGAAAGAATGTTCGAGTTGGTGTTGCCCACCTTGTTGTTGTCCATGGGCACTCCGTCGATTACTATCAACGGGTCGTTGCTGGCCGAGAGCGACGAGCCGCCGCGTATGCGAATCTGTGTGCCCACGCCTGGCTCGCCCGAGTTAGATGTCACGTTCACGCCGGCTATCTTGCCGGAAATCATGTCCTGGGCGTTAACCACGAGTCCCTTGTTCTTCGAGTCGGGCTTCAGTGCCGTCACCGAACCCGTCAGGTCTGATTTCTTCACGGCTCCGTAGCCGATTACCACCACCTCGTTGAGTGTCGAGGATGTGTTCTTGAGCTGTACCGAGATGTTCTGTCCGGCATGCACCTTCACCGGTTCATAGCCGATGTAGGTGATTTCGAGCGTCGATTTCTGGTCGGCGTTAATCTGGAAGTTTCCGTCGATGTCGGTGACAGCACCCACCTGTCCGCCAACAACCTTGACGGAAGCGCCGATGACTGGCTCGCCGGTCTCGTCTTTCACGTTGCCTTTCACAACTATCTGCTGTGCGAAGGCACTTGCCGAAAGGAACAGTCCTGCCGAGAGGGTAGCCGTCCTGATGGCATTGGGGAATAAAACCTGCTTCATCATTGTAGCTTTATGAGAAATTAATAAATTGTTATTGTCGATTGCGTATTAGGTTCGCTCTTTTCGTCTAAATCGGTAAGGTCTCTTGAACTCTGCTGCAAATTTAGTTCTGAAAACATTTGTTTGTACTTTTTTATGGGTTAAAATTATGCTTTTATGTATGCAAACGTTTCCACAACCTGCACTTACTCTGGAAAAGACAACCGCAAAGACCGGTCATAAACAGACGCAACCGCAATGCCACCACAAGACCAAAGCGGCAAAAGCGGGGAAACGACACTGCGTAAAGGCCACATCGGGCAGCCTTTACAACGGTGCAGAGTACATTCTGTAAACGTTTTCACAAACATCATACAAAATGTATGCGCCGCCGCTACACCTTATAGAATAAATAAGATAACTTTGCAGCACGGCCACGGAATGTCACCGCGAGCCGGATGCCTAAAAGCCGAAAAGACCTATGCAAGACCAACAACCAACCACGATGAAAGACATTGCCGAGCACTTCAAAGTGTCGGTAGCCACAGTGTCGCGCGCACTCAACGGCAACAAGCGCGTGAACGAAGCCACGCGCGAGGCCATACGCGAGTATGCACGCAAGCACGATTTCCACCCCAACGACGTGGCCAAGTCGCTGCGCAACTACAAGCGCCACCCGCAGAAAATCATCGGCGTGATACTGCCCGAGTTCACCCACTACTATTTCATGTCGGTGCTCACCGGAATCGAGGAGGAAGCCACGGCACGCGGCTACCGCATCATGCTGGCAATGAGCAAGGAGAGCTACACGCGCGAAGTGCAGATTTGCCAGATGTTTGAGGGACACCAGGTGTGCGGCGTAATCGTGTCGCAGGCCAAGGACACCCGGCAGTACGGCCATTTCCAGTCGCTCATCGACAAAGGCATACCGCTTGTCTTCTACGACCGCATCTGCACCGGGGTGAACGCAAGCCTCGTGGTGGTCGACGACTACATGGGGGCGTTCACCGCCGTGAGCCACCTCATAGGCACGGGATGCCGCCGCATAGCCTTCTACGGCATGAAAGCCGCAACCGAAATAGGCAAGAACCGCTACAACGGCTACCGCGACGCGCTCCTGAAGGCTGGCATGCAGCCCGACGAGACGCTCGTGCGCACATGCGACAATCGCGCCGATGCCGAGGCGATAACACCCGAGATACTGGCCCGAGACGACCGTCCCGACGCCTTCTTCTGCATCAACGACGACACGGCCATAGGCGTGATGTACACGGCAAAACGCATGGGGCTGCATGTGCCCGACGACGTTTCGGTGTGCGGATTCACCAACGGCCAGCGCGCCGTTGCCTGCGACCCGATGCTCACCACCGTGGAGCAGCGCGGCAAAGCCGTGGGCGAAGAGGCTGCAAGCATACTCATAAACAAGGTGGAAGGGCTGACTCCGCGCGACAGGATTGAGAAGCGCGTGGTGCGCACGCGCCTCATAGTGCGCGGAAGCTCACGGTGAAGCCCTCACAGGCCGGGGCAACATTTCCATCCATACACCTATTATTATATAGCCGCACCGCATGAAACGGAAAAAACAACTATAAAAAACCAAATCATAATGAAGCCAAAACCTAATCTCAGTTTCTGGAAACTATGGAACCTTAGTTTCGGATTTTTCGGCGTGCAGATAGCCTATGCCCTGCAAAGCGCCAACATCTCGCGCATATTCGCCACGCTCGGGGCCGACCCGCACTCACTCAGCTATTTCTGGATTCTGCCCCCGCTCATGGGCATTCTCGTACAGCCTATCGTCGGCACACTGAGCGACCGCACCTGGTGCCGGTTCGGACGGCGCATCCCCTACCTCTTCGCAGGCGCGGCAGTGGCCGTTGTCGTGATGTGCCTCCTGCCCAACGCCGGGTCGCTGGGCATGACCGTCGGCACGGCAATGGTATTCGGTCTTGTCGCGCTCATGTTTCTCGACACGAGCATAAACATGGCCATGCAGCCGTTCAAGATGCTTGTGGGCGACATGGTAAACGAGCGGCAGAAGTCGCTCGCCTACTCCATCCAGTCGTTTCTGTGCAACAGCGGTTCACTCGTGGGCTACCTCTTCCCGTTTCTCTTCACCGCCGTCGGCATAGCCAACGAAGCTCCCAAGGGCGTGGTGCCCGACTCGGTGATATACTCCTTCTACATAGGTGCTGCGATACTCATTCTCTGCGTCGTCTACACCACCGTCAAAGTGAAGGAGTGGAACCCGCGCGAATATGCCGAATACAACGAGGCCGAGCCACAAAAGGAGGAGCGCAGCGCCAACTGGATAGAACTGCTGCGCAACGCCCCGTCGATGTTCTGGCGCGTGGGACTGGTGCAGTTCTTCTGCTGGGCGGCATTCATGTACATGTGGACTTACACCAACGGCACCATTGCCGACACCGTGTGGCACACCACCGACGTGGCCTCGCCCGAATATCAGGAGGCAGGCAACTGGGTGGGCGTGCTCTTCTTCTGGCAGGCAATAGGTTCGGTGCTGTGGGCCATGGTGCTTCCCAAGTTCCGCAACGGCAAGGCCGCCTATGCCCTAAGCCTCGCAATAGGAGCCGTGGGCTTCGCTCTCCTGCCCTACACCACCGACCGCAACATGCTCGTCATCCCGTTCCTGCTCATCGGATGTGCATGGGCCGCCATGCTCGCCATGCCGTTCACCTTCGTCACCAACGCCCTTGAAGGCTACGGACACAAGGGTGCCTACCTCGGACTGTTCAACGGAACGATATGCGTGCCGCAGATTGTGGCAGCAGCCGTAGGCGGACTGTTGCTCTCGGCAGTAGGTTCGGTGCAGAGCCACATGATGCTCATTGCCGCCGCATGCCTCGTTGCCGGAGCGGCAAGCGTGGCACTGCTGAAAGTGGACAAAGCCGCCGACAGTAGCAACGCCGTCACCCGTTGATTTTCAATAAAATACACACGAGTTAAAAAGAAGCCTTTGTTGGCATGAAAAGAAGCCTTTGTTGAGTGGCAAAGAAGCCTTTGTTGCCACCAACAAAGGCTTCTTTTCATTTTGGGCATGCTGTCTTTAATTTTGGGGCATGTCTTGCCCGTGCGCACACATTGTCCGTCACCCATGCAGAACACTTCTTCGCCGTCGCGACGCAACGGCAAAACAACATGGCAGACAATGCCATGCCACACTTCAGACGGCACAAGAAAACACGGCATGCAACCGTTTGCAAACGTTTTCACGATTATTTGGCAAAAATGAGGCAAGCACAGGCCAAGGCGCACATATTTTTTTTAATTTTGCATACAGATACTTAAGTCTTCCAAAACAACAACCGACAATCATTATCCTAAACAACATGGACATACGCTTCAACATACAGTACACCACCGCATTCGGCGAAGAACTGATGGCAAACATCGTCTCGCCCGACGGCGGCACGGCACAGACACTGCGCATGACGACACTCGACGGCAACACATGGAGCGGACGCATGTGCCTGTCCGACGACGCACTGCCCACACACATCGACTATTTCTACAGTGTCATGGGCGGCGGACGGCAGCAGCGGCAGGAATGGAAAACCGTGACACACCGGCTTGAACTCAATGCCGCCAACGCAATACAATACACCACGCACGACCGGTGGGAAGACATTCCGCACGACTCCTACCTGTACAGTTCGGCATTCACCGAGTGCATAAACCGCCGTCCGCACACCGCAGCAACGCCCTCGCGGCATGCCAAGACACTGCGCCTTGTGGTGCGCGCTCCGCAACTGCGCTGCGGCGAGAAGCTGTCGGTGGTGGGCGAGAGCAGCCAACTTGGGTGCTGGAAACCCGCCCATGCCGTTGCCATGACCGAGCACAACCACAACGAATGGATTGCCGACCTCGACGCGGCCGATTTCGAGCTGACTCCCACCGAAATGAAATTCATTGCCATCAACGACAAGGGCGACCTGCTGTGGGAAACCGGCGACAACCGCAAGATAACGCTGCCCACCCTCAACGAGGGCGATGTCGTGGTGCAGGAACTCGATCAGGCGTTCTTCGAGATATGCGACGCCAAGCTCGCCGGCACGCTCATCCCCGTGTTCTCGCTGCGCAGCGAGGGCAGTTTCGGCGTGGGCGATTTCGGCGATTTGAAGAAGATGATTGACTGGGTGGCCGACACCCACCAGCGCGTCTTGCAGGTGCTGCCCATAAACGACACCACATCCACACACACATGGACCGACTCCTACCCCTATTCCTGCATAAGCATCTTTGCCCTGCATCCGCAATATGCCGACCTGCGGCAGCTCCCGCCGCTCGCCGACAAGGCCGAGGCGGCACGCTTCGAGGCTCTGCGCACAGAACTGAACGCGCTTGCCCAGATTGACTACGAACGCGTGAACAACGCAAAGACCGAATATCTGCGCCTCATCTTCGCACAGGAAGGCGGCAAGACACTGCGCTCGGCTGCATTCAAGCGGTTTTTCAAGGCCAACGAGCACTGGCTCGTGCCCTACGCGCAATACTGCCATCTGCGCGATGCCTACGGCACTGCCGTCTTCGCCGAGTGGCCCGACCACCGTCAATGGGACGAGCAGGAGCGCGCAGCTCTGTCAAACCCGCGATCAAAAGCCTACCGCGACGTGGCGTTCCACTACTATGTGCAGTTTGTGCTCGACGCACAGATGAGCGCGGCACACGAATATGCAGTGGCACGCGGAGTGGTGCTCAAGGGCGACATACCTATCGGGGTGAACCGCAACGGGTGCGACGTGTGGCACGAACCGCAGTATTTCAACCTCGACTCGCAGGCCGGTGCTCCGCCAGACGCATTCTCGGTGAACGGCCAGAACTGGGGATTCCCCACCTACAACTGGCAGCGCATGATTGACGACGGATGCCAGTGGTGGGTGCGCAGGTTCCAGAACATGTCGAAATACTTCGATGCCTACCGCATCGACCATGTGCTCGGTTTCTTCCGCATATGGGCCATTCCGGGGCAGTGCGTCAACGCCCTCACCGGGCAGTTCGACCCCTCGCTGGCCATGACACGCGAAGAAATCGAGACCTATGGTCTGCGCTTTCAGGAACAGGAGTTCACCACGCCCTTCATATCACAATGGATTGTTGACCGCGTGTTCGGCAAACACGCCGCCGAAGTGGCCGGGAAATATCTCCGGCACGAGCACGACGACATCTTCTCGCTGCGTCAGGAATACGACACCGAACGCAAGATTGAGGCGGCATTCGAGGGCAAGGACTCCGACGACGACCGTTGGATACGCGACGGACTCTACTCGCTCGTGAACAACGTGCTCTTCGTGCGCGACCGCAAAGACTCCGAAAAGTTCCATCCGCGCATCACCGCGCAGCTCAATTTAAGGTATGAAGCCCTCTACGACACCGACAAGACCAAGTTCAACCGGCTCTACAACGACTACTATTACCGCCGCAACAACTACTTCTGGTATCGTGAAGCCATGAAGAAACTGCCCACCCTCGTGCAGGCCACACGCATGCTCGTGTGCGCCGAAGACCTGGGAATGGTGCCCGACTGTGTGGCGTGGGTGATGCAGCAACTGCGCATCCTGAGCCTCGAACTGCAGCAGATGCCCAAAGACCCGAGCGTGCGCTTCGGGCACCTTTCGCGCAATCCCTACCGTTCGGTGTGCACCCTGTCCACCCACGACATGCCCACCCTGCGCCAGTGGTGGGACGAGGATGCCGAACGCACGCAAGACTACTATTCAAACATGCTCTACCGTGGCGGCAACGCACCCCATCCGCTGCCCGGATGGCTCGCCCGCGACATCGTTTCGCGCCAGCTCACGTCGCCGTCGATGCTGTGCATACTGTCGCTGCAAGACTGGTTTGCTATCGACGAGAAGCTCCGCTTGCCCGATGCCGATGCCGAACGCATCAACATCCCGTCAAACCCGCGCCACTACTGGCGCTACCGCATGCACCTGACAATAGAGCAACTGCTCGCCGCAAAGGACTACAACGACAGCGTGAAGGAACTCATCGACGAGTGCGGACGGCGACGCTGACCACTGCGTAGGCTCCGGCACGCAACTTCCGGAGCCTACGCTACCGCCCGGCGCGGAAATGCCGCAATCCTAAACATCCCTGCTTATTTTCTCCATACAATGAAACTTACTACTTTTCTGCTGTCTGCAATGGCGATAGCTGCAACCCAACGGGCCGTGGCGCAAAGCCCCGACGAGGTGGTTTACACGCCACAATCCACCACATTCAACGTCACCACCGACCCCAAGGCACGCAAGGTGTGCATTGAACTAACCGACGGCGACACCAGCAAGAAGCACCGGCGCACAGTGAAACGCATGGTGCACACGGGCCGTGGACAATGGAAACTCACCGTTGCCAACGACCTGAAAGGCAAATACTACCGGTTTGTCGTCGACGGCGACTACGAAAAACGCTCCACTCCGGGCCTTTTCGCCAAGGCCGTGGGAGTGAACGGGCAATACGGAGCCATTGTTGACATGGCCGAAACCAACCCTGACGGGTGGACCGACGACCGCCGTCCCGAACTGCATTCGGCTGCCGACCTCGTGATTTACGAGCTTCACCACCGCGATTTCTCGGTACACCCGTCGTCGGGCATAGCCAACAAGGGCAAGTTTCTCGCGCTCACCGAACCGCAGGCCATAAGCCATCTACAGCGGCTCGGGGTGAACGCCGTGCACATTCTGCCCTCGTTCGACTTCGCGTCAATCGACGAGTCGCGCCCCGACAAGCCGCAATACAACTGGGGCTACGACCCTCTCAACTACAACGTGCCCGAAGGTTCATACGCTACAAGCACCGCCGACCCCACAGCCCGCATACGCGAGTTCAAGCAAATGGTAATGGCCCTGCACAAAGCGGGCATCCGCGTCATACTCGACGTGGTTTACAACCACACGTTCGACATAGCGGGCAGCAATTTCCAAAAGCTCAACCCCGACTATTTCTTCCGCCGCACAGCCGACGGCAAATACTCCGACGGTTCGGGATGCGGCAATGAAACGGCAAGCGAGAAGCCGCTCATGCGGCAGTTCATGGCCGAAAGCGTGAAATACTGGGTGCAGGAATACCACATCGACGGGTTCCGCTTCGACCTCATGGGAGTGCACGACATCGCGACGATGAACTACATCCGTGCCGAAATAGACAAGATTGACCCTTCGGTCTACATCTACGGCGAGGGCTGGAGTGCCGGTAACTGCGCGCTTGATGCCGACAGTCTCGCCACGAAGGCCAACACCCCGAGGCTCGACCGCATAGGGGCTTTCTGCGACGACATGCGCGACGCGCTGCGCGGCCCGTTCTCCGACGACACCAAAGGAGGCTTCCTCGCCGGGGCGAAAGGCTGCGAGGAGAGCATCAAGTTTGGCATAGCCGGGGCAATATCTCACCCGCAAATCGACATGGCCAAGGTGAACTACAGCAAGAAGGCATGGGCCACCGAACCCACACAGATGATTGCCTATGTGAGTTGCCACGACGACATGTGCCTTGCCGACCGTCTGCGGGCGAGCATCCCGGGCATAACCGACGACGAACTGGTGCGGCTCGACCTCCTTGCACAGACCGCCGTGCTCACCTCGCAGGGCGTGCCCTTCATTCTGTGCGGCGAAGAAATGCTGCGCGACAAGAAGGGGGTGCACAACAGCTACAACTCGCCCGACAGCATAAACCGGCTCGACTGGGACGGCATGCGCCGTCATCCCGAGGTAATGGAGTATTACTCGCGCCTCATAGCACTGCGCAAGGGCCACCCGGCATTCCGCCTTGGCAATGCCGAAGAGGTGCGCAAGCATCTCGAATTCATCGAAGCTCCCGAGGGAGTGGTGGCATTCCGTCTGAAAGGCAACGCGGGAGGCGACGACTGGAACGACATAATAGTGGCACTCAACGCCAACCGCGAGCCTGTCACGATAAACATTCCGCAGGGCCGCTACACCACAGTGGCGGCACAAGGCCGCATCGACTGCGCCGGAATGGGCACTACAACAGGCACGGAAGCCACCGTCGCGGCGCAGTCGGCACTGATAATGCACAACTGAACAAACTCAAAAATATGAAGAATCTACTTACCGCCCTGCTTCTCGGGACGACACTTACGATGAACGCAACATGCAAAATTGACAGAATAGAACCCGCCAACTGGTGGGCTGGGATGAAGAACCCCACAGTGCAGCTCATGGTGTACGGCAAGGACATACGCTCGGCCGAGGTCTCCACCGACAGTCCTGGAGTGAGCATCGACAGCCTCGTGCGGCTCGACAGTCCCAACTATCTTCTCGTCTACATGAACGTAGGCAAGGCACAACCGGGCACCGTCAACCTGAAATTCTCGTCGGGCGGCAGCAAGACCACCGTGAAATACCAGATCAAGCAGCGTGACATGCGCGGCGAGGAACGCATGGGATTCACCGCCGCCGACGTGCTCTACATGCTCATGCCCGACCGCTTCGCCAACGGAAACGGCAAGTACGACAACATAAAGGGCCTCAACAGCTACTCCGTCAACCGCTCCGAACCAAGTCTGAGGCACGGCGGCGACCTCGAAGGCATACGCCGTCACCTCGACTATTTCACCGACCTCGGCGTGACGGCACTGTGGTTTACGCCGGTGCTCGAGAACAATTCGCCCGACCACGGCAAGAACAGCACCTACCACGGATATGCCACCACCGACTACTACCGCGTGGATCCGCGCTTCGGAACCAACGACGAATACCGCCAACTCGTGCAAGAAGCGCATGCAAAGGGACTGAAAGTGGTGATGGACATGATTTTCAACCACTGCGGATTCGAACATCCCTGGGTTAAGGACATGCCCTCGCACGACTGGTTCAACTGCCCCGAATGGCTCTATCCCGAGAACCAGAAGAACGCGGTGAAGACCAAAACGATGGACGGCGAACAGCTCACCAACGACAAATACCAGCAGACAAGCTACAAGCTTACGCCCGTGCTCGACCCCTACGCCAGCAAGATCGACCTGCACGAAACCGTTGACGGATGGTTCGTGCCCACCATGCCCGACTTAAACCAGCGCAACCCGCATCTCATGACCTACCTCATACAGAACTCGGAATGGTGGATCGAGACCGCAGGCATCGACGGGATACGCATGGACACCTACCCCTATGCCGACCGGACAGGCATGGCACAGTGGATGAAAGAACTCGACCGCGAGTATCCCAACTTCAACACCGTGGGCGAAACTTGGGTAACTGAACCGGCATACACCGCCGCATGGCAGAAAGACTCGCCGCTGTCGGAACAGAATTCATACCTGAAAACCGTCATGGACTTCAGTTTCTTCGAAAAGATAAACAAGGCGAAAAGCGAGGAAACCGACGACTGGTGGAACGGCTACAACCGCATCTACAACTCGCTCTGCTACGACTATCTCTACAAAGACCCGTCGCATGTCATGGCATTCATAGAAAACCACGACACCGACCGCTTCCTGGGCGACGGCAAAGACACGCTCGCACTGAAACAGGCCCTCGCACTGCTGCTCACCGTACGCCGCATTCCCCAGCTCTACTACGGCACCGAGGTGCTCATGAACGGCACGAAATCGGCTACCGACGGCAACGTGCGCCGCGATTTTCCGGGCGGATTTCCGGGCGACACGCACAATGCCTTCACCCGTGAGGGACGCACCAAGGAAGAGAACGCCATGTTCAACTGGACAAGCCGCCTGCTGCACTGGCGGCAGAACAACGACGTGATTGCCAAGGGACAGCAGACCCAGTTCATTCCGCAGAAAGGTGTCTACGTCGTGGCACGCACGCTCGGCCAAAAGGCAGTGCTCACCATTATCAACGGAACATCGCACGCGGCAACGCTCAACACAGCACGCTATGCCGAAATAACACGCGGAGCAACCACGGCCACCAACGTGCTCACCGGGCGCAAGATAGACATCTCGCACAACGTGCGCCTCGCGCCCCGAGGCGTGATGGTGCTCGAAATGGGCAACAAGTAACCGCACAACATACAACACCCACCACTCACAACGACAACAACATGAACAAAAAAATATCGGCGGCAATAGCCGCATTGGCCCTGCCCACAATGCTGCTGGCGCAAGGCTGGCCCTCGGAACACAAGGGAGTGATGCTCCAGGGATTCTACTGGGACAGCTACGATGCCACGAAGTGGACCACACTCGAAAGCCAGGCCGACGAGCTCGCGCAATATTTCAACCTCGTGTGGATTCCGCAGAGCGCGTCGTGCGGCGGCAAGTCAATGGGCTACGACGACCTTTACTGGCTCGGCAACTACGACAGTTCGTTCGGCAACGAAACCGAACTGCGCTCGCTCATCAAGACATTCAGGCAGAAAGGCATCGGCACCATAGCCGACGTGGTGATAAACCACCGCAAGAACGTGTCGAACTGGGTTGACTTTCCAAAGGAAACCTACAAGGGCGTGACCTACCAGCTCACCTCCACCGACATCTGTTCCGACGACGACGGCGGCGCAACGGCCACATGGGCCAAGGCCAACGGCTACTCGCTCAGCACCAACAAAGACACCGGCGAAGGCTGGGACGGTATGCGCGACCTCGACCACAATAGCCCCAACGTGCAGGCAAACGTTAAAGCTTATCTCGACTTTCTGCTCAACGATTTGGGCTACATAGGCTTCCGCTACGACATGACAAGGGGCTACGCGGCGAGCTTCACCGGCCTCTACAACAGCACGGCAAAGCCCGAATACTCGGTGGGAGAATATTTCGACGGCGATAAGCAGAAGGTGATAGCATGGCTCGGCGGCACCAAAACCGACGGCGAGATACAGTCGGCAGCCTTCGACTTCCCGTTGCGCTACTCGGTGCGCGATGCCATAAACAACTCCGACTGGACAAAACTCGACAACGGAGGCATTGCCACCAACAACGCCTACAAGCGTTATGCCGTGACATTCGTTGAAAACCACGACACCGAACGCCGCTCCGACACCAAGCAGCAAGACCCAATAAGGAAAGACACCCTGGCCGCCAACGCCTACATCCTGGCCATGCCTGGCACGCCGTGCGTCTTTCTCAAGCACTGGACCGACTGCAAGCGCGACATCAAGAACATGATTCTGCTGCGCAACCTCGCTGGCATAAGCAACACAAGCCGTTGGGCACGCACCGAAAGCTCGGCTTCGCGCTATGTGGTTACGGTGACGGGCGACAACTCACGGATCGTTGCTGCCGTGGGGCCTGGCGCACAGTCTTACTCCGCCGGAGCGGAATATGCACTGGCAGCCGAAGGCAAAAACTACCGTTATTTCGTTGAACGCTCCTGCGAAACGGCATGGACCGATGTCCCGTCGGGCACCTACCACAACGCGCCCACGGCAAAGCTCACCGCCATAACAGCCACTGAGGGGGCACAGATTGTCTACACCCTCGACGGAAGCGCCCCCACATCGGGCAGCAGCAAAGTGGCGAGCGGCACAAGCATAACACTGCCCTACGGCACCTACACCATGAAACTGGGCATTCTGGCCGACGGGAAAGTGACCGGAGTGACAAGCCGCGACTACACAATAAGCGAATTCCAGCCCTACGGAATAAGCGTGCATGTGAATGCCGACAAGGTGGGATGGACTACGATGAACACCTGGACTTGGGGCGGCGACAACTCCCACGGCTCAAAAAACAGCTGGCCGGGCGATGCAACAACAAGCACTACCAGTGCGGCAGGGCGCAACTGGTTCACCACGACATGGACTATAAACTCGCCCACCGACTATGTAAACTTCGTGTTCAACCGCGACAAAGACACACAGACAGTGGATGTCAACGGCGTGGCACGCACATCTTACTTTGAGATATTGCCCGAAACCGACTCCATGGGCCACTACCTTGTCAGCGACATAACCGACGACACCACGAGCGGCATAGCCACCGTCAGCTGCGGCAACGGCACGGCAAGCCAAAGCCCGACGCGTGTCACGGCATTCGACGGCACCACGGTGCGCACCTTCGGCACCCGTGTGACGGTGCAGCAAGCCACCGAAGGTCTGCCGAGCGGTTTCTACATCGTGAACGGCAAGAAGGTGGCCGTGAAATAACCACGCCCCACCAATACGCGCACGACTTGCGCATCACGGCCCGCAAAGCCCACCCACACAAAGCCGACAACCCTCCACGGCAGAGCCAAAAAGGCCGCCAAGAAGGGTTATCGGCTTTGTTTTTGTCTCATACACAGACAGATGCGACTCTTTACTATATCTTTTTCAACGCAACAACGGCAGCGTTGAAATGGAATTTTCAACATTTTTAGGTATTGCAGCGCTATATTCTTCTTCATAATTTTGCACCTGTTTTTTCAAAAGCGCCACTGCCGGGAGCAGTAAAACGGGCCTTAAAACGGAACTTCCGGCACGGTGCCACACACGTTATGCAAGTTATGAAAATGAAGAGAACAACCACATTGCTGGCCTTTTTGCTCTGCGCCGCATTCACATGGGCGCAAAGTGCCGCAACAGAGAAAACCGGCATTCTTTTAGTACACTACGGCACCGCCAACGACCGCAGCCGCGCCGCCACAATCGACAGGCTCGACAGTATGGTGGCAAACCGCTTCGCCCACTGCCCGGTGGTTGAAGCCTATGCCGCACCCACAGTAATCAAGGCACTCGGGAAACGCGGAATCAGGAAGCTCACCATTGCCCAGGCACTCGACTCGCTGCACTCGCTCGGCTGCACACGGCTTGCGGTGCAGAGCACTATGCTGCTCGACGGCGTGATGAACGACATCCTGAAGAAGAACGTGGAACGGGTGAAAGGCAAGTTTGGCACCATTGCCATGGGCCGTCCGCTGCTCTACACCGTAGACGACTGCCGCACGCTCACCGACATGATAGCCCGCAATCTCGCGTCAAGTAGCGCCTCGCCCACCGGCAACACGCAGGTGGTGCTCGTGGGACACGGCAGCGACAGTCCTGCCAACGCCATGTACAGTCAGATAGACTACCTGCTGAAAGACGAGGGCAAACCTTTGTGGCATGTGGGCACGATAGAAGGCTACCCCACCATCGAGGCCGTGGAGCGCCAACTTGGAAAGTCAACCTGCAAGAGGGTAATGCTCGTGCCGTTGCTCTACATAGCGGGCAACCACCAGAAAGAAGACATCGACGGGGTGTGGAAAAGCACCCTGCAGAAGCTCGGCTACAAGGTGGAAGTGGTGCAGAAAGGACTTGGCGAGATGCCGGAAATACAGGAAATGATACTTGACAAGGTCAAGCAACTCATAGAACAAGACAACAATTGATATTTTGATGGACAAGAGATTTTTACTTTTCGCTGCCGCAGCCGCCATCGGGTGTGCCAATGCCGCAGCCTCAACCGCCGCCGACGGCGACAACAACAACGAGAAAGTGATAGAGCTGAACCCTGTCGTGGTGACGGGAAACGGCCACAACCAGCTTCTGAAATCAACCACCACGCCCGTGCATGTGCTCTCGTCGCGGCTCATTCAGGAAACCGGTTCAACCGATTTTCAGGAAGTGCTCACCAAGCTCATGCCCCAGGTGTCGTTCTCGCCCAACGCGATGGGTTCATACATACGCGTCAACGGACTCGGCAACAAGTATGTGCTGATACTCGTCAACGGCAAGAAGATAATAGGCGACATAGCCGGAAACGTTGACCTCTCGCGCATCGACATGTCGAGAGTTAAGCGCATCGAAGTGCTCGACGGCGCAGCTTCGGCCCTGTACGGGTCGGATGCCATCGGAGGCGTGATAAACATCATCACCACACAAAAGTCGCTCGACACGGTTGAAGTGACATCCGACACGCGCGTTTCGGGCAAAGGACAGTTCTCCGAGGGCGTAAGCCTCGATGTGACAACCAAATATCTCGAGTCGCACACGTCTTATTTCCACCAGGAGGCCGACAGCTACCAGAACAACAACAAGGCCATTGACAGCGACGGGAAGGAATATGAAACCATAGCTCCGCTGTTCATCGGCTTCAACTCCAACCTCGTAAACCAGCGGTTTGACATCAAACCTACAGAAAACCTGTCGCTCTATGCCGCTGGGTCATACAGTTACAAGCTCACCGACCGCCCCGACACGCGCACAGACATCACCGGCGGCTCCGACTACGATATGCGCAGCGAGGGATGGCGCTGGGAGGCCGGGGCCAAATACAACCTCGGCAAGCATGCGCTGCACTTCGATTTCGTGAACGACAACTACCACTACGGCAACCTCTACCAAGTGGACACCAAGACCTACAAGGTCGGAAACTTCGTGCGCAACAAGTTCCAGAAATACTACGAGGCCGAGCTCAAGGGCGTGTTCCACTTCTATGACAAGGGCACGACAATAGCGGGCATCGACTGGCGCAACGATTTCCTCACCGCCACAAGCGGCGACGTGAACAACAACGTCTACACCTTCGCCGGCTATCTGCAGCACGACATGGAGATAGTGAGAAACCTCAGTGCCACACTCGGGGTGCGCTACACCAAGCACGGCACCTTCGGCGACAACTTCACGCCCAAGGTTTCGCTCATGTATGCGCCGGGAAACTTCCGTTTTCGCGCCGCCTACTCACGCGGTTTCCGTGCTCCGGGTCTCGACGAACTCTACTACCACTATTTCAAGATAATGGGCAAACGCCCGGTAATAACATTCGGCAACACCGACCTCAAGGCCGAACGCAGCCACTATGTGTCGCTCAGCGCCGAATACAGCAACCGCATCTTCACCCTGTCGGCAATGGGCTACATGAATTTCGTGAGCGACATGATTGTAAAGGAAAACATCACCGTGGACGATGACATACGCAAAGACCTCGCCACGCAGTTCCCCGAAGCCACAGCCGAACAAATGGCACAGCTCAAGACCTACGGCCACTACATAAACAGCAACAAGGGCATCGTGAAGGGAGTGCAGGCCAACGCATCGGTGATAGTCACCCCCGACCTCACCCTCATGGCCAACTACGCCTACACCTACGGACGATCAAAGAGCAGCGGAACATGGATGGACCTGGAACGCACGTTCAAGAACAGTTTCACCGCAAGCGCAAACTACACCCACACATGGCGTGCCTATACGCTGGGAGTTAACCTCAACGCACGTTTCCAGTCGCGCACATACTATCCGGCATACGACGATGCACCCGGATACGGCGTTGTCAACCTCAACACCACGCACACATTCACCGTGGCGCGCATGTTCAAGTTTGTGCCGAGCATCGGCATCGACAACCTGCTCAACAAGAAAGACGACCGCATAGACACTCCCACCATGCGCTACGCGCTCTATTCTCCGGGACGGATGCTTGTCGTGGGACTTAAAGTGAACTTCGCCAAATAACCGCCACACACCCTCTTAAACATACAACTACGGGCTGCCACGGGAACAACAAAATCCCGGGGCAGCCCTTGTGAGATTAATGACACAACGATGAAACGACAAACTCTATACAAGATTCACCTGTGGCTGTCGCTGCCACTGGGCATCCTCATCACGCTCATCTGCCTCTCCGGGGCCACGCTCGTGTTCAAAAACGAGATACGCAACGCCCTCGGCATGCCGCGTGTGGTTGCACCGCACAACACACACCACGCCGCCGGCAAAACCGTCGGCACCCACCGCACATACAGCCACAACGCAACGGCAAGACACACGGGCCGACACGGCAAGGCCGACAACGCCAGCCCTTACGGCACAACCACCAAGCGCGACTTCTTTTCCTACGTCACCAAGTTCCACACCGGACTGATGATGGGCAAGACGGGCAAACTGATTGTCACCTACACCACACTGTTTTTTGCTATAATCCTCGTCAGCGGAATATGCATCTGCCTGCCGAAAACCAAGCAGCAATGGCGGCAACGCCTGACGGTGGAGCGGAAGAAAGGCTTCAGGCGGCTGATGTACGACCTGCATGTGAGCCTTGGATGGTGGGCAGTGTTGTGGCTGTTGCTGCTCGCAGTCACGGGCATGGGCTTCGGACTGCGGCTCGTGCCAAAGGGCACGGTGGCCATGACCGTGTTCCACCAGCTGCACATAGGTTCGTGGGGAGGCATTGTCACACGCACAATAACATTCGCGGCAAGCCTCATCGGAGCGTCGCTGCCCATAATCGGCTACTGGCTTTATTTCAGAAAACGCCGTCGCAAGTGACCGAAAGAAAGCCTAAACGTCACTCCGACGGTTGCCACGGGGCGAAGCAGAGGCCGTCGAGCAAACCGACATAGAAATCTATTGCCGCCGAAATCTCGGCGGTGCGTATGTATTCGTCGGCAGAATGCGAACGCGCCGAGTCGCCCGGCCCAATCTTGAGCGACGGAAACGGCATGAGAGCCTGGTCGCTCAGCGTGGGCGACCCGAACGGTTTTCCGCCCATAGCCACACACCTTTCAACCAAGGGGTGCGAGACATCGATGTGCGACGGGCGCAAGCGGAACGAGCGCGCCGACACATCCGACCGCATGTTCTGCTTCACTATGCCAAACACCTCCTCGTTGGTGTACATCTCGTTGACACGCACATCCACCACGGCACGGCACTCGTCGGGCACCACATTGTGCTGGGTTCCGGCATTGACAACAGTGGCCTGCGCGAGCGTGGGGCCGAGAAAACGGCTCACGCGGCCAAACCTGTATGAGCGCAGCCAGCACAGGTCGTCGAGCATGCGGTAGATTGCGTTGTCGCCTTCGCCGCGCGCCGCGTGCCCGCTACGCCCCCGCGCGGTCACGTCGAGCACCATAAGCCCCTTCTCGGCCACTGCCGGCTGCATGCCGGTGGGCTCGCCCACTACCGCGACATCAATCTTGGGCAACTCGCCGAGAGCCGCCACTATGCCGCCCGCACCCGATACCTCCTCCTCGGCCGAAGCCAGATAGACGATGTTGTAGGGCTGCGGCTTGGCGGCAAGCCGGCAGAATGCCTGCAAGAGCGACACCAGTCCGCCGCCGCAGTCGTTGCTGCCCAGTCCATACAGCGTGCCGTCTTCAAGCGAAGGGCTGAAAGGGTCGCGCGTCCATGAGGCCACGGGCTTCACCGTGTCGATGTGGGCATTGAGCAGAAGCGTGGGGCGCGCGGCATCGTAAGTGCCGCCCACCGCCCACACATTGTTGCCAGTGCGGCGCGGCGCAAAGCCGAGGCTTTCGAGCTCGGCAAACATTGTCGCGGCAGCCGCATCCTCGTTGCGGCTCACCGACGGCGTGGCTATCAGGCGCGACAGAAGGTCAACGGCGCGCGAAGTGTAGTCTGCATTTGTCATAAAACATCGTTATTTTGTGTGATGCACACGCAAAGTTAGCGTTTTAGGCCGACATAAAAGAAAAACGGCCACCAAATGTTTGGTGGCCGTCAAGATAATAAGTTGGGTTCAAATTTCCTTATTCGGGAAGGCTGATAGCGCCCTGGGGGCAAACATCAGCGCAAGTGCCGCACTCTACGCAAGTGTCGGGGTTGATTGAATACTGTTCTCCTTCAGAGATTGCTCCAGCCGGACACTCGTCGATACAAGTACCGCATGCGATACAGTCGCTACCAATTACGTAAGCCATGATTTCTTCTTTTTATTGTTATTAATGTTATTGTCTGAGCAAAAGAGTAACTACCTACTTTTGTGTGCTGCAAAGATACATCATTTCCACGAATTACCTATAAGTGGGTAGTTACTTTTAACTTATTTATACATTTCTCCTTTTCCCGCGCTGCCGACATTGCCCGCACCGCCGCGAAGCCCTGCCATCACCCCAGCATGGCCTTGCCTGCAAAAGCCCCGGCACTGCCTTGCGGCATGCATCATGCGGTGCACGCATGCGCAGCAGATGCAGCACACGCGTGCCGCAAACGCTGCACGCGCGAAAGAAGCACAGAAAAGGCGGCGCAACGCCCTTCTCCGGGTGTGCGCCGCCTTGCAAACGGGCTGCATGCAGGTGCCCTGTCGTTTTATTTCACAATTATCTTGCGCGTAGTGCCGTCGCTGTAACGCACAATGTTAAGACCTCGGCTGCACACAGCACGGCGTTTTCCGTCTATGCCATACACGCCCACCACGCTGCGGTTGCCGTCGGCCTGGATGCCGCTTACGCCCGACACCTCCTTGTCAACCGATACCGACACGGCGAGAACGGTAGGCCGTCCGCCGGTCTTCGACACTGCGAGGCCGGAGAGCTTGCGGCTCGAATCGGCAGTGAGGGCAACCTCATACAGGCTGTATGCCGCCTTGTTGTCCACAACGTCGCTCTGTCCCTGCCATCCCGACGACTTGGTGAGAATGCGCCCGAGTCCATACACGGCCTCGTCGCCGCTCTCGGTGGTGTTATACCAGTCGGCAATGGTCTCGGTAACGGCATCGCCCAGTGTTGCGTCGGCATACAGCGGGGTTACGGTAAGCTGCGAACTACCGTCGGTCGACACTGCAAGCACATATATTTTCTTTGCATGCACGAGCGTGTCGAAAGCCAGTTGCTGCTCGGTGTTGCCAGTGAGCGTGAGTGCATTGGGCTGGGTGTAGTCGGCAAGCACATATTCCACGCCGCTGTTCGACATCACCTTGCGGTCGTCGCCGGCCAAAGCTCCGCTCTCCTGAACGCCCGTGGTGAACAGAGTGTAGCCCGTGTTGTCGAGTGTGCCGGTGACATGCGATGCCGAAGGCAATGCCTCGGCTATTACATCGGCATTGAAACCGCTTGCCACCGCCATTGCCATGCAGTCGGCATCGGCCGGTGTCTTGAGCTTCCAGCTCTTGTCCATGAAGGCAAGACGGCTCTTTACAAACTGGTTCAGCTCGTCAACATAGTTGTCAAACGTGCCGAAATGGTTGCGCCAAGCCTGGTTGTCGCGGTCGAGCGCGCCGCTCTCGCGCAGCACCGAGGCAAGCGAGTCTATCTTCTCGGCTATGAATTCGGCTGAATAGTTGGCCTCGCGCTGGGCTGTCCAACGCTGGCGCAGGTCGGACACATAGGCCGGGTCGTTCATCAGCTTGTACCAATAGAACGGCACGAGCTGCTGGTCTTCGCTCGCCATGAGGTCGTTGCTCTTGTAACGCCACGACGACGAGTTGTCGGCATCGTAGTAGTTGGCCGTGCCGTAGGCTATGTTGAAATCCCACAAGGCCGTTTTCCACTTGGCATCGGTGCCGAGCTGTGCGGCGTGGGTCTCGCTGTATTTGTAGAGCGGCGTGCTCAGGCGGTAGGCATCCACGTTGTTGGCAAACTCCTGGGCTATCTGGTAGTCGATGAACGACTGTACGTCGATATAGTTGCGGTAGCCCGTTGAGCCGGTGTAGTCGTCCTGCGCAAACGAGTCCTCCATTTTGTCAATGGCGTTTTGTATGGCCGTTTCCACGCCTTCGGGCAGTTCGGCGAAATCGTCGTATTCGGGTTCCTTATACTGGTAGGCCACGGTGCGGTTGGTGTATTCGCGCCCTGTGCTGCTCACGGGGTGGTGCTTGGAGGTGTAGTAGTGTTCCTCGTCCTTGCGGTCAATCTCCACATGGAAGTCGCCCGTGAGGTCGTCGGCAGTGGGGTCGTCGAGATTGAGGCGTTTCTTGCCTTTCGTGGCGCGCTCCGACATGATGTACACGCCGTAGTAATAGCCGTCGACAAACACCTCGCAGAATTTCATGTGCGGGGCAAACGAGCTTCCGCCGCGTGCCAGTTCCATGGTGAGCACGTCGCGCATGTAGCTGCGGTCTTCCCACGGCGCGAGCAAAGCCCAGTCGCTGTCCTTGCCCATTCCCATAATCTTAACCTTTGCCTTCTTGGCGTCGAGGCTGGCCTCGGAGAGCGTCTTTATGCCAAAGGGCTTCTTGTCTGACCCGGAGAACGAGGTGTTGCCACGGTATTTCAGGGTTATCGGCCCCTCCCAGTCAACCGTTTGTCCGGCATGCAGCGTGGTGTCAACATAGTTGTGTCCGTCGCCGTTGTCGATTATCTTCATGGTGGCAAGCGTTTTTGTCTCGCGCTGTATCACCTGTCCGTTGACGGTGAGGAACACTATCGGCAGCGAAGTCTCGCTGAACTGCACGTTGGTTGACGGCCTGAAGTTGTTCAGGTCGTAGTCGCCGCTGCTCACGACCGTCTGCGCCATGGACTGCGTTGCCGCCACGGCAAGGGCCAACAGAAATTGTTTTTTCATTATGAAAAGGTGTAAATGGTTAATTGTTGCGGCACGCGCCGATGCACGGCGGCACACGCGTGAAATGCTGCAAAGTTAAGCAATTTTTCATTATGTGTGCAGCCGGCATGGCATTTTGTTGCTTTCAGGCGGCATTTTCGGTCATTTACGGCTGACAGACCGCCGTTCAGTCGCCGGCATACTGGCCCATGAACAGTATCGTGCCAGTAGCAGAATCGGAAATGATGTAGGCAAACGGGCGGTCGGCATGGAAATCGACATGGAGCGGCTGGGGCGCGAGTGCCGTGGTGGTCATTATCGCCACGGTCACGGCGGCGGCCTTGGTGCCTTCCTCACTCACCTCTATTTTGGCCTTCTGCAGCATCTTGCTCACAAGCATACGTCCGTCGGCAAGACGCGAGAAGTCGGCTTCAGGCCCGAACATCGTGGGTGCCCCGAGGCTCGACACGATGTCGTTGAGCGGCAAGGTCATGTTTGTGGTGAAGCGCGGCAGCTTCAAATCGACGATGCACTCCGACATGTTGCGCGGCAGACTGGCAAATGTCTTCTCGTCGAAACTGCGCATGATGTCCGACACGCCCTTGCCCTCGTCGGGCAGAACCACCGTCATGCGGTAGCTGCCGTTGCCGTAGGGCATTGCCACGGCTGCGTAGCCGTCGCGCGAGCAATACATGTATTTGCCGTTGTTGTGCATCATGGGCACGCGTTTCACGTCGCGTGTGTAGCCTCTGAAACGCTCCGTCTTGGTCATCGACTTGTCGAATTTGTCGGCCCATGTGCCGTTGAAGTATATGGCATTCATTATGTACGACACTGCACCGGGGTCTACGTCGTCGACAATCTGCGGTATCATCCCGCCGGTGTGGCTTGCGCACCACTCGTTTATATGCTCAGGTGTCTGCGGCAAAGTAAAGTCGAGCTGTTCAACCCCGGCACTGTAGCTGTTGGCAAGAGCGGCAGAGAACGTGCCTTTGAGCCTGTACTGCCGGTTAAGCGCAACATAATTGGCCACGTTGACCACCGTGGATGCATCGGCCGACGCGGCACGTTGCATCATGGTTTTGCACGCGGCGTTTATGTCGTCCACGCTCATGCCTTCACAACCCATGGTTTTCACAATTTCGTCGAGGGTCTGCCCCGAGGCTCCGTTGGCCAGCATTCCCATGAGATAAGACACGCTCAACGGCGACACCACCTCCGACTCCAGTCCCAAGGTGTGCTTGAAAAGTTTGAAGGCAAAGCGGTTGCTGCCGTCAACGAAGCGGTTGTACTGCTCGTCGGAAAGCACGAGGCAGTCGTCGTCGAGCATTTCTGCCGACTTCACGGCCTCGTTGTTGCCGGCATTTCCGCCGGTGACAAGGCCACCGGCAGCATTCATTGCACCTGCGTCATTCGCTTTCTTGCCCGTGGCACACGAAACCGACAGTGCCGAAACCACCGAAAGCGCAGCGGCGGCCACCATAATGTTTGTTTTCATATATTTCATGTCTTTGTTTGTTTTCACCATTGTTTCTGCCTCATTTCCGTTCTGACAGCAAAAGTGCGCTTCTTTGCCTGGAGCACTGCATGGCACTCACGGCAGAGCCACTATATATAATAAATAATGTGTACGGCACATCTTTATTGCCTCACGAAGCCCTATTTTAAGCGTTTTTAATATTTATGCACACTATATGAACGGTCGACAATGCAGCACTTGTCGGCATGAAAGCCTCATCAGAAATGCGCATTTCTGCCCCGACATGGCATAGGAAAAGCCTAATTTCAATATTTTTCGCCACCGAAACGAAAAAACTTGCCTTTAAATTTGCACGAGTCGCACGAAATACTTACCTTTGCACCGCTTTAAAGAAATTCGGGATGTAGCGCAGTTGGTTAGCGCACGCGTCTGGGGGGCGTGAGGTCGCAAGTTCGAGTCTTGTCATCCCGACTTCTTCAAAAAACCCAATGCTTTGCTTGCAAGGCATTGGGTTTATTGTTTTATAGCCTTTGTTGACAAAATGCAACAAGGTTCTTTTTTCCCATGCACTTGTTCATGCCGCCGGAACAGCAGACTGGAAACCCGCCGACCGCATGCTGACACAACGACAAAGGCGGACACGCAAGACTATGGAATCTTGCGTGTCCGCCTCTTATTGTTTGTCAATGCCGCGCCGACGGGAGTACCGCGCCAGAAGCGCGAAACCGCTGCTGCGGCGTTTTACGGTGACTTGCGGTTGGCAAGCAGTGCGCAGGCCGCCGCAAGACAAGCGCATTGTGTCATTTCAGCAGGTCGTCGAATTTCTTCTGAAGGTCACCCTTTGTGATTGCACCTACATGCTTGTCTACAAGTTCGCCGCCCTTGAAGAACAATATCGTCGGGATGTTACGCACGCCGAACTCCATGGTTATGTCGTCGTTCTCCTCAACGTCGCATTTGCCCACCACGATTTTGCCGTCGTATTCTTCGGCAAGTTCGGTGACAATCGGGGCTATCATGCGGCACGGACCGCACCATGTTGCCCAAAGGTCTACCACCAAAGGCAGTTCACCGTTCTTGTAACTCTCGAAATTTTCAGTTGTGATTTTTACTTCCATTTTATCTGTTGTTTATGTTGAATAATATCGTTACATGCCTGAAGCGGGCGTGTTTGCCCCCTCATTCGAGGTGCAAATACCGTGCCACGTCAGTTTATCGAATACCTTACGTTCTTTCCTCCGTCCCTTATCCCGTCGAGATAGTTGAGCAGACGTGCATTGACATCCACCATTGCCTTCTTGCTTTTCAGTTCGATGTTGGTGTTGTTTTCTATGTCGTGCACCACGAAATGCAGCGGCACTGTGCCCGGATTGTCGAGTATCTCGCTCACTATATCCTCCACGCGCACCCCCATGTCGGCATCATCGGCATCGGTATCGGCAGTCTTGAATATGTCGGAATCGAGGTAAACGGTGAATTTGTTCACGTTTTTCTTCTTCACGTCGCTCAAGAATTCCACGCTTTTCACCACCAATTCGAGCGAGTCGGGATTGTTGCGGAAACGCGGCAGGCACTGCGCGACGATATACACGGGATAATTCTCCCGGAGTTTGCTCTCCCACCGTGTCCAGCTGTCGCCGAAAAGAGCCAGTTCGCCGGCTCCCTCGAAGTCTTCTATGGTGACAATTCCGTAAGGTTTGTCGTTTCTTGAAAGCTTCGAAACCACTCCCGTGACGATGCCTCCGAAATGCATTTCGCCCAGTTTGGCCATTGCATTGCGGTCCATCGACCTTCCAAGTTCGGGGCAGTGCACGTTGCACAAACTGCGCAACACGACACCATAGTCGTCGAGCGGATGCGCGGATATGTATATTCCCACGAGGTCACGCTCACGCTTCAGCCTCTCCATCGAGCCCCAGTCCTCGGCATCGGGCACCGGAGGAGTGGTGATTTCCACGCCCCCCATGTCGCCGAAGAGCGAGTTCTGCATCTGACTTTGCTCCGACTGGTACACCTGACCGTAGCGCAACAGAGTCTCTACAAACGTGTCGCCCTTGGCATTCACGCCGAAATAGCTTTCGCGCTTTATGCCGAAACTGTCGAAACCGCCGCTTAGTGCGAGGCTTTCCATGGCCTTGCGGTTGACGGCAGAGAGGTTGACGCGCTGCACGAAGTCGAAGATGTCGCGGTAGAGTCCGCCCCGTTCACGCTCTTCTATAATGGCCTGCGCGGCGGCATCGCCCATGCCTTTTATGGCGGCAAGGCCGAAACGCACCTCGCCTTTCTTGTTGGCAGAGAATTTCTGGCGGCTCTCGTTCACGTCGGGACCGAGACACTGTATGCCCATGGCCTGACATTCCGACATGAGCTTGGTTATCTTTCCTATGTCGTTGAGACACCGGCTCATGTTGCCGGCCATGAATTCGGCGGGGTAATGGGCTTTCAGATAAGCCGTCTGATAGGCCACCCACGAATAGCAAGTGGCGTGGCTCTTGTTGAAAGCGTAGGAGGCGAATTTCTCCCAGTCGGCCCAAATCTTCTCAAGCACCTTAGGGTCGTGGCCGTTTTTCGTTCCGCCCTCGATGAACTTCGGCTTCATCGCGTCTACGATTGCCTTTTTCTTCTTTCCCATAGCCTTGCGCAACGCGTCGCTCTCACCGCGTGTGAAGTTGGCCAACTGGCGCGACAGGAGCATGACCTGCTCCTGATATACGGTGATGCCATAAGTGTCTTTGAGATAACGCTCCATGCACGGGATATCGTAGGTTATCTCCTCTTTGCCGTTCTTGCGCGCTATGAACGATGGGATGTAGTCCATTGGCCCCGGACGGTAGAGGGCGTTCATGGCTATAAGGTCTTCGAATACCGTGGGATGCAGCTCACGCAGATACTTCTGCATGCCCGCCGACTCAAACTGGAACGTGCCTACCGTGCGTCCCTCCTGATAGAGTTTGTAGGTGAGTTCGTCGTCGATGGGAATGTTGTCGAGGTCGATGTCAATGCCGCGCGTTATCTTGACGTTCTCCACGGCTTCCTTCAATATAGACAAGGTGGAGAGTCCGAGGAAGTCCATCTTTATAAGTCCCGTCTCCTCGATGACGTGTCCGTCATACTGTGTGGCAAGGAGTTTGTGCCCCGGGTCAGACTTGTCCTCGGCGGTACTCACGGGTACCCAGTCGCTGATGGCATCGCGGCAGATGATTGTTCCGCACGCATGTATGCCCGTTCCGCGCACTGTCCCCTCGAGCATCTTGGCATATTTTATGGTATTGCTCAGCTTAGGGTCGTTGCTTGCCTCGGCTTCCCTCAGTTCCGGCACATACTTTATGGCGTTGGGCAGGTTCATCTTTGCCCCGTCGGGCAGTTTGTCGGGAATGGCCTTGCACAGTTCGTTCGACTTGGCGAGAGGCAGCTTTTCCACACGCGCCACGTCCTTTATCGAGTTTTTCGTGGCCATTGTTCCGTAGGTGATGATGTGTGCCACCTTGTCGTGTCCGTACTTGTCCTCCACCCATTCGAGCACCTTTCCGCGTCCGTCGTCGTCGAAGTCGGTGTCGATATCGGGCAGCGATATACGGTCGGGGTTAAGGAAACGCTCGAAAAGCAAGTCGTATTTTATAGGGTCAATCTTGGTTATTCCGAGGCAATAGGCCACCACCGAACCGGCAGCCGAGCCACGGCCCGGCCCCACCATCACGCCCAGTTGGTCGCGGGCAGAATTGATGAAGTCCTGCACGATGAGGAAGTAGCCCGGGAAACCCATGGTCTTCATGATGTGAAGTTCAAATTTCACACGCTCGCGCACGTCATCCGGTATAGGGTCGCCATACAGTTTCCGCGCGCCGTCGTAGGCGAGTTTCGCGAGGTAGTCGGCCTCAAACTTTATGCGGTATAATTTGTCATATCCCCCGAGTTTGGCTATTTTCTTGTCGGCCTCCTCCTTGCTCATTATCTCGTTGCCGTTCTCGTCGCGCGTGAACTCGTCGTAGAGTTGCTGCTCGGTAAAATTCCTGCGTGTGTCCTCTTCAGTTCCGAACTCTTCGGGAATGGGGAAAAACGGCATGATGGGAGCATGGTCGATGCTGTAGAGCTCCACCTTGTCGAGCACTTCGACAGTGTTGCTGAGAGCCTCGGGCACGTCGGCGAACACCTCGTTCATTTCCTCCCGCGTCTTGAACCACTCCTGTTTTGAATAGAGCATGCGCTTGGGGTCGTCGAGGTCTTTGCCCGTAGCGAGGCAGAGCAGGTGGTCGTGGGCCTCGGCATTCTCCTTGTCCACGAAATGGGCATCGTTGGTGCACACGAGCTTTATGCCGTATTCGCGGGCCAACTCCACGAGCACTTTGTTGGCACGCTGCTGCAACGGGAACGTTTCGCGGTTGGCTCTTTGGCTGGGGTCTTTCACCTCGTGGCGCTGGAGTTCAAGATAATAGTCGTCGCCGAACACCCTCTTGTACCACTCCACGGCCTCGCGCGCGCCGTCGATGTCGCCTTTCAGAATCTTGGCCGGCACTTCGCCGGCGATGCACGCCGAGCACACTATGAGGTCGTCGTGGTAGCGTTCGAGGTCTTCGCGGTCGGTACGCGGCCGCTGGTAGTAGCCGTCTACCCATGCGCGCGACACGAGTTTTATGAGGTTCTTGTAACCGTTGTAGTTTTTTGCAAGCACGATGAGGTGATAACCGCTCATGTCGCCCTTCTCCTTCACGCGGTCGCTCTTCTTGCGGCGCGCCACATACATCTCGCATCCGAATATCGGCTTGAACGGTTCTTTGCCCTCCTCCTTGCGCTTAGAGTTCACCTTGTTGCAGTAGTTGTACAGTTCTTTCACGCCGAACATATTGCCGTGGTCGGTTATTGCCATGCCGCGCATGCCGTCGGCAACGGCTTTGTCGACTATTTTCTGCACGCTCGACTGGCCGTCGAGGATAGAGTAATATGTGTGAACGTGTAGATGTACGAAATCTTGCATTATACGGTCATTTTGAAATCAAAGTTAGTCCTAAAAAACGAGACGGCCAAAAGAAAGCACCGAAAATTTGCTGAATAGGCAAAAAAGCCCTAACTTTGCACAGGATAGGCCGCATCCGTAAGCCGGAGGCAATTTCCCGTTTCACGGCACTGGCACTGTTTTTGCTTGAAGCGGGCCGCACGGCAAGCCGCCGGGAGAGCCGGAAAAGGTACGGCGCGGCACATATCTGAAACGTTTTTCACAGGTTAGCTTTACGCCGACTACTATGATAAAGAGAATAAAGAAACTCAAAAAGATACGTCTTCACCGTGAAGGCACCGACACACTTGTGTACGGTTTCATCGTCTTCGCGGCCATCGCCCTTCTTCTGTGGCGCATTCCCGACAACCGGGCACCGTTCTGGTGCTTCGTCGTGTTGGCCTGCACCGTCTACGCGATAGTCGTCAATTTCTTCAGATGCCCGATACGTTATTTCCCGCAGGAAGACACCGAGAAAATCGTCGTGGCTCCTGCCGACGGCCGCATCGTGGTAATTGAGGAGGTTGACGAAGACGAGTATTTCCACGAACGCCGCATCATGGTGAGCATATTCATGAGCCTTTTCAACGTGCACGCCAACTGGTTTCCGGTTGACGGAAAGGTGAAGTCGGTGGCACACCACAACGGAAACTTCCACAAGGCATGGCTGCCTAAAGCGAGCGAAGAGAACGAACGCGCCGACATCGTGATAACCACGCCCGACGGCACAGACATTCTCTGTCGCCAGATAGCGGGTGCCGTGGCGCGCCGCATAGTGACCTACGCCAAGGAAGGCGAGGAATGCTACATCGACGAGCACCTCGGCTTCATCAAGTTCGGGTCGAGAGTGGACGTGTATCTGCCCCTCGGCACCGAGATATGCGTGAAGATGGGCCAGATAACCACGGGCGACCAGACCGTGATTGCCAAGCTGAAATAACAACACACCGGGCTTTACACAACAACAAGAACATGGCAAATCCAATCACCCGCAACATCCCCAACTCAATAACCTGCGCCAATCTCGTGTCGGGATCCATAGCCACCGTATGCGCAATATGCGGCGACGCGCGCCTCGCGCTGGTATGGATAATCGTGGGGGCAGTGTTCGATTTCTTCGACGGAATGAGCGCACGCCTACTGAAAGTGTCGTCGCCCATAGGCAAGGAGCTCGACTCGCTGGCCGACGACATAACCTTCGGGCTTGCACCGGCAGCCATTGTCTTCGCCGAACTCAGAGTGATGGACTACCCGGCGTTTCTCGAACCGCTGCGCCCGTGGCTTCCCTATTTCGCATTCGTAATGGCGGCATTTGCCGCACTGCGCCTTGCCAAGTTCAACCTCGACACCCGGCAGACCACATCGTTCATAGGATTGCCCACCCCGGCCAACGCCCTTTTCTGGGGATCGCTCATGGTTTCACGCGTCAACGAAGTGGAATCGTCGCCCTACATGGTTCTGGCCATTCTCGGCATGGTGTGCCTGTCAAGCTGGCTCATGGTGTGCGAGCTGCCAATGTTTGCCCTGAAATTCAAGCAATGGGGGTGGAAAGGCAACGAGGTGCGCTACACGTTCATCGCCGTGTCGGCAGGTTTCATAGTGGCATTCGGCCTCTTCGAGAGCTTTTGGATGATAATAACGCTCTACCTCCTGTGCTCTGCAATTATCGCCATGCGCCACGCCGACAGTGCCAAATGATGCAGTTTGGCACACATTTTGAGGTACATGCATTACATTTACCGTCAAAATCATAAGAAATGCACATACTGGGATTCTTTCTTCTATGCATCGTTGCGGCCATTGCAGTCGTAGCGGCCACAGTCGTATATTTCATTTTCACGGTGCGCAGAGCCGCAAGACGGTTCATGGGCCGCACGGCAGACAATGCCGGAGAACGGCACTCCACCGGGCAGCAGACACGGGGGCGAGGCCCGAAGGTGTCGGCAAGCGACATAGGCAACGAGGAAATATACGACACGCGGAGCAGGCAAGACAAGCAGAAGAAGATTTTCCCGAAAGACGAAGGAGAATACGTTGACTACGAAGACGTGCGCTGACGCGCCGCGAAACCGTGGCCTTGGCGGCGTGCAGCATATGCGCCACGCTCGCGCACCACATGCACTACGCGTGTGCACCAGCCGCCGCACATGACGGCAAAGCCGCCGCCGGAGCGCGAAAAAACACGCGCCAAGTTTCGCGGATACATATTTTTTGAGTAATTTTGCAGCCACTTTGCCTCAACAGAGGACATTGTTTTCATCACTGCGCCGCCGCTGGCGGTGCCGGATAACGCTACGATACAACATTATGACAACAGAGAAAAAACCGCACGCCACGGCCGCATGGACCGAGGTGGACTATTCGCCGCGCTGCAAGAACGCATACATCGCAACCCCGCTCTACATTCCCGAAGAAACGACACACTACCTGTGCCGTGCCGACGGCACGCGCCGCGCCATGCGCCTCACGTTCGTGGTGTTCCGTCCGGCCACGTCGGACAGCGAAGACGAGTGGGACGACGACCCCACGATAGGCAGTCTGCAAGTGTGCGCCCTCGGCGACGGCGACGAGGAAGTCGCCCCGGCCACAGTGACATACTTGGGCATCGCGCCCGACGAGTTCCTCACCGTGGTGCACGACGACGACGATGCCGTCACGTTCAGCGTGTCATGGCCCTACGGCGAGGTTTCCATCGACAAGTCCACGCCATGTGACGACGGCTTCACCGTGCGCAAGGCCGACTTCGGCGACGACGGCATAGCGTGCCGCCTCACGCCCCGCGAAGGCGAGCCCTTTGCCATAAAACTCCAGATTCCGTTCTCGGGCTTCATGCTCACCGACCCCGACGGGACACGCATTGAAGGCGAGGCCGAAGTGGAACACGACCGCGCCGCCGAATGGAAATACGTTTTCACGCCCGACAAGAACAACGACCGCTTCTCGATTTCGCTCGACGACGACAAGCTCATATATCTCTGCGTGGCACGCGAAGACGGCACCCTCGCCGTGCGCGACATGCGCGAAAGACTCGCAATGGTGGCCGAGATAGGATGCGAGGGCTCGCTTGCCGACCTGCTCATGGGTGCGCACTCCATTCTCGTGAAGAACCGCAGCTCGCGCTGGCGCATACGCCTCACCGGGGCGGCACTCGACGGCGAGGAGCACGCAGAGTGTTCGCCGCGCAGTCTCGCGCGCTTTGCCTACACGCAGTTTGCCGCCGCAGCCGACGGCGAAACCGACGCGCTCGCCGACAAACTGATAACGCTCGAACAAAAACTGCTGTTCCAGTGGCACTGGCTCAGCGACAGCGACTGGAGCCACGAGCAGCTCGACGGACTCATAGACATGGAGGGAATTGACGCCGACCCGGAGAAGATGATGCGCCAGGCACTGCTCTTCAACCGCTACGAAACGTTCATGCAGCGGCTTGCCGCGCGTTCGCTCGACACGCAGAAGCCCATACAGGGCGACCAGCTTCAGGCTCGCAACAACAAGCGCAAGATAGCACGGTGCGCACGCCATGTGCTTGCCCACCGCCGTGGCGAGGCAAGCATCTGGGAGCTTGACGAAGAGTCGCGCCGCGAAATACTGCATTTCTCGCAGACATTCCACCGCGAGTTCATGGCGGCCATTGCCGCAGACTGACGTCGGCGGCACCCACACGGCGCGGTTTCTCACCGCACAATAACGGCAGCACAGCGAAAAAACGGGCACACACATGCACGCGATGTCGGCAAAATGAGTTATTTTTGCAACCGGGCAACACCGCGGCGATTCTGCTGCGGCGCGCCCGCACGACAACAAAACAACTACCTATGAAAAAAATCCACATCGGACTGCTGCCAAGAATCATCATTGCCATTGTGCTCGGCATAGCCGCCGGCACAGTGTTGCCGAGCATGCCCGTGCGCGTGTTTGTAACGTTCAACGCCCTTTTCAGCGAGTTTCTCGGCTTTCTCATTCCCCTTATCATCGTCGGACTTGTAGCTCCAGCCATTGCCGACATAGGCAAAGGCGCGGGACGCATGCTGCTCGCCACGGCCCTGCTGGCCTACGGGGCCACGGTGCTCTCGGGCTTCATGTCGTACGGAGTGTCGCAGACTGTCTTCCCGTCGCTCATACAAAGCAGCATCGACGTGTCACAGATAGCCAAGGCCGAAGGCATAAAACCATATTTCACGGTGGAGATTCCCACGCCCATGAACGTGATGACGGCTCTCGTCATGGCCTTCACGCTCGGACTGGGCACTGCCGCACTCAAAGGCGACACGCTCAAACGCACACTCTGCGACCTGCGCGAGGTAATCACAATGACCATTCAGAAGGTCGTGCTGCCGCTTCTCCCGATATACATCTTCGGCATATTCCTCAACATGACCCACTCCGGCGAGGTGACACGCGTGCTCACCGTGTTTGTAAAGATAATAGGCGTGATATTCGTCATGCACATTGTGCTGCTTCTGGTGCAGTATTGCGTGGCCGGGGCAATAGCCCGCAAGAATCCGCTGCGCGCCCTCGTCCGCATGCTGCCGGCCTATTTCACGGCGCTCGGCACGCAGTCGTCGGCGGCCACCATACCCGTAACGCTGCGGCAGACGATAAGCAACGGGGTGGACAAGGACATTGCCGGATTTGTCATTCCATTGTGCGCCACGATACACCTTTCGGGCAGCACGCTGAAAATAGTGGCATGCGCCCTCGCGCTAATGATTATGCAGGGCATGCCCTACACCTTTGCCTCGATGTCGGGATTCATCCTTATGCTCGGCATAACCATGGTGGCTGCGCCCGGAGTGCCGGGCGGAGCGATAATGGCGTCACTCGGAATACTGGAGTCGATGCTCGGTTTCGACCAGCAGGCACTTGCCCTGATGATTGCACTCTACATAGCAATGGACAGTTTCGGCACGGCATGCAACGTCACGGGCGACGGTGCCCTGGCTCTGATAATCGACCGGTTGTTCGCACGGCGACGCTGACAAGGTGCCGCGACGGCACCGTCCGGCATGCCTGCCGGCTGCATTCCCGAAATTTCCACACACGCCGTTTTCCCTTTCAATTGCATATACCACAGCATGCAAAAGCCTTGTTTTATGCATGTTTTGCGATTTTCCGAAAGCCAAATGCGGAAAAACGAAAGGCATCGGCGGCAAAACAAAATAACTTTGCCGCCGAAAATAAAACAATCTAAACTATTACTCTTATGACATTACTAATGATAGTAGAGCTACTTGTGGTATTGGTAGCATTGTGGATAGGAGCCCGCTACGGCTCGCTTGCACTTGGTGCAATTTCGGGAATAGGGCTTGCCATACTTGTGTTTGGTTTCCAACTCAAGCCTGGCAACCCTCCCACCGATGTCATCTATATAATAATAGCCGCCGTGACATGCGCCGGAATGCTGCAGGCCTCGGGCGGAATGGACTGGATGATACAGATTGCCGAGCGCATACTGCGCCGCCACCCGGAGCGCATCACTATCCTCGCGCCGTTCACAACATTCATACTCACCGTGCTCGTGGGCACTGGCCACGTTGTCTACACTCTCATGCCTATCATCTGCGACATCGCACTGAAGAAGGGCATACGCCCCGAGCGTCCGTGCGGCATTGCCAGCATCGCCTCGCAGATAGGCATAACGTGCTCGCCTATAGCCGCCGCCGTGGTGGCGTTCTCGACAATAAGCATAGACAACGGCTTCCATGTGAGCAACGTCCAGATTATTCTTGTAACGATTCCGGCATGCATTGTCGGCATTCTGTTTGCCGTTGCAGCAAGCTGGAACCGCGGTCTTGACCTCGACAAAGACCCGCATTTCCTGGCAAAGATAAAAGACCCTGCACAACGCGAATACATTTACGGCAGCACCGCCACCACGCTCGACAAGAAAATCGCGCCCGAAAGCAAGCGTGCCGTATACATCTTCCTCGCCGCTCTCGTGGTGATTGTCATCATTTCGGTGGCAAGCATGATGGGATGCAACCTCCTGCCCACCTACAAGTCGGTGCAGGTAATGGCCGGAGCTCCCGAGACTATAACACTGGCCAACGGAGTTACCGAAACGGCAAAGCAGCTGGCCAAGGCCGGAGTGGTGATGGCCGGCGTGACAGAAGCCGTGCAGAAACCGCTCGCAATGAACATCGTGATACAGATTACGATGATTTCGGCCGCCGCACTTATGATTATCTTCTGCAAGGCAAAGGCCAAGAAGGCCGTGGGCGGCGCAGTGTGGCAGAACGGAATGGTGGCTGTCGTGGCCATATACGGCATCGCCTGGATGAGCGACACATATTTTGCCAACTACCAGCCTGAAATACAGGCCATGCTCACCGACCTTGTAAAAGCCTATCCGTGGACTATCGCGCTGGCATTCTTCTTCGTTTCGGTGCTCATCAACTCGCAGGGAGCCGTCGTTGTGGCAATGCTTCCGCTCGCCTACACGCTCGGCATTGAGGGATGGGTGCTCCTCGGCGTGATGCCTTCGGTTTACGGTTACTTCTTCATCCCCAACTACCCGTCAGACATCGCCACGGTGAACTTCGACCGTTCGGGCACTACCGTCATCGGCAAATACCTGCTCAACCACTCGTTCATGATGCCCGGCATGGTGCACGTGATAACTTCCACGATTGCAGGATTGGGCATAAGCTACGTCTACCATTTCGTGTTCGGAATGTATTGAAACGGCCATAACTAATGTTTTAGATACCGATTGGCGGAGACTCCCAGCCTCGCGGCCCCGAAAGCCGGCGATGGTTGGTGGTCTCCGCCGCATGTTTTTCCACGTCAGGCAACGCCCGCGCTGCCGTCAGTATTCGCTCGGGACAACGCCAAACTGCTTCTTGAACGCCACCGAGAAATGGGCCGCCGTGCCGAACCCGGTCATAGCCGCTACCTCAGAAACGTTGTATGTGCCTTCATGCAGCAGCTGCGCAGCCCGGTTGAGCTTGTATTTCCGGAAGAAAACGCCGGGAGTGTCGCCCGTGAGCTGCTTGAGCTTGTAGTTGAATTTCGACTGGCTTATGAGCAGGTCGTGGCACACGGTGGGCACGTTGAGTTCCTGCTCGGCGGCACGCTGCTTCATATAGCGGTAAAGGTCGTCCATAAACCGCCGATCTTCATCGGACAGTTGGTCGGCCACGGACTCGGTTTCGGTGTTCTCGCCCAGTTTGCGGCGCAGCGAGAGAGCGTTGTCTAGCTGCGATTTTACGAGTGCCCGCAGATAAGTCGGGTCGAAAGGTTTGGTGACATAGGCCACCGCCCCGAGTGAAAGTCCGCCTACCTGTTCGCTCATGTCGGCCTTGGCCGTCACCATAATCACGGGTATGTGGCTTGTCATCAGGTCTGATTTCAGCCGTCGGCAGAACTCATAGCCCGACATGTCGCCCATTACCACGTCGCTGAGTATTATGTCGGGGGCCACAGAGGCAATGTCATCGAGCGCGGCCTCGGCCGAATATCGGTTCTCCACCACATAGTCGGCGGCAAAGATAGAACGTATATATTGCGCCACGTCAATGTCGTCGTCAACAATCAGAATCTTTGTCTTTTCCTTAGGCACACATTCCCCGGTGTTCGCAAGGTTTCCGTCCACGGGCAGCAGCAGTGTCTCCTGAGGTTCGGCGGCGCGTTCTCCGTCGGTATAGAAATCGCCGTCTATGGGCAGACTGAACGTGAATTCCACTCCACCGCAGCCTTCTTCCACATTGGCCACGTCTATGTAGCCGTGGTGCAGCCCCACCAGACGCTTCACATAATACAGACCTATGCCCGTGCCCCAACCGTAATGGTGGCCGTCGTGGGCATCGGCGAGCTGGTAGTAGCGTTTGAACACGTCGGCAAGGCGGTCGCTGTCGATGTGCGACCCGCTGTTGTACACCCTCACCGAGAGCCTCTTCACCCCTCCGGCAAGACCCGTCCGTGCCGAGATTTCAATCGTTCCGCCGTCGGGCGTGTGCTTCAACGCGTTGGTGAAGAGGTTGCTCAATATCTTCTCAAGCTTGTCGGTGTCAATCCATGCAGCGTAGTCGCCTTCGCTGACATGCACATTGAGCGTTATGCCGCGCACCCGAGTAGACTCGCAGAAGGCGTTGGCCATGGTTTGTATCTCGGCTGCCGCGTCGGCATAGCGCACCTTAAGGCGCAGCGCATCGGTCTCGAGCTGGTTGAAATCGAGCATCTGGTCGATGAGCCTCAACATGCGGTTCACACTCATGCTCACGCGGTTGAGCGTGGTCTGCACACTTTCGGGCAGCGTGGAGTCAGCCCGGAGCGAGAGCAACGGCCCTGCGATTATCGTGATGGGATTGCGGAACTCGTGCGAGATGTTGGCGAAAAAGTTCATGTTCATCTCGTTGGCCCGCCGTTCACGCTCGCGTTCGTTGTGCTCATTGAGCAGCTGCAGGCGGTTGGTGCGTATGCGCAGGTAAAGGCGGTTGATGTGGAATATCAGCAAAGCGAGGCATGCGGCATAAAGAAACCATGCCGCCGGCGATGCCCAAGGAGCGGGCCTCACCACTACAACCACGCTGCGTTCGGCGAGCGGAGGGTGTGCCGTCGAGGTGACGACACGCAGCCTGAACTTGTATTTCCCGGGCGCGAGGTTGGCATAAGAAGCCTTGTGCTTGTAGGTGGGTGTGCTCCATGCCTTGTCAATACCGTCAAGACGGTACTGGAACATGAGCGACGAGCTGCGGCTGTAATTGGGATAGAAGAACCCGAACTCCACGCTATTCTCGTCGTGCGAAAGCGTGTAGCGCGAGCCGTCGGCAATGCTGTCGTTCACGACGAGCCGCTCGCCCGAGGCGGTGAGCACTCCCATGTAGTGTATGCGCAACCGCTGTGCAGCCCGCACATTGCCGCGCCCCGCCGCAACGGGTACAAACTTGCAGCCATCGGAGCAGCCGAACACGATGTCGCCATTGGGCGCAAGGCATATGGAATTGTCGAAAAACTGGCGGTTCAAACCGTTCTGGCTCGACGAGACAAGACTGTTCATCAGCACCGCCCCGGTGTGCGGCTGATAGCAAGTGGCATCTTTCAGGGTCGTAATCCACAGTTGCCGCAGACTATCCTCGGCCAGAGCCTGTATGTGGACGTCGCTCACCACGGGCACGGCAACCACACGCCGCCGTGCCATGTCGAGCCGATATAGCCCCGACCGCTTCGTGCCGAGCCACACATTGCCGCGAGAATCCTGGCGCACAAAGGCCGGATCGACGTTGCCGTGCGGCAGTTCGCCCGACACGCGGAGCTCGCGCACGCTGCCGTTCTTGGGGTTGAACAAGGCGAAATGCATGTTTTTCATGAACAATACGATGCTTCCGTCGGCAAGCAAGGCAAGCTGCGTTTCCTCGTCATACCACTGCGACGGCACGCTTATGCGCCCCACGTCTGACGCTCCGAACATGTGCCTTATCAGATAACCGCCGTCGCTGCTCACATATATATTCCCATCTGTGCACACGCCCGAACCGAGTTGCATGTCCGAACCGCCAGTCACCGGCATGCCGCCAACTACGCGCGTCGTGCCTCCCGACACCTCACAGCACAACAGGCGGCGGTTGCCCACAAGCCATACGCGGCGGTTGTCGAGCGCGACGATGCCTTTGAGTTCCTGCCGTTCGCCGAAGAGCCGGTTGTAGAATATGTAGTTCTGCCGGTCGGTCGTGGTGTCGTAGGTGTACAGGCGGAGCGTTGTTCCGGCAA
The DNA here is from genome assembly GCA_963607545.1 of bacterium. Classification (GTDB taxonomy): domain Bacteria; phylum Bacteroidota; class Bacteroidia; order Bacteroidales; family Bacteroidaceae; genus Prevotella. The sequence continues at coordinate 354,396 of CAVDCP010000001.1, forward strand.
GAATGTGTTGCCCCACGGTGGCCAGGCAGGTCACGTCGCGCCCCTCGGTAACGTGTGCCAAGGCATTGTCGTTGGCCTCCTTGTAGGCTGTCTGGTTGTCCGATAGCACCTGATATCCGGCATTTCTGAATCCCACCCAAGTGTTGCCGTCGGCATCACGGTATGTGGCCGCCACCAAGTCGCGCGGTTTTGCCAGCACCACCGGATAGCGTGCCGTGGCCGGAAGAGCCGTGTCCGGCTTCTGCCAAAGAAGTCGGCGCAGAGCGTTGTCGGCAGAAACGTCGCTCACCCTGCCCCCGCTCACCAGATAGCTGCGTTTCCCGTCGCTGGCCACCACCGCCCCTTTGTCGTCGGGCTGCGGCGCGTCGGCAATGTGCACTACGTTGCCGTGGGCATCAGGCAACTTTACGCGGGCAAACCTGCAGCCGCCCTCATAACGGGCAAGTCCGTTCTGCGTGCCTATCCACATGCGTCCCGTGCGGTCGCGGTGCAGCACGTTGATGTAGTCGTCGGGCAGAGCCGTCGTGTCGCGCGAGTCGTGCGAGAACTGTATGAAATTCTCCCCGTCATACACATTTATGCCTGCCGACGTTCCTATCCACACCAGCTGGCATTTGTCCTGGGCTATTGTCGTGACATTGAGCGACGACAGCATGTAGTCGCCCGTGCAGTGTTTGCCCACGGGTTCAAGCTTTGCGGCGGTGCGCCAGCGTCCTGGGCTTGCCGCATATTGCGCCGCGAGCATGCAGAACGCTGCAACGGCGGCGGTTATAACGATACGTTGTTTTTTCATTTGAAAGATTTCAGGCACCCGCACGCCTCATTTTGTTATGGCGGCGAGATAGTCATAATGGTTTCCTTCGGCCACGAGAGTGCCCTTCATGCCGCACCCGGCAGCTGCGGCGGCAAGCAGTCCATAGTCGGCATAAAGCCAGTCAAAGGGTTCGCCCTGCACGTTGCGGTAGGTCATGCGGTAGTCCACTTCGCCATAATACCGTCCCTTCGGCAGGTCGAACGAGCCGTCGCCGTTGTCGTAGACATATTTCAAGTCGCTCGAATCCACCAGCACCTGTCCGCCGTCGGCAAGCAGTTGGCCGAGCCTCAGCAGCAGTTGGCCGAGCCGCGAGGCACGCCCAGCAATGCCGGTGCCGTTCATCAGCAGCATTATCGTGTCGTAGTTGCCCGTGAGTTCAGGGTCGAAAATGTTGCGGCAAGCCACATTGTGCACCCCACGCATGCGCATTGCCTCGCATGCAAGCGGCGAGATGTCGATGGCCTCCACCTCCACTCCGGCTTCCTGCAAGGCGAGGGCGTGGCATCCCGCCCCCGCGCCCACATCCAGAGTGCGTCCGCGTGCCATGCCGAGAGCGCGGCGTTCGAGCGGCGGCATCGAGCCGTTGGTGCGGAAAAGGTGCGGCACGGGCATCTCGTCGTCGTCAAACATCGACGACGACACGCGCAAAGTGGCAGCCCGTCCCGTTTTCTGATATTCGAGGATGGCAGCCCCCATAGGGTCGTGCAAAGGATTGAGTGTGCTTCTGTCTGTATGTAGTTTGTCCATTGTTGGCAGCATTTTTTTCTTTTTTTCAAGCCGGCGCTGACCGGCATGAAACCATGCCCGGCAGCTATTCCATAGCGATTGTCATGTTCACGTTGTCCACAGTCACTTTCTTCCACATCCTGAAGAAATCGATGCCGAGCCGCCCGTAGCCTTCGGTGAGGGCGTTGCCGGTGGACATGGCCGACACCGGCACGTTGTCAAGGGCGAATGTTTTTCCGCCGACCGACATGTTGACCTTGGGCAGACGGAACACGCTGTCGTAGCCCACGCCGCCGTATCCGGCCGAGGCCACGATGTCCCAACGCCCCTCGCGGGCCACTTCGGCACTGAAATCGCGGTAGAAGGCATTGCCCAGCATGGTGCCGGGCGCGCCCGTGTCGAGCGTGAGCGCAATGCTGCGGCCTCCGATCTCGGCCTCAACCACGGGTGTGGTGCGCATGCACACATTGGAGGTGCACTCCACCGGCTGCGAGTTGCGCGTGAGGGTTATGCTGTTGTCGGCGAAACTTACGGCATACTTGCCGAACTGCCTCAACAGCGGCTGGCCCAAGATAATATCCAACGACGACACCATTTTGGCCGCGCGCTCGTTGCCGAGCGACATGTCGAGCACGGCAAACACGGCATTGCGCACCACAAGCTGGCCTATGCAGAGCGAGTCGGCAACGGCCACCGAACCGGCATTGCGCCTTGTGCCCTCGGCAAGCACATGCCCGGCCACAATACGCATGCCATAACGGCGCGCCGCTTCGGGCGTTACCACATTATATCCGGCACCGGTATCGAACACCATGCGTGCGGCGCGGGCGTTCAACTTGCCGTCGACAAACATCAGTGCCTGTGCCGAATCGGACACTTCAACCATGCGGAAAGGCACTTTGCAGTCGCCGCCCGTGATGTCGTAAAGGCGGTATTGCGCCAGCGAGGCATACATTTTCTCGCGGTTGTGCAGTTCTGCCACGAAGCCGCTGTCGGCTGTCTGCTCCACCTGGACGGCAAATCTACGCAGTGCCGAAGCCGCCCCTGCATTGTCGCCAAGCCGCGAACAGTTGTCGGCATACAACATTATCATGGAGCACACATTGCCCATGCCCATCTCTTTCTGGTGGTTGCGCACGAGAGCCAGTATGTTTTCATTGGCATCAGCCAGACGGTTGAACATCTGGCAGAGCATGGTCTTCGAGAAAAGGCGTATGAACGGCGACATACGGCTGCTGTCCGCACGGTAGATGTCGCGCAGTTCAAACCATCGTTCTTCGTTGATGCAACGCCCGGCAGAGGCATCGGCCTCCTGCGCTCTGCAAGCCACAGTGCATATGAAAAGCACCGCCATGAGCAGGAAACGCACCCCACAACGGCCTTTCGTCTTGTTCTTTTCCATTAGAAACAGTTTTTAGTCTTATTGCAAAGACAGCGCAAGCCGAACGCAACCGAGCTTGCTCAGGGTTGCTGAGGCGAAGCCTGTCTTATTGCAAAGATAACAATAAAACGACGAAGCCGGGTTCTTTTGACGGCCAAAAGTGGCAGATTGGAAATAAATCGCTATATTTGCATACCGACACACGCCGTGGCGGCTGCACTGAAAGCCCCCACACGGCATGGCATCTGCCACGGAAAAAGCGCACAAGGCATGAAAAAATGGATTGACAAGGCAGTTTATTTCTGCAACACGGGCATGTGGAAAACCCCGGCACACGACGCGGGCGCACTGCGCCTTCTGCTTCTCGGCATAGCCAAGAAGCTCATTCTCGCCATAAAGTTCTTCACCGCCAAACGGGTGCTGAGCGATGCCGCCGCCCTTACCTACTCCACCATGCTCGCCATAGTGCCCATCATGGCCGTCGTCTTTGCCATAGCACGCGGCTTCGGCTACAACCGGTACATCGAGATATGGTTCCGCTCGGCACTGCAGTCGCAGCCGCAGGCCGCCGACGTGATAGTGGGTTTCGTGAACAGCTACCTCGTGCACACCAAGAGCGGGATATTCCTCGGCATCGGACTGGCGTTCATGCTCTACACCGTGCTGATGCTCGTGCGCAACGTCGAAGCCGTGTTCAACGGCATATGGCAGGTGAAGAAGCCACGCAGCATATTCCGCACCTTCACCGACTACCTCGCGATGATATTCCTGTGCCCCATTATCATCGTGCTCACTTCGGGCATATCGCTCGTCGCGGCCACCGCCGCCGACGGCACCGCCGACCTTATCGTGGTGGGCACCGTGGCCGGACTGGCCATCGACCTGCTGCCCTACATCGTGATGTCGGCACTGTTCACCGGACTGTACATATTCATGCCCAACACCCATGTCAAGCCGCGCAGCGCAATAATACCCGGCATACTGGCCGGAGTGGCCATGCAGTGGCTGCAGCTTTTCTACATACATTCACAGATATGGGTGTCGAGCTACAACGCCATATACGGGTCGTTTGCCGCCCTGCCGCTCTTCATGCTGTGGGTGCAAATATCCTGGACAATCTGCCTCTTCGGCGCAGAACTGTGCTACACCAACCAGAACCTCGACTACTACGACTACGACATGCAAACCGGCGACCTGAGCCTGCGCTACCGCACAATGCTCTGTGCACTGCTGCTCAACCGCATATGCAGGAGGTTTGAGGAAGGAAAGCGACCCTACACGGCCCTCGAACTGCGCGAGGAAACCGACGTGCCCATAAGGATTGTCAACGAACTGCTCTTCACAATGACCTGCGCGCGCCTCACCGTGGAGATAAGCCGCGACGAAAAGGGCGACACCGCACGCTACATGCCGGCCGAAAGCACCGCGAATCTGAGCTACGGGATGATGGTGGACAGGCTCGAATCGTGCGGCAAGTGGAAACTCGACATCGACGTTTCAAAATATTACGGCGAGAAATGGGCACAGGTGCTCAGCATGCGCAACCGCTACCTGAAAGACCTGCGCGGGGTGCTCATAAAAGACCTGTAGCATTGCCGGTGCGAAAATAACCCAACCGCACAACACGGCAACCGCAAAAATGCACTACCTTTGCACCGCACTGCACGCCCTGGCACAACGGCACGGCACTGCATGCAAACCCAGAAGAAACAACAAACCACACTTATGGCACGACACAACGACACCGGAAAATGGGGCGAAGAGAAAGCCGCACAAATGCTGCGCGACAAGGGCTACACCATTCTGGAGCGTGACTGGCGCGACGGACACCGCGACATCGACATCATAGCTACGACACCCGACAACACCACGACGGTGTTTGTGGAGGTGAAGACACGCACGTCTGACGTGACGGCATGCCCCGAGGATGCCGTAGATGCAAGGAAAATACGCAACATAGGCTATGCTGCCGATGCCTATGTGAAACGCCACAACGTGCTGGACGAACTGCGGTTCGACCTCGTGACCATTGTGGGCGAAAACGAAAACGTGGCCCGGCTGAACCACATAGAGGATGCCTTCAACCCACTGCTGTGCCACCGCTGACTGCGGCGACACGCAAAACAACCGCAAGACATGCACTGCAACGAAACAATGACACTGCCCGACGGATTCGGGCACGAAACAAGAATAAAGCTGATAAGGCTTGGCGAGACCGACTCTACCAACAACTTCCTGCGCAACCACGGCCCTGAAGACGATGCCGACATGGTGGTGGCGACTGCCGAACACCAGACCGCCGGACGCGGACAGGGAACAAACACATGGGAGAGCCAACCCGCGAGCAACCTGCTCTTCTCGGTGCTCACACGCCCGCAAGGGGTTGACATCGCGCGGCAGTTTGTGCTGTCGATGGCCGAAGCCCTTGCCGTAAAAGCCGCACTCGACCGCCACACCGGCGGCATCACGCTGAAATGGCCCAACGACATCTACTGGAACGACCGCAAGATATGCGGCACGCTCATAGAAACATCGGTGAGCCGACGCACCATAAACCGCTGCATATTCGGCACGGGCATAAACATAAACCAGCGCACATTCACAAGCGACGCGCCCAACCCCGTGTCGCTCGCGCAGATAACGGGGCACGATGCCGACCGCGAGCAGATACTCTGCCACTTCCTCGAAGCCTTCGTCCGTCTGCACGCAATGGCCGAAAACGGCGGAGGCGACACAATATCGCGGCTCTACCACGATGCGCTCTACCGCCGCACGGGCTTCCACGCCTACCGCGACAAAGACGGCGTGTTCATGGCCGAGACCACACGCGTTGACCAGGACGGGCGACTGCACCTCACCGACGATGCCCGGCGCGAACGCGACTACACTTTCAAGGAAATACAATTCATAATATAAAAACAGACATGGCAAAGTTCAAACGGATTTTATTGAAGCTCAGCGGCGAGAGCCTCATGGGCAAACAGAGTTTCGGAATCGACCCGACACGCCTCGGCGAATATGCCGAGCAGATAAAGCAGGTGCACGAAATGGGCGTGCAGATAGGCATCGTGATAGGCGGAGGCAACATATTCCGCGGCCTCAGCGGAGCATCGAAGGGATTCGACCGCGTGAAGGGCGACCAGATGGGAATGTGTGCCACGGTAATCAACTCGCTCGCACTCAGCTCGGCACTCGGCGCGATAGGCGTAAAGACTAAGGTGCTCACCGCCATAAGAATGGAACCGATAGGCGAGTTCTACAGCAAGTGGAAAGCCATTGAGGCCATGGAAGAAGGCTATGTGTGCATATTCTCGGCTGGCACCGGCTCGCCATACTTCACCACCGACACCGGCTCGTCGCTGCGCGGCATCGAAATAGAGGCCGACGTGATGCTCAAGGGCACACGCGTTGACGGCATCTACACCGCCGACCCGGAGAAAGACCCCACGGCAACAAAGTTCAGCGACATAACCTACGACGAAATCTACACACGCGGACTGAAGGTGATGGACCTCACGGCAACCACCATGTGCAAGGAAAACAACCTGCCCATATATGTGTTCAACATGGACATCGTGGGCAACCTGAAGCGTGTCATGGACGGCGAACCGATAGGAACGCTCGTGCACAACTGACGCTGCACACGCGAAGCGCGTCTGCCGCACGCCCGTGCAGCGCACGCGCCACGCACGCACACCGGCTGCAACACGCCGCAAACACAAAGCCTTGGATGCACAAGCGCAATCGGCGCAGCGTGCATCCAAGGCTTTTTCGTATGGGTATTCAAGAACCGGTTTTGCAGGAAACGGGCTTTTCCGCATCACGAGGTCTGCCCTCTGGCGGTTCAACCGGGGTCAACGTCGAAATACACGGTGAGCGCGCCGTAGCCCCGTGTCTTCACCACCTCGGCACGCGCCTGCCTCATGCAGGCACGCACCTGCTGCAGGTTGATGCCGTTTTCGAGCTTCACCACTATCTTGCGAATGCACTGCGCATTCACACGCGCCACCGCCGGTTTGTCCGGCCCGAGCACACGCTCGCCGAAATACTGCCTCAGTCGGTTTGCAAGATCTATGGCGGCAGAGTCGGCAACGCGATCGTCGCGGTGCCGCACATACACATACACTAGGTGATAGAACGGCGGATAGTGAAACGTGCGCCGCTCCTCAAGCAGGTCGCGGCTGAACGCCGCGAAATCGTTGGCCACCACCTGCCGCACGACGGGCAGGTCGGGGCTTTTTGTCTGCAGCACCACAAGACCGCGATCGCCCCTCCGTCCGGCGCGTCCGCTCACTTGCGCCATCATCATGAAAGCGTGCTCGTAGGCCCGGAAGTCGGGATAGTTGAACATGCTGTCGGCATTGAGAATGCCCACCACGCCCACATTGTCGAAATCAAGACCTTTGCTTATCATCTGCGTGCCTATGAGTATGTCGGTGCGCCCCATTGCAAAGTCGGAGATTATGCGGTCGTAGGCATTGCGCGAGCGCGTGGTGTCGAGATCCATGCGCGCCACGCGGGCTTCGGGAAACACTGCCGCTATGCGGTCTTCAATCTTCTCCGTGCCGTAGCCGCGCCCCACGAGTCGGGTGTCTTCGCAGCAAGGGCACGCCGTGGGCACCTTGTAGGCTCGCCCGCAGTAATGGCAGGTGAGCATGTTCATGCTGCGGTGATAGGTGAGGCTCACGTCGCAGTGCTGGCAACGCGGCACCCAACCGCACGCCTTGCACTCTATCATAGGCGCAAAGCCACGGCGGTTCTGGAACAAGATTGCCTGTTTGCCCCCTTCAAGCGCGGTGCGTATGGCCGCGAGAAGGTCGGGCGAAAACGGGCCGTTCATCATTTTGCGCCGCTGAAGGTCGGCTATGTCAACCACCTTTATCTCGGGCAATGCCACGCCGCTGTAACGCGTGGCGAGCGTCACAAGCCCATACTTGCCCGTGAGGGCATTGTGGTAGCTCTCCATGGAGGGGGTGGCCGTGCCGAGAAGCACGCGCGCGCCGTCATACATGCGGGCAAGCATTATGGCCGCCGAGCGCGCATGGTAGCGCGGAGCCGGGTCTTGCTGCTTGAAAGAAGTCTCGTGTTCCTCGTCGACAATCACAAGACCGAGCCGATGGAACGGCAGAAACACAGCCGAGCGTGCACCGAGTATCACGTCGTAAGGCTGCCCGGAAAGTTGGCGGTTCCATATCTCCACGCGTTCGGCATCGCTGTATTTCGAGTGGTAGATGCCGAGCCGGTCGCCGAAGACGCGCTTCAGACGCTTCGTCATCTGCACGGTGAGGGCTATTTCGGGCAACAGATAGAGCACCTGTTTGCCTTCGTCCAAGGCTTTGGCTATGAGATGTATGTAGATTTCGGTCTTTCCGCTCGACGTGACTCCGTGCAGCAGTGTCACCGTCTTGCTGCCGAAGCTCTCCAATATGCCTTCGTAAGCCTGCTGCTGGGCTTCGCTGAGCGGCTGCATGCGTTCGGGATGAGCCTCGCCTGAGGTGTTGAGCCGCCCCACCTCGCGCTCATACACCGTGAGAAACTGCCTTGTCACAAGCGCACGCAGCACCGCCACGTTGGCATTGGCGGCGTTCTGCAGCTCGTCGAAAGCCACCTCGGCCACCGGCACGAGCGGACTTCCGCCGACAATGGTGTCCCAATGCGACAACGACAGATAGGTAGTAAAAACCTTGTGCTGCATGGTTGCGCGGCGCAGAAGGCTCAGCGCAAGCTGTATGTTGTGCTCGTCGCGCATTTTCTCGGGCAACGCCACATAGCGCACGGTCTTGGGGCGATAACCGTCTTCGCCCTTCAAGCCGGCCGGGAGAGCCGCCTTGTAGACATCGCCTATGGCCGACATGTAGTAGTCGGCAATCCATTGCCACAGACGGTACTGGCGTTCGAGCAGCACAGGAGTGGAGTCGATTACCGACAGTATCTCCTTCACCTCGAAATCGGGTTTGTCGTCGTGCATGCGCACGGCAATGGCCGTATAGGTCTTTGTCTTGCCAAGCGGCACGATCACACGCACGCCAAGGCTCACCTTAGGCACGAGCGGGTCGCCTACGGCATAGGTGAACAGTCCTTCGAGTGGGAGCGGCAATATGACATCGACATAGCGCATGGCCCGATATGATGCAGTTGTAAAAGTAGGTAAAAAAAGGAAAGGGCTCTCCCGGCATCAGCCACACACACCGCGACATGCTGCTTGCGTCGGCAGTGTGTGTGGCCGTCCGTAGGGAAAGCCCTTTGTCAATGATTTTCAGAAATAATAAGCCACGGCAATCTGCCATGCATTGGCGCGTCCGTCAGACGAGGTGAGGTCTTTCAACACGTCGCCAGCCACGCCGGAGAGGTTCACGTCGCCCGTCTTTCCGCACGCGATGTTGTAGTTGGCCGACACCTGCAGGTGGTTGAGAGCCATGACACCGAGACCGAGGTTGACGCTGAAGTTCGACGACTTGAGCTTCCAGTTGGCCACATTTTCGTATATGCTCTGGTTTTTGTCGCCCACGTTGAAGCCGAACTGCGGACCGGCGAAGAAATAAACGCTTGCCATGCTGCCCAAACCAATGTCGTAGCGCAGGTTGACGGGGATGTTGATGGCCTGCTGCTTTATGGAGTTGCTCTCCAATTCGTTAACCTTCACCTTTGCCTCGCGCTGGTCGTAAAGAGCCGAAGCGTCGATGCCCAAGCCCACGACGGGCAGGGAGAACTTAACGGTGGGGCCGATGAAGAATCCGGCACGGTTGGTCGCATCGAGTACTTCCTTGCTGAAGCTCATGCTTGTCACGTTGAGTCCGCCTTTCAGTCCGAACAGAACCTTGGCCTGGGCGGTGGTGGCACACATCATGGCGATAGCCACAAGTGCCGCTGCGAAAATCTTTTTCATAATCTTTTTATTAAATAGTGTTGTTGCTTCAATGCTTTGTTTGCAGTCAGGGAATAGGCACGCCGGGCATCAATGGCGCTGGCGGCGCACCGTGACGCGTGCCGAAGAGGAGCCCGACGACGAGCCGCCGCTGCTGCGGGAGGCTTTCTTCACCTTGGCCGATGACGACGATGTGCCCGACACGCGGCGGTTCTTGGCTTTCTTCACCTTCTTCGACGACTTGTCGGCAATGGCCACACTGTCGGTGGAATCCTTGCGTTCGCCCTCGCCCCACACATGGTTCTCGAAGGCAAGAAGCTCTGCCTCGATGCGGTTCTGCTCCTTTTTCATGGCCGAGTCGGTGGGGCAATACTGCGCGAGAGTCTTTCCGAGCATGTTGGTGGTCTTGTAAATCTTGCCCTTGTACATGTTCTTTGCGAAATAGTCGTCAACACTCATCGTGGCGGCATTGTTGAGATTGCTCGTCATGATGGTCTGCTTCGAGAGGTAAGGGGCAAGGTCGTCATACTTTATCCAGAACAACGGATAGCTCGTTCCGCCGTCGCCGAAATCGTCGTCACGCTTCAATATCGGGCAGAGGGCAATCACCTTGCGGTGGAACGTAGACGTGCCCTGGTCGTAGTAGGCACTCTCCTTGATGTAGTAAGCCGTCACCTCGCGCGAGGGTATGTCGCTGTCGTCGATGCGTATGCCCCGGTCGGTGCGCTCATAGAATATGTGGTAATTGTCGAGAATGGTCTTCAGGTTTACCTTCGAGGCATCGCTGAACACCTCGTTGCCGTCGAGCCTGTATTCATAAGCCGTAACTGCACGGCGCATCACGAGCTTGAAGATGTAGGTGAAGAGGTTCATCTGCGAGCCGACAGGCTCCACCGGGTAGTAAAGTCCGGCATTGGGGTCGTCGAGAAGGTTTATCTCGCGGTAGATGTCACGCCGCCACACCACGTCTTCGGGCATCTTGGCCTGTGTCGGGAAAGAAATCTGTGCACGCACGCTGAGACTTGCATCCTTGGAGGCGGCAGCTTGCTGCTGCTCGCGGCGACGCGCCGCTGGCTGTGCTGAAAGGGTCTCGGCGAGACACGCCATGAGTAATATGAACAGTATTCGTTTCATTTTTTCCTGCTTATGTGTATTTTCTTATTCTTAAAGTGCCATGCGGCACGCGTCACTTCACAATCACCTCCATTGAGCCGGGCAACTTGCGCGTTATGCCGTCGGGGCCCACCGCAGTGACGCGCGAGATGTAGAAGCGTTTGTTGCGCGACAGTTTTCTGAATGTCTCGCGCTGCCTTTCTGAGAACGATGCGCCGTTGGAGGCCATGGGGACAGCGTTGCCCATATTGTCGAAGAACACCGTTTCGAAACCTGTCACCTTGAACTGGATGTCGAGAATGCCGTCGTCGATGGCAGCCTTTATGCCCGGTGCATTCATGAGCGAAGCCTTGGCAAGTCCGCCCTCACGGAAACGGTCGGTGCCGATTTGTATATATGCCGCCGGGTCGGGCAGTTTGCGCACATGGAACGTGAACTTGCCCATTTGGCGCGAACGGCCATCCTGGTTGGCAGCGACATTGATTGTCACGTCCTGACCCACGGCCGACGGACGGGCAATGTAGCGTCCCATGCCTATCGAGCGGAAGCCTCCGCCCGTCATCGAGGCCGACACGTTGTTGAGAGGAACGCCCGGAATGCTCACGCTTATCGGGTTGTCGTAACCGGCATAGAGCACGTTCATAAGGTCGGCAGACACTGTTGCACTCGGCCCCACGACCGTATATTTCTGCGTGAACTCACGGCGTATGACATCGCCGTTGCCGTTGCGCATCGTGATGTAGCCTCCGAACGAGTGCTCGCCCACCGCACCTGCGGTGAAACGGTAGGTGTTGCCGCTGATGAGACGGCCTCCGACATAAATCTCGGGCTGCTTGGTGGTGTCAACGGCAGCCATTACTATCTGTGCGGAGAACTGGTCGCCGCTTATCACCGTCTTCGACTCGGGAATGACAAACGCGCTCAGTTTGTTGACACGGATGTCCTTCAGGTCGATGTTCGACACAAGTGTGTGCAGCACCTCGCCCTCGGCATAGCGCACATCGCTCTGCAGTTTTGACAGAAGCGTCACCGCTCCGGCCACGGGCATGTCCTCGAACATGTATTCCTGCCAGTTCTTTCCCATTGCGTGGGCGTTCTTCGGGATGTCGGTAGTGAGGTTGCTAGCTATTATTTCACGCTGGTGCTTGTCGGCCACCATGCCGAGTATGCGCCCGCGGAACGAGTTTATTGCCTCGCGCAGACGGCGGCCCTGCCCCGTGCCGGGAGCGAGCATCACATGGCTTGCAGCCTCAAGGTTGTCCTTGTTTTTTATGTTGCGCACATCGGCATCCTTGCCGTCGGCCTCGCGCACGATTGCCTCCTTGAGCGACTGGGCGTAGTTGTACAGCGAGTCGCTCATGCGCTTCACTGCCGTTGCCTTCTCAAACCATTCGCGCACTTTCTGCGGATTGGCCTTCATCTGGTTGGCAAAGTCGCCATACAACACCTCGTTTTCCTTCGAGGAGTTGGCTGTCGTACGGTTAAGGCTCTCCTCGACAATGGAGAAACCGTTGAGCACCTCGGTGGAGATGTTCAACGCGAGCATTGCCATGAGGACGACATACATGAGGTTAATCATCTTCTGGCGCGGAGAGACCGGTCGTTTCTTTATTGCCATTATGTGTCTTTTGTTGTGTGTTTTGCTGTTTTTCCTTACTCTTTCACCTTCAGGTTCATGTTGACGGTCATGGCCTCGATCATGCGGGCATATATGCTGTTGAGCTGTTCTATCTGTGCGGCCATCTTGCGGCTCTGCTCGTTTATCTGGTCGATTGTGCCAATCTGCTGGCTCGCGCCCTTAAGCTGCATCTCGTAGACCTTGCATATTCCGGTGAGAGTGCGGTTGAGGTTTTCCATTTCCTCGCTGTCGCGCGTGAGACGCACGCTCTGTTCCGACACTTTCTGAAGCGTTTCGGTGAGTTTCTTGAGTTCTTCCACATATTCGTTCTGGGCCTCGGCCAACTCCGGAGCACTCTGTTGTTGGCCTGCCACCCAAGTGCCGCCCGGCACTCCGCCGAACGCTGCCGTTGCCACGCCGGAGGCTTCGCCGGGCTCCGGGTTGCCGTCCTGGGCATCGCCCTGCGGCACGGTCTGGTTTCCTGCTGCACCTATTATTATAGTGCCGCCGCCAGCATTTCCGGCAAAGACGGGCTGCGCTGCGCCTTGCACGCCACCCTGTGCGCCGTCGGCAGAAGCCTCTGCTGCGATTTCTTCTTCATCCTCGTCTTCAAGATGCGTGGGCAGATCCTTGCCGATTTGTGTCTTGTCGAACGGGCGGTCGAATGCCGAAAGGAAGAACACGAACACCTCGGTGCCCATTCCGGCGAACAACATTATGTTGGCACCGGGCAGGTGCGTGAGCTTGAACAGTGTTCCGAGAATCACGACCGACGCTCCCCAGCTGTAAGCATAGTTGAGGAATGTCTGTCCGGGCACGCTGTCCATCCACTTCTGCAAGCGGTAGACGATGTTGTATTTGCTGTATTCTGTCATTTTTTCTTACCTTTTTTCTGTTTTGCACTTGTTGTACTTGCAAGGCTGCGCACGCAGCGGAATCCTATGTAGCAGCGGGGCTGGTTCTGGTATTCCCATGTGCGCCATGCCGAACGGATATACGACTCGGGGTCTTTCCACGACCCTCCGCGCACGCTTTTCTTCTTCAGGCGGTAGGGGTCTTCCTTTGCCGCGTTGTACTGCAGCTGCGGGTTGAGGTCGTTCATGGCATCCACGCCGGCTTCGGTGTAAACCGTGCTTGTCCATTCTGCCACGTTTCCGGCCATGTCATACAGTCCGTTAGTGTTCGACGAGTATATGCCCACGCGGCTGGTTATGAGGTTTCCGTCCTTGGTGTAGTTGCCTTTGTCGGGCTTGAAGTTGGCATAGAAGCATCCGTCGCCGTTCTTCACGTCGTTGTTTTCCCACGGGAATTCGTTGCCGGCCTTGCCTCGGGCGGCATATTCCCACTCGGCTTCGGTGGGCAGACGGTAGCGTTGCACGAAGCGCGCCTCCGGCCCGAGCCCTTTGAGCAGGTAGTCGGTGCGCCATGCACAGAATGCGTTGGCCTGTTCCCACGTCACTCCCACCACGGGATAGTCGTTGTAGGCGGGGTTGGAGAAATAGTTGCGCAGGTAGGTTTCGTTCTCGGCGTTCTGGAAATCGTTCACCCAACACGTCGTGTCGGGATATACATTTACTATATATGTGTTGAGAAAGTCCCACGGGCCGCTCAACGGCCTGTTGATTGTCTGCCTCACTATGCGTCCTTCGTCGTCGATGTAGGCCGTGTCTTTCGATATCATCACCACTTCGTCGGGGTCTACCGTGATGTCGGTGTTGAGGTTGCGCTCCTCGGGATTGATGCGGTTGCGGCGCAGGGCAGCGGCGGTGTAGTCGTAAACCTCATAGCGGTAGTTGAGCTGGCGGTAGTCAATCATCTTCTCGCCGGTTATGGGGTTGCGCGTGTAGACGCTCTCAATGGCCCGCAGCTCGTCCTCGCTCGGTTTGCGCGGCAGTGCCTTTTTCCAGTTGAGGTGCGGTGTCACGGGGTCGCCGTTCTTGTCCTCGGTAATCATGTAGCTCTCGTCGCCGCCGTAGGAAGGGTCGGCAAGGCGTGTGCGTATGATGCTGTCGCGCACCCACGCCACAAACTGCTTGTATTCGGAGTTGGTCACTTCGGTCTCGTCCATCCAGAATCCGTCAACCGATATGTCCTTCACGGGAGTCTGCTTTCCCCACAGACTGTCCTGTTTGTCGATGCCCATGTGCAGGAATCCCCGGTTTATGCGCTGCATGCCATAGGGAGTAGGCTCTGTGAACGGGCGTCCGCTCACGCCCACCACCTCGCCGCCGCGGCCCGACGACGAGGCGGCCTTGCCGCCGAAGCATCCCGCGAGGGACAGCGACAGTGCCGTCATGCAAAGTGCCATGATAGCTTTTCTCATATTAATCATTTGTTGCCTGTATGTGATTTCTGTTTTGTTTCCATTGCGAAGGCGGCATACCGTTGCCGCGCCTAAGCCGTCAGAGTATGCGCACGCTCTTGTGCAGGTTGCGCCCTTTCTTGGTGAGGTTGATGTCGATTTGGTAGCCCACGAACAGTTCGTGGCTGCCGTTTCCGGGGTTTATGGCCGAGGTGTACATCTCATAGCTGTATCCCAGTTTCACGCCGTGCACGTTGCCGCCAATCAGGAACGTCACCGAATTGGTGGGGCTGTAGCTCAGTCCGGCATACATCATCTTTTTCTCGTTGGTGTAGACGAGCCTGCCCGTGATGTCGCCACGGTAGGCCACGCCGTCGGTGCGCACGAGAAACGACGGTTTTATTGTAAGAAACGGATTTCTGAGCCGAATATTGTATCCGCCTGTCAAATAATATGTGGGGTCGATGTTAAGCTCGTTGCGCTCGCCGAGGTGTATCGTGGGCGAGTTGAGGTGCTGCGCCGACACTCCGACATACCACTGTCCGTGGGTGTAGTAAAGGCCCACGCCGAGGTCGAGCCCGTTGCCGTCGAGCTTCGACGAGGTGAGTGCAGGGTCGCTGGAGTCCTCCACGTCCACCTTTGTGCCGTCGAACGTTTCGCTCAGAAGACCTGCCGTCACTCCGGCACTGAGCGTTCCCTTGAACAGCTTCAGCTTCAGCGCATACTGCAGCATGAGCCGCTGGTGGGTGAAGAGGCCGAGCTTGTCGTTCATGAACTGCACGCCCACGCCGTGGTAGGTTTTCATGAAATAGAGCGGCATGTCGCCCCCGGCATACATTGTCTGCGGGTTGTGCTTGAATCCGGCCATATCCATGGCGTAGTCCACAGCCACGTTTATCTTCGACTGCTTGCCCACCGAAGCGGCATTGAACGACGGTTCCATGTCGAAATAATGGCTGAACGACACGTCATACTGTGCCTGCGCTCCCATTGAAAAGAGTGCAAGCACCGACACGAGTATTGGTTTTCTGCGTTTAAACACATTTTCTATAACGCACGGGCGCGCATTTTATTGTGGAGCCGAGCGAAAAAAATGCCGCCGCCCCT
This sequence comes from bacterium, assembly GCA_963607545.1. GTDB lineage: Bacteria > Bacteroidota > Bacteroidia > Bacteroidales > Bacteroidaceae > Prevotella. The sequence goes on from CAVDCP010000001.1 coordinate 370,322, forward strand.
ACCCGATGCCCCTAAAAACAAAACGCGCCGCTGCACTGCCTCCGTCCATTTGGTGTCGTGGACAGGCCGTGCCCGGCGCGTTATCAATCCGTGTACCGCCGCTGCGGTGACTGCACTTTCGCTTATGACATTATGTGGTTAATTGTCGGTTTGGCCACCGTGACGCAATCTCTGCGCGGCGGTGCCCCGTGATTGGTGTCTTTCAGAAATTTATGTCAAGGCCCACTGCAAACACGTTGTTGTTGCGTGTGTAGTCGGACTTATAGGTTGCGCTGGCCGCACCGAGGCTTACATTCTCCTCGGTCTTCTTGTGGGAATAGAACGTGTGGAAGTAGGCCACCGAAAGGTTCATCTTCCTGTTGATGCGGTACACGCCGCCCACTGCCGCAGAGTTGGAGCTTGTAACAAACGACTTGTCGTCCATATACTCGTCGCTGAGTCCATAGTTGGTGCTCTGCCATCCGGTGCTGAGGGTCAGCTTTTTGCAGACATCCACCTCCACTCCGGCGTTGTATTCCAGCGTGCCATGCTTCAGCGACTTGTTGCGGTTGTTGTATGAAGCGGCGTTCTTGTCGTCAAACCAGTGGAAACCCACGTTGATGCGCACTGCATTCACCGGACTGTAACCTGCACCAAGCGTCAGGTAGGCCGGAATGTCGCCGTCTATTTTCTTGCCGTCCTCATACTCGCCAATGGCTTCTTCGAGTTTGGTGTCAAACTGGGTCTTCAATCCCAGCATAGTGGCACCGACTGTCGGGTCGTCCAATGTTTTTTCGGCAATGGCCTGTGCCATTGTTTGCGACAGCCCCACCTTATTAACGAGCTGGGTAGTCATTGAGGTGCTGAGGTTGCCTTCAAGGTTTCCTATGCTGGGCACCTGGTTTACCGACTTGTTTTTCAGGCGCAGACGGGTCTTGAACTCATATTTTGCCGAGAAATTCCAGCGTCCGGTCTTGAAGTCAACGCCAATCATCGGAGTGAATCCTATGCCGCTTTGGTCGCAGCTCAGCTCAATGTTGGCCGCATTCTCACGCGTGGGGTCGAGCACTTGGTAGAGCGGCATCGCCCCCACTTTTATGTCCTGCACATAGCCGTAGTAGTTGCACGAGGCATAAACGCCACGCACACCGACATATGCACTGAAATTGTCGCTCACCTTGTAGGCTGCTCCCAAAGACAAACCGTAGTAGTATTGGCGACCGTGCATATAGCTCTTGAAGCTGTATTTGCCGTCTGTGCCGAATGCCTGGTCGGAACTGAACATCTTAACACCGGGCATTCCCATTGCATTGTCTACCGTACTGGCCAATCCGCAAGCGGCGAAGGCTGTTTCTGCAACGATTTTCTCAAACGAACCGAGGCCGTTGTCGAACGTGCATTTGCCGCCGCCACCAGTAAGTGCGAAGTTGCCCTGGAACGACCAGCGTCCCTTGTTGTAGGCATATTGGAACGAGGGGATTACCGGCGCAAACGCCTTTCCCTTGAAATCGCGCGGGGTTGTGGGGTTGTCAACATTGTTGGTAAACAACTTGTAGTCGTTGTTTATGGTGCGTGTCTGGTAGGCGAGCTGCCAGTTGAGCGAAAGATGATGCCCTTCACCCATAAACACCACACCTGCCGGATTGTAGTAAACGCCGTCGATTCCAATGGAAGCCTCACGGCTCATCATACGGTTGAACGCTACATTCTGGTTTGTGTTTGTGAGTAGTCCTCCTGCAAACAATGTGTTGCCCGACGCAATCGCTGCTGCCAGACAAACGGTCTTTAACTTGTTCATCTAAATAAATTTTTCTAAAATTGGTTGCAAAGATACCTAAATTGTTCTGTTTGTCGGTAAACCACCCAATAATATTAATATCCATTAACAAACAAGTCCCCGTTTTTTGCGCAAACAGTAGCATTTGTGCAAAAAACGGGGACTTGTTCATGCCGTTCAATCCGTGTGCCGATCCAACGCAGTTTTCACGTTTTCGGCAGTGCTTCCATGCCCTGCGGAGACCACCGAAAAGCCGCGCCGACATTTGCCGCAGTGTTCAGAGCATGCTCTTCTATATATAATAAGGTGTGACTTGCCTTTCTGCTTCTCTGCATAATCCGCCACTTGCGCAGCGGCCATGCCGTTGCATGCACGCACGAAACAACCGATTGACATCCAATACCTTTTGCATTGTCATCTCAACGACGGTTTCTTCCGTTCAAAAAGAAGCCTTGTTTGCATTGCGAAGAAGCCTTGTTCGCATTGCAAAGAAGCCTTGCCTGTGATGCAAAGAAGCCTTGTTTGCACCACAGGCAAAAACTGCGCGCCAAGACATGTTCACGCCTTTGGCACACCTTTGAGTTCGGGATAGGAAATGCGGGTGTGGTAGATGGCCTTCAGACGTTCGATAAGCACCTGCTTTGCCTGCGCTATGTCGCGGAACGTAATGGGACATTCCTTGAAGAATCCGTCGGCCACATCGCTGTCGATAATCCTGTTCACGAGCGAGCTTATGCTTTCCTCGGTATATTCCGACAACGAGCGCGAAGCCGCCTCCACGCCGTCGGCCATCATCAGCAGAGCCTGTTCGCGCGTGAACGGGTTGGGCCCTGGGTAGCAGAAAGGCGTTTTGTCAACGTCGGTGTCGGGGCGCTCGTTCTTGTATTTCACATAGAAGAACTTCGTCATGCCCGTCCCGTGGTGGGTGACGATGAAGTCGCGTATGATTGACGGCAGGTTTTCGCGTTCGGCAAGTTTCACGCCCTCGGCCACATGCCCTATCACTATGCGCGCGCTCTGCTTGTAGGACAGACCATCGTGGGGGTTCACCCCGGCCTGGTTCTCGGTGAAGAACACGGGGTTAGACATCTTGCCTATGTCGTGGTAAAGTGCGCCCGTGCGCACGAGCAAACTGTTGGCCCCTATCTTGTTGGCTATCTCGGCGGCAAGGTTGCCCACCGTTATCGAATGCTGGAACGTGCCGGGGGCTATCTCGCTGAGGTCGCGCAGAAGGCCGCGGTTGGTGTTTGAAAGTTCAAAGAGCGTAACGTTCGACACGAAGCCGAACATCTTCTCGATAAGATACATCAGCGGATAGGAAAGGAGAACCAGCACGCCGTTGACTGCAAAATGGTAATACATGTCGCGGTCGATTTTCATGAAGTCGGTGTCAAGCATCATCTGCATGGCAAAGTAAACCACCGCGCTGCTGCACGACACCAATATGGCCGTGCGGAACACCTGGGCACGGCGCAGAAGCTCGCGCAGCGAATAGATTGCCACAAGGCCCGCCACGAGCTGGATGATGATGAACTCATACTGGTAGCGCACCACTGCGGCACATATCAGCACCATGGTGACATGCGTGACAAAGGCCGTGCGCGAGTCGAGAAACACGCGCGTGAATATGGGAACCATGGCAAACGGGATGATGTAGACGCTCATGAAGTTGTGGCGCATGAACAACGACACCACCACGGGGAACAGAGTTATCAGGGCATAGAGCATGGCCACGTTGCGCAACTTGCCGAAATAGTCGCGGCGGAAGAGGGCGAGATATATGGTGAAAAGCACCACCATGAGCGCGACAAACAGCACTTGCCCCACGAGCGTGTTGGTGATTTCGCCCGAATCGGCACTGCGCCGCTTTATCTCGCGCTCGAAAGAGTTGAGCACGCGGTAGGTGTATTCGTCGACGATATCGCCCCGGTCAATCACTTTCTGGCCGCTCATCACCATGCCGCTGGCCGGGGGAATGCTGCTGAGCAGGTCGTTGCGCTCGGTTTCGCTGCGCTCCTTGTCGTAGACGAGATTTGGCTCGATGTAGTTGTTCAGGTTGCACCGCTGCAGCATGGGGCGCTGCTCGGCCACATGTTCGTCGGCGAACAGCTGTTCATAGGCCGACAGCGTGGAGTAAACGCTGTCGTCGGGCACGCTCTGCGCGTTGTTGCCCTTCACCACGCGGAGCATCGACGTGGAGTCGCGGAAATTCTCGTTGTATTCGGGAGTGTCCATTATGCCCGACTGGTAAAGCGCGTGCAGCCGCTGGGCAATGATGCCTGTGTAGGCGTGGGGAACGCCGGGTATGCCGTCGGCAAAGTCGCGCCGGAACTTGGCCATCTGCTCTTTCTCCACAGAGTGGTCGTAGTTGTAGTAAGGCTGAAAGCCGCGCATGAGCGAGTCTTCCTGTGCCTTTATAGCCTCGTCGGTCTTGTATATGGGAAAGTCGAAGCTCGCGATAAACGAGCCATACATCCACGGCTTGCCAATGTCGTAGCGGAAACGCTGGCTTTCGCTGCGAGGCATTGCCCAAACGATAATGATGACACTTATCAGGACGTGGGCCACCCTGCCAAGTGTGTCGCGCCAGTTATGCGCCTTCCCCCTTTTCAATATGTTCATAACGGCTCTTATTTATCCTTGCAACTGCGAAAATACAAAAAAAAACACCAATATCGGGAAAAATATATTATTTTTGCAAAAAAATATAAAGACACACAGTCCTGCCAGCCACGCGCTCCAGCCGCCAAGGCGAGGGTGCGGGCAGTTTGGCGTGCGCGGCCGATTTTGCCGCGAACAAACGCTTCTGCGCAGGGCAACACACCAAAAGACAACAACACATACTATGTCAGAAAGAAAAGTCAGAGTGCGTTTCGCACCAAGCCCCACGGGGGCTTTGCACATCGGCGGTGTGCGCACGGCATTGTACAACTACCTTTTCGCCTGCCAGCACGGCGGCGACCTCGTGTTCCGCATCGAGGATACCGACTCCCACCGTTTCGTGCCTGGGGCTGAAGACTACATCATAGAATCGTTCAAATGGCTCGGCATAAAGTTTGACGAGGGCGTGTCGTTCGGCGGAAACCACGGGCCTTACCGCCAGAGCGAGCGCCGCTCTATATACAGGCAGTATGTAGACCAGCTGCTCGCAGAGGACAAAGCCTACATAGCCTTCGACACTCCCGAGGAGCTTGACGCCAAGCGCGCCGAAATACAGAATTTCCAATACGACGCGCACACGCGCCAGCAGATGACCAACTCGCTCACGCTCACCAAGGAAGACGTTGACAAGCGCATTGCCGACGGGCAGCAGTATGTGGTGAGATTCAAGGTGGAGCCGGGGCTGGAAGTGCACGTCAACGACATGATTCGCGGCGACGTGGTGATAAAGAGCGACATTCTCGACGACAAGGTGCTCTACAAGAGCGCCGACGAACTGCCCACCTATCATCTGGCCAACATCGTTGACGACCATCTCATGGAGATAACCCATGTGATACGCGGCGAGGAATGGCTGCCGAGCGCACCGTTGCATGTGCTGCTCTACCGTGCCTTCGGATGGGAAGACACCATGCCCACCTTCGCGCACCTGCCCCTGTTGCTCAAGCCCGAAGGCAAGGGCAAGCTCTCGAAACGCGACGGCGACCGACTGGGATTCCCCGTATTCCCGCTGGAATGGCACGACCCGAAGAGCGGCGAGGTGTCGTCGGGCTACCGCGAGAGCGGATATTTCCCCGAGGCCGTGGTGAATTTCCTCGCGCTTCTCGGCTGGAATCCCGGCACCGAGCAGGAACTTTTCTCGCTCGACGAGCTTGTGCAGCTCTTCGACATACACAAATGTTCAAAGGCCGGAGCACGTTTCGACTACCAAAAGGGCGTGTGGTTCAACCACGAATACATCCTGCGTAAGAGCAACGAAGAAATAGCCGACCTCTTTGCACCCATTGTGGCCAACAACGGCATTGACGAGTCGATGGAGCGCATTACCAAGGTTGTGTCGATGATGAAAGACCGCGTGAACTTCGTAAAGGAACTGTGGCCGCTCTGCTCGTTCTTCTTCATAGCCCCGATGGAATATGATGCAAAGACGGTGAAGAAACGCTGGAAGCCCGACTCGGCACAGGTTATGGGCGAACTTGCCGCCGTCCTCGAAGGCATCGACGATTTCTCGGTGGAAGGACAGGAGCCAGTGGTGATGAAATGGGTGGAAGACAAGGGCTACAAGCTGGGCGATGTGATGAACGCTTTCCGCCTCGCGCTTGTCGGCATAGGCAAGGGTCCGGGAATGTTCGACATATCGGCGTTCCTCGGCAAAGAGGAAACGCTGCGCCGCCTGCGCCGCGCCATCGAAGTGCTGAAATAACCAAATACACGGAAGGCGGCCACGGCCGCCGCACCGGAAAAACACATCGCAACCGTGTACAACATCGCAATCTACATTTATCTGCTCGGAGTAGCCGTGGCAAGCATCTTCAACGACAAGGTGAGGAAGATGTGGCGCGGCGAGCGCGAAGCCATAGACAAACTGAAAGAGGAGATTGACCCCTCGGCAGAATATGTGTGGTTTCATGCCGCGTCGCTCGGCGAATTTGAGCAGGGAAGGCCACTCATCGAGCGGCTGCGTGCCGAACACCCCGAATACAAGATTCTGCTCACTTTCTTCTCGCCCTCCGGCTACGAAGTGAGGAAGGACTACGGCGGTGCCGACACCGTGTGCTACCTGCCGCTCGACACCATCAGCAATGCGCGGCGCTTCCTGCGTACGGTGCACCCCGTAATGGCGTTCTTCATAAAATACGAGTTCTGGTACAACTATTTCCACATTCTCCGACACCGTGGCGTGCCGGTATACAGCGTGTCGAGCATCTTCCGTCCCGGACAGATATTCTTCCGCTGGTATGGCAGGGCCTACTCGCGCGTGCTGAAATGCGTCACACATTTCTTCGTGCAGAACGAAGAGAGCCGCCGGCTGCTGGGCACATTGGGAATAGACTCGGTGTCGGTGATAGGCGACACACGTTTCGACCGCGTGCTTCAGATACGCGATGCGGCGAAACATCTGCCCATAGTCGAGGCGTTCTGCAACGGTGGCGGCAACGGTGAAAATGCCGGGCAACGCCCCTTCAAGGTGTTTGTGGCAGGCTCAAGCTGGCCTCCCGACGAGGATATATTCATCGAGTATTTCAACAGCCACCCCGACTGGAAACTCATAATAGCCCCGCATGTGATAAGCGGGGAGCACCTCGCACAGATTGAGCAGAAGCTCAACTGCCAGGCACTGCGCTACACCAAGGCCACGGCAGAGGCTGCCGCAAAGGCGAGTTGCCTCATCGTCGACTGCTTCGGACTGCTCTCGTCGGTATACAACTACGGCGACGTGACCTACATAGGAGGCGGTTTCGGCGTGGGCATACACAATGTGCTTGAAGCGGCGGTGTGGGACAAGCCCGTGATTTTCGGCCCCAACAACAAGCATTTCCAGGAAGCCCAGTGGCTGCTGGGTGCTTGCGGAGGCTTTGAGATACACGGTGCTGCCGACTTCGCGGCAATTATCGACCGCATGGACTCCGACCCGCAGTTCGTGGCCGAGCACGGAAAAGCCGCCGGCAATGTGGTGAAAGCCCACACCGGGGCTACTGAAAAGATTATGGAAGCGTGCTTCGGCCAAGTGCCGCCAGCGCGGAAATAGACGCAACGCCCAGCCGCAAGACTTACGGCTACGGCACAATCGGCCTTGTGATTTGCGGCATTGCGCAATATGAAACGACGGCATGTGACAATCATACAGAGTCACATGCCGTCGTTCTTTTTTTATTATTGCTGTCCGGTAAAACTCAAAAGAGCATAATTATCCGGCCCGAAGCCCTGTAAAACTGGACTTCAGGCTTGCCTTTTCAAAAAGTAAGCCCCCTCCAATCAAACAGACTTGGTTCTGGAG
>CAVDCP010000002.1:0-229880 GCA_963607545.1 bacterium
TGCGGCAATAGCTCAGTTGGTAGAGCGCAACCTTGCCAAGGTTGAGGTCGCGGGTCCGAGTCCCGTTTGCCGCTCCAAAGCGCGACAAGGCTGCCGCAATGGTGGAATTGGTAGACACGAGGGACTTAAAATCCCTTGGCCAGAAATGGCCGTGCGGGTTCGAGTCCCGCTCGCGGCACCCATGCATCCGCAGTTACGCAAGAAACAAAAACACTGGGGCTTGGACAACCAACTGTTGTCCAAGCCCCTTTTCGGTTTATTTCCTTTTGCAACTTTCTTTCGTCAGGCTCGGCGGTAGAGCGTGACGACGTTGCCGTCATACACCTTGCGCCACGCCACGCGCACGCCGCCGGGCAACTGCGGTGCCCGCGTGCCGTCGCCGACAGTGGCGCACGATTCCTCGACGCGCACTTCGTCCCATTCGCCAGAACTGATGAACGAGGCGAGAGTTGCCGCCCCACCCTCCACCAGGAGCGACTGGCAGCCCTCGCCGTGCAGCCAGCTGAGCAGCTGAGGCACTACGGGGCGCATGAAGTCGAGCCCTTCAAACGCCGGACGGCTACTGTCAATCACTATGCGCCGTGGAGCGTCGCCCGTCCAGTGGCGCACGTCGAGACGCGGATGCTCGCGCTCGTCGGTGGTGCGACCCACCGCAATGGCATCGCATTCTGATCGCAACTTGTGCACGAGCATCTTCGTGAACGGGGCGGATATGGCCGTGGCGCGGCCATGGTCGTCGAGAAACCCGTCGGCGGTCTGCGCCCATTTCAGAATGACATAGGGCCTGTGCCGCTCGTTGCACGTTATGAAACGGCGGTTGAGTCCGCGGCACTCGGCCTCCAGCACGCCCACCGTCACCTCTATTCCTGCATCGCGCAGTTTCCTGATGCCGCGCCCCTGCACCTTGGCAAAGGGGTCGATGCAGCCCACCACCACGCGGCGCACGCCCTTGCTCACTATAAGGTCGGCGCAGGGCGGAGTCTTGCCGTAGTGCGAGCAAGGCTCAAGGCTCACATATACGGTGGCCTCGCCGAGCAGCGGCGCGTCGCACTCCTTCACCGAGGCAAAGGCGTTCACCTCGGCATGTCCCTCGCCGCAGCGCACATGGTAGCCCTCGCCTATTATCCGTCCGCGCGCCACTATCACCGCCCCCACCATGGGGTTGGGCTTGGCGCGGCGCATGCCGTTGGCGGCAAGCTGCAGGCAGCGGCGCATGTACATCTCGTCGGTCTTTCTCAACAATTCATTTTCTTTGTCCATTTCCGAAGGTTGGTGCGGTGCATTCCCGCCTGGCGTGCCGCAGACTTCAGCCGTGGCTGCGCCGGAGGGCAGAATGCAGTTGCGGTTGTTTTGCTTTTCGTTGTTTTCCATTGTCTTTTCTCAATACTTGAACGAGCTTCCGCCGAGAAACTCGCGCAGCAGCGACGTGGGCGGAAGTTTGTCGTAGTCGAGCGTGGTGAAATATTTCAGGAACTTGCGCAGACGGTAGGCTTCGGCATATTCGTCGCAGTTTTCGGGCACCTGTTCGAGCAGCGGCACGGCCTGGGCCTTTATCACTGCAAACTCGTAAATCATCGCGGTGTTGAACATCGCGTCGGCGTTTTCCTGGTAGGGGAATATCCATTTGTTCTCGCCCTTGCGCACCGAGGGCCACCGGCGAATGGTGTCGGCAGCCGAACAACCGCGGTATTTGTAGTCGCGTATGATGCGGCGCAGCAGACGGTTGTCGGTGGTGGGGATGTAGTTGTGCTTGTCGAGCAGAATGGTGGTGAGTGCCGAGGCATACACGCGGTATTTCTGATTCTCGGGAATCTTTGCCGTGAGCTCGGGGTTGAGCGCGTGTATGCCCTCCATCACCAGCACGTCGTTGGGCGCGAGGCGCAGGCGCGTGCCGCTGGGCTCGCTCTTTCCCGTCTGGAAATTGTATTTGGGCAGTTCCACCTCCTCGCCGGCAAAAAGCTGGTTGAGCTGGAGGTTGAGCAGTTCGAGGTTGAGCGCGTAGAGCGACTCGTAGTCGTATTCGCCGTCGGCATCGCGCGGAGTCTGCTCGCGGTCGACGAAATAGTCGTCGAGCGACACCGGCACCGGTCTGATGCCGTTGCACAGAAGCTGTATGGAGAGCCGCTTGCAGGTGGTGGTCTTGCCGCTCGACGACGGCCCTGCAATGAGCACCATCTTCACATTGGGCCTTGCGGCAATCTCGTCGGCAATGCGAGCTATCTTCTTTTCCTGCAATGCTTCCGACACGTTGATGATGTCGCACGCGTGCCCCTGGGCCACGGCTTCGTTGAACGTGCCCACGGTAGACACGCCGAGCAGTTCCTGCCATCGGTGCTGCTCCTTGAATATGCCGAACATCTTGTCCTGCTTTATAAGGCTGCCGAGCTGCGACGGGTCGGCGAGCGAGGGTATGCGCAGCAGCATGCCGTCGTAGTAGGGCTCCAGCCCGAAGAGCTTGAGCTGCGAAGTGTTGGTGAGCAGCGTGCCGTAGAAGTATTCGGCAAAGCCGTCGATGTCGTAGTAGGTGGTGTACATCTGCCCCGATGTCTTCAGGAGCGACAGTTTCGAGTGGGTGCCGCTTTGCCTGAACATGTCAATCACCTCCTGCGTGGGGGCTTCGTGGCGGCGTATGGGCAGGCGCGCGTCGATTATCTGCTGCATGCGCGAGCGCAGGTTGTCAACGTCGCTGGCCGTGACGGCGCGCCCTATGCGCAGGTCGCAGTAGTAGCCGTTGCTCACGGGGATGTCGATAACCACCTCGCCGTCGGGATAGAGGTCGTGCACCGCCTTGCAGAGCACGAAGAAAAGCGATCGGGTGTAGGCGCGCGAGCCCGACGCCGAGCGCATGTCGAGATATTCCACATCCTTGTTGCGATAGACGCGGAAGTGCAGCCCTTCCACCTTGTTGTTCACCTTCGCGCTCACCGGACCGTAAGGCATGTCGATGTCCAGGCGTTTAAAAATGTCAGAAAGTGTGCTGCCCGTTTCCACTTTTACAATTTTTTTATTATTTTTGCAGCGTATTTGTATCATCTGTTTCATTCTCGTTACAGCGTTAGGATGTTTAACTAATTAGTCATGGAAGTAGCGGATGTAAAGATACGCCCTTTTTTCGACACGAAATGCAACAGCGCATCACAAATTAAATAAAAATATGTCGATTTGGATTTTTTTTAAGATTGTCGGCTCATTGGCCCTTCTCATCTACGGAATGAAGGTGATGAGCGAAGCGCTCCAGAAGATGGCGGGCTCGCAATTGCGGCACATCCTCGGGGCAATGACCACCAACCGCTTCACCGGGCTTCTCACCGGTATGTTCGTAACCGCCTCAGTGCAGTCGTCAACGGCGACGACGGTGATGACCGTCTCGTTCGTCAACGCCGGACTGCTGACGCTTGCCCAGGCCATATCGGTAATCATGGGAGCCAACATCGGCACCACGTTCACGGCCTGGATCATGTCGCTCGGCTTCTCGTTCAACCTTCTCGACGCGGTGTTCCCGGCCTTCATCGTGGCCATTCTGCTCATCTACACGCGCCGCCACCGCTACATAGGCGACTTCCTGTTCGGCGTTGCCTTCATGTTCTTCTCCATTGCGCTGCTCTCGCAGACCGGCAACGAGATGGACCTGAGCCACAACCAGTCGGTGCTGCACTTCTTCGGCTCGTTCGACACCAACAGCTACCTCACCATAATCACGTTCCTCCTCATCGGAACGGTGCTCACCTGCATCCTGCAGTCGTCGGCCGCACTCATGGCCATCACCATGGTGCTGTGCTCGAGCGGCGTGCTCCCCATATACATGGGCATCGCGCTGGTGTTGGGCGAGAACATAGGCACCACGCTCACGGCCAACCTCGCCGCCCTCGCGGCCAACACCCAGGCGCGCCGCGCGGCCTTCTCCCACCTCGTGTTCAACGTCACCGGCGTGATATGGGTGCTCATCCTGTTCTATCCCTTTATAAATATGGTGTGCCACCTCGTGGGCTACGACCCCGAAACGGGCGGCCTCAACGCGCAGAAACTGTCGGTGGTGCTCGCCGCCTTCCATACTTCGTTCAACGTGTGCAACACCATGCTGCTCATATGGTTTGTGCCGCAGATAGAGAAATTCGTGCGCACCGTGATAAAGCCGCGCCGCGTTGACGAGGAAGAGGATTTCCGCCTGCGCTTCATCTCGTCGGGCATCATGCAGACACCGGAGCTTTCGGTGCTTGAGGCACAGAAGGAGATACAGGCCTTCGCGGAGCGCATACAGCGCATGTTCGGCATGGTGCGTGAGCTGCTCGGCGTGAAAGACGACGCGGCCTTCACCAAACTGTTTGCCAGAATAGAGAAATACGAGAGCATATCCGACAACATGGAGATAGAGATTGCCAACTATCTCGACAACGTTTCCGACGCGCACCTCTCCGACGACACCAAGGCCAAGATACGCGCCATGCTCCGCGAGATAAGCGAGATAGAGTCAATCGGCGACTCGTGCTACAACATCGCGCGCACAATCAACCGCAAATTGTCAGGCAAGGAAGACTTCACCGAGAAGCAGTATGAGCACCTGCACCAGATGTTCGAGCTCACCGACGACTCGCTCACCCAGATGAACGTGCTGCTGCAGGGCCGCCGCGAGAACCACGACGCCAACCGATCGTTCAATATCGAGAACGAGATAAACAACTACCGCAACCAGCTCAAGAGCCAGAACATCAACGACGTGAACGACCACAAGTACACCTACGCCATCGGCACGATGTACATGGACATCGTGTCGGAGTGCGAGAAGCTCGGCGACTATGTGGTGAACGTTGTCGAGGCACGCATGGGCACGCGCCAGCGCGAGGCATAGCCCCGTGCGCCGCAGCACTGCTCAGGCAGCGGCCACTTATGACACACAAAGAAAAGAAGCCTTGTTTGCACGCCAAACAAGGCTTCTTTCGGTTGCAACAAAGGCTTCCTTGCAACACAACAAAGGCTTCCTTGCAGTGCAAAGAAGCCTTGTTTGCGTTTGCCGCTGCGCGTGCCCCGGCATGCGCAGCCACTTGCCTCAGGGCAATGCGCGGCACCGATGCTGGCACAGGCGCGCCGCTATATCTTGCCGCCGTAGCAGAGGTCGCCGGCATCGCCGAACCCCGGGACGATATACTTGTGCTCGTTGAGCCCCGGGTCTACCGCAGCACACCATACCGTGGTGTCCTCCGGAAACGTGCGGCGTATGTGTTCTATGCCCTCGGGAGCGGCCATCACGCATGCCACATGCACCTTGCTGGGCGTGCCCTTGGTGAGCAACGCCTTGTAGCCCAGCTCCATCGACCCGCCGGTGGCAAGCATCGGGTCGGCAATGACGAGCGTGGCGCCGTCGAGGTCGGGCGTGGCGAGATACTCCACATGGATGCCCACCTTGGTGCGGGCCTCATCCTCATACTCGCGGAAAGCCGACACGAAGGCGTTGCCCGCGTGGTCGAAGATGTTGAGGAAGCCCTGGTGGAAAGGCAGTCCGGCGCGGAATATCGTGCCTATGACGAGCCGGTCGGCAGGAACGTTCACCTTGGCCACGCCGAGCGGCGACTCCACCTCGCGCTCCACATAGCCGAAAGTCTTGCTCAGCTCATAGGCCATGAGTTCGCCCACGCGCATGATGTTGTTGCGGAACAGCAGCCTGTTCTTCTGATAGTCCTTGTCACGCATCTCAGCCATATACTTGTTGATGATGGAGTTTGACTTGCTGAAATCTATTATTTCCATGTGTATTGTTGTTTATTGTTGATTGTCCGGGCAATGCCTTTTCGATGGTCAGCACATATACGAAAATTGCGCCCCGGTGGCCGAAGCGCAGTTTCAACCGTGCAAAATTACACATAAATCCGCACAATCGTGCCGCCACACGGGGGCAAACGCACGGCGGCGCGCTTTTTTCCGATGTTTTAACACACGGCCCCGCAGCGCCGGCAGTTCTTTTGCACCGCCCAAAAGTTCTAATCTGCCACATCCAAATTGCAAACCGCGTGCAGGTGCAAGACTTTGCATTATTTTAACACAAAAAAGACTGCGCACGGGCAAATTTTATGACCTATAATTATCGTTATCTTATAGTTTTTCCCTAACTTTGCGGTGGTAAAAGAATATGTCAGGATGCAATCCCGGCATTCCCTGTGCCAATATTTTTATACAATAAGGACAATGAAAGTCGCCGTGCAGAAACAACGGCCCCAACTAGGCAATAGCGGAGCACGGCCTACGGAAATTGATTCATTAATCACTATTCTAAAATATTTTTATAAAAATGGCAAAGTTTGATAAGTCAGTTTTAGAGAAGTACGGAATCACAGGTACTACCGAAGTGCTCTACAATCCGTCTTACGAAGTGTTGTTCAACGAGGAGACCAAAGAAGGTCTCGAAGGCTTTGAGGTAGGTCAGGAGACCGAGCTCGGCGCCGTGAACGTTATGACCGGCATCTACACGGGCCGCTCTCCCAAGGACAAGTTCATCGTTGACGACGAGAATTCGCACGACACTGTATGGTGGACATCAGAGGAGTACAAGAACGACAACCACCGCGCCACAAAGGAAGCATGGGCTGCCGTTAAGGAAATAGCAAAGAAGGAGCTCTCCAACAAGAAACTGTTCGTTGTTGACGGCTTCTGCGGAACGCACAAGGACACCCGCATGAAGGTGCGCTTCATCGTCGAGGTGGCATGGCAGGCACACTTCGTGACCAACATGTTCATCCGTCCTCAGAACGAGGCAGAGTTCGACCAGGAGCCCGACTTCATCGTTTACAACGCCTCGAAGGCAAAGGTTGAGAACTACAAGGAACTCGGCCTGAACTCAGAAACAGCCGTTGTGTTCAACGTTACAAGCAAGGAGCAGGTAATCATCAACACATGGTATGGCGGCGAGATGAAGAAGGGTATGTTCTCGATGATGAACTACTTCCTCCCCCTCAAGGGCATGGCTTCTATGCACTGCTCGGCCAACACCGACATGAACGGCGAGAACACCGCTATCTTCTTCGGCCTCTCCGGCACCGGCAAGACCACCCTTTCCACCGACCCGAAGCGCAAGCTCATCGGCGACGACGAGCACGGATGGGACGACGAGGGCGTGTTCAACTTCGAGGGCGGCTGCTACGCCAAGGTTATCAACCTCGACAAGGAGTCTGAGCCCGACATCTACAACGCAATCCGCCGCGACGCTCTGCTCGAGAACGTGACCGTTGACAAGGAAGGCAAGATTGACTTCGCCGACAAGTCGGTTACCGAGAACACCCGCGTGAGCTATCCTATCTACCACATCAAGAACATCCAGCGTCCCTACTCGCAGGGTCCCGCCGCAAAGCAGGTTATCTTCCTGTCGGCCGACGCCTTCGGCGTGCTGCCTCCCGTTTCTATCCTGAACGCCGAGCAGACGAAGTACTACTTCCTCTCTGGCTTCACAGCCAAGCTGGCAGGTACAGAGCGCGGCATCACCGAGCCCACCCCGACATTCTCTGCTTGCTTCGGCCAGGCATTCCTCGAGCTGCATCCCACAAAATATGCAGAAGAGCTGGTTAAGAAGATGGAGAAGAGCGGCGCCAAGGCTTACTTGGTGAACACCGGATGGAACGGAACAGGCAAGCGCATCTCTATCCGCGACACACGCGGTATCATCGACGCTATCCTCGACCACAGCATCGACGAGGCTCCCACAAAGGTTATTCCTTTCTTCAACTTCGTCGTTCCCACAGAGCTCAACGGTGTTGATCCCAACATCCTCGACCCGCGCGACACCTACGCAGAGGCTTCGCAGTGGGAGGAGAAGGCCAAGGATCTGGCTGCACGCTTCATCAAGAACTTCAAGAAGTATGAGACCAACGAGGCCGGCAAGGCTCTTGTAGCAGCAGGTCCCCAGCTCTAATCGCAGCAGGACTCTCAGGAAGTTGAGATAAAGACAAAGCCCGGTGACACGACAGTGCCGCCGGGCTTTTTCGTGCTGCGCCTCCAGAGTGCAGCCGCACGGCGCGCCACGCGCCCACACGCAAAGGCCCCGCCGCTTGCCGGTGCATTCACGCGGCATGTGCGGCGGGGCCTTTGTATTGTCTTGTCTGCGGCGGCTCTCAGGCCGTTTCGCACAGGCGTTCATATTCGGCTATGCACGGCATGGCATCGCCCTGCATCACCTCGCGCACGGCAAGCGCGTCCTGGTCGAACGGACCGTTGTGCTCGAGCTTCAGCGTGCACATTGCCGCCGCGAAGCGTCCTGCCTCGTCGTAGCCCGCATCCTGGGCGCGGCAATACAGATAGCCGGCCGAATAGGTGTCGCCGCAGCCCGTGGCATCCACCACGTCTCTAGGCGCATAGGCCGGGATTTCATGGAACTCGCCCTCGGCATATATCAGCGAACCGTAGCTGCCGAGTGTCACCACCACTTCGCGCACTCCCCAGTCGGCGAGCTGGCGTGCGGCAGCCCTCGGGTTGGTGAGGCCGGTTATCACCTCCATCTCGTGCTCGTTCACCTTTATTATATCGGTGCAGGCGAGAATCTCGCGCTTTCCGTCCCAGTCAACGGGGTGCACCTTGTCGCCCACCACCTTGCGCAGATAGCCCTGCGCATCAATCGATATGCGCCCTTTCTGCGAGAGATACTTCACCACCTCGGGCGAGAAATCGTCGCTCAGGAGCGTGCCGAGATGATACACGCGCGCATCCACGGAGCGCATCTCGTCGATGGTGAAAGGGTCGGCACGCTCAAGAACGCGCTGTGTGCGATCGTTCTGGTTCTCGCCATACTTGTTCTCGAAATACACGGTGTGTGCCGAGGGATAGGTGAGCACGTCGATTCCGGCGCGCCGCATGTCGTCAACCGACTTCATTTCGCCCTCGCCGAGCTTCGTGACCAACTGGAACGAAACCTCTCCGGGCAACCGGTTGAGCGCGTTGGCGAAATAGAACGATGTGCCTCCGGCCATGTAAACAGTCTGGCGCGGGGTGATTATTTTGTCTTTAGTTATGTGGCCTATACAGCAGATGTCTCTCATATATGCTTTTCTTTTATTATATTGCCCTGCCGTGCAGAAGGTTGCACTCCGGGCAGCAATGTGCAAAGTTACGCCAAAAAAGCAGAAAACACGAAGATGAAGCGTCCATTTGTGCCCACGAAACGACATTTGGAGCACTTGAATTCTTTTTTACACCTTCCCGGTGTCGTCTTTTTCGCATTGTGCGGCACTGTCGCCGGGCATGACGTCGAAATGCGGTTGAATCTCAAACGACATTCTGCGCCCCGTTACGGGATGCGTGAACGCGATGCTCGCGGCATGCAGGCAGAGCCTTGTGCCGCGCCGTCCATAGAGCGGGTCGCCGTGTATGGGGCATGCAAGTCCGTCGGCATGGGCACAGTGCAGGCGCAGCTGGTGGGTGCGCCCGGTGTGCGGATAGAGCGCAACGAGTGTCAGTCTGCCGTCGGATCGCAGCACCTCATACCCCGTCACGGCCTCCCTGCCTGCCTCGAGGTCAACCCGTTGGCGCGGACGGTCGAGCGGATCGGGCGCAAGCGGCAGGTTCACCGTTCCCTTGCCGCTCCGCCGCGGGCAGCCGTCGAGCACCGCAATGTATTTCTTCTTCACCTCGCGCCGCTCAAACTGACGGTGCAGCGCGGCGAGAATCTCGCGCGAGCGGGCCACCACAAGCAGTCCGCTCGTGTCCATGTCGAGGCGGTGCGCCACCATAACGCCGTCTTCACAGTGCCAGTGCCGCTGCATTGCCGACAGCACCGATGCCCTGCCCTCCTTTCCGGGCACGCTGAGCATGCCGGGCGGTTTGCACACCACGGCCAGAAAATCGTCCTCATACAAGATTTCGGGGGTGCCTTCGCCGCCCTGCGCAAGAGGGTTGTCCTCCACGTCAAGGCCCTGCAGCATGTGGGTGAGTATGGGCAAGCACTTGCCCCGGCACGCCGGATAGTAGTGCAGGTGATGGCGTATCTCGCCTGCGGGCGACGGCCCCCACCAGAACTCGGCCATGCACACCGGCTCCATGCCGTGGGCGAAAGCATACTGCAGGAGCTTCGGTGCGCAGCAGTCGCCCGACCCTGCCGGAGGCACGCCGTGCACGGTGTGGGCGAAGATGTCGCGCAGGTCGCGCCGCTCGCCGCGTGCGTTGAGCATGCGGTATTGCGCGAAGAGCCATTCCTGCAGGGCTTCGCTCATGTCGCGCCGCGTGCGGTGCAGTTCCTCAATGCGGTTTCTGAACGGCGCGACACCAGCCTCGGCCTCGGCGCACATCGCACCGAAACGTTTGCGTGCACGCCGCAGTTCGGCCTTCATATACTGGCTTTCGCGCTCCATCAATGCCTTTTCTTCTTCGCTCACCCCGGCCATCGAGGCGCGTCGCACGTCGCGTTTCTGCTTGGCTTCGGCCATTTTGTGCCTCATCTTCTCCATTTCCTGCGCGGCAAAATCGTTCGCCTTCCTCACATTTTCGGCTGCTGCGGCATATTCCTGGCTGCCGCTTATGGCGGCAATCTCGGCGTTGACTGCCGAGATGCGTGCCTCGACTGTCTTGAAATGTCCGTCGGGCTGCTGCGCGTCGAACACGGGCGGAACGAACCACGGCCAGTCGTTGCGACCGGAAAGCAGACCCGAATAGGCGGCAAGAAAGCCCAGCGGCCCTTCTTCCGCGCCGCCGCAGCCCGTGCCTTTCTGCCTCACCACAAGCACGCCGAACATCTTGCCGCCGCGCTCGCCGCGCATCACTCCGCTGCTCTCAATGTGCCGCTGCACCTCGGCGGCGGCCTCGCGGCACAGCGGGTGCGGCTCGTAGCAGAACGGATAGGTGAATTTCACGGGTGGAGGGGTGGTTGTATGCAGAGTGTGGAACATGTCTTAGTGTCTTGTATGAGCTGCAAATTTAACCACTTTTTGCCGAATGCGCGCCCCGGCCTGTCACAAATTGCACTGCAGGCGGCGGCAACGCGCCACATTAACAAGAATAAACGCCATTTATTTGTGCGTGTCGCACGTTTGTGCTAACTTTGCACCACAAGCCTTTCGTGCGGTGCATGAAAGGCGAGTCAACATGCCGAAAAGAAACAACGAAAACATAAAATCATGGAAACAACAAAGAAAGTGTTCGCCGGCAAACTGCTCGGCGTGAAGGCAATAAAGCTCCAGCCCAACGATCCGTTCACCTGGGCATCGGGATGGAAGTCGCCGTTCTACTGCGACAACCGCAAGACCCTCTCCTTTCCCGAACTCCGCAGCTATGTGAAGCTTGAGCTCACCCACACCATTCTCGAGCATTTCGCCGAGGCAACAGCCGTGGCCGGAGTGGCCACCGGAGCCATTGCCCAGGGCGCGCTCGTGGCCGACGCTCTCAACCTTCCGTTTGTATATGTGCGCAGCAAGGCCAAAGACCACGGCATGCAGAACCTCATCGAGGGCGAACTGCCCGCCGGTTCAAAGGTAGTGGTGGTTGAAGACCTCATCTCCACGGGCGGAAGCTCGCTCAAGGCCGTGGCCGCACTGCGCGAAGCAGGCTATGAAGTGGTGGGCATGGTGGCCTCCTACACCTACGGTTTCCCCGTGGCCACGAAGGCATTTGCCGATGCCGGCGTGCGTCTGGAGACACTCACCGACTACGAACATGTGGTGGAGCAGGCCCTCGCAACGGGCTACATCGCCGAAAGCGACGTGGAACTGCTGCACGAGTGGCGCAAAGACCCGGCCAACTGGAAGAAATAACCGCACACTTGCCCGACACACCACCGCGCCACAGCACACCTTGCCCACGGCGCGATGTTGTCACCATAACAAAACGATATGAGTACATTTGAAAGCAGCATAAGGCAGATACCACATCCGCAGCAGCGTGTCTACGACATGCTCAGCGACCTTTCTCACCTCGAAAGCGTGCGCTCGCGCATTCCCGAGGACAAGATAAAAGACTTCACCTTCGACTCCGACTCGCTCTCGGTAGACGTTGCCCCGGTGGGCAAGATACGTCTGCGCATAGTAAACCGCGAAGAGCCGAAGTGCATCAAGTTTGAGACGGAACAGAGTCCGGTGCCGTTCAATTTCTGGATACAGATTCTTCCCGTCAGCGAAACGTCGTGCAAGATGAAGCTCACGATAAAGGCCGAGCTCAATCCCTTCATCAAAGGAATGGTGAAGAAACCGCTGGAGGAGGGGCTTGAGAAGATTGCCGACACGCTGCAGATAATCAACTACGAGTAAAACCACTACACAAGCGGCGGCCGGCAAGGCTGCCGCTTGTGTTTTTAGGCGGGCTCTGCAAATTGCCTTTGAAGGATTTTTGAATTTTAGCCGAGCTTATTTTGCTTCCTTTCCGAAGGATCGTAGCGTGCTGTGCGACCGAAGGGAAAAGTGAAAGATGACGGACAAAAACCAAAAGACACAAAGGGCAACCATTATAAAACATGAATTAAACAGTGCGTGGCATTTACAGGACACGCCTTTACCGCACCGCGAAGCGAGGCCAGAGGGCATGCGCCGCCGATGCAAGAAACAATACACGAAGGAAAAATGGCTAGTAAACTTTGGGAAAAAAATTTCTCCGTCAACGAGGAGATAGAACGTTTCACCGTGGGCCGCGACCGCGAACTCGACCTTTATCTCGCCCCCTACGACGTGCTCGGATCAATGGCCCATGTCACGATGCTGTGCTCGATAGGACTCGTGGAGCGCGGCGAGCTCGACACGCTGCTGCACGAACTGAAGGCGATATACGCCCAGTGCGAGCGCGGCGAGTTCACCATTGAGGAAGGAGTAGAGGACGTGCACTCGCAGGTGGAGCTGATGCTCACCCGCCGTCTGGGCGACATGGGCAAGAAGATACACAGCGGACGTTCGCGCAACGACCAGGTGCTCGTCGATTTGAAACTGTTCACCCGCCACGAGCTGCGCCTTGTCGTCGAGAACGTGAAGACGCTTTTCGACGAGCTGCAGCAGAAGAGCGAGCAGTACAAGCATGTGCTCATGCCGGGCTACACCCACCTGCAGGTGGCCATGCCCAGCTCCTTCGGACTGTGGTTCGGTGCCTATGCCGAGTCGCTTGCCGACGACATGCTCTACCTTCTCGCCGCCTGGCGCATGACAAACCGCAACCCCCTCGGTTCGGCGGCAGGCTACGGGTCGTCGTTCCCCCTCGACCGCGAGCTCACGACAAGCCTTCTCGGATTCGACTCCATGGACTACAACGTGGTGTATGCGCAGATGGGCCGGGGCAAGATGGAGCGCAACGTGGCCTTCGCCATGGCTTCGGTGGCCGGAACGCTGGCCAAGATGGCCTTCGACGCATGCCTCTTCAACAGCCAGAACTTCTCCTTCGTGCGCCTTCCCAAGGAGTGCACCACGGGCAGCAGCATCATGCCGCACAAGAAAAACCCCGACGTGTTTGAACTGATACGCGCCAAGTGCAACAAGCTGCAGGCCCTGCCCACACAGGTAACGATGATTATGAACAACCTGCCTTCGGGCTATTTCCGCGACCTGCAAATCATAAAGGAGGTGTTTCTGCCAGCCTTCGGCGAACTGGCCGACTGTCTGCGCATGGCAGCCTACATAGTGAACCGCATGGAAGTGAACGAGCACATACTCGACAACAGCATCTACGACCCCATGTTCTCGGTTGAGGAGGTCAACCGCCTCGCCGCTTCGGGCGTGCCGTTCCGTGATGCCTACAAGCAGGTGGGCATGGAGATAGAGCGCGGTGAGTTCCGCGCATGCCGCGAGATACACCACACCCACGCCGGAAGCATAGGCAACCTGTGCAACGACCGCGTGGCCGAGCTGATGCAATCTACGCTCGCACAGTTTACATTCAGCAGAGTAGACGAGGCCGAGGCCGCGCTGCTCGGGCGCAAAACTGCCGCAGAATGAGGGCCGCCAAGATGCTTACGGCCTTGGCCGCAGCCGTTGCCGTGGCTTTCTCGGCAGTGTCGTGCGGACAGAGCGAATACGAGTACAGCACCGAGTCGTGCTATCTCGTGTTCGACAACACCACGCACCTCGACCCCACGCTGCAAAGTGCCATGAACGAGATGTCGCCCGGCGTGTTCTGCCGCATAACCCTTTCCACCGAGAGCGGAGCCACCTATTTCTGCTTCGAGAGCAACCACGGCGCGTCGAGCAAGTCGCGCGCCGATGCCGTTGACCTGCGCCGCTCCATAATACTTGGTGCCTACAACAAGTCGGGCATAATCGTGGGCTACGCCAACCTCGGCTCGCCCGCCACGCTCTACGCCTACGACAGCCAGTGCCCCAACTGCTATGCCGAGCACGGCACGCCCTCCTACAAGATGTCGATGACAACTGCCGGGCATGCCGTGTGCGCCACATGCAAGCGCGAGTATGACATGAACAACGGCGGCATAGTGTCGAAGGGCGAGCAGGGCAAGAAGCTCATGCGCTACCGCGCCCTTTCAACCGGCACGCTGGGAGTGCTCACCGTGAGCAGCAGGTAGCCGTGCCGACAGTCAGGGCAGCAGCTGCGTGAAGTCGTCGACAACCATGTCGGCCTTGCCGGCAATGGCGGCGCGCGGGTTGGTGGTGGCCAGCCCCACGACAAACGCGCCCGAGGCACGTCCCGAGGCAAGCCCGTGCAGCGAGTCTTCAAACACGGCACAGTGCCCGGCCTCAACGCCAAACCGCTTCATGGCAGCAATGTAACAGTCGGGAGCGGGCTTGCTCCTGCCGAAATCCTCACTTGTGAGAATGGCGTCGAAAAGCCCCGCAAATTCAGGGTGCGTGCGGTGGACATTCTCCATTTTCTTCACGTTCGAGCTGGTTACCACTGCCGTAAGCACCCCTTTGCTACGGAGTTGCTCCACAAACTCGCGCGCCCCGGCTATGTAGGCATAGTCGATGTCGTGCTCAAACTGGTCGAGCAGCTCCGTAAGAATCTTTATATCGCCGTCGCGTCCGGCGAAATAATTCTTGCAAATCTCGTCGAGAGTCTGTCCTTTCACCTTCTCCGCGAAATTGTCGCAGGGCACAAACCGTCGCGCAACCACGTTCCAGAACTCGGTGTACTGCCCCTCGGTGTCCATCAACACCCCGTCGAAATCGAACAGGGCCGCGCGGAAACCGTGGGCGGCAAAAGCCCCGCGCACGTTTCCGGCAAGTTTTCCTTCATATCCAACCATAACTTCAATTTGGTGTTTATACGTCGCGGCAAGCAGCCGCGCATGCCGTGCGGCAGAACAAATCCGCACATGCAAAGATAGCAATTTGCCGCGACATGCCAGTCCGGCACACCGCCTTTTTCCGCCCCGGAAGGCAGGTTGCAGAGCAAAAAACTTGCCAAATCCGGCATTTCTCCTTAACTTTGTAAAACAAGGAAACGCGCCTCTGACGCGCTGTTTTACAAACGACATCAGCCAATGAACCTTCCGACCAAAAACCGCATACACCTGTTCGCCGCCGTGGCGTGCCTCATGGCCTTGCTTGCCCTCGCATCGTGCACACGCAGCCCCCGCCGCTTTGTCGTGGGAGTGTCGCAGTGCAGCGAAGACGTGTGGCGCGACAAGCTCAACCGCGAAATGCGCATCGCCGCCTATTACTACAACAACATCGACCTGCGCATATCGTCGGCCAACGACGACGTTGACCTGCAGACCGAGCAGATAAACCGCTTCGTCGACGAGAAGGTAGACCTTCTCATCGTGGCTCCGGGCCAGGTGACCATATCGAAGGCCATCGACCGCGCCTACGACAAGGGCATTCCCGTGGTAATATTCGACCGCCGCACCCACTCCGACAAGTACACCGCCTACATAGGGGCCGACAACCGCGCCATGGGCAAGGGCATTGCCGAGTGCATAGCAGCCGAAAGCGGCGGCAAGGCACGCGTGGTGGAGATATGCGGACTAAGCTCGTCGTCGCCCGCAATAGCCCGGGGCGGCGGCTTCGACAGCGTTGCGGCGAGCCGCGATGGTTTCGACATAGTGGCCCGGGTGGAGGCCGACTGGACCGAACAGGGCGGCTACCGCGCCATGGACTCGCTGCTCTCCTCGCCGCATGCGGCCTTCGACCATGTGTTTGCCCACAACGACCGCATGGCAATGGGCGCGCGCAAGGCCGTGCAGCGGCACGGCATCGACGTGAACACGATAAAGTTCTGCGGCATCGACGCCATGCCCCAGCCGGGCGGCGGCATGCAGCTCGTGCGCGACGGCGTGCTCATGGCCTCATACATCTACCCCACCCGCGGCGACGAGGTGATGCAGCTCGCCATGAACATACTCACCGGCAAGCCCTACCGGCGCGACAACCAACTGTCGTCGGCACTCGTCACGCACGACAACGCCAACATGCTGCTCATGCAGAACGACGAGACGGTGCGCCAGCAAGACCACCTCTCGGCTCTCGTCAACCGTGTGGACAGGGCCAACTCGGCATTCAACACGCAGCGCATTTACCTGCTCGTGCTCCTCGCCGCCGTCATGCTGCTCGTCACCACCTGCGCATTTGCCATCACGGCCTATGTGGGCAAGACCCGGTACAACCGCCAGTTGCGCCAGAGCATGGAGCAGCAGAAGCAGCTGACGGGCGAGATGGAGCGCATGACACAGAACCAGCTGCGCTTCTTCACCAACGTGTCGCACGAACTGCGCACGCCGCTCACGCTCATAGCCGGGCCTGCCGAGCAGCTGCTCGCCGACGGCAAGGTGGCCGGACGGCAGCGCAGTATGGTGGAAATGGTGGTGCGCAACGCGCGCATACTCACCCGCCTCGTGGGCGAGATACTCGACTTCCGCAAGGTGCAGAACGACAAGGAGAAGCTCACGCTCAACCGCTTCGACATATGCAGCGAGCTCGCCGAGTGGGCAGCCGACTTCCAGACCGTGGCGCAGCGCGCCGGGATAATGCTGCACACCGACATTCCCGCACAAGGCACCGACGGCGCAACGGTGATTGCCGACCGCGAGAAGCTCTCGCACATATACTTCAACCTCATGAGCAACGCCCTGAAATACACGCCGCGCGGAGGCACAATCACCACGCGCCTCACCATTGCCGACGACCGCTTCACCATTTCGGTAGCCGACACGGGGTGCGGAATCGACCCACAATCGGTGTCACACCTGTTCGAGCGTTTCTACCAGGCCGACGGTGCAGTGGGCGGCACGGGCATCGGACTCGCGCTGGTGCGCGCCTATGCCGAGCTGCACCACGGCACGGCACGGGCCGAAAGCGAGGTGGGACGCGGCTCGACGTTCATTGTGGAGCTGCCCTCGGTGCAGCCCGGCTACGACCCCGCCGCCGACACGCAGAGCCGTGTCGACAACGACGCGGCGCTCGCCTCAGACTACTGCCAGCCTGCCGATGCAGCCACACGGCAGCGCACCGCCGTGGTGACGGGCGACGGAGAGACGGGCGACGACCGCCCGATGGTGCTCATAATCGACGACAACAACGGCATGCGCGCCTATCTGCGATCCATACTCGAACCCCACTACGACGTGGCCGAAGCGTGCGACGGCGCGCAGGGCATGGACGAGGCACGCCGCCTTGTGCCGCAGATCGTGGTGAGCGACGTGATGATGCCGGGCGTGGACGGGCTTGAGTTCTGCCGCCGCCTCAAGGACGACACGGCCACGTCGCACATACCCGTGGTGCTGCTCACCGCACGCTCGCTCGACGAGCAGCGCGCCGAGGGCTACGGCTGCGGCGCCGACTCCTACATAACCAAGCCCTTCACCGCCGCCACCCTGCTCGCGCGCGTTGACAACCTGCTGCACTCGCGCCGCCAGCTGCGCCGGATATTCGCCGGAGACAACGCCGCGAATGACGAGGAGGAAAAGCTCACCCCGCGCGACCAGGCATTCGTGTGCCGCCTGCGCGACATAATAAAGCAGAACCTCGGCGACTCCGACTTCTCGGTGGAACGCATAGGCGAGGAGATAGGGTTGAGCCGCGTGCAGCTCTACCGCAAGGTGAAGGCGCTCACCGGGCAGTCTCCCGTGGAGCTTCTGCGCAAGGCCCGGCTCGCAAAGGCACGCCGCATGATAGAGGCAGGCACGGGCACCATAGCCGAAACGGCCTATGCCGTGGGCTTCTCGTCGCCTTCCTACTTCAACAAGTGCTACAAGGACGAGTTCGGCACAAGTCCCGGGGCCGACGCGAAATAGCACAGCACGCGACGTGCTGCATATGGTGCACGCGCGTGCACCGCACGAGGCACGCATGCACGGCATGCGCCGCACGCCGCCGACAAGACGCAGCCGCACCGAAACGCACACGCCGCGCCGCTGTCACGGCGGCTTCTGACAAAGCGTCAGAAGCCCCACGCGCCACATGCGGGGCGAAATGTGAATAAAAAAGAAAAAATGCCGCACGCCGCACAACAAACTGTCTGCAAGACAACGATAATTCAACTTTTGGCATTATCTTTGCATTTGGAATAGCAACGCCGCCGCATGCCCCCTGTAGCGGCATGCAGCCGACAAGGCGGCAGAGGACGGCACACGCACGGCCTACAAAAGGATATAATCAACTAAACCATATAAAGTATATCATTATGTTAATCGAAAAAGTTCATGCAAGAGAAATCCTCGACTCAAGAGGAAACCCGACAGTTGAAGTGGAAGTAACCCTCGACAACGGCGTTATCGGCCGCGCAAGCGTTCCCTCGGGCGCATCTACCGGCGAGAACGAGGCTCTTGAGCTCCGCGACGGCGACAAGCAGCGCTACGGCGGCAAGGGCACTCTCAAGGCAGTGGAGAATGTCAACAACATCATCGCTCCCGCACTGAAGGGCGACTGCGTGCTCAACCAGCGCGCCATCGACCGCAAGATGCTCGCCCTCGACGGCACTCCCACCAAGAGCAAGCTCGGCGCCAACGCCATCCTCGGCGTTTCTCTCGCAGTGGCACACACCGCTGCCCAGGCACTCAACATCCCCCTCTACCGCTACATCGGCGGAAGCAACACCTACACTCTGCCCGTTCCGATGATGAACATCATCAACGGCGGCGCTCACTCCGACGCTCCCATCGCATTCCAGGAGTTCATGATTCGCCCGGTAGGCGCTCCCAACGAGCGTGAGGCTATCCGCATGGGTGCCGAGGTGTTCCACGCACTTGCCAAACTGCTGAAGAAGCGCGGCCTCTCTACAGCCGTAGGCGACGAGGGTGGTTTCGCTCCCGCACTCGACGGCATCGAGGATGCTCTCGAAAGCATCTGCCAGGCCATCAAGGACGCTGGCTACGAGCCGGGCAAGGACGTGAAGATTGCCATGGACTGCGCAGCAAGCGAGTTTGCGGTATGCGAGAACGGCGAGTGGTACTACGACTATCGTCAGCTCAAGGACGGCAAGAAGAAGGATCCCAACGGCAAGAAGCTCACAGCCGAGGAGCAGATCAAGTATCTCGAGGAGCTCATCACCAAATATCCTATCGACTCTATCGAGGACGGTCTCGACGAGAACGACTGGGAGAACTGGGTGAAGCTGACAGCCGCCATCGGCGACCGTTGCCAGCTGGTAGGCGACGACCTGTTCGTTACCAACGTGAAGTTCCTGGAGAAGGGCATCAAGATGGGTGCTGCCAACTCTATCCTCATCAAGGTTAACCAGATTGGTTCGCTCACCGAGACTCTCGACGCTATCGAGATGGCTCACCGCCACGGCTACACAACCGTTACCTCGCACCGTTCGGGTGAGACCGAGGACACAACGATTGCCGACATCGCCGTTGCAACAAACTCTGGCCAGATCAAGACCGGTTCGCTCAGCCGCACCGACCGTATGGCCAAGTACAACCAGCTCATCCGCATCGAGGAAGAGCTCGGCGACAACGCAAAATACGGCTACACCAAGCTGAAATAAGCCTTAGGCAACAGCCATAAACCATGGGGCCGCACCGCGAGTTACACTCTGACGGTGCGGCCCCTTTTGCCTTTTCTGCACTGACGCACTGACGGCGCGGGCAGAGATTCTTCAGGGTCTGCGGGCATCATTTTCTGCCGACAACGCCTTTTTTGTTGCAGAATATGCCTAACTTTGCCCCTGAAAACACTTTACACGCAACAACGCCGCACCCTGCGGCACAAATCCATACGCCCATGAACTGGCAACAACTCATATCAAACAAACGCTTCGGGCAGGAAGTGCGCCACCCCGAGAGGCACGACGACCGATCCGAATTCAAGCGCGACTACGACCGACTCATCTTCTCGGCGCCGTTCAGACGGCTGCAGAACAAGACGCAGGTGTTCCCGCTGCCGGGAAGCATATTCGTGCACAACCGCCTCACCCACTCGCTCGAAGTGGCGAGCGTGGGCATGTCGCTGGGCAACGACGTGGCCACCGCGCTGAAAGCGCGCCACCCCGAGCTCGCGGGCACGCTGTTTGAGGAGGTGGGCACGATAGTGAGCGCGGCATGCCTGGCACACGACATGGGCAACCCGCCGTTCGGCCACTCGGGCGAGAAAGCCATTCAGGCGTTCTTTGCCGAGGGCGACGGACTGAGGCTGAAGCCGCGTCTGCGCCCCGAACTGTGGGACAACCTCACGCATTTCGAGGGCAACGCCAACGCCTTCCGCATTCTCACCCACCGTTTCCACGGACGGCGCGAGGGCGGATTCGTGATGACCTACTCCACACTGGCCTCAATAGTGAAATATCCACACTCCAGTCTGCGCGCGGGCAAGCACGGCAAGTTCGGGTTCTTCTGCTTCGAGGAACCCTACTACCGCCGCATAGCCGACGACCTCGGCATAAGAAGGCTCTCGGCCGACGGCGAACCTCTGGCCTACGCACGCCACCCGCTGGTGTATCTCGTGGAGGCCGCCGACGACATCTGCTACGAGATAATGGACATCGAGGACGCGCACAAGCTGCGCATACTCTCGTTTGCCGAGACATCGGAACTGCTGCTCGGCTTCTTCGACAACGACACGCGCCGCCGCATTCTGCGCCGCATCGACGACGAGGGCATTACCGACGACAACGAGAAGGTGGTGTACATGCGCGCCTGCGCCATAGGACGGCTCGAAAAGGAGTGCGCCAAGGCGTTTGCCGACCACGAGGGCGAGATACTCGAAGGCACGCTCCAGGGTAGCCTCATGCGCCACATCAACCCCGACGTGGCTGCGGCCTACAGCCGCTGCGCCGCCGTGAGCTGCGAGAAGATATACAACTCGAAGCCTGTGCTCGACGTGGAACTGAGCGGATACAAGATTATGGAGACACTGCTGCAGTCGCTCGTAGAGGCGGCGGCAAGCCCCGAGAAATACCACTCCGAGCAGCTGCGCAAGCGTTTCAGCAACCAGTATGAAATAAACAGCGACGACCTTGAGACACGCGTCATGGCCGTTATCGACTTCATAAGCGGCATGACCGACATCTTCGCGCTCGACATCTACCAGAAAATCAACGGCATATCGCTGCCCATAGTGTGAAGCCTGCGCAGGCTTCATGCACACGCCAAACAAAAACGGGCGCACCTTTGCGGTGCGCCCGTTTTTGTTTGTTACTTGAGCTGAGCGTCAGATTGCTATCTTCTTCACGAACTTGCTCTTGCCGCCGGTGCCCTTAACCACATAGATGCCGTGGCCGAGCGAGCCGTTGGCCACCTGCGTGCCGTCGGCAGAATATATTGTGAGCTGTCCGTCGAAGCCCTCGGCCACGACGCGTCCGTCAACCACTGTGAGATCGGGAGCTACCGTGGCACGTGTTTCGGAGATGCCCGTGCCCGAACCGGCCTTTATGGCCACTTGGCAAGCATTTGCTATATAGCCCGTAGACTTGTCGAGAACATAGACCACAAGGCACAGGTTCTCGGGTTTGTTCACCGTTGAAGGCACGTCGAGTGTGGCGCGGTAGCTCACGGGATAGCTCGAACTTACGCTCGTGGGGATGCTGCCCTCGATGCCGTCCTTGACATGATAGCCCGATCGAACCACATGCTGAAGCACGATGGGAGCCTTGGTGGGGAGACTTTCAAAACCGCCCATCTCGGTAGACTTGCCGGCGAAGCTGTTTGTCTGGACGTATTTCGTTCCGTCGGGCTGATAGACATCGTTCTCGATGAGCGCGAAGGCAAAGCGGTAGTTGGCGTTGGTTTTGTCGACGAGGAACTGGGCAATGGCATCGACACTCACCTGCTTGGCCTCCTCTGAGGTGAAGGCAGCGTCGGCGTCAACGCCCACTGCGGTGCCCTGGTTCTTGGCTCCGAGCACATAGCCCGACACGTTGGAGGGTCCGGGGTCGCACTGCCAGCGGCGGTCGATGATGCACTTGGGGAATCCGCCGCTTATCTCATAGTCGTAGGTGGGGCTTTGCAACTCCGACGGAGTGCCTGAGTAGCAATGCTTGGCCACTGCTATGAAGTTGTCGGGGTAGCGTTCGTACATAGTCTCTATGCCCACGATGCCGCGCGGACAGTAGCCGCAGTAGAGGCCGGTATACTCTTCCATTACCACGCGCTTCACTGCCGAGATGCTCGACATGAGCAAGCGTGCCTCGCGGCTGTTGTTGCCTTCGTAGACATCGGCCTCACCGTCGGCCGACACGATGCGCACTTTGAGGGTGTGCATGCCGCTCGCTTCGAGCGCGGCATGGTCGACGGTGAACTCGCCCTCGCTTCGTGCTGCCACCGAAACGTCGATGTCGGCATACTCTTCGGTGCCGCCGTCGATGCTGTAGCCCACACGGTAGGACTCCACCTTCGTGGCCGAGAGGTTCATCACACGTCCCTTTATGGTGAACGGCAGACCGCCCTTCACGGCGATGTCGTTCACCTCGACGAGGCTGAGGTCAACGGGAAGGTCTTCGCCCTCGATGCGTGCCCAAATGGCCAGCGTCTTGTCGGGGTTGGAGGCATCGGCACTGTTGTTCACCCATCCGTTGCCGTCGTTGGTGTAGTTGCCATACTGGCTGCGCACCAAAGAGCAGCCCATGGATGTGGATGTGCCCGAAAACTCGTAGCCCACATAGAAACCCTCGCCGGTAATGGTATAGGCGTTGTCGAAACGCACTATGTTCCAGCCCTTGGCATTGGTTTCGGCCTGCTGTGAGGCAACGTCGGTGCCGTCGAGGCTGGTTCTGACGAATACGCTGAGCGATGTCGTGGCCTCGGAAAGGCCCACGCGCACGCCTGTTACCTGGTGGCCAACATACTTCTGTGCCACCTCGGCCGGAATGTAGATTGCGGCCTGTCCGTAAGCCTGCGAGTTATACTCGCCGGCGATGTTCTTGTCGCAGTAGCCCCAATAGGTGAAGGGCGTGGCTGCAATGGCCGCCGTAACGGTGGCCACCAACATGATGATTGCGAAGAAAAATCTTTTCATAAAATTTTAAGGTGTGAATTGTTTTGTCTGTAATCAAGGCGGCATGGCGCGCCAGGCGTGGCCGCCATGCCGTCAGAAAATGCATTTCTTCTACAACGCTATGCGCTTCACGAAGGTGCGTGTGCCGTCGGTGCCCTTCACGATGTAGATGCCGTGTGTGAGGCCCGTGCCCGAGACTTGCTTGCCGTCGGTGGTGTAGACGCGCAGAGTGCCGTTGAAGTTGTCGGCCACTACACGCCCGTCAACCACGCGCACGCCGGGTGCCGGAGAGTCGTGCGTGTCGGCAATGGCCGTCACGGCCGAACTGTTGCCCACCTTGGCTTCGGCAGCATTCTCGATGAGTCCGGTGCGTGTGTTGTAGAGCAGGGCCACCACCTGAAGGTTGTCGGCGGTCTGCACGTTTGAAGGAACGTCGATGAGCTGTGTGAACTGTATCGGCTCGTCGGCCTTAACGTTGTCGGGGATGCTGCCCTCGATGCCGTTGTAGCCCACGATGAGGCGTGCCACATGCTCGAGGTCAACCGATACCGAAGCCGGATAGTTCTCCCATCCGCCGCAGGAGCCGTGTCTGCCGCCGGCATATCCGTTGGTCTGGTAGTAGCCGGTGACACCGTTTTCGGTGAGCACGAAGCCTATGCGGTAGTCGGGGGTGTCGATGTCGGTCATGAAAGTGGCCGTTGCAGTGGCGTTGATTTGTGTCTTGCCGTTGACAAATTCCGACTCCACTTCAACGCCGCCGAGGCGCACGTCTTCTTTTGTCTCGTTGTAGGCACTCTCAAGGTTGGCCGCCGACGGGGTGAAATATTGTGCCGGGTCGCGGTTGACGTAGCAGTTGGGGTAGCCCGAGAACGACAGCGGAGTGTAGGAACTGCAGTTCAGTTCGCCGTTGCCGTAGGTGTCTTCTTCCTTGTGTACGGCTATGCCCACGAAGGCATCGGGATATTTCTCATACATTGTCTCGAAGCCCACGATGCCCATGGGGCAGTACTGGCACCAGATGCCTGTGCCTTCCTCGGCCACCATGCGGTATTTGGGCTGCTTGCTGGCTATGCTCAGCGTTGCCGTGGCATGGTTGTTTCCGTCGTAGGGGTCGGCCTCGCCGTTCACCGAAACCACGCGCACCGAGATGCTGTGGCTGCCGCCCGTGGCCACTCCGGGATGCTCTATGCTGAACGTTTTCTCCACGCCCGAACCCATGGACATGGTGAAGTCGGCTGTCTGCTCGGGTGCGTCGTCGACGCTGTAAGCAAGCGAGTAGCTCGTGATGAGCGACGGAGAGTAGCTCATAACCGTGCCGGTGATGTTGAACGGGGCGTTGGCTGCCGAATAGACGTTGTTGAGTGTCATCAGGCCGAGGTCTTTTGGCAGGTCGGCACCGTAGATGCGTGCCTGTATGGAGAGTGCCGAAGCGCGGTATTTGCTGTCGGTGGCGTAGTTGTGCCAGCCGTCGCCGAGGTCGGCCCAGCATCCGTTTTCGGAGTATTCGCGCGACTTTCCGAGGGCATATCCCTCACCGTCGTATGAATAGCCCACATAGAATCCTTCGCCGTCGATTGTGAAGTTCTTGCTGAGCGACACTATTTTCATGCCCGCATAGGCTGTGGCCTGCGAGCCGGAATAGGTTTCGGTGTCGTCGAGGCTCTTTGTTGCGAACACCTTCACATTGGTTGTGGCTGCGGCCAGACCTATGCGCACGCCGCTCACTACCGATCCTTTGTAGAGCTGCGCCACCTCGGCGGGGATGTATATTGCTCCCTTTGCTGCGGCTTTATCGCCGAAATTGCCTTGGATACTGCCGTCGCAGTAGCCCCACGACACGGTTTTCTTGGCCTGTGCTCCTGCCGTGAGGGCAACGATGCACAGTGCAGTGATGAGAAGATAGAATTTTTTCATTGTGGTTTGGTTTATTATTGGTTTGGCGGGCGTGCCGCACTGGGCCGCTTATCCCGATGTTCCCGATTACGCAAACGGCTCTTTTGCCGGTGTCTGCACGGGCCGCGTGTGCCGTGCATACGATTTCGGGCAAAGTTATTAAAAAAATCGCGAACGTTTGAAAAAAGTTTCAATAAATACGCAGAAAACATGCCTTGCTTTTGTTTCTGCCGCCCTATGTCTGCAAAAAATGAATTTCTGCCAGCCACGGCGCAGTGCCTTGGCTGCGTGCAGACCACCCGGGCTGGGCACGGCAAAAAGCCCGTCATGCGGCAACCGAAAAGCCCCGGCACTGCGGTTGTGCAACCGCCACGGTGCCGGGGCTTCGTGTTTGCTTTGCGCAGGGGTCATGGCCGCGCTGCGGTCATCTTGCTATCGACAGTTTCTGGCTCACTGTGCGGTGGCCGTCGGTGAGGCGCACCACATACACGCCGGGCTTGAGCGAACGGTCGGACACTTGCCGTCCCGACACGTCGAACACTCCGCTCACTTCATAGCCCTCGCTGCCCACCACGCGTCCGGCCACATAGGCGGCACGCGCGGCACGTTTGCCTGAAGCAATGTTGTCTATTGCCGTGCGCGGGGTGCAGTAGCCCTGTGCCGAGTTGTAGACGATGCGGCGGTAGGGCGAGTCGTTGTAGTTGTTGACAAAGGCCACGACTCGCATGTTCTTGGCGTTCCAGCTCGGTTCGAGCGGTATGTCGAACGACTGGGAGAAGTCGTAGTTGCTTATGTCGAGCTTGTCGCCCCATGCATCGGAGCTGACCACGCGGCGCAGCACTCCGTTCTGCACATACACCTCTATTCCGCTCTGTTCGTCGCTTTCTATGCTGTCTTCCACGAGCCAAGTGGTGAGGCGCAGGTCGGTTTGCTGCTGCATGCTGCGCGTGCCGGCATGTCCCGTGATGTCGGCGTGCACGCTCCTGCCGTCGGCAGAAGGCGTAGCCGTGACTGAAAGGTTGACAAACGAGGGCACCGAGAGCGCACCGTTGATGATGCCTTCAAGGCTCTCGCCGTCGGCCACGAAATAGGCCGGGCCTGCATCTTCCTGCCCCGAGAACGGGAGGCGGTTGGCGCATACGGCGGGAACGAATTTCGTGCCGTCGCTGAAAAGTTCGAGATAAGGCTCTTCCTCGGCATTCACAAACTGGTCGGGCGTGTTGCGGTAAACCATGTGGTGCTTTACCCACACGATGTCGTTGCGCCGGTCGGCCACGGTGCCATAGAGAGAGTCGGCCTTCATGGCCTCGTTGTAATACTCTGAGATGAACTGTTCGAAGAGGATGTTGGGCACTCCTGGCTCCGTTCCCTCGCGGTAGGAATAGATAGTGGTGTTGATGCTGTTGTCGGAGAGGTCGGAGTCGTCAACGCCGTTGGCCTTGGTCACGGTGAGAGTAACCTCGCAGTCGCCCTCGGACGACACCTTGACGCCGGGCACCGACACCTTGCCCATTTCGCCCGGGGCAATCTCGAAGTCGTCGTCGGAAGACGTTTCGCACATGATTTTGCCGCCCACCGATGCCTGGACATCGAGCGACGTTACGGGCTTGCTGCCGTTGTTGCGCACGGTGAGCGTGGCTGTCCACGGCTGGTTCTGCTCCTTGTAGGCGTTGTCCACGGCCACTTCCACCACCGAAATGTCGCTTTCGGGAACGTTGTCGCCCGAGAGTATGGCGCGCACGCAGAAGTTATAGGGCACGGCATTCACCGCAAGTTTGAACCACTGGCTGTCTATTCCATACCAGTTGCGGCCAGCCACGCCGTTGGCCACGTTGTCGTAGGCCAGTCCCTGACCGTTCTCGTCGGCTCCGAAAAGCACCGACACGCCCACATACAGGTCTTTGTTGCCGGTGACAGTCACGGGGGCGGCGAGCTTCACGCGGTTCCATCCCTTCTCGTGCGAGGTGGTGGTGCCGGTTGAAAGCGGACGGCCCGTGAGCTCTTCGGTGACGAATACCGTGGCCGAGGTGCCGAATTTCTGCGCCAGACCGAAGTCAATGTATTCTATCTTGTCGCCCTCGTATTTCTTGAGAAGGCTCGCCGGCAGGTATATTGCGGCGTTGAGCGTGTGCTGCTGCGTGTCGTCGCGCTTCCAGCCGAAGCCCTCCTGGTTGGCAAAGGTGTTCACACAGTAGCCCAGGGCAAACAGGTCGGTGTCGCCGTCGGCGGCGCGGGCCGGAGCCTGGGCCGATGTCTGTGCGGAAACGACCGGGAAAGTGTATTGGTTTGCAGTTTCCTGACCAAACAAGCCTCCCCCGAAGGGAAGGCCCGTTAGTGTCAAGGCAAACATGATTTTGCCTATTGTTTTCATTACTTGCGGATGTTAAGTTTGGTGCTTGTAGTCTTGCCGTCGGCAGTTGCGGTGCGCACGATGTAGAAGCCTGCGGGCAGAGAGGTAGCGAAACGCTTTGCGCCTGAAGCGTCGAACGTGCGGAGCTGCTTGCCGCTGATGTCGTAGACGGTGGCTTTCACCACGTCGCCGGCGAGAACGAGCTGGCCGCTGAGCGCGTCGTAGCGTGCTGCTGCGCCGCCTACTGCAACGTTGTTGATGCCCACGGTAGAGGTTTCGAGTGCGAGGTAGAGCACGGGCACTGCGTCGTAGGCCCACATGTTGAGCTTTTCATACTCGGCTTTCTCGGAGTAGCTGCACGAGCGGTCGGTGCCGCCGATGTTGAAGCTGCGGAACAATACCGGGAAGAATGTGCCCTTGGGCAGCGTTCCGTCGCGGTAGATGCGTATGGCGAGGTTCTTGCCTTTCTGGTAGGTGAACTTGCGGTCGAGGTCGAACGAGAGCATGTTGTGGCCCGGATCGAACCCTACGGTGCCCTCATACACCTTTGTCATTTCGGCAAGCGGCGTGGGCGTAATCCAAGAGTTATCGTCGTCGCTGTCGTATTCATACTTGCTGCGGTCTACGTTTGCCATGTAAACAACCACGTCGCCGCCGTCGAGATTTTCGGAGAGGCTGCAGTCATACTCGTAGCCGATGCGCAGGATGTCCATGTTGTTGTCAACGCCGAATTCATCGGCCAGATAGATGCTCTCGGTCACGTCGTGCGTGCTGTAAAGCTGGAACGGAGTGTGCGAATCCTGTCCTTCGGTGCTCTCGTCGGTGATGAGGTCAGTCCATGCAGCCGACCCTGAGTCCTCGACATGTATTGCAATGGGGTTGCAGCTGTCGTTTGCGGGAGTCTCGTCGCCGCTGAGTGCGGTAGAGGCATAGAAATGGAAGTCGCCTTCGCGCGTCGGGTTGAACGTCATGTCAACCACGGCTGTCTCGCCGGCAGCGAGTGTCGGCACGTCGGTGGTTTCGCCCACGAGCACGTCGCCGTCATCGGTCTTGCAGTAGATGCGCACCGAATACTTGCTCTGTGCGTTCTTTCCGAGGTTGCGCACCGTAACCTTGCACTTGTTGTCGGAGTTGGCCACGGCATCGGCAGAGCATGTCATGCCCACAGCCGCGAGGTCGTTGTTCATAACCTCGTTTATGGTCACGCCGTAGAGACGGTAGATGTTGTAGCCGGTGTCGCCCGCAACGTTGAAGCCATAATAATAGGTGGCACTCTCGGCGGGCGTGTAGGTAAACTCATAGGAGTTCTTGTAGTAGTAGTCGGGGCTCACGATGAACGAGTCGGAGAACATCACGATGTTCTGGGCCTCGGCTGTTGCAGCCTTTCCGAGGGTCATGGTGTAGGAATACTCGGTGTTGATGTAGTCGCTGCCCACGCGTGTGTTGAAGCGGTAGGTGGTGCCGCCCTTGAGCTTGATGGGTGCTGAGAACATCCATGCGTTGGCCTCGCTGCCGCTCTCGCAGTAGAGCAGTGCGCACTCGGAATCGTCATTCCATGCGCCGCCGAACTGGAACTGGCTGCGTCCGCCCGTGCCGGTGGCCGTTGTCCATCGGTCGAATTCGTCCTGCGAACCGAACGCGAGGCTTACGGGCACGTCGAGATCCTTGCCCTGGAACACCTTGTCGGATGTGGCGGTGACACCCTTTCCTGTGTTGTTCACGGCCTCGATGGTGTAGTAGTACTTGTTGTAGTAGCCTATGTTGTTGTCGGTGAGCGACGTGGCCTTGGTGCCGTCGGCCACGACAACGT
The DNA here is from genome assembly GCA_963607545.1 of bacterium. Classification (GTDB taxonomy): domain Bacteria; phylum Bacteroidota; class Bacteroidia; order Bacteroidales; family Bacteroidaceae; genus Prevotella. Next base: position 29,321 of record CAVDCP010000002.1, read on the forward strand.
TGTCGGGACGGCGCGTAACGACATAGCTCAGGTTGGGCGAGTCAACGTAGCCGTTGTGCTTGCTTGCGGTGGGTGCTGTCCACGAAAGCTCTATGCCCTCGCCCTTCACCGCAATCTTCACGTCGGTGGGAGCTGCCGGAACGTCGTTGCCCACATAGCAGCGTATGCTGTCGGGCACACCGTTCTCGCCGCTCACGCGGCAGGGCACTACATAATAGGTGTTGATGCCGTTGGCGGGCGAGTTGTCTACCCACGACATTGCCTGCCCCACCTTGCCGCTGGCATTGAGTGTTGCCACGAGGTCTGACTGTGCTGCCGACATCATCTGTGCCGAGCTTTCGGCGAAGCCTGCACCTGCCTTCTTGCGGTAAATCTTCACCTGGGCAAGCTCAGAGAGAGCCGTTCCGTCCCATGCGGTAGAGGGGTTCACCCATTTCACGGTGTCAACAAACGCGCCCTTGTAGTCGGCGTGGGCATCGAGCGAAGCCACACGGGCTGCAGCCTTGCGCGAGTCGGCGGTGACATAAGGTATGTACATGCCGACAATCTGCGTCATTGCGGGCAGCGATCCGCAGTGGGTCATCTTTCCTGTGGCGGTGTCGAGCTTGTAGAGTGTGGTGTAGTAGCTCGAATATGTTGCCCAGTAGAGGTCGCCCGTGGAGTAGTCGAACGCCATGGAGCCGTAGCCGCCCATTACATAGGAGCCGCCGTCTTTCTTGCACTCCACCACCTTCTCGGGCTCGAACGAACTGTTGAAGCGCACGAGTTCCGATCCTGTCACCGTGGCCGTCTCATCGTCCTCGTCGGCATAGGGGCGCACTCCGTAGAGCCGGCCGTCGTAGTCGAAGGCGATGTTGTAGTAGATGGCGTCGAGCGTGGTGAGAAGTTCGAACTTGCCGGTGGCCATGTTGCAGGTGTAGAGGTCGCTCAGGGCCTGCGAGGCATCCTCGGTGTTCTGGCCGAGGGCATACATCGTGCCGGTGGAATGGTCGTATGCCATTTCGTATATAATCTTCCACGAGTTGATTTCGGCATCGCTGTATTTGTAGAGGGTGTCGGCCACGCCGGTCTTGGTGTCTACGTTGCCGAAGAACCACGGCTGCTCAAGGAACGTGTAGATTTTGTCGTAGAAGCCATAGTATTTCTCGCCAGTCCATGCTCCGGCGCGCATGCCGGAAATCTGGTAGAGGTCTTCCTCCATGAACGTGCTTATTCTGTTCATGCTGTTCCATGGGTCGCCCGTGGTGAAGTTTATCCATCCACGCTTTCTGTCGGAAGCGTAGAGTTCTCCGGCATAAACCGTCACCCCTGCTGACTTGTCGTCGATGGCCGAAGGCACGCGCATCTGCTGCTGCGCCATCGGTGCCGTCAACTGTTTCGCCTCGGCCCTTTTCGGGAAGGCGAGCTTCTGCGCGCTTGCGGGCATGGCCACTGCACACGCAACGAGAAGCTGAAGGAGATAAGATTTCTTCATAATCCCTTTTCTTTTTAAAATTAATGACTGTGATGTTATGATTCGGTTCTTTTGCTTGCTTTGCCCAGCGGCGGCGGTGCATGCCGCCGTCATTGCGGCAGCACTATCTTGCTTGCCTTCATGCCGCCGCCCTCGCCGATGCGGAGCACATACACGCCGCGCGGCAGCGATTCCACCGCGAGCCTGTCGCTGTTGGCGGCCTGTGCCGCGAGCGAGCCTTCTGCCGTATAGAGGGCCATGCGGGCCACCTTGTGCGAGAGGCGCAGTTCGCCTCCGGCGAGTGTCCACGCCACGCCGTCGAGGGCCGTGCCTGCTATGCCGGTGCCGTCGCCGCCGGTGTAGCTCAGCATGACGTAGGGCACATATTCAGAGGTGAATATGTTGTCGGCGGTAATCTCCGCCGAGCTTTCGCGGTAGTAGGAGTAGCGGCGCGAACCCGTGGTTTCGGCGAAATGCCACAACGGGTGGTTTTCGGTTATGATGTCGTCGCGCTCCTTGGCTATGAAGCGTATGGCCACGTTGCCCGTGGTGTAGTCGAACGGCGTGTCGAAACGCACGTCGAGTTCAAGTCCGTTGCCGTTGCCGCCCACCGTTATGTCGCCGTCGAACACCGTCTTCCATCCGGAGTTGTCGAACATGCCGTAGTAGATGTTGTCCTCGCGTTCGAGCGACGAGAGCGCCGTGTGCTTCATTGATATCTGTGCCGGGAAGGTGTAGGTGGCATCGGAAATGCCGTCGTAGGTGAGCCTCATGCCGGTTATCGACACGTTCTTCTTCTGCATCTCGCGGTCGAGGTAGATGCTCTGGCTCTGCGAATAGCGTTCATACAGATAGAAAGGCATGAGCCATCCGTAGGTGTCGTCGGTGCCGAGTGTCACCCACTTGTCGGCATCGGCAGCCGCCACATTTACTTTCTTGGGCGTGGCGAGGGTGTTGTCGTCGGGATAGGTGTCGCCGTCGAGCACCACCTTTGCCGTGACGTTCAGCGTGCCTTCGGCTGAGGGAGTCCACACCACGGGCACGTCCACCTTCTGGTCTTTGCCCACCGGGGTGCCTGCCGCCTCGGCAAGCACGCTGCCGTTGTCGGCATCGACGAGTTGCACCTTGTATGTGTCAACCGCAGCCGAGCCTTCGTTCGACACCGTTACGGTGAACGTCTGGCTCACCCCGCAGTTGGCAGTGGCCGAGCCTGTGAGTGCTGCCGCACTCAGGTCGGTGGCGCTGTATTCGCGTATGGTGACGTCTTTGAGGAACACCTGCCCGTGGTTCTTTTCCGAATACACGCGGAATGCCACATAGCCGTCGCCGGCGGCGGGCTTGAAATTGTCGCGTCCGTAGAGATATGTGGCCGATGCGGTGTGGAACTCGCCGAGGTCGCGCACCACCGTGGCAAGTCCGGCGGGCGATGTCTGCTGCCCGTAGCGCACGTCCATCTTCTCCATCACCTCCTCGTAGGTGTCGGGGCTTACCCAGTTGGTGGTGTAGTAGGTGTAGCGCAGCTGGTAGGTCTTGCCCCCTTCGAATATGAGTGCGGGCGACACGAACCAGTCGTCGGCGTCGATGTCGGCGCGGTCGTAGGTGGCCACGCGGTCATACTGGTTGAATGTCCATGTCTTCGAGTCGCCGTTGTTGTCGAGCGGAGTCCATCGGTCGAAGTCGGCCTGGGTGTCGAGCGGCGACGAGAAAGGCACGCCGTAGGCCGGGCCGAATGCCACCACGTTCGACGAGTCGCACTCGCCGCGCCCCTGACTGTTAATGGCCGTCACCACATAGTAGTAGCCCGCGTGATGGGTAACGTTGTCGGTAAGGCGGCGCGAGGTGTTGGCCGAGGCTATTTTCTTGTTGTCGGGCATGCGCACCACCTCGTAGCTGAGCGACTGGGCATCTATCTTTCCGCCCTGCGCGCCCTCTTCGGGAGCGTCCCACACGAGCGTGGCGGTGTTGCCGCTTGCCGTGAGCTGCACGTTGCGCGGCTTTGCGGGCACGTCGTAGCCCACAAACACGTCGCGCTCCTTGGTGATGCCCGCGCCCGAGGCGTTGCAGGGTTCCACCTTATATATATGGTAGCCTTGCGGCACATCGGTGTCGGTGTATTGCATGGCGGCGCCGGGCGAGGGTGCGGCGAATGTCTTCACCAGTTGTCCGTCGCGGTAGACGCGCACCTCACCGAGCTGCGCGAGGGCATTGCCCCGGTAGTCTTTCTGCGGATTTGTCCACGACAGAGCCACGCTTGTGCCGCCGCCTTCGTCGGCAGCCACGGCGAGTCCGCCCACATAGGAGGGCGCGGCATCGGCCACATACTGGTAGGGTATGCCTATGGCGAGCACCTGCGGCGCGCCGCCTATCACTGTCTTCGACAGCACCGTTCCCGCTGCCGGGTCAAGCTCCACGAGGTAAGCCTCGTCGTCGTAGGCCTGGCACACCCACCACAGGCGGTGGGTTGTCTTGTCAAACTCCATCGACTGGCTGTAGTTTCCAATCTTGAAGCCGAAGCCCGCGCTCCCGGTGAGGTCTTCCACCTCGCATGTCTTCGCCGTGGCATCGATGCTGCTCTCGGCTATGCGGTAGAGAAAACCGCGCCGGGTGGTGGAGTTGTAGCCCACGGCATAGAGGTAGCCGTTGTCGGCCGAGAGCGTGAGCATCACCTTCGAGGTGGTGGCCACGAGCGTGGGGCGCAGCGTTTCGGGGTCGATGGAGTAGATGTTGGTGTAGCGGTCGGCCGTGCTGTAGTGCATGGCGAAGATGCGCCCGGTTTTCGGGTCGTATGTCATCTCGTCGAAGATGAGGTGCTCCTCGTCGAGGTCGTATTTCCATTTCAGCTCATAGTTGCCCGTTGCGGGGTCAATCTCGGCAATGCCGTCGGGCATGAGCGTGTTGGCATAGTAGGTTGTCTGGTAGGCCAGGAAGCGGTCGCCCACCATTGTCCCGGCGGTGAACACTGCCGACGACCCGGCGTTCATGCCCAGGTCGCGCGTGACGGTATAGTCGGCCGGAGCGTCGGTGCGCATGTCCATGAGCCCGAAGGAGTGTGTGCGCGTGTCGTAGCGCAGGTAGGCGTGCATCACGGCTTCGCCGTCGGCCACGACGTCAAGGCGCGAGGCGCGTGCCTGCAGGGGCGCGGCCTGAGTGGCGCGCGAGGGTGTCATTAGGTCAAGGCGTGCCGACGGCGATGCGTGGAACGCAGCCGACATGCGCTGCGGCAGCACGTTCTGTGCGTGTGAGGGATGCATCACGGCGAGCATGACAGCCACCGACGGAAGCATCAAGGCAGTTTTTTTTCCGCTTAACATAACATTCATATATATTCAATGTTTTTTGCAAAGATACGTTTTTTTTTATATATGCTATTTTGTTCTAACGTTTTTTTCGTAAATTTGCAGCAACAGTATGCACACAAACAATTAAATGTGCCGTTTCATGCACATTGCGCACGCATTTCGGTGAAAATGCCTCGCGATTTGCAAGCGGCGCCAATCAAACAACAAAACAATCTCTGTATTTATGAAACACTTTACTCAAAATCTTCTGGCTGCCGCCCTGCTCGCCCTGTGGTTCGCACCGGCAAGCGCACAGTATGCCGCAGCTCCTGCACTGCGCCACGCGCCGCAGGTTGCGAAGAAACAGTCCGCACCCACCCCTCTGCGTGCAATGCCAAACCCGTCGGACTACGGCACCGAAGTGAACATCATTGAGGAGGATTTCTCGAAAATGGAAACCGGCACGCCGGAAAGCCCCGACCGCAAGACCGACATCAACTACGAGAACGACGACAACGCATGGATAAACATGCTTTCCGACTACACCGCCACTCCGGGATGGGGCGCGCACGGCGGCTATCCTGCCGGCGGCGCACTCTATGTGAAGAAGAGCGGACAGTTCAACACGCCCATGATAGACGTGAGCGGATACGACGGAATATTCTTCGTGAAGTTCCGCGCGCGCTGCTCCAAGCTCGGATATGAGTCTACGCAGACCATCGTCGAGGCTGCCGAAACCAACGGCATGTCGCCGTCGTGGGACTACTGCGGCGGAATGATACTGCCCACCATCACCTCGGAATGGCAGGAATACGAGGCAATGTTCTACGGGGGCGGAAAGACAACGCTCGTGAACTTCGTCACACAAGACCAGGCCATCGTCTTCGACGACGTGCGCGTCTACCAGATCGACCCCTATGTGAACACCCCGAAGGGACTCGGACACCGCTACTACAAGGGCGAGACCTTCAACGTGAGGTGGACAAAGAGCAAGAACGCCGACGGCTACCTGCTCAACCTCTACTCGGTGAAGGGCGACGGAACAACGCCGCAGGACTACATCGTGGAGAACCAGCTGGTGAACGACACCACCTACGACGTGACCGGAGCCGACTCCGGCGACACCTACTACTACACGGTGACAGCCGTGAAGGGCGACAAGAAGTCGTTTGAGTCGTCGCCCGTGGAGATTTCGGACATCGCAGCGCCCGAGCCCGGCAGAATCACCGTGGCCGACAACAAGTACACCGCCACATGGCAGGCCGTGCCCACAGCCGAACGCTACAACTACATCGCCTACCACACACGCAGCGCTGCCGACGACGGTGCCTACACCGTGAGCGACCTCAACCTGCAGGGCATGCGGCTGAGCGACGGCTCGCTCTCCGACAAATCAACCACCAACCCCACCGACAGCACCTACGACGCTGGCTACCTCAGCGGACTCTCGCAGGCCGGATGGAAGGCCACGCACTACTACACCTACCGCGACGCGCTCTGCCTCGACGCATGGTGGTATGTGCAGGCAAAGTCTGACGACGGACTCACCTCGCCCGAACTCGACCTCTCGAAAGACAACGGACAGGCCACGCTCGACCTGCGCCTGTGCGGACAGGGCTACGAGTTCACCGACGACGACAACAACACCGACATCTACTACCCGCACTGCGCCGTGGCCATGTTCAACTACGACCACGAGAAAGACGACTATGTGCAGACCGAGCTCAGCGTCATCGACGGCATCAACGCCAACTGGCAGGACTTCAACGTGAAGCTCACCACCGGCACGGAGCGCAGCATCGTGGGCATCTACGGCATCTACTGCCCGTCAAACCTCTATGTGGCCAACGTGAAACTGGCACAGAACTACAAGGCCGGCGAGACTCTGCTCGACCCGTTCTTCTTCGCACACTGGGTCGACGGCACGCAAGTGGAGGTTGACGTGCCGTTCAAGGCCAACGGCAGCGACATCTACCACGCAGCACAGTCGGTGCGCGTGAAGGAAGCCACACAATACTACACCACGTTCACCGAGAGCAAGATGGGCGACATCACACTTGCCGCCACGGGCATCACCACCGGGCTCTGCAAGGCCAAGGCCACCGTTGCCAGAGCCAAGGTGCGCATCGAGGGCAACCGCATCGTGGTGAGCAACCCGTCGCACGAGGCCGTGACACTCCTCTCGGCCAGCGGCGCCACACTCGCAGCCGACCGCTCAATGGCCGAAAGCGTGAGCATGGCCATGCCGCAGCACGGTGCCTACATCGTGAAGGTGGGCAAGCAGACAATAAAGCTCACACTGTAAACGCAATAAAAACAAGGCTTGTTTGAGCAGCAAAGAAGCCTTGTTTGCAACGCAAAGAAGCCTTGTTTGACGTGCAAACAAGGCTTCTTTTTTTTTTCGACGGCCATGGCTTTGACCATGACCGTATTCTGTTCTTGGGCGAGGAAAGCACAAGGAGTCCTACCGTTCCAGTATTGTCAATGGCGTGCCGCCGATGCGTGAGGCGATGACCGAGAAACTGCTGTCGGCAGTTCCGTATATCCTGCTGCAGCGGGCAAGGGTGTACATCTCCACGACGGCCTCCCTTATGCCTTCCGCCGTGCCGCGTTCGGCCTTCGACGGCGACATCAGGAGCGCGTTGCCATACCTTTTCGACATTTCTTCTTTCGTGGACTCGTCGTCGGTGGCAAGATAGAAACGCTGCGCGGGATTGCCGTTGACAATGGCATCCATAGCCCCGAAAAAGAGCGAAAGGGGGCTCCGCTCAATCGCCGCACGGTTGTCGGTTCGGCGGACATGTATGCCGACGGGGGCTTCGCCGAGCTTTTCCATATTGCGGGCAATGCTCCGCTCTATCCCGTCGGTAGGACGGAACAGCGTGGAATAAAGGCTGTTGTCCACCTCGCCGAATTCCTGGTAGCAGCTCATGTAACTGTTTCTGCCCTCGGCCCAAGCGCAGAAATCGAACCCCTGACGCTTGAGCGGCGTGACATTGGGCTCGTCAATCCTTTGTTCGAACAGCAGGTTCTGAAACAGTCGCGGCACAAAGAAATTGCGTTTCCTGGGGCGGTCATACACGAGGCAGTCGAGCAAGGAGGCATCCCTCAACGCATATCGCTCCAAAGGCTTGAATATCTCGCACCATTTCGCGCCCATGCCCCAATCCTTGAACCATACCATCTGCAACGCCGTCCCCGTTGCCTCGGACAGCTGCACGGCGGAGACTATCGCGCGGAGCCGGTTTCCCAATCCGCCCGACGGCACAAAAAACAACCGCGACTTATTATCGTTTCCTTTCATTGATATCCAATTTAAGTCAAAAAAAAAATCCGGAACTTGCGTGACATCAGTTGCCGGAATGTTTCACAAAGTTAGGCAAAAAACGCCAAACGGCATCATCAAGGCTTCAAAAACTGTTTTTGGTGTCCGGCAAATCTTTGGACAATCATAATAAAACGCACTCTAACGCTACAATTACAAGCGATGCTTTTTATATGTTTACGCATCGCTTACGCTGGCCACACGAAAAAAGCGGTTACGAAATTCGTAACCGCTTCATTTTTAAGGTGGACCAGATAGGGCTTGAACCTATGACCTCCAGATTATGAGTCTGTTGCTCTAACCAACTGAGCTACAAGTCCGACTTATGCCATAGTGGATAAGTTTGCGACTGCAAAGATAGCACTTTTAAGGCAACCGTGCAAATCTTTTTCTACAAAAATGCGTTTTTCGCTGCAATATTACGCGCCATTGGGCGTTTTTCATATAGCACACTAATATAATAAGGTACGGAGGCCCGACATTAAAGCCATGCACATCACGCCACCGCGCAGCCTCATCACAAAGCTCGCCGCAACAGCATTGCTGCTCGCGGCAGCAGCAACCGCCCACGCGCAGCCCATAGCGAGGCAACGCGCGAAGGCCGTCGTGTCGCTCATGTTCGGCTATGCCGCGCGTGCCGACACCTCCGTGCACCCGCCCGCTGAAAGCCATGCCTACATGAAATACCGCCTGCGCACCAACCGACGCAACGCAATCCTGCTCACCGTGCCCACGATGTTTGCCATAGCCAACGGCGGAAAGCGCGAGTATGTGGGCGAAACCTACGACCGCATAACCACCGGCAGCGGCGGCGAACTGCACGCCACGCGGCTGCTAGAGCGCACCACCGTGCCGCACGGAAGCAAGGCCATGCCCACGCTCCTGAAGTATCTCACGCCGAGAATCTACGGCGAACTGCTCGTAGACCGCCACATACTGTCGCCGTTCAACCGCCGCAACCGCCGCTTCTACCGCTACCGCGTCACCCTGCATTCGCTAAGCACGGCCACCGTTAAGTTCGTGCCGAAGCTGAAGAGCACGCAGCTCGTGCGCGGATGGGCACGGGTTGACATCATCACGGGGCGCGTGGTGGAAACCGCCTTCGACGGCGAATACGACATGGTGCGTTTCCACACCGAACTGCGCATGGGCGAGTCGGGGCGCGAATCGCTCCTGCCCAAGGAGTGCAGTCTCAACGCCCGCTTCCTGTTTCTGGGTAACGACATCACGGCAGAGTATGTCAGCGTGTTCGGACTGCCCGCCCCTGCAACGCCGGCCCACACCGAGCGCGCCGACACGGCAGCACTTGCCGCCGTGCGGCCCATGCCCCTCACCAGCCACGAGCAGCTGCTCTTTGCGCAGCAAGAAACGCCTCCCGACAGCACCGCAGCAGACGCAGCACGCACGAAGGGCGTACGCCGCACGCTCGCAGAGCGTATGTGGGACAACGTGGGCAAGAAACTGCTCGACCGCATACGCACCGACCTGGGGCCGCGAAACCAGGGCTATTTCCGCATCGACCCCATTCTCAACCCCCTCTACCTGAGCTACAGCAGCCGCAGGGGCATCACCTACAAAATCGGGATGCGCGGCGACTACCACCTGTCGGACAACTCGCTCATAGAATGGCGGTTCAGGGGCGGCTACTCGTTCAAGCAGCGGCAGTTTTATTTCACCATACCCGTGACGTGGCACTTCGACCACCGCCACGAGGGATACCTGCGTGCCGAGTGGGGCAACGGCAACCGCATAACCAACTCGACAGTGGCCGACGCGATAAAGCACGAACGCGCCGACTCGATAGACTGGGACGCGATGAACCTGAACTACTTCCGCAACCACTCGCTGAAGCTCGCCGCCCACTACAACATAACGCCGCGGCTCGGCATAGAGGCCGGACTGCAGATGCACCGGCGCACCGCAATAGACAAGACAGGGTTCAGGGCCGCCGGGAAACCCACGGCATACATATCGTCGGCACCCACGCTCGGCATAGAGTGGCGACCGTGGGGACGGCGCGGAGCGGTGTTTGCCGTGGACTACGAGCGCAGCATACGCGGACTGATGCGTGCCAACATCGAGTATGAACGGTGCGAGATTGACGGACAGTACACCCACTGGCTGTCGGGAATGAGCGCGCTGCAGATGCGCCTCGGCACGGGGTTCTACACGCACAAGAACGACAACTGGATATTCCTCGACTACACCAACTTCCACGAACGCAACATCCCCGGAGGGTGGAACGACGAATGGGCGTGCGACTTCGAGCTGCTCGGCAGCAACTGGTATAATGCCTCAGAATACTATGTGCGCGCCAACTTCACCTACGAGACGCCGCTGCTCGCGCTCTCGTGGCTGCCCGTGGCCGGGCGGCTCATCGAGAAAGAGCGCGTCTACATCAACATTCTCTCGGTGAGACGGCTCCACCCCTATGTGGAATACGGCTACGGATTCACCACACGCCTGTTCTCGGTGGCCGCATTCCTGGCGCAGAAGAACGGACGCTTCGACGGATTCACCTGTCGGTTCGGCATCGAACTGTTCCGCAAATGGTAGTGACAGGGTGCTTAAAGTGTGCATCAGGGTTAAATAAACTTTATTTTCTTTGCATTGTGCGCATATTGGCGTAACTTTGCAAGAACACGGCCAAAGGCCGCAGAACAGCGCAGCACAGAGGCCGCGAGGCACGGCGGCGCACATACACCGACATTCTGATGAACAACATTAAGAACATCATCTTCGACATGGGAGGCGTGCTTGTAGACCTCGACCCGCACCGCTGCATCGATGCCTTCGCCAAAATAGGATGCGGACGCATTGCCGCCTATGTGGAAGAACACCGCACGGAAGACCTCTTCTACGACATAGAAACGGGACGCACCACACAGAAACAGTTCTGCGACGAGGTGCGCAGGATAGCCCGCGCCGATGCCACCGACGCGGAAATAGTGTGGGCATGGAACCAACTGCTCGCCGGGATAGACGACAGGAAAAAGGCGCGCCTTGCCGAACTGGGGCAAAGCCACCGCCTTTATCTGCTGAGCAACACCAACATCATGCACTGGGAGAAATGCCGCGACGACTTCTTCCCCTACAAGGGACACACCGCCGCCGACTATTTCTGCCGGATTTTCCTTTCATACGAGATGCACAAGTCGAAACCGAATGCCGACATATTCGAGCAGGCACTGCACGAAGCGGGCATAAACGCCGCCGAAACGGTGTTCATTGACGACTCGGCAGCCAACTGCTCCGCGGCTCGCCATCTCGGGATAAACACCATACACGAAACCACGGGCATCGACTGGATGCGACTGCTGCAACCTTGCGCCCGCACCGCCACCGACTTACAGAAATGAACACCATACTACTCAACGACACGACATCACTGCCGCCGTGCGTAGCCACGATAGGATTCTTCGACGGGGTGCACCTCGGCCACAGGTTTCTCATAGGCCGCGTCACCGACGAAGCGCAACGCCTTGGCATGCAGTCGGCCGTGATAACCTTCGACCGCCACCCCAGGCAGGTGGTGGACACGGGCTACATGCCGCAGCTGCTCACGCCGCTCCACATGAAGCTGCTGCACCTCTCGCACACCGGGGTGGACAACACCGTGGTGCTGCCGTTCGACCGGCAGATGGCGGCAATGACCGCCCGCGACTTCATGCGCAGCGTGCTGCACGACCGGCTCAACGTGCGCCGGCTCATAATAGGCTACGACAACCGCTTCGGCCACAACCGCGCCGAAGGCTTCAGCGACTACGCCGCCTACGGGCGCGAGCTGGGCATGGAGGTGGAGTGTGCCGAGGCCGCCGACGTGGAGGGCACACGCGTGTCGTCGTCGGTGATAAGGCGGTTGCTCGGCGACGGAAGGATTGAGGAAGCCAACAGATGCCTCGGCTACCCCTACTCCATAACGGGACGCGTGGAGGAAGGCTTCCGCGAAGGGCGGCGCATGGGATTTCCCACGGCCAACATCGCGACGTGCGAACAGCTTGTGCCCGCATGCGGGGTGTATGCCACACGGGTGCGCACCGAAGGCACGGTGGCAATGCGCCGCGCAATGACCAACATAGGGCGGTGCCCCACATTCCATCGCGACCGGCTGACGGTAGAGACCAACATCTTCGGCTTTGCCGACAACATCTACGGCACGCAGCTCACCGTGGCCTTCGAGCACCGCATACGCGGAGAACAGAGCTTCGGCAGCACCGAAGATCTCGAAGCCCAGCTTGCACGCGACCGCGAGGAGGCCATGCGGCTGCTCTCGCCCGAAGACTGAAAGAAAACGAAACAGACAGAATTATGACAAGACAACAATACCGCCCCTACCTCGACGCCGCATGGTATGTCGTGGTGTTCCTCATGGTGCAGACCGTGGTGTTTGCAGCGGCAAGGCTAATCGGCGGAAAAGAAGAAATGTCGGCCGGCGCCGACATAGCCGCAATAACGGCATACAGCATAGCGGGAACGGCCCTGTTTGTGTGGCGGCGGTGGACTCCCGTCAACCGCGACTATGCCTCCACACGCCCGTGGTTTGCACTGTTCTGGGTGGCATGCGCCGCCATAGGCACCATAGCCCCGGCATCGCTCATAACCGAAGCCGTTGAAAACCTCACCGGATCGGGACGGGCCTACACGCAGCTCTTCGCCAAGATAATGGGCCACGACCTCGGCTACATGGCCATAGGCATACTCGCGCCCGTTGCCGAAGAGGCCGTGTTCCGCGGGGCTCTGCTGCGGCGGCTGCTCGATGCCGACACGGGCAAGCAGCCGTGGGTGGCCATAACGGTGTCGGCCCTGGTGTTCGGGGCAGTTCACGGCAATATGGCGCAGGGCACCCACGCATTTCTCGTGGGCTTGCTCCTGGGTTGGATGTACTGCCGCACACGCAGCATCCTGCCCGGACTGGTGCTGCACTGGGCCAACAACACAATAGCATTCGTGCTTTACAGACTGCGCCCCGACATGGGCGACATGACAATAAGCCAACTGTACGGCGGCGACCCGTGGCGCATCGGCATGACCGCCGCGCTCTCGATCATGATACTCGCAGCCGCGCTCTACCAGCTCAACATGCGGCTGCACGCACCCTCGCGGCAACGGCAAAGCCGCCGAAAAGCCATAAAAAACACAGGAAAATGATTGTTACCGACACAAAAGACATCACCATTGAGCATGTGATGCGGCTCTACGACGGGCCGTGCGTGGGCAAGGACATGGTGATACTCGACGACATTATAACACAGGCAATGACAAAAGACCCGCGGCGCATGCAGTGCCTGCTCGTGGGCATGTGCCTCGAAGGCGAGGCATCGCTGTACATCGACAGCATGAAACGCGAGGTGAAACCGGGCGACATAGTGATAATCGGCCGCGAAAGAGTGGTGAGCGACGGCGTGAAAAGCCCCGACTGCAAAGGCATAGGCATCCTCATTTCCTACGATTTCTTCAAGGAAACGGTGAAAAGCGTGCACGCCCTTTCGTCGCTGTTCCTATTTGCCCGCAGCCACCCGGTGTTCCACATGGAGCCCGGACGGGCCGACTTCATACGCGACACTTACGACCGCCTGCGGCTCAAGGTGGAACAAACCGGCCACCAATACCGACGCGACATAGCCCAGTCGCTGTTTCTCACGATGATTTACGAGCTGAGCGACACGATATGGCAGATGCGCGCCGGCAACGACCCGTGCCGCACACGGGCCGAAAAGATATTCACCGACTTCATCGAACTGCTTGAGCGCAACTTCGTAACCGAACGCCGCGTGGGATGGTATTCGCAGCAGTTGTGCATATCTTCAAAATATCTTTCGGAAACGATAAAGGCAGTGAGCCACTACACCCCCAACGAGTGGATTGACAACTACGTCACCATGGAGCTGCGCATGCGTCTGCGCAACACCACGAAAAGCATCAAGGAGATAGCCCACGAAATGAATTTCTCAAACCAGTCGTTCCTCGGCAAATACTTCAAGGAGCACACCGGCAAGTCGCCGTCGGAGTTCCGCCGCATGTAACCCCTACCCTTCCGTGCCGAACTGTGCCGCGTAAGCCTGCGCCACGGCGCACAGTTCGCCATACCACTCGCGCCCGAACCGCCTCACGAGCGGCCCTTCGAGAAAACGGTAGACGGGCAGATTCAGCTCACGGCCCTTCTTCACGGCATCGCGGCACACGTCCCAACGGCTGTAGTTGAGCGCGGTGATGCCGCCGCCGAAACGCTTCTCGCGTATGGGATAGAGCGCGCAGCTTATGGGCTTGCAGAATTGGGCAAGCCCGTTGCGGTAGGCTTTTTCAAGCGCGCAAAGGCAACATCCGTTTTCGTAGCAGGTGAACACGCAGTCCTTTCCGCCCACGATGCTTGTCACGAGGTCGCCGTCGCGGTCGGTATACACCACTCCCTGACGGTCTACCACGGCCTGGGCCTGGGCCGACATGTCGCCCCACACGGCATCGAGCGCGCCTTCTATTGGGCCTATTTCGTCGAGCAGCACCGGCGCGCCGGCATCGCCCTCCACACAACATATGCCCTTGCAAGCGTCGAGGTCGCAGCAGAAACACTCGGTGATGATGTCGCTCGACACCAGGACATCAGAAACTTCAAGTATCATAATCTTTTCTTTTACATTTCATTACCACTCCACCGGCGTTTCGCCGTGGGCTTCGAGCCACGCGTTGCAGCGCGAGAAATGACGGTTGCCAAACCACCCTCCACGGTTGGCCGACAACGGCGAGGGGTGCACCGACTGCAGCACCAGATGCCGCGACTGGTCGATGAGCGGGGCCTTGGAGCGCGCATAGCCGCCCCAGAGGATGAACACCACATGGTCGCGGCCCTCTGAAACGGCGCGTATGGCGGCATCGGTAAACGTCTCCCATCCCTTGCGCTGGTGGCTCGCGGCATGGTGTGCCCTCACGGTGAGCGTGGCGTTGAGCAGCAGCACGCCCTGACGCGCCCAGCGGGTGAGGTCGCCCGACGTGGGAAGGGGCTTGCCAAGGTCGAGGTTTATCTCCTTGAATATGTTGACAAGCGACGGCGGAAACGCCACGCCGCCGCACACCGAGAAGCTCAGTCCGTGGGCCTGGCCCGGCTCATGATAGGGGTCCTGACCTATTATCACCACCTTCACCCGGTCAAACGGACACAGGTTGAAGGCGTTGAAGATGAGGTTTCCGGGCGGATAGCACGTCTGCGTGCGGTATTCTGCACGCACGAAATCGGTAAGCGAAGCGAAATAAGGCTTCTCAAACTCAGCCGAGAGGCGGGTGAGCCACGACTCTTCCATCTTTACATTCATAGCGGTAAACAGTTGTGCCGTTGCGGCATTGCAGATGCAAAAATACAAAAAATAAGCCAAAAGCGCGTGCCGCCCGGCCACAATGAAGCCCTTTTCACGCCGCCGAGCCGCCGTGTCTCGCAGAAAAAGAGTAACTTTGCCGTGAATTGCCACCGCCGCACCGTGCGGCGGACAACCTGAACAACAAACAATACCAAAACAAAATTCGTGATGAAAAGACTAATCATGTCGGCCACTTCGCTCGCCTTCGCCGTGGCCATGAACGCACAGTCGCTCTTCGTTGGCACCTACAACATACGCAACCACAACAGCGACGACGACCGCGAGGGCAACGTGTGGGCCACACGCTGCAAGGTGATTTGCGACCAGATGAACTTTGAAGACCCCGACATATTCGGCACACAGGAGGTGCTCGTGGGGCAGCTGCACGACCTGCTGAGCAGTCTCGACGGCTATGCCTACATCGGCGTGGGGCGCGACGACGGCAAGGAAGACGGCGAATACTCGGCCATTTTCTACAAGAAAGACCGCCTCGAACTGCTGCGCCACGACAATTTCTGGCTTAGCGAAACGCCCGGCCGACCCTCGCTCGGGTGGGACGCTGCATGCATACGCATCTGCACCTGGGGCGAGTTCCGCCAGAAAGACACGGGCTTCAAGTTCTACTACTTCAACCTGCACATGGATCATGTGGGCACGGTGGCGCGCCGCGAAGCCGCCAAGCTCGCCGTGAAGAAGATAAAGGAAATTGCCAAGGGCGCACCCGTGGTGCTCACCGGCGACTTCAACGTAGACCAGAACGACGAAATCTACACCATATTCACCACCTCGGGAGTGCTAAAGGACTCTTATGTGTGTGCTGCCCGCCGGTTCTCGGAAAACGGTACTTTCAACGATTTCAAGCCGTTGCTGAAAAGCGGTTCGCGCATCGACCATGTGTTCGTGTCGCCCGCCTTCGATGTCAACCGCTACGGAATGCTCACCAACATGTACTGGACACGCGACAATGCAGCCGCTGCCGACAGCGTGAAAGGCAAGAACGCGCCGCAGGAAATAGACTTCAGCGAATACACACTGCGCACCCCGTCAGACCATTACCCGGTGCTCGTGAAGATGAACTACCGCAAATAACTTATATAAAACACTTTAATTGCGCTGCAAAGAACATGGCTTCTTTGCAGCGCAAGAATTGCTTTTGGGTTTCTTTAAAACAAATCATCTAAAGTCAGCTTGACTGTGATTTGGTCATTGTACATCCCTTTGGCGAGTCCAAAAGTAGTGATCATCGTCGGGAGAATGGTGCTTTTGGCCTGTGTCTCCTCTTCGAAGGCTTCTATTCTATGGGCAATCTTGAAGAACTCCTCCTTGTCCAATTGATACTCAAAAGAAGGCATCCAACCAAATTGTAATACTTCTTCAGGAGAGCAAGTTCGTTATGTCGTCCGATAATCGTCTCTGCCATGTCTTTAATGTTTTATACTCGATGCAAAGATAAGCATTTTATCGAAAAATAGCCGATAGCGTGCGAAAACATACTTAAATTTATCTACTTTAGCACATTATCGGCCTTTTTATCCTATTTCTTATCCTTTCTACGTCCCATGGAAGTTGCAATGTTCACGGGTTATCACCTCCTGAGCATCGGTCAAGAACACATTCCTCCTTTTTCGTTGCTGCGCCATGCGGCAACGGCACGGCGTGTGCATGAACAGAACTTGCCTCTGCCCCGTAAAAAACGAGTGTGCCGGGACGATTTACTGTCCCGGCACACACCGTAGTATTGTTTGTCTGCCGCTAAACGGCAGGCGTTGTCATGTCATGCAAAGCCCATCAATAGCCCGGGTTCTGCTGGTCGGCAAGTGCAGTATCCGATCCGAGCAGCGTCTTGTCGAGCGGCCACAGGAGCAAGTGTTCATCCTGTGTGGTTCCGTTGAGCACGGGCTCTGTTGTCTCCACAAGGTTTCCGTTGATGTCAACCATCCAGGGATTGTTGGCAGTATCAAGTCCGTAGCCCAGACATCCCTCGGGCTGGAACACGAAGTGGTCTTTCTGCGTGCCGCCCTTCACGGCTGTCAGACGGCGGAGGTTCCACCAGCGCTGGCCCTCGGCCACGAATTCCTTGTCCCACTCACGCATGATTGCATTCTCGTTCTGGCGGAATGTTCCGGCGGTGAAGCCATACTTGTCGGCATCCCAGTTTTCGCCGTAGGCGCGCTGGCGCACCATGTCGAGATATTTCTTCACGCCTGCGTTGTCGCCAGAGTAGTTGGCGCACTCGGCAGCATACAGATAAGCCATGGCCAGACGATAGATAGGCATGTCAACAACCATCTGATAGGTAGTGCTTCCGCTCGGAATTGTCGGGCGGAACTTGCAGACGAATGTTCCTGCGAGCTTGTGCACGCCGTCCTTCGGGTCGAAGTTGTCAAGATGGCTCACGTTACTTTCACGCTCCTCTTCGGTGAGGTTCCACTGCGGATAGAACATTTCCTTGCGCGAATCGTTGTCGTCGAACTGGTAGTAGAGCGAGTTCTTGTAGGTGTAGCGGCACGGGCCGAAGCTCGTCTGTCCCCAAATCTCGATGTCCGACTTCACGCCGGTGGAGGCATCGGTCCATGTTCCGAAGCGGTTGGCCACGCCTTTCACATGTCCCCATCCCACCTGATCCATGTCGCTCCAGTAGTTGTTGTAGGACGAACCGGTGGTTCTTGCCCAAAGCAGGTAGGTGGCAGGATAGGTGTAGTAGGTGCCGTCGTTCTCGCTGCTGTAGCACACGCTGAAGATGTTCTCGCTGTTGTGCGGTGTTGTCCACACGCTGTAGAAATCGTCCTGAAGCGAGAAGCCGTAGTTGTTGATGACATTGTTGAAATAGGTAGCTGCCGTAGCCACGTCGGCCGCATTGGCCTGGTGGTCGTCGGTTGACACCTTGCCCGACCAGAGGTAAACCTCGCCGGCGAGCATTTCAGAGGCTGCCTTTGTCCAGTAGTAGTCCTTGCTTGAGCTCTTGTATACATAATCTGTATTTCCGAAATACTCAAGCGACTTTGCAATGTCGTCCTTTATCTGCTTCAGAGTCTGCTCGGCAGTGCTTCTGCCCTTGTAGAGTTTTGTTGCCTCATACTCGCCGAGAATCACGTCGGGCTCTGTGCGCAGCACCACTCCTCCGTACATGCGGTACATCTGGAAGTAGGAGAATGCGCGGTAGCCGTAGGCCATTCCGAGCAGTCCGTTCTTCACGTTGTCGCTGAGCACGCTCGTGTTGTTGCAGCGGTAGATAAGCTCGTTGATGTTGGCGATGAAGCCGTAGTAGCCGCCGAAGGTAGAGAACTGTGTGTGGTCGGCATCGAAGAGGTTCTGGATGGGATCATTGTTGATGATACCCGAACCGTCGATTGTGGCCAATTCGAACACTCCCGAACGCAGCTCACCGGCATTGAACAGCACATTCTGCGCATTGTTCGAGCGGAACTGGTTGGATATGGCAGTGATGAAACCTTCAAACTCTGTTTGGCTTCCCCAGAACGAATTGGCGCTGAAGTTGTCGATAGGCTTATAGTCGAGGTTGCACGATGTTGTCATCACGCCCGCTCCCGCCATAAGACCGATTGCCAATGTCTTTATATATTTGTTCATATCGTGATCTTTTATTTAATAGTGTGTGTAACCATTGTTTAGAATGTGACGTTCAGTCCGAAGAGCACTGTGCGCGGCAAGTTGTAGGTACCGCCCCATCCTGCGGTGTTACCACTTGTGTATGTGGTGTTGTCGGGCAATGGGATGGTGCACGACTTGATGTAGCCGAGGTTCTGTCCTGTTACCGAAACCGTTATGCCGGTGCATGCAACCTTCTGGCAGATGAACTTGGGCAGTGCATACGAAAGCGACAGCTCGCGGCATGCAAGGTAGTTTCCGCTCTGTGTGAAGAATGAGTTGGTGCGGATGTAGTTGTCGGTACCAAACTGCGATGCCCAGCACACACGAGGATATTTTGCTCCGGGGTTGTCGGGAGTCCATGTGTCGCGCACGGCATCGTTGAATGCCATGTTGCCCTGACCTTCACCCAGCCAGAAGGCCACGTTGGAGTCGTACACCTGGAAGCCGAAGCCCATGTCAAAGCGAGCATAGAGCGAAAGGCCCTTCCATGTGAGTGTGGTGTTGAAACCGCCTGTCCACTTCGGTGTGAGGTTGCCGAGCACCTTGCGGTCTTTTGCCTCCACCCAGTTGTCGCCGTTGCGGTCTTCATAGATGAAGTCACCAGGCATGAGCTGCACGAGGTTGGAGTAGCCTGCAGCGATGAGCTTCTGGCGGCCCGACTCGTTGGCATAAACGGCAGCACCGTTTGTCGTGCCAGTGTCAACATAGTCGCCCAAAGCCTCGATGTCGGCCTGCGAACGTGCCATCTTCACCACTCCGTAGCCCACGAACGAGCCGGGAGTCTGGCCTTCCTGGTAGCCGCCCACATAATGGGTTTCGTTGCCGTTGCCAGTGTACACCTCGGTGCCGCCCTGGCGATTGTTTGGAAGTCCGTTTTCAGGAAGTTTCACGATAGTGTTCTTGTTGTAGGTGATGTTGGCATTGAGAGTCCACTGGAAGTCGCGTATGCGCAGCAGTGTGCTCTGCAAGTCGAATTCGACACCGGCGTTGCGGTACTGTCCGTTGTTGTATGTCACCGACGAGAAGCCCGTTGTCTGCGGCAGAGTGAGCGATGAATACTTGTCCATCGTCAGGCGGTTGTAGTAGGTGATGCCCAGGTTGAAGCGGTTGTTGAGGAATCCCAGGTCGAGACCAACCTCGGCTGTGCGTGTCTTCTCCCACTTCAGGTTGGGATTGGGCAGCGAGCTCACGCGGTAGCCGTAAGTGCCGTCATACTGGTAGGCGCTGTATGATCCCTGCAGTGTGTAGTAGCCCAGGTAAGAGCTGTTGATGGTTGCGTTGAGACCGTAGGATGCGCGCAGCTTGGCATAGTTGATTATCTTCTCCATGCCCCACTTCTGCCAGAAGTTTTCCTTGCTGAACACCCATCCGGCCGACACGCCGGGGAATGTGCCCCACTTGTTGTTCACCAGTCGGGAGTAGCCGTCGGCACGGAACGTGGCAGCCACGAGATACTTGTCCATGTAGTCGTATTCGGCACGTCCGAAGTAAGACATGAGAGCCTCCTCGTAGTGGAACGACGACATGCTGCGCGACTGCACCTCGGAGTCGTTCTGTGTGAGCTCCAGTCCGGGGAAGTAGCCTGTGGGCGCTCCGTAGCCGCTTGCGCTGAAGCCACGGTAGCGGCGCTTGTAGAACTCGGTACCGGCCATGACGTTCAGGGTGTGCTTCTCGGCGAACGTGTGGTTGAAGTTGGCCACGAGGTTGTAGGTTTGGTCGAAGATGCGCGAGAACGATGCGCTTGTGTTGTAGCTGCGGTTCACGCCCGATGTGCCGTCGGGGTTGACGGCTCCGGTCTGGTTGGTGACATACTTGTGGTTGAACGCCTCGTCATACTCCTCGTTGTAGAACCAGCTCATGGTGCCTTTCACCGTGAGTCCGGGTATGATTGTTGCCGTGAGCGACTGTGTCATGGCAAACTTGTCGCTCTGGTAGTCGCGGTCGAAGTTGCCGCTGTTCACGTTGACGTTCACCGTCGGGTTTCCGGTTCCGTAGAGTTCGTTGCCGTCCTCATCACGATAGCGCACAAACTTGAAGCCCTGTGCACGGTTCATGAAATATTCGGTGCTGAGGTTGGGGTCATCGTTGAGCCAGTTGGCGCGTGTGTAGTTGAACACCGAGTTCGACTCCAGCCACTTTGTAATCTTGTAGCTGCCGGTGAGCGCGAAATTGTAGCGTTTGTAGAAGGTGCCCTTCACGAAGCCGTCGGCATCGTAGAGTCCGAGGCTTGCATAGTAACGTCCGCGGTCGTTGCCGCCCGATATGCTGGCGTTGTAGTCCTGTGTGACATAGGGTGTGCGTCCGTTCACCTCCATCGGGTCGATGTTGCGGTAGAGGATGTAGTTGTCGCTCACGGGGTCGAGCATTTCCTTCCATCCCTTCTGCAGCAGGTAGGCGTTTTCGTCGGTCTTGCGCAGAATGTTGTACGATTGTCCCTGCGACAGCTCGGTGCGGCCTATACCGCCAGGAACGTTTGTTCCATAAAGGTTGGAGTTGTAGTTTGATGCATACTTTCCGCCGGGAAGTGTCCACTCACAGTTCTGTGTGGCAAGGCGGTAGTAGTAGAGGTAATCCTCGTCGGAGCACATGTTGTAGCCCATGTCATAGTAGTTCAAGCCCACCTTGGCGTTGAAGCTCACGTTGGCCTTGCCCTGCTTTCCCTGTTTCGTGGTGATGAGAATCACACCGTTTCCGGCGCGTGCACCGTAGAGGGCCGTTGCACCGGCATCCTTCAGGATTTCCATCGACTCGATGTCGTTGGAGTTGATGTCGGCCAGCGAACTGCGTATCACGCCGTCGACGATGATGAGAGGTTCGTTGGAACCACCGTCATAATTGGAACCACCACGGATGGTTATCGACGGTGTGGCCGACGGCTTACCACTTGTAACATCCACCTTGACACCCGCAACGGCACCGGCAAGAGCCTGGGCTGGGTTGGCGTTGACACCCACCGAGAGAGTTTTCTCGCTCACCTTGGCGATAGAGTTGGTCACCTTGGCGCGCTTCTGTGCCACGCCGTAGCCCATTACCACCACCTCGTCGAGCGCGGTGGCATCCTCTTTAAGGGTGATGGTGAGCGGCGAACCGTTGAATTTCACCGTCTGCGAGGTGTAGCCTATATATGATATTTCGATTGTCGAGCCTTTGGGCACATTGGCAAGCGTGAATTTTCCGTCGATGTCGGTCACGGTGCCCATTTTCGAGCCTACTACCTTGACGCTGGCACCGATTACAGTCTCGCCGTTGCTGTCGAGCACTACGCCCGAGCATGTGGCTTCGGCGGGGGGAGGCAACACTGCCACCGACGACGGTCCGTTAGTCGTTGATGCGAACACACCAAGCGGAGATGCCGTGACAACCATCGCGACAAGTCCCAATTTAAAATTTATATTTTTCATATAGCTCTGCTTACAGGTTTGAAAATTGTGAATCCGCCGTTACTCGGCCTTGGTGGTGAATTCCTTCCAGTATATTTGCGCACTGCTGAACCCGCTCTTGGCGCTCGGTATGGCCTGCGTGGATATTACATAGTTGGTGCTCGGCGTGAGGCCGGTGAAAGTGTACTGGCATGTGCGGTAGTCGAATTTCTGCTCCGACACCTTCTCGCCCACGTTGGCCTTCGTGCCCTTGTAGAGCGTAACGATGTAGCCGTCGCAGTTGTCGTTGGGCACAAGTGTCCAGATGGGCGTAACCGTAGTGGCGGTGTACTGGCAGGAGTTGATGGCCACCGGGCCCATCACGTTCTCGTCGTCGTCGCCGCACGACGTAAGCACCAGCGATGACACCGAAAGGCACAACAACATCATCAGAATGTACTTGAATCTTTTCATAGTTTGAATATATTAATAATTAGATAATAGTTAGATAAATGCCACTTGAATAAAAAAGCCTTACTTGTATGTAATGCAAGCCACATTGGCTTTCAACGCGCACATTAACCGCTTTTTGTGCAATCACACGCGTTTTTTAGTAAATGATTTAACCAATCACATCTGCAAAGATAGATAAATTTAATTAAATCACAACAAAAACGTAAAAAAAATAATACGAAATGTTATTTTTCCACATTTTATACGCCTTTTAACATCTGAAGCACGCTTCAAGGCACGCCGGGGCGCGGCGCAACCGTGCAGCGGCACACTGATTTCGGGGGCAGAACCACGTTGTTTTCCCCGTTTTGACAATGTATTCGCCCGTGCACGGAGGCCGAAACGGCAAAGCGGCTGACGCTTGCCGCGCCAGCCGCTACATGCTGTTTGTCGTGGAAAAAAGTGTTGCCGTCGGCGTGCGGCTTACGATGCACGCACGCGGGGCATGCGGTGCACGCGTGTGCTGCAGCCGCCGCACGCCGCCGCGATGCTCAGCGGCGCATCACTTTCACGGTGCGTCCGTCGGCGGTGCGCACTATGTTGAGTCCGCGCGAGGCATTTGACACGCGCTGTCCGAGGGCGTTGTAGGTGGCTACGGCGGTGTTGTCGGCGGCGACGCGCACGCTTTCCACTGCGCTCACATATTCAGACGCGTCCACTTTTGCCTGTACGGCATTCACAATCAAGCCGTCGGCATCGCACAGCAGTGCCACTGCACGCATGCAGCGCGGTTTCTGCATGAGGCTCTCGCCCGAGGTGTTCACCATGTCGGCGGTGGCTACCTCGCAGGCAAACTTGGCGTTGGTGTCCTCGGCATAGCTGTCGTCGAGTTCGGCATTGCCGCCGTTGAGGCGCGAGGTGTAGATTATCACGTCGGGGAAATACAGGCCGTCTACGCTGCTCGCGCCGTTGTAGAACTGCTCAAATTCGGGTTCGGGGAATGTGGAGGCCGTGCCGTAGGTTCCCTTGGTATAGTAGTTGGACTGCTCCCAGTCGCTGGTTGTGCCGTGCAGACTGTCTGACACCACCACAAATTCAAGCGAGTAGCCCTTGGTGTCCACGTCGGCCACAAACTCGAGGTCGGCATCTATGTTCAGTTTCTTACCGTCGGGCGAGAGCTTGGCCTTGGCTTCCATGGCCACGGGCACAAACACGCTGCACGCTTCCTCCCAGTCCTTGTCGATGCCGAAGCCGTTGTTTCCGCTGCCGTAGTAGGCATCCACCTCGAGGTCGCGGTCGAGGTAGGCAGCCGGGTAGCCCGAAATCAACGACGGGAAGTAGAGGTTGGGCATTATCTCCATGGGGTCGCCGTTGTGGTAGGATATGCCGATGAAATCGTCGGGATAGAGGCGTTTCATCACTTCGAGGCCCACGAGGCCGCGCGGACAGAAGCCGCACCATGTGCCGGTGTACTCCTCTACCACGGCGCGCTTCACCGGCAGGGCGTTGAGCGCGAGCATGCTGCCCGACACCGTGGATGCCTGCGCCAGCTTGTTGCCGTTGATGGCGGTCACGGCGAGGCTTGCCGGATAGTTGCCCTTGGCTGCCGGGACGGGCAGCGTGACGGTCACCTTGCCCGAGGCGGCATATATCGGCGGCAGCGGGGTGTCGAGGTCGATGTGTGTCGTGCCTTTCTGTCCGTCGATGGTATATTCGCAGTCAACCGACTGCACGCCGTTGTAGCCGTAGTTGGCAAGGCTGAGCGTGACGGCTGCATCGGTGCCCACCTTGGCCTTCACGTCGAGCGGGCCGGTGAACGAAGCCGCCTCGGCAGAGGCATTGCCGAGCAGCACCTTCAGGGCTGAGCTTCCCTTTGCCGAATAGTCGAGCCACTTGCGGTAGGTTGACGACGAGTGCACGAAGAATCCGCCGTCGGCTTTCTGCGAGGTGAGCACCACGGCAGGTGTCACCACGCCGTCGTTCTTCACCGCCGTGAACGTGTAGCCCACATATATGGTGTCGGCCGTTATGGTGTAAGGCTCGGCAAGCGTCACGGTCACGTTGTCGTCGTTCACCTCGGCATCCTGCGTGAGCAGGTCGGGCACGTTGGTTTTCTTGCCGCCAATGGTCTGCAGGTCGAGCTTGGTGGAGAGCCACACCTTCAAGGCGGTGGCGTCGGCCTTCGAGGTGAAGGGCACCGTGAACTGCTTGACGGTTTTTCCGCGCAGGTCGCGTCCGGTGAGCATCACCGCCACGTCGTAGGTTTCCACTTTGGTCGAGCCGAAGGTCGTTTCCGTCCCTGTGCCGGTGTCGAGGCTGAACACTATGTCGCCCGTGTCGGCGAGGGCGCAACTGGGGGCTGCTGCCAGCGCGAAGAGCGCGGCAAATGCTGTTTTCTTTATATCGTTTCGCATGTTGAAGTCTGTTTTTTGAGTTTTTTTAAAAAAGCGTGCCCGGTTCATCACGAACTTACGGCACGCCTACGTTTTATGAAAAAATCTTCTTTACTGCCTTCTTGTCGGGCAAGCGTCAGCGCATTATCACCTTCTGTGTGCGCACCGTTCCGTCGCTCATTGTGGTTGTCTTGATGTTCACGCCGCGTGCCGGTGAGGCGAGTCGGCGGCCCATGATGTCGGTGTAGGTCACGCTGCGTGTGCTTGCCATGCTGTTGTCGGCCACTTTCTCTATGCCGTCGGTGGTGAGGTAATACCACTCAATCGGGCTTTCATAGCGTGTGTCGCCGTCTTTGTATACTGTGCTTACGCCCATCTTGTCGAAGCCTACGATGTAGAAATACACTATGTGGCTGTCGCCGTAGGCCGTTACGTCGGTGCCGCTGTAAGAGTAGGGCACGTCGGTCACGTCTTCCTCAAACTCGGGATACTCGTCGGGAGTGAACGTGAACAGCTCGTCGTCGAAATACACATTATAATATAGCTTCTCCGGATTGAGGTAGTTGCCGTCGGCGCTTGTGCGGTAGATGCTGAACTGTGCTCCGCCGTAGCCGTAGTCTTCGGAGTATTCGAGGAAATCGGCAAACAAGGGTTTCTGCGGAGTTCCGGCAACCTCTTTGTAGGGGTTGATCACGGGCGAGAAGAATTCTGCCTCCTGGTTAACCTCGCCGCTGCCCTTGTTCACGATGAATCCGCCGTCGCTCGTGAGCGTCTTTGTTGCGGCATCGTAGTCGAACACCAATTCTTTCTCTACATAAACGCTGTCCCAGGTGTAGTCCCAGTCGGCCTCGTACACCTCTTTCTTGCCTGCCGGCGAGAAGTATTCGTGCGAAAGGAGGCTTTCGTTGATGCCCAGATACTGCGGGCCGCTGAACTTGACCTTGTTGCCTTCAATCTTGCCCTTTGCCCATCCGGTGTCGTTTCCGTCAACGAGGTTGCCCAGATAAACGTCGTCGCCCTCGATGGCCATCTTGGCTATGCGGTAGTCTGTCTCGCCGCTGCTTTCAAACTTCACGAGAGCCTGCTCGGCAGAGGCGGCGCTGGCAGGTGCGTAAACGGGGTCGGTCACTCTGAACACCTTGTTGGCGAAGTCGCCGTAGCCCGTCCATTCGCCGTCTTCGGTGGTTCCGAGACCCATGATGCAGTCGTCTTCCTCGACCATCTGGAGCGTGTCGTTGCGCAGGGTGAACTTTATTGTCTGGCTTTCGGTGTCGGGCACATAGGTGGCGTATTCTTCTCCGTCTTCCTCGGCAATGGCGTATTTCATGCGCCAAAGGCTGTAGTTGTACACAGTGCCGTAGTAGTCTTCAGTATATACCTTCTGCGGGAAGTCAAACGCAATGGTGTCGCCCTCGGCCTTGTAGCCTTTCACCCATGTGTTGGCGTGCAGCATGCTCATCAGGTTCTTGGCATAAATGGAGCCGTCGGCACCCTTCACCAGGTCAACCACGCCTCCGTCGGTGTCGGCCGACAATACATAGCCCCAGAATATATAGTAGCCGGAGGCCTGCTGGTAGCATCCTTTTATGAGTTCGCCCTCGGGCTGTGCCGTTACAATGGTGTCGGCAGAGACCGATTCTGCGGCGAGGCGCAGGGGCAGAGAAAGAGCCGGATTGGAGATGTCAAGTCCGATGCCCGACAGGCGCACGCCTGCCTGATGGGCCTTGGCATAGGCTTCGGTTCTACATTGTGCCGGAAGCTGTGCTATCTGGCGCGTGGGCTGATACTGCAAATCAAGTTTCTGTGCTGAAACCGAGGCGGCAAACATTGCCGCAGTCATCATGAAGTAAATCTTTTTCATAAATAGTTCCTTTCTCTCAGTATTTCAATCCGTAGTTTTTAACTCTCTATATCTTTCATATTATTGTTGTTTGCAAATATAAACAAACAAATCAACATACAAGAAAAATTTTGTAAAAAAATGTCTTTTTTGCTGTAAAAAACATACTTTTTACCGAGAATCGTCAGCCAAACCACCTCTTACACATTATTATATTATATAAATGCGCATTTCTTTTGCATTTTTCTTTTAATACGGTTTTTATGCAAGCAAAATGTCGCGGCGCGGTTTTCGCATTGCAATGAAGGCTTCGCGGTTGCACATGGAAGGCTTCGCTGCATCACAAACAAGGCTTCCCCGCACCGCGAAGAAGCCTTTGTTTCGTTTCTGTCTTAAATTGTTTTCTGCGCCAGATGGGCCTGGTGTCAGTCCTTGCTCGTGATGAGCAGTTTCTCGCCGCTCTCTATGGCGGCCTTTATCTCAACGCCACCGCGCTGCACCTTGCACAGACTGATGTCGTCGCCCATTACCTCGGTCACCTTAAGCTGGCCCACCTGCTTCTTGGCTTCCTTGCCTGCCACTGTCTTCACGGTGTAGACATTGAAGTGCATGCCGGTGCAGCAGCCCATGCTTTCGCCCAAGTCGATGTAAACCTCCTTCGACTTCTTCTCGGTGGCACGCGACCCTTCAACGATGCTCGCATAGAGAGGGAAGGCTTCGTTGAGTATGGAGCAGATGTAGTTCTTCATTCCCGAGATGGTGTAACCCACGGCCTTGGCCGGGGTTTCGAGCCATGAGCTCGACCACGAACTGCTGTTTATCGTGCGGCTCAGCACAATCTGGTCGGTGCGCACGTCCTTTATGTTGATTGTGCCCACTATGTTGCCTCGGTATTCGGTGTCCTCGTGCTTCTTCTTGTTTTTGTCTTCCCATGTGCTCACACGCGTGGTGCACGATATGGTGGATATCGACGCGTCGCAATAGAGTGCCGTTTCGCCCTCGGCCAAATCGTCGGGGAGAAAGTTTCCGTCAACCACCGTTATGCGGCGCGCGCTGCCCACGGCTCCCATTATGGCGTCCTTCACGGCATCGGCATACTCGGGATAGTCGGTAGTGCTCGACGCTGTTCCGGCAGCAGCCTGCAATGCGCTGCCGAGGATTTTGCCCACCGACTTGGCAACGGTTTCCTTTTTCTTCACCGGTTCGGTGTAGGTCAGCGTGCCACGGGCGCATTTGTAAATCACATTGCGCTCCACCTGGGCATTGACAGTGGCGGCCATGGCCATCACAAGTGTCATAAGCAACAGTTTCTTTATCATACAGTAATTTGTTTTAGTTAGTCTTACACATTCAATAAATTCCCGACGGCGACCCGACGGGAATACAAAATTACGCATTTCAGGCGTATTTCTCAAACTTTTGAAACACAAATGTGCATTTTCAGTGCATTCGCATACGCCCGCGGCAGTTTGTTTCCCGCCGCCAGACCATAGCATGCCACCGCCGGCGTGTACTTGCCTTCAGCGGCGGCTCTTGAAGAAGTCGCGCATGAGTGCTGCACACTCCTCGCCGAGCACTCCCGCCGTGACCGTGGCCTTGGGGTGCATGGCGCGGGGGGCATACAGGGCGAAGCCGCGCTTGGGGTCGGGCGCGCCGTAGACTATGCGCGGCACCTGCGCCCACCCTATTGCCCCGGCGCACATCACGCACGGTTCCACGGTGACGTAGAGCGTGCATTCGCCCAGATACTTGCCGCCGAGGGCATCGGCTGCCGCCGTAATGGCCTGCATCTCGGCGTGGGCCGTGACGTCGCAGAGCGTTTCGGTGAGGTTGTGGGCACGCGCCACGACGCGCCCCTGGCACACCACCACGGCCCCGATGGGTATTTCTCCGGCATCACGCGCCGCTTCAGCCTCGGCCAGGGCGAGGCGCATGTAACGGGTGTCGTCGCTGTTCTGCTGCATGTTGTCAATCTCCTTGTTGTTCATAAAACCTTGTGTTTGTTGTGGATTGTAGTTTCAGTGTCGCCGCGCGGCAGTGCCTGCGTGCGGCCATGTGCCGCGCACTGTGCGCAAACGAAAACAGGAACGGCCCTGCATGAATGTACGGTTGTTCATGGCAAGGCCGTTCCTGCGGTAGTTACGGTGTGTTTGGTGCAAGGCGGAAGCGTGCCTGCCGGCACTACTCCACCACAATCTTCACGGTGTGCGACGCTGCCGCGCCATGCACTTTCACGGCATATACGCCGCGCGGCAGGCCCTGCGTGGAGAGCGTGGCGGTGTCGCCCGGGGCCGAGGCGGAGGCCACCGGCTGGCCCTGCGTGTTGTAGGCGGTGAGCGATACCGACGTGGCTCCGGCGAGGAAGAACTCGTATTGCGAGGCATCGGTGCGGCGGAACATGAAGCTGTGGTCGGCATCTACAGCCGAAAGTCCCGACGTGCGGTCGGCCACCACCTTCTTCATTCCGGCGTAGGCATCCACCTTTCCGGCTCCCCACTGCGTCTGGTTGGCCGAAGACTCCACATAGGTGTCGCGCCGGGCGGTCTGCACGGCAATGTCGCGGATGCGTTCGGCGGTGAGTTTCGGGTCGGCTTCAAGCCACAGAGCCGCCACGCCGGTCATGAAAGGAGTGGCCATCGACGTGCCCTGCATGGCGCGGAAATAGTAGTCGCGGCCGTCCTGCGACACCTTGGCAACATATTTCTTGGCCTCGTCGGCCACGCCCGTGTTCTCCATGTAGTAGGTGTTTGAAGCCGAAACCACAAACGATCCGGGTGCGCACAAGTGCGGATAGGAACGTCCCGTGTCATAGGTGGCGTAGCTGGAGAAGGGTGAAATCTCGCCGTTTTTCTCGCCGTCGCTGTCGTCGGAGGTGCTGTATGCGGTGCCGTCGGCATAGGTGCCGGAGTCGCGCGTGGTGTAGGAACCCACCACCAGAGGCCCGGTGCCGCTGCCGAAATCGTTGGTCACGCCGTTGAGTATGCCCTCTCCCCATCCGGCCACGCCGCGCGAGACGAGCAGCGGATAGGGCGACGTGGTGACGGTGACGCTCTGTCCCTTGTTGCCCTTGAATATATAGCCCCAGATGTAGCGCGAGGGGTCAACCACAGTGCCCTTGGGATAGAGGTAATAGTTGTAGCGGTTGTTGGCCGAACTGATGCCGCGCTCCACGAAGAAGTCGCCCACATATATTCCGGCAAGCTCTGCCGACTCGGTCATGGGCGTGAAGTTGGCGCTGTTGCGGCCCTCGCCCAGGGTGTAGGTAATCAATGCCTTGTTTTCCTGCAGGTCGTAGAGCACAAACTCGGCATCAAACTTTCGGTTGTCGTCGGCCCATGCCTCAAACTCGTCGTTGTCGCCCGAGAGGCGTATGAACGACTTCATTTCCTCGCCGTCGGCTGCAAACGTGTGTTTCTGTATGCTCGGGAACTTGCCGTAGTTGCCTGCCGCTATGCAGAAAGTGGCGTCGCCGTCGGCGCAAACCTTGTCGATGTAGGCCGACAGACTGCTTGTGCCGTCGTGCGGACCGGTCATGCGTCCCACCGACATGTTCACCACGAGGGGCTTGCCTGCGGCCTTGGCGTAGTCGATGAATGCCTCAACCATCTCCATGAACAGGGCCGGCTTCTCGGTGACGTAGCCCATGAGTATGTCGGCTTCGGGGGCTACTCCCTTGCAGCTGAACGTGCCGTTGTCGTAGCTTCCGGCTGCTATGCCGGTGACGTGGGTGCCGTGGTCGCCGCCGCGTTCCGACTGCGAGGGCGAGTAGGCGGCTATCTTCTCGGGCGTGTCGAGCAGCTGCAGGTCGTCGGTGAAGAGCATCTTCACGCGGCTCTTGCGGGTGTCGGGGTCGCAGAGCATGGGGTGGTTGGGGTCGAGCCATCGGTCGAGCACGGCCACCACCGCGCCCTTGCCGGTGTAGGGCATGTCGAGTGCGCTGCCGAGGTGTATGTCGTCAACGCCGGTGTCGGCTGTGGCCCGGTCGAGGAGAGTGCGCTGCGCGGCGGCATAGGAGATGCTTTCCACGGCGGCATTGGCGTTGAGCGAGTCGATTTCACCGGCTGCGAGCGTCACGACGGCAAACTCGCCGCGCGTGCGTCCCACTTCAAATCCGGCCTGGCGCAGTGCTGCGGCATCGCAGCCGGGCTTCATTCGCACGAGCACCTTTACATGGTCGGCCTCAGCCTGAGCATCGGTTGCCGACACGCGGCGTGCTGTCTGCTCCGTTTGTGCGGCCCGCAGGGCGAGACGGCTCTGCAAGTCGAGTTTCGACTGTGCGCCTGCCTGCAGAGCGGCGAGCGCGAGCAATACGGTTATGCTTTTTCTCTTCATTTTCTGTGTGTTTTATGGAGTGTTGCCCTTTCAGTTCACTATCTTCACCGTGCGGGTGTTTTTCCCGTCGGAAACCGTCACCGCATAAACGCCGCGCGGCAGCGTGCCGACAGAGAGCGAGAGCCTGTCGCCGGCGGCACGGGCTTGTGTCACGGTCTCGCCGCGCATGTTGTAGACGGTGGCCGAGAGCGACGTTGCCCCGGCAGAGAAGAATTCGTAGCCGCCGTCGGGTGCGGCGCGCCAGATGAATTCCTTGCCCGTTTCGATGTGGCCGAGCCCTGCTGCCACGCGTTCGAGCACTTTCTCGAGCCCGGCATACACGTCGAGCTTGCCCGCACCGCACTGCACCTGGTTCTTCGCGCTCTTGACAAAGATGTCGCGGCGGGCCGTGCCCGTTGCTATGTCGCGTATGTCACGGGCCGTGAGCGTGGGGTCGGCCTCAAGCCACAGAGCGGCTGTTCCGGCCATGTAGGGTGCTGCCATCGACGTGCCGGGGTAGGCAGTCCAGTAGTAGGTGCGCCCGTTTGAGGTGACGGAGTTGGTGTATGGAGTGTGGTCGATGCTTTTGTTTTCCATGTAGTAGGTGCTCATTGCCGAGATGATGAGCGATCCCGGGGCGAGCAGGTGGGGATAGGATCGGCCCGTCGAGAACGTGCCGTAGCTCGTGAACGACGACACGTCGCCGATCAAGTCGCTCACGCCGTATCTCGTCTTGAGCGAGTAGCGGCTGCCGTCGGCGTAGGTGCCGGAGTCGCGCGTGGTGTAGGATCCCATCACTATCGACTCTGTTCCGCAGGCATAGTCGTTCACCACGTTGCCGGTGGTTATGCCTTCGCCCCACCCTTCCATGTCGCCGGTGGCGAGATAGGGCGTGCCGTGCGAACTGGCGGTAACGGTCTGGCCGTTGCTGCCGGTGACTATGTAGCCCAGCGAGTAGCGTGCGGCGTAGGTTGAACTGGTGGTGATGTTGAAGCCAATGTAGACATAATACTTGAAATTGTTCTGGTCTACGTTGGCAACGGTGTATATTGTGCCCGTAAATGCCTTTGATATGTCGGGATAGTTCGCCATGTCAAACTGCGTGTATCCGCTCTGTTCGGGCGTGAGCGTGGTCACTATCTCCTTGGTGAGGTTGTCGATGACCACGATTTTCACCGTGAATTTCTCGTTGGAATCCGACCACAGCGACAAATCACCCTGGTCGGCGTCTTTCAATACGGCCTTCATCTCGCCGCCGTTGCCGAACGTCTTCTCCTGCGAGGCCACTGCGTTGCCCTCGTTGCCCGCCGCTATGCAGAACACGGCATCGCCGTCTGACGACACGCGGTCGATGTAGGCGGCAATGGGATGAGTGCCGTCGTGCGCGCCGCACATCGTTGGTTCGTAAGACATGTTGACCACAAGCGGCATGCCGCGCTTCTTGCTGTAACGCGAGAATGCCTCGACACGCTTCATGAAGTCGGCTATTTCGTCGGTGGTGTTGCCCATTACTATGTCGCTGCCGGTGGCCACGCCGTTGCACACGAACGTGCCGTCGTCGTAGCTTCCGGCTGCTATGCCGGCCACATGGGTGCCGTGGTCGTATTGATGTCCGCCGTCGGGAACGTAGGCGGCTATCTGTTCGGGCGTGCTGAGCACCTCGCCGTTGTCGCACACGAAGAGTTTCACGCGGCTTTCGCCCGTGGCCGGGTCGATAAACATCACATGGTTGGGGTCGAGCCAGCCGTCGAGCACGCCCACCACTACGCCCTTGCCCGTGTAGGGCTGCTTCAGGCCGGTGCCGGCGTGCACCTTGTCAACCCCCGATTCGGCGTTGGCCTTGTCGAGGCAGTTGCGCCGGGGCTGCGAATAGGATATGCTCTGCACTCCGGGCAGGGCTTCGAGACTGCCGAGGGAATCGAGCGGAAGGGTGACAACTGCAAATTCTCCGCGCTCGACGTCTATGCGCGCACCGCCGCAGTCAATCTCCGACGGCTCGTGGCCGGGCAGCATCCTCACCATGACCGATATCTCGGGCGAGGCGACACTCTGTCCCGCAGGGGCGGCACGGCGTGCCGACTGCAGCGACGTTTGCATGCGGTTCAAGGCTATTATGCTTTGCGCGTCGAGTTTCTGCTGTGCCAATGCCGGGAGGGCAAGCAGAGAGAGCGAAAGAGCGAGGTATTGTTTATTCATCTTCCTGTATGTAAAATGTGTGTTTGATATGCTTACAAAATTACGAATAAAATGGCTAACGACAGGCAGTGCGGCAGTGTTTTTTGGCCACAGCGTTGCATTTGTGTGGAAATAAATTGCTAATTTCGCCGACGGCTGCGCCAAAACGCGGCCCCCGACAACAATGCACGACGAAGAATACTACACCCACCAGCTCACCCACCGCGACATACGCCCCACGGCAATGCGCCTTCTTATTCTGCGCACCATGACGCGCGGCGACGAAACGGTGTCGCTGCCCGAACTTGAACGGCTGCTGCCCACGGTTGACAAATCCACCATTTCGCGCACGCTAACGCTGTTTCTTCTGCACCGACTGATACATGCCGTCGACGACGGCAGCGGTTCGCTGAAATATGCCGTGTGCTCCGACGACTGCGACTGCTCGGTTGAAGACGAGCACACGCATTTCTACTGCGAGCACTGCCACCGCACGTTCTGCCTGAAACGCATTGCCGTGCCGGTGGTTGACTTGCCGCCGGGCTTCACGCTCGCGAGCGTTAACTATGTGCTGAAGGGGCTTTGCCCCGAATGTACGGAGAAGTGCGGCCAGCGGCGCTGAGCGCACCCTGACGTGCGGCGGAGGCTATGCGCCCTGCGGCGAGAAGCGTGCCCGCACGTCTTCCATTATGCCCACGAGTTCGTCGACGGTGGTGGCCCGGAGCATGGCTATGCGTGTCTGCTTGAAGTCGGGTATGCCCTTGAATATGGGGCTTGCCGCTATGTGGCGGCGCGTGTGCAGTATGCCCCGGTATTCGTCGATGCGATCCACGTTGATGCGGAGCTGCTCTTCAAGGATGTCGAGCTTGCGGTCGAACGTGAGCGAGCCGTCGTCGGGACGGCCATCGAGGCGGTCGCGCATCTCCTTGAACACCCATGGCCGCCCGAATGTGGCGCGTCCCACCATGACGGCATCCACCCCGTAGCGCGAGAAAGCCTCTTCGGCCTGCTCGGGGGTGGTTATGTCGCCGTTGCCTATTATGGGTATGTGTATGCGGGGGTTGTTCTTCACCTCGCCTATGAGTGTCCAGTCGGCCTCGCCGGTGTACATCTGCGCCCTTGTGCGGCCATGAATGGTGAGAGCCTGAATGCCGCAGTCCTGCAGTTGTTCGGCGAGTGTGGTGATGACGAGGTTGTCGCTGTTCCATCCCAGGCGCGTCTTCACGGTCACGGGAGTGTTCACCGCGCGCACCACCGATCGTGTTATGTCGAGCATGAGCGGGATGTTCTGCAGCATTCCGGCCCCCGCGCCCTTCCCGGCCACCTTCTTCACGGGGCAGCCGAAGTTGAGGTCAATCACGTCGGGGTGTGCCTGCTCCACTATCCGAGCCGCCTCGACCATCGAGTCGGTGTCGCGCCCGTAAATCTGTATGCCCACGGGGCGTTCGGCATCGCTTATGCCGAGCTTGCCCACGGTGCTCTTTACCGATCGCACGAGGGCTTCGGCACTCACGAATTCGGTGTATACCATGCTCGCGCCGAAGCGTTTGCACAGGTGGCGGAAGCCTATGTCGGTGACATCTTCCATTGGGGCGAGGAAGAGCGGACGCTCTCCAAACTGTATGTTTCCTATTTTCATTTTCTTCTTTATAGCATGTGGAACACGTTTCCGGCAAGCACCTTGGCCACGCCTTTGAGCTCGAGCGAGAATGCGGCCGACATTATCTGTGCCACGGGCAGGCCCGAGACGGCGGCCAGGGCGTTGACGTGCATGTCGCCGGTATCGGCCAGACAATCGACGATGCGCTGCTCCGCGTCGGTGAGTTCGGGGAAGAGTTGCCGCTCTATGCCCTGCCGCCGCGCCCGGTCGAGCTGCGCGTCGGCGTGCCATCCCATTGTCTGCACGAAGTCGTCGGCCCCGGTGAGCAGCGTGGCCCGGTTGTCGCGTATGAGGCGGTTGCACCCCTCGCTGTATTCGCGCCCCACATATCCGGGAAAGGCAAACACCTCGCGCCCGTAGTCGCGCGCCATTCCGGCGGTGATGAGTCCGCCGCCCTTGGCCGCGCTCTCCACGAGTATGCACGCGTCGGACATTCCGGCCACTATGCGGTTGCGCCGCACAAAGTTCTGCTTGTCGGCGTTGGTGCGCACGGGAAACTCGGTGAGCAGCGCGCCGTGACTCACCATTTCGGATGCCGTGGCGCGGTGGGCCGAGGGATAAATGGTGTCGAGCCCGTGGGCAAGAACGCCCACCGTGTCGTAGCCCACGGCGAGCGACTCGCGGTGGGCGAGTATGTCAACGCCGTAGGCAAGGCCGCTCACCACGAGCACGTCGGGGCACTGCCCGCGCAGTGCCGTGAGAAAGTGGTGTATGGCATCGCGCGAATAGGTGGTGGCATGGCGTGTGCCCACGATGCTCACCACATGGCGGGCATTGAGCTGTGCCGTGCCTCGGCAGAACAGAACCACCGGCGCGTCGGCGCAGTCGCGCAGCCGCGAGGGGTAGCCAGCATCGGCGGGCGTGAACGTGTCGATGCCGTGCGCGGCATTGTAGTTCAGTTCTTCCTCGGCGCGCGGCACGAAACCGTCGATCGAGGCCGTGATTGTGGCCAGGCGCGGCGCGGCATCGGGCATGACGGCCTTTATGTCGCGGCGGCATTCATACACCGCCGTTGCCGAGCCCGCACTGCGGTAGAGCGCGGCCACGGCCTGCGGGCAGTAGCGTCCGGCCATGGCGAGGGCCACGGCATAGAGTGTTTCGTTGTCGTTGTGCATGGGTGTGGGGTGTGGATGTCACGCGAAACCGAAGGCGCGGTCGTAGTCGGGGCTGTTGGAGAGCCGTCCGTCGATGAGGCACACCAGCTCGACGGTGCTGCGGAAGCAGAGCCTGTTGTCCGACTTGCGGAACAGGTCTTGGTTGAAGATGTAGCGCAGACCCTCCTTGCGCACCGCGAGGCGCGACACGAAACGGTCGTCGCAGCGCAGCGGACTCTTGTACTGCAGGTTCATGCGCGCCACCACTGCATCGACTCCCTGTTCGTGCAGACGGGCGAAACTCACGCCGAGCGACGTGAGGTAGAGGTGTCTTGTGTGCTCGATGTAGTGCAGATAGTTGGCATTGTTCACTATGCCCTGGATGTCGCACTCATAGTCGCGCACTTCCATTTCGGTTTCAAATATGTAATCCATCGTTGCTGTGGGTTTGAGGTGCAAAGTTAGTTTAAATTGCGCAGACTGCAAAGCGTGCCGTCAATCTTGTGGCCCGCGGCGGCGCAGATATTCGTAGCCGAAACGGCAGCGCAGGCAGTCGCGCCGCTCGCAGTAGCGGCGGCTGAGCTGTATGAGTGCCTGCGTGTCGGCGGCATGCTGCGCCTCCAGTCCGCACTCTCGCCACTGCCTCACCACGGCGTTGTCTTCGGGCGGCAGCTGCCCCATTATGTCGAGGGCGCGGCGGCACATGGCCTCGTCGCTGCGGTGGCGGCCATAGGCGTAGAGCACGGGCACGGCGGTGTTCACGGCGAGCACGTTGAGCGATGCCGCCGAGAGCCGTTTGTCACCCTCGCGGCTCTCGCTGCCGAAGGTGTAGTGGGTGCGCCAGTAGCCTTCAACGCCGGTGGCGAACATGCGGCGCACGTCGTCGGCGGTGCGGCAGTCGGCGAGTGCGCCGAGGGTGGCTTGCCGCGAGCAGTAGAGCCGGGCGAGCTGGGCTATGCGTATGGTGGGGAAATTCTGCGGGCGCAGACGCATGAAGCGCCACACGCCGTGGTCGATGGGGTGCAGCGAGAACTTGCGCGAGAGGTAGCCGTATTCTGCCGCGAGGCGGCGGTAGTAGTCGTCGGCCAGCGCGGCGGCGCGGTGCCGGGGCTGCAGGGCATCGGCGTTGAGCAGTCCGGCCTGCCCCATGAACATGGCCTCCACCTGAAACGCGTTGTCGCGGTGGTGGGCCACGCTGCCGAGGGGCACGTTGCGTGCCCACAGTTCGAAGGCGTCGGCGTTGACCCCGAAGCCGAAGTTGCGGGCGAGGGTCACGAAGAAAGCCTGCTCCCACGAACCGGCGGCGGCCTTGGCGCGCTCCTCAATGTCGGCGGCCTTGGCGGCGAGGCGTTCCACATGCAGCGCGCTCAGCCACGAATGTGCGGCTATGCGGGGCAGCGAGGCCACCACACTGCGGCACGGCGGACGGTCGTCGTCGCGCAGCAGACTGCCGTAGCCCCGCGCTATGTGGGGCGGAATGCCGAGCTGCAGCTGCGGAGGCTTGCCGCCGTTATGCGTGATCACGTCGCAGTCTACGGTGCCGGCCACATGCAGCACCACGTTGTCGTAGTGTGGGTCGAGCTGGTGGCGGTGGGCAAACCAGTCGGAGGAACGGTCGTGTATCTCTACGTTGCCCACCCACAGAGTGCCTCCTATGCGCACCTTGGCATTGAAGAAGTCGGGGCCGGCATGGGTGTTGTGCAGTCCGGGGTCGAGCACTTCAATCTCGCGCCCGTCGGTGGTGGCGAGAGTCTGGAGCGGAAACAGACGGTGTTTCCATACATAGTGCAGCAGTTTTTCCATAGGCCGGTGTGTCTGGCGGGTGTATAATATAATGTGGCACGGGTGTGCCCATGCATGCAAATTTACGAAAAATGGCCCGGACAACACTGTGTCCGGGCCATTTTATTTAAGGGGATAAAGCTATCCCTCGGGCTTATTTCTTCACAACCTTTATGGTCTTGCCGTTGATGCGAACGATGTTGATGCCCTTCTGCAGGCTGTTCACCTTGGCACCGGTGATTGTGTAGATAGCGTCGGCACCGCTTGCTTTGTTCTCAATGCCGCCGATTCTGTTTGTCACTGCGTCGCCGAACACACCGTAGATGTAGTATTCTTCGTCATCGGGATCGGAGAACTCGAACTGGAGCTGGAGCTTGTTGTTCGACTTCAAGCCGTCAACTGCAACGATCCATTCGTTGCCGTCAATCTCAACAGTGCCTTCGCCGGTGATGTAGGTCACGCCGTCCTCTGTTTCAACGTTTACGGGCTTCACTACGATGTCGCCGTAGCCGAAGTCTTTCAACACGAGGTCGTAGGTGCCGTCGTCGTAAGTGCGCAGAACGACAGAGGCATTGGCCACAGTCTGCTCTTTGCCCTCAGAGTCGGTAACCACGAGGTTGTCTACGAATGTCTCCTCGCTCACTACCACGGGAACTTCCTCCTCGAGGTCGTAGATGCGTACCGAGTTGTAGGTGGCGTGGCTGCGACCGCTGCCTTCCTGACTGCCCACTTCGATGTTGGTGAGTGCCCAAAGCTCATTGTAGATGCTCTTTATGGAGTCGCGGCTCGAGAATGTGCCCTTGTCCTCATAGAGGATGTTGCCGTTCTGGTCGTTGATGAGGATACCGATGCGCTTCGAGATGGTGATTGTCACCACACCCTCGACGTTGACATGGCCGCGCACGGGGCTGCTGCCGTCGGCGTTGAGGTAGTTGATTTCAAGGTTGCCCTTGTTGTTGGTGCCGGGATAGTAGAGGTGGAAGTGGGGTGCGTTGCTCCACTGTGCGATTGACTGGCCTACAGAGAGGATGTCCTCGTTGCTGTCCGTGCAGGTGCTCAGGTCGATTTCTGCCTCAAGATACTGCTTGTCCCAGTCGATGTCGGCTGTGTAGTTGAACTTTTCGCCGTCGGGGGTGTAGCCGTCGGGGATTACCTCAGTGCCCACTCCGGGTTCAACATAGGTGGTGCCGAACACTACGAGAACCTCCAGACCTTGCAGCTCGGTTACGTATGTTGCGCCGAACTCGCCGTCCTTGAGTGCTGCATTGATGGTGAGCGGAAGGGTAGCGCCGTCTTCAACACCGAACATAGTGAATGTGCCGTCGGTGTTCGACCATGTAGCGTTGCCCTCGAAGGTGTAGGCCTTCGATCCGTCTTCAGCTTCTGCAACGGTCACGTTCTTGGCTGTGAGGTCGCCGAGCACGTTGGAGCCCACTGTGAAGCGCTTGTAAACCATAGTTGTGGTGCCGTCTACCTCGGTAACAACGTCAACCTCGTGGTCGGCGTAGTTGGTTGTGGTGCCGTTGAATGTTGCATAAGCCACTTTGGTGTAAGCCACGGTGTCGGGCTCTGCGGGCTTAACATAGGTGCTGCCGAACACTACAGTGGCACTCTGGTTGAGCAGAGAAGCAATCTGGAATGTTGCGTCGAGCTTGCCGTCCTTGGCTGTTCCGTTGAGAACGAGGCCTGTTGTTGCGCCCTCGGTCATCTGCAGGAATGTTGCGGTAGAGGTGAGGTTGGTCCATGTGGCGTCGCCGTCGAAGGTGTAGACAACTGCACCGTCTTCGCCCTCGGCCACGGTAACGTTCTTGGCTGTGAGGTCGCCAATGGCGTTGGTGCCCACAGTAACCTGCTTGTAGATTACGGTTGTGGTGCCGTCGGTTTCTGTCACCACGTCAACCTCGTTTTCGTCGTAGTTGTTGGTGGATCCAGCGAATACGGCATAAGCCACGTCCTTGTAGGTCACGGTGTCGGGTTCAGCTTCAGGCACGTCTACTATGCTCACGCTCTTGTAGGTGGCCCAGCTGCGGTTCTCGCCCTGGATGCTTGCGAAGAAGAGGTTTGCGGGATTGTTTGCGTAGAGCTGGGGCATGTCGGCGGCAGCCATGAGCAGAGTGCCCTCGGCATAGAGGCCGTCCTTTGTCACCTCAAACACAACCTCTTCGGGGTTGTTGATTGTGATTTCAGTGTTCTGGTTTACATCGCCACGGTAGTGCACGGTGAGACGCTTCTCGGCAGTCTGCCATCCGGAAGTTGTCCAGAGCTGAGCATTGCGTGTGTAGTAGAGCGAGAGGTAGCCATCGCCGGTTACGCTCCAGTCGCCGCTGAGCACCTCCACGTTGTCAGAAATCGAGAAGAGGTTTTCGTTGGCCTGATTCTCATGGCATGAGGTGAGGTCGAGCTTGGCAACGATCTTCTGTGTGTCCCAGTTGATTGCGAAGGGATACTGGAATGTTGCGCCGTCGGGCTGGTAGTCGGTCAGGTTCAGAGTCTCGGGCTCCGGATCGGGCTCAACATAGCTGCTGCCGAACACGATGGTAGCCTCGCTGCCCATGAGCGTGGTGACGAATGTTGCGTTGAGCTTGCCGTCCTTGGCAGTGCCGTTGATGGTGAGGTTGACGGTAGCGCCGTCGGAGATGCCGAACATAGAGAATGTGCCGCTGGTGTTCGACCATGTAGCGTCGCCCGAGAAGGTGTAGACAACTGTACCGTCTTCGCCCTCGCCCACAGTCACGTTCTTGGCAGTGAGGTCGCCGAACGTGCTTGTGCCGGCAGTGAGGCCCTTGTAGACGATGGTGGTGGTGCCGTCGGTCTCGGTAACCACATCAACCTCGTGATTGGTGTAGTTCACCGTGTTGCCGGCGAATGTGGCATAGGCCACGTCGGTGTAGGGCACTGTCACGGCCTCTGCAGTCTCGCCGCCGCCGAAGTCGTCGGTGCCGAAAGTAGCAGTGAAGGCATACTTTCCGTAAGCATTCATGACAATCTGGCCTTCATAGTGTGCATAGGCTTTTGTGCCGTCAAACTTCACGGTGACTGCCGTCATGGGGCATCCGGTTGAAGTCTGAACCCACATGCCACTTGTAAACTTGGCAGTTACGTCGGTAACGGAAATGGTGGTGACGCCGCCTGCAGTGGTGCCTTCTACATCGGAAAGCGTGAGATCGCCAAACTCATAGCCGAGGCTAGAGTTTGCCAGGTCTTTCAGAACCACATCATACTTGCCGTCGCCCTTGTCTGTCACCTGCAACGTGGCAGTTTCATACGTTGCCTCGTAGCCGTAAACAGAATTGACGAGCTTGTCGGTATAGTTGGTTGCCATTGCAGCCACCGTCACTACCAACATAGCGAGTAGGGATAAGATTTTCTTCATGTGAAATCCTTTCTGTTAAGTTAATAATTATTGTAAATGAAAATAAAAAATTTCGTGCCGTGGAGCGTTGCCCTGCGCCTTGCCGCAGGACGGGCTTTTTACGCGGGCCGTTGTCTGACAGTTGTGCCGCAACGGTGCGGATGCGGCGGTGCAGACACGTGCGCTGCGGCTGCACATGGCGCATGGAGCGCATGTGTGCGGCGTGCGGTGCACGGGCTTACTGCGTATGGTGTACGGTTGTTCCGCGTATGGATTTCTTTTATTCCTAAGTCGAACAAAAGTGGGCATTCATGCTTGACAGAAGTTCGATTAGTGCTTGATGTTTAAGATTTCTTCTGCAAATATACGCCGAAAATGTTTCCCTGCCAAATTTCAGCATAAAAAGTTTTATTTTCAGTCATATTTTATGCGTTTCGCGCCGCAAGGCAAGCCGCACGCCCATTGCGGCGCATGCACAGGCAAGGGCAGAGGGCGGCGGCGCGGTTGGCACGCCATACAACAAAGCCATCCCCTACGGGTAGGGTTGGTTTGTGGGATATTTTATAATTGGTGTCAGGTAAAAACATCTTGTGCAACGGGTCGTCGGAGACGGCCAATGTGCATAACCGCTGGTGACCGCAGGGAACCTGCGGATGTGAAACATCATGTAATATCATCGTCCTCGAAGAGGGCGAACATTCCATTGTGACAAAAGTTTATTTTGGTTCGCCCTCTTCGAGGACGACGATGCGGAAACCGTTTCTATCCGCAGGTTTCGCTCGCTACGCTCGCTTCACCAGCGGTTATGCAGAATTAGCCCCCTTCGGGGACTCTGAATGAAATTAAGGCAAAAATTTGACAGAGAATTTATTCAGATTTTTAAAACCGGCAAAAAGCGTGAGGATATAATCAGCCCCGGAGGGGCGCAACGACCGTAGCCCGGGGTGAAGATGGAACGCAGTGACATCTGTAACCCCGGGGTTCACGGTTGAAGAAGGCGGCTGGCCTGCAAGGTCAGCACGACTCCAATATGGACGAGATGATTCTGTAATTGCGGTGCTGACCTTACAGGCCAGACATTGCAGTTTGCATTTATTCCCAGGGTTACACCGTTTGCCGATGCAAACGGCTCACCCCGGGCTACGAACGTTACGCCCCTCCGGGGCTAAGGGTGGTTGTGGCTTTATGCTTTTTTATAATCGCATAACCAATTCGGATTTAGCCCCTACCCTCCATGGGCCGACTATGGCTGCTTTGCCTTGCCCCGACACATCAACTCGCCATGCTCGGG
This sequence comes from bacterium, assembly GCA_963607545.1. Taxonomy (GTDB): domain Bacteria; phylum Bacteroidota; class Bacteroidia; order Bacteroidales; family Bacteroidaceae; genus Prevotella. Next base: position 72,045 of record CAVDCP010000002.1, read on the forward strand.
CTATAAAACAAAAGCGAAGCAACCCGTGAAATCGCTTCACAGGTTGCTCCATTCGGGTGATTACGCAATAGGTATGAAATTTTTAAGAGGCGTAATCGTCTTTATTCATAAGGCTTTTATGATGCTCTGTGTTTATTGTTGTGCCGCAGTTTGCGGCGTGTCGGAGTCGGTTTCGTCGCCGCCTCCGCCCAAGGCCTGGAAGAGGTTAACGGTGCCTTGCAGCAGCGCCAGGCGGTTGGATGTCTGCGTGAGCTGCGCCGAGAGGAGCGACTGGCGGGCGGTGAGCACCTCAAGATAGGTGTTGTCGCCGTGTTCCATGAGCAGCGTGGTGCTGCGCAGGGCTTTCTGCAGTGCCTCTATTTCGGCGGCTATCGACGACTCCTTGTCGCGTGCCGTCTGGCACTCGGTGAGCGCGTCGTTCACCTCCTTGCCCGCGTTGAGCAGCGTCTGGGTGAAGGCGAGACGCGCCTCCTCCATTTGTGCCTTGGCAATGCGCAGCTGCGCCTCGTTCTGTCCGCGTGTGAGCAGCGGCGCGGTGAGCGACCCGAGAGCCGTGGCGAGCCACTTGCCGGGGTTGACTATGAGCGACCCGAGGGAGTTGGTCCAGCCTATGCTGCCGCTGAGCACGAGCGAGGGATAGAATGCCGAGCGTGCCTGTCCCACGCCGTAGAAGGCTGCCTCGATGGTGCGCTGGGCCATGCGCACGTCGGGACGCGAGGCCAGGCGGCACAGCGGCACTCCTGCCGACAACTGGTTGGGCAGCTGCGCGTCGGCCAGACTGGCGGTGGCGTAGTGGCGGGGCGTTTCGCCAAGCATGGTGGCAAGGGCGTTTTCGGTTTGTGCCTCCTGCGAGCGCAGTTCGAGCACCGAGGTGTGCACCGAGTGCAGGGTGGCCTCCATCTGCGACACTCCGGCCTCGTTGTAGCGTCCGGCCTTCATCAGTGCCCTGACGGTGGTGAGTGTCTCGCGCCACGCCTCTTCGGTCTGCTCGGTTATGTCGAGCTGCGACCGCAGCGTGGCGAGGGTGTAGTAGGCGTTGGCCACGTTGGCTATGAGCTGCGAGCGCACCGCCTGGCGGTAGTCGCCGCTCTTGGCATAGAGAGCCTTGGCCTGATCCTTGGCGTTGCGCATGCGTCCGAAGATGTCGATTTCCCAGCTCATGTTGAGCGGAATGGAGTAGGTCTTGGTGCCCTTGGCCCCGTCGAAGCTGCTCACCGACCCTTGCGGCGCAATGGCAAACGAGGGCAGGAAGGCGAGCCTTGCGGCCTTGAGCGTGGCGCGTGCCTCCTCGATGCGCAGCTCTGCCGAGCGGTAGTCGGTGTTCTGTTCAAGTCCGCGGCAGATGAGCTGCTGCAGCAGAGGGTCGGTGAAGATCTGCCGCCAGTGGAGTGGCGCAGCCGAGGCGGCGGCGGTGCAGTCTGCCGCATAGGTGTCTATGGGGCGGCCGAGCACCGAGTCGCCGCAGTATTGCGCCGCGTCTACCTGCGACGGCTGGTATTTGCTGTATATCCCGCAGCTGCCCAGCGAGAGGGCGAAGGCTGCAAAAAATATCGTTTTCTTCATGTGTTTCTGTTTATGGGTGTTTATGCTTTCACAGCTTTCCGGCTTCGGCTTTCTCCTGCTGTGTCTTTACTATCTCGAGCTGCAGTTCGTAGTCGGGGTCTTCATGGTAGGGCTTGCGCACCTTTTCCTGCAGATACTCGAACACCACGAAGAACACCGGCACCACGAAGACGAGTGCGAGCGATCCCACGAGCAAGCCTCCCACAACGCCCGTTCCGAGCGAACTGTTGCCGTTGGCGCCTGCTCCGGTGGAGAACATGAGGGGCAGCATGCCGAACACCATGCAGAGCACCGTCATGAGAATGGGTCGCAGACGGGCCTGGGCTGCCGAGAATGCCGAGGCTATGATGCCCATGCCGGCGCGGCGGCGTTCTACGGCATACTCGGTGATGAGGATTGCCGTCTTGGCCAGAAGGCCGATGAGCATGATGATACCGGTTTGCAGATAGATGTTGTTTTCGAGTCCGAAGAGCTTGGCGAAGAGGAAACTGCCCATGAGTCCGAACGGAACCGAGAGGATTACGGCCCACGGAATGAGGAAGCTCTCGTAGAGGCAGGCCATGATGATGTAGATGAGCACGATGCAGATGCCGTAGATGAAGAGCGTCTTTCCGCCGCCGCTATTGCCCTCCTCACGCGCCATGCCGCCGTATTCGTAGCCGTAGCCCGAGGGGAGAGTCTGTTGGGACACCTCCTTTATGGCGTTCTGGGCCTCGCCCGAGGAGTAGCCGTCGGCGGTGTTGACGTTGACCGTTATGGAGCTGTAGAGGTTGAAGCGGTTGGACACCTGCGGGCCTACGCCGTCGGTGAGGGTGACATACTCGCTGAGCGGGGCCATGCCGTCGCCGTTGCGCACGAACATGTTGTCGAGCGAGTGCTTGTCGAGGCGGTATTGGGGCGACGACTGTATCATCACGCGGTAGACCTTTCCGAACTCGTTGTAGTTGCTCACATAGGATCCGCCGCAGTAGCTTCCCAGAGCGTCGAGTATGGTTGAGGGCGAGATGCCGGCGCGCTTGCACTTGGCAGCATCGACATCGACGGCCACCTGCGGGAAGTTCATGCCGTAGGACGTGTAGGCCACGGCTATCTCGGGACGCTGGTTGAGGGCGGCTATGAATTTCATGACATACTGGTAGAACACCTTCTTCTCGCCGCCGGTCTTGTCCTGCATGTTGAGCTCAATGGAGTTGCCCATACCGTAGCCCGGAATCATGGCCGGCTGGAAGCAGAACACCTGAGCTTCCTTAATCTTGTCGAAGGCGGCGTTGCAGCGGGCCATGACGCTCTCAATGGAGTGTTCCTTGCCCTTGCGCTCCTCCCAGTTCTTGAGCTTGGCGATGACCGTTCCGTAGGACGTGCCCTGGCCGGAGAGCATTCCGTAGCCGGCCACCGTGCTGAAGTGCTGCACCTCGGGCTGGGCCTTGAGAATGTCGCCCACCTGCTTCATCACCTTGTTGGTTTCCTCGAGCGTGTTGCCGGGCGACGTGCTCACGTTGAGCATCATCACGCCCTGGTCTTCCTGGGGCACGAAACCCGTCTTGGTGGTGCGCAGAAGGAACACGAGCAGCACTACCGACGCTGCAAGACCTGCCCACGACAGCCAACGGTGGTGGAAGAAGAACATCACGCCGCGGCGGTATTTGCCCATGAGCGCGCCGAAGGCGGTTTCGTAGGCTGCGCTCAGACGTGCGCTGAAGCCTTTCTTGCCGCCGTTTGAGGGGCCTGACCCTTCGCCCGCGCCTTCGGCATTGGGCTTCATGAGCATGGCGCAGAGGGCCGGACAGAGCGTGAGGGCCGAAATCATGGAGAGGCCCACCGACGTGGCCATGGTGACGCCGAACTGTGTGTAGAAGATGCCCGACGTGCCGCCCATGAACGACACGGGGATGAACACGGCCATGAACACGAGCGTGCAGGAAACAACGGCCATGCTCACGTCGTGGAGGGCATCGCGGGTGGCGAGGTAGGGCGAACGGTAGCCCACGTCGAACTTGGCCTGGACGGCCTCGACAACCACAATGGCATCATCGACCACGGTGCCAATGGCAAGCACAAGGGCAAAGAGCGTGAGGATGTTGATGCTGAACCCTGCCACCACAAGACAGGCAAACGTGCCTATGAGCGAGACAATGATGGAGATGGAGGGGATGAGCGTGCTCTTCAAGTCGTGCAGGAAGAAATAAACCACGAGTATCACGAGGATGATGGCTATGACGAGAGTCTCTACCACCTCGTGGATGGATGCGAAGAGGAAGTCGTTGGAACTGTGCATCTGGATGAACTCGCAGCCCTTGGGCAGGGCCTTGGACATCTCGTTGAGCTTGGCCGTGATGGCCTCGTTCACCTCGGTGGCGTTGGCTCCGGCCACCTGGAATGTCATGAAGGTAACGCCGGGGTGCTTGTCCACCTCGCCGTGGAAGCTGTAGGACACGCGGCCAAGCTCAACCTCGGCCACATCTTTCAGCCTCAGCACGGTGCCGTCGTCGCCGCTGCGTATAACCATGTTCTTGAACTCCTCGACGCTCTTCAGACGGCCGTGATACTTGAGGGTGTACTGGAAGGTGTTCTTGGAGTTCTCGCCGAGCGAACCGGTAGGTGCCTCGATGTTCTGCTCGCCGAGCACCTGGGTGACATCGGAAGGCTGCAGGCGATACTGGGCCATGATGTCGGGCTTGAGCCAGATGCGCATGCTGTAGGTGTCGCCAAGCTCAAGCACCTCGCCCACTCCGTTGATACGCTTAATCTCGGGCACCACGTTGATGTCGAGATAGTTGGCAAGGAAGGTCTCGTCGTATTTGTCGTCGGTGCTCACGAGCGCGCCAATCTGCAGGAAGCTGTTCTGCTGCTTCTGCGTGGTGACACCGATTTTCGTCACCTCGGAGGGCAGGAGTCCCTGCGCCTTCGACACTCGGTTCTGCACATTGACCGTGGCCATGTCGGGGTCGGTGCCCTGCTTGAAATACACGTTTATCTGTGCGGTGCCCGAGTTGGTTGCGGTGGAGGTGATGTAGAGCATGTTCTCAACACCGTTGATGCTCTCCTCGAGAGGCATGATGACACTCTTCATCACAGCGTCGGCATCGGCACCGGTGTAGGTTGCCTCCACACGCACGGTGGGCGGGGCGATGTCGGGATACTGCTCAACCGAGAGGCTGAACAGCGAAATCATGCCCACCATTACTATAAGCACGGCGACGCAAATGGCCATCACCGGGCGTTTAATGAATATGTTGCCTTTCATGTGCGCTTACTTTTGGGATTTCACAGTTTCGCCTTCGTGCACAAGTCCTGCACCGTCGGCCACAATCTCGTCGCCCACGCCGAGTCCGGAGGTGACGATGTAGCTGCGTCCGTCGTCGATGTTCTCCACACCTACGAGCTGCGACACGGCCTTTCCGCCCACTACCTTATACACTATGCGCTTGTCTTGCTGCTGCACCGTGGCCGCCTGGGGGATGACGATGCACGCCTTGCGCTGCACGGGAATGACCACGTTGCCCGATCCGCCACTGTTGAGCAGGCGTTCGGGGTTGGGAAACACGGCGCGCAGGGTGACGGCTCCGGTCTGGGTGTCAATCACTCCGCTTATGCTCTCAACCTTGCCCGTGTGGCCGTACATCGACTGGTCGCCGAGCTGGAGCGACACTTCGGGCATGTTCTTTATGGCAGCGTCCTTCGAACCGTACTGGCGCACGAAGGAGAGGAGCTGCTTCTCGGTCATGGAGAAATACACATACATCTCGGAATTGTCGGAAACCGAAGTGAGGGGCTTGGGAATGCTCGGGCTGACGAGCGCGCCTACACGGTAGGGCAGCACTCCCACCACGCCGTTGGCCGGACTGCGCACCTCGGTGTAGGAGAGGTTGTTTCTTGCGTCAACCACCTGAGCCTCGGCCTGGGCCACCTGAGCCTGGGCGGTGCGGTAGGCATTCTCCGACGTGTTCAGGGTGTAGTCGGACACCACTTTCTGGGCGTGCAGCTCACGGTTGCTTTCGTAGGTGAGGCGGGCAGTGGCAAGCGCGGCCTTGGCGGCACGCTCGTTGGCGAGCGCAGTGGCGAGCGCGGCACGGTAGGGCACTTGGTCGATTACGAAAAGAAGCTGTCCCTTCGACACCTTGTCGCCTTCGTTCACGCACAGACGCTGTATCTTGCCCGATACCTGGGGATAGATGGCGATGTCCTGACGGCCCTGGATGGAGGCCGAATAAGAGGTGGAAAGCGAGAGATCTTGCTTTGACACCTTCATCGTCTTGTAAGAATTCTGTGCTTGCTGTTCCTGTTTTTTCTGCTGGCATGAGGATATGCCACACACTACGCAAAGGCAAACGCCCAAGCGTAGAAACAATCTTTTGGAAATCATCATATCTATTGCTTTTTTTATCGCTGCAAAGGTAAGAAGCAACTGGCGCAAATGGCATGACCATTGACGCACACAAGTGTTCAAAAACGGAAATCGTTCGGATTATGCACAAATGTGTTCAGATATTGAAAATAAAATGCCCGAGATTTTGAAAACAAGCACACTTGCACTAACTTTGCACCGCAACAGCGGCGCACGGCAAACTGCAAAAGGCTTTGCTGACGCGCGCCCGACCGCAAAAAAATACTCACCACGGCTATGACTGACACATACGACGACATAGAGGTGCTCATTGACACGCACCCGGATTATCCCGACAACAGAATAATAAGGCTCGACAAGGCCGCTCTGCTCATCGTGACCGCAGGAACGGCAAAAATAGAAATCGACTTCACGCCATACATACTCATGCCCAACCGCATGCTGCTGCTCGTGCCGCTGGGCAACCTCAGGCAGCTGCAGTGCTCCGACGACTTCACTGCCTCGTGCGTGTTCTTCTCGCCGAAGGTGGCCGAGGAAATCACGGCACAGCTCGAACCCACGTTCTTCTCGTTCCTCAAGGAATATCCCGTGGCCGACATCGGCAACGACGACATGGTGTTCATCTGCAACCTGGTGCGGGGCATGAAGCATGTGGCCGACAAAAGCATGGGCGAACACCGCATGAAAATACTGAAAAACATGATACAGTGCTTCATTCTCGAGCTTTACGACCGCACGAAGGAAGACTTCGCGCAGCGCAAACGCAAGAGCGTGAGCAGCCAGGAGTATTTCTTCATGAAGTATCTCGACCTCGTGCACAAGCACGCGGCAACGGAGCGCGAGGTGAAATTCTATGCCGACCTGCTGTGCATAACGCCGCGCTACCTGCAGTCGATAGTGCGCGGACAGACCGGACGCACGGCCAAGAGCTTCATCGACCGGCACTGCACGCAGGAGATAAAGATACGCCTCTCGACCACCAACGACAGCATCCAGGCAATAGCGCGGCAGCTGAAATTTCCCGACCACTCGTTTTTCACGCGCTATTTCAAGAAGCAGACGGGGCTCACGCCCAAGGAGTTCAGAACAAAGGCAGGGGCTGAAGACGGCCCGAAACAGTGACACCGCAGCCGCAGCAAAGGCGCGCGGCACGGCCAAAGAAAAAGAAAGTGGGGAGAGTTGCCCGTATGCAGGCATCTCTCCCCACTCTTTTTATGTGCTTTAGGAGCTTATCGCTTCATCACCTTCACGGTTGTTCCGTCGGCCTTGCGCACGATGTTGATGCCGCGCTGCATCTGCTGGAGCTGAACACCGTTGATGCCGAACACGGCTGCATTGCCGTTGCCGGTATTCACGCTGTGTATGCCTGTCCATGTGATGTCGCCGAACACGGCCTTCACATCCATAACGTAATCCTCGGAAAGAGCCACGGGCAGACTTATATAGGCGTAGAGCTTGTCGCCCTTTATCTGCGCGTTCATGCTGATGTGCACCTTGCCGCCGAGGGCCTCGGCTATGGCATCGCCGTTGGTTATGGCTGCATCCTGCTCGGTTTCAAACTTGGTGTAGTCGCCGTCTTCGGTGGCGGGCACGTTGTTCATGGTTACATCGCCGATGAGAAGAGCGCCGAACGAGAACTTGTTGAGCACGAAGTTGTAGGTGCCGTCGTCGTTCTTTACAACGTTGATGGTGGCTTCCTGCGGATCCTGCTCCTCGCCGTTGATGGTGATTGTGAGCTGGTCGGTGTAGCTCTTCATCTCGACTTTCTTGGGCTCCTCAACCACAAACGTGTAGGCATTCACCGTCTTGAGGTCGCCCGAGGTGACAGTCACCATAGCGGTGGCCTTGCCCGGCTCGCTCTCCGAACGCGTGATGTCAACCGTTGTGGTGGCTCCCTGGGCACCCACGGTGTAGGCAATGTCGTCGGCCGTGAGCTCGTGGTCGAGCTTCAGACCCTCGTAGTAGTACTTGCCCGAGCTGAATCCGCTCACTGCCGTGCCGCCGATTGTGGCCGAACTGAGCTGTGCGTTGTAGACGAGCGAGAGATCGTCAATGTAGAGAAGGTCGGGGTTGGATGAGTCGGTGCTTGCCACTCCGGGCTGGGCATTGGTGGAAAGCGTCACGAGCAGGGCCTTGGGCTCTACGCCGTTGGCTGCATAGGTGGCATAGTCGAAGGGCACGCTCACACGCTGCCATGCGAAGTCGAGGCTCTCAATATGCGCGTTGGAGGCTTTTGCAACCACATTGTTGTAGGTGACGCCCTTTGCCTCGGGGTCCTGATACGACGTTCCGTCGGTGAGCACCGCGCTTATTGTGGCATACTTGTAGTCCTTGTTTTTGTCGGCAATGGTGCCCTGCTTGAACTTCACCCAAACGGCAATCGAGTCGGGACGGTTGCCGAGTGCAGCAAAGAACGGGTCGCCGTTGTCGTCAACATCGCTGCTGGCGGGGTTCATGGTGGAGTTGTTTTCCGGGTTGGTGGGGGTTATGTTACCTGCAATCAGACGGCCCGTGGTGAGTGTGCCGTTGGCCGGAACGCCCATAACCTTGTTGGAATACACCTTCACGCTCTTGCTGCCCGTGGAGCCGGGACGCGTTTCGTCGGATATGTCGGTGAACACTACCGATCTCACCCACGTCGACATGCTGCCGCTGGCACTTGTGAACGAGTGCCATCCGTCGGGCTCGTTGCTGGTGTATTTCTTAAGCACGGAGGAATAGGTGGCGGTGTGGAATGTCTCGAAGTCGCTGCCGAGAAGCTGGCCGAAGGTGTAGCGTGTGTCGCCGAAAGTGGCCTTCACGCGGCGGCGTATGGCCTGGTAGGTGTCGAGGTTGAAGGCGGCGGTCATCTTGTCGCCGCGCACCTCGGCCTTGAACACCACCGGCACGCCGCCCTGGCAGAGTGCCGAATAAGACGGGCCTTGCCACGACTTGGAGGCATCGTCGCCCTCGGCTATCTCCACGCGCTCGTTGCCCGAAAGCAAGGTAACGCTTCCCACGGTGGTCTTGGCAACGTTCTTCAGCACGATGTTGCCCACATACTGGGTCTGCGAATAGTAATCATAAGAGAAATTCTTCACGGTAACGGTGCATGTTCCGTCGCCGTTGTCGTCTACACTGACAACTCCTTCTGTCGTGCCGGTCTGTCCGCCCACGTTGGTCAGTGTGTTACCCTTGTAGTCTGTGGCACCCACCGTCATCGCGGCGGCTGCCACTGCCATTGTCAATAAAGTCTTTTTCATCTTTTCGTCTTTGTTTTTGTCAAAAAAAAGTGTACCCCATGCCGGTCAGGCGCGGAGCACACTTGTGTGTTATGGCTGTCTAAAGTCACTTTACATTTACTTTCACTGTCTTCCCGCCGTTGGTGCGCAGGATGTTGATGCCGTGCTGCATTGCGCTGCGGCGTGTGCCGTCGATGCCGAATACGGCGGTCTTTCCGAGTGTCTCGGTGTTCTTGAGCGAACCGATGCCGTCGGTACCGGTGTCGAACTTGAAGTACACTGTCTCGCCGTAGTTGTCAACAACGAGCGATGCCCAAGCGGTCTCGCCGCTGAATTCGCCGTCGAAGCTTGTCATGTCGAGTGTGGTGTAGGCCGGGTGCGACGACTCGGTGGCCACGCCTTCCGACTTGCTTCCGGCATGGAGCACGAGGCTTGAGCCGTCGGAGCTGGTGTCGCCCTCAACGCCCTTGACGGTGATTGTGCCGAGGGTGATGGTGGTTCCGGGCATCTCGGCGTTGGTGAACGACACGTCGAATGTGCCGTCGTTGTTGTCGACGAGTGTCATTGTCGAGGCCGAAGATGCGCTGCTCGGCACTCCGTCGCCGTCTACTGTGGTGGCAATGAGCGTGCCGGCAATGGTGTAGGTGTCCTTGGCTTCTTCGCCGTAGTGGCCAGTCATCGAGAACGTGTCGTCTTCGTCGCTGTCCATGTCGAACTCAAGATAGAGATTGCCGTCGGTTACGGTGCCGCTGAAATAGGCGTTTACCGACTTTCCGTTCAGCTCGCTGTCGGCGCAGTCAACCACGGCTGTGCAGGCACGGTTGTTGAAGATGTAGGTGATGCCGTCCTGCTCGGCTATCGAAACGCCGGTGAACTCGAGGTCGCCGAGCTTCACGCCATCGGTGTTGAAGGCTACGAGCTTCAGCGTGTTGTTGCCGTCGCTGTAACGGTGATACTCCACTGTCTTGTTCTCCTGGGTCTGCTCGTTGCCGTTCTGGTCGGTTGTGAAGAGCGAAAGGGTGAATTCCTTGCTCTCTATCTCCTCAACCTCTTCTTCCACCGGGATGAGCTTTATGCTCTTGTATGTTGCATACGACTGCTGGTCGGTGCCTTCGCCGCTGCCTATAGATATCTCGCTCAGGTCGAAGATGCCGTCAAGGTTGGCGGCAGCGATAATGGTAGAGCCGTCGAGCGTGAGGCCGTCGGCCTTCGAGAGTTCAACGGTTATCTCGTCGCCCGCCGTAAGTTCGGTGTTGTTGTTGCCCGAACCGGCGTCGAAATAAGCCTTTATCTTGCCGTTGTCGCGGTAGATGTGGACATTGTTGCTCCATTCTGTAGGCGCAGCGCCAACAGAGAGCACGTCTTCAACGCTTCTCTGGCATGTGCTGAGGTCGATTACGGCCTGCAGTTTCTGCGTATTCCAGTCTATCGGGGTAGTGAATACGAAGCCTGTTCCGTCGGCCACATAGTTTTCTGCAATCACTTTCTCCATCACAGTGTCGTCTTCCACGCCGAACTTTGCAACGATTCCCGTTGCGCCGAGTTCTGCGATGTCGATGTTGAACGTTCCGGCGAGAGAGTCGCCGTAGATTGTTCCGGCGAAATCAACGCTGGCAATCTTGCCGTTGTAGTCCTCTACATCGGTCTCGATGGCCACGTCCTGCTTTGCTGCTGTCACTGCCTTGGTGCCGTCCTCGTTGTCGGCAACGGTCACGCCGGTGAGTGTCAGGCCGCCTACCGAAGCCACGCCCACCTTGAAGTTGCCGAGGCTGAGGGTGTAGGTGCCGTCGTTTGCGGGGGTGAGCACGATGTCGGTGTCATAGGGTTCGTTGGCCACGCCGAGTAAAGTCACCTGGAGCTTGTTGCTGTAGGTAACGCCCTTGGGCTGCTCGTCGCCGCCGTCAACCTTTGTGGCGGTGAATGTAACGTTGGAAGACGAGTAGTAGCCGTAGTCAAGATATCTCACGCTAAGGCTGAAATCGGTTGCGCTCACCGTAATGCTTCCGTTGCTCAGATAGCCCACCTGGCCTGCAACGTTGCTGTTGGGAAGCGACACCTGCACCTGGCTGATGGGTATTGTCACCACGCCGTCGGCCTCGGTTCCGCTGAGGTTTTCCACTGTCCATGCCCCGAACGAGGAGTTGCTGCCGGCCTCAAGGCCGTCGAAGGCGAGCGTGTAGGTGTTGTCGCCGTTGTCGGTGACACTTACAGAGCCTTCATAGTCGTCGGCGGAGCTGTCGCCGAAGTGCCATGTGCCCTTGTACTGGGTCGTGGATGCCATTGCCGTGATTGTGGCCACGAGCAAGGCGAGAAGAGTAAAGACTTTCTTCATACTTGATCCTTTTTAAAATTGATACTGATACATTTATTAATGTGCCCTCAGGCGGTGCGGCACGCCGTGCCGGTTGCCCGTTTATTTCAGTCTGTAGGTCACGCCCACGGTGCCGAATATGGGATACATTGTCTGCTCTATGGTCTTGAAATCTTTCTTGAACGCGCCCGAGAGTCCCCATGTGAGTCCGGCGTATGCGCCCACTCTCTGCGAGAAATACCAGTCGGCCCCGAGGTCGAGTCCGAACTGCCACTTGCGCAGCTGGTCGGAGAAGTCGTAGTCGCCGCGCTCGCCTTCGTTGTGGCCCAGCTCCACCTTGCTTCCCGTGGGGTCGCCTTCGCGCAGGTATCCGTCGTAGGCATAGCCCGAGAAGTTGCCCGACATGACATAGGAGAAATAAGGCCCGAACTTAAGCCTCACCTTCTTGCCGATGTTGTATGTGGCCTGAAGCGGAAGCGTGAGCATGTGTTCGGATGCGTCGGTCACTACATTGCCCGTGAACACGCCGCTCAGCGACTCGCCGCCCTGACGCATTTCCATGCGGTAGTTCTTCACCTTGGCGTCGGTTTCCATGCCTTTGTTCTCGAAATGTATGCCTGCCATGATGCCCCAGTTGCCCTTTATGGGCTTGTAGGCATCAAGGCCTATGGTGAACGTGGCCTTTGGCTTGTAGCTGTCGAGGCTGCGTATGGTGGCCGGCATGCCCACCGGGGCGATGCCTCCGAGGTTGTAGCCCAGCCGCGCCTGGTATTTGAGGTTGTCGAATATCCCTGCTGCCGACGCTGTTGCCGACGCTGCGGCAAAGGCAAGGGCCAATGCAATCATTCTGTTGTTCATCGTCGTGTGTCGTTATTTGTTGTCCTTGTCGGCTATTATCCTTACTTTGTCGATGAGCAGCGTGCTGCCCACCGCTCCCTCGAACGTTGCTCCCCCGCTGCTCGACGTGAACACTATGGCGAGGCTGTAGCCGTAGTTGGCGAGCACTTCGGGGTCGGGCTGCGACGTGTATTCGAACGGAATGTCAAACTGTGTCCACCCTTCGGTCTTGCCCACATGTCCAGAAAGGGCTTTGGCCACTATCTGTCCGCTTGTGAGCACATTGGTGCCGTTGAGGTAGCAGGCGTTGCCCGCGTCGTCGGTGTTCTTGTAGACAACGGCGTAGATGTCGCCCTCGTCGGTGCGATTCACGGTGTTGCCGCTGGCATCCTTGAATGTCTCGCCGGGAGTATACTGGTAATATCCCGTGAGCTTCACGGGCTTGTAGTTTATGGCGTTGTTTGCCCCGTCGCCGAAATGCGTGGCTTCGAGCGGTGCCGTGGAGGCCCTCTTGGTGTCGAACGTGCCGGTGAAGAGGTTGCCTGCGGCAAGACGCATGTTGACAATTACGCCGAACGGTCCGGTGTCGCGCGTGGTGAGCTGCACTGCCGAGCCGTCGTAGCCGCCGGCATAGGGCACGGTGGGATATTCGTCGGGCTTGGCCGTGCCGCGTGCCATGGTGAAGCCGGCGTTGCCCGAAGCCCAGTTGAGGGCGTCGCTGCCGTCGGCGAGCGTGTCGGTCCACACATAGTATTTCTGGCGCGAGGTCTCGAGGAAGTAGCGTTCGAAATCATATTTTATGGTGTCCTGCTCCACGTCGGGCACGGCTGCGGTTATGCGCACGTTGTAGGTTTTGCTCCACTGTCCGTCTTCCGACGTCACTTTATACTGCACCGCGCCGTTGGAAAAGTCCTGCACCGAACCGTTTTCGGGCTGGATGCGTGCTCCTTCGGTGATGCGGAAACGCGGTGCAAGTGCCGTGATGTCGGTGCCGGGACGCAGCTGCTTGAACACGACGGTGCTCTCGGTAGACCCAACCTGCACGAGCGAGTCGGACGGTTGGAAGAACATCTGTGCAGGGTCGTCGGCATGGAGATAGGCCTCTTCTATGTCGCACTCGGCATTGAGGGGTTCCTCCTTGAAACAGGACGTCAGCGCGCCGCATAGCACTGCGGCGCACAAAGGCATGTATGGCTTGACCATTCAGTAGTTTTTATCTTGTTGTATGACAAAGGCAGACGGTCTGCTTGCCGCCTGTCGGTATGAAATATTTCGCTGCAAAGATAGTGCAAAAAACCCTGTCGGCAAAAATTTTGCGCCAAAATATGCCTTACTTGCAAATTTCTGCGACAATAAGAAGGAATTTTTTCGGCCTACGGCGGCCCCGTGGCGGCCCTGCCGCATGCCGCGCCGCGCGGCACGACAGAATGTCATGCGGCATAAAACAAAAGCCCCGTCCGCATTCACTGCGGGCGGGACTGATTATAAAAATAGAAATCGCTGTGAGTTTCGTTATCTCTTCAGCACCTTCACTGTGGTGCCGTCGGCGCGGCGCACGATGTTGATGCCGTGCTGGAGCGAGCCTGTGCGGCTGCCGCCGATTGTGTAGATTTGTGCTGTGCCGTCGGCATTCTTGGCAACTGCCGAGATGCCTGTGCCGGGATTGCTGCTTGTTTCGCCGTTGTAGCTAACCCTGTAAAGCTCGCCGGTGCCGTAGCCTACATAGGCGAAGTTCATGGTGAGCTTGTTGCCGGAGATTGTTCCCGAACCGCTCTGCACATAGTATATAGGTGTTGACGGTGTTTCGTCAGCATAGGTTACATAGATGTAGTTGTTGCTGCCGGTGACGAAGCTGAGCTCAACGCCGTCTTCGGTCTCGGTGGCAGTCACGCCCGGTATGGTGAAGCCGCCCACCTCGCTTGTGCCTACGGTGAACTTGTCTACATAGATGTCGTAGGTGCCGTCGTCGTTCTTCTTCGTGGAAACTGTTCCGGTGAAGTCGTCGAACGAACCGAGCAGACTCGACCATGTGCCTGAATAGTAGGTTGCATCCGGATCAACGGGATCTACCGGGTCAACGGGATCAACAGGGTCTACCGGATCAACGGGGTCTACCTGGTCGAAGTCAGAGCCGAAAATGCTTGTAACGTCAAAGTCGTACATGCCGTCGGCAGTGGATGTGTGGAATGTTGCATAGAGCTTTCCGTCGCGGCTCTTGCCTGTCATGGTGAAGGGTTGCTCCTCAAGCACGCCGCAGTACATTCCGAAATAGAAGTTGAGGTTTTCTATCGTGGCATTGCCGTCGAACGTGTAGTTCACTGTTCCGTCCTCGGTAGCGGTTCCTGCAACGCCCTTGAGCGTCACGTCGCCGAGCGACTGGTCGCCGCACAAGAATTCGGGCAGATAGAAATCATAGGTGCCGTCGCCGTTGATGGTGACAACAGCCGACTTGTATTCTGCCGAGAACGCGTCGCCGTTGTATGTGCCGTTCACGACATCGGTGTAGACAACCTTCTCTTTTTCAGGCTCGGTGCCTCCGGCAAACTCATCGGTGCCGAATATCACGTCGCAGTCGTTGATTGCGAAGTTGCCTCCAACCACAAACGAGAGGTTGGCGTTTACATAAAGTTTCTCGCTGGTGCACTTGGCCGTGAGCGTGAGCACCGAGCAGTTGCTGGGCTCATAGTAGGATGCGCCGCTGTAGTTTGCAAACGAAACCTTGGTGGCATCGTCGGTGGTGTATGTGGTCACGCCGTCGGCCTCGGTGCCGGGCACGTTTGAAATAACGAGGTCGAAGCCCGGGAACTTATAGCCCGTGCCGTCGGCAAACTCCACTCCCTTGATTGTTATCGTTGCCGTGCCGTCGCCGTTGTCGTCAACGGTGGCATCGGTGGCATCGGTGTTTACCGCTGCACCTGTGTGCCAGAACACCTCGCACTTGTCGGTGTAGTCGGCGGCCATTGCAGCCACTGTGAGAAGCATGAACGTAAAAAGCGTAAAGAGTTTCTTCATAGTCGTTCCTTTCTGTTAAATGTGTTTGACTTTATTTCTTTTTTAATACTCTCTCAATAATCATGCCGACAAGAAATGCTTGCCTTTATTCAATTGCAAATATAGACATTTTTGCTTTTTCCGCAAAGAATTAATGTGGAAATTTTACCGTTTTTGTTAAAATTGTAACAAAAGTACTTGTTTTTGGCAAAAATGGGTTAAAACGCACGGCAGAGCGCCGGGCCATGTTGCGGAGCGTTTCCGCCGACGGTGCTGAGCACTGCCGGCGGCTGCTGATTGGGGGTGTTTTCAGAGCAGGAATATGCCTTCGGGGCCTTCGTTGAAGAGCAGGTCGAGCACGCTGAGGTTGGGCAGGAAGCCGTGGCGCGCGGCATACACCTGATAATAGGGCACGGGGGTGAAACCTTCGTCGGGCAACGGGTGCTTGGGGCGTATGGCCTCGCGGAAGTCGGCCACGGTGCTGCCCGTCGCGGCGGCGAGGGCTGCTGCATCGGCATAGTCGCTGGTGAACGAGATGTCGGGGCGCACGTCGAGCAGATGGCAGAGCGTTTCCACTATGGCCGTGTTGAAGTCGAGAAGCCGTTCCCAACGCTTCTCGAAGAACGGGCGCAGGTCGTCGGCATAATAATCGAAGAACGGGCTCTCGCCGTAGGCCGACACGAGTGCGTTCCAATGCAGGTGCCGCCATTCGCCGTGGTCGCTTATGCGCACGTCGCGCATGGGCACCTTCGTGCCCGCGCCCCGCTCGGTGGGCACGGTGAGTGCCTGGGTGCCGTTGGCCGTGGCTATGACGCAGCGGTTGCGGTAGGTTTGTTTCACGAAATTGTCGTGCGTCTCGACAATGCACCTGCGCGCCCGGTGCAGTTTCTGAAACCACTGCACCGGCGGGAAATAGGCCGACGAGAGCAGCACGGTGTCATATTGTTCTTGCGCCATAAACTGCTACATTATTTATAATATTGTGTAAGACACAAACATTGATGAATCACGGTAAGGCTTTGAATGTCGTCATTTTTACGATGCCTTTATATTTTTTGAGCCATTCCCCTCATACGAAATTCGCCGCCAACAGCCCCTAAAAGGGGCCATAATTGAGGATAGGGGCTTGCCCCTATTTTTAGGGGAACACATCAAACGTTGCCCCTGTAGGGGGCGCATAGTTCATTGTTTGAGTTTTAATTATTCGCCCCTTACAGGGGCTGATTCCTGCTGGCAACGCCGAAACGTAGGGGCTTGCCCCTACGCTATATTCTGTCGTCCCTACGGGACTTTATATGGAAGGTCTGCCTACACCAACATTTATATAAGGAGCGGAAAATCCATTATATAAAGAGAGGAAAACCATTTACATAAAGAGGGGAAGAACCGTTTACATAAAGAGGGGAAGCCACAGCCGACATGCCGCCTTTGCGTGCCGTCGGCGTGCGCCGCCGTCAGCGGAGTTTCTGCCAGAACTGCACGGTGAGCAGGTCGGCCACGCGGTAGAGTCTGGCCACGATGTGTTCTTCATGCAGCAGCACCTGCGCGCCGGCGGTGTCGATGAGATAGCGGCGGCAATGGCCGCTGCCGCACAGCGGGCAGCTCAGAAACGGCGGGATGCGGTAGTTGCCGGAGCCTATCGTCACGGTGTCGCCCGGCAGGGCCACCACACGCCCCATGTGGTCGGAGCCGTTGAAGCGGTATACCACTGCATCGCCGCGCCCTGGTTCGGGCATGCACACTTTCACGCCCACCGCCCTCTCGCCCTGCCGCCACGGCTTGCCGAGGCTTGCGTCGGGCACGACGTAGAGGGTGATGACATAGGCACGCAGCAGCAGCGTTGCGGCCACTGCCACTGCGAGCGCAGCTGTGAGGTGCAGAGCGCGGCGCATAGTTCAGGGTGTCTGGGGGCATTGCTGCCCCGTGGTGTCACTTTATGTTGTCTACAAGACTGAACAGGCGGCTCCACCTTATGCCCGAGAATCCCGGGCGGTCGGGGTCGTGGCTCCACCAGATGAATATGGGCTTGCCCACGACGTGGTCTTCGGGCACGAAGCCCCAGTAGCGCGAGTCGAGCGAGTTGTGGCGGTTGTCGCCCATCATCCAGTAGTAGTCCATCTTGAACGTGTATTCCGTGGCCACCTTGCCGTTTATGTATATCTTGCCGCCGCGCACGTCGAGCGTGTTGCCTTCATAGGTGCGTATGGGGCGTTCGTATATGGCGATGTTGTCCATGGTGAGCTTCACGCTCTTGCCTTTCTGCGGAATCCACACCGGGCCGTAGTTGTCGCGTGTCCATCCGGTGTTGCCGTTGAGCGGGTAGATGTCGTTGGTGGTGGCATCGGTCACGGGGGTTATGCTCTCCACGAGGTCGTTGCGCGAGCGCAGCGTGCGCACGGCGGCGGCGGTGAGGGGCATGTAGCCGTTCTGATTAAGGCTTGTCATCTGCTCCATCGATATGCCGAGCTGCTCCATCAGTTCCATGGGCATCTGGGCGCGCAGCTTCACGCGGTAGGCATACTGCACGTTGTCGGGTTCCTTGTTGGCGTGGCCGTCGAGGTAGACTATGCGGTTCTTAATCTGCAGTGTCTGTCCGGGCAGGCCCACGCAGCGTTTCACATAGTTCTCGCGGCGGTCTACGGGGCGCGTTATTATGCTGCCGTATTCGGCAGGGTTCTGCGCGAGGTATTCGCGTCCGAGGCCGTAGGCTTCGGCAAACACGTCGCGCACCTGCTGCTTGGTCATGGTGCTGAAGTCGAGCGGTGCTCCGGCGCGCCGTTCCATGTATATCTGTTCGCCTATGGAGTAGGCCATCTGGTAGAAATCGTTGGCCTGGTAGCGTTCGGCGGAGCAGAGCGTGTCGCCGGCTGGATAGTTGAACACCACGATGTCGTTGAGCTTCACGTTGCCCAGTCCTTTCACGCGCTCATATTTCCACTGGGGCCACTCCACATACGACTTGCAGCCGAACACGGGCAGCGTGTGCTGCGTGAGGGGCAGCGTGAGGGGGGTCTGCGGCTTGCGCGGGCCGTAGCTCACCTTCGACACGAAGAGGTAGTCGCCCGTGAGGAGCGACTTTTCGAGCGACGACGAGGGGATGACGTAGTTCTGGAAGAAGAAGAGGTTGATGAAATACACCGCCACGAGGGCGAACACGAGTGCGTCTACCCACGACATTATGAAGCGCGTGGGGCCTTCGGCATCGCGCCACCACTGCCATTTTATGCGTTTCGTTACATAGGCGTCGAATATGAACGGCAGCACTATTATGCCCATCCAGCTCTTCACCCACACGAGGAATGCTATGTAGAGTACGGCCACCACGGCGAATTTCAGCATCTGGCGGCGCGGGTTGCTTTGTTTCTTTTCCTTATCGGTCATTGTCTTTCGGTTTGTCTTGTTGCTTTGTTGCGCGCATTGCTCAGAACTGGAACAGGTCCGACGTGGTGAGCAGTCCGCTGTGGTCTTTGGTGTATTCGGCTGCGAGCACCGCCCCCAGCGCGAATCCCTCGCGCGAGTGTGCGTCGTGGGTTATGGTTATGCAGTCGGCCGGCGAGTCGTAAATCACGCTGTGTATGCCCGGCACCTCGTCGCGGCGTATGCTTTCAATGGGCAGCTCGTCGGGGCGGCAGTCGTTGCTTCCCTCCACCGTTCCGTCGGCGAGCACCTGTCGGCCCTTCACCCACGAGGTCTTGCGGCCCAGTCCGTCGACTATTTCCTCGGCCAAGGTAATGGCCGTGCCCGAGGGCGCGTCGAGCTTGTGTATGTGGTGGGTTTCCTCCATGCGCACGTCATACTGCGCAAAACCGTCCATTATCTTGGCCAGATAGCGGTTTACCGCCGAGAATATGGCCACGCCCACCGAGAAGTTCGACGCCCAGAATAGCGTCTTGCCCTCTTCGGTGCACATGCGGCGCACGTCGTCGCCGTGGTCTTTCATCCATCCCGTGGAGCCGCTCACCACCTTCACCCCGGCCTCGAAGGCGCGCAGGTAGTTGCCGTAGGCAGCCGTGGGGTTGGTGAATTCTATGGCCACGTCGGCCGAGGCAAACTCGGGCGAGCCGAAATCGGTCTGGTTGTCGACGTCGATGATGCTTACGATGTTGTGGCCACGGCTCTTGGCGACAGTCTCAATCATCCTGCCCATCTTGCCGTAGCCTATAAGTGCTATGTTCATTTTGAAAGTTAGTTAGAACGTGCCTGCCGCCCGTCGGCGGCACACATATTATATAATACCGCCCACAAAGGTAGTGGAAAAAGGCGGAACGGCGAAAAGGCGTTTGCATTTTTTGCAAATTACTTGCGCCCGCGGCTTGCCGCTCTGCGTTTTTTTTCGGAAATTTGCATTTCCGTGCGCGGCGCGGCCACGAGGGCAGTGCGGTGCGCACGCAAACACTAATGCAAGGAGAAAAGATATGGACAAGCGCAAGGTGATAGGCATCGGCGAGACGGTGCTCGACATTATTTTCAAGAACGACCGGCCCATTGAGGCCGTGCCGGGCGGAAGCACGTTCAACGGCATCGTGTCGCTGGGGCGCGCCGGGATTGACACGGTGTTCGTGTCGGAGGCTGGCAGCGACCGCGTGGGCGAGCGCGTCATGCAGTTTCTGCGCGACAACGGGGTGTCGACGGAGTGTGTCAACGTCTATCCCGACAGCAAGTCGCCGGTGTCGCTGGCGTTTCTCGACGAGCAGAACAACGCCGACTACATATTCTACCGCGACGTGCCGCACGACCACATGGACTTCACCTACCCCGACATCCAACCCGACGACATCGTGGTGTTCGGTTCGTTCTATGCCGTCAACCCGGCACTGAGGCCGCAGGTGGCCGGACTGCTCGAGCTGGCGCGGGCGCGCGGGGCCATTGTCTACTACGACGTCAACTTCCGTCCGGCCCACCGCAACGACGTGATGCGCATAACGCCCAACTTGATAGAGAACCTGGAGTATGCCGACATTGTGCGCGGGTCGAGCGACGACTTCGCCGAACTCTACAAGACGGGCGATGCCGACCGCGTGTATGCATCGGAGATTTCGTTCTACTGCAAGCGTTTCATCTGCACCGACGGGCCGCGCCCCGTGGTGGTGCACTCCGACGGCGGACTGCGCAGGGAGTATGCCGTGCCGCCCACAGGCACGGTGAGCACGATAGGGGCGGGCGACAACTTCAACGCGGGCTTCATCTACGGCATGATAAAGCACGGCGTGACGCGCGCCCATCTCGAGGGCGGCCTCAGCCCCGAAACGTGGGACCGGCTCGTGGAGTGTGCGCAGGCTTTCTCGGCAGACTGCTGCAAGGACATCTACAACTACATCTCGCCCGAGTTCGGCGCAAGCCTCAGGTGAGTCACAGAGCCGCCAACGCGCCCTTCACATCGTCGAGCGATCGGGCAACAGCAATGCGGTCGGCAATGCGTCCGCGCACCATTCCGCGCGACTCAAGGTCGGCAAGAAGGGCGAGGAGCGAGTCCCAGAACCCGCCCATGTTGTAGAGCACCACGCGCTTGTCGGTGTAGCCTATCGTGGCCGAAGCCACCACGGTGAACACCTCGTCGAGCGTGCCCACGCCGCCGGGCAGGGCCACAAACACGTCGGAATGCGACATGAGCAAGTCCTTGCGGTCGCTGAGGTTGT
The DNA here is from genome assembly GCA_963607545.1 of bacterium. Classification (GTDB taxonomy): domain Bacteria; phylum Bacteroidota; class Bacteroidia; order Bacteroidales; family Bacteroidaceae; genus Prevotella. The sequence goes on from CAVDCP010000002.1 coordinate 92,949, forward strand.
CGCAGAGCACCTTCACGTCGACGGCATCCGACACGCGCCCGCCTTTTTCAATAACGCTCGGCACCACGCCCACCGTGGTGCCTCCGTTGTCGTGCACGGCACGGGCTATGCACTCCATGAGCCCCTGGTTGGTGCCGCCGAACACAAGCATGTGGCCTTCGCGGGCCATCCACTCGCCCAATTCGCGGGCTTTCTCGAAATACTCCGGCGCAATGTTGTCGTTGGCCGAGCAAAAAACACATATTCTCATAATTCCTTTTCTTTCACTTTATAATATCGTTGTCCCCCCCTGCGGGATAGGGTGTTCAGAATCCTTTTTTTCGTTTATAAAACACACAACTCCTAAATCAGTCACAGCCCTTTCATGTTGTGTGTCCAAAATCCGAATTTATTTTGCGCTTATAAATTGCCCCCACAAACCAACCTTAGCCCCTCCGGGGCTTATAATGGCCTCGCGCTTTTTGCCAATTTTGAACGTTCTACCCTCCATAACGGGTAATTGTCTTGCATTTTTGCCGATTTTCTCCACCCTGCGGGGGCGCGCTGCAAAGTTAGCAAAAACATGCCGCACCGCCGCACGGGGCATGCCAGTAATTTGCGGCATGCGGTGCACGCGCGTGCAGCATATGCCGCACACGCGCAGCGCAACCGCCAAACGCGGCAAGCGAAGCGTCATTTTGGCGGCAACATTTCGCCATACGGCTTATTTTTAGTAACTTTGCAGCCGTATTCGGGATTTGTATTTTATCTGAAACTGCCGAGAGTCTTCGTTTTTCATGGCTGGGAAGACAGTGAGGCAGCACCCTTTTGGAGTAAAGACACCCTGCACAGCATTTTCTTAGAAAAACGAAAGACATTGAAGACATTTGAAGAACTTGGCGTAAACGGCGACATCCGCCGCGCCATCGAAGAACTGGGCTTCGAGCATCCCATGCCGGTCCAGGAAGAAGTGATTCCCTTTCTCTTGGGCAACGGCAACGACGTGATAGCCCTCGCGCAGACCGGCACGGGCAAGACCGCGGCATTCGGCATTCCGCTGCTGCAGCGCACCGACGCCGACGACCGCACCACGCAGGCCGTGGTGATATCGCCCACGCGCGAGCTTTGCCTGCAGATAGCCGACGACCTCAAGTCGTTTGCAAAATACATAAAGGGCATAAACGTGGTGGCCGTCTACGGCGGCACGTCCATCGTCGACCAGATGCGCGCCCTGAAGCACGGGGCACAGATAATAGTGGCCACGCCGGGCCGACTCATCGACCTTATGAACCGCGGCGCGGCACAGCTCGACCGTGTGCGCAACGTGGTGCTCGACGAGGCCGACGAGATGCTCAACATGGGCTTCTCGGACAGCATCAACGAGATTTTCGACAACGTTCCGGCCGACCGCAACACGCTGCTCTTCTCGGCAACAATGAGCAAGGAGATTGAACGCATAGCACTCAACTACCTGCACGACCACAAGGAGATAGTGGTGGGAAGCCGCAACGAGGGGGCCGAAAACGTGAACCACATCTACTACATGGTGAGCGCGAAGGACAAGTATCTGGCACTGAAACGCGTGGTTGACTTCTATCCGCGCATCTACGGCATCATCTTCTGCCGCACGAAGGCCGAGACTCAGGAGGTGGCCGACAAGCTCATACGCGACGGCTACAACGCCGAACCGCTGCACGGCGACCTCTCGCAGCAGCAGCGCGACATAACCATGCAGAAATTCAGGCAGCACATAACGCAGCTTCTCGTGGCCACCGACGTGGCGGCACGCGGACTCGACGTGGATGACCTGACGCATGTGATAAACTACGGACTGCCCGCCGACACCGAGAGCTACACCCACCGCTCGGGACGCACGGGGCGCGCCGGAAAGAAGGGCACCTCGATAAGCATCATACACACCAAGGAGAAGGGCAAGGTGAAGGCCATAGAGCGCACCATAGGCAAGGACTTCGTGGACGGCACGCTGCCCACGCCGCAGGAGATATGCTCAAAGCAGCTCTTCAAGGCCATTGACGAGATTGAGAAGGCCGACGTGGACGACGAGCAGATAGCGCCGTTCATGGACGACATAAACCGCCACTTCGAGTATTTCGACAAGGAGGACATTCTGAAGAAGATTGTTTCGCTCGAGTTCGGACGGTTCCTGAAATACTATGCCGACGCTCCCGAAATAGTGAAACCCTCTACCGGACGCGAGCGCGCCGACCGCAAGACCGACGGCAAGAAGCGCGAGAAACGCACTGCCGAAGCGGGCTTCAAGAGGCTTTTCATCAACCTTGGCAAGGACGACGGGTTCTATCCCGGCGAGGTGATGCAGTTCATCAACCGCCATGTGCACGGCCGCCAGGAGGTGGGACACATCGACCTGCTGGCCCGCATAAGCTACATAGAGGTGCCCGAGCAGGATGCCGGCAAGGTGATGCGCGCCCTCGACGGCACCACCTACCGTGGCCGCCAGGTGCGCTGCAACGATGCCGACGACACGGGGGCGGCACAGGCTTCGCGCCGCAAGGGCGATGCCCGCCCGGCAAAGCGCACGCGCAAGGACGGCGACGATGGCTTCGCACGCTACGAGAAACGATCAAAGCGCCGCAACGAGGAGCAGGGATTCAACCGCTCGCAGCGCGGATCGCGCGGGGCGGCACGCAAGGAAAGCGGACGCAAGGACGACTGGCGGCAGTTTTTCACGGGCGAGAGAATAGAGCTTGTGGGCGACGAACCCGACTTCAGCGAGGAGGGATGGGCACGCCGCAAACCGAGAAAGAAATGACAACGGCAACGGCGGCGCACGCCGCATAGGAAAACATTTTAACAAAACGCAGAAAGCGGAGAGCCGGGGCAATGCCCTCAGCTCTCCGCTTTTGCGTTGCTGTCGTGTCGTGGCTACGGCCTCGCAGCGTGCCGCGGGCCGCGCTCACCGCCGCGGTGAAGCGGCTCGAGCGTGTAGTTCACCGGGCCGTCCTGCGGGCGGTGCAGCACCACCAGGGTCTGGTAGGTATCGAAATTCTCGTCAACGCCGTCGTAGACCATGGGCAGACTGTCGATGTCGAAATATCCGTCGCCCTTGCCGCCGAAGCCGTAGTTGGCGTGAACGCGCCCCTCACGGTCGTAGCCGTCGAGCACAAACGAGTGCGAGTAGTAGCGTTGCTCGCCGTGCTTGTATGACGTGCCGCCGTAGAGCACGGGGCGGCCTGCGCTCAGTTCGCGGTAGACCACCGCCTTCCATGCGTCAGGGTCGTAGTTGGGATTGTCGGGAAAGTCGCGGTAGCCGTAGTCCTTCACGATGTAGCCGAAATCGCGCACAACGCCCACTGCCGTTTCCTTGGGATAGGAAACGCTCACCCCCACCCCGTAGTGCATGTCAACGGCACGCCCGCACCGCTCCATGAGCAAGGCCACGGCCTCGCCCTGCGCAGCCGTGTAGGGCGCGTCATAGGAGTCGAGCATGTTGTCCCAGTCGAGGCGTGTGCCGTCGGCAGTGTGCGCGGGCCATCGGTAGTAGCGCATTATCTGCGCCAGCGAAGTGGCTATGCAGCCCGTGCGGCAGTGCGTGCCGGCAGAGTCGGTGGGTGTGAGGTTGTAGTAGGGCTCGCCCTGGTCCCATGTGGTTGACATGAGGGCCGGCACCTCGGGAAGGCATCCCTCGGGTATGGGCGACGACTCCGCACAGGCGTGGCTGCCCCCTGCCGTGGCGCGTTGCTGTGCGCTTGACGGCACGGCGAGGAGCAGTGCGGAGACGAATGACGCGATGAAGGCTTTCATAATGTCGGTTTACTGGCCTTTATTTCACGACGTACTTCTTGCCGCCGCTGATGTAGATGCCGCGTGCCGACGGTTTGGCCACGCGACGGCCACTGAGGTCGTATACGGCAGCGTCGGCCTTCTTCACGTCGGCGTCGATGTCGCTAATGCCGGTTTCTTCGCCCCACTGGAACACATACAGACCTTCGTATTCCTCGGTTTCGGTTGTGTCAACCGGGTAGCCGTAGTGATAGAGGGTGAGCTTGCCGCTTTCCTGATCGCCCGAGAACGATGCAAACTGACGGTCGTAGTCGAACCATACCATGCTGTTGCCGTCGAACACATAGTCGAAATAGCCGCCCGTGTAACCGGTGGTCTGTGCTCCGTTGGCGATAACCACGGAGTCGGCCTCTATGCGGAACAGGAGTTCGGAAGGCGATGCGCTTGCACCTTCGAGCGTAACGCCATACTGGTATTTGCTCGAACCCTCATACTTGGTGATTGTGCCCTTGCCCGTGTGGTAAACCGCGTCGCCGTTGTAGTAGGACGACACGCCCTCGTTGGACCATACGGGGGTGATGTTCTCCTTGGTGAGCACAACCTTTGCCTCCCACATATATGCGTAGGTGCTCCAGTATGCGCAGAAATTGTCGAAGGTGATTGTGCCTGCATCGTCGAAAGTGCCCACCACTGCGGTGGTGTCGGTGGTGTTGGCCAGGGTGTAGTAGGTTGCAAACACTGTCGGCTCAATGGTGATTGTCTTGGCCGAGAGGTCTACCGTGCCCACGAATTTCTCGCTGAAGTCGAGCATGTTGGTTATCGTCACCGTTCCGTCGTTGTTGTCGGCGATGTCAACGGTGTACACTTTGTTGGCCATGGATGTCCATGCATAGGCCGAGATGTACTCCTCACCCGAGGCTGTCGGGGTGTACTGTCCTGCGAGGTCGGACACAGATGTCACTTGTGCGCTTGCCGTAAGGCTTGCCACTGCGGCAAGAACCGCGAGAGTAAATTTCTTGATCATAACATTAATGCTTTTGGTTTTTTATAACTCTTGGGGTTGCTTCAGGGCCACGCCCGGCCCTGCCATGCCCCGTTTCATGGTTTCATTGCAATACTATCTTGCGCGCCGTGCCGCCGTTCTTCACGATGAACACGCCGTGCGCGCCTATGCCTTCGGTTGAGAACGAGGCTGCGGGCGCAGAGTAGACAAGCCGTCCGGCAGTGTCGTAGACGCGTGTCACGCCGTCGGCGGGGGCATCTGCCACTGTCTGCTCTATGCCTGTGGGCGAGAGCGGATAGTCAACGGCCCCGGCATCGGGGTGGTGTATCACCACCATCTCGTGGTACATGGTGTATTTCTCGCTGGGGGTGTAGGCCGAACACTCCATCACGTCGAGCGAGAAATATCCGTCTCCCACTCCGCCGTAGCCCCAGTTCACGCCCACGTTGCCGTCCTTGTCGTAGCCGTCGAGCACAAACGCGTGGTAGCTTATGTTGTATTCGCCGTTGGCCACCGACGCTCCGGCATAGAGAATGGGGTGGTTTGCGCTCAGTTCACGGTATACCACCTCGCGCCATGCGGCATCGTCGTAGTTGTCGGTCACGGGATAGTCCTTGTAGCCGTAGTATTTCGTGGTGTAGCCGAAATGCTTTGCAAGCCCGTTGGCGGCATCGCTGAGGTAGGCTCCGCTTCCGTATGGGCTGTAGGTCATGTTGGTTGCTATGCCGCAATGATACATGAGCGTGGCCACTGCCAGCTTCTGCGCCACGGTGTATGAGCCGGTGTAGGTGTCGGGCATGTTGTCCCAGTCGTAGGAAGTGCTGCCGAAGTCGGCCACATACGGGTGGTTGTTGTAGTATACGGTGTCTTTGCCCTCGCCGGTTGACGGGTATTTGTAGAAGCGCATTATCTGCGCCATGCCCGTGGCCACGCACCCAGTGTAGCAGCGGTTGCCCCGGTTGTCGGTGGGACACTTGCTCCAGTAGGGGTCGTCCTGGTTCCATTTCGTGGTGACGAGGTGGCTCACCGATGCCCGGCAACCGTCGGGAATCGACACGCGCAGGGGATGGGCTTCGGCGGAAAGTGCCCGTTCGGCCATCGAGAGATACCACTTAAGTGCCGGAACGTCGGCTGCGAAGCGCGACGTGGGCGAGTAGCCCACCACGGCATCGTGGGTGTCGTCGTTGGCGATTATGGCGAAACCGCCGCCGTCATATCCCATGACGGTGTAGGCTGCGGTGGCATCGAGGGTCTTTATCTCTGCCGTGCCGCCGCCCGTGGAGGGCGATTTCCTCAACTGTGCGGCATTGCCGAGCAGACGCTCGGCAATGCCGCGTTTTTGCTGGTAAGTCCGCTCCGCGGCAGAGGCCGAGGCCACTGCCAGCGAGAGGACTACCGTCATTGCTGTCTTTCTGTTCATATTGGTTGTCAAGTGTGAGTCTTATTGCTTGGTCATCACACAGCGCGCGTCGCTCTCTATGTAGTAGGAGCTGCCATACCATGCCGTGAAGTTCTGCACGGTAATGGTGAGGTTGTCGTCGAACGAGGCCACCACCGGCGTGGAACTTGACGACACGTCGGCGAAGGTGTAGTATGTGGCCCATGTGGTAGGCTGTATGGTTATGGTCTTGGCATCGAGGTCTACGGTGCCGGTGAACGACTCCTCCCACCCGTAGAAGTTGTAGATGTTGAGCGTTCCGTCGCTGTTCTTCGATATTGTCACGCTGTTGGTGCGGCTCACTTCCTGCAGAGTCCAGTTGGTAGAGAAGTAGTCGTAGGCCGTGAGTGCTGCCGAATAGGTGCCCACGAGGTCGTCGACGGTGATGTCGGCGGTGCTGCCCCATGTGAAGGTGTCGTAGCCTCCGCTGCCAATCTCGTTGCCGTCTGCATCGTAGAGAATGGCGTAGTAGCTCACCTCACCGTTCTTGCTGTTGCCCTCGAAGCTTGAATAGCCGCCGCTGCAGTACATTCCCACCTCGTAGCTGCGCGTAACCCAGAAATATTCGTAGCCGCCGTAGCTGTAAGCGCCCACCGGCGTAATCTCGGTGGAGCCTTCGGTGGTGGAGAACGAAATGGAGAATCCGCTCTCGCCGTAGGGACTTTCTATCGTGTAGGTGCCGTCGTCGTAGGCCACAATCTCGGCGTTGAATTTCTCGTCGCCGAGGTTTGCCGCCGTGTATGTGCCCTTGGCGCGCCACATTTCGGCCTTGGTGCACTCAAACGTGAGTGTCGTCGGGTCGGAGTCGGTATAGGTTTCGTCGTCGCTCGTGGCCACGATGCTTATGGTGTATTGGCCCTTTGTAAGCCCGGTAATCGTCACGCTGTTGGTGGAAGTCTCGCCGCTCACGGTCGTGCCGTCCTTGGTGTAGGTGTAGCGGTAGCCCGTGGCGTGCTCCACGGCGGGCCATGTTATGGTCACTCCGCCCACTGCCGTCTCGCTCTCGGGCGTTGCCGGGGTGGCGAGCTTTATCTGGCTGTCGGTGGTGGCGGTTATCGATGCTATGGGCGACGTGGTGTTCTTGCCGTCGATGGGCGAGTAGGCCCACACCTTCAGGGTGTATTCCGTGTTGGGCTTGAGGCCCGTTGCCAGCACCGATGTGGTTTGCGTGACGTTGGCCAGCACCACGTTCTGCTGGTTGTCATACAGTTCGTAGGCATACTGCGAGGCTCCGCTCACCGGCTGCCAGCTGAAAGCCAGCGAGCTAACTGTCTTTGCCCCCTCTGCAATGCTGGGCTGCGCCAGTGCGGTCTTGGTGTCGTCGTCGCTGCACGAAGTGAGTGCCGCCGTGCCGATCAACGCTGCCATGAGCAGCATTGCCAGCCTTGTTATTGTCGGTTTATACTTTTTCATAAGTGTTGTCAGGTTTTGAGATGTTTTCTTTTTGCCGCGCCCGGGGATGCAGGAGCCGCCCCGGTGCCGTCTGCCGCCTTACTCCGATGCGGGGATGTTGCTTGAATCCCAGTACATGTAAAGGTAGGTATAGCCCGATTCTGTGCCGTCGGTGTAGTAGACATAGGGTATGAGGAACGCCGCATACGACGTTGTCGAGCCGCGCAGGTCAACCGAGGCGTAGTCTTCCGATGTCGGACTGTCGTAGAAGTTGATGTACTCTATGCCCAGATGATCCTCGCCGTCGGGATACCACGAGGCGTATTCCTCTGTTTCGGCATTGCTCATGAAATACCAGTAGGAGCCTCCGTAGGGGTCGCTCATGCAGTGGTCGTAGGGCACGAAAGCCCCGTGCCATGTGCTGCGGTCGTTGGCGTTGAACGCGTCGGCCTTGTATTCGCCCGTCTCGGAGTCTTTGGCCACGATGCTGAACTGCAGGTCGATGCCCGACCCGAGGAAATTCTCGATGCGGAAACGGTTCTGTCCTTCAAGCCAGTAGATGTCGGAGTAGGACGACGCGAACTCCGTCTTGTCCCACACCATTTGTGCCCGGCTCACCACCTTAACCCAGCTGGCCACGAGTATGCTGTAGTTGAACACCGGCGAACCCTCGGTTGCGAGATAGGGGTTGGTGTTTTCCTCGGCCAGATGAATGGAGAACTTGTAGGTCTTGCGCTGTTCGAGGTTGGGGCATCCCACCTCTATCGCCGTTTCGGCCTCCCCGTCCTTGAACACTGCCGCCGAAGGAATGGTGAACACAGCGTCGGCATAGTCCACCACAACGGGCACCGACACGTCGCCGGCGGTGTTGTTGCGCTTCACGGTGAGCTTGAACGACTGGTGGTCGGCATATTCTGCCGGGGTGAGCACCTCGCTTGCCGTGTTTGAAGAAGCGAAGTAGGCGGTGGCGGTGCCCTCTGCCACCTTTCCGGCGCGCTCGTAGCTGTCGCTGTCGGAGCATGCCGTGAACGCCACGGCAACCACTGCGGCGAGCAGCGTGCCGAGCATATTCTTTATGTTTCTCTTTGTCATAACTGTTCGGTTTTGATGTTACATGCTGGTTATTCTGCCGTGATTGCGCCCGACGGGTCGGGGCCCACGACTACAGCCGTGTTGTGGTCTTGCTCGGTTTCGGGTATCATGTAGTTCATCCAGGGTGCAGTGTGGCCCGCATAGGAGTTGAGCTGCAGCGACGAGGCGTAGTTGCTGCCCGTGTATTTGCGCGTCACCGGCAGGTTGAGCCGCTTGATGTCGAACATCACCAAGCCCTCGCCCCACAGTTCGATGCGGCGTTGCACCATGAGATCGTCGATGAAAGAGCTCATGTCGGTGGCGGTGCATTTGTACGAACCGTCGGTGTAACGGTAGGTGTTCACCCACTGCTGCAGAGCCGACGCGGCCGTGGCCACACCCTGAGTGTGGGCTATCGCCTCGAAATAGTCGAAATACATTTCCTCCACGCGCATCAGCGGCAGCGATGCAATGAGCCCGGTGTATTCGTCGGTGAGCTCTCCGCTGCCCGCCCTGAACTTGATGTTTCCGTAGGCGGGGATTTCAGCCCATCGTGCGCCGGTGACATTGGTGCGGTAGCCCGAGGGCACTGTTGTCTTGCCGGCATCGTCGGGATTCACCCACGACTGCCGCCGCCAGTCGCCGGCGCCGATTTTGTCGTAGAGCGACTTGCCCATGCACCGGTAGGCGTTGTATTTGCTCTGGCTCATGCCCCAGTCGGTTTCCGATGCCATCCATCCGAGGAAGGTGTACCACGAGAGTTCGTTTATCTGCTCCTTGCTGTTCACGAGCGTGCCAAACATCCACGCGTTGTTGGCCGTGTTGAAGCCCGTTGCCGGGTCGCTCCACTCCGCTTCGGTGAGCGGTGCATACCCGTCGCTCGCGATGGCCTTCTGCGCATACTCCGCCGCCTTGGCGAAACAGTCGGTGGCCGAGGCTATCCCGAGGTTGTCGTAGCCGTCGTCGGAGTTCTCCATGCTCACCTGCTTGGCCAGGTCTTCGGCGCTTTGCTCGAAGCGCGAGCCGAGTTCGAGCCACAGCCGCGTCTTGAGTCCGTAAATAACGCTCTTGTCCATGAACGCCTTGTGCTCACGCGTGTAGCCGTCGAGGCACTCCTCGGCGCGGTTGAGGTCGGTCATTATGAAGCGGTACATGGTGTAGAACGGCGCGCAGGGGTTCTTGTAGAGCTCGTCGGTAGAGGTGGTTTCCTTCACTATGGGCACCGTTATGTCGAGGCATCCCTTTTCCCCAGCCTCCTTGTCGAGTTTCTCCACGCCGGTGTTCTTGTAGCGGAACAGCCGCGCGAGGTCGAGATACATCAGCGCGCGGTAGCCGTAGCCCTGTCCCAGATAGGGAGCAGCAGCCGCGTTGCCGCCTTCAACGGCCTGTTTGCCTGCCGTTATCACGCCGTTGGCGTTCTTTATGAAGTTGTAGTAATAGTAGTAGGTGTAGTAGTAGGCATACCTCAGCGAGGTGCCGTCCTCGGTATACTGCCAGTAGTTGTAGCCGTTGTCGCTCATGGGGAAGTCGGCGCAGAGCAGGTCGCGCATGTACATCTGGCACGGGTAGCCCCAGTCCTGCGTGTAGTAGGTGGAGCCGTAGGTGTCCCATGTCACGAGAAACGAGGGCAGCGAGTTGGCCAGATACTGCAGCGACTTGCTTTCCTGTGCTATCTGTCCGGGCACCGCGTTGTCCTTGGGCATGGTTTCCTCTATGCACGACGTGGCGCATCCGAGAGTGAGCGCGGCGGTGGCGGCGAGGAATGTGTGTTTTATATATCTTTTCATGATTGTATGCTTTTGTTGTGTTTTACTGTTGCCTTTGCCGCCGTGGCGGCGTTTGCGCGTGCGTCAGAACTGCAGCGTGATGCCGCCGGTGAAGGTGCGCATCTGCGAATACGACGTTTCCGACGATGTTCCCCAGAAGCTGCTGCGCGGGTCGAATCCCTTGCGCTTGCTCCAGTAATACAGGTTTTCGCCCGAGGCATAGACACGCACGTTGCCCAGGCCAATCTTGCGCACCAGTTTCTTGGGCAGCGTGTAGCCAATGTTGATGTTCTGCAGCGTGAGCGTCGAGGCGTTGGTGAGGAAGCGGTCGGTGGTGCCCGTGGAGTTGAGGTCGTTGTCCTTCACGGCGAGCTGGAACCTCGGGATGTCCGACGATCGGTTGGTTTCGCTCCACGCCTTGTAGAGGTCTTTGTGGAACGACTGTCCCGTTGACGACATGGCGGGGTTTGACATGAGCGTGGCGTAGCCGTAGTCGATGGCCTTTCCGCCCAGCGAGTAGTTGAACGTTGCCGAGAAGTCGAAGCCGTGGAAGGTGAGCGACGTGCTGAAGCCGCCGTAGAGTGTCGGGTCGGCCGAGCCGCAGTTGTAGTAGGAGGCCGACGTGTAGGTGGTGGTAGTGGTTGTCTCGCCGGTCTTCGAGTCGGTCTTGTACCACATCGACTCGCCGTCCTCGTTCACTCCGGCATATTTCTTCATGCGGAAGGTGTGCAGCGGCAGGCCCTCGCCTATGAAGTAGGGCGTGCTCACATAGCCCCAGTGTCCGTCGAGTTCAGACCCTTTGTTGTCGGGGTGCAGCATCGTCACCTTGTTCTTGTAGTGCGTGGCGTTGAGGTTGATGACCCACTCCAGGCTGCGTGTGCGCACCGGGGTGAAGTGCAGGTCAAACTCCACGCCCCTGTTCACCATGTCGCCCACGTTGGCGTAGGAGCCCGAGTAGCCGCCCGAGAAGGGCACGTTGACGAAGCAGAGCATGTCGGTTGTGGTGCGGTTGAAGTATTCTATGCTTCCGGTTATGCGCCGCTTGAGCAGTTCAAACTCCACTCCGACGTTGAAGTTGGAGTTGGTTTCCCACGTTATCTTCGGGTTTCCCACGGTGTTGAGCACAAAGGCCACCTCGCCGTTGAAGTTGCTCAGATAATAGGTGTCGGTGTAGCGGTAGTCGCCGATGGCGTCGTTGCCCTGCTGTCCCCACGATGCCTTGAGCTTGAGCATGTCTATCCACGACGACTTGAACCACGACTCCTTGCTTGCAATCCACGCTCCGCCGAAGGAGTAGAAGTCGCCCCATCGGTGGTCGGGGTGGAAGCGCGACGATGCGTCGCGGCGATAGCTCACCTGTGCGTAGTAGCGTCCGTCGTAGTCGTACATGCCGCGCGTGAAGTAGCCCTCGGTGTTGTAGTCAGACGACGTGCCGCCGTTGTGCAGTTCCTTCACGGCTCCGTTGAGTTCCTGCGAACCGAAGTAGGAGAACATGTTGAGGCGCGATCCGTAGAGGTAGTTGTACTTGTACTTGTAGTTCTCGTGTCCCACCATGATCGTGGCGTTGTGTTTGCCGAACGAGCGCGAGTAGTTCACAATCTGCTGGAAGTTGAGCGTGAACGTCTGGTAGTTGGTCTTGTCCACCTCGCCGCCCGGCGTTGTCGTCACGGTGTTGCCGTAGAAGGCCTGCGTGGTCGACGTGTTTTTCCACTCGTTGTTGGTCACTGTGCCGTTCACGGTTATCTTGAGACCCTCAATGGGCGTTATGTCGGCATATCCGTTGAGCGTCATCACGTTGGCATAGGTATCGTTGGCGTTCAGGTGATTGGTCTGCAACACGTTGCGTGCCGACTCCAGGTTAGAAGGACGGTGCATTCCGGCGTTCTCGCCCGCACCGTAGTCGTACATCTTGCCGTGCTCGTCGGTCATTATGTTGCCGTCGCCGTCGCGCAGATACACGGGGTAGATGGGCGCGAAGCGCGTGGTGATGTCGAAGAGCGACTGGCTTCCCGACCCCACGTCGTTCTGGTCGGTGTGGGTGTAGTTGACGTTGGCCCCCACCTTGAGCCATTTCCTTGCCTGATAGTCGGCCTTCACGCGCGCCGTGTAGCGCTCGAAGTCGGAGTCGTAGACGATGCCCTCGTTCTTGAGATATCCGAGCGACGCATAGAACGACAGCTTGTCGTTGCCGCCCGTGATGTTCATGTTGTATTCCTGGCGCAGACCCGTGCGGAACGCTTCCTTCACCCAGTCGTCGGGCGTGAGCGTGTAGAACTTTCCGCCGTAGTACACGCGGTTGCCGAGCGCGGCGTTGGGGTTGAGCCGCCCGTTGGTGCCTATGAGATACTCGCCGTCGGGCACTGCATAGACGATGTAGCCCAGACCGCCCTTGTCGGCGCTCAGCGGCAGGGTGCTGTTGGCTGCCACATGCGCGTCGTAGGCCGACATTCCCTTGTCGCGCACGTTATAGTTGTAGAGCGCGCGGTAATACATCTCGTAGTATTCGGCGGGGTCGGTGATGCGGTCGTAGTCGATGGTGGCGCGGCTGTTTGCGCCCCATTTGGCGTCGAGCGTTATCGTGGCCTTGTCCTTCGAGCCGCGTTTCGTGGTCACCATAATCACGCCGTTGGCTCCGCGCGCGCCGTAGAGGGCGTTGGAGGCAGCGTCCTTGAGCACGGTGATGTTCTCCACGTCGTTGGGGTTGAGGTTGTTCCATCCGCCGTCGTAGGGCGCGCCGTCGACGATGATGAGCGGCGACGTGCCAGCGTTTATCGATCCGAAGCCGCGTATGGCAAACGTAGGCGTGGCCGAGGGGTCGCCCGACGTGTTGGTCATCTGCACGCCGGCTATCTCGCCCTGCAGACCGCTGAACACGTTGGTGAGCTGCTTCTTCTCAAGGATGTCGCTCTTCACCACGCCTGCCGAACCGGTGAACGACGACTTCTTCTGCTGGCCGAACGCCACCACAAGCACATCGTCGAGCTGCTGCTCGGCAGGGTGCATGCTCACTTTCATGCCCTGCGAGGCTTTCAGCGTCTGCGACTCCATGCCCACATAAGTGACCACGATTTCCTGGCCGCGCTTCACGCCCGAAGGCAGCGAGAACTTGCCGTCGATGTCGGTCACGGTGCCTTGCTTCGAACCTTTCACCCTTATCTGGGCTCCAATCACAGGGTCGCCGTTCTCGTCGACTACCAGTCCGCCAAAACCGTTGGCCGACTGTGCCATCATCTGTCCTGATGCGGCAAGCAACGCGGATGCTAACAATAAACGTACTCTCATATATTTCAGCTTTGTCGTTAATGCACGGCGGCGCAGGGACAAAATCGCCGCACTGCCGTCTAAAGTGCAAAACTAAAAAAAAACGAATAAATCAACAAACAATTCTTCAATATTTTTACATCTATTTTGTAAAAACGTAACTTTTAAGCATTACTGCTGACACATTGTTTTAAAAGCAATAAAATATCACACTTTATGTTATTGTGCGCGCAAACAAACACGGATATATTTGCATTTTTATACACACAGGCATCAAACAAATTGTAACACACGGCGTTTGAGCCACATTCAAACGCCGTGTGTTTGCACAACTGCATTTACACAATCACACAACAAGGCACCGTAGGCAAGCACATTGCCACACCGTCGGCAAGCGTTGCTTACACTAAGAAACGCCCCTCGCGCGGGCCACGGCCCACAGCTGCCCTCCCACGGGCACGCAGCCATGCACGAAAAAAGCCCCGGCAGCGTTGTGCCGGGGCTTTGCCGTGCGGTGCAGCAAGCCTTTGTCGCAGTGTGCGGCATACGGTGCGCAAGCGTGCGGCGCATGCCGCACGCCCGTGCTCCGGGCGGTGCACGCCGCCGCCAAGTCATTTCACGCCCATTTCCTTGAGCAGACGGTCGGTGTGTCCCCACTTGTCCATGAGGTAGACAACGTAGCGTATGTCAACGCCTATGCAGCGCGCGAGCTTGCGGTCGAACCAGATGTCGCTCGACAGCGAGTCCCAGTTGCCATCGAAGGCAAGGCCTATGAGGCGGCCGCGCCCGTCGAACATGGGCGAGCCGGAGTTTCCGCCGGTGATGTCGTTGTTGGTGAGGAAGCACAGCTGCAGCTTGCCCGTGGCCGGGTCGGTGTAGCGTCCGAAGTCGGAGGCCGACATGAGCTGCTTCATGATGGGCTCGGCCTGATAGTCGGCGGTGCCGCGCTCGCCGGCTTCCATCTTGTGCACTATCGACGCAGCGTCGGTGTAGTAGCCCGAGGGCTTGCCTCCGAGCAGGTAGCCGCCCACCTGTCCGTAGCTCAGGCGCATGGTGAAGTTGGCGTCGCTGTAGTGGGGCAGTTCCTGCTCCATGCGTATCTTGGCGTCGCAGAGATATTTCTCCTGCTCGGCAATGGAGTCTTCAAGCTCCTGGAACACGGGGCGCAGCGCGTCGCTTATCGCGGCAATCTCGCTGCCGTATTCGTAGCCGGGGTCGTTGCGCAGGGCCTTGGAGTTGATGTAAATCTTGGCTCCCGGCTTCATTATCACGCTCTCGGCATAGAGCCACTCCACATACTTGCGGGTGTCGCCGCCGAAGCGCGACGCTATGGTGGAGTAGAACTTGGGCAGCTTTCCGGCCGGCACATACTGGCGGTAGTTGTCGAGGAGGGCCGCCATCACGTCCTTGTCGAGGTCGGCGTCCCACTCCTTGCTGTTGTCGGCGAAGGTGTAATACTGCTTGCTCTTCGAGGCTTTGGGGTTGGCCGGGGTCACGCCGCGTGCGATCATGTAGGCACGCGTGTTGAACTCAGAGGTGCGGCGGAACGTCTCGCTCCATGCCGTGTACTGGCGTTCGGCGTCGCCGTGGCGCGCGTAGAGGCTTTCCATGACGTTGAAGTCGAGCTTGCCCTTGAGGTAGCCCGTCCATTTCTGGTATTCGCGTATGCGGTCTTCGAAGTCGGCCTTCTGCTTCACGATGCCCACAGAGTCGATGCACTTGTTCATGCCGAGCGAGTTTTTCCAGTAGTTGGAGCTTTGCGCGTATTTCGAGTCATACTTTATGCGCACGGCCTCCGAGGCTCTCATGTGGCGCTGCATCACGTCCTGCTTCACGCCGCGTATCTGCGCGCGCGGCGCGTTGTCGGCATCGCGGCGTTCCTGTATGCCGTAGCTCGAGAGGTAGCGCGAGGTCGATCCGGGGTAGCCTATGGTCATGGCGAAATCGCCTTCCTTGTAGCCGTCCATCGACACCTGCGTGAAATGCTCGGCGCGGAAGGGCACGTTGTCCTTCGAGTAGTCGGCCGGGCCGTTGGTCTTGGGGTCGGCATATATGCGGAACACCGAGAAGTCGCACGTCTGGCGCGGCCACATCCAGTTGTCGGTTTCGCCCCCGAACTTGCCCATCGACTTGGGCACGGTAAACACGAGGCGCAGGTCGCGGTATTCCTTGTAGGTGGTGGCGTAGTATTTGTTGCCCTCGTAGAATGGCTTTATCTCGAGGATGAGGTCTTTGTCGCGTGCCTTTGTCTCCTTGTGCATGGCGTTCTCCACCGAGTCGAGCAGGGCTTCCTGCTGCACATGGTTCATGTTCTTTATGCCCAGACGCTCGAGTTCGGGCGTTATGTCGCGCTGGTCAACCATGAAGCGCACGAACATGCCCTCGTTGGGCAGTTCGTCCTCGTAGGTCTTGGCATAGAAGCCGTTGAGCATGTAGTCGTGCTCCACGGTGGAGTGCGACCGTATGGCCTCGAAACCGCAGTGGTGGTTGGTGAGCACGAGGCCGTCGGGCGACACCACCACGCCCGAGCAGTAGCCCGAGAAGTTCACCACCGAGTTCTTTATCGCGTCGTTTCCCGAATAAAGCCCCTCGTAGGGCACTTCAAACCCGTAGGATTTCATCTGCTCATACACCGCCTGGGGCAGGTTGTAGAGTGTCCACATGCCTTCGTCGGCATGCGCGGCGTGGGCCGAGAAGAGCACGGCAGCCGCGAGGAAGAGAGATTTTTTCATAGCTTTTACGTTTATCTTTTTATGGTTTTGTTGCGTTTCAGTAGTGCCGCAGGCTTGTCAGTGCCTGAAATACTTGCCCACCACGGGCAGCCGTGAGAGCGGCAGGTCGTGGTAGGCTATGTGCCCCACGAACATGAGCACGAGCACGGTGTTGGCCGCCATGGCCCACAGTTGCGGCAGGTGGGTGTTGGAAAGGTTCATAAGGAAGCAGAACAGCGCGGCTATGGCCACATACACGGCTATGGAGGCGAGCGGATAGTTTATGGGATACTTGCGCTGCCCCACCACATACGACAGCACCATGGCGGTGCCGTAGCCGGCCACTCCGCCCCAGGCGCAGGCCATGTAGCCGCAGCGCGGCACGAATATCACGTTGACGGCAACGAGCACCGCGCACCCGGCGGCAGAGAACCACGCCCCGTATATGGTCTTGTCGATGAGCTTGTACCAGAACGAGAGGTTGAAATACACGCCCATCATTATCTCGGCGGCCATTACCACGGGCACCACGCGCAGGCCCGGCCAGTAGCTGCGGTTGGGTATTATGTAGCGCAGGATGTCGATGTAGGCAATAACCACGAGGTAGGCCAGGAGCGTGAAGATGATGAAATACTTCATGGCCACGGCATAGGTCTCGCGGTTGTCGCGGTCTTTCGACTTGCCGAAGACAAACGGTTCGTAGGCGTAGCGGAACGCCTGCGTTATCATTGCCATTATCATTGCAATCTTCACGGCGGCCCCGTAGATGCCGAGCTGTGTCTTCTCGTCGGCGTAGGGATAGAGGTAGGGGAAGATAATCTTGTCGAGGGTCTGGTTGAGTATGCCAGCTATGCCGAGCACGAGCAGCGGCCACGCGTAGCGCAGCATGCGCCGCCAGAGGGCGAAGTCGAATTTCCATCGGAAACCGGTGAGCTCGCGCCAGAAGCAGAGCAGCACCACGGCGGTGCACACGAGGTTGATGTAGAACACCATTCCCACGTCGAGCGTAAAGCGGTCGTCGTAGAGTCCCATCGGGTTGAGCCTCAGCGCGGGCAGCACAATGAGGTAGAGCAGGTTGAGCACGATGTTGAGCACGATGTTGACGAGCTGCAGGCAGGCAAACTTCACGGCCTTCTTCTGGTAGCGCAGATAGGCAAACGGGATGCACTTGAAGGCGTCGATGGCCACGCACACGAACATCACAGCCACCCACGACTCATGGTCGGGATATTTCATGAAGGCCGCTATCTGCGGCAGAAACGCCAGCACGAGGGCCACGAAGAGGGCCGCCGTGGAGGCCACCGAAATGAGCACCGTGGAGTAGACGGTGCGCGCGTCCTCGTCGGTCTTGTTCACATAACGGAAGAAGGTGGTCTCCATTCCGTAGGTGAGTATCACGAGCAGCAGCGCGGTGTAGGCATAGATGTTGGTGACAACGCCATACTGGCCTCCTCCGGCGGCAAACGCCGTGGTCTGTATGGGCACGAGCAGATAGTTGATGAACCGCCCGGCAATGCTGCTCAGTCCGTAAATGGCGGTGTCTTTGGCAAGTGATTTTAAGTTGGCCATAATCTTTAAAAGTAAAAAAGTAAAAAAGTAAAAAAGTAAAAAGGACGGGATTGAGTACCCAAAGGCACATCTTAATCCATTAAAAAAATGGAAGAATTGTGCCCAAAGACACATCCTAAACCATTAAAAAAATGGGAGAATGATGCACGGGGACACATCCTAAGCCATTTTGAAAATGGGAGAATGGAGGCCGGTGGCACATTCGGTTCCGCTCATTTACTTTCTTGGTTTTTACTTTTGTGTGACTTTATTGTTTTTCTGTTTCACTTTATTAATGATATTAACCAGCGTTCCTGTTATTGTTTTCACATCGTTGAGCATCGAGTCATATTGGTTTGTTGAAATGAGTTCCGTCTCATAAATCAAGTCAAGCCAATACATAGTCTCTGCCGCTTCTTTGAGTGCTATGCTCAATTTACTTATATAGTCAGCGTCGCTTTGTGCGAACTGGCTCTCTGCTATGTTCGCCCCTATGCTCGTTCCGCATCTGTATATCTGTTTCGACATCACATATTCCCGTCGTTCTTCCTTCAGATACATATATAGCCTGACGACCCTAAGAGCAAACTTCTTGCTCAATTCATACACCACGCTCCTTGCCATGCCACCCTTTTTACTTTTTTACTCTTTTACTTTTTTACCCTTAAAACCCCTTTTTACTTTTTTACCCTTTTACTTTTTTACTTTTAAAAGAACATGTAGCAAATGCCTATTGCGGCGGCCACGCCCGCAAGGTCGGCGAGCAGTCCGCACGTCACGGCATGCCGGGTGTGGCGCACCCCCACGCTGCCGAAATACACGGCGAGTATGTAGAAAGTGGTGTCGGTGGAGCCTTGGAACACGCACGAGAGTCGGCCCACAAACGAGTCGGCCCCGTAGGTGGACATGGCATCCACCATCATGCCGCGTGCTCCGCTCCCGGAGAGCGGTTTCATTAGAGCCGTGGGCAGCGCGCCCACGAAATCGGTGTTGCCCCCGAGCACGCCCACGAACCACTTCACGCCGTCGATGAGCATGTCCATGGCGCCCGAAGCACGGAACACGCCGATGCCCACGAGTATGGCCACGAGATAGGGAATGATGCGCACGGCGGTGGCGAAGCCCTCCTTCGCACCCTCCACGAAAGCGTCGTAGACATTCACCCTGCGCCTCACCCCGGCCAGGATGAACGCCATTATTATCGACATGAGCAGGATGTTGGCCACGGTGGTGCTCACGGTGTTCATCTGTTCCTTGTCCATCTGCGCGAAACCCCATATTATAGCCGCCACGGCGGCGCACATGCCGCCGAGCGTGAGGAGCATGGTGCGGTTTATAAGGTTGATGCGCTGGTAGATCGACGTGACCACCACGCCCGCCAAAGTGGAGAAGAACGTGGCCAGGAGAATGGGCACGAAGATGTCGGTGGGCTGCTGCGCGCCCATCTGCGCGCGGTAGACCATTATGGAAACGGGTATGAGCGTGAGTCCCGAGGTGTTGAGCACGAGAAACATTATCATGGGGTTGGTGGCCGTGTCTTTCTTGGGGTTGAGCTGCTGCAGCTGCTCCATGGCCTTCAGGCCGAGCGGAGTGGCGGCGTTGTCGAGCCCCAGCATGTTGGCGGCGATGTTCATGAAGATGCTCCCGGTCACGGGATGTCCCTTGGGAATGTCGGGGAAGAGCCTGGCAAACACGGGCGACAACAGCCGCGCCAGGGCATCCACCACACCCCCTTTCTCGCCTATCTTCATTATGCCCAGCCACAGCGAGAGCACGCCGGTGAGCCCGAGCGAAATCTCGAAAGCCGTCTTCGACGTGTCGAACGTGCTGTTCATCACCGCCGGGAAAGCTCCCGTGTCGCCTAGAAACACGAGCCTGAAGAGTGCCACGGCAAACGCCACGGCGAAGAAAGCAATCCAAATGTAGTTCAATACCATTGCCTGCGGAATATATATAACAAGGTGCAAAATTATCAATTCCTTTGCAAATGCCGAAGAAATAAGCCTTTATTTTGCGCCGCGCGTGTGGCATTGTCGGCAAAAAGCATTACTTTTGCAGCACACAACAGTCACTGCCGCATGAAGGAAACTGAAAGAATCGGGATTTTCGCGGGCTCGTTCGACCCGTTCACCGTGGGCCACGCCTCGGTGGTGAGGCGCGTGCTGCCGCTCTTCGACCGCCTCGTGATAGGCGTGGGGGTGAACGCCGGCAAACGCTACACCGCCACTGCCGCCGAAAGGGTGGCCGCCATAAGGCGCGTCTACGCCGCCGAACCCAAGGTGGAGGTGGTCGAATACAGCGGACTCACCGTTGACTTCGCCCACGAAACGGGCGCACGGTTTGTGGTGAAGGGGGTGCGATCGGTGCGCGACTTCGAGGCCGAGCGCGAACAGGCCGACATCAACCGCGCCATAGGCGGCATTGAAACGATACTCATCTGCGCCGAACCCGGACTGGGAAGCGTGAGCTCGTCGGTGGTGAGAGAACTGCGCAGCTACGGCAAGGACGTGTCGGAACTCCTCCCGTGAGGCGCAGACGGCACAGCCAACATTACTGAACAAAAAGCAAGGATATGATTACATACAACGCCGAAGGCGTGAAAATGCCAAAAATAAAGAAACGCGAGACGACGGCATGGATACGCGCCGTCGCCGCAGAATACGGCTACAAGGTGGGCGAAGTGGGCTACATGTTTGTCGACGACGAGAAGATTCTCGAGGTGAACAACGAATATCTGGGCCACGACTACTACACCGACGTGATAACTTTCGACTACGACGAGCCGGGAATAGTGTCGGGCGACATCGTTATCTCGCTCGACACGGTGCGCTCCAACGCCGAACTTTTCGGCAAACAGTATGACGACGAGCTGCGGCGCGTGATTATACACGGCATACTGCACCTCTGCGGCATCAACGACAAAGGGCCGGGCGAGCGCGAGATAATGGAGGCTGCCGAAAACCGGGCACTCGCCATGCACCCGTAAAGCGGTTTCCCCGAAACCCTTCCTGCCACATTGCGCGCACAATTGCGCTCACACAAAACACGGCGAAGCCTTGGCTGCACTGCTGCCAGGGCTTCGCCGTGTTTTGTCCTGCCCGCCGGCGTGCGGCAAGGCACTGCCTATCTTATGACGAGCGTGGTGAGCCGCTCGGGGGCAAACACCTCGCGCGCCACGTTCTGGAGGTCGTCGGCGGTGAGAACGTCAATCTTGTCGCAGAGCGAGGTAACGTCTTTCAGCCACCCGTAGTGCAGGAATCCCTTGGCAAGGTCGAGCGCAAACGACTCGCGCGAGTCGCACGCCACGCCTATCTGTCCCCTTATCTGCTTCTTGGCGGCACGCAGCTGCGTGCCGGTGAGGGGCTTTTCGGCCACGCGGTCGAGTTCGCGCCGCACAAGGCGCAGACACCGTTCCACGTTTTTCGGGTCGCACCCGAAATACACCGCCCATGTGCCCGTGTCGGAATAGCTCACCATTGAGCTGTCAACGGTGTAGACAAGGGCATTGCGCTCGCGCAGCGAGAGGTTGAGCCGGGCGTTCATGCCCGGTCCGCCGAGCATGTTGTTGAGCAGATAGAGGGCCAGACGGCGGCTGTCGTGAATGCCGTAGGCCCGGCAACCCACCATTACATGGGCAAGATGCGTGTCCATGCGCCGCTCCAACTGCTGCGGCACATACTCGGGCAGAGCCGCCGCCGTGGTGGGGGCAGCGCACGTCGGCACACCGGCGGGCAGCGGCGTGCACGCGCCGTGGGCCTTGCCGAGCAGGCGGCAGAGCCTGCCGAAGTCGATGTCGCCGTAGGCAAAGAACACCGAACGCTGCGGAGTGTAGAGCCGCCGGGTGAAACGCAGGGCGTCGGCAGTGGTGTAGCGGCGCAGCCGTTCGCCGTTGCCCAAGATGTTGTGGCCGAGAGGATGCCCGGCAAAGACGGAATTCTCGAATATGTCGTAGATGAGTTCCGACGGCGAGTCGTTGTAGCTCTCTATCTCGTCGCATATCACCTCCACCTCCTTGTCAATCTCGGTCTGCGGATAGGTGCTGTGGAACACGATGTCGTCGAGCAAGTCGACGGCGCGCGCGATGTCGGTGTTTATCACGGCGGCATGATACACCGTGGTTTCCTTGGTGGTGTAGGCATTGAGGTCGCCGCCCACGCTTTCGAGGCAGTTGAGCACATGCCACGCGCGGCGGCGTTGCGTGCCCTTGAACGTCATGTGCTCGCAGAAGTGCGCCAGACCCTCGTCGCCGTGCTGCTCGTCGCGTGTTCCGGCGGCCACGGCATAGCCGCAGTACACCACGGGCGATGCCGAGGCGAGGTGCACGAGGCGCAACCCGTCGGCAAAAACGCAAGTATTGTATGCCATTTTCTTCCTTTTTTCGTTTAAAACGGTGCAAAGTTACAACATTTGGCGACTATCCTACACTTAATTTTGTCTAAACATTGCGGCACCGAACGGCGTTTGTGCAATGTTTTTACTAAATTTGCGGCACGCTAATCTGAAAACCTCGCACACGCCGGCACGCCCCCGTGCCGCACCGTCAGGCCACGGCCTGCACATCCGACGACACCGACCAGTATCTTTAACAACATAGAAAATATGAAAAACCTACTTTTGGCTTTTGCCGTCATGGGCACGATTCCGTGCGCGGCGGCGGCAGAAAGCGTTGGCCAGCCCACGTTCACCGAATGGCACGACCTGCACGTGAACGAGGTGAACCGCTTCCCGCTGCACACATCTTTCTTTGCCTACGAAAACCGCGAGGCGGCGCTCCGTGGCGAGCGCGAGACCTCGGGCAACTACCTCTCCATTGAGGGCGACTGGAAATTCAACTGGGTGGCCGATGCCGACAAGCGTCCCACGGGATTCTTCGCCGAGGGCTTCGACGACTCGTCGTGGGCCACGATGAAGGTGCCGGGGATATGGGAGCTCAACGGCTACGGCGACCCCGAGTATGTGAACATAGGCTTCGCTTGGCGCGGACATTTCAAGAACAACCCGCCCGAGGTGCCCGTGAAGGACAACCATGTGGGCTCTTACCGCCGCACCATACACATTCCCGAGTCGTGGGACGGCCGCCAGGTAATCGCCCATTTCGGCAGCGTCACCTCGAACATGTATCTCTGGGTGAACGGCAAGTATGTGGGCTACACCGAAGACTCCAAGGTGGCAGCCGAATTCGACATCACCCCCTACCTGAAGAAGGGCGACAACCTCATTGCCTTCCAGACTTTCCGCTGGTGCGACGGCTCCTACAGCGAAGACCAGGACTTCTGGCGGCTCTCGGGAGTGGCCCGCAACTGCTTCCTCTACTCGCGCTCGCAGAATGCGCACATCGACAACGTGCGCGTCACGCCCGACCTCGACGCCACATACACCAACGGCACGCTCGCCGTCAACATCAAGGCCAAGGGCAACGCCAAGTTCGTGCTCGACCTCATCGATCCCGACGGATCGGTGGCCAGCCGCAAGATTCTCAACGCCTCGAAGGTGAAGAAGAAGGAAGGCAGCAAGATGGCAAGCATCAACGCCACGGTGAAGTTCGACGTGGAGAAGCCCCTCAAGTGGACAGCCGAGACTCCCAACCTCTACAAGATCGTCGTGACCGTGATGCAGAACGACAAGGAAATCGAGGCAGTGCCCGTCAACGTGGGCTTCCGCAAGATAGAAATCAAAAACCGCCAGCTGCTCGTCAACGGACAGCCCGTGCTCATAAAGGGAGCCAACCGCCACGAAATCGACCCCGACGGAGGATATGTCGTGAGCCGCGAACGCATGCTCGAAGACGTGAAACTGATGAAACGCTTCAACGTGAACGCCGTGCGCACATGCCACTACCCCGACGACCCGTACTTCTACGACCTCTGCGACAAATACGGACTGTACGTCTGCGCCGAGGCCAACCAGGAGAGCCACGGCTTCTACTACGCCGCCGACGCACCCACGGCAACGCCGCTCTTCGCCGACCAGATAATGCAGCGCAACCAGCACAACGTGGAGATGCAGTTCAACCACCCCTCGATAATCTACTGGTCGATGGGCAACGAGACTGCCGACTCTAAGAACTTCACCGACGTGAAACGCTGGATAAACTCGCAAGACCCCTCGCGCCCCGTGCACTGGGAGCGCGCCATAAACGGCGACAACACCGACATCTACGCCGAGATGTACATCACTCCCGATGCCGCCGAGCGTTACGCCACCGACCCCAGCAACACCAAGCCCATGATACACTGCGAGTATGCACACGCAATGGGCAACTCGTGCGGAGTGATGAAGGAATACTGGGACATCGTGCGCCGCCAGCCCTACTACCAGGGTGGCTTCATCTGGGACTTCGTCGACCAGGGACTGCGCGCCAAGGACAGCCAGGGCAACACCATATTCAAGTATGGCGGCGACTACAACACCTACGACCCGTCTGACAACAACTTCAACTGCAACGGCTTCATCTCGCCCGACCGCAAGCCCAACCCCGAGGCTTTCGAGGTGGGATACATCTACCAGAACATCTGGGCAGAGCCTGTCGATGCCAGGAAAGGCGTGATTTCGGTGTACAACGAAAACTTCTTCAAGTCGCTCGACAACGTGTCGCTGTCGTGGACAGTGCTCGCCGACGGCGACGAGACGGGCAACGGAACCATTGCCGACATCGACGTGGCACCGCAGAAAACGGCGATAATAAGGCTGCCCGAAGACTTTGACCTCGGCACCGACAACGCCGCCGACGTGCAGCTCAACATAGTGTTCCGCCTGAAACGCGACGAAGGATTGCTGCACGCTGGCGACATCGTGGCCTACCGGCAGCTGTGTCTGCGCGAAGGCGAGGAACGGCAGATATTCCCGAGAGCCGCGGCAACCGCCATCGTCAAGGTCGTGGACAAGAAGAAAGAGCCGCAGCTGACGCTGCAGACCGACGGCTTCACCATAGCGTTCAACCGCCAGACGGGACTCATCGACAAGTATGTCGTGGGACAGAACACCATTCTGGCCGACGGAGCCACACTGCGCCCCAACTTCTGGCGCGCCGTCACCGACAACGACATGGGTGCCGAACTGCAGAAGAAATGCGCCGCATGGCGCAACCCCGAACTGCACCTCAAGTCGCTTTCTGCCGACAAGAAGAACAAGACCGTGACCGCAACCTACGACCTCAAGGCCGTGAACGCGACACTCACCCTCACCTACCAGGCCGACGAGACCGGCGCACTCACCGTGACGCAGAGCCTCAAGACAACACCGGGGGCAAAGGCCAGCGAGATGCTGCGCTTCGGAATGACCATGAACCTGCCCTACAGCGCCGACAACGCCACATGGTTCGGACGCGGACCGATAGAGAACTACGCCGACCGCAACAACTCGCAGCCCGTGGGAATTTACCGCTCCACAGCCGACGAGATGTTCTATCCCTACATCCGTCCGCAGGAAACCGGCACCATGACCGACCTGCGTTGGTGGCGGCAGACCGACACCAACGGCAAGGGAGTGCTCATCGAATCCACCGGGACATTCTCTGCCTCGGCTCTGCACTACGACCAGGCCACGCTCGACGAGGGCGACGAGAAGCACCAGCGCCACCCGCAGTCGCTGCCGAAATCGAAATACACCAACCTCTGCATCGACCTCGTGCAGGCCGGAGTGGGCGGCGTTGACAGCTGGAGCGACTGGGGACGCGCACGCAAGCCCTACCGCGTGGAATACAAGGACTACACGTTCAGCTTCCGCATAACGCCGCAGCAGGGACGCTGAAGCCCCTCCACGGCAACACCACACAAGGCTCTCCGCCACGGCGGAGGGCCTTGTCGTTTTCACGGCAATGCTTGCATATCACGCAAGAAATGTATAATTTTGCAACATGTTTAAAAACAGACGCTTCTACATCACCCTCGGATGGCTCGCGGCCACGCACGCCCTCATCCTTGCGGTGCTCTCCGTTTTCCGCGCCGTGCAGTATGCCGCGCTCCATGCCATGGCCGGCGACACGGCGGCAAGCGCGTTGCCGGCATTCGTGCGCGGCGTGTGGTTTGACAACGTAACGGCGTGCTACATAGCCGTAGTGCCCGTGGCCGTGTGCCTCCTTGCTGCCGCCGCGGGCTTCACGCCGCGCTGGCTGCGCCGCGCCGCCGCATGGTGGTATGCCACGCTGTGCGCCGTGGCATTCATACCCTCGGCAGCCAACATCCCATATTTCGCCTATTTCTTCAAGAACATCAACTCGGGCATATTCGAATGGTTCGGATATGCCGGCACCACGGCAGGCATGGTGACGGGCGAAAAGTCATACCTGCTCTACATCCTCCTCTACTTCGCCCTCACCGTAGCGTTCGTCTGGGCCACGTCGCGCCTCACGCGCGCCGCCGGAAAAGCCGTGTGCGCCGCACCGCGCGACAGCCGCCGCCCCGCAGCCACGGCACTGCGCCTTGCCGTGGCGTGCGCCGTCACGGGCCTGTGCGTGTTCGGCATACGCGGACGCACGGGCTACAACCCCATAAAGATAAGCCAGGCCTACTACTGCAACGACCCGTTTCTCAACCAGCTTGGCATAAACCCCACGTTCAACCTGCTCACCTCTACGCTCGACGACATGCGCCGCGAAAACCGCGAGCTGCACCTCATGCCCTACGGCGAGGCCATAGCCGATGCCCGCGCGAGCCTCGGCATCACGGGCAAGTGCGACTCGCTGCATGTGCTGCGGCGCGAGATGAAGCCCGGCACCCCGGCTGCCGCCAACGCCGATGCCGCCGCGCCGCGCCGCAACGTGGTGGTGATTCTCATGGAGTCGATGTCGGCCAGCCTCATGCACACGTTCGGCAACACGCAGAGGCTCACCCCCACCCTCGACTCGCTCTACAACCATTCCATGGCATTCACACGCTGCTACAGCGCAGGAATACACACCAACCACGGCATGACGGCGGCTCTCTACTCTTTCCCCGCGCTCATGTTCCGCAATCTTATGAAGGGCACTGTCACGCCGCACCGCGACGGAATAGCCACAGTGCTGCACCAGAGGGGCTGGCACAACATGTTCTTCATGACCCACGAGGCACAGTATGACAACATGAAGGCGTTCTTCTCCACCAACGGCTACGACGAGATTTTCTCGCAGGAAGACTATCCTGCCGGCGAGGTGGTCAACTCGTTCGGCGTGAGCGACCACTTCCTCTTCGGCTACGCGCTCGACAAAATCAACCGTCAGGCCGCCACCAAGCAGCCGTTCATGGCCACGCTGCTCACCATAAGCAACCATCCGCCCTATGTGGTGCCCGCGTGGTTCCACGCCAAGACCGCCGACCCCGAGACACAGATTGTGGAATATGCCGACTGGGCCGTGGGCGACTTCCTCGCCAAGGCGCGCAAGACGGAGTGGTACAAGAACACCGTCTTCGTGATTATGGCCGACCACGGGAAAATCGTGGGCAAGGTGAACGGCGAGCTGCCCGAGTCGTACAACCACATACCGCTGATGATATTCGGCCCCGGAGTGCCCGAAGGGCGCGTAGACAAGCTCGCCACCCAGGTTGACGTGATGCCCACGCTGCTCTCGCTTCTCGGCATGGGCTACACCTACGACGGCTTCGGCATCGACCTCACCACGGCCAGCCGCCCCATGGTGTTCTACTCCGCCGACAACCAGATAGTGGCGCGCGACGACACGCGACTCTACATATACGAGCCGAAGACGGCGCGATCCTTCTGCTACGAAACCGCCCCCAACGGACACCAGTGCGAGGTGGCCTACGGCAAGGCGTTCGAACCGCTGCGCCGCTACGCCTTTGCCATGATACAGACAGCACAGTACATCCTGAAACGGCAACAATAAGCAGGTGCCCAAAACTGTCTGGATATGGACATGCGCCCCGTTTTCGGCTGCATGTTCGGGGTTAAGAGGGAGTGCAGCGGGCTACACGACCGATGAAAACCGGGCAACAGACGAAAAGAAAGTGCAGAGACATATCATAGCATAACAAACATCTGCTGACATACAAGTACATACAAATAATATTGAATATCCACTTAGCACCATGCCCACAATGACATGCACGGCAGCAGCCGCAACGGCTGCCCAATACATAGCAGCCGCCCTCGCGCTCTTCGCCGTGGGCTACGGCGTGTTCCGCAAGTACAACATGGGGCTGGCCCGCAACTCGCGCGGCCAGCAGCTGCGGCGTTATCTCATAGCGGCGGTGCAGGCAGTGCTGCCGATGGCACTCATGGGCATGCCGTGCACGTCGGCTCCCGCCGTTGCGGCGGCAGTGACGTCGCTGCTGTGGATGTGCACCTTCAACGTGCTCTACCACCTCACCCACCGCGCCACCTCGCCCGACTACGACAACCACATGGACATAGCCTTCGGCATTTACCTCTTCGGATGGCTCACGGCAGCGCAGGCTCTCGCCGCAGCGGTGTGCCCCGCAATGGCCGCAGTGGCCGTGGGCGCAGCCGAGACAGTGTTGGTGATCATTGCGGCGGCGCAGATTGCCTACTACGCCACCTACCGCTGCTGCATCGACGATGCGGGCATGGCCCCGCTCATCAACACCTACCTGAGCGAGGCGGTGGAGTATGTCAAGTCGTTCAAGGCATGGAAGACGGCCCTCGCAGCCGTCGCAGCAGCCGCAACGGCGGCACTGCTCATCGCGGCCAACGCACACCCGGCCACGGCAACCGCGCCACAGTGGTGGGCCACGGCGCTCACGGCGGCACTATTCCTGTACTTCAACATGTATATTTGGAAACCGCGCCACGGACTCTTCGTGCGCACCGGGGTGGCCGCGCTCTACCTCGACGTGCGCCAATACACGCGCAGCCTCGAACGCTACCGCACCGGCATGGTCGCACGCCTGGCCCAACTCGGCGTGGAGCGCAACGCCACGGGGCAGCACCGCCCGCACACCGTGATAATGGTGATAGGCGAGTCGAGCTGCCGCGACTACATGAGCGCGTTTGCCGGGCAGCCGTTCGACACCACGCCGTGGGAGCGCGAGTCGCGGGGCGACACGGATCATTTCGTGTTCTTCGACAACGCCTACTCGTGCGCCATGCAGACAGTGCCGTCGCTCGAGCGCGTGCTCACCGAGCGCAACCAGTACAACGGCAAGGACTTCGCCTCGTCGTGCTCCATAATCGACATAGCGCGCAAGGCAGGATATGCCACGCACTGGTACAGCAACCAGAGCTACATAGGGGTGAACGACACCTCGGTGACGCTCGTGGCGCAGACCGCCGACACGGCAAAATGGGTGAAGAAGACTCCGGGCGGAGTGCAGTATGACACGGCCCTGCTCGACTTTCTCGACGAAATCGACCCCACGCGCGACAACTTCGTGGTGCTGCACCTCAAGGGTAGCCACTTCAACTACGAGAACCGGTTTCCACGCGAGTATGCCGACAAGCACTCGCTGCCCCACAACGGCGACGTGGAGTGCTACCGCACGAGCCTGCACTTCACCGACAACGTGCTGCACCGCGCCTTCGACTACGCGCGCCAGAGGCTCAACCTCGCGGCAATGGTGTATTTCTCCGACCACGGCGGCATACCCGACATGCGCCGGTCGCCGCGCTTCCTCGGCTTCAAAATGGTGCGCATACCACTATGGATATACATGTCAGGCGAATACCAGGAGGCGCACCCAGCCCCAGCAGCCGCGCTCAAGGCCAACGCACGGAGGTATTTCACCAACGACCTCACCTACGAACTCATCTGCGGACTGCTCGACATAACGTCAAACCGCTACGACCCCACGGCATCGATTGCCTCGGCAAGCTACCGCTTCAGGCGCAGCGAAATGCTCACCTACGACGGACGCATACGCATAGCCGACGACGACCTCGACCCCCACGGCGGCGACGGCGGCGAAGAAAAGGCATGACGCGATGCAACACAATGCCGGTGCGCGGCATTACAACTACGACGACTGCAATAACAACACACACAATATGTCAACCAACAACACCAAACGGATAGCTATATCCATGCTCGAGTCGCACCTGCTCAACACCGGACTGGGCGAATTCGAGAACAGCATAGCACAGCGCATGGCACAGCGTGCGCCCATGCTGAAAGAGAAATACGGCGTGACGCTCTGCTTCATCGTGGCCAAGCGGTGGCGCAAGGGAAGCTACGGCGACAACGTGGAATATCTCTGCATAAGCCGCACCGCACGCAAGCTGCTCAACCTGCTGCCCCTGCGATGGCTGCGCCCCGTGCTGCTGCCCAACATCGACCTGCTGCACTGGACCAACCAGTTCTTCAAGTTCAAGGTGAGGCTCTCGCCCCTGCAGCTCATCACCGTGCACGACGTCAACTTCATGCACAACGAGATAAACGCCATGCACAAGAAAAAGAAACTGTGGGTAATGGCGCAGCGCATGGCCAAGGCCACGCACTTCACGTTCATATCCGAATTCACGCGCTCCGACTTCGGCAAGCACTTCAGCTTCGACAAGCCCTCGCGCGTAATCGTCAACGGCGTGACCAACCTCAACACCCAGCCGCAGGAGGTCTACGACGCCACGCTCAAGGCAATGGGCGTGGAGCCGGGCTACCTGTTCCACATATCGCGATGGTCGCGTAAGAAAAACGTGCATCTGCTCGTCGACATGATGCGCCACCTGCCCGGCGAACGCCTCGTGATAGCAGGCACGGCAAGCGAGAAGTTCGGCCAGATGCTGCGCCAGCGCGCCATAGAGGCCGGACACGGCAACATCACCTTCGTGGGCAAGGTGAACACCGCCCAGAAAGCCGCTCTGCTGAGCCGCTGCAAGGGCTTGCTCTTCCCCTCGCGCAGCGAAGGCTTCGGTCTGCCCGTGGTGGAGGCCATGTGCTTCGGCAAACCGTCGTTTCTCACGCGCCTCACGTCGCTGCCCGAGGTGGGCGGCAAGGAAGCCTACTACTTCGACTCGCTCGACCCATCCGACATGGCCACGACGGTGAGCGAGGGTCTGGCCGACTTCGCCACCGCGCCCGAAGAAAAGGCAGCACGGCTGCGCCAGCGCGCCGCACAGTTCGACTGGGACAAGGCCGTTGACGAATACATCGACTTCTATCTCGACATTCTCGGCATCAAGCACTGATGCCCACGGGGCGCACGCCGGACAACCGCCCTGGCGCACGCCAGCCGACAAAGGCTTCCTTTGATTGCAAAGAAGCCTTCCTTGCAACATAAAGAAGCCTTGTTTGGACAGCAAAGAAGCCTTAGTCGCGGCGCGACTAAGGCTTCCTTTTTTTTGTATTGTCCGCTGCTTTTTGGGGCAGGATATTCTAAATTGGCAAAAAGCGCAATACCTTCATCAGCCCCGGAGGGGCTTGTCGGCACCAAGCCGCATTGCATCATGCAAAATAGGTAAAAAAAAAGGCGAGGTCTTTTTCATACGGATTATCGCTACAAACACGGCCTTCACCATCCCTAAAAGGCAGGGCTTCCAAAAATTTGCAAAAAGCACGAGGCCATTATCAGCCCCGGAGGGGCGTAACGACCGCAGCCCAGGGTGAAGATGGAACGCAGTGACATCTGTAACCCTGGGTTTCACGTTTGGAGTTGACGGCTGGCCTGAAAGGTCAGCACAACGCCAATATGGATGAGATGATTCTGTAATTGCGGTGCTGACCTTACAGGCCAGACATTACATTCGTCGCTTTAACCCCAGGGTTACACCGTTTGCCGGAGCAAACGGCTCACCCTGGGCTACGACCGTTACGCCCCTCCGGGGCTAAGGTAGGTTTTGCGGGGCATTTTATAATCGAAAAACCGATTGGGATTTGAACGTCTCTCCGGGGCCAATACTACATTCCGGCGAACCCGTCGCCCCAGAGCATCTGCACGAGCACCTGCCCCACGGCCTTCAAGGAGTTGCGGTCGATGTGGGCGAGGTCGTCGCTCACGGTGTGCCATGTAGGCCCGAAGGAGCTTTGCGGACAGTCGGGGAAGAACGGGATGATGTCGATGCACGGGATGCCGGCCTTCTCGTTCACCGGCACATGATCGTCGGTAATCATGCCGCCGTCGGACATCGGGAAATAGCTTCCGTAGCCTATCTGCGACGCGGTGCGCCACACGCGGTTGAGGAGTTCGGCTGCATACTGTTTCGACACGCCCTCCTGATAGAACTTCGCGCCCTGCGCGCCCACCATGTCGAGCAGTATGCCGCACACGGGCTTGCCCGCGTCGGGCACGTTTGCGGCCCAGTGCTGCGCCCCGAGGGCCCACGAGTCGGCATCGTCGGGCATGTCGCTCCACTGCGGTGTGCCCCAGTCCTCGGCATCGAAGCACACGAAGTCAACGCCCACCGAGGCGGTGGTGTCGGCCTTGAGCAGCCTTGCCAGTTCGAGCATCACGGCCACTCCGCTCGCCCCGTCGTTGGCCGCCATCACCGGTTTGCGCCAGTTGGCGCTGTCGGGGTCGTTGTCGGCCCACGGGCGGCTGTCCCAGTGGGCACAGACGAGCACCCTCACGGCGGCTTCGGGACGGTAGCGCGCAATGATGTTGCGGCACCGCAGCGTGGTGCCGTCGTAGCCTTTCACGTCGGTGTCCTGCGTTGTCACCGCCATGCCGTAGTCGGCAAACTTGCCCATTATCCACTCTCCGCAGCGGTCGTGCGCCGTGGAGTTCATCGTGCGCGGCCCGAAGGCGCACTGCGCGGCGGTGAAGGCGTAGGCCGAGTCGGCCGAGAACGCCGGTCCGGCGAGTGCCACGGTGTCGGCCTCGTCGGCGCTCTGCGCCTTCTTCGCGCTGCGGCACGAGGCGCATGAGCATGCCATTGCCACGGCGGCTGCCGCCGCGAAGCACGACATAATTATCTTCTTCATCTTTCTGTTTTTGTTTTTCTTGTTTTGTAAGTATTCTTCCGCGGGTTTTGCCCCGTGCACGGCTGCCGTCAGGCGGCAGCCTTCGTCACTATTGCCGTGCGGACTGCACCTGGCGCATCACTCGCAGCCAGTTGCCACCCCATATCTTGGCGATGTCGTCCTCGGAGTAGCGGCGGCGCAGCAGTTCGCGCGTGAAGTTTATCAGTTCGCTGCTGTCGGCCAGTCCCGGCACGCCGCCGTCGCCGTCGAAGTCGGTGCCGAGGCCCACATGGTCGATGCCCATCACGGCTATGGCATGCTCCAGATGCTCCATGGCATCGGCTATGGTGGCCCCGCCGTCGGCAGCGAGGAACCCGTCGTAGAGCGTTATCTGTGCCACTCCACCCTTGGCGGCGAGGGCGCGCAGCTGGTCGTCGGTGAGGTTGCGCGGCACGTCGCAGAGGGCGCGGCAGTTGCTGTGCGAGCACACTATGGGCTGCGAGCTGATGTCGAGTGCGTCGTAGAACGAGCGTTCGGCGGCGTGGCTGAGGTCTACCATAAGCCCGAGCCGGTTCATCTCGCCTATCACCTGCTCGCCGAACCGGCTCACTCCGCAGTGGGTGTTGTCGGTGCGGCGTGCCGAGTCGCATATCTGGTTGTCGCCGTTGTGGCACAGCGTGATGTACACCACGCCCCGGCGGGCGAAGTGTTCCACGTTGGCGAGGTCGTCCTCAATGGCCAGTCCGTTCTCGATGCCTATCATCACCGACTTGCGTCCGGCGCGCTTGTTGGCCGCGAGGTCGTCGGGGGTGCGTGCGAGAGCCACCAGCTGCCCGTCGCGCAGCACTGTCTCGTCAATCTTGTCGAAGATGAGGTCGGCATAGGCGCGCGGACTTTCCACGCCGTAGGGGGCGGTCTGTGCGAACGTCTCGCCCTCCTTGGGCTGCGGCAGATAGGCCACCATGGTGACGGCATCCTGCCGTCCGTCGGTCATCTTGTGCAGATCGACGAGTATGCGGCGGTCGCGCTGGTGGAAGTCGATGCCCTGCGGAAAGAACATGGGCGTGTCGCAGTGCGAGTCGATGGTGATGTTGCGGTCGTGGAACCGCTTTGCCCCGGCGAAGATACATGCCTCGTCGACGAGCCACTCGAAGAGCGGCAGACCGTCGTTGCCGAGCCATTCGGGGTGCCACTGCACTCCCATCACGGGCTTGTGCGTGCTGCACTCCATGGCCTCGATGAGTCCGTCGTCGGAGAAGGCGGTGGGAATGAAGAGGTTTCCCGTCTCGTCGACCACCTGGTGGTGGAACGAGTTGACGTAAAGCTCGCCCTTGCCGTAGATGGTGTAGAGCAGCGAGTCGTGGTTGACAGTCACCGTGTGCGTGGGCTCGGAGCGGTCGGCATCCTGCGAGTGCTTCACGGTGCGCCCCTCGGTGCCCATGTCCTGCATGACGTGTCCGCCCAGGGCCATGGCGAGGGTCTGTATGCCCCGGCATATCCCGAGCATGGGCATCTGCCGGTTGAAGGCGAGCCTCGTGGCGAGAAGCTCGGCCTCGTCGCGCTCGGCGTTTATGGAGTGCAGTGCCGGCGAGGGCTGCTCGCCTGCCCACAGCGGGTTGTAGTCGCCGCCGCCGGTGAGCAGCAGCGCGTCGATGCGGTCGAGCGTGGAGGCTATCACGTCGGTGTCGGCCACCGGCGGCATTATCAGCGGCGTGCCGCCTGCCTCCACAATCTGGCGGTAGTAGCGGTCGCGCAGAGTGGCGTCGCACCCCTCGTGGTTGGCGGTGATGCCCACCACGGGCCGGGGGCGTGCCTCGCGCGGCGAGCGGTAGATGCCGCCGAGCCGCTCGTCAAGGTCGTAAGTGCGCATTGCAGTGTGTTTTAAAGATTAAAGGCAGACGTGCCGCGAGGTGGGTTGGAAACCTTCGCGGCATGCCTGCCTCGTGTTGTCGTGCCGCGCGGCGGGGCGCGTCGGTCAGTTGTTCTCGATGTGTACGGGTATCTCGCGCTTGATGCTCTGGTCGAGCGAGATGAGTGTCTCGGTGGACACCACGCCCGGAATCATCTGCATCTTGTTGTTGAGCAGGTCCATGAGCTGCTCGTTGTCGCGCGCATAGAGCTTGAGGAGCATGGTGTAGGGGCCTGTGGTGAAGTGGCACTCCACTATCTCGGGTATCTCGTTGAGCTTCTGCACAACGTCCTTGTACATGCTGCCGCGCTCGAGGTTGAGCCCCACATAGGTGCATGTGGAGTAGCCTATGCTCTTGGGGTTGACGTCGAATCCGCTGCCGGTAATCACTCCGCCGGCTATGAGGTGCTGCACGCGCTGGTGTATTGCCGCGCGCGACACGCCGCATTCTGCGGCCACGTCTTTGAATGGGATACGCGCGTTCTTTGACAGAATGCTGAGTATCTTTTTGTCAAGATTGTCGATTTTGTCCATTTTGTCGTTATGTTATTTGTTTTCGTACCGTTTTGACAGAGCAAAATTAGCCATTATATTTTACACGTCCAACATTTTGACCGCGCTTTTTTGATATTTTGTGCAAAATGGCAGGTTTTTTAATACAAATACAGGTGTCGGCAAACGGTTGGCCGTTCAATTTGTTTATTTTCGGTTGTCGGGCCTGTGTGTGCTTCGGGCGGCGTTTTTGCTGTCCGGCGGCGGGGGCACGGCGGTGTCGGCGCGGCCCTGCGCACATGCAAAAAAAAGGGCGCAACCTGCCCGGCCCGAGGCCGTGCGGGTTGCGCCCTTCGCATGCGTTGGCCGGTTGCGGCCTGTTATTTCTTCTTTGCCTTTGCGGTTTTTGCAGTCTTCGCAGCGGCAGTCTTTGTCTTTGCGGCGGCCTTGTCGGCTTCGGCGGCATCGGCCTTAGGCTCGGCCTTGGCCTCCACCTTCACCACCTCGACGGTGAAGATGAGCGTGGAGAAAGGCTTTATCTGTCCGGCCTGACGTGCCCCGTAGGCCAGTTCCTGCGGGATATAGAGCTCCCACTTGCTGCCCTCGGGCATCATGGTGAGTGCCTCGGTCCAGCCCTTTATCACCTGGTTGGGACGGAACGACGTGGTGTTGGGGTTGCGCTTGTAGCTGCTGTCGAACACGTTGCCGTCGATGGTGCGGCCCTCGTAGCGCACGGTCACGTTGTCGTCCTGCTTTGCCACGGCTCCGGTGCCGGTGTTTATCACCTTGTACTGCAGGCCGGAGGGCAGTGTCACCACGCCTTCTTTCTTGGCGTTGTCGGCAAGCCATGCGGCGTTTTCCTGCTTGTAGGCTTCGTTTTTCTTTGTTTCCTCGGCCTTTCTCACGTTGTCGAAGTGTCCGGCGGCGGCCTCAACGTTCATCACGGCGGTGTCGCCGATCACTGCGTCGATGAAGCCGCGGTTGAACTTCTCGCGGTCGATGTTGTATGAAGTGCCCTCGAATGCCTTGCTCACGTTGGGCAGCATGCGGTCGTCAACCATTTGTGCCACCGTGGCGGCAGCGGCGCGTGCCGCGAAGGCGGGGTCGCCCGCACTGGCGAGCTGCTCGCGCAGTGCTGCGGTGAAGTCGCCGATGTGTGCCGAATCTACATGCAGCTGCTGTGTTACATATTCCATGAGGCCGCGTGTGAACGACTGTCCGGCGGCGTAGCTGAGAGTGTCTGACGGTGTGGCAAGCTCCACCTTCTGCACGGCAGCGGCGGCTTTGGCCTTCTGTTTCTTGTTGCCGGGCTGCGTGGGGGCAGCGGCAAATGCTGCGCCTGCTGCGAAGAGCAGGGCAAAGATTAATGTCTTTTTCATTGTTGCGTTTGTATTTTGTTGTTTCCTTTTGTGCGGCACGCGGCGCGGGCAATGCCCTTGCGTGTGCCATTTCAAAAGGGGCGGCCCGTAAGAGCCGCCCCGTGGGTTGCATATTGCTGGTGTTTTTATTTGCCTACTTTCACGAGTTCAATCTTGAACACGAGTGTGGAGAACGGCTTGATGGGGCCTTGCTCACGGTCGCCGTAGGCGAGGTTCTGCGGGATGTAAACCTCCCACACCGAACCGGCGGGCATGTGCACGAGTGCTTCGGTCCAGCCCTGAATCACCTGGTTGGCCTTCATGCTCACGGGCTCGCCGCGCTTGTAGCTGTTGTCAAACTCGGTTCCGTCGATGAGCTTGCCTGCATAGTGCACGGTCACGGTAGACGTGTCGGTGGGCACGGCTCCGTTGCCTTCCTTTATCACCTTGTACTGCAAGCCTGAGGGCAGGGTCTTCACGCCGGCCTTCTTGGCGTTGGCGGCGAGCCACTGCTCGTTCTGCTTCTTGTAGGCGCCATACTGCTGTTCCATGTGGCGTGCCTTGATGGCCTCAACCTTCACCTGGATGAGCTGCTGGGCCTGCTCTACGGTCATGTTGCCTTTCTTTCCAGTTGTTCCGGCGGTGAATCCGGCGAGGAAGTTCTTGAGGCTTATTGTCTTGGTGGAGTCTTCTCCGAAGAGTTCGTGGTTGATGCCCTTCACCATGCGGTAGGAAATCTGCTGGCCAATCTGTATGCCCATGTAGTAGGCGGCCTTCTTCTTGTCGTCGCCGGCGTTGGCTCCGACGTTCACACCCTTGATGAATGCTTCAAGATAGGTGGTGTCTATGTCCATCTGGACAAGATACTGCTTGAGGCCCTGGGTCTGTGCCATACCCATGGCATAGCTCAGTGTGTCTACATCGTTCTTGAGACTTGCCTTGGGCGTTGAGTTGCCGCACGACGAGATTACGCTTGCGGCTGCGATAGCCAGTGCGGCTACGAATGTGAATTTTCTCATTTCTTTATTGTAATGAATTTTGTTTCGTTTTGCTTGCATGCGCCTTTACTGCACCTCGATGAGCTCCACGTCGAAGATGAGGGCGGCAAACGGGGGGATTGACTGCCCTGCGCCGCGCTCGCCGTAGGCAAGTGTGTAGGGGATGAAGAAGCGGAACTTCGCGCCTTCCTTCATAAGCTGCAGACCCTCGGTCCAGCCCTTTATCACGCCGTTGAGCGGGAATGTGGCGGGCTCGCCGCGCTGGTAGCTGCTGTCAAACACTGTTCCGTCGATGAGAAGGCCCTCGTAGTGGCACTTCACGGCATCGGTGGCCTTGGGCTGGCGACCGTTGCCCTCGCGCAGAACCTGATACTGCAGGCCCGAGGGGAGCGTCACCACGCCTTCTTTCTTGGCGTTGTCGGCAAGCCACTGCTCGCCTTTCTCCTTGCTGTCCTTGTATTTCTCGGCAGCGGCGGCGCGCTGCTTGGCCTCCTGCTGAGCGAAGAAATCGCTCACGATGGCCTGCGCCTCGGCATCGGAAACCTGCGGCTCGCGGCCTGCAAGAATGTCCTTTATTGCCTGGGCAAAGTCGTTGATGTCAAGACCGTCGGCTCCCATCTGGGCCAACTGGCGGCCTATTCCGAGGCCAAGTGCGTAACTCACTTTATCCATAATACGTTGTTTCGTTTTGATTGTTTGCTTCTTAAAAACGTGCAAATTTACTATTTTTCCGCGAGAGCCCTGTCCTGTTTGCCGAAAAATTAGCTTTTTTGTAATTTATTAAGCACACGCGCAAAGGCCAGCGGAGCGAAAAGCGCGGCCTTTTTTCGTGTTTGTGGCCGATTTGGCGTAACTTTGCACATCGCTAACATCATCCATACGACAACACAATGGCAGAAAGTTTCGACATAAGGCAGGAGCGTGCCGCGCAGGGCGAAAAGGATTTCGAGAACGCGCTGCGGCCTCTGCGATTCGGCGACTTCAGCGGACAGCAGAAGGTCGTTGACAACCTCGAGGTGTTTGTCGAGGCCGCCAAATACCGTGGCGAACCGCTCGACCACACACTGCTGCACGGCCCTCCGGGACTGGGCAAGACCACCCTGAGCAACATCATAGCCAACGAACTGGGCGTGGGCTTCAAAATCACGAGCGGACCGGTGCTTGACAAGCCGGGCGACCTGGCCGGAATACTCACCTCGCTCGAACCGCGCGACGTGCTTTTCATCGACGAGATACACCGCCTCTCGCCCGTGGTGGAGGAGTATCTCTACTCGGCCATGGAAGACTACCGCATCGACATAATGATTGACAAGGGGCCCTCGGCAAGGTCGATACAGATTGACCTCAACCCGTTCACGCTCGTGGGGGCCACCACACGCAGCGGACTGCTCACCGCTCCGCTGCGCGCGCGATTCGGCATTAACCTGCACCTTGAATACTACAATCCCGAAACGCTCAAGCACATATTGAAGCGTTCGGCCGGAATACTCGGCGTGCCCATCGACGACGATGCCGCCGTGGAGATAGCGCGCCGCTCGCGCGGAACGCCGCGTATAGCCAACGCGCTGCTGAGGCGAGTGCGCGACTTTGCACAGGTGAAGGGCAACGGGCGCATAGACACCGACATTGCGCGGCTCTCGCTAAGCGCGCTCAACATAGACCGCTACGGGCTCGACGAGATTGACAACAAGATTCTGCTCACCATCATCGACAAGTTCCACGGCGGACCGGTGGGCGTTTCGACCATTGCCACGGCCATAGGCGAGGATACGGGCACCGTGGAGGAGGTGTATGAACCGTATCTCATCATGGAGGGTTTCGTGAAGCGCACGCCGCGCGGACGCATGGTAACGCCGCTGGCCTACTCGCACCTTGGCCGCAACATGGAGGGGAGCAACACCGCTCAGCCCTCGCTTTTCGACTGACGGCACGCGGCTCAGATTCTCTGCACGCCGCACCACGCAAAAAGGGCATGCCTTGCCGCACTATGGCCAAGGCACGCCCTTTTTGCATGTTTCACATTTTCTTTTCTCTGTCTGCATTTATACAGGCGGCTTGCGGCACCGATGCCGCCGCTGCCCTACTCTTCTTCGCCGCCGCCCTCAAGCATCGACGAGATGTAGAAAGCGTTGGCCTTGACAAGGCACGCGCCTGACGGCAGGGCCGAAAGCGGCGTCACTGCCGTAAAGCCAAGCCCCGTGGCTCCCGTGGCCACCTCGACGGCGCGGAACGTGTGCATGCCCTTTGCCGCCGAGGTCTGGGCAAAGATGTATTTCTTTCCGCCCATGCCCACTATGGCCTCGTCGGGCATAGCGTCGGTTTCGCGCGTCCCGGTGCTTATCATGGCGTTGACATACATGCCGGGCATGAGCCTTGCCCCTGCCTTTCCTTCAAGCGAGCAGTGCACGCGTATGGCCCTCGTGTCGTCGTCGAACGACGAGTTGATGCCGTAGATGCGGCCCCGCAGGTGCACGGATCGGTCGTTGGTGAGCACGATGTCGGCCCACTGTCCCTCGCGCAAACTGGGCACGTCTTTCTCAAACACGGTGAGGTCGCAGTGCAGCCGCGAGTTGTCGGCCACGGTCATCATCACAGTCTGCATGTCGACATAGCTGCCCAGACTCACCCTGACGCGCCCCACCACGCCCGATATGGGCGAGGCCACGGGCATGCGCGTGGCAAACCGTCCGGCGGCAACGTTGCCCGGGTCTACCCCGAGCTGCCGCAGCTGCCGCTCCACGGCCTTCTTCTGTGCCGACGCGGCGGCAAGTGCCGTCTCGGCCTGCTGCAGACTCTTCTTCACCCCTGCATCCTGCGCGGCAAGACGCTGCTGCCGCTGCAGCTCAAGCTGTGCCGAGGCGGCCTCGCCGGAGGCCACGAGATAACTTTTCTGAAGCTCCACTATCTCGGTGTTCTCTATATAGGCCACGGTCTGCCCGGCCTTCACGGCATCGCCTTCGCCCACGAGCACGGCGCGCACCACGCCGCCGCACAGCGGCGACACGTCGGCCCGGCTGCGCGCGTCGAGGGCGAGCTGGCCCGAGGCACGCACCGTATTGCCGAGGATGCGGCGTTCCATGGTGCCGAGCGTTATGCCCACGGCCTGCATCTGGCGGTCGGTGAGCGTCACGGCCTGTGCCGTGGCTTCGGCGGCAGGTTCTTCGTTTTTGCTTTCCTTGCTGCGGTCTGCGCACGCGGCAAGCGTCATGGCAAGAGCCATGCATATAATGATGTTCTTCATCTTCACTGTAGTTTTATCGTCTTATCCTCTGTATGTTAACCACGGCCTGATTGCAGTTCTCGGCAGCGTCGGCGTGGTTCATCCTTATCTCCGTCGCGCTCTGCATGTTCTGCAGCAGTTCGATGTAGCCTATCTCACCGTTGTCGTAGGCGGCGCGGCTTATGCGTTCCATGTCGT
The DNA here is from genome assembly GCA_963607545.1 of bacterium. Classification (GTDB taxonomy): domain Bacteria; phylum Bacteroidota; class Bacteroidia; order Bacteroidales; family Bacteroidaceae; genus Prevotella. The sequence continues at coordinate 133,843 of CAVDCP010000002.1, forward strand.
CGGCATGGGCAAGTCCCTCGCGGTCGTAGTAGTCGAGCACGGCCTTGGCCTTACGGTAGTCGGCAATGGCGGTGCTGTATTCCACGGCAAGGGCATCGAGCCTTTGCTGCCGCGACACTCCCGCCAGTTCGGCTTCCTTGCGTGCGGCGCGCACCTTTGCCTTGTGCGTGCCGAAGGCGAGCGGCACTCCTATGCCCACGGCAAAGCCCATGAAGTCGCCCTTGTCGTAGGCCGAGCGGTCGACATGGTAGGGGTTGAAGCCCTTCACCACGAGTTGAGCGCCCGCTTCGAGCGACACCGTGGGCAGAGCCTCGCGCCTTGTCACCGTCACGCGTGCCCCGGCGGCGGCCACCTCGCCGTCGAGAGCCGAGGCGAGAGCCGTTGACTGCGGGTCGAAGGCGGCGAGCGTGTCGGCCGAGAGGTGCGTCAGCGCGGTGTCGGCAGGCTCCACCTCGGCCGATGTGTTCATAAGCAGCATTAGCCGCCGCCGCGCGGTGTCGTAGTCGCGTGCGGCATTCTGCGCGGCCACGCGGGTCTCCTCGACGAGCCGCCGCACGTTCATGCGCTCGAGTCGTCCCGTCTCGCCGGCGGCGAGGCGTGCCTCGGCAATCTTCAGGAAATGCGCGTAGGCATCGCCTGCACGTTCGAGAATGAGCCTGCGCTCGCGGTGGTAGAGAACCGTGCAGTAGGCTCCGCGCACTGCCGAAGCCGTCTCGGCGGCGGTGAGAGCCTGCCGGCGGCGCTCGGTTGCGGCCTCGGCACGCAGCAGGCGGCGGCGCGCCGAATACACCTGAGGCAGCGAGAATGTCTGCGACAGAGTGAGGGCGTTGTCGGGACTGCCCCCCGACGTGGGGTCTTGGGCAAGCGTCAGCTGCGTGGGTTCAAGTTCGAAGGCCGTCTTGGCCAGCTCTTCGGCCCTTTCCACGGCTATCTTTCCGCCTGCCACCGTGAGGTTGTTGGCGAGTGCCGAGTCGACGCACGCCTGCATGGTGAGCCTCGTCTGTGCCGCCGCCGGAACTGCGGCGAGCAGCAACAGTAGGGTTATTGTTGTGAGCATGGTGTAATTTCGTTGGTTGGTGTGATGTTGTTTTTCCTTGCCACCGACGCGTAGATTGCCGGGAGCACCACGAGAGTGAGCAGCGTGGCGGTGACGAGTCCGCCTATGACCACGGTTGCCAGAGGCCGCTGCACCTCGGCACCGTCGCCCGTGGAGAGTGCCATGGGCAAGAACCCGAGCGATGCCACGAGTGCGGTCATGAGCACCGGGCGCAGCCTCAGCATGCAGCCCTCGACCACACGGCGCGTCACGTCGGCCATGCCTTCGCGTTCGAAGGCGTTGAACTGGTTGATGAGCACCAGCCCGTTAAGCACCACCACGCCGAAGAGGGCAATGAAGCCCACGCCTGCCGAGATGCTGAACGGCATGCCGCGAAGCCACAGCGCGGCCACGCCTCCTATTGCCGAGAGCGGAATGGCGGCGGCAACGACGAGCGTTTCGCGCACACTGCGCAGCGCGACATAAAGCAACAGCAGGATGATGCCGAGTGCGGCGGGCACGGCCACGGCCAGACGACTCTTGGCCGCACTGAGGTTTTCAAACTGCCCGCCGTAGCGGCAATAGTAGCCCTCGGGCAGTTTGAGCCGTTCTTGCAGCAGGTTGTCAATCTCTTCGATTGCTCCCTCCACGTCGCGTCCGCGCACATTGAACCCCACATATATGCGCCGCTGGCCCTCGTCGTGGGTTATCTGTGCCGGAGCGTCGCGGAATGCTATGTCGGCCACCTGCTCCAGGGGCACCGTTCCGCCGCCGGGCAGCGGCAGACGCAGACCGCGCAGTGCGTCGGCATCGTTGCGCAGCGATCGGTCGAGGCGCACCACGATGTCGAACTTTCGGTCGCCCTCTACCACCTTTCCGGCCTCCTTGCCCGCGAATGCGGCCTCTATCACGCCGTTGGCATCGCTCACCGAGATGCCGTAGCTTGCCAGCCGCGCCCGGTCGTAGACCACCTGCAGCTGCGGCAAACCGTTGACGCGCTCCACCTGAGGCTCGGTCACCCCATCGACAGTGCGTGCCAGTGCAGCCACCTGCGCGGCGGCAGCCGAAAGGCGTTCGAGGTCGTCGCCGTAAATCATCACGGCCACGTCCTGCTTTATGCCGGTCACGAGTTCGTTGGTGCGCATCTGTATGGGCTGCGACATCTCGACGTTGAGCCCGGGAATCTCGGCAAGGGCCTCCTCCATGCTTTCCATTAGCTCGGTCTGCGTGCGTGCCGATGTCCACGAAGCCTTGGGCGTGAGCGAAATCATCATGTCGGCACGCTCCACGGGCATCGGGTCGGTGGGAATCTCGCTGCTGCCTATGCGGCTCACGGCCTGTTTCACCTCGGGGAAACGCTCCTTGAGGATGCTCTCGGCCTGCGAGCACGTCTTTATCATCTGCGAAAGCGACGTGCCCTGCTTCATGCTCAGTTCGGCGGCGAGGTCGCCTTCCTCGAGATTGGGAATGAATTCGCCCCCCATGCGCATGAACGCCACGGCACTTGCAACGAACAGTGCCGCCGCCGAGACTATGAGCGCGCGTCGGCGGCGCAGCGCGGCCAGCAGCAGCGGACGGTAGGCTCGGCCTATGGCCATCATGGCTCTTTCTGACAGACTGCGGCGAGGGGCTGTGGTCTTGGGAAGAAACAGCGAGGTGGCCACGGGCACATAGGTGAGCGAGAGGATGAACGCGCCGAGGATTGCGAAGAACACCGTGAGCGCCATGGGGCGGAACATCTTGCCTTCCACGCCCACGAGGGTGAAAAGAGGCACATACACCGTCATTATTATGAGTTCGCCGAAGGCCGCCGCCGACATCATTTTCGAAGCTCCGCCCGACACTATCGCGTCGGCCTCTGCCTGAGTGAGCCGCCGCCCGCGGTAGTCTGCCGCGTTGGACGAAATGTGGCGGCACACGCATTCCACTATGATTACCGCGCCGTCAACCACAAGTCCGAAGTCGATTGCGCCGAGGCTCATCAGGTTTCCGCTCACGCCGAAGATGCGCATCATGCCGAAAGCGAAGAGCATAGACAACGGTATTACCGATGCCACCACCGCCCCGGCGCGCACGTTGCCGAGAAACAGCACGAGGATGAACACCACTATGAGTCCGCCCTCGGCAAGGTTGCGGGCTATTGTTCCCGTCACCCTGTCTACAAGCTGCGTGCGGTCGATGAACGGCTCTATCACCACGCCCTCGGGAAGTGAACGCTGAATCTGGCGCATGCGCTGCTTCACGTTCTTTATCACCTTCTGGAAATCCTCGCCCTTGAGCATAAGCGTTATTCCGGCCACCACCTCGCCCTCACCGTTGCGTGTGACGGCCCCGTAGCGCGTGGCGCTCCCGAGCCTCACCGTGGCCACGTCGCCCACGAGCACGGGCACTCCGCCCACGGTCTTCACGGGTATGCGGCGCAGGTCGTCGAGCCCCCGGGCCAGTCCGATGCCGCGGATGAAATACTGGTTGCCATACTGTTCTATGTACGATCCCCCGGCGTTTTCGTTGTTTTTCTCCACCGCCTCGCACACCTCGGGTATTGTAATGCCCGCGCTGTTGAGCCTGTCGGCATCGACGGCCACCTCGTATTGCTTCACGAAGCCGCCCCACCCGTTCACCTCGGCCACTCCCTCGGTGCCGGCGAGCTGCTTGCGCACTATCCAGTCTTGCATGGCGCGCAGGTCGGCAAGGCTGTATTTGTTTTCATATCCCTTCTTGGCGCGCAGCGTGTAGTGGTAGATTTCGCCCAGCCCGGTGCTCACCGGGGCCATGCCCACGCGTGTGCCCGATGCGGGCAGGTCTTCCTCGGCCTCCTTGAGCTGCTGGCTCACCTGCTGGCGCGCCCAGTATATGTCGGTGTCGTCGTCGAACACGAGCGTCACCACCGACAGTCCGCCGCGCGATATGGAGCGGCGTTCGTTCAGATGCGGAATGTTGGCAAGGGCCATCTCGAGCGGGGCGGTGACAAACTGTTCCACCTCCTGCGCCCCGAGCGACGGGGCCTGCGTTATTACCTGCACCTGGTTGTTGGTGATGTCGGGCGTGGAGTCGAACGGAAGACGGCACAGCGACACTGTGCCCCACACCACGAGAACGAGCGTGAGAACTCCCACCACCAACTTGTTGCGTATTGAAATGTTGATGATTTTCTGAAACATAAAATGCTTTTTGTTGAAGACAAGAATGTTGCGGCGGCACGGCGTGCCGCCAGTACTAACTGTTCTTATCCCCGCGAGGGCGGCGCCCTCAGTGCCGGCAGGGCCTCGCAATCGGCCCTCCGGGGCTTTGCCAACCGGCAAAGCACGCTTTCCTTGCGCCCCGCAGAGTGCCATGCGCAGGGCAGCGGAGCAAGGGCCGCTGCCGGGGCGTGGGCATGCCGCTGCTGCTTGTGTGCACGGGTGAACTGCGGAGAGCCCTTGCCCGCCACGGCATTGTGCAGTTGCTGCAGGGCGCAGCCGCTGTCGGTGCCGCGCTGGTGGTGGGCCGTGTGGGTGTCGTTCACTGCCCCGTCGGCCCGGCATACCTCCATGTCGAGACATGCCCACACGCCGTGATGGTGGTGGGGAAGCACCGCGAGCACCATGAGCAGGTGCACGGCGGCGAGCATGAACGCGAGCCTCAGGCGCGCGGCGGCGGTTGAATGTTTCATAGGTTACGGGTGCAAAGGTAGGCTTTATTTCCTGCAACCCGGTTGCAAACGGGCCGAAAAAAACGCCATGCGGCCTTTTCGGGCAGCATGGCGTTTTGTGTGGTGTGCGTTTCCGGCGCGTGGCCGGGGAGCGCAGTGGGCGTTATTTCACTGTTACGGCGCGGCGGTTGACGATGTAGACACCGGGGCGCAGTCCGTCGAGACTCTTGGCCTGGCGTTTCACGAGCACTCCGCCGGTGGTGTAGATGTCGTAGGGGGCATTGCCGCCGGCATTTATTTCGTCGATGGCTGCCACCACGCAGTCGTCGCCGGTGACGGCTTCAGACTCGCCGCCCACGAACACTGCCGACACCGAGTAGCGGTCGTTGCGCCACAGTGTGGGGTCGAACGTGAAGGTGGCCTGCGTTTCCTCGGCACCGAGCTGCTTCACGAGCTGGCCGTTGCAGTAGACGTTGAAGCCGCTGAGCTTGCCGTATCCGGCGTAGTAAACCACGTCGTCGAGCAGGAATATGTAGGCATCGTTATCGTTGGTGGTGCAGCGCACGGCAAAGTAGTTGGCTCCTTCGGGCACGTCGGCAGTGTATGACTGCCATGCTCCGTCGCTTTGCGTGTAGGAAGCTACGCTCTTGAACTCGGAGTGGTCGTTGCCGCCTTCGGAGTAGAGCACCTCGAATGTCTGCGGATAGCGAATGTTGCTCATGTCAGACTGTCCGTTGTTGGCCCAGAACAATACGGTCTGCGCCTCGCCAGAGAGCATGGGCGAGATGAGCCAGTCGTCGGTTGCGAGATATTTGCTGCCCTCCCTGCTCCACATCGACATGAGGCACTTGTCGCCTCCGTGCGGCTTGATTGAGGAGTTGGTCGAGGTTATGCCTTCCTGGATAGCCTCGGGATTGAACACGATGTAGGTGTATTTCTCGGTTTCGTGGGGGAAGGGCATGCCCATAGATCCCCACATTCCGCCGGTGACTGATCCTTTCTGCGAGGTGTAGGTAGTCCACGACCCGAAGGCATCTATTGCCCAGTTGTCATATTTCTCGAAGCCTTCCCTCACGCGCTTGCTTGCCGGCTGGGGTGCTGTCCAGCTGAGGGTTATCGTGCCTTCGGCCTGGGTTGCGGTGAGGTTTTGCGGTGTGGGAATGTCAGATGCCGTGAGTTGCAGCTGCGCCGATGCCGTGTTGTCGGCAGTGTTCTCGTCGGCTGCATATTCAACCGTTGCCTCGATGCTTATGGCTTCGGCCTTCGACGATGCGTCGGTTGAAATCTCGGCGGTGAACGAGCGGCGTTCGAGAGCGGCGAGCTGCTCGCTCACTGTCTGCTGCATGATGGTCTTTCCGTCGGCACGCAGCGTCACCTTGTAGTCCTTGGCGGCCTTGTCGCCGTTGTTGGCCACGGTGAGCGTGACGGTGGTGTTCTCGCCCTTCATCACCGACTCGGGCACCGTGAGGCTCACGGCGAGGTCGTTGGCATAGGCGTTGCGCACGTTCACGTCGTCGATGCGCACGCTCTTGTACTGGTCGGCGGTGGCCTTGAACGTTATTATCACATAGGGAAGCGAAGCCATTTCGGCGGGTATCTTCACCGAGGCGCGGTGCCAGCTGTTGTCGGCAGTGGCCGAGGTGTAGGCCACGCTGCCTATGAGCTGCGGACCGGAACCGTCGGGACGCGAGGCGTAGACATCAATGGTGCTTGCCCCGTCGTCGGTGAGGTGAGAGAACACCACGGCCGGAGAGGTTGCCTCCGAGAGTGCTATCTTGCCCGTGCTTATCGTTGCCGAGCCGTTCTTGGCATAGGAAGTGAACGAGAGACAGTGCGAGTCGCCGTCGGCAGAGAGCTGCGTGTTGAACGTGAAGCCGTTGGCATCGGTGTCGTCGGCAGTCCACCATAGCTTCTCGCCTTCGCCCTCGCCGCATCCCGACACGAACGGGAAGGCGTAGGCATCGCCCGAGATGAGCGGGCGGGCGGCGGTCATCGCGCTCTCGCCCTTGGCGTTGCGCACTGCCACAGCATAGCGGCGCAGCTGCTGGCTACCACCTGTGGTGGGCGTGTTGTCGGTGTAGGAAGGTTCCTGCGAGGTGCCCACGAGCTGCGTGTTCACGCTTCCGTCGGCATCGTGCACGCGGTAGATGTTGTAGGTAACGTCTGATGTCACCACCGCGCCGCCGTTGGTTCCGGTGGCCGTGGCAGCGTCCCACGAGAGAGCCACCGAGGTGATGTTGTCGGCGGCGAGCACGTCGTTCGGAGCCGAGGGCACGTCGATGCCCACATACTGGCGGCAGGTTGCGGTGGTGCCTGCGCCTGCTTCCGACTCGGCCACGACAGTATAGGTGTTGAAGCCATCGGCTGCTGTGGCATCGGTGTAGGTAATCTGTGCGCCGGGCTTCTGTGCGCCGAACTCCTTAATGGCCACGCCGTCGCGCGAGAGCGTCACGTTTTTCACTGCCGCGAGCGTGCTGCCGGCCACTGTCTTCGTGGGCAGCGTGAAGCTCACCGTGGCACGCAGTGCGCCCGACGCGTCGGGGGTCACGGCAAATCCGGTTGCCGCTGCCGGGCCGTCGAGGCATCCCTCGTCGGTCACGGTGAAGTCGTCTACATAGATGTAGGCCATGTTCTTGTCGCTGATGGCGTGTATTCCGAGGTAGAATTTCTGGTCGGAGTCGGAATCGATGGTGCGCGAGAACTCCACAAACTTGGTGTCCTTGAGATCTGTGGCGGCTGCGAAGGACGAGGTGAGGTTCTGCACGGCGGGTCCGTTGCCGTATTTCGCCTCAATGGTTTCGGGGAAGTAGCCCATTGAGTTGCGTGCCTTGAACGACACCGTGTAGCGGTGGTTCTTCTGCAGGTGCACGGGCGGTGTCACGAGCCAGTCGTCGGCAGCCTTGGTGGTGCTTGCCTTGTAGCGTGCGCACTGGCGGTCTTCAGCCCAGTCCCATGTGTTGCCGTCGGCGTTGGAGTCGATGGTGGTGAAGAGGTCGAACGCGTTCTCGCTGTCGAATGTCTCGGTGAAGGTGGGTTCGAGGCTCTCGCCGTAGCTCTTGGCGGCGGTGAAGCGTTCCTGTCCACGCTGTGTGCCGTTGACGGGTGTCACGCCGTAGTAGTAGTTGCCGAGCTGGCCCGAGGGCAGCTGGTCGGTGCACTGCGTGGCAGTGATGCCTTGCGCCACCGTCACTGCGCCCGGATAGCGCACTATGTCGTAGGTTATCGTGCCCATGTATCCGCCGTTGACCGTGGCCGACGGCTTGCCCCACGTCACCGTGGCGATGCCCGTCGAGGCATCGAGCGACATGCGTGCAAACGAAACCTGCTTGGGCTGGTCGTAGCCCACATAGGCCGTGGTCTTGGCGGCGATGCTCTTTCCGGCGGCGTTGTGCAGAGTCACGCTGAAATAGTTGGGTCCTTCGGGGGCGGTGACGTTCACCCGGGCGGTTGTCCCGGCAGTGGCTTCGCCCTCGGCAATTATCTGTGCGCCCGAGCGCACGGTGTAGGACACGCTTCCCGAGAGTGTCTGTCCGCCGTAGGTCTTTGACGGCACGCCGAAGGTGACTGTGCCTTGAAGCGACGGGCCGTCGAAGGTTGCGGCAAACGAAGTGGGTGCAGCAGGTGCAGCAGCGTCGGGCACTGCGTCGGGCACTGCCATTCCGAGCACCTGGTTCTGCGCCGGGAAATCGGCTATCTTCGTTGCCCGCCCGGTGGCGAGGTCAACGGTGTAGAGTGCTGCGTGCTGCTCGGCGTCGATGCATGCCCAGTAGAACGTGTCGTCGTCCTGGTCGATTTCGCCGCTCTGCCCTGCCGTGCGGTTTGAGGCAGTGGCCACATACACTCCCGTGGAGCCTATCTTCGTTTCTTTTCCGGTGGCGGTGTCGATGAGGTAGAGGTAGCCGTCGGCTCCCACGCCGTAGAGCTTCTCATCGCTCGACACGCCCATGGCCACCATTTTCACCTCGGCGGGGCCAATGGTGGTGCGCGTGAGCTTGTCGTAGTCAATCACGCCGTATTCGAACGACATCATGTCGGTGGTGTAGAACTGCCCGTAGACCTTGCCCGTGTATTTGCTCGAAGCCGTCTCGGTGGCTATCAGCGAGGCCGACGAAAGCGTTTCGGGCACTATGAGGCTGCCCCACCCCGAGCGCGTGTCATACTGGTAGTGTGTGATGGTGAGCGATGTGCCGTCGAGCTTGTAGTTGACGCCGTTGTAAACGCCGTCAACCAGCGCGCCGCCGCCGTTGGGCATCATGTAGCGGTCGGCTGTCTCGGTTTTCAGGTCGGCGAAGTTGCCTGCCGTGGCCGCGTCGAACGACATGTAGCCGTAGGTGCAGCTTGCGGTGGGCCACTCGGTGAACGACGACAGATAGCCCCACAGCGTGCGGCTTGCGGCACGGGCCGCAGCCTTGAGCGGGGTGACGAACTGTGCGTGGGCTTGCTGTGCAGCACCGTCGCGGTGCACCGTGGCCGACGGTTTCCCGTTGAGAATGGCCACGCCGTCGAGCAGAGCGCGCATGGCGGGGGTCACTTGCGTGCCCTCGCCCGACACATTCAGCGTCTTGCCGGCAGGTGTCTGGGCCGCAGCTGTGGCCGTCGCGCCAAGCGCGGCGACTGCCGCGAGCGACAGCGACACGAGTCGGAGGTTGGGTTTGTTCATAAGAATTCTGATTTTGTTGTATGTATTAACTGGTTATGGTCGTGTGTGCAGGGCGGCCTTTTCGGCGATGCCCGGAAAGCGGCAGTATGCCGTTTGACAGTGGTAAAGCGGGGCTTGACATAACGCCCTAAGTGACAGCATATAAATCACCAAGTTGCAAAGTTAAGCATAAAGCACGGCTTTGAGCGGAATGCGGCGCATTAAATAAACTTAAATCTTTATGCAGTCAGGCGGGCAACCATTCTGCAGGAATGCTGCAAAGGCACAACGAAAAGGCGGATTGGAAAACCCCTCACGATGAAGAAGGTTTCAATCCGCCTTGCTTTTCTTATTATATTAGGTGTCTGTTTCCCCGTATTTCAACCATGTCCGGGTCATGTGCCGCACGGGGCAATGCCCGTCAGTCGTCCTTGCCCCCGATTACGGCGAGTGCGCGCTGCACTACATGGCTGCCCTGGTTGATTATCTGGAAATACTGGTTCATGTCCCATATGTCGCGGGCGACGAGTGCCTTGAACTGCAGCTTGAGCTGCGGCAGGGTGAGGCGCAGCTCGTTGTCGTCGCGCGGCACGAGCTTCTGCGCGGCGGCCTTGGCTATCATGGAGTCCACCTCGGCCTGCGGCACCTCGAAGCCTCGCTCGAACGCCCCGAAATCGGCAAAGCGCCGGCGCAGTTCGGCCCGGTGGTCATCGACATAGCGCAGCGTGGCGTTGACCACGATGCCGCGTGCCACGAGCTGGCGGTGGAACGCGGTGTACTGCGTGGTGTCGAGCGGCACGAAGCAGTCGGGCATTATTCCGCCGCCGCCATACACCGCACGGTGGCGGCGCAGGGTGTAGCACTTGAGCGAGTCGGCAAAGTGTATGGAGTCGGCCGAGTAGAGTTCGCCGTGCTTGAAACGCTTCTCAATGTCCTGGGCATAGTCCTCTATGTCGCCCTTCTGGTAGGGTTTCTGTATGCAGCGTCCCGCCGGAGTATAGTAGTGGGCAATGGTGAGGCGCATCATGGATCCGTCGTCAAACTCTATGGGACGCTGCACGAGGCCCTTGCCGAAGGTGCGCCGCCCCACGACGGTGCCCCGGTCCTGGTCTTGCAGCGCGCCGCTGACGATTTCGGCAGCCGATGCCGTGTATTCGTTTACAAGCACCACGACACGTCCGGAGAGCATGCTGCCGTTGCCGTGGGCGCGGTATTCCTGCCTCGACGCGGCGCGTCCCTGCGTGTAGACGATGAGGTCGCCTTTCCTCAGAAACTCGTTGGCTATCTGTGCAGCGGCCTGCAGATAGCCTCCGCCGTTGTCCTGAAGGTCGACGATGATGTCTTTCATGCCGTTGCGGCGCAGCGAGTCGACCGCCGTCATGAACTCGCCGTAGGTGGTGGCCCCGAAGCTGCCTATGCGCACATATCCCACTCCCGGGCGTATCATGTAGGCGGCATCGAGCGTGTTGACGGGTATCTTGTCGCGCTCCACGTCGAACGTGAGCATGCCGGGCACGCCGCGGCGCACCACGCCGAGCCTGACAACGGTGCCGCGGGGTCCGCGCAGACGGCGCATTATCTGGTCGCGCGGCATCTTCACGCCCGCAATGGCGGTGTCGTTGACGAGCACTATGCGGTCGCCGGCGAGTATGCCTTTCTTGGCCGACGGCCCTTTGGGCGTGGGCTGTATGACGAGGAGCGTGTCGTTGACCATGTTGAACTGCACGCCGATGCCGTCGAACGAACCCTGCAGAGGCTCGTTCATGGCCTTGGTTTCGCGTGCCGTGGTGTAGGAGGAGTGCGGGTCGAGCTTCTTGAGCATCCCGCGTATGCCGTCCTCGACGAGCTCCTGCTCGGCCACGGAGTCTACATAGAGGTTGCTTATGGCCATCTCGGCTATCTGGAGCTTGCGCACCGGACTGTCGCTGCCGAAATTGAAGCGCAGCTGCGCGGCAGCCGCGAGCGGCAAAAAAAGAAGCAGCGCCAGCATGGCTGCCGCCGCTTTGTGGTGTAGTTGTTTCATCGTTGTGTTTTCAGTCAGTCGTCAATGAGGTTCTTGTCGTCCTCGGGCAGGTCTTCCTCCACCACGAGGTTGTCGATGATGAAGTTCTGCCGCTCCATGGTGTTTTTGCCCATGTAGTATTCGAGGAGCTTCTGCACCTGGTCGGTCTTGTGCAGCGTGACCTGCTCAAGGCGCATGTCGGGGCCTATGAAGTGCACGAATTCGTCGGGCGATATTTCGCCGAGACCTTTGAAGCGCGTTATCTCGGGGTCGGGGCCGAGGTCGTGTATGGCCCTCTGCCGCTCTTCGTCGCTGTAGCAGTAGCGCACTATGAAGTCGCCCTTGCGCTCCTTTCCGGTGAGGCGTGCGTCGGCCTCGGCCACCACCTTCTTGTCCTTCACCTTGGTGCGGCGGTTGCGCACGCGGAATAGCGGGGTCTGCAGCACATACACATGCCCTTTCTTTATGAGGTCGGGGAAGAACTGCAGGAAGAAGGTGATGATGAGCAGGCGTATGTGCATGCCGTCCACATCGGCATCGGTGGCCACTATCACCTTGTTGTAGCGCAGCGTGTCGAGCCCGTCCTCAATGTCGAGGGCGGCCTGCAGCAGGTTGAACTCCTCGTTTTCATACACCACCTTCTTGGTGAGGCCGAACGAGTTGAGCGGTTTTCCGCGCAGCGAGAACACGGCCTGGGTGTTCACGTCGCGGCTCTTCGTGATCGATCCGCTTGCCGAGTCGCCCTCGGTGATGAATATCGAGGAGTCTTCCTTGCGGTCGTTCTTGGCGTCGGAGTAGTGTATGCGGCAGTCGCGCAGCTTGCGGTTGTGCAGGTTGGCCTTCTTGGCGCGTTCGCGCGCTATCTTGGTCACGCCCGCCATGGCCTTGCGCTCGCGCTCGCTCTCGGTAATCTTCTGCTGCATGGTCTCGGCCACGTCGGCATGTATGTGCAGGTAGTTGTCCACCTCGCGCTTCACGAAGTCGCCCACGCACTTGTTTATGCTCTCGCCTCCGGGAGCCATCTGCTGCGAACCGAGCTTTATCTTGGTCTGGCTCTCGAACATCGGCTCCTCGACGTTGATGGCTATGGCCGCCACCAGACCGTTGCGGATGTCGGTGTACTCGTAGTTTTTCGAGAAAAATTCCTTTATCGTGCGCGCTATGTGCTCCTTGAACGCGCTCTGATGGGTTCCGCCCTGCGTGGTGTGCTGGCCGTTAACGAATGAGTGGTATTCCTCGCCATACTGGTTGGTGTGGGTGAAGGCTATCTCGATGTCGTCGCCCTTCATGTGCACTATGGGATAGAGGGGGTCGGTGGTCATGGTGTCGGTGAGCAGGTCGGCAAGGCCGTTGCGCGAGATTATGCGCCGGCCGTTGTACATTATGGTGAGGCCGGAGTTGAGATAGGTGTAGTTGCGGAGCATCGTCTCCACGATGTCGTCGTGGAAGGAGTAGCCGGTGAATAGCGTCGGGTCGGGCTCGAAGTGTATGTAGGTGCCGTTCTCGTCGGGCGTGTCGGCAGTGGTGTCGCCCTTCAGCTCGCCTTTCTCAAACTGCAGCGTGCGCACCTTGCCGTCGCGGTAAGAGCTTACGGTGAACCTTGCGCTTAGTGCATTGACGGCCTTCACGCCCACGCCGTTGAGCCCGACGCTCTTCTTGAACGCCTTGGAGTCGTATTTTCCGCCGGTGTTGAGCACCGAGACGGCCTCGACGAGCTTGCCCTGCGGTATGCCGCGCCCGTAGTCGCGCACCGACACGCGCAGACGGTCGTCAACGTCCACCTCGATGCGCTTGCCTGCGTTCATCTTGAACTCGTCGATGGAGTTGTCCACGACTTCCTTCAACAACACATATATACCGTCTTCGGGCAGGTTTCCGTCGCCCAGACGGCCTATGTACATACCGGGACGGGTGCGCACATGCTCCATGTCGGAGAGGTGGCGTATGTTCTCGTCGGTGTAGGTAACGGCGTTCTGTTCGTTCATCATTGCTTCGTTTGGCTCTTGGCGTTTGCTTGCGGCGGCGGTGCCGCCCTGCGGTGTGCCGCTGTTCACTTTATCTCGCGCTTGTAGCACTTGCGGCGCTTGTGCTGCACGGGGTCGAGCGGACCCCACTGGTTCTGCACCTTCTCGTTGGTTTCCATCTCGACATGGGTCTCGCCCCACTCGAATCCGTATTCCTGGTAGCGCGGTATGAGGTCGTAGAAGAGCAGCGCGTTGGCTCCCTTCGATCGGTATTCGGGCAGCACGCCCACGAGAAGCAGGTCAACCACCTTGGTCTTGTGGCGCTTCAGGGCCTGCACTATGTGCCACCATCCGAAGGGGAAGAGCCGTCCACGGCGGCATTTCTGCAGTGCCTTGGTGAGCGAGGGAATGGTTATGCCCACTCCCACCACCTTGTTGTCGGCGGTGGAGTCTTCGATGAGCGTTACGAGGTCGAGGTCGGCCATGGGGAAATACATGTTCACATACTGGTCTATCTGACGCTCGGTGAGCGTGGAGTAGCCGTAGAGGTTGTCGAACGTGGCGTTGATGATGTCGAATATCTTGCGCCCGTAGCCTCCTTCAAACACGTCTTTCTTGGTGAGCTTCTTCACCCTGAGGCCGTAGCGTGTCTGTATCATCTCGGCCACCTTGGCGTATTTCTCGGGCATCTTCTCGGGCACATACAACTTGTATTCCACATAGTTGTTGTCAACCACCCATCCGGGCATGGCCTCGATGTGCTGCGGATAGTAGGGGTAGTTGTATATGGTGGCCATGGTGCCGAGCTCCTCGAAGCCGTGGGTGAGCATTCCTTCGGGGTCCATGTCGGTGAAGCCGAGCGGGCCGACGATTTCGGTCATGCCGCGCGAGCGACCGAAGTCTTCCACTGCCTTTATGAGCGCGGCCGACACTTCGCGGTCGTCAACGAAGTCGATCCATCCGAAACGCACCTGGCGGTTCTTCCATTTCCCGTTGGCGTGGTGGTTGATTATGGCGGCCACGCGGCCCACCATCTTGCCGTCGCGGAAGGCCATGAAATACTCGGCCTCGCAGAAGTCGAACGCGGCGTTGCGGTCTTTGCGCAGGGTGTTCACCTCGTCGGTGTAGAGGTTGGGCGCGTCGTAAGGACTGTCTTTGTAAAGGTCGTAATGGAAATCGATGAAAGTGCTGAGGTCGGCACGCGACTTCACTTTCCTTATTTCAACTGATGCCATGTGGTGTAAAGTTTTCTTCATTTCTTGGCGGCGGCACGGCGCAGATTGGTTTCCGTGCTGTCGGCCCGTGTGTTAGGGTATAGTCTCTTTAAAATTGCAAAAGTACTGAAATTAAGCATAAAGCGCAAATTATGCACATTATTTTATGATAGTTTTTCACTTTCGCCCCCACCGCAGCGCATGCGTGCCCCCGCCGCAGGCGGTTGCTGCAGTGCTGGTGCCTGTGCCGACATTACGGGGCAGCCGCCTTATCAAACTATTGGTGTCCGGCAAAAACGTTGTAAATGGCAAGTCCCTTCTTTACCGGACACCAATAAAAAGAAACAAGGCTTCTTTACATAGCGAACAAGGCTTACTTGCGCGCCAAACAAGGCTTCTTTACATAGCAAACAAGGCTTACTTGCAGTGCAAGGAAGCCTTGTTTTTTAGGCCATAGCCATAATGCTGACTATGAATGACTTTCGCTTTATGCATTTCCCCGATTTTCTTGCTTGGATGCTTCACACCTTGTCTGCATTTTTCCGAATAGATTTACAATGCGCGTGAAGCTCTGCCGCCGCGCTTCACGCTTTGCTGCACTTGAGCAGAAGGTGCTCGCCCGTGGCCGAGGTGACGGCAAAGATGTAGGTGTCGCCGCCGTCGCCGAGCTTGAGCCGCTTGCGCAGTGCCTCGGCAGAAAGGGGGAAGTTGCGCACGGCGATGTTGGCCTTCTCTGTTCCGGCGAGCATGGCGCGCAGACTCTTGCGGTTCATCGGGCTTGCCGACTCCACCGTGAAGATGCGGCCCGGAAAACCGTCGGCCTTGCAGCGCGAGAGAAAGAGGTGGGAGTTGTGGCTCACTGCCGCGAGGCCGAACCGTTCTGCCAGACGTCCGAAACAGCCCGCTTTCATCACGGCGGCGTTGGGGTCGTGCAGGAAAAGGGGCTGCGCCGTGTCGGCGAGCATGTCCGCCGGGGCTATGTGGGGCAGCGGTTCGTCGGGCAAGCCAGTGGGCAGGGTGTATTCAAACGTTACTGTGCGCAGTGACGGCACTGCCTGTGCGGCCGACGCGGTGCCGCCGTCGCGCACCATGTCGGCGCACACCATGCGCACAGGATGGCTGCGGTTGCCGTGCAGCGCGGCTGAAAGGACAAGCAGAAGCTCCTTGCACTCGCCTTGCAGGGCCACGATGTGCACCTCGGCCACGCTCCCTTCGAGGTCGGCAAGGGCCTTGTGCCAGTCGAGCATGGGCGAGAGTTTCACCACCACAGTCTGCGCTTTGCTGAGCAGAAGTGGCAGGAGTGCGGTGACATCGGGCGTGCAGTCGGCAATGGCCACCGTCTTGAAGCCGTGGGTGTCGCGCCGCGCCGGGTCGAGAAACACCACCGTGTGGCGGGGCATGCGCTCCAGCTCGTCCTCGGCACGGGCACACGTCACGGTGGCATGCGTGAGCGATAGCTTGCCGAAGTTGTGCGAGGCCACGCGGCAAAGGCGTTCGTCGCGCTCCACATAGCAGGCCCGTCCGAAGAGCGGGGCAAGGAACGAGAAGTCTACGCCGAAGCCGCCGGTGAGGTCGGCAAGGGTAGCCCCGCTGCGGGCCACGCCCGCGGCATCGAGCAGCCGGGCCACGAGAGCGGCCTTGTAGCGCGCCGCCGGTTCGGAGGAACACTGCTCCATGGAGATCCGGGGAGGATAGACCATGCCGTCGATGGCGGCCCACGAGGGCAGTTTGCGGCGTGCCGTCTGCCGTCCGGCAATCTGGTCGAGGGCGTAGGGCATGTCTACATCGGCAAAACGCGCGGCCTGCAGGGCAAGGCGGCGCACGTCGTCGTCGGCATGGATTGATATGAATTCCTGGGTGGTCATCGCTGGGTGGTTTTTCGTTGCTAATGCTATGGGGCCGCTTACGGCCCGACGATTGCAAATTTACAAAATATATGTCAATGCGCAAAACCGCCACGGCGGCATGGAATGAAAGCCTCGGCTTTACCAAATATCCGATTTGTCATATTTTTTGTTCAAAATGTAACCTCGCGAAGATGCGCAAAGCGGCAAAACAGGAAAACCAGTAAAAAATTGTAAGTTTTGTTTTGCCGTTAACGCAACATGCACTATCTTTGCACAAAGATGACCCAAATGAGCAAAAACACAAATACTGCATTGTTTGAGAGTCGTTCCGGAAACATTCCGGGAGTGTCAGTGAACCGTGTGAAACGACATACCAAATGAAAAAATCTACATACTGATGGAACCTGTAACCCAATTCAACACCTTGCCCGAACGGCTGCGCCTTACGGGGAAAAGAGTGCGCGTGGCCGTGGCCAGTCCGGCCGACTCACACACCGAGGAAGTGGTGGCCCGCGCCGCTGCCGGGCATCTCGCCGAATTCACCCTCGTGACATCGGGCAGCAAGACCGAAACCGCAGCACGCCTGCAGGCCCGCTATCCCGAGTGCATCAACCTGCTCGCCGCCGACGATGACGACGATGCCGCACGCAAGGCCGTGGCCGAGGTGCGCGCCGGACGCGCCGGGGTGCTCATGAAAGGCACGCTCAACACCGACAACCTGCTGCGTGCCGTGCTCAACAAGGAGTGCGGACTGCTCGAGCCGGGACATGTGCTCACGCACATTGCCGTGGCCGAAATTCCGGGCATGGAGAGGTTGCTGTTCTTCACCGACGCCGCCGTGATACCCTACCCCACCACCGAACAGTTTGACGCCATGACGGCCTACGCCACCGACGCGTGCCGCCGCATTGCCGGGACAGAATGCCCGCGCGTGGCGCTCACGCACTGCACCGAGAAGACAAGCGAGAAGTTTCCGCAGACAATAAGCTATGCACGGCTGCGCGAATATGCCGCCGAAGGACGCTACGGCAACGCCCTGGTTGAAGGGCCTATGGACGTGAAGACCGCGTGCGACGCCGAAAGCGGGGCAATAAAAGGCATCGGCGGCAACGTGGCAGGGCGCGCCGACATAATAATATTCCCCGACATCGAGGCGGGCAACACCTTCTACAAGACGATAACGCTGTTCGCACACGCCACCGTGGCGGGCATGCTCGCCGGCACCACGGCTCCCGTGGTGGTGACATCGCGGGCCGACTCGGCCGACTCTAAATTCTACAGCCTCGCCGTGGCATGCCTCAGCGCAGCCATGACCATGCAAGGCAGCGACAAGTGAGAAACAACAACAAAGAAGATGAAACGTATATTTGTCATAAACCCCGGCTGCACCTCGACAAAGGTGGCCGTTTACGAAGACGAGAAAGCGGTGTGGACTTCTGACGGACTGCACCCGCAGGAAGAGGTGGAACAGTTTGCCACCGTGGACGACCAGTATGAATACCGCAAGGACTTCGTGCTCAAACTGCTCGCCGAGGCCGGCATACCGCTCAATTTCGACGCGGTGATAGGACGCGGCGGACTGCTCAAGCCGCTGCGCGGCGGAGTGTACTCGGTGAACGAACTGATGAAGCACGACCTGCACCACGCGCGCCAGCAGCATGTGTGCAACCTCGGGGCCCTCATCGCCGACGACATTGCACGCCAGTGCGGATGCCCGGCCTACATGGCCGACCCCGTGGTGGTGGACGAGCTGATGACACGCGCACGCTACACCGGACTGCCCTGCATGAAGCGCGAGTCGATATTCCACGCGCTCAACGCCAAGGCCGCAGCACGGCGGCACGCACGCAACGTGGGCAAGAAATATGAAAACATGGACGTGATAGTGGCTCACCTGGGGGGCGGCATCTGCGTGTCGGCACACCATCAGGGACGCGTAATCGACGTGAACAACGCACTCAACGGCGAAGGGCCCATAGCGCCCGAACGATCGGGCACGCTGCCCGCCGACCAGCTCGTGAGGCTGTGCTTCTCGGGAAAGTACTCGCAGACGCAGATAATGAAGATGCTCGCCGGAAACGGAGGCTGCCAGGCTCTTCTGGGCATGAAGGACATGAAGGAGATAGCACGCCGCGCCGAAGCCGGAGAAGAGCCCTTCCACGAGGTGCTCGAAGCCATGCTCTACACCGTGTCGAAACAGATAGGGGCAATGGCAGTGGCTCTCTGGGGCAAGGCCGAGGCGATAATCCTCACCGGCGGCATAGCCTACAGCAGATACTGCGTGGAGGAAATAAGGAAACAGGTGGAGTTTCTCGCTCCCGTGGCAGTGCTGCCGGGCGAGGGCGAAATGGCCTCGCTGGCGTTCAACGCGCTCGGCGCGCTCAACGGCGAGCTGCCCGTGAACGAATACAAATGACACTCTGAGGCGCACGCGCCGCACGGTTGCGACGGCATTCTGCAAGACACGACAATCTTGCAGAATGCCGTCTTTCTTTTTCCGGGGGCTGCACGCCACCGCCGATGCCGCACGCCGCGGCTGCAAGGAGGCATGCAAGGCACGCAAAAAAACGGCCTGACCGTTAGCTGCACCCCGCTGACAGTGTGTTTTCTTGTTGTATTTGCCCGCACGACACGAAATACAACAAACCCGCAAGCGGCATTTCAGCAACAATGCCTTACTTTTGCATCAGCCCGTGCATGCAAAACCACAAGGAAAACATACAAACAAAAACTTCGGATTATGAAAAACTACACTACCCCAAAACATTCTCCTTCGGCTTCAGGTGCAGCCATGCGGCTGCTGCGCCTTGCCGTCGCCCTGCTTGCGGCGGCCCTCATGCCCGACAGTGCCATGGCCGGAGAAACCGTGCAGACCTACGCGCTGAAGCTGCGAGGCGTGCAGGTGACAAGCGAAAACTGCAGCGACATACAGTTTGACCAGAGCCGCGGCAAGGCAAGCTACGACCCCGCCACGAAGACGCTCACGCTCGACAACGTGGACACAAACGAAGACAGCCAGCCGCTGATTTACAACACTGGCATCGACGGCCTGACCATAAAGTGCAAGCGGAGCTTATGGCTGGACAGCAAGGAAGGCGGATTCCTGCTCGAAGCCAACACCACGATAGACGGTTCCGAAGCCGAGGCGTCGTATGCCAGATACATCCGCATAGGCAAAGGCACGACGGTGACGGTGGCCAATTTCGACCGTATAACGCTGGGAGACTCAGGCAGCGACGAAGCGGCAGTGAGCGGAGTGTCGGGCACCGACGGCGAAACCCTCGTGGTGCGCAGCTCAACCTTCATTGCAAAAGGGAAAATAGAGAAACTGGCCGCATTGGAAACCTACGACTGCGACATTGCTGACGGCGCGGCATTCGACGCTTCGCTGCATGCAGTGGCAGCTAACGGCGAGGCATGCAGCCCAGTACACATCTACAAGCACGAGGCTTTCGACCTGTGGATTGCAGGGGTGCAGGTGACAACCAGCAACTCAAGCAGCCTCTCTGAAATACCGGGCGTAAGCGGCCATCTGTCTTTCTATAAGGAGGAAAACACCCTCTACATGAACAACTGCAGCATCACGCCCGAGCAAGGCTGTGTGGCAATACGGTCTGACCTTGATGAATTCTCGCTGGTTGTTCAAACCGGTACGGAAAACACCGTAACCGCAAACGGAGCGCCGGCAATTGTATTGGGCAAAGACACATACATAAGCTACAACAACGGAATGGGTTACGGCAAGCTCACGGTAACAGCGTCGGGTGACAATCCGGCCATACTTGCACACGGACCGCTCGAATTTTACGGCATAGATTTGAACGCAAGCGGAACATACGGAATTGAAGGCGGCGGCGACGGCATCAGCCTTTCAATGAGCAATTCGAAGGCGAGAATCTCGGGCCGCATATCGGCAATGGCCAACATAACCGCACTCTACACCCCTGACATGAAGATAACACAGCCCGAAGGGGCCGCCTACGACAGCAACCTGCGCGGAGTGGCCAAGGACGGGAAACTGGCCACCGACGTGACGCTTGACACTATGGAAGAATACGACATACAAATAGGCGACTACACCGTGAACGAAGTGAACTGCGCCGACCTCTCGGCCATGCCATGCATCGACGGCAATGCAAGCTACGATCCCTCAACCAACACGCTCACACTTGACAATGCATCGGTAGACGGGTGCATTCACTCGAGCAGCAAAGACCACTTCACAATACTGATAAAAGGCAAGTGCAGCATTATGGGCAACTTAAGCATGCGTGCACTTTCCTTCTACAACATAGGCGACATAACCATAAAGGGCGACGAAAACGCCGAACTGACGATAGACATGCCCGAAACCGACTACACCACCACGCCACTCATCGTTGAGGGCATTATCGACGAGAGCACAGTCACCATTGACAACTGCGACATGGACATCAAGGGCGACGTGCCGATTTCGTGCGAATACTACTTCAGCGACGCGTGCACGCTGCGCATAGTCAACTCCGCGCTTGACCTGCACGCCACAAGAACACCGATATACAACTTCAAGGCACTCGAAATGAAGGGCTGCAGAGTGGCATCGCCCGAGGGGCTGCACTATGCATCGCCGGCATTCGTAAGAGAAGACGGCACAGAATACAAAGGCGAGATGACCATAGTGCGCGACACCGCCAACGGAATCGCATCCGCAGGCACTGACGGCACCACAGAAGGGAGCATATACACCATAGGAGGCACGAAGATTGCGCGCAGCGGCGGCAAACTGCCCAAGGGCATATGCATCACGGGCGGCAAGAAAAAGGCCGTGAGATAGAAAAAGAAATGCATTGAGGGCGGTTGTCAGTGCCCGTCATACTGTAAAAACAGATAATCCCCGCTGCGGCACGGTGTCGCAGCGGGGATTTCGTTTTTTGGCGGTGCTTGGGCCGCAAAGGTTATTTCACTTCAATCTGCCGCGTGTTCTTCACCTCGGCCTTGGCCACCTTCGGCAGGTCGATGGTGAGCACGCCGTCGCTCACGTTGGCGGCGATTTTCTCCTTGTCCACATCGTCGGGCAGGATGAGACTCTGCTCGAACTTGGAGTAGGAGAACTCGCGGCGCAGATAGTGTTCCTTGCGGTTCTCGTCGCTGCTTTCGGTCTTGTGCTCCATTTTGATGTGCAGGTTGCCGTCGTTGTCCACGTTGATGCCGAAGTCCTCCTTCTTCATTCCGGGAGCGGCAAGCTCAACGGTGTAGTCGTGTTCGGTTTCCTTAACGTTGATTGCCGGCGCTGTGGCATTGGTGCGCGGCATGAAGTCGGTGTCGAAAAAGTCATTGAAAACTTCGGGCATCCAAGAATTTCTCATTACTGGTAACATATCAAAACCTCCTGATTATGTTTTTGGTTCTTTGTTTGTCTGTTGCGCTTCCTCCGCCGATTCTTGCGCCCGGCATCGGTTGCGGCCTTGCCTTGGAGCTTTGAGCTCCCGGCTTTCACCTGTTATAGTGCAACTTGCATGCCAAGCGGTTACGGGTGCAACAAGTGTTAAAACGCAAGAAAAAGTGGCATAAAACAAGACGACAAGGCATTCCGTGCTGACAATTTGTCAAATATGGCCCGGCTACACCCATCGTCTGTGCTTCTTTGCGGCGGCAAGCAGCTGCCGTCAAGCCGCCGTAGCTATCTTATGGCCACGAAAAAAGCGGATGCGAGGCACTTTCGTGCGACACATCCGCCTATCATTTTTAAAGATTTGATATATCCTTTCAGTCCGGGGCAGAGCCGTGGCCTGCCCCAGTGGCACGCTTAGTCGGCCAGCTTCGCCTTGATGAACTCGCGGTTCAGGCGGGCGATGTTGCTGATTGACTCGTTCTTCGGGCACTCAGCCTCGCAGGCACGGGTGTTGGTGCAGTTTCCGAATCCGAGCTCCTCCATCTTGGCAATCATTGCCTTGGCGCGCTTTGCAGCCTCGGGACGGCCTTGCGGGAGCAGCGCGAGCTGGCTCACCTTTGAGCTCACGAAGAGCATTGCAGAACCGTTCTTGCAGGCAGCCACGCAGCAGCCGCAGCCGATGCATGTGGCGCAGTCCATGGCCTCGTCGGCATTTTCCTTGGGAATGAGCACGGCGTTGGCGTCCTGGGGAGCGCCGGTGCGCACGCTTACATAGCCTCCGGCCTGGATGATCTTGTCGAATGCGCCGCGGTCAACCATGCAGTCCTTTATCACGGGGAATGCTGCCGAACGCCAAGGCTCAACAGTAATCACGTCGCCGTCGTTGAACTTGCGCATGTAGAGCTGGCAGGTTGTGGCTCCGGTGTTGGGTCCGTGGGGATGGCCGTTGATGTAGAGCGAGCACATTCCGCAGATGCCCTCACGACAGTCGTGGTCGAATACGAACGGCTCCTGGCCTTCCTCAATGAGTTGCTCGTTGAGGATGTCGAGCATTTCGAGGAAAGAAGTGTCGTCGGGGATATCCTTCATCTCTCGTGTGTCGAAGTGTCCCTTTGCCTTGGGACCGTTCTGACGCCAGTATTTCAGTGTGAATGAAATGTTTGCCATATCTTTTAGTTCTTATAGTTTCTGGTTTGTACTTTAATTGCCTCATACTCGAGCGGCTCCTTGATGAGCTCGGGTGCCTTCTCGTCGCTGCCCTGATACTCCCAGCAGCCCACATAGAAGTAGTTCTCGTCGTCGCGCTGAGCCTCGCCCTCGGGTGTCTGGTGCTCCTCACGGAAGTGTCCGCCGCACGACTCGTTGCGCGAGAGTGCGTCGTAGGCGATGAGTTCGCCCATGGTGATGAAGTCGCGCAGGTGGATGGCCTTGTCGAGCTCCACGTTCAAGCCTTCCTTCTCTCCGGGGATGAAGAGGTTGGTGTCAAACTCCTTGCGTATCTTCTTGATGAGCTCAAGACCCTCTTTCAGGCCCTCGGCGGTGCGGCCCATGCCCACATGCTCCCACATGATGTGGCCGAGCTCCTTGTGGATTGAGTCGACGCTGCGCTTGCCGTGGATGCCCATGAGGCGGTCGATTTCGGCCTGAACGCCCTTCTCTGCCTCCTCGAATTCGGGAAGGTCGGTTGAGAGGTGCGGCCAGATTGCCTGGTCGGCGAGGTAGTTCTGTATGGTGTAGGGCAGCACAAAGTATCCGTCGGCCAAGCCCTGCATGAGTGCGGAAGCACCGAGGCGGTTGGCACCGTGGTCGGAGAAGTTGCACTCGCCAATGGCGAACAGTCCGGTTACGCTCGTCATGAGCTCGTAGTCAACCCAGATACCGCCCATGGTGTAGTGTATGGCGGGATAGATCATCATCGGGTTGTAGTATTTCTCGCCGTTTATCTCGTTGGCAAGTTCGCCCGGGTTCACGTCGGTAATCTCCTCGTACATGTCGAAGAGGTTGCCGTAGCGCTGGCGTATCACGTCGATGCCGAGGCGGTTGATCGACTCCGAGAAGTCGAGGAACACTGCCAGACCCGTGTTGTTGACTCCGTAGCCCTTGTCGCAACGCTCCTTTGCGGCGCGCGAAGCCACGTCGCGGGGCACGAGGTTGCCGAATGCCGGGTAGCGGCGCTCCAGATAGTAGTCGCGGTCTTCCTCGGGAATGTCAGAACCCTTCTTTGTTCCGGCCTGCAGAGCCTTGGCGTCCTCGATGTTCTTGGGCACCCAGATGCGGCCGTCGTTGCGCAGCGACTCCGACATGAGCGTGAGCTTCGACTGGTTGTCGCCGTGCACGGGGATACATGTGGGGTGAATCTGCACATAGCAGGGGTTTGCGAAGTATGCGCCCTTGCGGTAGCACTGCACGGCTGCGGTGCAGTTGCAGCCCATGGCGTTGGTGGAGAGGAAGTAGGTGTTGCCGTATCCGCCGGTGGCTATAACCACGGCGTTGGCAGAGAAGCGCTCGAGCTTGCCGGTAACGAGGTTCTTGGCGATGATGCCGCGTGCGCGTCCGTCAACAATCACCACGTCTTCCATTTCGTAGCGTGTGTAGAGCAGCACGCGTCCGTCGTGCACCTGCTTCGAGAGGGCCGAGTAGGCGCCGAGCAGGAGCTGCTGGCCGGTCTGTCCCTTGGCATAGAATGTACGCGAAACCTGCGCTCCGCCGAACGAGCGGTTGGCGAGTGTGCCGCCGTATTCGCGTGCGAAGGGCACGCCCTGTGCCACGCACTGGTCGATGATGTCGTTGGACACCTCGGCGAGGCGGTACACGTTTGACTCGCGGGCACGGTAGTCGCCGCCCTTAACGGTGTCGTAGAAGAGGCGGTAAACGGAGTCGCCGTCGTTCTGGTAGTTCTTGGCGGCGTTGATACCGCCCTGTGCTGCGATAGAGTGGGCGCGGCGCGGAGAGTCCTGGATGCAGAAGTTAAGCACGCGGAAACCCATTTCGCCGAGGCTGGCGGCGGCGCTGGCTCCGGCCAGACCGGTGCCCACGACGATAACATCGAGCTTCAGTTTGTTCTTGGGGTTCACCAGACGCTGGTGAGCTTTATAGTTGGTCCACTTCTCGGCCACTGGGCCTTCGGGGATTCTTGAGTTTATTTGTTTAGCCATAATCGGTATGAATTATGATTTTTTAGTTAGAGTTGTTAGTTAGCAGCAGCCGAGGCTGGGTGCGCATCCGAACGCGAAGGCGAGCACCACGACGAGGAATCCGAGCATGAGCAGCGTGCTGTAGGCCACGCCAATCACCTTCCAGCGGTTGAACCACACCTTGCCGTTCCATCCGAAGGTCTGCATTGCGCTCCAGAAGCCGTGCGAGAGATGGAACCACAGAGCCACGAGCCACACGATGTAGAGAACTACGTAGACGGGGTTGGCAAACGTGTCCTGGATGTACTGGAAACCGTCGGCCGGGTCGTTGGGCACCGAGATGCCGGTGAGCTCGGCGAACATCATGTTGTACCAGAAGTTCCAGAAGTGCAGCAAAAGGCCAAGCAGCACGATGATGCCCAGCACGAGCATGTTCTGCGAAGCCCACTCCACCTTGGCGGGACGCGACGAAACGGCGTAGCGCTCGCTTCCGCGTGCTGCGCGGTTCTGCATCGTCAGCCAGAAAGCGTAGACGATGTGTATCACGGCCAAAGCCGCAAGACCCATTGTTGCTACTACGGCGTACCAGTTGGCGCCCAGAAACTCACAAATCATGTTGTAGGCTTCTCCAGAGAAGAGGGCCGCAACGTTCATTGACATGTGGAATGTCAGGAATAGAATAAGCGCAACGCCGGTAACCGACATCACTACCTTTCTACCGATAGAAGAGTTGATTAACCACATAAATGATTGAAATTAAATTTATTAACTGTTAAGATTATTTTTTGCCGATATAATGTCCGCAGTTAAGCATTTCATGGTACGGGCTTGCGGCATACTTTATAATAGGTATGCCCTACCCCTTAACCGCGTGCAAAAATACTGATTTTTGGTGATAAATCAAACTATTTTAAGTATAAAATCATTTTTTCTTTTTAATTTTGCGACAAAAATTTTTCGGTAAATGAAATTCACTTACGACGTCATTGTCATAGGCGGCGGACACGCCGGATGCGAGGCCGCCGCAGCGGCGGCGCGTGCCGGTGCCCGCGTGTGCCTCATAACGATGGACATGAACAAGATAGCCCAGATGAGCTGCAACCCTGCCGTGGGCGGCATAGCCAAGGGGCAGATAGTGCGCGAGGTGGACGCCCTGGGCGGACACATGGGTGCCGTGACCGACGCCACGTCGATACAGTTCCGCATGCTCAACATGGGCAAAGGCCCGGCAGTGTGGAGTCCGCGCGCACAGTGCGACCGCGGCAAGTTCATTTGGGAGTGGCGGCGCGTGCTCGACAGCACCCCCGGCCTCGACATCTGGCAGGACGAGGCATGCCGGCTGCTCGTAGAAGACGGCAAGGCAGCGGGCGTGGAAACCGTGTGGGGAGCCGAGTTCAGGGCCGGGAGCGTCGTGGTGACGGCCGGCACATTCCTCAACGGGCTCATGCACATAGGAAGGCACAAGGTGCCGGGAGGACGCTGCGCCGAACCGGCGGTGCTGCATTTCGCCGAAAGCATAACGTGCCACGGCATAACCTCGGCACGCATGAAGACGGGCACCCCGGTGCGCATCGACCGCAGGAGCGTGCACTTCGAGGACATGGAGGAGCAGCCCGGCGACACTGGCACGCACTCGTTCAGCTACATGACACCCGGACGCAAACTGCGCCAGCTGCCCTGCTGGACCACCTACACCAACGCCGAGGTGCACGAGACACTGCGCCGCAGCATTGCCGACTCGCCGCTCTACAACGGACAGATACAAAGCACCGGGCCGCGCTACTGCCCCTCGATAGAAACGAAGCTCGTGACATTCCCCGACAAGCAGCAGCACCCGCTCTTCCTAGAACCCGAGGGCGAGGACACCAACGAGATGTATCTCAACGGATTCTCCTCGTCGATGCCCATGGACGTGCAGATTGATGCGCTGCGACACATCCCGGCGTTCCGCGACATACGCGTCTACCGACCCGGATATGCCATAGAATACGACTATTTCGACCCCACCCAACTGCTGCCCACGCTCGAATCGAAGATTATAGGCGGACTTTTCTTCGCCGGGCAGGTGAACGGCACCACCGGCTACGAGGAGGCCGCCGGACAGGGACTTGTTGCCGGAGCCAACGCCGCAATGCACTGCTCGGGCGGCCAACCGCTCGTGATGAAGCGCGACGAGAGCTACATAGGCGTGCTCGTGGACGATTTGACCACGAAGGGGGTTGACGAACCTTACCGGATGTTCACCTCGCGCGCCGAATACCGCATACTGCTGCGGCAGGACAATGCCGACGACCGGCTCACCGAACGCGCCTACCGCATGGGATTGGCAACGCGCCAGCGCTACGACTGGTGGCAGGAAAAACGCCAGTGGCGCGACCGCATCGTGCAGTTCTGCAACGAAACGCATGTGAAACCGCGCGATATCAACGGCGCGCTCGAAGCTCTCGGCACCACCCCGCTGCGCTTCGGCTGCACCGTGGCCGACCTCATTGCGCGCCCGCAGCTCACGATTGAGAAGCTGGCCGAGGTGCTGCCCGAACTGCGCGAAGCCGTGGCGGCTCCGCAGAACCGACGTGAAGAGATTGCCGAGTCGGCCGAAATACAGATAAAGTACAAGGGATATGTGGAGCGCGAAAAGATTGCCGCCGACAAGATGCACCGCCTTGAAGACATCAAGATAAAGGGGCACTTCAAATATTCTGAACTGCACGAGATTTCAACCGAAGGCCGCCAGAAGCTCGAACGCATCAATCCCGAGACGCTCGGGCAGGCAAGCCGCATACCGGGCGTGTCGCCCAGCGACATCAACGTTCTGCTCGTGCTTATGAAAAGATAATCATGCCGCGCGCCAACGTCTGCCCCGGGCTTGCGCAGTCTTGCCCCGGGCGCAGGGCAAACAGCACCGTACATCTGCACGGCAGAGGTTTCACGTGAAACAAAAGAAATAACATACAAACTTTAAATAACTGACAATGAACAACAAATTATTGCTCGACAACTTGCGTTGCATTCCAGACTGGCCCAAGAAGGGAGTCAATTTCCGCGACGTCACCACCCTATTCAAAAACCCTGAATGTCTTCGCGAGATTACCGACGAGATGTATGAACTTTACAAAGACAAGGGCATAACCAAGATAGTGGGCATAGAGTCGCGCGGCTTCGTCATGTCGTCGGCCCTCGCCCTGCGCCTCAATGCGGGCGTGGTGCTCTGCCGCAAACCCGGAAAACTGCCCTGCGACACAATCCAAGAAAGCTATGCCAAGGAATACGGCAAGGACACCATCGAGATACACAAGGATGCCATAACCAGCGACGACGTGGTGCTTCTGCACGACGACCTGCTCGCCACCGGCGGAACAATGCGCGCAGCATGCAACCTCGTGAAGAAATTCAACCCCAAGAAGGTTTACTGCAATTTCATCATCGAGCTCATCAACGAGAACCTGAACGGGCGCGAGCGTTTCGACGATGACATCGAGATTACATCACTACTCGAAATCTAAACCGCACACATAAAGGCCGCGCCACACAGCGCGGCCTTTTTTGTTTCACGGCACGTCTGCCGCCGCCTACCCCACTTGCGGAATTTCGCCGCGCAAGCACCGCCGACACATCTCCGGCCACGTCGTGCGGCAATACAACACAGGGAAAGACCGACGGACTGAAACCGCCCAAAAACGTGTTAAAGTAAAACTCTAACGGCAGCACACGGCACGGCGTGGAACAGGAAAACGGCTTTATTATGTTTCACATGAAACATTGAACGGCCAACAACCAACGCACCAGCGAGTTACGAGCAACTATTAAAGCAAAACCAACGATGAACAGAGAGGAAAACGAAAAGCGTCTGGCACGCCTTAAAAGCATCGTGCTGAGCATGCCCGACAAGCCGGGCAGCTACCAGTTCTACGACGCGCAGCACACCATTATTTATGTAGGCAAGGCCAAAAGACTCAAGCAGCGCGTGTCGAGCTATTTCCACAAGGAGGTAGACCGATACAAGACCAAGGTGCTTGTGTCGAAAATCGAGGACATAAGCTACACCGTGGTGAACACCGAAGAAGACGCGCTCCTGCTCGAAAACAGTCTTATAAAGAAATACAACCCGCGCTACAACGTGCTCCTCAAAGACGGAAAGACCTACCCCAGCATCTGCATCACCAACGAGTTTCTGCCGCGCATCTTCAAGACAAGGCAAATCGACCGGCGCGGCGGCACCTATTTCGGCCCGTTCTCCCACGCGGCAAGCATGCAGGCCGTGCTCGACCTCATAAGAAAACTCTACCGCCCGCGCACCTGCCGCACCGTGATTACGCCCGAAGGCATTGCCGAAGGACGCTACAAACCGTGCCTCGAATATCACATGCACCGCTGCGGTGCACCATGCACAGGGGCGCAGAGCATCGGCGACTACCGCGCGTGCATAGCCCAGGCACGCGAGATTCTCAGGGGCAACACGCGCGACATTTGCCGCGAAATCTACGCCGAAATGCAGCAGAAAGCCGCCGAATTGCGGTTCGAGGAGGCCGAGGAGCTAAAGCAGAAATACATGCTCATCGACGGATATTGCGCAAAAAGCGAGGTGGTGAGCCACACCGTGGCCGACGTGGACGTGTTCTCCATTCTCGACGACGAGGCCACCGGCACGGCCTACATCAACTACATGCACGTGCGCAACGGCGCGGTGAACCAGAGCTTCACGTTTGAATACCGGCGCAAGCTCGATGAAACCGACGCCGACCTGCTCATAACCGCCATACCGGAGATACGCGCACGCTTCGGCAGCAAGGCACGCGAGATAATAGTGCCGCGCGAAATGGAGTGGCAACTCAACGACGCGGCGTTTTTCGTGCCGCAGCGCGGCGACAAGAAACGGCTGATCGAACTGTCGGAGATGAACTGCCGGCAATACCGTTTCGACCGCATGAAACAGGCCGAAAAGCTCAATCCCGAGCAGAAAAACACGCGACTCATGCGCGAACTGCAACAGAAACTGCACCTCGAAAAACTGCCTTATACCATTGAATGCTTCGACAACTCCAACATATCGGGATCTGATGCAGTGGCGGCATGCGTGGTGTTCAAGGGCATGAAACCGTCGAAAAAAGACTACCGGCACTACATCATACGCACGGTGAGCGGTCCTGACGACTACGCGTCGATGCAGGAAGTGGTGCGCCGACGCTACCAGCGCATGATAGACGAGCAGACTCCGCTGCCCGACCTCATCGTCACCGACGGCGGAAAAGGGCAGATGTCGGTGGTGCGCGAGGTGGTCGTGGGCGAACTGCACCTCGACATAGCCATTGCCGGACTGGCCAAGGACGACCGTCACCGCACCAGCGAACTGCTCTTCGGCTATCCGCCGCAGGTGGTGGGGATGAAACCCGACAGCGAACTGTTCCGCGTGCTCACGCACCTGCAGGACGAGGTGCACCGCTTTGCCATAACATTCCATCGCGACAAACGCTCGCGCCACGCCCTGCACAGCAAGCTCGACGACATAAAAGGCATTGGACCGGCCTCGCGCGAGGCCCTTTTCAAGCGTTTCAAGAGCGTGAAACGCATGGCCGAGGCCACCGAAGCCGAGCTTGCCGAAGCGGTGGGCTCGGCAAAAGCAAAGCTGCTTGCCGCGCATTTCAGGGCGCAGCACGGCGAGGCAACGGCAGCTGGGGGCAATGCGTGAGGCTATTTTCGCAGACCAAATCCGGCCTCATGGTTTTCGGATTCGCACCATTCTGCATGCCCCAGAAAGGGTTGCCGAAGAAGAAAAAACGTGCCGTTTCGGTAAAAATTTTTGACATCGGCAACCCGCGTTTCAGACGCGCGCAAAGGCGCGAGCGGGGCGTTCCGTGGCGATTTTGTCCAGTTTTCTGCGCAGAAAACTGCCCACCGGGGCACGACAAAGGCTTCCCCGTGCGGCAACAAAGCCTTTGTCGCCGCACTTTTCAGCACAACCCGAAATGCAAACAAGGCTTACTCGCAGCACAAACAAGCCTTACTTGCAACGACACTACAAACGGAAAAAATCCATACGGCACATCCACAAACGCGTAACATATTTCATATCAATACATTATCATGTTTAAAGCAAACTGCCGTGAGAATGCCGAAATTCCGTGCCGAACATTTCCCCACGCGCTGCACGGGCATTCTCAGCCGATAGAATATCCATTCATCGGTATCCGGCAAATGCTTCACCGAGAGCAAATCGGGCCAAAGGCAAAGAATGCAAGGCTCTCAAAATCGGGAAAAAGGCGAGAGCATTGTCAGGCCCGGAGGGCATGATGTTCAAAATCTAAATGGATTTTGCTATTATAAAACGTGCAAAACCCATAAACCAACCCTTAGCCACAGAGGGGCGCAACGTTCGTAGCCTAGGGTGAGCCGTTTGCGCCTGCAAACGGTGTAACCCTGGGTCTAAAACGACGAATGAAGGTCTGGCCTGTAAGGTCAGCACCACTAGTAACGCTTCCTTATTGCCATTGTGCTGACCTTTCAGGCCAGCCGTCATTACAAACCTTGGAACCCGGGGTTACAGATGTCACTGCGTTGCATCTTAACCCTGGGCTACGGTCGTCACGCCCTTGTCAGGGATGGCAATGGTCTCGCGCGTTGGTCAATTTTAAACTATTGCTGTCCGGGGAACACTACCCCCACGCTATCCGGGGGTCGGAATGGTCTTTCCGAAAACAAGCAAAAAAAATGAGACAGTTTCGCAACTGCCTCACCTTCGAAAATGAACTAATAAATTTCTTCCACTTTCGTGGAAACAATTGATAATTAAACTAATTTTGAGAAAAAACATGTACACTCACGTGTAGAAAAATAACTTGAACTTTTATTCTTTTCCTGATTAAGACTTTCAATCCGTAGCACGGCACATGTCACGACTGCCTCTCAGCACGCCACAGACACACGACAACCCACAGGCATCAAGCCCTATACAGGGGGGCATGTACCTATTTGAAATAAACATAATTCAACCGCTTGTTGTTGTCGTTTGTAAGTTTTTAAGGCTTTCCGATTACATTTTGCCGCTTTATCATCCCTCCATCGGGTCATTTTCACACCATACCTTCAACGCATGGGCGGCAGTCATGTGGCAAAAATAACAATTTATTTGCAAACCGCAAAGAAATGGGCATAAAAAAATGCGCTGCGACCTCACGATCTAAGCGCACACACAGAGAAGATTAATAAAATCTCCAAAAATGCCTGCCTCTGCCCTTCACGGGTGCCGACAAGCCAATCCTTATATCAAATTATACTAAAAACTAAAAGTCAGTCAGTTCAGCCGGCAGCACCCGGGTGCCGCAATTGCGTGCAGCTCTGTGCATTGCCTTGCCGCTTGGCCCTACCCGCAGCTCGCGGTGCGGTGTTGCAGATGCCGTAACGCGGCTTTGCCAGCCGGCCTTCAAAGTCATTATTTTCTTATGAGAATGCGTCGTGCGACACTCCGCACGATCCATTTTTGCAAAAATAAGAAATATTTATCGTATGCCAAAGAAAAACTATCTAAAAAAATGCCGCCGTGTGCAAAATAGCGCAAATATGTGTGCACTGGGTAAGTTTGGGCACGGTTTCGCTTGTGTTTGTCGGGTTATTTGCCTAACTTTGTGCTTGGTTACACACAAAACACCTGATAAACATGAGAGCAGTAATACAACGCGTCACGCACGCCAGAGTGAGCATAGGGGGCAGAGAGAAGTCGGCCATAGGCCAGGGCTACCTCATCCTGCTCGGCGTGGAGGCCGCCGACGGCCCCGACGACGTGGAGTGGCTCGTGCGCAAGGTGGCCGGTCTGCGCGTGTTCGACGACGACGGCGGCGTGATGAACCGTTCCATTCTCGACGTTGCGGGCGAAGCCCTCGTGGTGAGCCAGTTCACGCTCTTCGCCTCCTACAAGAAAGGCAACCGCCCGTCGTGGCTGCGCGCCGCGCGGCACGAGATTTCCATTCCGCTCTACGAGCTTTTCTGCCGCCGCCTGAGCGAGGCCATTGGCCGCGAGGTGGGCACGGGCGAGTTCGGGGCCGACATGCAGGTGGAGCTTGAAAACGACGGCCCCGTGACCATTTGCATGGACACCAAAAACCGCGAATGAGCGCTGCTTGCGCCGCACCGCCCCACTCGCCGCAAGCAAGCCCCTGCACCATTACAACAACAACCACAAGCCGACACATGCAGAAAGACAACAATATCACCATAGCCCAAGCGCAGCTCATGGTGGACAACTGGTGAAGACCTACGGAGTGCGCTATTTTTCTGAGCTGAGCAACATGGCGTGCCTCACCGAGGAAGTGGGCGAGCTGGCGCGCATAATGGTGCGCCGCTACGGCGACCAGAGCGCCAAGGAGGGCGAGAACCTCAACCTAGCCGACGAAATGGCCGACGTGCTGTGGGTGCTCCTGTGCCTTGCCAACCAGACAGGCGTTGACCTGAGCGACGCTCTGCGCCGCAACATGGACAAGAAGACCGCCCGCGACAGCACGCGCCACCTCAACAACCCAAAGCTAGCAAGCCCCGCCAACGGCGGCACGCAAAGCGGCGGCGACGGCCATACGGCATGACCGCAACGCCCTGCAAGCCATACTGCAATTACAACCGAACTTAATACAACTATCTATATGGGAACAATCAACGACCAAGTCCGCGCCCAGCAGCAGGACAGCAACGCCACGCAGCGTGCAAGCAAATACGAGGAGGCACTCGCCAAATACACTCTCGACACCGACGACAACGCCGTGCGCGAAGCCGTGCGCACACTCATAGCCGAGAAGGCGCACCTCAACGACACACCCGAAGTGAAGCGTTTCCTCTTCGGCAGCATCGAGCTGACATCGCTCAAAACCACCGACTCCGACACAAGCATACTCGCGTTCACCGAGCGCGTCAACGAGTTCGACAACCAGTTTCCCGACCTTCCGCATGTGGCCACGATATGTGTCTACCCCTGCTTCGCCCAGACCGTTGCCGAATCGCTCGAGGTTGACGGCGTGGAGATAGCCTGCGTGTCGGGTTCGTTCCCGTCGTCGCAGGCGCGCATCGAGGTGAAGATTGCCGAGACGTCGCTCGCCGTGGCCGACGGAGCCACCGAAATAGACATCGTGATGCCCGTGGGCAAGTTTCTCTCGGGCGACTACGAGGGCGTGGCCGACGACATTTCCGAACTGAAAGCCGCATGCGGCGAGGCTCCCATGAAGGTGATTCTCGAAACGGGATGCCTCAAGACGGCCACAAACATAAAGACCGCCTCCATTCTGGCCATGTATGCCGGAGCCGACTACATCAAGACATCCACCGGCAAACTCGAACCGGCTGCCACGCCCGAGGCCGCCTATGTGATGTGCCAGGCCATCAAGGAATACTACGACGAAACGGGCATTCAGATAGGCTTCAAGCCCGCCGGAGGCATCAACTCGGTAATGGATGCCGTGATTTACTACACCATCGTCAAGGAGGTGCTGGGCGAGAAATGGCTCACCAACAAGTGGTTCCGCCTGGGCACAAGCCGCCTTGCCAACATGCTGCTCAGCGAACTGAAGGGCGAGCAGATAAAGTTCTTCTGACAAAAAAACGCCCATTTCATCGCGGCGCGATGCACCGCACGCGCCCGAAAAACCCCATTTCACCGCCCTGCCGCGACACCCGTGCCGCTGCAGAGCGGCATGCAAAAGCACATTACAACAACAAAACAACACATAAAACATGAAGAAATTCTACCCGTTCATGGCCGCCGCGCTCCTCGCAGTGCCGTCGGCTTCACAGGCACAGAGTGCCGAAACGGTGCGCCGCGCCGCAGCAACAGTAAAGAACGTGCTTATGCCCGACCTTGCAAAGGCAGCAGCCAGGGCCGCCGCCGACGGCAGCGTGTGGAGGGCCGGCAAGTCGTCGGTATACGAGTATGACACCGACGGCTGGATAAAACAGTACGACCACACCTTCACCTACAACGCCGCCGGCTGCATGCTCACCGACGAGGCCACGGCAGCCGACGGCAGCGGCACGCTCACCACCAACACCTACGACGCACTGCTGCCCTCCTACACCACGCTGACCACCGTGAGCACACGCACCGATGCCGCGTCGGCATGGGGTACACCGAGCGTAACCTTGCGCCGCGAGGTGACGCACGACAGCGAAGGAAGGATAACGCGCGTGGCCGAATA
This sequence comes from bacterium, assembly GCA_963607545.1. Lineage (GTDB taxonomy): Bacteria > Bacteroidota > Bacteroidia > Bacteroidales > Bacteroidaceae > Prevotella. The sequence continues at coordinate 168,850 of CAVDCP010000002.1, forward strand.
CGACGGCGCTGCCGACGAGTATGACCAGGAAAGCTTCGTTATGACCATGAAATACGACAGCGAAGGCAAGGCGTGCGAACTCTCTGTCACGCAATACGGCGACAGCGACGGCAGTTTCTCAGCCACTCTGGCCAACATAAAGTGGCACGACTACGACTATGAAAGCATCTTCTCGCTGCTCAACGACACCGACGGCGACGATCTGGGACTCACCGGCGAGGTTGCGGGCAAGATGACATCTGCCGACATCACGCTCTCCATGAACGGCATCACGCTCAACGGAACGTTCACCGGCACCTACACAGACAACGGCTTCCAGCAGACAATGACCATGAAATACATGTACATGACGGTTGTGTCGGTGCAGTATGACATGACGTACACCGACGAATACGGAAGCTGCGTGTCAAACTCGGTGACAAAATCGCAGGATGGCAACACCTACGAACGCCAGACCATAACGTGCAACCAGCATGGCGACCGCACCGCTGCGCTCGTGGAGTCGGGTTCGTCGGCCGACAAGATGTCAACCCGCGAGGGCTACACCTACGACTACACCTACGACAACGGCCGTGTGGCCGAGGTGGTGACAAGCGAGTGGGAAGCCGACGGAGAGCCTTACACGCTCATGTCGAAGACGGTTTATTCGGCCTACACCGACGTTGCGGCAGGCATAGGCACGGCCACATTCAAGCACGCCGGTGGCGACGCTGCGGTGTACACCCTTGGCGGATGCCGCGTGGGCACATCCACAGAGAAGCTCGGCAAGGGCATCTACATAGTGCGCCAGGGATCTTCGGCCAAGAAGGTAACGGTGAAGTGACGGCGGCAGAAAACGCCCATTCCACCGCACAGGCGGCATGAAAAAGCGCGGTTTCACCGTGCATATACAAACAAAGCGGGGCACAACCTTTCATGGGTTGTGCCCCGCTTTGCATCATGCAGGTTGCCGACGGCGGCCTTACATGTCGCGGCGTATCACATAGTCGAGATAGGCCGTGAGGCTGCGGCGTATTGCTTCGTCGTGCACATGGCCTTCGATGTAGTCCATTGCCTGCCCGTGAAACTCCCACATGCGCTTCTCGGCATACTCTATGCCGCCCTGGCTCTTGGTGTATTCCACGAGCTGCGCCACCTCGTCGTGCGTCACGGTGCGGTCTTTCACCTTGTAGGCCAGCTGCAGCATGTCGTTGTCGCCGCCGTTGTTGAGGGCGTAAATCACGGGGAGGGTGAGCTTTCCCTCGGCCATGTCGTTGCCCGTGGGCTTGCCTATCCGGTGCGAGTCGTAGTAGTCGAAGATGTCGTCGCGTATCTGGAATATTATGCCGAGGTTCTGTCCGAAGCGTTTCGCGGCCTCCACCTCCTGCTCCGGCGCGCCTGCCGAGAGTGCCCCTATTCCGGCGCAAGCCTCGAAGAGAGCCGCCGTCTTCTGCTTTATCACGTCGTAGTATACCTGCTCCGAAATGTCGCGCCGCCCTATGTTGGCGAGCTGCAGTATCTCGCCGTCGCTGAGCGTGCGCCCCAGTTCGGCCAGATAGGTGACTATGCGCTCCGAATGTGTGCGCGACACGCACAGAAGGGCGGTGGAAAGGATGTAGTCGCCCACCAACACTGCCACCTTGTTGTCGTAGGTTGCGTTGACCGAAGCCTGCCCCCTGCGCTCCTCGCTCTCGTCAACCACGTCGTCGTGCACGAGCGATGCCGTGTGCAGCAGTTCGAGCCCCACGGCGGCATTCTGCGCCACGTCGGTCACGTCGCCGTAGTTCTTGGCGGCAAGCAGTATGAGCATGGGGCGCATGCGCTTGCCCGTGCGGCGCCTGATGTGCTCGAGCGCGCTGCCGAGCATGCCGTCTTCGTGCGACAGCGATCGGTTGAAAAGCTCTGTGAAGCCTTCGAGTTCGGCCTCGATGGGAGTCTTGATGATTGACAGGTAGTCCATTGCTTTCTGTTATTTAGCACAAAATTAATGATTTTATCGGGACTACTGACATATTTTTAGTAATTTTACGGCAAATAAGAATAAATAAACCCTGCCGCCTTACACCTTGTGCCGCCGCGCAAGGCACGGCACCACACAACACCGTTATGGACAAACTTTTCCTCATCGACGCCTATGCCCTCATCTACAGGGCCTACTACGCGTTCATAAAAAATCCCCGCATCAACTCCAAGGGCCTCAACACCTCGGCGGTGATGGGGTTTGTAAACACGCTCAACGAAATCATCACCAAGGAGCAGCCCACCCACATAGGCGTGGCCTTCGACCACGGGCGCACGTTCCGCGACGAGGCGTTTCCGGCCTACAAGGCGCAACGCGAGGAGACACCCGAGGACATCAGGCTCTCGGTGCCCATAATAAAAGAAATCATAGCGGCCATGCACATCCCGGCGCTCCAGGCCGACGGCTTCGAGGCCGACGACGTGATAGGCACCCTTGCCGCCAAGGCCGGGGAGGCAGGCATGCGCACATTCATGCTCACCCCCGACAAGGACTACGGCCAGCTCGTGAGCGACAACGTGTCAATCTACCGTCCGCGCCACGGCGGAGGCTACGAGGTGCTGGGCCCGGCAGAGGTGTGCGAGAAATACGGCATCAGTTCGCCGCGCCAGGTAATCGACCTGCTCGCGCTCATGGGCGACTCTGCCGACAACTTTCCCGGCTGCCCCGGCATAGGCCCCAAGACGGCGGCGAAGCTCATAGGCGAGTTCGGTTCGGTAGAAGCTCTGCTCGCCGGCACCGAGAGGCTCAAGGGCAAGCAGCGCGAAAAGGTGGAGCAGGCTGTTGACGACATACGCATGTCGAAATTCCTCGCCACCATACGCACCGACGTTCCCGTGGAGCTCGACCTCGACGCACTGCGCATCACCCAACCCGATGCCGCGCGGCTGACTGAAATCTTCGCCGAACTGGAGTTCAAGAGCCTTGCCGACAAAATATTGAACAAAGAAAAACAAACTGTAAAAAAGGTTAATCAGCAGCTCGATTTGTTTTCGGAAAATGCGCCCGACGGGCAGGAAAATGCCGAAAACAAGCATTCTCAGAGCATAGAAAACACTCCGCACGAATACAAACTCATTGAAACAGAAGAAGAAGCACGCACACTTCTTGACTTTTTTTTGACACAACCAATTCTCAGTCTGGACACCGAGACCACTTCAACCGATGCTATCGATGCCGAATTGGTGGGTTTGAGCTTCGCCACCGAAGAAGGAAAGGCATTTTATGTGCCCGTTCCTGCCGACCGTGAAAAAGCCTTAACGATTGTCAACATATTCAAACCCGCATACGAAAGCGGCAAAATCCTGAAAATAGGGCAGAACATAAAATACGACATGGAGGTGCTCATGCGCTACGGCGTGCGCCTTGCCGCTCCCATGTTCGACACCATGATAGCCCACTATGTGCTCCAGCCCGAGCTCAAGCACAACATGGACTACCTTGCCGAAGTGCTTCTCGGCTACACCACCATACACATCGACCAGCTCATAGGGCCGAAGGGAAAGAACCAGAAAAGCATGCGCGACATCGACCCCGCGCTTGTGTGCGACTATGCGGCCGAGGATGCCGACGTGACTCTGCGCCTCTACAACGTGCTGCGGCCCATGCTCAGCGAGAAAAACGCCGAGAGCCTGTTCTACGACATAGAGATGCCTCTCGTGGAGGTGCTCGCCGACCTTGAGACAACGGGCGTGCGCCTCGACACCGAAGCGCTGGCCGAAACGTCGCGCACGCTCACCGCCCGTCTGTCGGCCATGGAGCATGAGATATACAGTCTGGCCGGGCACGAGTTCAACATAGCGTCGCCCCGCCAGGTGGGCGAGGTGCTGTTCGGCAAGATGAAGATAGTGGAAAAGCCCAAGAAGACGCGCACCGGGCAGTATGTCACGTCGGAAGAGGTGCTGCAGCAGCTGCGATCAAAGAGTCCGATAGTTGACCGCATACTTGCCCACCGCGGCCTTAAGAAGTTGCTCGGCACCTATGTCGACGCTCTGCCCAAGCTCGTCAACCCACGCACGGGGCACATACACACGTCGTTCAACCAGACCGTCACGGCCACGGGTCGGCTCTCCTCGTCGGACCCCAACCTGCAGAACATCCCCGTGCGCGGCGACGACGGCAAGGAGATACGCCGCTGCTTCGTGCCCGAAGAAGGGTGCCTGTTCTTCTCGGCCGACTACTCGCAGATTGAACTGCGCGTGATGGCCCACCTCTCGGGCGACGCGAACATGATAGAGGCGTTCCGCGAGGGCCACGACATACACACCTCCACGGCGGCACGCATATACAAGAAGCCGCTCGACGGCGTGTCGCGCGACGAGCGCACCAAGGCCAAGCGCGCCAATTTCGGCATCATCTACGGCATAACGGTGTTCGGTCTTGCCGAACGCCTCGACATCCCGCGCGACGAGGCAAGGCAGCTCATCGACGGCTACTTCGACACGTTCCCCGGCGTGCGCGACTACATGGAACGCGCCAAGCAGCTTGTGCGCGAGCGCGGCTACGCCGAAACCATGTTCCACCGCCGCCGCTACCTGCCCGACATAACGTCGCACAACGCCACGGTGCGCGGCTTTGCCGAGCGCAACGCCGTCAACGCCCCCATACAGGGTTCGGCAGCCGACATCATAAAGATAGCCATGGTGCGCATACACCAGCGTTTCGCACGCGAGCACCTGCAATCGAAGATGATACTGCAGGTGCACGACGAACTCAACTTCTCGGTGCTGCCCGACGAAAAGGAAAAGGTTGAAAGCATTGTGCTTGAGGAGATGCAGCAGGCCTGCCAGCTCAACGTGCCGCTGCTTGCCGACTCCGGGTGGGGCGCAAACTGGCTCGAAGCGCATTGATGGCAGGCCGCCATTTGCGCCGGGGTCAGAGGTAGCGCATGAGAATGTCCCACACGGCCACGATGTGGCAGATGCTGCCCAGGAGCACGAAGAAGTGGAACACGGTGTGCATGAAACGCCGCTTGTTGAGACAGTAGAACACCGCTCCGGTGATGTAGCTCACGCCCTCGGCCACTATCCACGCTATGGCCGACGCGTCGACGCAGTGGGTGAGCGGCCCGAAGGCAACGAGAATGCTCAGTCCCATGGCCACGAAACACGCCGTTTCCACTATGCTGTGGCCTTTGAGACTGGCAAAGCTCTTCACCGTCCCGGCTATTGCCGCCGTCCAGATGAAGCCAAACAAGGCCCATCCCCAGTAGCCGTAGTCGCGCAGTGCCACGAGCGTTATGGGCGAGTAGCTTCCGGCTATGTGCCAGTAAATGGCCGCATGGTCCCAGCGGCGCAGTTTCTGCTTCAGCGGCGACCATGCCGAGAGGGCGTGGTAGACGGTGCTCGCCACATAAGAGCTGAGCATTCCGAACAGATAAAGCACCACGCCGGCCGTGGCCCATCCGTTGCGTGCCCATCCGCACCACACGAGCAGTGCCGTGCCCACGGCCAGACCAACGATTATGCCCGCGCCGTGCGACCACGAGTTCCATAGTTCTTCCTTGTGGTTGAAGTAAATTTTCATGTCAGGAAAAAGGTTTTTCTACGTTTCATTGCCGCCCCGCCCTGAGGCGCGGCGGCATGTGGCAAAGTTATGAAAAATATCCTGCACGGCGGCACTGCACGCCACAAAAAGCCACTTTTTCAACCCTTTATGCAGAAAAATGTGTAACTTTGCACCCGCAACGGTTCGCGCCGAGGGGCGCGATTAAAAGGGAACGGTGTGAAAGTCGCCGACAGTCCCGCTGCTGTGAGCCGCCCTTATCGGGGCACGAACAACGAAGCCACTGGCTATGCACTGCATGCACGGGAAGGCGTTCGTGTCCGGGCGGCGAGTCAGAAGACCTGCCGTAGCTGCAAGAGCCGTTCGCCGGTGCCCCGTGGAGAGGGCCATGAACGGACAGACAACACCGCACACGCCACGCAAAGCGACACAAGCACAGCCACGGGCCGTGCCCGCATGCCGCGCCCCTAAGCCATCGGCTGCCGCCGGAGTGTGCGCCGCGCCCGACACACTATTTTCAAAACATAAAAAGCATGAAACTCAAAAGAAACCTCACGCTGCTCGCCCTCGCGCTGATCCTGGGCCTCACGGCAGCGGCACAAACCACACTCCGCACACAGGGAGTGCCACGCCAGATGTCGAAGGCGGCAGCCGCCAAGGTTCTGCGCGCCGCAGCACTCACCTCCACCGGCATCGACTTCGACAAGATACAGCGTTGGGCCGGGTCGGGCAACAACCGCGCCGCACTCGCCATAAAGTGGGAGGGCACGCAGAACTCGGGCAAGACCCTCGTGTGGGGCTACCGATGGAACGACGGCGAGGAGCCCACCGGCGAAGACCTTCTCAACGCCGTGGCCAAGGCCGACCCCTCGTTCTACCTCATCAAGCAGAGCGGCACTGCCTACGGTTCGGCCATAGGCGGCTACGGATATGACACCGACGGCGACGCTCTGGTGGCCGTGGCCGACCCCGACGGCAAGACGCAGTATCCGCGCAACGGCATCATCGAGACGGGCGACGGCTACGGTTTCGACGACTACACAGCCGCCGATGCCGACGACGCATGGAACGCCGGTTGGTATTCGGGCTACTGGAGCTACTGGCTGGCCGACAACGCCACCGACCAGCTGGGCTTCTCACCGGTGGGAGCATCGGGCCGCAAGCTCACCGACGGATGCGTAGACGCGTGGGTGTGGAGCTCGTTCACGGGCGATGCCAACGAATATGACGGCGACTTCAACTACCTTCCGGCATGCCTCGACCTCACGCAGGGAGCGTTTGTGGTGAACGAAGACTGGTTCAGCCACCGCAACTCCGCGGTAAACTTCGTGTCCACCGACGGACAGTGGTCCTACGACCATCTGACCGACGTTGGTGCCACGGCATGCTACGGCACGTTCTACGGCAACCGTTTCTATGCCATAGCCAAGCAGGCCAAGGACGGAAACGCCGAAAACGAGGGCGGACGCATAACGATATGCGACGCCAACTCGCTCTGCAAAATCAAGCAGATAGCCGACATCGACGCGTCGCGCGCCAACAACGACGGGCATGCCTTCGTGGGAGTAGACGAACACAAGGGCTACGTCAGCACCCAGACGGGCATTTATGTGCTCGACCTCGACCGCATGACCGTGCTCTCGCCCGTGGCCGACGAGGCCGGCAATGCCTGGACATCCGACGGCAGCTGCGGATCCATGGTGCGCCTCAACGACTATGTTTACGCCGCCACGCAGAGCGACGGACTGCTCGTGATCGACCCCGCCACCGACCGCATCGTGGAGCGAATAGCCTGCGAGGGGCTCGGAAGCATAGCCATTGCCAAGGACGGATCGCTCTGGGTGAGCACCACCGACGGCATCTCGCGCGTTGACACCGAGACATTCACGCTCACTGCCATAGAACTGCCCACCGGCGTCAACGCCCCGTCGCAGTCGTGGTATGCCTGGACTCCCGACGGCTTCTGCGCCAGCGCACAGCGCAACTCGCTCTTCTGGACCTACGCCTCGGGATGGTTCGGCAACGACGTGGTGTTCCGCTACGACATCGACGAGGGCACGTTCACCAAAGTGATCGACCTCGGCTCCGACCCCGACGGGTGGCACATCTACGGATGCAGCTTCCGCGTAGACCCCGTTACCGACCTGCTCTACACCTCGCTCTTCAAGACCTTCGGCAAGGCCGAATACACCGTGCGCAAGTATGATGCCGACGGCAACGCCGTGGCCAACTACCCCATGGAGGACGAGGGCCGCAACTACTGGTTCCCGGGAATGTTCGTTTTCCCCGACACGAGCGACCCCGTGGCCTCCGCCCCCGAGGAAATTACCGTGGGCGAGGGCAGCACCCTCACCGTTGACCTGCTCAACACCGTCGCCGACGACGACAACCTCGCCGCCGCAGTGGTGAAGACCGTGGAGAGCGTGGCCGACGAAAGCGTGGCAACGGCCACCGTGCGCGGCGGCAGCCTCGTGGTAGAGGGAGTGAAGTCGGGCACAACCAGCCTCAAGCTGAAATACAACTCCAACGGCATAACCACCACCGCACGCGTGAAAGTTAACGTCACGCCCACCGACGGCATAAGCTCTGCCGCCGACAGCAGCAACGCCACCGAGACGGCACGCTACGCCGCCGACGGCACGCGCCTTGCCGCACCGAAGGCCGGAGTGAACATCGTGAAGATGAGCGACGGCACAACGCGCAAGACACTGGTGCGCAGATAAGCACACGGAAAAGGGACGTTCCCTATCCTATATACACACTGACCGGGTGGTGGCGCGTGCCTGCGTGCCGCCACCCATTATGCGTTTTTATGAAGACAACACCCATCACGGCCACACTGATGGCCACAGCCTTCGCCGCCGCAACGCCGCTGCGCGCCCAGACGGCGCGCCCTGCCATGACCGACTCGGTGCACACTCTGGCCGACGTGGCGGTTGTGGGCGAACGGCAGCACTACCTCACGCCGAGCCAGACAATCTCGGGCAAGGCCCTGGCCGACCTTGCCACCTCGTCGGTGGCCGACGCGCTGAAATACTTCTCGGGCGTGCAGATAAAGGACTACGGCGGACTGGGCGGACTGAAGACGGTGAACGTGCGCTCGCTCGGGTCGCAGCATGTGGGCGTTTATCTCGACGGCATAAGGATAACCAACGCCCAGAACGGGCAGGTTGACCTCGGCAAATACTCGCTGACGAACATGGAGTCGGTGTCGCTCTACAACTCCAACCGCAACGAGCGGCTGCAGTCGGCTTCGGAATATGCCTCGGCGGCCACCGTCTACATGCAGACACGCCGTCCGCTTGCCACCACGGCCAGCGTGGAATACGGCAACGGCTCGTTCGGGCTCAACAAGTTGAAGGCTTACTTCTCGCTCAAGAACGCGTTCTTTGCCGATGCCGAATGGCAGCACTCCAAGGGCAACTACCGGTTCCGTTTCCGCTCCGCCTCCGAAGACACCGTGGGCACACGCCACAACTCCGACATCACCTTCTTCCGCGCCGAAGCCGCCGCCTTCCACAAGGGGCTGTCGGCCCACGTCTATTTCTACTCATCGGAGCGCGGCCTGCCAGGCCCCGTGGTGAGGCGGCTGAGCGACCAGTGGGACTCCACCGACCGCCAGTGGGACCGCAATTTCTTTGCCCAGGCTTCCTACAAGAACCTGTGGCGGCAGTTCGGACTGCGCGCCAACCTGAAATACTCGCTCGACTGGCTGCGCTACCTGCAAGACCCATCCACCAACGCGGCCACCATGCACTGCGACAACCACTACACGCAGCAGGACATCTACGGCTCCGTGGCAGCGTCGTGGAACACCGGGTGGCTATCGCTCACGGCAAGCACCGACCTGCGCTGGAGCGACCTCAACTGCAACGTCTACCGCTTCAGCTACGTCTACCGCACCGACTCCAAGTCGCTCCTCTCGGCCATAGTGTCGTGGCGCGGCTTCGAGGCCAACGCCGCCCTGCTCTACACCCACATCGCCGACCACACGCGCGGCGGGGCCGAACCGCTCAGCCGCTTCACGCCCATGCTCACCGCGTCGTACAAGACGGGGCGCGTAGTGGTGCGGGCATTCAACAAGCGCATCTTCCGCGCACCCACGCTCAACGACCTCTACTACACGCTTGTGGGCAACGCCCAGCTGCGCCCCGAATACACCACGCAGTGGGACTTGGGGGCCGACTACCGCGACAGCCACCTGCATGCCGCCGCCGACATCTACTACAACGACATAGAAGACAAGATAGTGGCCATACCCATGAAGTGCCAGTTCCGATGGTCGATGGTAAACTTCGGGCGCGTGAAGTCGTACGGGCTCTCGCTCTCGGCCGGATACGACCGCCAGTGGGGCAAGTTCGCCCTCTCCACCAACGCCAACTACACCTGCCAGTCCGACCGCGACCGCTCCGCTCCCGCCGACCCCGAATACGGCAACTACATCCCCTACTCGCCCCTGCACTCGGCATCGCTCATTGCCGACGCGTCATACTGCGGCTACTCGCTCTGCGCCTCGATGCTCTACACCGGCCAGCGGTTTGCGCTCGTGTCGAACAACACCGACGACCTGCTGCCCGAGTGGTACACCGTCGACGTGAAGCTCAACCGTACCTTCGCCCTGGGCCGCCACTCGCTGCAGATCACCGCCGAGTGCAACAACCTCACGGGGTCGCGCCACGAGGTGGTGAAACGCTACCCCATGCCGGGCCGCAACTTCAAGTTCACGGCACGATGGAGCCTTTAACACACCTGCAACCATGCTCAAGAAAACCATAACGACAATGGCCGCAGCCGCGCTGCTCGCCGCATGCTCAATGGAGCCTGCCGAATACGGCCACGACGACGCGCCCACACGCTCGGCCGACAGACTGCTCGTGCTGTGCGAGGGACTGTGGGGAATGGACAACTCCTGCATAGCCCTCGTGGACAGCGGACGCGTGACCGACAAGTGGTTCCAGAAGAACAACCCCGGGCAGCACCTCGGCGACACGGGCAACGACATCATCCTCGTCAACGACACGCTCATAGCCGTGTCGGTGAACTGGTCGAACATCATACAGTATGTCCGCCCCGACGGGCGCGCCGTGGCCGCCACCGAGGACATTCCCAACAACCGGCGGCTCGCCACCGACGGATCGCGCTACATCTACTGCACCTCCTACGCCGACGGCGGCTATGTGGCCAAGATTGACATAGCCACGAAAGCCATCGTAGACACCTGCCATGTGGGGCGCGAACCCGAGGGCATAGCCTACTACGGCGGACTGCTCTTCATTGCCAACACCGGCGGCTACGCCTTCCAGGAGAAACGCCCCTACGAGCAGACCGTATCGGTGGTTGACGCGTCCACCATGCGCGAGCTGCGCCGCATCGACACGGGCTGCATCAACCTCTACGGCAACGTGTCGCAGAGCGGGCAGTGGCTCTGCATCAACTCGGCGGGCGACTACTACGGCACGCAGCCGCGCACGGTGGTGCTCAACATGGCCAACGAGGAGTTCAAGGTGTTCGACTTCCCCTCAACCTACAACTGCGCCCACGCCGGGCGGTTCTACTGCATAGGCTCTTCGTTCTCCTACGCCACCGGGCAATACGCCTACTCGCTGCACACCATAACCCTGCCCTCGCTCGAAGCCGCAGAGGGACTGGGGCAGTACAGCCCCGCCGCCGAGACGATAATGCAGATGCAGTCGCCCTACGGCATATACATATCGCCCTACTCGGCCCACCTCTACGCCACCGACGCTCGCGCCTACGCCACCAACGGCTACCTGCACGAGTTCGACACCGGCGGCAACCACCTGTCGCGCACCATGCTGCGCGGCCTCAACCCCGCACATTTCCTCGCCCTGCCCTGATGCCGCAGGGCCACAAAGACATACACCACATGAAAGCAACAGCAACAATAGCAGCGGCCATGGCCGCACTCGCCGCCACGGCACAGACACAGAACGTCGAGGTGGTGGAATACCGCCCCGCCCCGGGGCAGTTTGTCAACACCATGCCCGAAGGCGCGGCAGGCGACTCCGAAGAGGACATGTGCCGGCGCTGCACCGAACAGCTCGCCGACGGCAACCTCGTGCACCTCGGCGCGATGGGCGGATACATCACCGTGAAGTTCGACCACCCGGTGGAAAACAAACGCGGGTCTGACCTGCGCATCTGCGGCAACGCCTTCTACTCCGACAGCGACCCCGTCTACGGCACGGCCACCATAGGCGGGTCGATAGAGCCGGGCATCGTCTACGCCGGAGTGGGCGACACGCCCGAAACGGCACAGTGGTATGAGCTGGCAGGGTCGGAATACTACACAACCGAACGCCACAACTTCACCATAACCTACCACCGCCCCACGGCAGAAAGCGGGACGCACGATCTGCCCTACTCGTCGTGCGACGAATATGTGCGATGGGAATGCTCGTGGACCGATGCCGACGGCACGCCGCGCGACTCCGCCGGGTGGCACATGAAGAACATCTTCAACACGCAGAGCTACTGGCCCGCATGGACCGATGCCGACCGCCTCACCTTCACCGGCGGATGCTTGCCCTGCAACGCCGTCAACTACGGCACCGACGAAAACCCCTACTGGGTGCTCTACCGCTACTCGGCCGATGCCTACGGCTATGTTGACGCGTCGCTCAAAACCGACGACTACAGCACGTTCGACCTCGACTGGGCCGTCGACGCCAACGGCGACCCCGTGAAACTCGACCGCTGCGACTTCATACGCGTGGTGTCGGCCACGCTGCAGCACTGCTCGTGGCTGGGCGAGACATCCACCGAGGTGTCGGCATTCACCGACCTGCACCTCACCGACAACTACGACGACAACCCCATAGTGATAACGCCGCGCAAGCGCCCCACGGCAATAGTCACCGTGAAGGCCGGAGAGGCACGACGTGAGCAGGTGCACGACCTCGCCGGACGGCGCGTGCAGCACATGCTCCCGGGGCACGTCTACGTCGTAGGCGGGCGCAAGGTGCTCGCACGGTGAGAGCGGCCCGCGCCGCCGACGGCGGCACGGCACTGTTTCAAACAAGGCTTGCACGCACCAAAAAGAAGCCTTCCCTGCACGCCAAACAAGGCTTCTTCGCACTGCAAACAAGGCTTCTTTGCACTTCAAACAACGCTTCCCTGCACCCACGACGGGGCTTGCCTGCAACACGGGCAAGCCCCGTCGGCATTTCGGCGGCACTGCACATGCGGCAAAAAACCAAATTCGGAACACAAAAACGCACATATTTTGCCAAAATAAAGTAACTTTGCAAAAATGGCGCACACGCCCCCGCCGCAAAACGAGGAAAAAAGAAAAAACAATACAACAGCAATGGAATACAATTTCAGGGAAATCGAGAAGAAATGGCAGCAGAAGTGGGTCGAGGACAAGACCTACGAGGTGGCCGAGGACAAGAACAAGCCCAAATACTATGTGCTCAACATGTTCCCCTACCCGTCGGGCGCGGGCCTTCATGTGGGACACCCTCTGGGCTACATAGCCAGCGACATATACGCCCGCTTCAAGCGGCTCCAGGGCTACAACGTGCTCAACCCCATGGGCTACGATGCCTACGGACTGCCCGCCGAGCAGTATGCCATACAGACGGGGCAGCACCCCGCCGTGACCACCGAGGCCAACATAGCGCGCTACCGCCAGCAGCTCGACAACATAGGATTCTCGTTTGACTGGAGCCGCGAGGTGCGCACCTGCGACCCCGCCTACTACCACTGGACACAGTGGGCATTCGAAAAGATGTTCAACTCGTTCTACTGCACCGCATGCCAGAAGGCAATGCCCATAGAAAAGCTCGTGGAGCGGTTTGCCGAGAAAGGCTCCGCCGGCATCACCGTGGCGCAGGGCGAGCAGCTCGACTTCACCGCCGAGGAGTGGAACTCGTATGACGAGGCAAAGAAACAGCAGGTGCTCATGAACTACCGCATAGCCTACCTCGGCGAAACCATGGTGAACTGGTGTGCCGGACTGGGCACGGTGCTCGCCAACGACGAGGTGGTGGACGGCGTGTCGGTGCGCGGAGGCTACCCCGTGGTGCAGAAGAAGATGATGCAGTGGTGCCTGCGCGTGTCGGCCTACGCCCAGCGTCTGCTCGACGGGCTCGACACCCTCGACTGGAGCGACAGCATAAAGGAGACGCAGCGCAACTGGATAGGCCGGTCGGAAGGCACCGAGATGCAGTTCAAGGTGGCCGGGCAAGACCTCGACTTCACCATATTCACCACACGCGCCGACACCATTTTCGGCGTGACCTTCATGGTGCTCGCGCCCGAAAGCGAACTGGTTGAGAAGCTCACCACACCCGAACAGAAAACCGCCGTCGAGGAGTATCTGGCCTATGTGAAGAAGCGCACCGAGCTCGACCGCATGGCCAACCACTCGGTGACGGGCGTGTTCAGCGGATCCTATGCCGTCAACCCCTTCACGGGCGACAAGATTCCGGTGTGGATTTCAGAATACGTGCTCGCCGGATACGGCACGGGCGCAATCATGGCAGTGCCCGCCCACGACTCGCGCGACTATGCCTTCGCCAAGCACTTCGGCCTGCCCGTAGTGCCGCTCATCGAGGGTGCCGACGTGTCGGAGCAGAGCTTCGACGCCAAGGAAGGCACCGTGTGCAACTCGCCGGCCGAAGGCAAGCAGACACTCGACGGCTTCTCGCTCAACGGCCTGAGCGTGAAGGAAGCCATTGCAGCCACCAAGAAATTCGTCACCGAACACGGCATGGGCCGCGTGAAGGTGAACTACCGCCTGCGCGACGCCATATTCTCGCGCCAGAGATACTGGGGCGAACCGTTCCCCGTTTACTACAAGAACGGCATGCCCTACATGATACCCGAACACTGCCTGCCGCTCGAGCTGCCCGAGGTGTCGCACTACAAGCCCACCGAAACCGGAGAGCCGCCGCTTGGCAACGCCGAGAAATGGGCATGGGACACCGCCAGCGAGACGGTGGTGGACAAGAAGCTCATCGACGGCACCACGGTGTTCCCCCTCGAACTGTCCACCATGCCGGGATTCGCCGGTTCGTCGGCCTACTACCTGCGCTACATGGACCCGCACGACGACAAGGCTCTCGTGTCGCAGGAGGCAGGTGCCTACTGGCAGAACGTAGACCTGTATGTGGGCGGGTGCGAACACGCCACAGGCCACCTCATCTACTCGCGCTTCTGGAACAAGTTCCTCTTCGACCTGGGCGTGTCGTGCAAGGAAGAACCGTTCCAGAAACTCGTCAACCAGGGCATGATACAGGGCCGCAGCAACTTCGTCTACCGCGTGAACAACACCGGCAAAGACCACCCCACGTTTGTCTCGCTCGGCCTCAAGGACCAGTATCCCGACGTGACCCCCATACATGTGGATGTCAACATAGTGCACGCCGACGTGCTCGACACCGAGGCATTCCGCGCGTGGAGACCCGAATATGCCGAAGCCGAGTTCCTGCTCGAAGACGGCAAGTATGTGTGCGGATGGGCCGTTGAGAAGATGTCGAAGTCGATGTTCAACGTGGTCAACCCCGACATGATAGTGGAGAAATACGGAGCCGACACGCTGCGCCTCTACGAAATGTTCCTCGGCCCCGTGGAGCAGAGCAAGCCTTGGGACACCAACGGCATCGACGGCTGCCACCGCTTCCTCAGAAAACTGTGGAACCTCTACTACGACACTCGCTCGGGCGAGTTCCTGCCCGACGGCAGCGAGCCATCGGCAGCATCGCTCAAGAGCCTGCACAAGCTCATAAAGAAGGTTACGCAAGACATCACGCAGTTCTCCTACAACACCAGCATATCGGCATTCATGATAGCCGTGGGCGAGCTGCAGCAGCAGAAATGCCGCTCGCGCGAGGTGCTGGAGAAGCTCGCCGTGCTCATCGCGCCGTTTGCCCCGCATGTGGCCGAAGAGCTGTGGCACGCCTTCGGGCACGAAAGCACCGTGTGCGACGCCGCATGGCCCGAATGGGACGAGAAGTGCCTCGTGGAAGACGAGATGCAGCTCACCATCTCGTTCAACGGCAAGGCACGCTTCCAGAAACGCTTCGCCGCCGACACGAGCAACGCCGACATAGAAAAGGCTGTGCTCGCCGACGAGCAGAGCGCAAAATACATAGGCTCGGGACGCGTGGTGAAAGTAATCGTAGTGCCCAAGCGCATCGTCAACGTCGTGGTGAAATGACGGCACAGGCAGGCAGGCGGCACAACGCAGCCCCTGACCGCCGCCGTGCCGCGCCGCCGCGCACCCCGCCCCACTGCGGCCACGCGCCGCCACACCCCTGCAAGAAACACAACCCCTCAACAACAAACAACCAATGACAATCGGCCACAAGAATCTCTGGAACGAGACAAAAGACTATGTGTTCATAACCCTCGGACTGCTGCTCTACACCTTCGGGTGGACAGTGTTCCTCCTGCCCTACGAGATAGTTACGGGCGGCGTCACCGGCGTGTCGGCAATAATCTTCTACGCCACCAAGATACCGATAGAATACAGCTACTTCGTAATCAACGCCGCACTGCTCGCCGTCGCGCTCAAAGTGTTGGGATTCAGGTTCATGTTCAAGACCATCTACGCCATCTTCGCGCTCTCGGTGATGCTCTGGGGAGCGCAGAAGATAATGATGGGCGACGACGGCCACTTCATACAGGTGCTCGGGCCGGGACAGGAATTCATGTCGCTCATCATCGGGTGCATGCTCACCGGCACCTCGCTGGCCATAGTGTTCCTCAACAACGGCTCTACGGGCGGCACCGACATCATAGCCGCCGTGGTGAACAAATACCACGACTTCTCGCTCGGAACGGTGCTCATCATGGTCGATTTGTGCATCATCGGCTCGTGCCTCTTCATACCGCAGTTCGGCGACGAGCTCGAACGCTGCCACAAGGTGGTGTTCGGCCTGTGCACCATGGGCATAGAGTGCTTCATGCTCGACTATGTGATGAACGCCCGGCGCGAGTCGGTGCAGTTTCTCATCTTCTCGCGCGAATACCGCAAGATAGCCGAGGCCATAACGCGCAAGACCGACCACACGCTCACCATTCTCGACGGCCACGGATGGTATACGGGCAAGGAAATGAAGGTGCTCTGCCTCCTTGCAAGGAAAAGGGAGTCGGTGCTCATCTTCCGACTCATAAAGACCATCGACCCGAGGGCATTCGTCAGCCAGAGCAGCGTCATCGGAGTCTACGGCGAAGGGTTCGACCAGATAAAGGTAAAGATAAAGAAACAACACCAGAAGGAGATTGAAGAACATGAAAATAGTATTCGCGACCAACAACACACACAAGCTTGACGAGATGCGCGGCATACTCGGCTCGGGCGTAGAACTGCTCTCGCTGGCCGACATAGGCTGCCACGACGACATACCCGAGACGGCCAACACGCTCGAGGGCAACGCCATACAGAAGGCGCGCTACATAGCCTCGCGCTACCATGCCGACTGTTTCGCCGACGACACGGGACTTGAGGTTGACGCGCTCGGAGGCGAACCGGGGGTGCTCTCGGCACGCTACGCCGGCGGCGCGGGCCACGACTCCGAGGCCAACATGCGCAAGCTGCTCGCACGCCTCGGCGGCAACGCCGACCGCCGGGCACGTTTCCGCACCGTGATAGCCTTGGCGCGCAGCTGCGAGGAAGCCGACTTCACGCTCTTCGAGGGCACCGTGGAGGGCACCATAACCGCCGCGCCGCAGGGCGACGGAGGCTTCGGCTACGACCCGGTGTTCGTGCCCGAAGGCCACGACAAAACCTTCGCCCAGCTGGGCGAGGCCGTAAAGAACAGCATTTCACACCGCGCCCGCGCCGCCGCCAAGCTCGCGCGGCACCTCGGGGCAGCACTGCCCCACGGCGCGGAATAACCAACCACCACACGCAATGAAGCAAGCCATAACAGCCGCCGCCTTGCTCGCGGCATGCACTTTCGGGGCAGCGGCACAGCAGACAACCGCCGCCATAGGCACATGGAAAGCCTACATGTCATACAACGACATCACGCGCATAGTGCGCCACGGCCACATGGCCTATGTAGTGGCATCGGGCAACCTCTACACCTACGACACCACCGACCGCAGCGTAGTGACCTACGACAAGGTGAACGCGCTCAACGACTGCGAGATTGCCGACATAGCGTGGGTTGACGGGGCCAGGAAGCTCGTCGTGCTCTACGGCAACAACAACATCGACATCATCGACGAGAGCGGCAACGTGCAGAACCTGCCCGACTACTACAACAAGTCGCTCGCCTTGGACAAGACAGTGAACAGCCTCACCGCATCGGGGCGCAACGCCTATCTGGCCACCGGCTTCGGCGTGGTGGTGATAAACGCCGCCAACGCCACCATATCAGACACCTACAACCTGGGCGTGAAGGTGAACCGCGTGGCCATAAACGGCAGCACCATCTACGCCGTCACGGCCGAAGGAGTCTACCGTGCCGACCTTGCCGACAACCTTGCCGACAAGTCAAACTGGCACATGATAATCGACTACGTCTACAACTATGTGGCCACGCGCGGCAACGACCTCTTCGTGGCCAACAACTCGGGATTCTCGCAGCTCGACCCCGCCACCGGCAGGCTCACGCGCCTCTGGACCCCGTGGTTCACCGACATGAAGGTGGAGAACGGCACGTTCTACTTCTACGGCAGCGACCACACCTACATCTACACCTCGGCCACCGACCGCATAGAGCTGCCCCGCAAGTTCACCGGCCTCGCCGCCGACCCCTCCGACGGCACGATCTGGGCCACCGACACCGACGGCACGCTGTGCAACCTCACCCTCGCCGCCGACGGCACGCTCACCACCGTCACCACGGGCATACGCCCCGACGGGCCGCGCTACAACTACTTCGGCTTCATGCGCCACACCGGCGGCAAGCTCTACACCACCGGCGGCACCGACAACCCCGAGCGCCCGGCATGCATCCAGGTGCTCGACGGCGACACATGGAACATATACGACGACACGTTCGCCGCGTCGCTCGGCAACAACTACCGCACAGCCTACGCCCTCGCGCTCGACCCCTCCAACCCCGACCATGTGTATGTGGGCATGCAGTCGGGCCTCTACGAGTTCAACGGCGGCAAGATGGCCAAGGCATGGAACAAGGACAACAGTCCGCTCGTGCCCGCCCTCCCCTTCGACGAAGACAACTACACGCAGGTGTCGGCCCTGACCACCACCTCCGACGGCCACCTGTGGTGCTTCAACAACGGCTCGCGCGACGGTTCGTCGAGCCTCTTCGAGCTTTCGGGCGACACCTGGACATCGCACCACAGCAGCGACTACAACGACAAGTCGGGCAAGTCGATGCGCGAGGCACGCTCCATGTTCACCGACAGCCGCTCGCTGCTGTGGTGGAGCAACAACGACTACCGTCTGCCGGCAATAGTGTGCTACCAGCCGTCAACCGGCGAAAAGAAGATCTACTCCTCGTTTGTCAACGAAGACGGCACACGCGTCAGCGTGAGCAGCGTGGCCTGCCTGGCCGAAGACAACGCCAACAACATATGGCTGGGCACCAACTCCGGGCCGCTCATGCTCGAAGCCTCCGAGATAAGTTCGGGCGGCGAGACGTTCACGCAGGTGAAAGTGCCGCGCAACGACGGCACCAACCTTGCCGACTACCTGCTCTCTGGCGTGTCGATAACGGCCATGGCCATCGACGGCGCGGGCCGCAAGTGGTTCGGCACCGACGGCAACGGGGTCTACCTCATAAGCGCCGACAACCTCACCCAGGAACTGCACTTCACCGAGAGCAACAGTCCGCTGCTGTCCGACGACATCGAGTCGGTGGCCGTCAACGACGCGACCGGCGAGGTGTACATAGGCACCGACAAGGGCCTTTGCTCCTACATGGGCGACGCCACGCAGCCTTCCGACAAGATGACCAAGGACAACGTATACGCCTACCCCAACCCCGTCACGCCCGACTACACCGGCCTCGTGACCGTGGTGGGCCTCACCCTCGACGCCGACGTGAAGATTGTCACCGCGTCGGGCACGCTCGTGGCCTCGGGACGCAGCAACGGAGGCACCTTCACCTGGGACTGCACCGACCGCAGCGGCAAGCGCGTGGCCAGCGGAGTGTACATGGTGGAGACGGCCACCAGCAGCGGCGGCAAGGGCACAGTGTGCAAGATAGCCGTGGTGAACTGACCCCGCCCCCGACGGCGCAACGCCTGGGCCGCGCGCCGCAACACACCGTAACGAATTACAACGACAATGCACAAGACCGACAAATGGCTCCTGGCAATCGCCGCCGCCTACGCCGCCGCACTGCTGGCAGTGCTCGCCGTGTTCGGCTACACGCCGGGCAACGACACCGACGGCTACATACTGATGGCCCGGACATGCCTTGAGGAAGGCGAACCCTACCCCTGCCTGAAGCTCATCAACAGCTTCCCCTTCATCTGGAACATCGGATCCATCAACATCATAGCCGCCTCCATACGGCTCACCGGCTCGGCAATGCCGCTCCTGCCCATATTCTGCCTGCTCAAGGCACTCACCGCCCTGCTCACGGCCAAAATGGCGGGGCGGCTCATGGGAGGCCGCGCCGCCGTGGCCACCATGCTGCTCTATGTGCTCTATCCCAACAACTGGGGGCAGAGCACCATGCTGCTCAGCGAGCTGCCCATGGTGTTCTTCTGCACATGGGGAGTGTACACGGCCACGGGCAAGCCCACCGCCGCGCGCCTCGCAGCCGCCGGCGTGCTCCTGTGCGCGGCCAACTGGTTCAGGCCCATAGCCGTGCTGTTCGTCATAGCCCTCGCCGCCTACCACACGGTGTTCTTCCGCCGCGACGCACTGCGCCGCATCCTGCTCATTGCCTCGGGCTACGCCGTCACGGTGTGCGCCATAGGCACCGAGGTGTGGAGCCGCACCGGCTACTTCGTCTACCAGTGCGAGTCGTTCTGGTTCAACATGGCCGACGACGCATACGACGGGGCCACGCCCGATGCACACTTCGACCAGCCCCTCTTCAAGAAGGGCACGCCGCGCTACATCGAGAACATGGAGAGCAAGAACTGCTTCGAGTGCAGCGACATCTGGCGCGACCGCTGCCTGCCGTGGCTGCTCACCCACAAGGCCGAATACCTTTCAAAGGTGCCGTGGAGGCTCTACTACATGTTCAACAGCGACAACGACAACATGGCGGCATTCATCACCAAGGCCGAGAAAGACGGCACCGTGGAGCCCGACCTCACCGTGCCCTACCGCAGCCTGTTCAAGGCTTCCACACGGCTCACGACCTACCAGCGGCTCTGCGTGCTCGCCACGCTGTGCTACTACATTCTCATGCTCTCGGCAGCAGCCGGGGCAGCCCTGCTCGCGCGCCGCCGCAACTGGCACGCGCTCTTCTTCCCGGCACTCGCCATAGCCCTCGTCACGATGGGCACGGTGCTGCTCGTGCAGGGCGAGACACGCTTCAAGGCACCGCTCATGCCCTATGTGTTCATGCTCGCCGGATATGCCTGGCAGCGGGCCGCAGCCCGCGCCGCACACCGCTTCGGCACACACAAACAAAAGACAATCACCCGAACCACAACATGACTACACACCCACTCTGGCAAGACGACTACTGGCTGCCCGTGATGCAGCTCTACATGAGCAAGCCCACGGGCATGAAGTCGCCCTACTCCAAGGCCATGGTCGACCTCGGCATAGCATTGCACATGCCGCCCAAGTTCCTGCACGCACAGATGCGCCGCCTGCGCGACCGCGCCACGCCGCAGCTGCAGCGGCTGTGGGACACCTACTCGGCCAACCCCCGGCGGCTCAGCCGCGACAC
Source organism: bacterium (assembly GCA_963607545.1). GTDB lineage: Bacteria > Bacteroidota > Bacteroidia > Bacteroidales > Bacteroidaceae > Prevotella. Next base: position 190,159 of record CAVDCP010000002.1, read on the forward strand.
CAAACGCCTGCGCGACATGCAGGGATTCGGCGCAGCCGGCACATTCTACGAAGGCGTTGACACTGCCGACACCTTCGCCGCGGCCTACCGCCCCGTAGAGCCGGGCACGCCGCTCACGCCCGTGATGCTCGTCATCCTGCTCAACCTCTACTACAGCCTCACGCCCATCACCATGGTGGCCGACACGCCCGAGGTGCAGCACGCGGCCAAGCTCATGGGCATAACGGCAGCCGACGCCGTGCGCGTGCTGAGCATCTACCAGACATTCGACCCCATTCTGCACCGCCGCCCCGCCGAGCCCACGCCGCTCGCCGAGGCATGCCGCCGCACTTGGCAGCAATACGGGGCCGAAGAACCCGACCGCCTCGCAGCCGCAGCGGTGAAGTTGGGCGAATATTTCAAGTAGGAAGGGCAGCGCAAACAAGGCTTCCCCGACACGCAAGAAAGGCTTCTTTGCCGCACAAACAAGGCTTTAAAACGACACGACAAAGGCTTGCCTGCAACCCGGGCAAGCCTTTGTCGCATCTGCACGGTGCGGCACGGCACACCATCACGCTGCCCGTGGCCACGGAACGTCACGATAAAAAAACGCGCAAAAAAAACGTATGTTGCCAAAATTGACTAACTTTGCACTCTGACAACCACCCCTGCCACACCGCCCGGCAACAAGGCCGCGCGCAAGGCACACCCCACCCTAAGCAACGACGACAATGGCCCAGAAACTCATACAGACCCAGGATCAGCGACTGCAGCAGGTGCAGCGCCTGTCGGCGCAGCAGATGCTCCAGGTGAGGATGCTCGAGATGCCCCTGCGCGAGCTCGAGGAGAACGTCAAGGCCGAACTCGACGACAACCCCGCACTCGACGCCGCCGCGCCCGACGACGCGCTCGCCCACACCGGCGAGGGCGGCGACAGCGACGGCAGCAGCGACACCGCAGCGGGCGACGATGCCGACTTCGACACGCTCAGCGAGCGCGAGCAGCGCCACGACGCGCTCAACGACGCGCTCGAAGGCATAGGGCGCGACGACGAGATGCCCGTGGCCTCCTACCGCACGGCGCAGGACGGCGGGTCGGCCGACTACGAGGAAATGGTGTGGGGCGACACCACGTCGTTCTACGACAAGCTGAAGGAGCAGATGGGCGAGACCGACCTCACCCCCGACGAGGCCGAGATAATGGCCTACCTCATAGGTTCGCTCGACAGCGACGGACTGCTGCGGCGCGACACGGGAGAGATAGCCGAGGAGCTGGCCATATACCAGAACCTCTACACAAGCAAGGAAGAGGTAGACACGGTGCTGCACAAGCTGCAGGCATTCGACCCTCCCGGCATCGGGGCGCACGACCTGCGCGAGTGCCTCCTGCTGCAAATCGACCGGCGGCGCGACGACGGCATGAAGCCGCTCATGCGCCGCGTGATAGCGCAGTGCTTCGACGACTTCACCAAGAAACACTGGGACCGCATAGCACAGACACTCTCCATAGGCGACAACACAGCCGCAAGGCTGCGCGACGAACTGCGGCGTCTCAACCCCAAACCCGGATCGTCGCTCGGCGAGGCCGAGGGGCGCAACCTGCAGCAGATAACGCCCGACTTCATAGTGGACACCGACGACGACGGACGCGTGACGTTCACGCTCAACGGCGGCGACGTGCCCGAGCTCACGGTGTCGCCCTCGTTCATGGCAATGGCCGACGCGTGGCGCAACAACCGCAAGTCGATGAGCCGCCGCGACCGCGAGGCTCTGCTCTACGCCAAGGAGAAAGTGGAGCGCGCGCAGGGCTACATAGAAAGCATAAAGCAGCGGCGGCGCACGCTCACCGCCACCATGCAGGCCATAATCGACTGGCAGAAGCCCTTCTTCCAGGACGGCGACGAGGCCGAACTGAAACCCATGATACTGAAGAACATCGCCGACCGCACCGGGCTCGACATATCAACGGTGTCGCGCGTGAGCAACGTGAAGTGGGCACAGACCAACTGGGGCACCTTCCCGCTGCGCTTCTTCTTCAGCGACGGCTACGACACCGGCGACGGGGAGACTCTCTCCACACGCAAGATAAAGCTCGCCCTCAAGGAGATAGTGGGCTCCGAAGACAAGCGCAAGCCGCTCTCCGACGACGCCATAACACGCGCCCTTGCCGAGCGCGGATTCCCCATAGCCCGCCGCACAGTGGCAAAATACCGCGAACAGATGGGCATACCCGTGGCACGGCTGCGCCGCTGAACACAGCCCGCGCACAAAGACGACAACATCACCAACACCAGCAAATGAACGAGAAGAACATCATCCTGGCCGCACGCATACTGAGCATGGCATTCACACCGTTCTACCTGCCCATGCTCGGACTGCTCGCGCTCTTCACGCTGAGCTACCTCAGCCAGCTGCCCTTCGCCTACAAGGCAAGCGTCATGGGCCTCGTCTACCTTTTCACCATACTCATGCCCACGCTCATCATCCACTTCTACCGGCGCAGCCAGGGATGGAACCTCACCGAAATGGGGCGCAAGGAGCGGCGCATAGTGCCCTACATCATCTCCATACTGTGCTACTTCGCGTGCTACTATGTGATGCACCGCTTCAACATCCCGCATTTCATGAGCAACATCCTCATGGCCGCACTCGTCATACAGATAGTGTGCGCCTTCATCAACATCTGGTGGAAAATCTCCACCCACACAGCCGCCATAGGGGGCGTGGCGGGCGCGCTCATGGCATTCTCGGCACTATTCCTCTTCAACCCCGTGGGATGGCTCTGCGTGGTGACGGTGCTCGGAGGCATGGTGGGCACGAGCCGCATGGTGCTCCGACAGCACACACTGGCGCAGGTGTGCGCAGGCTACGCCGTGGGATGGCTCGCCGCCATAACGGTAATCCCGTTCATGTGACGCGCCGCACGGCACTACAAACGACAAATGTAAAACGTAAAACACAGCATATATGAAACCATTAGTAAGCATCATCATGGGCAGCACAAGCGACATGCCCGTAATGGAAAAGGCATGCAAGTTCCTCAACGACATGAAAGTGCCCTTCGAGGTGAACGCACTGTCGGCACACCGCACGCCCGACGCAGTGGAAGACTTCGCCAAGAGCGCGGCGCAGCGCGGCATAAAGGTGATAATCGCCGGGGCCGGAATGGCCGCAGCACTGCCCGGAGTGATTGCCGCCAGCACCACGCTGCCGGTGATAGGAGTGCCCATAAAGGGCATGCTCGACGGGCTCGACGCCATGCTCTCCATAATACAGATGCCCCCCGGAATACCGGTGGCAACGGTTGGAGTGAACGGGGCAATGAACGCCGCCATTCTCGCAACCGAGATGCTCGCCCTGGGCGACGCTGCCGTAGCCGCACGGCTGGGCGACTACAAGGCCACGCTCGGCGAGAAGATAGAGAAGGCCAACCGCGACCTGGCCGAAGTGAAATACGAATACAAGACCAACTGACAAGCACCCCGCGGCCAGGCACGGCGCAACAGCAAAGCCACAGCCGGGCCGCCGGGCAAAAACCCTTATCCACATGGTTGACTTATTCAACTACCGCCGCCGCGAAACCGATGCCGTACAGGTGGGGCAAACGGCAATAGGAGGCGGCAACCCGGTGCGCGTGCAGTCGATGACAACCACCGACACCAACGACACCGAGGCCTGCGTGCAGCAGGCCGAAGCCATAATAAAGGCCGGAGGTGAGCTCGTGCGCCTCACCACGCAGGGCCGCCGCGAGGCCGAAAACCTCAAAAATATCAACGCGCGGCTGCGCGCCGACGGCTACGGCACGCCCCTCGTGGCCGACGTGCACTTCAACGCCAACGTGGCCGACGTGGCTGCCCTCTATGCCGAGAAGGTGCGCGTCAACCCGGGCAACTATGTTGACCCGGCACGGGTGTTCAAGAAAATAGAATACACCGACGAGGAATACGCCGCCGAGATAAAGAAAATAGAAGACCGCTTCGTGCCCTTCCTCAACATTTGCAGGCAGAACCGCACGGCAGTGCGCATCGGCGTGAACCACGGTTCGCTCTCCGACCGCATCATGTCGCGCTACGGCGACACGCCCGAAGGCATCGTGGAGAGCTGCATGGAGTTTCTGCGCATCTGCCGCCGCGAGCAGTTCGACAACGTGGTGATAAGCATAAAGGCATCCAACACCGTGGTGATGGTGCGCTCGGTGAGGCTTCTCGCCGCCGAAATGGAGCGCGAAGGCATGCGCTATCCGCTGCATCTGGGCGTGACCGAAGCCGGAGAGGGCGAAGACGGGCGCATAAAGAGCGCGGTGGGCATAGGCGCGCTGCTCGCCGACGGACTGGGAGACACCATCCGCGTGAGCCTCAGCGAAGCACCCGAGGCCGAAATTCCCGTGGCCAAGCACCTTGCCTCCTACATGGCAGCACACGAAGGCCACCTCGTGATTCCGGCCGAAGCGGCACCCGACTTCGACTGGCTGCGCCCCTCACGAAGGCCCACACGCGCCTCGGGAGGCATCGGCGGAAGCAACGTGCCCGTGGTGATAGTGTCTGAAAACGGCAAAGGCGGCGCGGCAGAAGCCACGCAGTTCAACCCCGACCTCACCCCCGACTACATATACTGCGGCCAGAACCTGCCCGAAGAAAGGCGCGTCGGACAACGCTACATAGTGGATTTCAACGCGTGGAAAGGCGAGAAAGACACCTACCCCATATTCCCCGCCAGCGCAATGCCGTTCATGGCCGCCGTGAAATCCGACGTCAAGTTCCTCGTGCTCAAGTATGGCACGCCCGCCGAAGAATACACCGCATGCCTCAGGCAGCACCCCGAGGCGGTGGTGGTCTGCACCGGCAACCACCAGAACAGGCTGGGCGAGCAGCGCGCACTGGTGCACGAAATGTGGCGCAACGGGCTCTACAACCCCGTGGTGTTTGCCGAGATGTACCGCCACGCATCCGACGCCAAGGCCGACTTCCAGCTCGAAGCCGCCGCCGACACCGGCGCGCTCATGATTGACGGGCTTGCCGACGGGCTCTGGCTCATGGACGACGGGGGCATAAGCACGCGCGACACGGCAGAAACGGCGTTCGCCATTCTGCAGGCAGCAAGGCTGCGCACCTCGAAAACCGAATACATTTCGTGCCCCGGATGCGGCCGCACGCTCTACGACCTGCGCTCCACCATTGCGCGCATAAAAGCCGCCACGGCCCACATGAAGGGCCTCAAGATAGGCATTATGGGCTGCATCGTGAACGGACCGGGCGAGATGGCCGACGCCGACTACGGCTATGTCGGGGCCGGACCGGGACGCGTTTCGCTCTACAAACAGAAAACATGCGTGGAGAAGGCCATTCCCGAAGCCGACGCAGTGGAACACCTGCTGCGCCTGATAGAGGCCGACACGCAAAAAAAACAGTGAATATGGAGACATTCAAGGCCAACGCTCTGCGCTACGCCGACGGCGCGTTCCGCCGCTGCGGAAAATCGGGCGTGATGCTGCCCGAGGTGTCGCTCGGCATGTGGCACAACTTCGGCGCGGCCGACCCCTACGCCCGCAGCCGCGAAATAACGCTACACGCATTCGACCGGGGCATAACCCACTTCGACCTCGCCAACAACTACGGCACGCCGCCGGGGTCTGCCGAGCAGACAATGGGGCGCATTCTGCGCGACGACCTGCACCCCTACCGCGACGAACTGTTCATTTCAACCAAGGCAGGCTACGAGATGTGGCCCGGCCCCTACGGCAACTGGGGGTCGCGAAAGTCGCTCATGGCAAGCCTCGACCAGAGCCTCAGGCGCATGGGGCTGGACTATGTAGACCTTTTCTACAGCCACCGCTACGACCCCGACACGCCGCTTGAGGAAACCCTCCAGGCCCTGGCCGACATTGTGCGCAGCGGAAAGGCCCTGTATGTGGGCATATCGCGGTGGCCGCTGCACGCGCTGAAACGCGCCGTGGAATACCTCAACCGCCGCGACACGCCGCCGCTCATCTACCAGGGACGGCTCAACCTGCTCGACCGCGCACCGCAGCAGGAGGGCATAATACAGTACTGCCGGGAGCAGGGCATAGGCTTCATCTCGTTCTCGCCGCTCGCCCAGGGGCTGCTCACCGACCGCTACCTCGACGGCATCCCCGCCGACAGCCGCATCGCAAAGGGCGGACACCTGAAGCGCGAAACGCTCACCCCCGAACTGATCAGCCGCATAAGGCAGCTCAACGACACGGCCTCGGCACGCGGAGAAAAGCTCGCCTCGATGGCTCTCTCGTGGGTGCTGCAGCAGGAAGGGGTCACGTCGGTGATAGTGGGAGCAAGCAGCGTGCAGCAGCTCGACACCAACCTGGAATGCCTTCACGCACTGCCCGTGGACCTGCCTTGACACGCGGCGCAAGCAACAATCCGCGCAACCACACGCCTACACCCCACAAACAACGCAGCGGGGCGCAAGACCGGCATTCCGGCCATGCGCCCCGCTGTCTGCATAAAGGCGGTTTCTACTGCCTGAAGATGAATCGTGCCAATCCGTAGACATAGCGGCGGAAGCCCGGACGGTAGGCCAGCATGCGGTCAAACCAGCCGAGCCTGCGCCCTGCAACACGCACCACTGCGCCCACATACACCATGGCGAAGAGCGTGCCCACGCCCACTATATGCCACTGCCACGCGCCGAAGAACACATAGCTGAACACCACGGCAAGCACCACGAGCGACACGTCGACGGCTATCTTGGTCTTGGCAAACTCCACGCCGGTCACCTCGCTCACGGCAACGGGGAATCCCTCGCCGGGCATCGTCACCGAACCGCAGCGCACCTCGAGGGCTATGCCCACGCCGAGCACCGTGCACCCGGCCACCTGCGCGGCCACCTTGGCCCACAGCGAAGCGGGCACGAGCCACGACGTGAGGGCCATGTTGGCGTCGATGAGCGACCCGAACACGAAGCCCACAAGCAGCTGGAAGAGCTGCACCGGCTCGAAACGGCTCCTGAGCACGGCTATCTGCCCGGCCACGAGCACCGCGTTCATGACGTAGGTGTACTGCCCGATGGTGAGCCTGGGGATGCCTGCCACGCCCGACGACCCCGCCGACGAGAACACATACGGCAGAGTGGATATCACGCTCGAGCCCAACATGCTGCGCACGCACACCGCCACGCCGAATGTCATTATGCACAACGAAACAAGCAGCAGCACATGCTGCCACAGAAAGGAAATGATTTTGTCTTTTCTACTCATAAGCAAGTGTCTAAAAAAAACGTATCCGAGACTGCAGCCCGACGGCCGCTACTGCCAGAGAAAAAACACGGCACACCTGCCAGTCCTGATACAATCTTGCTGCAAAGTTACGAAAAAAAAACGGAAAAACTGCACGTTTCGGCACTCTGCCGCGCCGCGCGCCCACGCCGTGCAGGGCCGCACATACGGAAAAAGAGCCGACTTCACAGCCGACTCTTCTGCTCTTATACAATAACATTATGAATTTTAATAGTGGCTATCTTACCGGCGTGCCCCTGCGGACACGCCGACCCTCTGCCCTGCCCACTGCCTCCGCCCCCGGAGGCACGCGTAACGAACAATAAAACAATAAGATCTTAAACTATGAGCCAAATCTTTCGGGCGGCAGGGCGGGGCCTATCGTGTCAAAGTTTATCCTTGAAGCTGTCGAGCCACGCGTCGATGCGCGCCTCGGTCTTGTCGCTCTCGTTCACGTCGTCGAGAGCCAGACCCACGAACTGTCCGTTCTCCACGGCCTCGGAGTCGTCGAAAGTGTAGCCGTCAACCGACACCTGGCCCACCACGGTGCAGCCCTTGTCCTTCACGGCATTGTAAATCTCGGCCATTGCGCCGCAGAACGTGTCGCAGTAAGACTCGCTGTCGCCGCATCCGAAGATGGCGACGGTCTTGCCCGAGAGGTCGGCAGCCTTTATCACGCCCAGACCGTCATACCAGTCGTCCTGGAGCTCGCCTGCACCCCATGTCGAAGTGCCGAGAAGCAGGTTTTCGGCCTCGTCCACCTGTGCGGCGTCCAAGTCGGCCACGTTGACAGCCTCAACGCCGAGCTTGCCGGCTATGGTCTGTGCTATACTCTCGCAGGTTCCGGTAGAGGAACCGTATGCTACCAATGTCTTTTTCATATCTTCAGTTTTAGTCGTTTTCAATCATTTACGGCTGCAAAGTTAGCCACTCATGCGCACAGGCGCAATACCTAAAAGTAGGGTTTCGGCCAAATACCTAATAATGGTGAAGCCCCCGGCGCGCCGCAAAAAGCGGCTGCAACACTTGCACGACAACGAAAAAATGTTGACCTTTGCACTGCGCCCGGCCACGCCCACTGGCCGCGCCGGGCCCCACCTACAACAAATGCAAGGACAACCACACATGGCTCAGAAAAAAACAGGCGACGGGCTCACCCCGATGATGCGCCAGTTCTACACGCTGAAAGAGAAGCATCCCGACGCGCTGCTGCTCTTCCGCTGCGGCGATTTCTACGAAACCTACGCCGACGATGCCGTCACCGCAGCGCGCATCCTCGGCATAACGCTCACGCGACGCAACAACGGACGGCAGACGGGAACCACCGAAATGGCCGGATTCCCCCACCACGCGCTCGACACCTACCTGCCCAAGCTCATCCGCGCGGGGCGGCGCGTGGCCATATGCGACCAGCTCGAAGACCCCAAGCTCACCAAGACCCTCGTGAAGCGGGGCATCACCGAGCTTGTCACCCCGGGCGTGGCCATGGGCGACAACGTGCTCAACTACAAGGAGAACAACTTCCTTGCCGCCGTGCACTTCACGCGCACGCAGTGCGGCGTGGCCCTGCTCGACATCTCCACCGGCGAGTTCCTCACCGGCGAGGGCACCTTCGGCTATGTCGAAAAGCTGCTGGCCAGCTTCCAGCCCAAGGAAATACTGTACGACCGCGCCGCCAAACAAGACTTCGAGCGGCACTTCGGCACGCGATGGTGCGTGTTCGAACTCGACGACTGGATGTTCACCCTGCAGAGCTCGCGGCAGAAGCTGCTGCGACACTTCGGCACCAAGTCGCTCAAGGGCTTCGGCGTGGAGCACCTGCAGCTGGGCGTGGTGGCGTCGGGAGTGATACTGCAATACCTCGAAATGACGCAGCACACGCACATCGCGCACATCACCTCACTGGCGCGCATCGAGGAAGAACGCTACGTCAGGCTCGACAACTTCACCATACGCTCGCTCGAAATCCTGCAGCCAATGCAGGACGGAGGGGCCTCGCTTCTCGACGTGGCCGACCGCACGGTGACACCCATGGGCGGACGCATGATGCGCCGATGGCTGGTGTTCCCCCTGCGCGACGTGGCGGCAGTGACGCGCCGCCTCGACATGGTGGAGCGTTTCGCCACCGACAGCGGACTGGCCGCCGTGACCGACGAGCAGCTGCACCTCATAGGCGACATGGAACGCATAATATCGAAGGTGGCCGTGGGCCGGGTCTCGCCGCGCGAGGTGGTGCAGCTCAACACCGCCCTCGCCGCCCTCGGGCCGGTGAAGGCCGCATTCACGGCAGATGCCTGCGAACCTCTGCGCGACATGGGCGAGCGCATCAGTCTGTGCGAAAGCCTGAGCCAGCGCATCACCCGCGAGATACAGCCCGACCCGCCGCAGCTCGTGCAGAAGGGCGGCGTGATTGCCGACGGCTACAACGCCGAGCTCGACGAACTGCGCCGCATAGCCAGCGGAGGGCGCGACTTCCTCGTGCAGATACAGCAGCGCGAGATAGAGCGCACGGGCATACAGTCGCTCAAGGTGGGCTACAACAACGTGTTCGGCTACTACCTCGAGGTGCGCAACACCTACCGCGACAACGTGCCGGCCGACTGGGTGCGCAAGCAGACACTGGCCAACGCCGAACGCTACATAACCCAGGAACTGAAGGAATATGAGGAGAAGATAATGGGGGCCGACGAGAAGATACTCGCGCTCGAGACGCGCCTCTTCGGCGAACTCGTGTCGGCCATGCAGGAATACATCCCGCAGATACAGGCCGACGCGGCCATCGTGGCACGCGCCGACTGCCTCCTCTCGTTTGCCAAGACGGCAGCCGAACACCGCTACACGCGCCCCGAGGTGGCCGACGACGACGTGCTCGACATAAAGGCAGGGCGGCACCCCGTGATTGAAACGCAGCTTCCGCCCGGCGAGAGCTATGTGCCCAACGACATAGAGCTCGACACCGAACGCCAGCAGATAATGATAATCACCGGACCCAACATGGCCGGAAAGTCGGCCCTGCTCAGGCAGACGGCACTCATCGCCCTCATGGCGCAGGCGGGCAGCTTCGTCCCGGCAGAAAAAGCGCACATAGGGGCGGTGGACAAGATTTTCACGCGCGTGGGGGCATCGGACAACATATCGCTGGGCGAGTCAACCTTCATGGTGGAGATGACCGAGGCCGCCGACATACTGAACAACGTCACGCCGCGCTCGCTCGTGCTCTTCGACGAACTGGGGCGCGGAACCTCCACCTACGACGGCATATCCATAGCCTGGGCCATAGTGGAACACCTGCACAACCACCCCAAGGCACGCGCACGCACGCTCTTCGCCACGCACTACCACGAGCTCAACGAGATGCAGAAGAGCTTTCCGCGCATAAGCAACTACAACGTGTCGGTGCGCGAGGTTGACGGGAAAGTGATATTCCTGCGCAAGCTCGCCAAGGGCGGTTCAGAACACAGCTTCGGCATACATGTGGCCGAAATAGCCGGAATGCCCAAGTCGATAGTGCGCCGGGCCAACTCGGTGCTCAAGCAGCTCGAGGCCGACAACGCCCAGGTGGGCACACGGCAGAAACCCAAGGCCGAACGCATAAGCACCGACGGGAGCGGCATGCAGCTCAGCTTCTTCCAGCTCGACGACCCCGTGCTCTGCCAGATACGCGACGAGATAATGGGGCTCGACATCGACAACCTCACGCCCGTGGAGGCCCTCAACAAGCTCAACGAGATAAAGAAAATAGTGAACGGCAGGAGCTGAAACGCCGCGCCGCCGGGGCAAAGCCCGGGCACGCATACGCAAGCAAGCCTTGCCTGCACTGCAAACAAGGCTTCCCCACACACAAAGCAAGGCTTCCCTGCACCGCAAGGAAGCCTTGTTTTTGTTGCAAACAAGGCTTCTTTTTTGTAGCGGCACGGCCTTGCTTTTACAACAATTTTTCTTACTTTTGCACTGCACACCCCACCGCCCCCACACGACAAGCCTATGAAGACACTCATCATCGCGGCCATTGCCGCCGCAACCGCCGCCACGGCACACGCCGACGACTGGATGGCACGCGTGCCCGACAGCACGCCCGTGTGCCGCATTACCATGCCCGGCACCCACGACGCGGCCACCGGCGACGGCTTTGCCTGTGCCGACTCCACCGTGGCCGCCCTGTGCGCCAAGACCCAGGAGCTGCCCCTGTCGGGACAGTGGGCCGCCGGAGTGCGCGCCTTCGACCTGCGCCCGGCGGTGCGCACCATGCCCGACGGCACGCGGCAGCTGCACGTCTACCACGGCGAGTTTGCCACGCGCCTCACGATGGATGCCGCCCTGGGCCTCATAGCCGACTCGCTCGCCGCCCACCCCACCGAGTTTGCCGTGGTGGTGGTGCGCCACGAGGCATCGGCCTCACGCGACGAGAGCCGGTGGCCGGCACTCATGGGCCAGCTGCTCGCACGCCACGCCGCAGTGCTCGCCGACTTCTCGCCCGCGATGACCGCCGGCGACATGCGCGGAAAGATACTCCTCATAAGCCGCGACCGCTACGACGGGCCGCTGCACGGGGCCTATGCCGAAGGATGGCGGCACGACGCGCGCTTCTGGCGACACCCTGCCGCCACGCTGCGCGGAAAAGGAGGGCAGTGCCCGCTCGCCGTGCAGGACTTCTACGACACGTCGGCACCGGGCGCGATGAAGAAGAAGCTGCGTGCCATAAGCCGCATGCTCCGCGCGGCACGCAAAGCCCACGGCAACACCGGCGGCGTGCCCGTATGGACAATCAACCACGCCTCGGGCTACACACTCACCGCCGACGCGGGCACGGGAGAACCCGTGTCGCTCTCCGACGGCTACCGCGCCAACGCCGCTGCCACCAACGCCCACCTGCTGCGCAAGGCGGCAAAGGGAGGCATCGAGGGCGCAGGCATCATAATGGCCGACTATGCCGGAACCGACACGTCGGGCCGATACCGCGTGATGGGACTGAGCCTCGTTGACGCACTCAGCACCACACGCTGACCGCACGCGGCCACAACAACTACCTGAAACATCTACACAACACACATACATGCGCAAGTTACGGACAATAGAAATGCACCGCCTCACGGTGGAGGAATTCCGCGAGGCCGAGAAAATGCCGCTCGTCGTGGTGCTCGACGACGTGCGATCGCTCTACAACGTGGGATCGGTGTTCCGCTCGTGCGACGCCTTCCGCGTGGAGGCCGTCTACCTGTGCGGCATCACGGCCACACCGCCCCACCCCGAAATACACAAAACGGCCCTCGGCGGCGAGGACTCGGTGGCATGGCGCTACTTCGCCACGGCCACCGAGGCAGTGCAGTCGCTGCACGACGACGGCTACACGGTGCTCGCCGTGGAGCAGGCCGAAGGCTCAACCAAACTGCAGCAGCTCGACGCATCGCCCGGGCACCGCTACGCCATAGTGCTCGGCAACGAGGTGAAAGGGGTGCATCAGGAGGTGGTTGACATGAGCGACGGATGCCTCGAGATACCGCAGTTCGGCACAAAGCACTCGCTCAACGTGAGCGTCACGGCAGGCATAGCGGTGTGGGAATTCGCCCGCAGGCTCATGCTCTGAACCGCCCGCACCACCGCACAACGCCAATACACAACACACACACCACCGCACCCCAGTAACCACAACACCGCAATGAAACGACTATTCAACACAGCAGCCATAACGGCAGCGGCTCTGCTGGCCGCCCCGGCAGCACACGCCGACGGCGGAGGCAACGGCACGGCCACACGCTATCCCTCGGCCAAGACCGAGAACTTCGCGCCCACGATCACCCCTGCGCACTCGTGGCGCAACATGGCGCTGCACCGCCCGTGCCGCGCCTCGTCCACGTTCGACTTCAACCTCACGCCGCAGCTCCTCACCGACGGCATCGCCTTTCAGGGCACGCCGCCCACGCTGGCCGTGACAACGCCCTCGGGACTGCTGCCCAAACGCGAGCGCGAGTGGGCAATCGACGGGGGCATGTACACGCGCAACACGCTCATGGGCAGCGACACCTTCCTGCAATATGAGTGGACGGGGGCAGTGTTCGAGGCCGACACCGTGGCCCTGCGCTGCAACGTGGCCTACGATGCCGCACTGGCCACGCAGGGTTGCACCATAAGGGTGCTCGCACGCGAAAACCGGCGCGGCGGCAAGGCCGGACAGTGGAGCGTGGTGGCACAGCACAGCACCGACACGCTGCCGGGCCAAGAGTCGCGCTACAAGGCCCACAGCGACCCCAACAAGCAAACCGACCGCAGTCTGCTGCCCACGCGCGACATAACGCTGCGCCTGCCGCTATCGCACCGCCTGAGCGCAATGCAGGCCCTGCGCGTTGAAATGAAGATGCCGGGGGCGGCCCACTGGACGGTGTACGACATTGAACTGGGCAACCGCGGGCGGAGGCTCACGTCGGAACTGCTCTCCTCGGCACGCTTCGCCAGCGCATGGGTGAGCGAGAAGGGCGGCGAGCAGTGGGCCGAGGTAGACCTCGGGCGCAGCTCCGACTTCAGCGAGGTAAGGCTGCAGTGGATTGAGAAAGCCGCCGAGGGGCGCATAGAAACGAGCGACGACCGCCGCACATGGACTGCCGTGGGACAGCTGCACGGCGGCAAGGGCAACGACGAGCGCGTGGCCACGCCAAAGGCACACGGACGCTATGTGCGCGTGGTGATGACACGCCCGGGCTCCACCGGACGCTACGCCCTCGGCGAAATGCAGGTAATGGGCAACGGCGGCTACGACGCTGTGCCCCACGCCGAAGCCGCAGCCGAAGGCAACCGCAAGCCGCTCTCGGGCGGCGACTGGAAACTGCAGCGCGCCTCGGAGGTGAAGGCCGGGGGCGGAGACATATCGCGGCCGGGATTTGCCGACGCACAGTGGATAACGGCCACAGTGCCGGGCACGGCACTGATGAGCTATGTAAACATAGGCGCACTGCCCGACCCGGCCCTGGCCGACAACATCGAGGCAGCGTCGGAATCGTTCTTCAACAGCGACTTCTGGTACCGCCGCACGTTCAACGTGCCCGACGGATGGCAGGGAAAACACGTTTTCCTGTGCTTCGACGGCATAAACTGGAAGGCCGACGTGTATGTGAACGGAAAGAAAGCCACACGCATAGAGGGCGCGTTCACACGCTCGCGCACCGACATAACGCCGCTGCTCAAACAGGGCGGCAACGTGCTCGCCGTGAAGGTGGAGTGCCCGGCGCACCCGGGCGGACTGAAAGAGAAGACCCTTGAGACAACCGACATAAACGGGGGTATGCTCGGGGCCGACAACCCGACGTTCCACGCAAGCATCGGATGGGACTGGATTTCGACCGTAAGGGGACGCGAAACCGGACTGTGGAACGACGTGTTCCTGAGCGCCGAGGGCGAGGCCACGCTCTCCGACCCGCTCGTCACCACCTCGCTCAACCTGCCCGACACCGCCGCAACCATTACGCCCCGGGTGGTGATAGCCAACAACGAAAACCGGCAGCTGAGCGGAACACTGCGCGGATGGGTGGGCGACATAACCTTCGAAAAACGCGTCACAGTGGCCCCGAACGCACGGAGCGAGCAATCGTTCAGCCCCGACGAGTTCGCGCAACTGCGTGGCCGCAGAATGCGTCTGTGGTGGCCCAACGGCTACGGCGACCCCTACCTGCACGAGGCTGGATTCGAATTCACGCCCGACAACGGCTCCGCGACGGCCATAAACTACCGCGCCGGAATAAGGCAGGTGACATACAGCGGCGAAACGACAAGGCTGCAGATGCAGGTGAACGGCAAGCGCGTGGTGCCGCTCGGCGGAAACTGGGGATTCAGCGAGCAGAACCTGCTCTACCGCAAGCGCGAGTATGACATAGCCGTGGCCTACCACAGGCTCATGAACTTCAACATGATACGCAACTGGGTGTGCCAGACCGGCGACGAGGAGTTCTACGACGCGTGCGACCGCAACGGCATAATGGTGTGGCAGGACTTCTGGCTCGCCAACCCGGCCGACGGACCCGACCCCGACGACAACGGCATGTTCATGCGCAACGCCGCCGACTTCACGGCTCGCATGCGCAAACACCCGTGCATCGCAATCTACTGCGGACGCAACGAGGGCTACCCGCCCGCCGCGCTCGACAGTGCCCTGCGCACCCTCGTGGAGCAGCAGAACCCGGGCATGCTCTACATATCAAGCTCGGCCGACGAGGGAGTGAGCGGCCACGGGCCCTACTGGGCCGAACCGGCAAACACCTACTTCGCCGCGCAGACAGGCAAACTGCACACCGAGCGCGGAATGCCGGCCGTGATGACCTACGAGGGACTGTGCCGCACATTCACGCCCGACGCCCTCTGGCCGCAGAGCCATCAGTGGGGACAGCACGACTTCACCATGCGCGGGGCACAGCGCGGAGCAACGTTCAACGCCATGCTGCAGCGCGCCTTCGGCAAACCCGCCGACGCACGGCAGTTTGCCACATGGGGGCAATGGATAAACTACGAAGGCTACCGAGCCATGTTCGAGTCGGGATCGAAACACCGCCAGGGGCTGCTCATATGGATGAGCCACCCCTGCTGGCCGTCGATGGTGTGGCAGTGCTACGACTACTGGCTTGAGCCCACGGCGGCTTTCTTCGCGTGCAAGAAGGCCTGCGAACCGCTGCACATACAGTGGAATGCGCTCACCCACGACGTGGAGGTGGTGAACATCCTGCCCTCGCAGCACCGTGGACTCACCGCCCGGCGCGACATATTCGGCTGCCGCGGCAACCTCATAAGCACCGCGCAAACCGCCGCCGACTGTCCTGCCGACACCACGCTGACGCTCGCCGCGCTGCACACCGACACCACATTCGCCGATGCCGACAGCGTGCATTTCGTGCGCCTCGCGCTGCTCAAGGCAGACGGCAGCACCGTGTCGGAAAACACCTATGCTCTCGCAACCGGCGAGGGCGACTTCACGCAGATTGCCGCACTGCCCCGGGCCGACATAGGCGCAACGGTGAAGCACGGCAAGCGCAGCCTCGCCGTGACGCTTCACAACAACGGCAGCACGGCGGCGGTGATGACACGCCTGAACCTTGTGGACGCAGACGGACAGCAGATTCTGCCCGCATTCTATTCGGACAACTATTTCCACCTCATGCCTGGCGAACGCCGCGAGGTGAAAATAGAATGGCTCGACGACGAAGGCGCACCGCACTCCCCGCACATAGAGGTGTCGGCATTCAACGCCGACAAGCAAACGTTCTGACAAGCCGTTGCCTTTCAACGGCCGAAGACAACCGCAAAAACAAAAATCCGCAATGCCCGTTCATCGGCATTGCGGATTTATTTTTTCGGTGACAATATATAGTAACTTTACAGATCGAGCTTGAACGACACGTCGTGGCGGCGTGCATAGCGCGTCCAGAAGGCACGCCGGTGGCGCAGCGTGGCCTCAATGCACTCCCCGGCATCAAAGCCCCGGCACGAGGCATAGCTCCGCGCCATCGCGACGAAAAACTCCTTGGGCCCCCAAAGGCGCGCGAAATTGGCGCACCCGGCATTGAGCGACACCTCGCCGAAGCGCATACGGTTTATGTCAACCACCGAGAAGCGGTATTCGCCGTGCTCCTCGCGCCACAGAATGTTGCCCGGCGAGTAGTCGCGGTGCAGCATTCGCGCCTCGTGCATGCGTGCCGTCATGCGGCCCAGAGCCTCGGCGAGCGGCAGATACACCTCGGGTGCGTCGTCGGCAACCTCGTAGAGACGGCGTTCGTAGGGACACTGCACCGTCACGAGCCACGAGAAGCGCAGCAGTCCGAAGCGTCGCTGCTCTATATATGCGGCCACTTCGGGCGTTTCTATGCCCGCCTTGGCAAGCAGCGCGGGGTAGCGTGCGGCACGGCGGCCCTTAGGTTCGCGCAGACCGAGCGAATATATGAGCGCGTTGAGCGGCGACGGGCAGTGGTAGCGCTTCACGTTGAAGAGCCGTCCGTCGGGTGCGCGCAGCACCTTTATGAGGTTGCGCCCGGCGTGCAGAGTCTCGCCCTGCGTGATCATAAGCCCGGGCAATGACTCAAGGAAGCCGCTGAGTGCGGCATATCCGGGATATACGGTTGTTTTCTTACTCATTCTCCAAGCAGTTTTTCATACACTCCGGCCACCTTGGCAGCCGTGTTTCCGTTTTCGAAGCGGCGCACCCACTCGCGGCTGCGCGCTATGCGTGCCGTGAGTTCCGTGCCTCCGTGCAGTGTCTTTCTTATGGCTGCGGCCATGCCCTGCACGTCGTCGGGGTCTACATAAAGGCTGTCGGGCCCTCCGGCCTCCTCAAGGCACGACCCCGTGCAGGCCACCACCGGCAAACCGCTCTGTATGGCTTCGATTATGGGCAGGCCGAATCCCTCGTAGCGCGAGGGGTAGACGAAGGTCTCGGCCATGTGGTAGACGGCTGGCAGCAGGTCGTTGCCCACGCCGCTGAGCAGGTGCACACGCGGCTCAAGGCCGAGCTTGCGGGCGCGCCGGAGCAGTTTCGCGCTGTAAGGCGTGGGCTTTCCCACCACCACGAGGTGCATGTCGGCGGGCAGCATGGTCAGCGCGTCGAGAGCAAGCATGGCGTTCTTGCGCTCCTCCACCGTGCCCACGTTAAGCATGTAGCGCGGCGGCAGCTGCAGTTCGCGGCGTGCCCGTCGGCACAGTTCATCGGGCACGTCGGGCGTGAAGCGCGGCGCGCAGCTCTGGTAAACCACGTCTATTAGCGAGCCGTCCACTCCCCCCAGTTCCACAATGTCGCGCTTGGTGCACTCGCTTATAGCTATCATGCGCCCGGCCTCGCGGCACATGGCGCGGAACTTGAGGCGGTAGAAGGCCACGTCGATGGGGTTGTAGTATTCGGGATGGCGCATGAATATGAGGTCGTGCACCGTGGCCACGGCCGGGATTCCGGCCCGCCGCAGTCCAATGGGCAGTTCGCCCGACAGTCCGTGGTATAGCTTCACGCCGTCGTTTGCAAGCTGCCGCGTCACTCCACGGCTGCGCCACAGAGCCTTTGCCAGCCCCGTGCTTGCCCTGTGGGGCAGGGCAAGCTCCATGTTGTCGGCTTCGGGCAGCTGGCCGAGCAGTTCGGCGCGCCCCCGGTCGGGCATGTAGAGGCGCAGACGGCACTGCGGCAGCAGCGCGGCCATGTCGGCCACGAGCGTGCGGCAGTAGTTGCCCAGCCCCGTGGCGTTGCGTGCTATGCGTTTGGCATCGTAGCCTATGATTATGTCTTTCATCGTAGTGTGCGTTTCAAGTCCGTGCAATCACCTTGCCTTTCTCCACCCGGTAGCGGCGGTCGAACTCCTCGTGCGTGCGTTTCCACCGGTTGTGTGTCCACAGATAGTATTGCGGATTGCGCCTTATGGTGCATTCGAGCATCTCGAAGAAGCGGCGCGTCACGAAATTCTCCGGTTCGCGCGAGGCGTCGGGCGTGATGAGCCTGAACGTGCAGGTGTACTTTCCACGGCACGGGCGCTGCATTTCAACATAGAACACGGCATTGCCCATTTTGCGCATTATGCGCTCGCCGCCGGTGAACACGGGCGTGTCGTGGCCGAGAAACGGCAGCCACAGGTGTATGTTGGCCCACTTGGGGCCTTGGTCGGAGATGTAGCCGAAGAGGCTGCGCGTGCCTTCGCGTCGCAGCGCGATCAGTTGCCTGAGAATGTCTTTCTTGGGCACTGTTATTGCCGAGGGTTGCCTTGAGCGTATGTCGCGGAACAGACGGTCGAACGCCTCGTTGCGCAGCGGGTGGTAGATTAGCCCGAACTTGTGTCCCGGCCCGAAGGCCATGCCCACGCACGAGAGCCACTCCCAGTTGCAGTAGTGGCCGAGAATGGCGGCGCAGTCGCGCCCTTCGGCAAAGAACCGCTCCACCTCGCCCACTCCCTCAACGGTGAACCGCCGCCTGAGCTCGGTGTCGCTTATGGTGAGCAGCTTCACGGCCTCGACGAAATAGTCGCAGAACCAGCGGTAGAACCCGCGCTCTATGCGCCGCAGTTCGGCCCCGTCTTTTTCGGGGAACGACGTGGCGAGGTTGCGCCTCACCACCCGTCGGCGGTAGCGCGCCACATGGTAGATGAGCACGAAGCCGCAGTCGGCCAGGCAATAGAGCAGCCACATGGGCAGGAGCGACAGTGCGCAGAAGAAGAAACGTATTATATGATACATTTTTCGGGATGTTTCTGGTTATTTCTGCATGTCGTGCAGTTTCTTGTAGTATCCGCCGATCTCGAGCAGCTGGCTGTGTGTGCCGCGCTCCACGATGCGCCCTTCGTGCAGCACGCATATCTCGTCGGCGTTCTTTATCGTTGACAGACGGTGGGCTATGGCCACCGTGGTGCGCGTCTTCATGAGCCTCTCCAGCGCGTCCTGGACGAGCCGTTCGCTCTCGGTGTCGAGTGCCGACGTGGCCTCGTCGAGTATAAGTATGGGCGGATTCTTGAGTATTGCCCTGGCGATGCTCACCCTTTGCCGCTGTCCTCCCGAGAGTCTTCCGCCACGGTCGCCTATGTTGGTGTCGTAGCCGTGTTCCGACTGCATTATGAAGTCGTGCGCGTTGGCTATGCGCGCGGCCTGCTCCACCTGCTCCTGCGTGGCGTTTTCCACGCCGAAGGTGATGTTGCCGCGGAACGAGTCGTTGAAGAGTATGGCCTCCTGGTTGACGTTTCCGATGAGCTGGCGCAGGTCGTTTATGCCGAGGTCTCTCACGTCGGTACCGTCGATGAGCACCTGTCCCTCCTGCACGTCGTAGTAGCGCGGGATGAGGTCTACGAGCGTCGACTTGCCCGAACCGCTCTGCCCCACGAGGGCCACGGTGCGTCCTTTCTCTATCACGAGGTTGATGTCGCGCAGCACCCACTGCTCGCCGTAGCGGAACGAGACGTGCCTGAACTCAATCTGCCGCTCGAAGGATGTAATGTGCACCGGCTTGGCGGCCTCCTTTATGGTGTTCTCGGCCATGAGTATCTTGTCAACGCGTTCCATCGAGGCCAGTCCCTTGGGAATGTTGTAGCCTGCCTTCGAGAATTCCTTCAGCGGGTTGATTATGGAGTAGAGCATCACGAGATAGTAGATGAACGTGGCTCCCGAGAGCATCTGCCTGTCGAGCACGAGCACTCCGCCCACCCACAGCACTATCACTATGAGCACCGTGCCGAGAAACTCGCTCATGGGGTGGGCCATCTGCTGCCTTATGTTCACGCGCTGCACGGCGTCGCGGTAGGCCGAGTTGGTGCGCGCAAAGCGTGCGTTCATCTTCTCCTCGGCGCAGAAAGCCTTCACTATGCGCAGTCCGCCGAGCGTTTCCTCCACCTGCGACATCGTGTCGCTCCACAGTCCCTGCGCCTTTATCGACCGCTGCTTGAGCTTGCGGCCCACGAATCCCATGAACCATCCGAACACGGGCACGAACACCAGGGTGAACACCGTGAGCTGCCACGAAATCACCAGCAGTGCCACGAAATAGGAGATGATGAGTATGGGGTTCTTGAACAGCATGTCGAGCGACGACATTATGGAGCTTTCAATTTCCTGCACGTCGCCCGTCATGCGCGCTATTATGTCGCCCTTGCGCTCCTCCGAGAAGAAGCCGAGCGGCAGCGACGTTATCTTGCGGTAGAGCTGCTGGCGTATGTCGCGCACCACTCCCGTGCGTATGGGTATTATCGAGGCCGAGGATAGGAAGTAGGCCGCGGTCTTGAGAAACGTGGCGAAGGCCAGGAACAGCCCTATGAGCAGCAGCGTGGTGGTGGCTCCGGTGTCGGCTATGAGCCGCGACACATAGTAGTCGGCATTGTTAGACAGTGCCTCCTTGAAGTTCTCCACGCTCCACGGCACGAGCCGTGTGGCCGTTGCCGCCCCCTCGGTGCGGAAGAGTATCTGCAGGATGGGGATGAGCGCGGCAAACGAGAAGATGTTGAGCACTGCCGAGAGCACGTTGAACACCACCGAGAGCACTATGTATTTCTTGTAGGGCGGCACAAACCGCCTGAGCACTTGCAGGAATTCTTTCATTTTTTTCTTTTTACGTTGGCTGGCATCCGCGCGCGGTGCCGGCCTGGTTGTCATAAGGTCAGGTCAATGGGCAGGTCGCTGATGTCTTTGAGCCGCTTGCCCCTTATCAGTATATCCAGCATTTCTTTCGCATCTTCAGCCCCCACCGCATCCACGGCTTCCATGAGTTCATAAAGCGCAAAGTGGTAAACGCAGTCAATGTCGCCCGTTCCAAGGGCGAGCGAGGCTATGCGCGACGGCAGCGGTTCGCCGGTGACGACAACGATGTGCGGCAGATGCCCCTTGCGGTTTCTTATAAGACCCAAGGCTTCAGTCCGGCTGTTTTGTGCACGGTCGCTCCTCATTGTCCATTTCGCCGATATGGAGGCATGCAGTATGGGCAGTCCGCCATTTTTCTGGCGCAGGTCGGCCTGTCTGCAAACCATGTCGTCAACCAACGGCACAGGGTCGTTTATAACCTCGTCGGGTTCGGTCTCTCTGTACACCACTACATCCGGCGCAACCATATAGTCGTTTCCTATGCACGCAGCCAACCCGGCGTTTGCCTTGGCCAAAGCGTTGAGATAGTCGATGTGTTCGTATTGTGCGAAGCTGCTTGTTTTCAGTGCGTTTCTGTTGCCCAGCTTTTCTATATGCCATTTTCCCGGACATAGATTCTGCAATTTGGGAAATGTGGCCGACAGAAAATCCATGTTTATTTGCTCGAATTTTGCCCCTGATGTCTGTCCCACCGCTTTTTCACGCACTTCGGCCATCAGCCTGTCGGCTATGTGTGTGGATATTGCCACCGAAAGTTTCGACGAACTGTCGGCGTTGCTCGGTATGCCGCTCTCGCTGACGGTAAGCACTTTTTCGGCCAGCAATTCTTGATGGTATGTCTTCCTTGCTTCAGCTATGAGACACTTCATTCTGTAAGGTTTTTAAAATTTCACATCCTATTCTGTAAGCTACCGGCGGCGGGAAGGCGTTGCCTATCATCCTGCATGCTGCGGTCTTTCTTTTTCCGAAATCCCAACTGTCGGGAAATCCCTGTATTCTTGCCAACATTCTTGGCGTGAGACGCGGCATTCCCTCAAAATCTTCGACAGGCGGCTCGTTGGCTATGCCCTTGCCGTCTATTCCAAGTTCTGCCCATGCGGCCCTCGCCCTTGTCGGGCCAAGGTCAGGGCCGCCGTGTTTCTTGCTGCCGCCAACGAGTGTGGGAGCAATTTTTGCGGCTTTGGCTTTCCATTCTTCGGCATTTTTCCAGCCGTTCGCCGACATCAGGTCGTATATGCAGTCGCTTACATACGATGCCTTTTGCTCTTTTTGCGGAAAGGCGAATGTGTCGTCGAGGTCTTTACGCACGCCTATTATTATCACGCGTGGCCGCAGTTGTGGCACACCGTAGTCGGAGGCGTTGAGCAGACTCACATGCGTGTTGTAGTTAAGCTTGTCGAGAGTGTCGAGTATGTGCTGGCGGTAATTGTCAAACTTGGGGCTGAGCAACCCCTTCACGTTCTCTATCATCACCATGCGCGGATTTATTTCTTCCACCAGTCTGAGCATTTCCGGGAAAAGGTCACGTTCGTCGTCCTTTCCGAGCTGTTTTCCCGCGATGCTGAACGGTGGGCACGGCACTCCTCCCGAGAGCAAGTCTACCTTGTTCCTGAAAGGCTTGCCGTCGAGGTCGTGCACGTCAGAACACCGTATGTTCCAATTTGGGCGGTTGCGCTTCAGGGTTTCGCAATACTCCTTTTCCAGTTCGACAAGAAGTATATGGTCGAATCCGGCCTGCTCCAGCCCTATGGCCTGTCCGCCCGCTCCGGCGCATATTTCCACCGACTTGAATTTTCCCGGGGTTTCCATAAACTCCTTCATCTTATTCCACACATTCCCCGAGCAACGTGGCGCTTGTGCTGCCCGTGATTTTCACCGTCACGCGCTCGCCTATGTGGTGGCCGTTTTTGGGGAACACCACGGCCTTGTTCTGCTCGGTGCGTCCCATGAGCTGCTCGCGCGATCGTTTGGAGAACCCCTCCACGAGCACCTCGAAGGTCTTGCCCTCGTCGAGCCGGTTCTGCGCGGCCGATATTTCGGTCTGCAGGCGTATCAGCTCGTTAAGGCGTTCGATCTTCACCTCTTCGGGCACGTTGTCGGGCAGGTGCTTGGCGGCGTAGGTGCCGGGGCGCTCGCTGTATTTGAACATGAAGGCCGAGTCGAAGCGGCATTCGCGCACGAGCGAGAGCGTGAGGGCGTGGTCTTCGGGAGTCTCGTCGTGGTAGCCCACGAATATGTCGGTGCTCAGTCCGCACCCGGGAATGATACGGCGGATGTCCTCCACCTTCTTCAAGTATTCCTCGCGGGTGTACTTGCGGTTCATCAGCCGCAGAATCTTCGACGACCCGCTCTGTGCCGGGAAGTGTATGTGCTTGCACAGGTTGGGCTCGTCGGCCACGGCATGCAGGATGTCCTCGGTCATGTCCTCGGGGTTCGACGTGGTGAAGCGCACGCGCATGTCGGGCACGCTGCGCGCCACTGTCCTGAGCAGTTGGGCAAACGACACTCCGCCCTCGGCGCGCTTGCCCGAGGGGGTGAGCCCGTAGCTGTTCACGTTCTGCCCCAGCAGCGTCACCTCCTTGAAGCCGCGGTCGTGCAGGTCGGCCACCTCGCGCAGAATGCTTTCCACGTCGCGCGATCGTTCGCGGCCTCTGGTGTAGGGCACTATGCAGTAGTGGCAGAAGTTGTTGCAGCCGCGCATTATCGACACGAAGCCGCTCACGCGGTTGGATCCTATGCGCTGCGGCACCACGTCGCGGTAGGTTTCGGTGGTGCTCAGCTCTATGTTGCAGGCGTTGCGCCCGTTCTCGCACTGTGCAATCATGTCGGGCAGGTTGAGGTAGGAGTCGGGTCCGCACACGAGGTTGGCGTGGTGGTTCTGTATGAGGTCTTCCCTCACGCGCTCGGCCATGCAGCCCAGCACCCCGAGAATGAGGCTGCGCCCCTTCTTCTGCTCGGCGTGCAGCGTGTCGAGGCGGTTGTATATCTTGTTCTCGGCGTTCTCGCGTATGGAGCAGGTGTTGAGGAATATGGCTTCGGCCTCGGCCTCGTCGTCGCACAGCTCGTAGCCGGCCATCTGCATTATCGATGCCACCACCTCGGAGTCGGCCACGTTCATCTGGCAGCCGTATGTCTCTATGAACAGTTTCTTCATGTGTCTGTCGTGTCTTTTCTTTTTATAAGTAGGTATTCAAAATTATTCGTATATACTTGTATGTCAGCAGATGTTTTTTATACTTTGATATTTCTCTGCACTTTCTTTTTTACTGTATGCCCGGTTTTCACCGGTCATGTAGCCCGCTACACTCCCTCTTCAACCCAAACCTACAGTAAAAAACAAGGCGCATATCCATATCAAATAATTTTGAACACCTGCTTAACGATGATTTATGCAAAGTTAATTAAAATATCGCGAGCCGCCGCACCATTGCCGCTTTTTGCATGCTTTTTGCATGCGGCGGCACACTTTTCGCGCTCCAACGGCGGTTGCCCTAACCCGAAAGAAGCCTTGCTTGGCGGTCAAGCAAGGCTTCTTTGTGTTGCAGGGAAGCCTTCTTTCGTGCCCGAACAAGGCTTCCTTGCGGCGGCGGTGCGGCTTACAGCTCCACGAGCCACCCCGTCTTGCGGGGTTTGGCGGGGCGGGGCGCGGCGGCGGCGTGGCCGAGTGCGAGCGCGCCTATGCCCACGAGTCCGTCGGGCAGTCCCATTTCGCGCATGAGCTGCTTCCCCTCGTCGGTGGCAAACATCTCGCGCTCGCGGTTTATCCAGCACGAGGCAAGGCCCACGGCGTGGGCTGCGAGCATCATGTTCTCAAGCACGCACGATCCGTCCTGCACGGCGTTGGCGTTGCTTGCCGAGGCAAACACGAGCAGAAACACGGGCGCGCCGTAGTAGGGGTCGCTGTCGGTGCCCATCACGGCGGCGTTCATGGCCGAGAGGCGGCTGCGCAGTGCGGCGTCGCGCACGGCCACGACCACGGGGTCTTGCGAGCCGTGGCCCGTGGGGGCGTAGGTTCCGGCCTCTACCACGGCGTGCAGTTCGTCGTCGGCCACGGGTGTGTCGGCATACTTGCGGCAGCTGCGCCGCGTCTTTATGAGTTCAAGAAATTCCTGGTTTTTCATCTTTTTCCCTCCTTTTGTTATGTTTTTCTTTTCTTCCTGTTTAATCTTCTTCGCCGTGCCGGGCATCGATGGCCACGGCCAGCGTGTCGGGGTTTACGCTCACTGCCGATCCTCCCACATACCGCTGCAGCGTGCCGTCGGCGGCGAGCGATTGCGGCGTGCCCTGGCTCATGCCCCCGTCGTGAGTAACCCACAGGCGGTGTGCCGCCCCGAGAGCCACCTCAAGGTCGTGCGTGGAGAGCAGCACCGTGGCCCCGGTGTCGCGCGCTATGCGGCGCAGCAGCATGGTGAGTTCCACGCGCGAGGGATAGTCGAGGTGCGCAGCCGGTTCGTCGAGCAGCATCACCTTGGCTTCCTGTGCCAGAGCCTTGGCCACCATCACGCGCTGGCGTTCGCCGTCGCTGAGCGACGCAAACCGCCTTTCGGCCAGCTCTTCCACCCCCGCGAGCCGCATGGCACGGTCTACGGCTTCACTGTCGGCCTTCGACAATGCCCCCCAGAAACCCGTGTAGGGCACCCGCCCGAGCTCCGCCACCTGCCGGGCCGTGGCCTCGTCGGCATACACGCGGTCGGTGAGCACCACGCTCAGGGTGCGTGCCAGCTCGGTGCGCCCGTAGAGCGCGGCGTCGCGGCGGCACAGATGCACGCGCCCGGCAAGGGCCGGCAAGAAGCGCGCTATGGTGCGCAGCAGCGTGGTCTTGCCCGTGCCGTTGCGCCCAACGAGGCAGGTGAGCTGCCCGGGAAGTGCCTCGGCGTTCATGGCCGAAGCCACGGCGCGGCACTCTCCACGGCGCGCGGCATAGCCCACGGCGAGGTCAAAAAGCTGTATCATGGATGCAAATTTAACAAGAATGTTTTAATTTTGCACACAAATATGGACAATCCTGTACAATATCTCATGCGCCTGCGCGCCCTCCTCGCCGTTGAATACAACTGCGAGAAGGAGGAGTTCCGCCGCCAGACCGAGGCGACGGGCATAGAACGCAAGGTGAAGCGCGGCGACGCGTGGTGGCCTGCCAACGTGGGCCGCAGCTGGTATAACGCCGTCAACCAGACCGTGGTGGAGCTGACGCGCGCCGACGGCGACGACACGGCACACAACTTCGAGCCGTCGCGCCCGGTGTGCTTCTTCACGCTCGGGCCGGGCGGCGGCGCGGGCAAGCCCACGGTGGCCTACCTCGGCTTCACCGGCACGGTGAGCTATGCCGAGGCCGGGCGCATGGTGGTGGCCCTGCCCGACAGCGGCAAGGCGCTCGAACTGCAGCGCGCGGGCCGTGTGGGCGTGCAGATCTTCTTCGACGAGACGAGCTACCGGCTCATGTTTGCCGCGCTCGACCGCGCCATCTCGGCACGCGGCAACCGCCTTGCCGCCCTGCGCGACATCTTCGCCGGAGCGGCAAGGCCGTCGTGCTTCAACTTCGCCGCGCCGCCCATGCCGTGGCTCAACGCCTCGCAGCAGCATGCCGTGGGCCAGGTGCTGAGGGCAAAGGACGTGGCCGTGGTGCACGGGCCGCCCGGAACGGGCAAGACGACAACGCTCGTAGAGGCCATAGCCGAGACACTGCGCCGAGAGCCGCAGGTGCTCGTGTGCGCGCAGAGCAACATGGCCGTAGACTGGATTTCGGAGCGGCTCGTCGACCGGGGGGCGGCGGTGCTGCGCATAGGCAACCCCACGCGCGTTGACGACAAGATGCTCTCCTTCACCTACGAACGGCGTTTCGAGGCCCACCCCGACTATCCGCAGCTGTGGAGCCTGCGCAAGGCCATACGCCAACTGCGGCAGCAGCGGCGCACACCGGGCTGGCACGACAAGATTGACCGGCTCACGAGCCGCGCCACCGAACTTGAGGTGCGCATCAACGCCGACATCTTCGGCGAGGCGCGCGTCATTGCCTGCACGCTCACGGGGTCGGCCAGCCGCCTGCTCGACGGCATGACCTTCGGCACGCTGTTCGTTGACGAGGCCGCACAGGCACTCGAACCGGCATGCTGGATAGCACTGCGGCGGGCGCGGCGGGTGGTGCTCGCCGGCGACCACTGCCAGCTGCCGCCCACGGTGAAGAGCGTGGCCGCGCTGAAGGGAGGCCTGGGGCGCACGCTCATGGAGCGCGTGGCCGAGTGCCAGCCCGACGCGGTGACGCTGCTCAACGTGCAATACCGCATGAACGGGCGCATAATGCAGTTTCCCGGCGAATGGTTCTACGGCGGACAGGTGCAGTCTGACCCCTCGGTGGAACGGCGCGGCATACTCGACTACGACACGCCCATGGCATGGACAGACACCGCCGGAAGCGAAGCGCACGAGGAATATGCGGGCGAAAACTTCGGCCGCATAAACCGCGCCGAGGCCGAGACCGCCGTGGCTACTCTGCGGCAGTATATGGAGAAGATAGGCCGCAAACGCGCCGAAGACGAGCACATCGACGTGGGGCTCATATCGCCCTACCGCGCCCAGGTGCAGCTTCTGCGGCGAATCATCAAGGCCGACAGCTCGCTGAAACCGCTGCGCCATCTCATCAGCGTGGGCACCGTCGACGGCTTTCAGGGGCAGGAGCGCGACATAATAATAATATCGACGGTGCGCGACAACGACAAAGGCGAGATAGGATTTCTGCGCGACCTGCGCCGCATGAACGTGGCCATAACGCGCGCAAGGATGAAGGTGATAGTGGTGGGAAGCGTGCAGACGCTCACGCGCCACCCTTTCTACAAACGCCTGCACGAATACATCTGTTCGCTCTGACGCTTGCCACGGCTGCACGACGGGGCAAACCTCACAACCATTTTCCGCACAATCCCCACGAAACCTGCTCGTGGGGATTTTTTCAACCGTGATTCCGTGTTTGCTTTGTCCACGCCGTATCGGGATGTTTTTGCCGCAGCTTAACTTTTATTTAACAAAGAAAAGCGTCGAGCGAAACATTATTTCCATCTGTAACGCTAATTTTGCGCCGTAACAAACGAAAACACACTGCACCCCACTCCACACACTTTCAACTCACAACTCACACCAACAAAAAACACAATCTTTTTATGATTACCATGGAAAACACCGCTTCCGCCGCCGCAAGCGTGGCGGCGGAAGTATTTGCCCAGGCCGCCGCGCCCGACTCTTCAACGCACCTCAGCCCGCACTTCACGCTCGGCGAAATGACCGACTCGGGCACGGCGCGCCGCCACAACATCGACAACACGCCGGGCGAGGAACACATTGCCAACCTCACGGCACTCTGCCGCAACGTGCTCGAGCCTATAAGGCAACGCTTCGGGGTGCTGCGCGTCACGAGCGGATACCGATCGCCCGAACTGAACGCCAAAGTGGGCGGCGCGGAGACATCGCAGCACATGCGCGGCGAGGCCGCCGACATACAACTGTCGGGCAGTGCCGTTGACGAGAAAATGTTTGCCTTCGTGCGCGACACGCTCACCTACGACCAGCTGCTCTACGAGCGCGCCGCCAAAACAGGCCGCCGATGGCTGCACATAAGCTACCGGCGCGACCGCAAGAACCGCCGCGAGGCTCTGCGCATAACCGCCAAATGACACCGTGGCCGCACCCTTCTGCGGCACGGCAAAGCAAAGAGAGGCATCCGCCGGGGTGCCTCTCTTTTTTTGTATCATTGGTGTCAGCCAAAAACATTGTAAACAACAAGTCCCGCAGGGACGACAGATTATAGCGCAGGGGCTTGCCCCTGCGTTTACTGTCATCTGTAAGTTTGCCCCGGTAGGGGGCACATAATTCATTGTGGGTTGGAAATATGCGCCCCCTACGGGGGCAAAGGAAGGTTGCGCTTCAATAGATAGGGGCAAGCCCCTATCCTATAATATGTACCCCTTTCAGGGGCAATGGATAAAATTTTTATTCTTCAATAACGCGTGAAACGGTAGAACCCGATGTCGCCCTTCACCTCGCTCACGCGGCCATGGAGCACTGCCACGCGCGTGAAACGGTAGTCTTTGTGGCGCGCCGCGAGCTTTTCAAAGTCGTTCTCGGGCACTATCAGCACGCCCTTAAGCGGAGTGCGGCACGCCGGTGCGTTCCCGTCAGCACCGCCGTTCTGCCCTGCCGGTGCCGGTTCAAACTCCTTTATTCGGTCGCCGAGGTAGAAATTCGCGCCGAAGAAATGCATCATCGGTGCTTCGATGTATGAATAAAGATCTTCGCCCACGAAATTCTTCTCTATGTAGGTGGCCATGGGCCGCAGCGACTTGGCGTTCATCACCGCCGGCTGGTAGGCCGCGTCGAGGGCCATCATGAGCATGATCACCGGCACACACATGGCCGACATCATTATAAGAGTGTTCTCGCGCAGACGGCGGCGGCTCACCGCCAACACGGAGCAGAGTGCCGACACTGCCGAAAGCAGCACGGCGAAGCATGCCGTGAAGCGGCACGCGCTGTCGCGCAGGGAGTGCAGCACGGCTATGTTTGAGGCCGCGTGACGCCCGTGGAACACGCCGTCGGCCACCAGTCCGCAGCCCACCGCCGCGAAGGCCATGGCCGCCACCAGTGCCATCACGGCCACCGTCACGGTGAAGGCCACCGCCGGCCATCGGCGGCGCGACTGCCACAGCCACACCATGTAGCGCGCCAGCAGCATTGCAACAAACGGGTAGCACGGCAGCAGATAGACACTGCGCTTGCTTGACGGCAGACAGTAGAACACGAACACTGTCACTGCCGACAGCCATGTGAAGAGCCACACCGGGTCGCACGCCCGTGCCTTGCCCGTTGCAAGAGCCGTTGCGCGCCGCCATCGCGGGCCTTCGCCCTGCACCTTGCAGCCGCCAGCGAGGATAGCCTTGATGCGCTTCCACGGCAGCGTGAAGAGCGACATGAGGCAGAGCAGAGTCCACGGTGCCCATCCGCTGAGCATCGTCACGAAATTGTAGGTGAACGGATGCGCGTGCGACTCATAGCTCATCGTGCCCGTCATGCGCCCTATGTTTTCCTCATACACGAGCTGCAGGAAGCTGTCGCCGCCCTGCCTCCACGCCGCCCAGTACCACACGGCGGGCAGAAGGCACGACATCAGGGCGAAGGCAGCGTAGCGTGCCGCCGTGGGCAGCGCCCGCCCGCCGCGCAGCAGTGTGAACACCACCATCACGAGGCACGGCAGCACGAAGCCCACCGGGCCTTTGGTGAGCACCGCCCCGCTCATGCACAGCACGGCAAGGAGCGGCACTCCGCGGCTTCCACGCTCCCACCACCGGTAGAAGAGCAGCAGCGCGCCCACCACGAAAGCCGTGAGCACCATGTCTACACGGCACACCGTGCCTGCGCGGTGCACCTCGAAGGCCGTGAGCGTGAGCGCAGTGCCCAGAAACGCCATACCCATGCTGCGGCGGCGGGCATAGAAAACGAAGCAGCCCACCGCCATGCCTATGAGCGCGAGGGCCGACGGCAGGCGCGACGAATACTCGTCAACGCCGCCGGTGAGCGGCGAGAGCAGGGCTATGCAGAAGTGGAAGAAAGGCGGTTTGTAGGGAATGTCGCCGCCGTTGTTCACCGGCAGAATCCAGTTGTGCTGGTCGATCATCGAGAGAGCCACCACGGCCTCGCGCGGTTCCCCTTTTGTCGTGAAGTCGGTGAGGCCGAGAAACGGCAGCAGCATTGCCGCCGCCACGAGTGCCACGGCCACTGTTGCCGTGCGTAGATGTGCGTGTTGCATGTTGATGTATTTTTGTTGGGGTTGGCAATTTAAATCACGTTTCTGCAGAAAATCTGTTTTTCCGTTCCGTCAGCGCGTTTTTTTCTGAATGCAGTGCGGCCCTGCGCCGTGTGGCGGCGGCATTCCGTCACGCGACAGCAGGGCCGCACTGTCAAGGCCGTTGCCGGGGCAGCGGCCGTCTATATGGCGCACATTATTATTATCTGCGCTATCACCACGCGTATGAACATGCCGAGCGGATAGACCGAGGTGTAGGCCACCGCTGCGCGGTCGCCGTGCAGCGTGTCGTTGGCGTAGCTCAGCGCCATGGGGTTGGCCATTGCTCCGCACACGAATCCGCATATCGTGCCGAAGTCGAACTTGCGCGTGCGCAGCGCCACGGCACCCACTGCCACCACGGGCAGCACGGTGAGCGCGAAGCCCAGGGCCACCCACAACAGTCCTTCGGGGCGCACCACGGTGGCCAGAAAATCCTTTCCGGCGGCGAGGCCGAGGCATGCCAGATAGAGCGAGAGGCCGAGCTTGCGCAGCATGAGCGACGCCGAGCGTGTGGTGTAGCTTATGAAATGCACCCTCGACCCGAGCGCGCCCACGGCGATGCCGGCTATTATGGGGCCTCCGGCGATGCCGAGCTTCACCGATCCCGACATTCCGGGCAGCGCTATGGGCACCATTCCGAGAGCCATTCCGAGGAACACCCCGAAGAGTATCGCCCCGATGTTGGGCTCGTTGAGCACCTGTATGGCGTTGCCGAGGAATTTCTCGGCGTGGTCGATGTCTTCGGGGTTTCCCACCACCGTAACGTGGTCGCCGTACTGCAGGCGCAGGCTGTCGGTGGCGAGCAGCTTTATGTCGCCTCGCATCACGCGCGACACGTTCACTCCGTAGGTCTCGCGCATGTGCAGTCCGCCGAGTGCCTTGCCGTTGAGTGCGGTGCGCGTCACCACTATCACGCGGCTCTCCACGCTGGAGTCAATGGCGTTCCAGTCAATCTTCTCGCGGTTCCAGTCTTTCTGCACGCGTTCGCCGAAGAGTATCTCCATTGCGGCCACCTCGTCGCGTGTCGTCACCACGAGCACGTTGTCGTTGATGTGCATCACGGTATTGGCCAGCGGCACTATCACCTTTCCGTTGCGCCACACGCGCGACACGATGAAGTGGCGGTGCGTCATGTAGGATATTTCGGCTATGGTTTTCCCGGCAATGGCCGGGTTTATGGCCACGAACTGCGCTATGTAGGTGTTGTCTTCGTCGGCGGTGTGGCGCGGTTCGAGGTCGGCGGGCTTCACGAAGAAGCGTCGCAGCACTATCATGGCGAAAATCACGCCCACCACTCCGAGCGGATAGGTGACGGCGCATGCCAGCGCCGCGCCGCTGCTGGGCAGGTGTGCCGCGGCGAGTGCCTGCTGTGCGGCACCCAGTGCGGGCGTGTTGGTGGTGGCTCCGCAGAGTATGCCCACCATGTCGGTCACGCCGACGGGCGTGGCGAGGCACAGCAGCATGGCCATTGCGGTGCCGAGCAGTATTATGCCCAGTCCCCAGAGGTTTATGGCCACGCCGTCGCTCCGCATGAGCGAGAAGAAGTTGGGGCCCACGTGCAGACCGAGGACATAGACGAAGAGCGAGAGGCCGAAGGTTTCGGCGAAGCTGAGCATGCGCGCGTCGGAGGTGAACCCTGCGCTTCCGGCCACGATGCCCATGAAGAACACGAAGGCCACGCCGAGCGATATGCCCTTTATGTGCAGTTTGCCCAGGGCGGTGCCCAGGGCCACTATGAGCGACAGCAGCGTGACGGTCTGCACGGCTGTGCTGTCGAAGAAGAGAGCGTCAATCCATTCCATTGCGCGCTTATTTAGCCTCGTCGTGCCGTGCGGCGGCCTCTTCGCGTGCCTTGTAGGCCAGTGCGTAGAGCCTCAGCTGCTTCACCATGGCGAGCAACCCGTTGGAGCGTGTGGGCGAGAGATGGTCTTTCAGTCCTATGCGCTCAATGAAATACAGGTCGGCCCCGGCTATCTCGGCCGGCGTGTGGTGGCTGAGCACCCTTATGAGCAGAGCTATGATGCCCTTCACTATGAGCGCGTCGCTGTCGGCGGTGAAGTCGATGATTCCGTCGCGGTAGTCGGCGTTCACCCACACGCGGCTCTGGCAGCCGTCGATGAGGTTCTGGCTCGTCTTGTACTGCGCGTCGAGCGGCTCCAGTTCGGAGCCGAGGTCGATGAGCAGCTGGTATTTGTCCATCCAGTCGGTGAAGCCGCCGAACTCCTCGACAACTTCGTCTTGCGTTTCGTTTATGGTCATTTGCTGTTTGTTGTTTTTCGTCAGTGCTTTATTGTTGGTCGGCCTTTACAATCTTGAAGAGCTTGTCGCTGGGCCTTATCTTGCCCGGCACGGCTATCGACACATGCTGTCCCTTGTGTGCCGTGGTCACGGGCTTGAGGTCGTAGCGTATCTCCTCGACGTCGATATACATCACGCCCGTCGTGGGCCCGGTGACGAGCAGGCGGTCGCCCACGCTGAACTCGGCGGCCTCGCAGGTGAACTCGGCCACGCCTATCTTGGCGAAGTGCTTCACGCCCCGGCCCACATACACCTTGCGTTCGGTGGCGTTGGAGCCGTAGTTGCTGTTCCACTCGCCCAGGGTCTGGCCCTGGTAGTAGCCGTCCCAGAAGCCGCGGTTGAACACGGCGGCCAGCCGGTTGTCCCACTCGTCCTTGCGCGCGTCGGTGAAGGTGCCGTCGATTACGGCCTGTATGGCCTCGCGGTAGCAGCGCACCACGTTGTAGACATACTCCGGCCCGCGCGCCCTTCCCTCGATTTTGAACACGCGCACCCCGGCGCGCATCATGCGGTCGATGAAGCGCACGGTCTTCAGGTCTTTGGGGCTCATTATGTATTTGTTGTCAATCTCGAGCTGGCAGCCCGTCTCGTTGTCGGTCACGGTGTACGACCGGCGGCACAGCTGCATGCACTCGCCGCGGTTGGCCGACCGGCCTGTGTTCATCAGGCTCATGTAGCACTTGCCGCTCACGGCCATGCACAGCGCGCCGTGGCAGAACATCTCTATGCGCACGGGCTGTCCCGAGGGGCCGAGTATGGGGCGGCTCTCTATCTCGCGGTGAATGGCTTCCACCTGATCCATGTTGAGCTCGCGCGCCAGCACGGCCACGTCGGCAAACTGCGCGTAGAAGGCCAGTGCCTCGGCGTTGCTTATGTTGAGCTGTGTGGAGAGGTGCACCTCCACGCCGCGCTCGCGGCAATACTGCATCACGGCCACGTCGCTGGCTATCACCGCCGACACGCCGGCCTCGGCGGCGGCGTCGACTATGCTGCGCATCATGTCGAGGTCGGAGTCATATATTATTGTGTTCACCGTGAGATAGCTCTTCATGCCGTGTGCCGAGCACTCGGCGGCTATCTCGCGCAGGTCGTCAACGGTGAAGTGGTTGGCCGAGTGGGAACGCATGTTGAGCTGCTCCACGCCGAAGTAAACCGAGTCGGCCCCGGCCTGTATGGCGGCCGCGAGGCTCTCGCGCGACCCTACGGGTGCCATCACCTCATACTGGTCTGCATTGTGTGCGTACATTGTGTTGTGTGGGCTATAAGTGTTGCTTTTTACAAAAACTGCGCCGCTCCCCCACCCTCGCTCTGGCGAAGATGCGGAACGGCGGTGCAAAGTTACTCAAAAATCCGGCTTGCGCCAACGCCGCGGGCTGCTTTGTTGGCCCGGTGCGGCGCGTCAGCTCAGCTCGAGCATGCGCTCTATGGGCTTCACCGCGTCGGCAGCAATGGCGGGGTCTACGTCAACCTCGGGCCACTCGTTGAGGAGCGTGTTGTAGATTTTCAGCAGAGTGTTCTTCTTCATGTATTCGCACTCGTTGCACGAGCAGCCCAGCGAACCCTCGCTCACCTCGGGCGGCACGGGTATGAACTCGGTGCCGGGGCACGCGCGCTGCATCTCGAAGAGTATGCCGGCCTCGGTGGCCACGATGTACTTGCCCTCGGGGTGTGCCGTGGCATACTCCAGTAGCACTGCCGTGGATCCCACCACGTCGGCGGCGGCGAGCACGGGGCCCTTGCACTCGGGGTGAGCCAGCACCATCGCGCCGGGGTTCTCGGCCTTCAGGCGCAGGATCTCGTCAACCGAGAAACGCTCGTGCACATGGCATCCGCCGTTCCACAGCAGCATGTCGCGCCCGGTGACGGCGTTGATGTAGGATCCCAGGTTGTGGTCGGGGCCGAAGATTATCTTCTCGTCGGGGGCGAAGGTGTCAATGATGCGCTTGGCGTTGCCCGATGTCACCACCACGTCGGTGAGTGCCTTCACGGCTGCCGTGGTGTTGACATAGCTCACCACCTTGTAGCCGGGGTGATCGGCCTTGTACTGCCTGAGGTCGTCGGCGCGGCACGAGTCGGCCAGCGAGCAGCCCGCCGTGAGGTCGGGGCAGAGCACCTTCTTCCCGGGCGAGAGCAGCTTGCACGTCTCGGCCATGAAGTGCACGCCGCACATCACTATCATGCGCGCGTCGGTGTCGGCGGCCTTGCGCGCCAGGGCGAGCGAGTCGCCTATGAAGTCGGCCACCTCCTGCACCTCGCCCACCGTGTAGTAGTGGGCCAGGAGCACGGCTCCCTTTTCCCGGCACAGCCGGCGTATCTCTTTCTTCAGGTCGAGGCCTGCTGCGGCGGGCTCGTCGATGCAGCCTTTTTCAATCCACTCTTTCTTCATTGCAATGTTATTTTTTTTTTGCGGCACGCCGCAGGGGCGGCCTGTTTTATGTTCGTCTGCTTTCCGGCGCCGGGGGCATGCGCCGCTGCCGGGCGGAATCTGCTGCCGCGTTGTTGCCAACACCCTATATTCTTTATTTCTTTATTTTCTCTTTTTAAAAGAAAAGAATTATATGTATGATGCAGTGTTGGTATGTTGAAAACTTTCTGCCTGTTTTCTTGCATTTTCGTTTGTCAACACTTGGTGCGAGCCTGTCAACAGGCGTTGTTGGCATCTTGGTGCTGATTTATAGCGGCGTAGCGCGGTTTTCAACACAGGCGGCTTCATTGTGCAAAGTTAATAAGTTTCTGCGTTTTTCTGCGCCCGTAATGTGGAAAACTTGTGCACAACGGCAAAACAACCTCTACAGTTTTCCACTGTGCGCGTTTACAGAATCGCCGCCTGTTGATAACCTGTGAGTTGTGCACACCGTTGTCAACACGTTATCAACAGGTGCTGTGCATAACCTGTACTTCCGTAGGCGAACGCCGCCCTGCAACTCCGTAGACGGGCGCAGAAGCAGGGGGTGCAGCCGCAGAACATGGGGAAAAGTAAAAAACTTTTACCGCGCCAACTTGCAATCCAGTGCCGACAACCGCCCCCTCCCACCCTTTTTCCATCCTCAGGCACGCCCATCGAGGCTGATTTTTCATGCCGCCGTGTGCAAACAAGCCTTTGTTGCGGCGCAGGGAAGCCCTGTTTGGCGGGCAAAACATGCTTTGTTGCGCGGCAAACAAGGCTTCTTTTGCCTGTATTTGACGTGGAAAAGCATGCCAACAGGGTGTTGATAACTTGTTGATAAGTGGGTAAAGCGTTGTTTCTTAGTGTTTTGTTATCCACAGGCTGAGAGTGCCAACAAAACGCACCGGGATTTTCGCAGGGCGTTCCGTGGGCATTCTCGGCGATTGTTCTATTGCCGGAAGGCATGGGGCATGACCGTTGCCGTTTGCGCGGATTGCTGCATGTGTGGAATGCGGAGGTCGCGTCAGTAAACCATAGTGGTGCTGATCGTTGCCTGTGTATGTGCATTATTGTGCAGCGTCGATGCCTGTTTCTTTGCAGACCAACACTATATCAACAGGGTTATTCGCACATCATGTTGATAATTTTATTTTGATTATTAGTGCTTTATGTGTGTTTTCCACAATATGGCGTTGCGTGTTGCCTGTTTAGGTGGTGTTGGCAATCGGCACACAGGAGTGCTGCAAATGGCGGCATAATGCGCCGTGGCGCGTGCAGCGATGTGTTGGGGTGGGGGAGATAAGCGGTTGCTTGTGCGGCAATATAGGGTTGTGTGGTGGTTGTGCAAGGCTTTTCAACAGGGTTTTCAACGGTTTGTGTTGATAACTTACTGTTGTGCAGCAATGGTTTACAGGCGTTCTCCACAATTTGTGTTCCTGTTGTGCTTTTTGCGGCCTGTGCAGAACCTGTCTGCCTTTTGTACGCTTACAGGGTTATCGGACAGGTGTGCCGGAGTGTGCGATGGCGGATTGCATTGCCGTCGGTTGTCGGCGTTGTCAACAGTTCATTTATATTATAGTTATTATATGTTTGAAGAAAAATAAATAATGATGAGTATGATGTAGCGTTGATATGTGGAAAACTGTCGGCCTGTGAATGTTTCTTGCACCGTCTGCAAGCGGTTTTCCACGCATTTATGCACAGATATTTATAATATCTTTTTACTGACAGGCAATGATTTGCGCAGTTATCCACAGATTTTTTGTGTTTTACAGGCGTTTGCGTGGGTGCGCCCCCGTAGTTGTGTTGAAGACGTGTGGAAAGGGTGTTGGCCACGCTGTGGGTTTTCAACATGGCGTGGGTGGAGTAGGGCAGGGCGGTGCATAAATGGCGGGTTATGCACCGTGGTTGTTGAGAGAATGTTGATAACGGTGTTTATAAGTAATGGTTGGGAAGGAAGAATGCAGAAAACCAATGGTGTAGGAGCAGGTTTTGTATTGTGTTTGAAAAAAATATTGGGAAAAACGAAAAAAAATATGCCGCAACTCTTGACATGGCTTGCGCGGCGCAATACCTTTGCAACCGCAACAAGACGCGAAAGGCGCAGTTGCAACTCCGTTCGGCCGACGTGAGAAGATAATTTTATTTAAACCATGAAAAACAAATTTTAAAGGAAAGGAAAAAGAATTATGGCAGTAAGTTACAAAGTTTACAAGAGCAACCGCAAGGGCACAGGAGCAGGCATGTATTACGCTCGCGCCGCCCACCGCGACACCGTTACCGTGAAAGAACTGGCGCAGAC
This sequence comes from bacterium, assembly GCA_963607545.1. Classification (GTDB taxonomy): domain Bacteria; phylum Bacteroidota; class Bacteroidia; order Bacteroidales; family Bacteroidaceae; genus Prevotella. The sequence goes on from CAVDCP010000002.1 coordinate 228,268, forward strand.
CATGGAGGCCAACAGCACCGTGAAGCGTTCGGACATTCTGGCGGTGCTCGCCGAACTGTCGGAGACGATGAAGGCCGAGCTGCAACGATCGAACCGCGTGCGCATCGACGGGCTCGGCACGTTCAAGATAGGCATATCCACCAAGCCCGCCAAGACGGCGAAGGACTTCACGGCCAACAAGAACGTGAGCGGAGTGCACATAGTGTTCCTGCCCGAGATAACGAGCGACTCGGCAGGCAAGCGCGTCAAGACGCTGTTGGCCGGGGTGCGCGTGCAGGAGGCCGGGGTGTACACTCCGGCGGAGGAAGCGGCAGACGATGCCGCACAGGAAACCTCAGTGCAGGGCGACATGCCCGCCGCCGAGGGCGAGGTGATAAGCTGACGGCAGAGCCGGGGCGGAAATACAGTCCGCAAGGCTCCGCCCCGGCAACGGCACCGCAAAGAGAGAGAGAGCCCTTGCGACACCAACCTTAAACAATACCATGAAAAAAAAACTACACGATGAGCAAGATTAACTGCAACGACTGGCAGGTGATTCTGAAAGTAATCATAGCCATAGCAACAACCCTCTTCGGCGCGCTCGGCGCCAAGGAGGCCGCCGACAACGACTGAATGCTGCACGGCGAACCGCACATCTGCCTTCCGCCCGGGTGGAGGGTGAGGCACGGCGATGCCGACAGCATAGTTATTTATTTCATCAACGACTGACCCCGTTCTACCCCATCCGGATGCGCACCGGCGGAGTAACGGGGTTTTTTCGTGTTTTTTTTATTGGTGTCCGGTAAAAAAAATATTGTGCAACGACCGTCGGAGAGGACAATATCAATTGTAATAGTAATAGATGCCGTGGCTTCACGGCGGAAAAGAAAACTGCAAACCGCTGATAATGTAGAAGAAAAATAGAATAGTTTTGTTGAAGATATGAATAAAACCTACATATTTTAAATAAATTTAAAAATAATGACAGAATGATTGTTTTGGTAGTGTTTTTTTAGTTATATTTGCAAGCAATTATGTTGCCGGGAAATAAATTTGGCAGAATATTGTATGCGCGCCTGCGAGCGTGAAGCAGGACGTGCATTTGAAATGCGCATTTTATGTGTGTGCCGCGTGCACACTTGTGGAAATAACCTATAAAAGAGCATTCTTGATTTTTCAACTAATATAATACTTACAAACTTTTTTATGCTTATGAGAGAACGGCAAACCTATTTGAAACCCACAACAACGGTGCTACAGATGGACGTGTCGCATGCACTGATGGCCGGGAGCGGCCAAATCAACAAGTTCAACCTCAAGGTTGACGAAGAAAATGTAAACAACTCGGTGAATAAAGGAAACCCCGACGACATCGACGCCAACAAGAACAACTCCATTTGGAGCGATGAGATTTGGAAATAAGAAGAAAACTAACAGCAATAAAAAAAACAATGAAAAAACTTTTTTCTCTGATGCTCCTGCTTGCCGGGATGTGCGCCGCCGCCGTGGCGCAGACCAGCGAGCCTGAGGGCAAGTCGCCCACGGCAGGCTCCACCTACTACCTCTACAACGTAGACCAGGGGGGCTATTTGAGCGCAGGCAGCGACGGCGTGCTTACCATTGGGTCGCCCTAT
>CAVDCP010000003.1:0-191484 GCA_963607545.1 bacterium
CTTGATTGTTCATACCACAAAGGTATAACTTTTCCACAGAACAAAAGAATCCCCCATGTTTGTCGGGTGAGCCAGACTTGCCGGAGAGCAATCGTGAGATGATTGTGCGAGTCTGGATTCTATATGTCGGCATGCCGCAGACGGTCTCGTGCTTTTGGCGTCAGGCATTTTCCTGTGCGTAAATCGGGTGTTCTGGCAAGTTAACAAACATTCCTTAGTGTTAATTAATATGGAATTTTCGCTTGCCAATGCTTTCTCTGTGCGGCATTGGTTGACCTTTGCTGTAACTTTGTAGAGAAACATGCTCCGGCCCGGCAATGAAATAGATTGCAGAACTTTCGCCCCCGCACGGCAGCACACAAACGCATATTCTCAAGAAATGGACAACCACAAGCAACTCACGTTTGCCCTGTTCGGCAACACACACCAGCCCCGCAAGTCATCATCGGTAACACGGCTGCTCGACTGCCTGCACTCGCACGGTGCGCGGGTGATTGTCGACCGCGAGTTACACGCTCTTCTCTCTGCCGAGTACGGCGATGCCGTAGCTGGCGAGGAGGTGTTCGACGGCGATGACTTCAGCGCCGATTTCGCCGTGTCGATGGGCGGCGACGGCACGTTTCTCAAAACCGCCGTGCGCGTGGGGACAAAGGAAATACCCATAATAGGCATCAACACCGGGCGGTTGGGCTTCCTCGCCGACGTGCTCCCCGGTGAAATAAGCGCGGCAATCAGCGCGGTGTATGACGGCTGCTACGACATAAAGGAGCACTCGGCCATACAGATAATAACCGACGGCGAACCCATACAGAGCTGCCGCTATGCCCTCAACGACATAGCAGTGCTTAAGCGCGACGAGGCAGCGATGATAACAATACGCACCTGTGTAGACGGCGAATACCTCGTGACCTATCAGGCCGACGGGCTGATAGTGTGCACGCCCACCGGCTCCACGGCCTATTCGCTGTCCAACGGAGGCCCGATTATAGTGCCGCAGACGGGTTCGCTGTGTCTCACCCCGGTGGCTCCGCATAGCCTTAGCTTGCGCCCCATAGTGGTGAGCGGCGACAGCCGCATCACGCTCGACGTGGAATCGCGCTCTCACAATTTCCTTGCCGCCATCGACGGACGCAGCGTCACGCTCAAGGAGGGCACGACCGTGACAATATGCAAGGCCCCGTTCACCACGCGCATAGTGAAGCGCGGCGGACAGAGGTATTTCGCTTCGCTGCGCGAGAAGATGATGTGGGGGGCCGACGCACGCAAGGAATAGACAACACTGTCAATGGCAAACCGATGACTATACGCAACCTTCTGAAACTGCCCAAGACGCGCTATCCGGCGCGCGACATCATGCGATGGCTGTGGCGCGAGTGGCGCGGCAACCGTGTGCAGGCTCTGCTCAATGCCTCGCTCGGCCTGGCCGACGTTGCACTGAGCCTCGGCCAGGTGTGGGCGGTGAAGCATGCCATCGACGTGGCGGCAGGTTCGGCGCACGGTTCCATATTCCTTGCCGTGGCATTAATGGGGCTGCTCATCATGTGCAGCTTTGCATGCAGCGTGGCCGGGATATGGGTGCGCAACATCCTGGGCATACGCGCACAGAACCGCATGCAGCAGCGCATGCTCGACAGGCTTCTGCACTCGCGATGGCACAGTCGCGGGCGGCACCATTCGGGCGATGTGCTCAACCGTCTTGAGATTGATGTGGCCGGCGTGGTGGGCTTCCTCACCGAGACAATGCCCAACACCCTCTCTGTGCTTGCCATGTTTGTGGGGGCGTTCTTCTGCCTATTCTCCATGGACCGCACGCTTGCCTGTCTGCTCGTTGCAATCATCCCGGTGTTCATCGCGGTGAGCAAGATATACATTTCGCAGATGCGCCGCCTCACACGCGAGGTGCGCGACTCCGACAGCCGGGTGCAGAGCGTGTTGCAGGAAACCGTGCAGCACCGCATGGTGGTGAAGACTCTGGAGGCTTGCCGACTTATGGTCAACCGCCTCGAAAGCACGCAAGCCAGACTGCGCGCCAATGTCGTGCGCCGCACGCGCTTCTCGGTGTTCTCGGGGCTTGTGCTCAACGTGGGCTTTGCCTTGGGCTATCTCATAGCCTTTCTGTGGGCCGCCGTGCGCATGTCGGCAGGCACTCTCACCTTCGGCGGGATGACTGCCTTCCTGCAACTGGTAAACAAGATTCAGAATCCGGCACGCAGTCTCACCAAGCTCGCACCGGCTTTCGTCAGCGTGTTCACCGCTGCCGAGCGGCTCATGGAACTTGAAGAAGAACCGCTCGAACCGCAGGGCAAACCTGTAAAGGTTGAGGCTCCGTGCGGAATAAGGCTCGACAACGTGGTGTATGCCTACGAAAACGGCACGCGCAACGTTATCGACGGTCTGTCGTTTGATTTCCGTCCCGGAACGTGCACGGCAATCCTCGGCGAGACGGGTGCTGGCAAGACCACGCTCGTGCGCCTGCTGCTCGCGCTGATGCAGCCCGACAACGGCTCTATAACCTTGTATGACGCTTCGGGCGAGCATAGGCTCACGCCGCTGTCGCGCTGCAATTTCGTGTATGTGCCGCAGGGCAACACGCTGATGAGCGGCACCATACGCGACAACCTGCGCCTCGGCAAACCCTCGGCAACCGACGGCGAGATGCTCGAAGCGTTGCGGCGCAGTTGTGCCGATTTCGTTTCCGACCTGCCCGGAGGGCTTGACAGCGTGTGCGGAGAGCAGGGCGGCGGACTGAGCGAGGGACAGGCGCAGCGCATAGCCATAGCACGCGCACTGCTGCGCGACCGTCCCGTGATGATTTTCGACGAGGCCACGTCGGCACTCGACGGCGAAACCGAATGCCGACTGTTGCAGAACCTGCTCGCCGACAACACCCGCACGGTGATTTTCGTCACCCACCGTCCGGCCGTGCTTGTCTATTGTTCGGCACGGCTCCAGATGTGACGGATGGCCACGGCAAATCCTTTTGCCGTCGTGCATACGGGAGAGATTAATACGCAAACCGGCAGACAATGGCACAATGCATTGTCTGCCGGTTTGCGTTTGTTTTTTGTTTTCAGGCCATGATGGCCGCGTTGTCACATCGCCGTCACCTTCTTTCCGTCAACGATGTAGATGCCTTTGGCAAGGCTCACCACACGGTTGCCGTGCACCGTGCCGCTGAACACCGTCCTGCCGAGCGTGTCGGCTATGCGCACGGGGCGCGCTTCGGGACTTACGAGCAGCACGCCGCCGTGCCGGGCATACACGTCGAGCCCGCCGTCGCGTGCCGTTTCGTCGATGCCCGAGGGCAGAACGATGTCCTGACCGTCTTTCTGGTAGATGCGCACATAGTCGAAGAGCGTTTCATACTCGTAGTCCACGTCGCACGGCTTGGCCCAGCTTCCGTTGCCCACGCTTTGGTTGAGTATCAGGTAGAAAGGCTTGTCGAATGGCCACTGCCCATTGTCGAGCAGCGACTGCTGGCCAGACTTGGCATAGGAGAATGCCTTGTTGCCGTCAACATACCATGTGAGCAGCGTGGGAGTCCATTCCAGTGCTATGACATGAAACTCGTCGGCGGTGGTGGGCAGGTTGCCCGAGTTGGGCAAACCGAGCTTCAGGTCGTAGGTGGCATGTGTGTGCACGGTGTGGTATGACTTGTTTTCAGTGTCAATCTGTTCCCAGATGTCAATCTCGCCGGCATTGGGCCAACCTGCCGACCCGTCTTCGGGCATCATCCAGAAAGCCGGGAAATTGCCCGTGTGTGGGTTGGTCTTGAGCCGTCCCTCCACGCGTCCGTAGGTGAAGCACAGCTTGCCCGCGCTCTCTATCGCGCCGCTTATCATCTCCACCTGCCCCTCGTCGTCGTTGCTGTTGGCTATGCAGCGTGTCACGAGCATCCCGTCTCTTGTGAAGGCCGTGGCCGCCTGTCCGGCGGCGGTCTGTGCGGTGAATCGTTTCCAAGTGGGGTTCTCGCGCGAGCAGCGGCTCCAGCAGTTTCCGTCGGGCATGCTTCCGTCGGGCAGGTTGAACTCGTCGGCAAAGCGCAGCTTGTATTCCTCGCTGCCGTCGGGGGCGAAGACGGCCTTCAGGAGCACGTCGCCGTCGATGCTGTCTCGGGCTATCGCCATCTCTATGCCCTCTTCCGCGCCGGTGACCTCATACTCGCTCCATTGGCGGTTGCCGTGTATGTATTGTTCGCCTTTGAGGTTGTGGCCGTGGCGCACGGTGAACTTTTCGAGCCGGTAGCCCTCGCACGGGGCGAGCGGCAGCACGCTCAATGCCGAGCGGTAGGCCGCTTCGGTGCCTATGCCCGTGTTGAACGCGCCCACGATGTGGCCTCCCACGCCGTCGGCAGTGAGCGTGCCGGTGTCGGCATGCACGTTGACGAGAAAGTCCACTATGCGTCCTCCCGTGCGGTCGATGCCGTCGGTTGCGCCCTCGCTGTATTTGCCTGCCGGGTCGATGTTGTCGGTGTCGAGCTTCAGGCGTGCCCGGTAGGTGCCCGGGGCCGTGCCGGCGGGAATGGTGAACTGCGGCAGCGTGCATCCCGCGTCGGCAGCCGTGGCGGCAAGTCCGAGACTGTTGCGCCCGTTGAAGAACGAGTAGGCGAGCAGTTCGCTGTCTGCCCCCGGCTTGCCGTCGCTGCCCGTCTCGGCAAAGAACGAGCCGTCCTGGTTGGTGTCGATGTAGAGATAGGCGTTCATCAGGGCGTTGCCCTTGTAGCCTATGGTTGCGGTAACGTTGTCTCCTGCCTTGCAGAATACCGTCTGTGGGGTGATGTTCTGGTAAATCCTCTTGCCTTTTTGGTCAACCACGAGGTCAGATTTTTCGCCCGACGACGTGGTCAATTCAAAAAAACTTATCTGGCTGCCTTCGGTGTCGGCTGCTTCGAGGTCGTCGGCAAAGTTGAGTGCATAGTCGCCTTTCGTGCCGCCGCCGCTTGCTTCGCTGCTGAAGTAGGGCACGAAGCGCATGTCGCCGTCAACGAGCTTGGCCGGGATGGTGTATTCGTTGTCGGTGAACTGCGAGGCGCGCACCGTCGTTTCCTCCCACTGGCGGTTCTCGTTCACGAGGCTGTCGCCGTCGATGTTGTAGCCGTGGCGTATGACGAGGTGCGAGAAGCGGAATCCCGGTGCCGGCTTGACGCGCACTTTCAGGTCTTTGCCGAAAGGCACTTTCTTGTCGGTCACGGCACTGCCATCGCCGAGCAGTATGTCGCCGTTGAGTCCGCCCCCGAGTCCGTCGACGGCCCTGAACAGGCTCACCGTGGTGTCGTGTATGTTGATGCGCGTGTCAACGATGATGCCGCCGTTTTCGGTAATCTTGTTTGTCGTGCCGTTGTTTCCGCCAGGGTCAACGCAGTCCCAGTCCACCTTGTAGCGCATGCGGTATATGCCCGGCTTCATGTCGGCAGGCAGGGTGAATGCCGGCGGGTTGCTGCTGGGCGAGCCGCTCACGGTGTTGCCGTCGCTGTCCATTCCTTTGTACAGGGCAAACGACATGAGGTCGCCCGCGTCGGTTATGCCGTTGTCGCCGTAGCCCACGTTGAACGCCCCGTCGTTGCCCTTGTCGATGTAGGCGTAGCCGGCCATCCATGCGCCGCTGAACTGCACGCGCGGCGTGACTTTCTCGCCCGGTTTGGCAAGGAAACAGTTGTCCATGCGCTTTATGTAGAGCCTCTTCGATGTCTGCTGCCCCGTTTCCACGCTCTGTGTGCCGTCTGCGCTGGTGAGCGACACGGCGCTGGTGTAGCGGCTGGAGTGCGATATCGTGGTCTGATCGTCGTAGTTCACGGGGTAGGGCGTGCTTGAGAAGAACGGCTGCGGGTCGCTGCTGAGGATGATGTCGTCGATGTATGCGGCGAAATCCTCGGTCATGTCGTGCGGCGAGGTGGCGTCGACCACCACGAGCAGGTTGCGTATGGTGATGCCGTCGGAGCCCGACACGGGGAATACTGCGTCGCACCAGCGGTCGGCCGTCACCTTGCTTGTGCTCTGGCTCCAGCATTGTTCGGTGAGTGCGGGCTGCCACGGGCGGTCGTCGCGGTTGCCGAGGGCAATGAGCATCACTCTGCCGCCCTTGGGCGAGTGTATCTTCACATGCACATATTGTGCGGTCTTGGTGAGGGCGAAGGGGGCTTTCAGCCCTACGAGCGCGCCGAAGGTGTTGCTGCCGAAGCGCGACCGCTGCACGGCGAGTATGCGCTTCGAGGTGTTGGGGGCGTAGCCGAGCAGCGCGTCGGTGCCGGTGAGGTGGTTTTTCACCACTTTGGCGTTGCCGGTGAGTTTTCCCGTGCGGAAGGGCGACTGCTCCCATGTGTCGTACACTCCCACCGACGCGTAGCTGCCGGCGGTTTCAAAGTCGCACAGGGTGGTGCCGTTGCTCTGTGCCATTGCGCCCATCGGCAGGAGGGCGAGGGCCAGGCTTATGTTTTTCCTTATGTCCATAATCGTTGGTTGGGTAATTAGGTGTTAGTAAACCGACAGCGTGTGTATCGTGGGGCAAGCCTTGCTGTCGTTGATGGTCACGCGCAGAGCCTTCACGGTGTAGCCGTTGCCAGAGTAGCTGTCGGCGGTGCTTCCGTTGAGCGGTATGATGCGCTTGTAGCCTATGGTGGTGGTCTGTATGTTCGAAGCGCGCCTTGTGAAGTTCACCCCGTCGTCGCTTGTCTCCACGGTGAAGTCCTTCACGCGCTGCCCGAGGCGTATGTATTCCATGAGCTCCACATATCTCACCGTTGTCGGCGTGTCCCATGTGAGCGTTATGGTGGCCTGCTTCACGCCGTCGGTTGCCGCCCAGTAGGTGTCCTTGTTGCCGTCGGTCATGTTGGCAGCGGCATAGTTGCGGCTGCTTCCAGCCTGCCGGGTGTCGCTTGCGGTTATCTTCGCGCTCCGTGCGAGGTCGTTGCCAAGGCGTGTCTTCAGCATGGTGCCCAGTTCGCCCATGCGCTCCACGGTGGCTGCCGGAAGCTCTCCGCTGCGGTCGGGAGGCAGGTTGAGGATGAAGGTGGCGTTGCGTCCCACCGTTTCGAGATACATCTTGAAGAGCGTTTCGGCAGACAGCACCGTCTCGTTCTGCTTCCAGAACCATCCGCCGGTGGTGGCTTTGGCGTCGCTTTCGCCCGGATGCCACTGCCAACCCTGCTCGTCGCCGGTCTCGGCATCGCCCATGGCCCAGCACGTTTCTCCGGCATATCCGCTCTCGTTGCCTATCCATCGGGCCTCGCCGCCCACGCCCCACATCACGCAGTCGGGCAGGAGGTTGTGTATGGAGTCGCGCAGGTTGGGAATGTCATAGTAGGTCTGCGCGTTGTCTATGGTGCGCTTCTCGGTGCCCGAGGCGCGTCCGTAGGCTCCGGCATGGTCGCCGCCGGTGGCACCGTCAAACCACATCTCAAACTGTCCGGTGCCGTATTGCGCCAGCTCCACGCACTGCGGCAGAAACACCTTCTTGGCATAGTTGTCGGTGTATTTGCCGTTTTCGTCGGTCTCGCCCCAATACTTGCTGCTCAAGTCCCACGGCGACACATAGAAACCGTATTTCATGTCGAGAGCCACGGCGGCCTCGGCAAAGTCTTTCGGAATGTTGGTTGCCGTGGCGTTGGCGTTGCCCGAGTTGCTCACGCAGTGGGTGGTGGTCTTCGTGGGCCACAGGCAGAAGCCGTCGTGGTGCTTCACCACGGCTATGCCGCCCTTCATCCCGGCTGCCTTGGCCGCTTCGAGCCACTGCCTCGGGTTGGGCTTCTTGGTGGGGGCAAACGTGCTTTCGCTCTCTGTTCCGTCGCCCCATTCCTTGCCGGTGTAGGTGTCCATGCCGTAGTGGAAGAAGGCATAGAACTCGGTTTCGTTCCATTTGAGCTGCCGCTCGCTCGGGACGGGGAACACAGGAAGCGGTTCGTTGTCGGGATTGGCCACGCTCTGCTGCGTCAGCTTGAATTCGCTCTGCGCCGGTGTGGCCATGGGTATGGCGGCAAGACACACAGCTGAAATCAGGATAGGGATTTTTTTCATAATATTGTATAGGTGGTCTTTGTGAATTTTCAGGTAAAAATCTATACGGGCAAAGGTAGCAATAAAAATCGGATAAACCGACGGTGCCCGTGTTTTTTAACCGTTGTCCTGCCAAAAAGCAGCCCCGTTGCCGTCGGGGCGGGCCGTGGCAGGCGGCGTGCACCGTGCGGGTGGCGCGCGTGCGGCATGTGCTGCACACGCGTGCTCCTTGCGCCGCAAGTGCGTGCAGCGTCTGCCGCACATGGCCGGCACATGCTCCCGGCAGGGCAGCGGCGGCGTGCCTCTTTCAGTGAAAAGGCAGGAAAATGCGACAAAAAGGCCACATGGCGCAACTTTCGGCACTCCCGTGCGGTCTAAACAACAAGATGATACATTTGAAGGACATAAACAAAACCTACCGGGGGGCACAGCCGCTGCATGTGCTCAAAGGCATCAATCTCGACATAGCCGAGGGAGAGTTCGTGTCGATTATGGGGGCTTCGGGCTCCGGCAAGTCAACGCTGCTCAACATCCTTGGCATTCTCGACAACTACGACTCGGGCGAATACCGTCTGGGCGACACCCTGATAAAGGACCTGAGCGAAACCCGCGCCGCACAATACCGCAACCGCATGATTGGCTTCATATTCCAGTCGTTCAACCTTATACCGTTCAAGACGGCGGTGGAGAACGTGGAGCTGCCGCTGTTCTACCGGGGCGTGGGCCGCCGCAAACGTCACGCCCTCGCGCAGGAATACCTCGACCGGCTCGGACTGCTGCAGTGGGCCGACCATTATCCCAACGAGATGTCGGGCGGACAGAAGCAGCGCGTGGCCATAGCGAGGGCTCTCATAACGCAGCCGCAGATTCTGCTGGCCGACGAACCTACGGGCGCGCTCGACTCGAAAACGAGTGTCGAGGTCATGGAACTGCTCAAAAAGCTCAATGCCGACGAGCACATAACAATCGTGGTGGTTACTCACGAGAGCGGCGTGGCCAACGAAACCAACAAGATAGTGCACATAAAGGACGGACTGATAGGCAGCATCGAGGAAAACCTCGACCACCATGCCAGTCCGTTCGGCATAAACGGAGTGATGAAATAAGCCCGTGCCTGCAAGCCGGCTGACACGGGAAAGCACAATTTTCTGCACATGAACCTGGAATTATTCAACGAAACTCTCACCACCATAAGGCGCAACAAGCTGCGCACCGCACTCACGGGCTTTGCCGTGGCATGGGGCATATTCATCCTCATCGTGCTGCTCGGCGCGGGCAACGGACTGCTGAACGCGATGGCAAGCAACCAGGGCGACTTCCTGGCCAACTCCATGATGGTGTTCGGAGGCTACACCTCGAAGGCGCATGACGGGCTCGGCGAGGGACGCGAGATAAAGCTCAACGACACCGACCTTGAACTTACGCGCAACGGCTTTGCCGGAAACGTGGAGGAGGTGGGGGCCGAACTCGCCAAAACGGGGCTGGTGCTCACCTGCGGGAGCAACTACACTGCCGACGTCAGCGTGACCGGGGTGTATCCCAACGACATCTACATCAACAAGCGCAAGATGCTGCGCGGACGCTTCGTCAACGACCTCGACCTGAGCGAACGGCGCAAGACAGTGACCGTAAGCAGCAACGTGGCCAAGGAACTCATGCCGGGCAGTCCGCTCGAACTCACCGGGCACACCATAAAAGTGGGCAACCTCGCGTTTCTCGTCACGGGCATATACCTCAGCGAAACCAACAGCATGGGCAACGACGTGTTCATCCCGTTCACCACGTTCCGCGCCATCTACGGCAGCGGCGACAACGTGGGCAACATCGTGTTCTCGTTCGGCAACCTCGACACCCAGGCCGGCAACGATGCCTTCGAGGCCGCCTACCGCGCGCGGATAAACACCCAGCACCGCGCAGCGCCCGACGATGACGCCGCCGTGTGGATATGGAACCGCTTCACGCAGAGCAGGATGATGAACACGGCCAATGGCATCGTGAGCACCGCACTGTGGATAATAGGCATCCTTACACTGCTCTCGGGCATCGTGGGAGTGTCGAACATCATGCTCATAACCGTGAGGGAACGCACGCGCGAAATAGGCATACGCAAGGCAATAGGCGCAACCCCGTGGTCGGTGCTGCGCCTGATAATGGTGGAGAGCATAACAATCACCACCTTCTTCGGCTATGTGGGCATGCTGCTCGGCATAGCGGCCACTCTGTATATGGATGCCACCGTAGGGCAGCAGCCCATAGACACGGGCCTGTTCCAGGCCAGGATGTTTGTCAACCCCACCGTGGGCATAGGCGTGTGCGTGAAGGCTACGCTCGTGATGATAGTCTCGGGCACCATTGCCGGACTCGTCCCGGCACGGCGTGCAGCACGCGTGAGGCCGATAGAGGCCCTGCGCGCCGAATGAAAGAACAACGACAATTATGATGAGATTTGATTCTGACAGACTGAAGGAAATACTCGACACGCTCTCGCGCAACAAGTCGCGCACGTTTCTCACGGGCTTCGGCGTGTTCTGGGGAGTGTTCATGCTCGTCGGACTGATAGGCGGCGGACAGGGACTGAAGCAACTGCTCCAGAGCGAAATGGACGGCTTCGCCACCAATTCGGCAGTAGTGTGGGCGCAGCCCACCACCAAACCCTACCACGGTTTCCGCAAGGGAAGGCAGTGGAACATGAACTCCACCGACGTGGAGAGGCTGCGGCGGCATGTGGACGGGCTCGACGTGGTGACTCCCGAACTGTCGATATGGGGGGCAAATACCGTTCGCGGCGACCGCAAGGCAAGCGGGACGGTGAAGGGGGTGATGCCCGAAATGCAGGAGGTGAGCACGCCCGTCATGTTCTACGGACGCTACATCAACCCCATGGACATTGCCGGACGGCGCAAGGTGTGCGTCATCGGCAAGAAAATCTACAAGCAACTCTTCCCGGGCGGAGGCGACCCGTGCGGCACGTTCGTGCGCATCGACTCTGTATATTACAGTGTGGTGGGCGTCAACTACGCTTCGGGGCACATCAACATGAACGGCAGCGACGAGGAAGCGGTGTACATCCCGTTCACGTTGATGCAGCAGGTGTACAACAAGGGCAATGCCGTCGACTTGATTTGTCTCACCGGTAAGCCCGGAGTCTCAATGGGCAAGATATCTGACAAGATACGTTCGGTGGTGGCGGCAGCGCACGATGTGTCGCCCGACGACGAGAAAGGAGTGATGATTTTCAACACCGAAGCCATGTTTTCAATGGTTGACAGCCTCTTCCGTGGGGTCAACTGGCTCATCTGGCTCGTGGGAATAGGAACGCTTCTGGCAGGTGCTATCGGCGTGTCAAACATCATGATGGTCACCGTGCGTGAACGCACCGTGGAGATAGGAATACGGCGCGCCATCGGGGCAACGCCCCGGGGCATTCTCGGGCAGATAATATCGGAGAGCATCCTACTCACCTCCGTGGCCGGAATGAGCGGCATCTTCTTCGTGGTGGCGGTGCTGCAGCTGCTCGAAATGGCAAACACCACCGACGGCATAGTGGCGGCACAGTTCCAGATAGACTTTGCCACGGCTGTGGGGGCGGTGGCCTTGCTCAGCGTGCTCGGCATACTCGCCGGGCTTGCACCGGCCCTGCGCGCCATGCACATAAAGCCTGTCGATGCCATGCGCGACGAGTAGGGCAGCCGAGGAAGCCCTGTGGGCTGTATGTATATAAAGGAATAAAAACAGAAGGAAAACAAATATGAAAAGGTATTTCAAGTTTATCGTGGCCGCGCTGGTGGCTTTCGTGTTCATAGGAATGTTCGTGTTCCTCTACATCAAGTCGCGTCCGCAGCCGGTGGCATACGATGAGTTCACCGCCAAGGCAATGGACATACGCAAGACAACCGTGGTCACTGGCAAGATAGAGCCGCGCAACGAGGTGGCAGTAAAGCCGCAGATAAGCGGCATCATAACCGAACTGCTGAAGCAGGCGGGCGAAACCGTGGCCGAAGGCGAGGTGATTGCCAAGGTGAAGGTAATCCCCGACATGTCGCAGCTCAGCTCGGCTCAGGCACGGGTGAGGCTCGCCGGCATCAACGAGAAGCAGGCGCGCACCGACTACGAGCGCGAGAAGACGCTCTACGACAAGGGACTCGTGTCGGCAGACGAGTATGACAAGATAGCACAGGCTTACCGTCAGGCACGCGAGGAAACCGCCGCCGCCAACGATGCGCTTGAAGTCGTGCGCGACGGAGTGTCGAAGTCCAACGCGTCGGCAAGCTCCACGCTCGTGCGTTCAACCATAACCGGCGTGATACTCGACATTCCCGTGAAGGTGGGCAACTCGGTGATACTCTCCAACACATTCAACGACGGAACCACCATAGCGTCGGTGGCCAACATGAACGACCTCATTTTCCGGGGCAACATCGACGAGACCGAGGTGGGACGCCTCGTGGCCGGGATGCCTATGAAGATTACGCTCGGGGCCATGCAGGACATGAAGCTCGACGCAACGCTCGAATACATAGCCCCGAAGTCAACCGACCAGAACGGTGCCAACCAGTTTGAGATAAAGGCGGCGGTGCGTGTGCCGTCGGCAGGCAAGATGCGTTCGGGCTACAGCGCCAACGCCGAGATTGTGCTTGCCGAGGCTAAGAAGACTCTCGCCGTGCCCGAAAGCGCAATAGAATTCAGCGGCGCCGACACCTATGTGTATGTAGTGAAAGGTGCCGGCGAGGCCGCGTCTTACGAGCGGCGCAAGGTGGTGACGGGCCTGAGCGACGGCATAAACATACAGATAAAGAGCGGCCTGAAGGCTGGCGACCGTGTGCGCGGACCGAAAAAGGTGAGCGACAGCACCGGCGAATGAGCGTGACGGCGCGCCGGAGGCGCGCTGCCGCCGTGTGCCGCTTTGCACAGTCGGCTTTGCACTGCGGCTTATTATTCGTTGTATATCCTAAATTTAAATTAAAAAACTTGTCCGGGCTATAATAAGTTTCTATTTTCGTCGTTGAAAAAACAGAACCATCACAAGTTGACATGACAAGCACAAACAACAATTATTGCGTCATACTCGCAGGCGGCAAAGGCCGCCGCCTGTGGCCCGTCAGCCGCGAGGAACGCCCCAAGCAGTTCATCGACTTCTTCGGGACGGGGCGCACACAACTGCAAAGCACATACGACCGGTTCGCGCGGATTGTGCCCAAAGAAAACATATATGTAAACACCAACGAGTCGTGTGCGGCTCTCGTGCGCGAGATGCTGCCCGACCTTCCGCCCGGCAACCTGCTTGCCGAACCCATACACCGCAACACTGCGCCGAGCGCCGCATGGTGCATACACCGCATAATGAAGCTCAATCCCGATGCCAACATCGTGATAACGCCCTCCGACCAGGTGGTGTTCGGCGACGAGGCATTCAGCCGCAACGTCAACGAGGGCCTCGAATTCGTGGCCTCGCACGACTGCCTGCTCACCATGGGAGTGCGTCCCACGCGTCCGGAACCCGGCTACGGCTACATCCAGCTGGGCGAGCCCGTGTCGGGAGAAGTCTACCGTGTGCAGTCGTTCACCGAGAAACCCGAGCGCGATTTCGCCCGGATGTTTGTTGAAAGCGGTGAATTCTACTGGAACACGGGCATGTTTCTCACCAATGCCCGCTACGGTTTCGAATGTTTCAGCAAGCTCCTTCCCGATGTGCTGCGCAACTTCGACAGGCATCATCCCGAGTATTCCGTTGAGGCCGAGAATGCCTACATACACGAGAATTTCCCCTCATATCCCAACATATCCATTGATTACGGCATCCTTGAGAAGTCTGACCGCGTGTGCGTTATGAAGTGCGATTTCGGATGGGCCGACCTCGGCACATGGCACAGCATGTACGAGGCGAAGAGCAAAGGCGAGGGCGACAACGTGATAGTGGACAGCGACGTGCTGCTCGACAACGCCCACAACAACGTCATCAAGATGCCCGGCAAGGACATTCTCGCCGTTGTGAGCGGGCTCGACGGCTACATTGTGGCCATGCACGGCAATGTGCTGCTGATATGCCGCAAGGATGATTCCTCGTCGAACATACGCCGCCTTATCAACGAGGTGCTGATGCGCAAGGGCGGGGAATACGTCTGACGTGCCGCCGCAAGGCGCGAAAAGGCAAAGGGAGAAAGTGTGCCGCCACTGGTGCTGACGCTTTCTCCCTTTGCCTTTTCGCGTGTATTGCGCGGCGGTGTGCCTCAGAGTTCGTCGAGGTCGGTGCCGGTGCGCTCCATGATGTTGGCCGCCATGCAGTCGGCGGCGTGCACGATGGCCACGAGCGGATAGAGCTTCTGTGCGGTGTCGAAGCTGCGCACGTCCTCGTAGCTGTTCTGGTTTACGCCCCACGCGCCCATGTGCCAGCGTATGGCGAGCATCTCGTCGTCGCTCAGGTCGAGCCCGCTGCACAGCACGAGCACGAGCGATTTCTCGCCGTGTCCCATGGGGAAGTTCTTGTATGACACCTTGTAGCCCTCGCTGTCTTCCCACATTCCGAGCGCGTTCTTGCGCTTCTTCACCGTGCGTTTGTATATGTCGCTCTTGCACACGTCGTGCAGCAGCGTGGCGATGACGATGCTGTCGCGTTTCACCTCGTTCTCGAGCGTGGGCTCAAGGGCCTTCATGCTTTCCCAGATGGCGAGTGCCGCCCGGCAGGTGTTGAGCGAGTGGCGCACCAGTCCGCCCTCGGTGTTGAGATGATGTCCTGCCGATGCGGGGGCGGTGAAGAAGCCGAGGCTCTCCAGGTCTTCTATCACTTCCTCCACGCCGTCGCGTTTTGTGGAGCGCAGCAGTTGCAGAAACTCTTCCTTTTCTGCGTTTGTTTTCTCGTTCATAGTAGTCGTTGTTGTTGTTTAGCAGGTATTCTGAATTATTCGTATGTACTTGTATGTCAGCAGATGTTTGTCATATTTTGATATGTCTCTGCATTTTCTCTTTGGCTGTCTGCCTGGCTTTCATCCAAAAACAAGGCGCATATCCATATCAGATGATTTTGAACACCTACTTGGCGTTTGCAATAATTGATGTTTCCACGGCCACCCGTGTGCGGATGCATGCTGCGTGTGGGCCGCGGTGCGGCTTTCTGCCGGAAAGAAGAACGGCTGCCGCGAGTTGCCCCGGACAGCCGTCGTAGGTAAGTTGTCGTTGTGTTCGCAGGCGTGTTCAGAGCTTCGTGAACTCGCCGTATATCTTTGCGGCAATCCCGGCGAACTCATCTTCGCTGAGTTTCAGCTTGGGGTTGGAGAATATCATGTCCTTCTCCGACTGCATCGGGACGAGGTGTATGTGTGCGTGCGGCACTTCGAGGCCGAGCACGGCCATGCCCACTTTCTTGCAGGGGAATGCGCGCTTGAGAGCCACTGCCACTTTCTTGGCAAACAGGTGATACTCGGCGAGCTCCTCGTCGTCCATGTCGAATATGTAGTCAACCTCGCGCCGCGGTATGACGAGGGTGTGTCCCTTGGCTATGGGGTTGATGTCGAGAAACGCGTAGAACCTGTCGCTCTCGGCACACTTGTAGCTCGGTATTTCGCCGGCGGCGATTTTTGAGAATATGTCCATGCCAGTGTCCTCCCTTATTCGATGCTGATTTTGTCGATGCGCAGGCGTATCGTGCCGCGCGGAATCTTTATCTCCACCTCGTCGCCCACTTTCTTGTTGAGCAGTCCCTGTGCTATCGGGGTCTTGATCGAAATCTTTCCCTCGCGCAGGTTGGCTTCGCTCTCGCTCACGATGGTGTATGTCATCTTCGCCTTGTTGGTCAGATTGGTCATTTCCACCTTCGACATTATCTGCACCATGTCGGTGCTGAGGCGCGAGAGGTCAACGATTTTTGCCTCGGCGATGGTAAGTTTGATGCGGTTGATTTTGTCCTCCAAGTGTGCCTGGGCCTCTTTGGCGGCATCATACTCCGAGTTCTCGCTCAGGTCGCCCTTGTCGCGGGCTTCTGCGATAGCGGCCGATGCCTTGGGGCGCTCTACTGATTCGAGCTGTTTCAGTTCGGCCACGAGCTTGTCGTAGCCTTCTTGTGACATGTAAGCCATAAATTACTTTGTTTTAAAATGTTTTTCAATCGGACAATAAAAACGAGAATTCCGACACTGGTCTTGCTGTCGGAATTCCCTGTCTTTGCTTTCCTGTAAATGTGTTACGGCTGCAAAGTTAGGCAAATAATTCCGTATCGGCAAATTTTCTGCCGCGCTTTTTCGGCGTGCCGCAGCCGGTGCACGCGCGTGCTGCATGCGGTGTGCGTGCGTGCTGCATCTGCGGTGCGTGCATGCTGCGGCCGGCGCACGCCGTGCCAAATTATCGTAAGCCGTATTAATAAAGGGTAAATGGTTTTGCGGCACGGCCTCTTTTTCCTACATTTGCCGCATGAAACAGTTTCTCGCAACGCTGACCCTTGCCGCAGCAGCCGCTCCCTCGGCGGCGCAGCACAGGCATGTCGTGGCCGACATGGACACGCACCTGCCCATAGCCGATGCCGTGGTGGCTGCCGACAACGGTCTGCGTGCCACAACCGACGCCACGGGGCGTTTCGCGATGGCCATGCCTTTCACGAGCGCCACGGTGTCGCGCAAGCACTACATGCAGCGGCGCGTGGGACAGGCCGAACTGGCTTCCGACACGATATGGCTCATTCCGCAGGAGGTGATGCTTGCCGAAGTGGTGGTGACAACGCCCGGACGGCAGTTTGACAGCCGCGCCGCCCTGCGCTCGGTGCGCGAGAATGCCGCGCTGCCCGACCCTTCGAAGGGCTTCAACCTGCTGGGCATAATCCAGACCCTGATACCCTCGAAGGCGCAGAAGCATGCCGCGCGGCTTGAGAAACTGAAGAAAGTGCTTGAAAAATACTGACAATCATATATGGAAAACATAACTGTTGCCCGTGCCGACGTGTCGCATTCTGCCGACATCGCGCGGCTCATAATGCTTGCCATGAGCGACGACTGCTGCCGCTACTTGGCCGGAGAAAACCATACTCTCGACGATTTCCGCCGCATGATGGAACGGCTTGTGCGCATGGACGACTCGCAGTACAGCTGGCGCAATGCCCTTGTGGCTGTTGACGGCGGCGGACATGTGGCCGGGGCGTGCGTGGCCTACGACGGCGCCGACCTGCACAGGCTGCGCCGACGGTTCATCGGCGAGGCCCGCGAGAGCCTTCAGCGCGACTTTGCCGGCATGGACGACGAGACGTTCCCGGGCGAGTTCTACATCGACTCGCTTGCCGTCTGCCCGCAATACCGCCGCCGTGGCATCGCCGCCTCGCTGCTTAAGGCCATGGCGCAGCGCGCCTTCGGGGCGGGGTTGCCTGCCGCGCTGCTCGTGGACAAGCAAAATCCCAACGCCGAGCGGCTGTACTCGTCGTTGGGATTCCGTCATGTGGGCGATGCAGGGTGGGGCGGACACGAAATGCGGCGTCTGCACCTCACGCCTGCAACGGCAACGTTCTGACTAAAGCTCACGCGTGCGTTGGCGCAGCCATTCGCGCTCGTCGTCGTCGAGATGGGGCGCGAGGCGGCTGTAAACAAGCGCGTGGTAGTCGTTGAGCCACTTGCGTTCGTCGGCCGAAAGCATTTCGGCCACTATCGGGGCGGTGTCTATCGGGCATAGGGTGAGCGGCTCAAACTGCACGAATTTTCCGAATTCTGTTTCGCGGTAGGGCACGGTGAGGAGCGTGTTCTCTATGCGCACGCCGAAGCGTCCGGCAAGGTAAAGGCCCGGTTCGTCGGTCACTGTCATCCCGGCCACTATCGGTGCGGGCCGCCATTCCATGCGTATCTGGTGCGGGCCTTCGTGCACGCTCAGGCAAGAGCCCACTCCGTGGCCGGTGCCGTGCATGAAGTTCATGCCCTCGCGCCACATTGCCTCGCGTGCCACGGCATCGAGCTGCGTGCCCGACGCGCCCTCGGGAAACTTGAGGTTCTGCAGCCGCAGGTGGCCTTTCAGCACAAGCGTGTACACGCGCCGCTGCTCTTCGGTGATCCGCCCGAGCGCAATGGTGCGGGTTATGTCGGTGGTGCCGTCGGCATACTGTGCTCCGCTGTCGAGCAGAAGGAATCCTTCGGGGCGCAGGGCGGCATCGGTTTCGGGCGTGGCCTCGTAGTGCACGATAGCCCCGTGGGCCTCGTATCCGGCAATGGTGTCGAACGAAATGTCGCGGAACAACGGTTGCCCGGCACGCAGCGATCGCAGCTTTTCGCTCACGCTAATCTCGGTTTCGCCGCCTTTCTGCACCGCCGGCAGCAGCCATTTCAGAAATTTCACCATGGCCACACCGTCGCGCAGCATGGCGTTGCGAAATCCTTCGGTTTCGGCGGCGTTCTTCACGGCCTTCATTGCCGGTATGGGCGACGGCGCAACCACGGTCTTGTGGCGTGCGGCAGCCTGCATGAGCGTGTGGTTGGTGGTGTCGGGATCGACGAGAATGGTGTTGCCGGAGTAATGCTCCAGGGCATCCTTCACGCTGTGGTAGTCGGCGGTGTGCACTCCCTCGGCGGCGAGATAGCTTTCCACCTCGGGCGTGAGCTTCTCCTTTTCTATGTAAAGTGTGGCCTCGTCGGGCGTTATCATCAGGTAGGACACGAACACCGGCGTGCAGTGCACGTCGCATCCGCGCAGGTTGAGTGTCCATGCAATGTCGTCGAGCGGAGCCACGAGCATGCCGTTGGCACCGCGTGCCAGCAGGGCATGGCGTATGCGATGAATCTTGCTGCGGCACGTTTCTCCGGCATATTCAAGCGGCTGTATGTATGTCTTTCCCGTGGGCACGGCGGGTCTTCCGGCCCATATCCTGTCGAGAATGTCGAGGTTGGTGCGCAGAGTGATGCCTCCCATGCCTGCAAGATCGTGCTTCAGCTCGTTTGCCTGTGCCGCCGACACGCACAGACCGTCAACTCCTGCCTCGGCAGGGTCGTCCTTTTCTGTCTGCGAGGCAATCCATTCGGCTATGCCGGGAGTGCCTGCCACGCGTTCGCGCATGAGCGATATGCCCGTTCCGGCGAGCTGCTCTTCGGCGGCGAGAAAGTAGCGCGAGTCAGTCCACAGGGCCGCGCCGCGCAGTGTTATTACCGCAGTGCCCGCGCTTCCGTCAAACCCTGTAATCCACTTGCGGCCCTCCCAGCGTTGGGGCACATACTCGCTCATGTGCGGGTCGGCACTCGGGAAGATGAATGCCGACAGATGCTCGCGGCGCATCTCGGCCCTGAGCATGGCGATGCGCTCCCTTATGGTGTCTTTGTTCTCCATTTGTGTGCTTATTAACCTATATGTCTTACAAACTTAACCATTTTATCGCGGCGGTGCAAATGTGCCGTTTCTTTTGCCTGAAAATTAAGATTAAACAACATATTAAAAACATTATAAATAATCGATTGTGAAAAAAAAAGAGTAACTTTGCAATACACAACCGCGTGAGGTTGCACTCCGAACAATTATTAAACATAAATAAATTTATAGTTATGGCATTTTTAAGCAATGAGAAACTCTTGATCGTCGGTGCCGGCGGCATGATTGGTTCCAACATGGTACAGAGCGCGCTGATGCTCGGATTAACCCCCAACATCTGTCTTTACGACATCTATGAGCCGGGTGTTCACGGCGTGTTCGACGAAATCCAGCAGTGCGCATTCCCCGGTGTCAACGTTACTTACACCGTAAATCCCGAAGAGGCATTCACAGGCGCCAAATACATCATCTCGTCGGGCGGTGCTCCCCGCAAGGACGGCATGACCCGCGAGGACTTGCTCAAGGGCAACTGCAAGATTGCAGCCGAGTTCGGCGACAACATCAAGAAATACTGCCCCGACGTTGAGCACGTTGTGGTTATCTTCAACCCGGCCGACGTTACGGCTCTCACAGCCCTCATCCACTCTGGCCTGAAGCCCAACCAGCTCACATCTTTGGCCGCTCTCGACTCCACACGTCTGCAGCAGGCACTCGCACTGGAGTTCGGCGTGCAGCAGGACAAGGTTACCGGCGCCCACACCTACGGCGGCCACGGCGAGCAGATGGCAGTGTTCGCATCGCAGGTAAAGGTTGACGGCAAGCCGTTGGCAGAGATGGGACTGTCTGAAGAGCGTTGGGAAGAAATCAAGCACCACACCGTACAGGGCGGCTCGAACATCATCAAGCTGCGCGGACGCAGCTCGTTCCAGAGCCCGGCATACAACGCCGTGAAGATGATTGAGGCTGCAATGGGCGGCGAGAAGTTCACCTTGCCCGCTGGCTGCTATGTAAACCACGACAAGCTCGGCTTCAAGAACGTGATGATGGCTATGCCTACAACAATCGACAAGACCGGCGTGCACTTCACAGAGCCTGCAGGCACACCCGAGGAACTCGCTTCTCTCGCCAAGTCTTACGAGCACCTCTGCAAGATGCGCGACGAGATTGTAGAGCTCGGCATCGTTCCCGCTGTTGAAAAGTGGAGCGAGATGAACCCGAACCTGTAATAGGACATTGTCCTGACAGAACAAAAGGATAAAACCAAAGGGCATTGCTTGCACGGCAAGCAATGCCCTTTTTGCGTGTAAAGACCTGTGCGAAGCAATGGCAGACAATGCCGCTGCACGGGCCGGCAGACTATTGCCGCCGCAGTGCCCCTACCACTTCGCCTATGTATTCGGAGTGGAAACCGCCGCCGTCGTCGTGCGCTCCGTAGAAGTCGGAGGGCACTTCGCTGCGGAACCCCTTGTCGGTCATAAGTCCGGCATACATCGTGCGGCACTCTATCACGGTGTCGGCCTCGGCATAGTAGGGCGTGCCGTTCTCGGTGTAGAGCGTGTGCAGCCCCAGAGCCTTGGCCTTGTCGCCGTCGCGTCCGCTGTGCGTTCCCATATAGCGCAGCACGTTCTTGTCGCTGAATGTCATTACCGTGAAGTAGGGCGAACGCTCCATGAACTCGTGGGTGTGCCTTCCCTGCCGCACATACACGGTGACTGCGGGCTTGCTCCACAGCGTGCCGAGCGCGCCCCAACCTATAGTCATGGCGTTTTCCGATGTCTTGTCGCCGGCGCAGAGCAGCAGTCCGTCGCCGGTGAAGAAGGTGAACGGGTGCACGCTGAGGCTTTCCTTTATGTCGAACGGCTGCAGACTGCCTTTCTTTTCGGTGCTTTCCGGGGCTGCATCCGGCTTCGCGGCATCACCGCCGCTGCTGTTCTGCACTGCCTTGATGCCGAGGACAACCACGGCAACGGCGAGAACGAAATTCAAGATTACAGATGTTTTCATTTGGGATATCGTGTTTTTGGTGAATTATTCAGAGTCCTGCGCGAATTTCAGCAACGTTCCCGTGGGGCAGACAAAGCGGCAGTAGGGGCGCGGAATGAACACCGACAGTACGAGCACCACTGCCGCGAAGGCTACGACCACCCACGAGGCGGCGTTGAAGAGGAACGCGGTGAACAGTTCGTAGTCCATCCATCCGCTCCACACACCCGTGAGCGAGAGTGCCGTGAGCACTCCCCACAGAATGCGGCGCAGTGCCGTGAGCCGCCGCACGGTGCTTGCCTGGAGCTGCACCTTGCGCCGCCGGACGTGTGCCGCCAGCTCCTGTGCCGAACCGAGGGGGCAGATGTGGGCGCAATAATGGCCTTTCCGTCCGAAAAGGGGGTAGACAAACGCCACGGCAAGCATTGCCGCCGGGGCGAGCGAAGCCGTGAGCGTGATGCCGTGCGAGGCAATGCTCGTGAGGAGGGAGTGCGAAACGAACGTGCCGCACCACATGCCGAGCACGCCGACATTGAGCACGAGCTGCGCCAAGTGGCAGCGGCGGCTTTTCACCCACATTGGCAGCACCGCGCCGAGCAGCACCACCGCGAGTGCAGCCATCCCTTTGGCATCGGGCCACCTGTTGCCCTTGGCATTGGCGGGACTGCTCTTTTTCGCCGCGAACGCAAGTCCGCGCCGTGCGTTTTCGATTATGGCCTTCGACGAGAACGTGGCTCCCGACACTCCATCGACATCCATTCCGGCGGCTTCGTCAAGGTTCTTCCCGTTCCACCGTGACAGTATTGCCGAGGCTTTGCCGAAGAAATCGGGCGTTTCGGAGTTGTCCTGCGCTTCCATGCGCACCACTTTCCCGTCTTTTACATAGATGTTGAGCGGCACAGGCCCACCGAATCCGCTGATGTCCTTTCCCAACACTGCGGTGTTGACAACCATTGTCCCGTCGGCAAGGGTGCGCAGTGTGTCGCTGTCAACAGTCGTTGCTGCCGCCTTGCCGCTGAGGTCTTTGCCCAGCAAACTGTGGTCGCGGACAATGGCCGTTGCCGTGACTACGAGCAGGGCAACGGCGAGAGTAAGCAGCTTCTCCAGTGTTTTCAGAGAATTTCTGTTCATAAATTTTCAGAGTGGTTTTGTCGTAATTGCTGCAAAATTATCGTGTTTTTCGTGAAAACAGTTACGGAATCGCGGCTTTGTGTTGCGAAATTACGGTTTGCTTGAATAAAAATCCTTGGCAAGACAAGCAATGCTTGCCGGAACGAGCGGGCTTATGTCGAGCCCCTCGGCAATGCGGCTGCGCACCTGGGTGCTGCTTATGTCGTAGAGCCCGGTGTCGTAGAGCTGCACGCCGGGCGGCAGAGCCGATGTGTCAACGGGCGACCCTGAGCGCGGATATATGGCTATGCGGTAGTTGGCAACGATGTCGTCGGCGCGATGCCAGCGGTTGAACACCGCCCAGTTGTCGGCCCCTATGAGCAGGGTGAACTCGCAGTCGGCGTGCGTGTGCGACAGGTGTTGCAGCGTGTTCCACATGTATGACGGGCGCGGAAGGTGGAACTCGCAGTCGGAAACCCTTATGCCGCCGATGCCCTCGACGGCGGTGCGCGCCATGAGCAGCCGCTTGTCGTCGTCGAGCAGCGTGCCCGACGGCTTCAGCGGGTTGTGCGGCGACACCACGAGCCACACCTCGTCGAGCGCGGCGAGGTGCAGCATGGCGCGTGCTATGGCCACATGCCCGTTGTGTATGGGGTTGAACGATCCGCCGTAGATGCCTATGCGCTTCATTCGTCAAGAAACTGCTTCACGATGGCATAGGTCTCGGCCACGGCGCGGTCGAGGTCGTCGTTCACCACAACGCGGTCGAATTTCGGGGCTTGCGACAGTTCAAACTCGGCGCGTGCCAGACGTGCCTCTATCACTTCGGGCGCGTCGGTGGCGCGGCTTTCGAGCCTGTGGCGCAGCTCATCGATTGACGGCGGCTGGATAAAAATGCTGAGTGCGCGCGCGCCGTAATACTCCTTGATGTTGCAGCCGCCCTTCACGTCGACGTCGAACACCACGTTCTCGCCGCGTGCGGCCTGTGTCTCCACCTGCTGTTTCAGCGTTCCGTAGAAGCGGTCGGCATACACTTCCTCGTATTCGAGGAACTCGCCCCGGCTGATGCGGCTGCGGAATTCCTCGGGCGAGATGAAGAAATACTCCACGCCGTCGCGCTCGGTTCCGCGCGGCGCGCGGCTCGTGCATGATATGGAAAAGGCCAGATGCAGTTCGGGGCACTGCATGAGGCGGCCTATTATTGTGCTCTTTCCGCTGCCGCTCGGCGCGGAGAAAATTATGAGTTTTCCCATGTTCGGATGTTTTGTCGTTATAGAGTGATGCGTGGGTGCACCGCGCCTGTGCGGCGCGCAGCGTGTGCTCCGCGGCAAGCGGAGCGGTTGCCGGGCCTACAGGGCGTTGAGCACCTGCTCCTTTATCTGCTCCAGTTCGTCCTTCATCTTCACCACTATGTTCTGCATTTCTGCGTTGTTGCTCTTGCTTCCGGTGGTGTTTATCTCACGTCCCATTTCCTGGGCTATGAAACCGAGCTTCTTGCCCTGTCCGTGTCCCTCCTGCATTGTCTCGCGGAAATAGCGCAGATGGTTGGCAAGGCGCTGCTTCTCCTCGCTTATGTCGAGCTTCTCGATGTAGTAGATAAGTTCCTGTTCAAGGCGGTTCTTGTCGTATTCCACGTCGGGTATGGCCTTCAGTCCCTCCACTATGCGTGCCCTGATTTTCTCGACACGGGCTTTCTCAAACGGTTCGATGCTCTTGAGCAGGTTCTCTATGTTGTCCACTTTTTCGTTGAACTTGCGTTCGAGTGCCGCGCCCTCCTGGTTGCGGAATGCCACGAGGTTGTCGATAGCCTCGCCCACGGCCTGTCTTGCGGCTTCCCACTCGCCTTCTTCAAGCGTCTCGTTGTCGGTGCGTGTGGTCACGTCGGGCATTCTGAGGAGCGTGGCAAACCAGTCTTCAGGCTCGGCAATGCCGCATGCGGCGGCCACTTCCTTTATCTGCCGGTGGTAGTCGGCCACGAGTGCCGCGTTGATGGGAGCGGCGTCGGCCCCGGCCTCTTTCTCTATCCATATCGAGAAATCCACCTTGCCGCGCAGCAGCCGTGCGGTTATTTCCTTCCTTATCTCCATTTCCTTCTCGCGGTAGAGCGGCGCGATGCGTGTGGAGAGGTCGAGTGTCTTGCTGTTGAGCGACTTTATCTCAACGTTGATTTTCTTTCGGTTGTAGGCCACGACTGCCTTGCCGTAGCCCGTCATTGACTGTATCATAGCATCTGTTTGTGGTTTGCCGCCTTGCCCTGCGCGCTGTGGCGTGCCGAGGGGCAGTGCGGACTGTCGGAAATGTGGGTGTGCGCCCACGCGGATGCAAAAATACTTATATTTTTTGAAAACGTGAAACAATGCCGCGATTTTGTGCCCGTTGCATGGCGTCGGGCGCATGCCGCGTGGCGCACGGCGGCTGCACGGCGTGCGTGCGGCAGACGCGCGGTATGTGTGCAGCATACGGTGCGCGTGCGTGCGGCATACGGTACACGCCACGGACAGACGTTTCGCCGAGGCCGCAGGAGGCATGAAAAAAGGCAGTGAATAAGTTAATAAATCGATAAACGCCCCGTATTTCGGCGGAAAAGTTGTATTTTTGCAATTCATTACAAGTAATATGCCCAATGCCGCCGCGCCCGGTTTGCTGCATGCGGCAGGCATCGTTGGCCGCCGTGCAAACGGCACGGCAGAGGGTTTCGGCACAGCCGTGGCAGACAAGACTGTCTTGCACGGGCCGAAACAGACTGAAAACATTTACATCATGTCATGCATTTTGAACATTGAGACGAGCACCGACGTGTGCTCAGTGTCCGTCAGTCAGGACGGAGCGTGTATATTCACCGAGGAAGACCATGAAGGCCCCAACCATGCCGTGAAGCTCGGCGTGTTTGTAGACGAGGCGATGTCGTTTGCCGACAGCCACGCCATTCCGCTCGACGCAGTGGCCGTGAGCTGCGGCCCGGGTTCTTACACGGGTCTGCGCATAGGCGTGTCGATGGCCAAGGGCATCTGCGCCGGACGCGACTTGAAACTCCTTTCCGTGCCCACGCTCGAACTCATGGCCGTGCCTGTGCTCCTGCGCGAGGAGGTGGAGGAGGGCGCACTGCTCTGCCCGATGCTCGACGCGCGCCGCATGGAGGTGTATTCTGCCGTCTACGACCGCTCGCTCAAGCCCCTGCGCGGCGTGGGCGCCGACGTGGTGGAGCCCGACACCTACCGCGAATGGCTCGACCGCGCGCCCGTTTACTTCTTCGGCAACGGCGCGGCAAAGTGCAAGGAAACGATAACCCACCCCAACGCACGCTTCATCGACGGCGTTGAGCCGCTCGCCAAATGGATGTTCCCCATATCGGAGAAACGCATGCTCGACGGGCAGTTTGAGGACGTGGCCTATTTCGTGCCGTTCTACCTGAAAGACTTTGTGGCAAAGCAGTCGAAGCCGTTGCTCTGACATGCCCGTGCAGCCGTGCCGTGGCGACATGCCTGACGGTGCGGCCCCGACAAACGAATAAGAACAGAAAATGAAGATAAAAGGACTTGATTACAACACGCAGCGCGAGAAACTCGTCCTGCCGGAGTACGGACGCGAGGTGCAGGACATGGTTGACCATGCCGTGTCGATTGCCGACCGCGCCGAAAGGCAACGCTGCGCCAACGCCATAGTGGCCATAATGGAACGCATGCGCCCCGCCGGCAACGACGTGGCGGCACACCGGCGCAAGCTGTGGGACCACCTCGCGCTCATGAGCGGGTTCCGCCTCGACATCGACTACCCCTTCGACATTGCCGGTGCAAAGAAGATGCTCGCCCGGCCCGAGCCCATGCCCTATCCCATGAAGCGCATACCCGTGCGGCACTACGGCCACATGATGTTCGAGGTGTTTGCCCGGCTCAAGACGATGCCTGCCGGACGCGAGCGCGACGAACTGGCGCGTCTGGCCGCAAACCAGATGAAACGCGACCTGTGCCAGTGGGGACACGGATCGTCTGACGACGGAAAAGTGGTGGCCGACCTTGCCGAATACACCGACGGCAAAGTGCGCCTCGACACAAGCAAGTGCCACATATTGCGCCCCGACACAAAGGAACCCGAACGCAAACGCAGAAGAAAATAAAACCACATGGAATCGTTCATAATCGAAGGCGGGCATCCGCTGAGCGGCACAATCACGCCGCAGGGTGCCAAAAACGAGGCTCTCGAGGTAATATGCGCCGCACTGCTCACCAGTGAGCCGGTGCGGATAGCCAATGTGCCCGACATACTCGACGTGAACAACCTCATAAGCCTGCTGCGCGACATAGGCGTGAAAGTGACGCGCAACTCGCGCAACGACTACACTTTCGTGGCCGACGAGCTCAACCTCGACTATCTGGGCAGCGACGACTATGTGCGCAAGTGCTCGGCACTGCGCGGCAGCGTGCTGCTCATGGGGCCGCTGCTGGGCCGCTTCGGCAAGGCCACGGTGGCACAGCCGGGCGGAGACAAGATTGGACGGAGGCGGCTCGACACGCATTTCCTCGGGTTCAAGAACCTCGGCGCCAAGTTTGTCAGCGAGGAGGAACGCAAGGTCTACTCCATTGAGGCACGCCGCCTCGAAGGCTGCTACATGCTGCTCGACGAGGCTTCGATAACCGGCACGGCCAACATCATAATGGCCGCCGTGCTCGCGCATGGCACCACCACGATTTACAACGCCGCCTGCGAGCCCTACATACAGCAGCTCTGCCACCTGCTCAACGCCATGGGGGCCGACATCAGCGGCATAGGGTCGAACCTCCTGACAATCGTAGGCGTTGAAAAGCTGCACGGTGCCGAGCACCGCGTGCTGCCCGACATGATTGAGGTAGGCTCGTTCATAGGCATGGCGGCAATGGTGGGCAACGGCATACGCATAAAAAACGCGTCGGTGGCACAGCTCGGCCTCATTCCCGAGGCGTTCCGCCGCATCGGCGTGAAGATAGACATTGACGGCGACGACCTCGTGGTGCCGCACCAGCCGCACTATGTGGTTGACTCGTTCATCGACGGCACGATAATGACTCTGGCCGACGCTCCGTGGCCGGGACTCACTCCCGACCTCATCTCGGTGCTCATCGTCGTGGCCACGCAGGCATGCGGCACGGTGCTCTTCCACCAGAAAATGTTTGAAAGCCGCCTCTTCTTTGTTGACAAGCTCATCGACATGGGGGCACAGATAATACTCTGCGACCCTCACCGCGCAGTGGTGGTGGGCCACGACAACCGCAAGCGGCTGCGCGCGGGGCGCATGACAAGCCCCGACATAAGGGCCGGCATCGCGCTGCTCATAGCCGCGCTCGGCGCCAACGGCACGAGCCGCATAGAGAACATCGCGCAGATTGACCGTGGATATGAGGACATAGAGCAGCGGCTCAACGCGCTCGGAGCGCACATAAGACGCGTTGACGCATAAACGGCCAGTGAAATGATACGCACAGAAGAATTTTACAGAATAGGCCGCATAGGCAAGCCCCACGGCGTGGGAGGCGAGGTTTCGTTCCATTTCGACGATGACGTGTTCGACCGCACCGATGCCGAATATCTCGTGCTTTCGGTCGAAGGCATACTCGTTCCGTTCTTCATGGAGAGCTACCGCTTCCACGGCAGCGCCACAGCTTTGGTGAAGTTCTGCGACATCGACACGCAGGAACAGGCCCGCACGCTCACTGGCTGCGACGTGTTCTTCCCCCGGCGCGACGACAACGACACCGCCGACGGACTGTCTTTTGCCGAAATCGTGGGCTACACGATAGTCGATGCCGCCTCGCGGCAGCATATAGGCAAGATACAGGCGGTTGACGACTCTACAATCAACACGCTTTTCGACATAGCCACTCCCGACGGCGGCAGCGTGCTGATACCTGCAAGCGACGACCTCATTGCCTACATCGACACCGCCACTCACACCATAGCCATGACACTGCCCGAGGGACTTTTCGACCTGTAGGCGCGCGCGGCGCATATATAAATAATGTATAACGACATATTATGAAGAAACAGATATGCATCCTCGGTTCCACCGGCTCGATAGGAACACAGGCTCTCGATGTGATAGCCCAGCACCCCGACCGCTATGAAGCCTACTGCCTCACGGCCAACAACCGTGTCAAGGAGCTTGCCGAGCAGGCCCGGCGGTTCCGTCCGGCGGCGGTGGTAATAGCCAATGCCGAACGCTACGGCGAACTGAAGGAGATGCTTTCCGACCTGCCCGACATAAAGGTTTATGCCGGATCCGAGGCTCTCGACCAGATTGTTGAGGCCGGGCCAATCGACATGGTGCTCACCGCCATGGTGGGCTTCGCCGGGCTTTCGCCCACGATACATGCCATAAAGGCGCGCAAGACTATATGCCTTGCCAACAAGGAGACACTTGTCGTGGCCGGCGAACTGATTTGCCGTCTGGCCAACGAATACAAAGTGCCGATACTGCCGGTTGACAGTGAGCACTCGGCCATATTCCAGAGCATCGTGGGCGAGGGCGGCAACGCAATCGACAAGATACTGCTCACCGCCTCGGGCGGGCCGTTCCGCAAGTACACTCTCGACCAGATGGCACACGTCACGGCACAGGACGCGCTCCGGCATCCCACTTGGGATATGGGCGCGAAGATAACCATCGACTCGGCGTCGATGATGAACAAGGGCTTCGAGGTAATCGAGGCGAAGTGGCTCTTCGGCGTGCCCGTGGACAAGATTCAGGTGCTCGTGCATCCGCAGAGCATAGTGCACAGTGCCGTGCAGTTTGCCGACGGATCTGTGAAAGCCCAGCTCGGCGTGCCCGACATGCGCCTGCCCATACAGTATGCGTTCTCCTATCCCGAGCGTCTGCCCCTCGACGGCGCACGCCTCGACCTCTTCAAGCAGCCGCTCGAGTTCTTCGAGCCCGACATGGAGAAGTTCCGCTGCCTCGCGCTCGCGTTCGAGTCGACGCGCCGTGGAGGCAACATGCCGTGCATAGTGAACGCAGCCAACGAGGTGGTGAACGAGGCTTTCCGCCACGGGCGGTGCTCGTTCCTCGCCATGGCCGACATAATCGAGCGCACAATGGAGCGTGCCGCCTTCTCGGCCCGGCCCGACTACGACACTTACATAGCCACCGATGCCGAGGCGCGCCACATTGCCGCCGAACTAATCGGGGCGTGACGGCGGCACGGGCGGCACATGGCCGCACCGCCGCGACAATCCAGACAAAACAAAAAGAACATTTATAGACAATGGAAGTATTTCTTATAAGACTGCTGCAGTTTGTGCTGGCAATCTCGATTCTTGTGTTTCTCCATGAGGGAGGCCATTTCTTCTTCGCCAAACTTTTCGGTGTGCGCGTGGAGAAATTCTACATCTTTTTCGACCCTTGGTTTCATCTCTTCGAATTCAAACCGCGCCGCAGCGAAACCGCCTACGGCATAGGCTGGCTTCCGTTGGGCGGCTACTGCAAGATTTCCGGAATGGTTGACGAGTCGTTCGACACCGAACAGATGAAGCAACCGGCGCAACCTTGGGAGTTCCGCTCCAAGCCCGCGTGGCAGCGTCTGCTTATAATGGTGGGCGGAGTGCTTGTTAATTTCCTCCTCGCCCTGTTCATTTACTCCATGTGCCTGTTTGTGTGGGGCGACGAATACATTCAGCCCAAGAACATGACAATGGGCATGAAGTTCAACACCGAGGCCAAACAGCTCGGCTTCCGCGACGGCGATGTGCTCGTGGGAACCGAAAACGGCGATTTCAAGGAGTTTGACCCCGACCTCTTCCGCGAGCTCTCCACGGCGCGCGAGGCGCGTGTGCTGCGTGGCGGCAAGCCGCTCACGATAGCCCTTCCGGGCGACCTCAACCTGCTGGAAATGCTCAAGTCGGTGCCGCAGTTCGTGCGCCCGCTCCTCCCTGCCCGCATCGACAGCGTGGTGACAGGCTCTATAGCCGCCAAGATAGGCATGAAGAAGGGCGACAGGGTGGTGGCCCTCAACGGCAAGGCAGTCGATTCCTACAACGAGTTCACCAACGAGGTGGGCCGCATGCGCGACATGCTCGCTGCTGCAACTACCCACCGCGACAGTGTGGCGGCAATGTCGGCCACGGTGACTTTCGTGCGTGTCGTTGACGGACGCGAGTGCCGCGTGACGCAGAAGACGCTCCTTACCGACAAGCTGGAGTTCGGTTTTGCGGTGCCGTCGCTGCTTTCCTACTACAAGCCGACGCATGTTTCCTACGGTTTCTTCGAGTGTTTCCCTGCCGGAGTGCGCTACGGCTGCGACGTTCTGGCCGGATATGTGGGCGACCTCAAGTATGTGTTCACCGCCGACGGAGCCAAGTCGCTCGGCGGCTTCGGCGCTATCGGCAGCCTGTTCCCGCCCCAGTGGGACTGGCACATGTTCTGGCTTATGACGGCATTCCTCAGCATAATGCTCGCGTTTATGAACATTCTGCCCATTCCCGCGCTCGACGGAGGGCACGTTCTGTTCCTTCTCTATGAGATAATCACGCGCCGCAAGCCCAGCGAAACGTTCATGATACGCGCCGAATACATAGGCATCGGCATTCTGCTGCTGCTCATGGTGGTGGCCAACCTCAACGATGTGCTGCGCTGGCTGCATGTGATGTAAACGTCGGCAGGACATATAAAACAACAGAAACGGGCTTCATCTGCGGACAATCCGGGTGAAGCCCGTTTTGCATTGCAGCGGCGGATTGCAAATGGAAATGCGGCAGCCGGGTAGCGAAAAAATATTGCAAAAAACAAAATCTTCTGAAAATACGCACAAAAACATGGCACGCCATTTGCCGGAATAGCAGTAAAGGCATATATTTGCACAACTGACAAATTTACAAGAAACAATTATGGAAAGAGAAAACTGGAATGAAATTGCCGGACGGTGGGACGCTTCCCTCTCGACGGCTTTCCCTGCGCTCATGCGCAAGGTATATGTATGGATGACGCTGGCACTTGCCATTACCGGCATCACGGCGTTTGGAGTGGCCGGGAGTCCGGCCCTGCTGGGCATGATTTACAGCAGCAAAGTGACGTTCTACGGGCTTATCATAGCCGAGTTTGCCCTCGTGTGGGGCATCTCAGGAGCCATCAACAGGCTGTCGCTTTCCACTGCCACGCTTCTTTTCGTGCTCTATTCGGTAATCAACGGAGCCACGCTTGCGTCGATATTCATGGTGTTTGAGTCGGCAGTGATAGCCAAGACGTTCTTCATCACGGCCGGAACATTCGGCGTGATGGCGTTCATTGGCTACACCACCAAGACCGACCTCACGTCGTTTGGCAAGCTTTTCCTCATGGCAATCATCGGCCTTGTCATAGCCACGGTGGTGAATGTGTTTGTGAAAAGCTCGGGGCTCGACCTCGTGGTGAGCTATCTCGGCGTGCTCATCTTCACAGGTCTCACTGCCTACGACGTGCAGAGCATAAAGAGAATGCTGCAGCTTGCGCCCGACGGCGGCGAGAATTCGCAGAAGCTTGCCCTTGTGGGTGCGCTCAGCCTGTATCTTGACTTCATCAACCTGTTCCTTTACCTGCTCCGCATATTCGGACGCAGCGACGACTGACAGAGTGTATTCGGTCTGCGGTGCAGACCGGCTTCATAAAACCGCGAAAGGCGGGCGACGACCGTAACTGGCCATCGCCCGCCTTTTGCGTTAGGCAGTGTGCCGGCGTAGGTTGCCGCCGTGCCGTGCCCGTCAGTTTATCTTCACGTTGTCGATAAGGTATTTTGCCGGTGCAATCTGCTCGTCGCATCCCGGCAGAGGCGGGCATTGCTCCTGGTTGGGAGTGTTGCGGTCGGGCAGCGAACGGTATTCGCCGGTGCGGAAACTGATTCGTTCGGCAGCCTTGGCCGAGTGCAGCGGCGCGAATGTCTTGCCGTTGAATGTCACCGCGCCTTGCCTTACGGCTATGGCATGGTGCTGCGTTTCGCCTGTGCGGTAGCTTCCGCAGACGTTGCCGTTGCACGTTACGGTGCCTTGCCTGAGGCTCACGCAGACAATGCGCTCGCCGTGCCTGTCGGTTATGTCAATCTCCAACGGGTCGTCGTTCTCCTCGGCCACGGTCAGGTCGTAGGTTATGTCGGTGCTGGTCGAGGCTTCAAACACCCGTATGGCGCGTGCGTAGTCGTAGCGGTCGGAGTCGGTGAGGCACAGGCGGTGCTGCCCGTCAACATACACGTCGGCCCAGCGCGGGCGGTAGATGTTCCAGTTGGCTATACGTCCGTGCGGTTCGGCATCGTCGAAGTTGTCGTCAACAGGCCCTTCCCATGTGGTCTTCACCGGCACGGGCACCCTTGCCACCCATATGTCTTCCTTGTTCACCGAGTAGGTGAGCCACATGTCGCTGCCCGGCGGAGTGGCTTCGCCCTCGGTTATTCCCCTCACATAGCATGGCCCGAAGTCCTTGTTCTCGCCCATGAAGCGGCGCGGCGGCACTTCGCCGTGCACCACGCACATCGAGTCGAAGGTTATTCCGTCGGCGCTTGTCACCGCCGTGAGCGGATAGCGGTAGGGCTGTGTCTCTATCGGGTTGTACACTATGGCGTAGCGTCCGTCTGCCGTGCGCTGTCCCCATTGCTTTCCTCCGGCCATGATGAGTGTGGGTATTCTCACGGGAGTGCTCCACGTCAGTCCGTCGTCGTCGGAAAGTGCGGCATACGACCATTTCCACAACGCCACGGTTTTGCCGTCGGCGCGGTGGTAGTACGATGTGGCCTGCACGCGGTTTATCGAGTCTTTCAGGGTGTAGAAGTTGTCGAGTCCCCGGTCTTCGTCAATCCATTGCAGCGTCTTCAGTCTGTCGGCGAGCAGCGCGCGGCATGCCTCCCTGAACCCTTTGTCGCGGCTCGACGTGTAGAAAGGGTAGGCCGTGTTCTTCTCGTTCCATGTGGTGTGCGACGAGTAGCGTATGAAATATATCGGCCCCAGCGTGCCGTCGTCGTGCACTTCCCTCACCACGCGTCCTATGCCGCCCTCCTTGAAGGGGTTGTAGCTGTGTCCGTAGAAGGCCACCGCAAGCAGCCTTCCGTTTGGGGCGGTGTAGAATCCCATGCGCTGGTGCATGATGTAGCCGTAGTAGGGCTTGGGTATTGTCACGCCTTCGGGTGCCTTGTAGGGCGGAAAGGCCACCTGCGGATGGCTCCATGTGCGTCCGTCGCGCGAGGTTACGAGGAATGTCTGTCCGGGCGGCTGCTGCTCGTCTTTAGGGTTGGAGAGGTATTCAAGGTAGAACTGTCCGTGCCAGTAGGTGATGTTGGGCGCGTGGTTGTAGGTCCAGCCAAACCCGTCGCACTGTTCGGGATGCGTGCGGTTGGCTCTCGTCACCTGTATGTTCTCTGTTCCGATGGCATATCTGAAGCCGCCGTCGTGCAGCCTCGGGTTGCATATCTCGCCCCCGGCATAGTGCACCGGTTCGTTGGCCGTTCCCGTCTGGGCATGTGCGTGCAGTGCCGCCATGGCAGCGATGGCAATGATGTGGGTTGTCTTCATTGTTGGTAAATCGTTTTGCCGCAAAGTTACAAATAAAAAATGAGAGAAGCACTCGTGTGCTCCTCTCATTGTGCGGTGTGTTGTGTAGGGACGATCGGGCTCGAACCGATGACCTCTGCAATGTGACTGCAGCGCTCTAAACCAGCTGGGCTACGCCCCTATGTTGTGTAACCGTGTGCGAAAGTACTGCTTTTTTCTGACATGGCAAAATTTTTGCCGCATTTTTTCTGCCGCCTGTTATTGCCTCCATCGCCATGTCTTTGCCAGTCGGTGGCCAATGCTGTTTACCACCATTGTCATGCGGTGGGGCGACAGCGACTTGCCCGCGATGATGAGGATTACGGCTGCGAGAATGAGCACTATGCCCGTGGCGAGCCGCGCGGTGAAGTCTTCGCCGAAGCACATCACGCCTATGGCCACTGCCGTGAGCGGTTCGAGCGCGCCCATTATGGCCGTGGGCGTGGAGCCTATGTCGTGCACCGCTATCACCATGAGCACGAGCGAAATCACCGTGGGCACGAGGGCGAGCATCGCGGCATAGCCCCATTGCGCCGGGGTGGTGAGCATCTGTATGTGCTGCCCCATTGCTGCCGTGTAGGCGAGTATGGTCATCACGCCGAACACAAGCACATAGAACGTGAGCTTTACCGACGAGAGCCGCAGCGACGACTTGTTCACTATCACTATGTAGACGGCATAGGTGAGCGACGACACCATTATGAGCAGCACGCCCATGGTGCTGAGTGTCGCGCCGTCGCCGCCGTGGTAGAGCAGCGTTATGCCCGCGAGCGACAGGGCTATCGACACCACCGTGCTTGCCGTGACCTTCTCCTTGAAGAGCGTGGCCATTATCACGGCCACCATGACGGGGTAGACGAAGAGCAGGGTAGAGGCTATGCCCACGTCCATGAAATAGAAACTGAAGTAGAGCGACGACGACGACGATCCCATGAGCACGCCGAGCACGGCGAGGATGAGGAGCTCGCGGCGGGTCACGGCAAACGACTTGCGCTGCACAACCATCATGGCCGCCAGGATGAGGGCGGCCAGACCGAAGCGGTAGAATATGGTGCTGTTGGCGCTGATGCCGTCCTTGTAGAGGTTCATCGCGCCCAGGGGATTTGTCCCGTAGCTTATTGCGGCCACTATGCCGCAAACCGTTCCTTTCAGTTTTGTGTTCATTCGGCTTTCTTTTTATTGCCGCGCCGTGTGGCAGGGTATGCTGCCGGGCGGGCGTTTACGGTGGGCAAAATTACAAAATATAGTTCACACGGCATTGCCGCCGACGCTAAAAAATGCCTTGCGCAGCATCTGCCACTCATGTTGCCACTGCCTGTGTTGTCAGTGCATGCAGTGGGGCGCATTTTCACATTTGCGCTGCACATGATTGCAATTTTGCAATTATACGGTGCTGCTACGGTAAAATTATTTGACGGCAGACATCTGCATTCCAGCGGTCGGAGGGGTGCAAACGGCGGCAAGTATTGCGGTTTTGCAGTGGGTTGGGGCTTTGCCGTGGGCCGACAAAGCCTTGTTTGCACTGCGGGCAAGGCTTGCTTGTGATGCAGATGGGGCTTGATAATGATGCAGACAAGCCTTGTTTAGCATGCAAATGGGTGTTGTTTGGGGCGGAAAATCAGGTTGTGGAGAAAAGAGTGTGAATGTAATAGGTTGAAAATTAAGGTGTTGTATAAAGCGGGCAATATCCTCAATATTCCTCGTTTCGAGTGGCGTGGCACGTTTCGTGGGCATTCTCCGCCGTCAGAAAGTGTTAAATCGTGGGCTGCACCGCAGCATGTTGCGGTTAGTACGGGTGCGTGTCGGCGCGGGTGGCATAAAAATGAAAAACCTCAACCGCAATGCGTGTGGCATTCATCGGTTGAGGCTTTGGGTTGAAATGTTGCGGAAGATGAGGGATTCAAACCCCCGATACCACGTAATGGGTATACCAGATTTCGAGTCTAGCGCATTCGATCACTCTGCCAATCTTCCTTAATGCGGTGCAAAGGTAATGCTTTTTTTCCATACGACACAAAGATATCCGTTTTTTTTCGTGCCAAAACTCCATGTGGAACACGAATGTGTGTGTTGCTTTTCAAGGGTTCTGACAACCGGCTTTGCCGCATTGCGCGGCGGTTTTTTATATGCTCACCCCATTGCGCGGCAATGGTTCGGCAAACCGGGGGCGTGCCGGTGTCAGGGGCGCAGCAGGCTTTGTGCGGTGCCTGATACAGACTCTCGGCGTTTTCCGGGCAATCGGTGCGAATATAAGGAAATGCGCCGACATGGCGTAAAGCGTTCCTATCGCCATTCCGCACAGCACGTCGCCGGGGTAGTGCACGCCGAGGTATATGCGTGAGTAGCTCACCGTGATTGCCCAGGCAAACAGTGATGCCGTGGCAACACGCCGTCTGAAATATAGCGACAGGAAGGTGGCCAGGGCGAAGGTGTTGGCCGCATGGCACGACGGGAAGCCGTAGCGTCCGCCGCGATAACCGTTGACGGTGTGCACCAGTGCCGATATCGGGTTGTCGGGCGACGTGGGGCGCAGCCGCCCTATGGCCGGACGGATGAGCGTGGCGCAGCTTTGGTCGGTTGCGGCCACGGTGAGTGCCGTGAGCAGCAGTGCGAGTGCGGCGCGCCGCCATGTGCATTGCCTGAACATGAGCAGTGCGAGCAGAGCATAGAATGGCGCCCATATCCATTTGTCGCTCACGGCGAACATTATCTGGTCGAGAGCCGGTGTGTGCATGTTGTTTAACAGCAGCAGGGCGTGGCTGTCGGCTTCCGACAGGCTGCACACCATTTCGGCGATGTTTTCGTGTAGCATACTTTGCCGTTGTTTTGTTGCGGCAAAAGTAGCTTGCGAGTTTGTAGGAAATTTGAATTTCGGGTTAAATGCCTGTTAAAATGTTGCATAATAAAAGCGTCATGCGTGTCTTTGCGACAGGCATGACGCTTGCGTTGCACCTGCGGCAGAGGCCGCATGGCACTGTTGCATGGCCGTTTTCAGAGGGCGGAAAGCATGCGCTTTATCACCACTTCGGCCGAAATCTCGCGGTTGGCCGCCTCGGGAATCACGAGCGACGAGGGCGATTCTATCACGTCGTCGGTGACAATCAGTCCGCGCCTTACGGGCAGGCAGTGCATGAACTTGCCGTTGTCGGTGGCCGCCATGTGTGCCGCGTCGATGGTCCACGACCTGTCGTCGGATATTATCTTGCCGTAGTCGGCGGGGCGCGACACCCCGGGGCAGCTCCAGTTCTTGGCATATACGAAGTCGGCTCCGGCAAGAGCTTTCATCTGGTCATACTCCACGCGCGCGTTGCCCACAAACTGCGGGTCGAGCTCGTAGCCTTCGGGGTGTGTCACCACGAGGTCAACGTCGGCGGCGTTCATCCATTCGGCAAACGAGTTGGGCACGGCCTGTGGCAGAGCCTTGCAGTGCGGTGCCCATGTGAGCACCACCTTGGGGCGCGCCTTGGTCTTGTGCTCGTCGATGGTTATGAGGTCGGCGAAAGCCTGCAGCGGGTGCACCGTGGCCGTTTCCATGGCAAACACGGGGCGGCCGCTGTATTGCACAAACTGCGAGACTATCGTTTCGGCATAGTCGTAGTCGCGGTCGGAGAGCCCGGCAAACGACCGTATGCCTATCAGGTCGCAGTAGCTGCCCATCACGGGAATGGCCTCGAGCAGGTGTTCGGAGCGGTCGCCGTCCATAATCACGCCGCGCTCGGTTTCCAGTTTCCATGCTCCGGCGTTCACGTCGAGCACTATGACGTTCATGCCGAGGTTCATTGCCGCCTTCTGCGTGCTCAGACGGGTGCGCAGAGAGTTGTTGAAGAATATCATGAGTAGCGTGCGGTTCTTGCCGAGGCGCTGCCATGCAAAGCGGTCTTGTTTCACTTCCCGGGCTTCGGCAAGTGCGGCGTTGAGGTCGCCGAGGTCGGCGGCGTGGAAAAATGTGTTCATGTGTGCTTTCTTTTTATGGGGTTGGCAATGCTGTGTGAAATATGTTTTGCTGGCGCGAGGGGCTTTGGCCGCAGGGCTTTTGCCTTGTGCGCGGGGTGTGGCTCACGCCTCGGCACTGAGCACGCGTGCGATCTTGTCGATGAAGATGTCGGCCTCCTGCTTGGTGACGCACAGCGGCGGCAGGAGGCGTATGATGTTGGTCGAGGCGCATCCCGTGAAGCAATGCTCCTCGTTTATGAGCCGGGCGCGCGGATGGCTGTGCGGAATGTCGAGTTCGATGCCAACCATGAGTCCGCGTCCCCTTATGTCGGTGATGTGGCAGCCTTGCTCTTTCAGTTCGCCGAGCTTGCCGAGCAGATATTCGCCCACAGAGCGCGCGTTGTCGATGAGCTGCTCGCTTTCCATCACGTCGAGCACTGCAAGCGCGGCGGTGCATGCCAGATGGTTGCCGCCGAAGGTGGTGCCGAGCATGCCCTTGCGTGCCTCGATGTGCGGAGCTATGAGCACCGCGCCCATGGGGAAGCCGTTGGCTATGCCCTTGGCACAGGTTATTATGTCGGGGGTGATGCCGAGCCACTGGTGGGCGAAGAACTTGCCGCTGCGCCCGTAGCCGCACTGTAT
This sequence comes from bacterium, assembly GCA_963607545.1. GTDB lineage: Bacteria > Bacteroidota > Bacteroidia > Bacteroidales > Bacteroidaceae > Prevotella. The sequence continues at coordinate 38,424 of CAVDCP010000003.1, forward strand.
CTCGTCGCACACGAGCAGCGCGCCGTATTTGCGGCACAGTTGCTGCAGCCCCTGGGCAAATTCGGCGGTGGCGAGCCTTATGCCTCCCACGCCCTGTATGCACTCTATTATGCAGGCGCACACTCCGCCCTTTGCCAGTTCGTGCTCCCATGCGGCGAGGTCGTTGAGCGGCAGGCGCGTGATGTGGTTGCTTTGGTTGACGGGGGCAATGATTTTGTCGTTGTCGGTGGCCTCGACGGCGAGCGACGTGCGCCCGTGGAAAGCCCGTGAGGCGGCGAGCACGCGCTGACGGCCCGTGTGGAACGAGGCGAGTTTCAGCGCGTTTTCGTTGGCCTCGGCACCGCTGTTCACCAGAAAGAGGCTGTAGTCGTCGTAGCCGCAGGCCTTGCCAAGGCGCGAGGCCAGTTCATCCTGCAGCTTGTTCACCACGGAGTTGGAGTAGAAGCCGAGCTTGCCGATCTGCCGGGTGAGCATCTCGTTGTAGTGCGGGTGGCAGTGGCCGATGCTTATCACCGCATGGCCGCCGTAGAGGTCGAGGTATTCGGTGCCGTGGTCGTCCCACACATGGCAGCCGCTGCCTTTCACTATGTTTATGTCGAAAAGTGAGTAAACGTCGAATGTTTTCATTTCCTGTGCGTGTTTCGTGTGATTGTCGGTAGGGGCAGCCTGCCGGTTTTCAGAAAGCCGACGGCTTGAGCCGCAGTCCTTCGGTCTCGTCAAGGCCGAACATTATGTTCATGTTCTGCACGGCCTGTCCCACAGCCCCTTTCAGAAGGTTGTCTATCGCCGATGTGACGAGCAGTTTGTTGTCGTGCTTCTCGCAGTGCACGAGGCATTTGTTGGTGTTCACCACCTGCTTCAGGTCAATCGGCCTGTCGGTGTAGTGGGTGAACGGTTCGTCGGCGTAGAAGGCGCGGTAGGCTTCAACGGCAGCGTCTTCGGGCATGTCGGTCTTTATCACCGTGGTGGCGAAGATGCCGCGTGCGAAGTCGCCCCGGTAGGGTATGAAGTCGATTTCGGCGTCGAGCACACCTTGCACCTGCTTGATGCTTTGGCATATTTCGGGCACATGCTGGTGGTTGAAGGGCTTGTAGATGCTCATGTTGCCGCTGCGCCACGAGAAATGTGTCGTGCCCGAGGGCTTTTGTCCGGCTCCCGTGCTGCCCGTTATGGCGTTCACCGCTATGTCGCCGTGCACTATGCCGAGCTTGGCGGCGGGCAGCAGGGCGAGCTGTATGCATGTGGCGAAGCATCCGGGGTTGGCTATGTGGCGTGCCCCGGCAATGGCGGTGCGGTTGATTTCGGGCAGACCGTAGATGTAGTCGTTGCCTTCGCGCTGCAGGCGGAAGTCCTGCGCGAGGTCGATAATACGCACGTTTCCGGGTATGTCGTGCTCTTTGAGGAACGCCTCGCTCTTGCCGTGGCCGAAGCAGAAGAACACCACGTCGGCAGAGCCGAACGGCATTTCGCCGGTGAAGCGCAGCTGCGTGTCGCCATACAGGCCCTCGTGCACGTCGGCCACGAGGTTGCCTGCGTTGCTCTCGCTGTTTGCAAACACTATTTCGGCGGACGGATGGTTTATGAGCAGACGCATGAGCTCGCCGCCGGTATATCCTGCCGCTCCCAAAATTCCTATTCTCATCGTGTGTCGTTGCTTTTCGTTGCCGTCGGCGACAGGTGCCGCCGACGGCAACAGGTGTGTGAGTGTGATGTTCTTTCTCTTGCGGCCCGTGGGCAGCGGGGCATTACCGCTGTTCGTCGGGATGTATTCCGTAGTAGGCGCGCAGCGGTGTGGAGAGCACCTTTATGAATCCCTTCGCGTCGTCGGCAGTCCATCCGTGCTGCATCTCGCCGTATTCGCCGAGCTTCGATTTCAGCAGGTCGTCGTTGCTGTCAACGCCCACCGTGTCGAAACCGTAGGGGCGCAGGCGCAGGATGGCGGTGCCGTTGACGTTGCGCTGCGACGATGTGAGCATGGCCTCGATGTCGGGCATCACGGGCTCCAGATACTGGCTCTCGTGCAGGAACATGCCATACCAGTTGGCCACCTGGTCTTTCCAGTATTGCTGCCACTTGCTCAGGGTGTATTTCTCGAGCAGGCGATGGGCCTCGATTATGAGTTTCGGAGCGGCGGCCTCGAAGCCCACGCGGCCCTTGATGCCTATGATTGTGTCGCCCACGTTGCAGTCGCGCCCTATGGCATAGGCCGCGCCTATCTCCTCGATTTTCTGTATGGCGGCAATCTTGTCGTCGAATTTCTCGCCGTTCACGGCGGTTATCTCGCCCTTTTCAAACGTTATGCGCAGCTCCGACGGGGTTTCGCGGGTGGCGTGTTTGAGGAAAGCCTCTTCGGGCAGACCCTGTGCCGAGTCGAGTATCTCGCCGCCGCAGATGCTCGTGCCCCAGATGCCCACGTTGTAGGAGTATTTCAGTTTGGCGAAATCGGCGGTGAAACCGTTGGCGTTGAGGTAGTCCACTTCTTCCTTGCGGCTCAGTGCCTTGTCGCGTGTGAGGGTTATTATCTTCACGCCCGGAGCCATGACGAGGAAGGTCATGTCAAACCTTATCTGATCGTTTCCGGCCCCGGTGCTGCCGTGGGCAATGGCGTCTGCGCCTATCTGCTTGGCATAACGCGCAATGGCTATGGCCTGGAACACGCGTTCCGACGACACCGAAATGGGGTAGCAGTTGTTGCGCATCACGTTGCCGAATATCATGTAGCGCAGCGACTTGTCGTAGTATTCCTGCGTGACGTCGAGCGTGACGTATTGCTTCGCGCCCAGCTTGTAGGCGTTTTCCTCGTTTTTCTTCAACTGTTCGGCACTGAACCCGCCGGTGTTGGCGCATGCCGCATAAACTTCGTTGCCTTCCTTGGCAAGTTTCATCACTGTGTAGGAGGTGTCGAGACCTCCCGAAAAAGCTACTACTATCTTCATGTCGTCACTTTGTGTGTTGTTTGTAACCTGCGGTGCGGCTGCGCACCGGCTTCTCGGTATATATCTTCAGTTGCCGTATTTCCTTATTCTTTCAATCACATCGTCGGGCAGCTTCACCGGGAGGTGCTCTTCGGGGTCGTAGAGCATGCCGGTGCAGATGCAGTATTTGCGGTTGGTGCGCTTCAGGATGTCAACGTTGACGCATCCCTCGCAGCCGCGCCAGAACGCCTCGTCGTCGGTGAGGTCGGCGAAGGTCACGGGGTGGTAGCCCAGCTGGGTGTTCATGGCCATCACCGCCGCGCCGCTTGTCAGCGAGAATATCTTGGCGTGCGGCCACCGCGTGCGGGCAAGGGTGAACGTGAGGTCTTTAATGCGTTTGGCTATGCCACGGCCCCGGAAGTCGGGGTGGACGATGAGGCCCGAGGTGGTGACATACTTCTTGTTCTCCCATGTCTCGATGTAGCTGAAGCCCGCGAAGCGGTCGCCGCATAGGGCAATCACGGCCTTAGCTTCCACCATTTTCCTGAAAACATATTCGTGCGTGCGCTTGGCTATTCCCGTGCCGCGCACCTTTGCGGCGGCTTCTATGGTGGTGAGTATCGTGTCGACGTATTTCTCGTGTTCCGCGTCGGCCACCATCACTGTTATGTCGCCGGTTGTGTTGTTTCTTGCTGTTTCTTCCATCTTGTAAGTCCCGGGCTTCCCGGTTTTCATTGCTGTTCTCGGTTGCTTTGGGGTTGCAACGTCCCCCGGGGCGCATCGGGGTGTGCCTGCGTCCCGTTATGTTGTCGGCTTGAATTTGTCTTCGCGCCGTTGTAAAGTGTGTCGCTGCCTTGCCCGGGTTTTATCTCATTCCGGGCACAATGCGGTTGAGCGCCTCTATCACTGCCTCGCGTGTCACGCCTTCTTTTATCACTATTATTATAGTGTCGTCGCCGGCGATTGTCCCGAGAATCTCGTCGATGTGGCCGTTGTCGATGTCGTAGGCTATCGAACTGGCATAGCCGGGGCGTGTGGCTATCACTCCTATGTTGCCGGAGAAGTTTATGCTGCAGTAGCCGGGTATGCGGCGCATCTCAGAGGCCGCAAGTGGACTGGCGATGCGCTTGTACATGGTTTCGTTGGGCAACACATAAACATAGCGACCGTTCATGCTTGCGGCCTTGGCCACCTTCAGCTGCTTCATGTCGCGGCTCAATGTGGCCTGGGTCACGTTGTAGCCTTCCTTCGACAATGCCACAAGCACTTCTTCCTGACTGCCCAGCTCGTTGCTTGAGATGAGCATCTTGAGCGTCTCTATTCTGTCGCTTTTCGTCTTCATGCGATGTATATTTATTAATTGTTCGCTGCAAAATTACTAATTTATGCACTAATAAACAAATATATCCGTATAAAAATACCTTTACAGAGCAGTTTTTGCATATTTTAATGCTGTCTGATGTATATATATACCGAACGGTATGCAAAATCATAGTGCTGTGCGTGTGGTGCTGCGTTGGCCTGTTGACAAGGCCGCAAAAAAGCCCGAAGACGCGCAGCTTGGTGTCTTCGGGCTTTGTATATGTTTTTAGTTTGCCATTTCCGAAAGGAATTTTATGCGCACGAGCCGCACTTCATATTCCTCGTAGTCGCCGCCGAGTTCTTCCATTGCCACGCTCAGGCGGTCGGTCTCGCTCTCGCGGAAATAGTTGTATATGTCCATTATCTGGTCTTCGTCGAGCACGTCCTCGAGTATGTAGTCGATGTTGAGCTTCGTTCCGCTGTACACAATCGACTCTATGTCGTCAATCAGTTCGTCGAGGTCGAGCCCCAAAGAGTTGGCTATGTCGTCGATGGGCACATGGTGGTCGATGTTCTTTATTATTTTCGGCTTCGCCATCTTGTCCTTGGCCACGGTGCGCACGAGTATGTCTTCGGGCTTTTCTATGTCGTTGTCCTGGCAATACCGCTTTATGAGGTCGCAGAATTCCTTGCCGTATCTCTTCGCCTTTCCGGCTCCTACGCCCTGTATGCTCTTGCTCAGGTCGTCGATAGTAGTGGGAAGGAACGTGGCCATCTGCTCGAGCGAGATGTCCTGGAAGATGACATAGCCCGGCAGGTTCTGCTTCTTTGCCACCTTGTGGCGCAGGTCTTTGAGCATGGCGAACAGTTCGGGAACGAGCACCGCACCGTCGTTGACGGCGGTTTCGTCGGCAGGTTCCTCGCTGAAGTCGGCATCCTCGACAACCGTGAACGACTGCGGGTCTTTCACGAAACGCTTGCCTGCCGCCGTGACATGCAGCAGTCCGAAGCTCTCGATGTCCTTGCGGATGTAGCCCGATATGATGCCTTGGCGTATTACGGGGTTCCACAGTTTCGGACTTATGTCTTCGCCCGTGCCGAACTCTTCGAGCTGGTCGTGCTTGTGCGACACTATGTCGTCGGTGGCGCGCCCTTTCACGAAGTCGATGAGGTATTCCTGCCGCACGCCTTCCTTTATCGCGAGAATGGCGTTGAGCACCACAAGCAGCGCGTCGCGGCCCTCGTGGCGTTCTTTCGGGTGCAGGCAGTTGTCGCAGTTGTGGCAGTTGTCGGGTGCATACTCCTCGCCGAAGTAGTGCAGCAGCAGCTTGCGGCGGCATATCGACGACTCCGCATAGGCGGCGGTTTCCTGCAGCAGCTGGCGGCCTATCTCCTGTTCGGCCACCGACTTCTTGTCCATGAACTTCTCAAGTTTCTGCAAGTCGGGCTTGCAGAAGAACGCTATGCACACGCCTTCGCCCCCGTCGCGCCCCGCGCGTCCCGTTTCCTGGTAGTAGCCTTCAAGGCTTTTCGGGATGTCGTAGTGTATTACGAAGCGCACGTCGGGCTTGTCTATGCCCATGCCGAACGCTATCGTGGCCACGATAACGTCGATGCGCTCCATGAGGAAGTCGTCTTGCGTGGCCGACCGTGTGGCCGAGTCGAGCCCGGCATGGTAGGGCGCGGCCTTTATGTCGTTGGCCTTGAGCACGGCGGCGAGCTCTTCCACCTTCTTGCGCGATATGCAGTAGATTATGCCGCTCTTGCCGGCGTGCTGCTTTATGAACTTTATTATCTGGTGGTCGATGTCCTTCGACTTCTGCCGCACCTCGTAGTAGAGGTTGGGGCGGTTGAAGGAACTGCAGAATTCACGGGCATCTGCAATGCCGAGGTTCTTCTTTATGTCGCCTTTCACCTTGTCGGTGGCGGTGGCGGTGAGCGCGATTACGGGCGCGTTGCCTATCTTGTTTATCGTCGGGCGTATGTTGCGGTATTCCGGACGGAAGTCGTGTCCCCATTCGGAAATGCAGTGTGCCTCGTCGACGGCATAGAAAGAAATCTTGAACGACTTGAAGAACGTGAGGTTGTCTTCCTTGTTCAGCGACTCGGGGGCTACATAGAGCAGCTTCGTGCGGCCGTTATGCACGTCGTCGTACACCTGTTGCAGAGCTGCCTTGTTGAGCGATGAGTTGAGGTAGTGGGCCACGCCCGCCTCTTCGCTAAGCCCGTTTATGACATCCACCTGGTTTTTCATGAGGGCTATCAGCGGCGACACCACTATGGCGGTGCCGTCCATCAGCAGCGACGGCAGCTGGTAGCACAGGCTCTTTCCGCCGCCGGTTGGCATGAGCACGAAGGTGTCGTGTCCGCCGAGGAGGTTGCGTATGATGTCCTCTTGTTCGCCTTTGAACGAGTCGAAACCGAAATAGTGCTTCAGTCTTTCGTTGAGATTAACTTTCTCTGTCATAGTAATTCAATAGAATGTTGAGTGTGGCGGCCGTTCGCGGCGGCCGCCGTGGGGTGTGTGGGCGGGCCTTGCCGCCGGGCGCGTCAGGTGGTCTGCATCTGCTGTATGTGCGACTTGTCGAGCTGCTGGCGCGCGTAGTCGAGCGTGACGGCGAATGCGTCCTGCTTCTTCGACGGTATCTCGAACATCGCGTCCATTACTATTGCCTCGACAATAGAGCGCAGACCGCGTGCTCCGAGCTTGTATTCCACGGCCTTGTCCACGATATATTCGAGTGCGTCTTCGTCGAAGGTGAGGCGTATGCCGTCCATTTCGAAGAGTTTCTGATACTGCTTCACGATGGAATTCTTGGGCTCCACGAGGATGCGTCGCAGTGCTTTCCGGCCCAGAGGATTGAGATATGTGAGCACGGGCAGACGGCCTATGATTTCGGGAATCAGTCCGAACGACTTCAAATCCTGCGGCAGGATGTATTTCATGAGGTCGCCCTTGTCGATGCTTCGCACGTTCTGCACCGAGTTGTAGCCCACCACATGCGTGTTGAGGCGTTGTGCTATCTTGCGCTCAATGCCGTCGAACGCGCCGCCGCAGATGAACAGGATGTTGCGCGTGTCAACGTGTATGTAGTCCTGGTCGGGGTGTTTGCGCCCGCCTTTTGGCGGCACGTTCACCATAGTGCCCTCAAGGAGCTTGAGCAATCCCTGCTGCACTCCCTCGCCGCTCACGTCGCGCGTGATGCTCGGGTTGTCGGCCTTGCGTGCAATCTTGTCTATCTCGTCGATGAACACAATGCCGCGTTCGGCTGCCGCCACGTTGTAGTCGGCCACCTGAAGGAGCCTGGAGAGGATGCTCTCCACGTCTTCGCCCACATAACCGGCCTCGGTAAACACCGTGGCATCCACTATGGTGAAGGGCACGTTGAGCAGTTTTGCTATGGTGCGTGCGAGCAGAGTCTTGCCCGTTCCGGTGCTGCCCACCATTATGATGTTGCTTTTCTCTATCTCCACGCCGTCGTCGCTGTCGGGCTGCTGGAGCCGCTTGTAGTGGTTGTAGACGGCCACCGAGAGATATTTCTTGGCTTCGTCCTGTCCGATGATATACTCGTCGAGATAGGCTTTTATGTCCATCGGCTTGGGCACCTCGTTGAGGTCGATGTCTGCCGTGTCCTCTTTTTCTGCTTTTCCGTCGGTGAGTCCGGCTGCCTCCACAATCCTGTAGGCTTGGCGTGCGCAGTCGTCGCAGATGCACACCTTGTCTCCCGTGATGAGCATGTTAACGTCGCTCTCGCTTCTTCCGCAGAAGCTGCATATTTTCTTTGGCATTGTGTGTTGTCGTGTCTTTTTGTCCTGAATGTTGTGTCTTGTCGTTGCCGCAGTCGGTGCGGTTTATTCCGCGCTGCCGTTAGCGGCCTTTTTCTTTTCGAGCACTGCGTCAATCATGCCGTATTCCTTTGCCTCGATGGCCGTCATCCAGTAGTTGCGGTCGCTGTCGGCCCACACCTTGTCAAACGGGGTGTGCGAGTGTTCGGAGATGATGGTGTAGAGTTCTTTCTTGAATTTCTGTATCTCGCGTGCCTCGATTTCTATGTCCGAGGCCTGTCCCTGCACGCCTCCGAGCGGCTGGTGTATCATCACGCGGCTATGGGGCAGTGCGAAACGCTTGCCCTCGGTGCCTGCCACGAGCAGCACTGCGGCCATTGATGCGGCCATGCCGGTGCATGTGGTGGACACTTCGCTTGATATGAACTGCATGGTGTCGTATATGCCGAGGCCTGCCGTCACGCTTCCGCCGGGCGAGTTGAGGTATATTGAGATGTCTTTTCCGGGGTCAACCGAGTCGAGATAGAGCAGCTGTGCCTCGATGGTGTTGGCCGTGTAGTCGTCGATTTCGGTGCCGAGGAATATCACGCGGTCCATCATCAGGCGCGAGAACACGTCCATCTGCGTTACGTTGAGCTGGCGTTCTTCGAGGATATACGGGTTCATGTACTGTGCCTGCGACTTTATCACGTCGTCGATCACCATGCCGTTCATGCCGAGATGGCGTGTTGCGTATTTTCTGAAATCGTTCATTTCTTTGTCTTGTTGTTATTTGTTGGCGTGCCGTGTTGCGGTGGCGGCACGCGAGGGTTGTTTCGGTGTGTTACGGTGTGCGGCTTTCGCCTGCTTGTGTGGCGCAAGTGAAAGCCCGCGGCGGCAGCCGATTGTAAACAAAAACAGGGGCTATCGACTTTTCCATACCACAAAGATAATAAAAAAAGTCGGTAGCCCCTTATAAAAAGGAGTATTTTTTCTTGGTTTTATTTGCTCATCATCTTGTTGAACTCCTCGAAGGTTGTGTCAATCTCGTGGAGCTTGACTGCACCCTTGAGGGCTGCTGCGAGCTTGATGTCGATGGCACGGTCGACGAACTGGTCAACGGCCTCGCGCTTCTTGAGCAGTTCGGCTGCGTAGTTGTCAACATACTCTTCGGGCACGTTGGTCATGCCATACTGTGCAAACTGCATGCGTGCTGTCTCCTTGGCGGCCTCGCGCACGTCGTCGTCCTCGACCTTGATGCCGTTGGCTTCAACGAGCTGCTGCTTGATGAGGTGCCACTTGAGCTGCTTGATGCTCTCGGCGTAGTTCTTCTCTACAAACTCCTCTCCCTTGTCCTTGTTGTTGAGGAGCATCACGCGCTTCAGTATTGCGTCGGGCCATGTGAGTTCGCCCACCTTGTTCTCGGCATACTCGCGCACGTCGATCATGAACTTGTAGTCGCTGTTGGTGGCGAGCTGCGGCTTGAGGGTCTCGGCCAGCTTGCTGCGGAATTCCTCCTCGCTCTTCACCTCGTCCTTGCCGAACACCTCGTCGAAGAGTTCCTGGTTTACCTCGGCCTTGGAGAAGCGGCTTATCTCGGTAATCTGGTAGCTGAAGTCGGCGGTGAGTTCCTTTGCGTCCTCGCGGCTAATCTTGAGCAGCGACGAAAGCTCGCCCTCGCCCTCGGGATATGCCTTGCGCGGGTTGAAGGTGATGATGTCGCCGGTCTTGGCACCGTCAAACAGTGCCTTCTGGTCGTCCACCTTTATGTATTGCGGCATGAGCACTGCGCCCTCAACGGTTATTCCGTCTTCCTTGGTGTTGCCCTCGGCGTCGAGCTCGCGCAGGTCGCCCTTGAGCATGTCGTTCTGTGCTGCGTCGTAGTTGTCCACCTTGCCGTATTTGCCGGCGCGGTTGGCAAATGCTTCAACCTGCTCGTCGATGAGCTTGTCGTCAACCGAGATGTTGTAGTAGTCAATCTCGCTCTCGCCGTTGAGTTCCACCTTGAATTCGGGTGCTACGGCTATGTCGAACATGAAAGTGTAGGGTGCGGGCTTTTCGATGTCTACCGACTCGTTCTGCTTCTCTGCCGGAAGCGGCTCGCCGAGCATCTGTATCTTGTTGTCGTTTACATATTTGTAAAGCTGCTCGCCCACGAATTTGTTGATGGCGTCGAAGCGCACCGATGCTCCGAACTGGCGCTTGATGAGGCCCATGGGAGCCATGCCCGGACGGAAACCGGGGATGTTGGCTTTCTTGCGGTAGTCTTTCAGGGTTTTCTCGACAGAGTCCTTGAAATCGTCTTCTTCGACAACGATGGTCAGAAGACCGTTCACTTTGTCGGGATTCTCGAATGAAATTTTCATCTCTTATTTTAAATTATTTAGTGATATTCTATTTCTGTTTACGGAAATGCAAAATTACTCAATAATAGCGAAATACACAATTATAATGCCGAAAATTTGATTTTTTAACCAAAGTGCAACCCTCTGCATGCGCGTGCTTACAGTGTGGCCTGTGCCAGCGGTGTGCCGTCGAGGCGGTGCAGGGTGAACGTGCCGTTTTCGTATGTGGCGAAGGTGGGTTCTTTGCCGCCTTTGGGGAATGTCACCGAACCGAGGTTGCACGTCAGGCCCGCTTCTGTCTTCTCGAGTTTCCACAGGTGGGTGTGGCCGTAAACCAGTGCATCGTGCCGTCCTGTGGGCCTGTTCTGCTCATTATATATATGTCCGTGCGTGAGAAACAGGCGGCGGCCTTCGTCCACCACGAGTGCGTAGTCGGCCATGATGGGGAATTGCAGCAGCATCTGGTCAACCTCGCTGTCGCAGTTGCCCCGCACCGCCACGATGTCGGCGGCCATGGCGTTGAGCCGTTCGGCTATGCCCTTGGGGTCGATGCCTTCGGGTATTCGGTTGCGCGGCCCGTAGTTGAGTATGTCGCCCAGGATGCAGAGCATGCCGCAGTGTTCGCGGCGGTAGAAGTCGAGCACGGCTTCGAGGGCGGGCAGCGAACCGTGTATGTCAGACACTAACAGGTATTTCATTTTTCTCTTTGTTGCTTGTATGGAGTCTTTGTTTGCGGCGGCGTTTCCGCCGATGGTTTTTCTTCGTTGGGCAGCGGCCTTGTCATTCGGCGTTGCGTTCCTGCTCGCGGGCGCGTTTCTGCTCGTCAATCAGCTGGAAATCTTTCTTGCGCAGCACGAAGGTGCTGCCGAGGTATTTCTCGCGCACGATGTTGTTTTCGGCGAGTTCCTCGGGTTTGCCCTGAAACAGGATGCGGCCCTCGAACAGCAGGTAGGCTCGGTCGGTAATGGTGAGTGTCTCCTGCACGTTGTGGTCGGTGATGAGAATGCCTATGTTGCGGTATTTCAGCCGCCACACTATGTGCTGGATGTCCTCCACGGCAATGGGGTCTACCCCGGCAAAAGGTTCGTCGAGCATGATAAACTTGGGGCTTATGGCCAGGCAGCGCGCTATCTCGGTGCGTCGGCGTTCGCCGCCCGAGAGCTGGTCGCCGAGGTTCTTGCGGAACTTGTGCAGTCCGAAGTCGTCAATCAGTTCCTCGAGTTTGTCCAGCTGTTGCTTGCGTGTCAGGTCGGTCATTTCGAGCACCGACATGATGTTGTCCTCCACGCTCATCTTGCGGAACACGCACGCCTCCTGCGGCAGGTAGCCTATTCCGGCGCGTGCACGCTTGTACACGGGGTAGTCGGTAATCTCGCGGTCGTCGAGGTAGATGTGCCCGGCGTTGGGCACGATGAGTCCTGTCGTCATGTAGAACGACGTGGTTTTGCCGGCTCCGTTGGGCCCGAGCAGTCCCACGATTTCGCCCTGGCGCACGTTTATCGACACGTCGTTCACCACGGTGCGCTTGCCGTAGCGTTTCACGAGGCCCTCGGTGCGCAGCACCATGCTGTCGCCCTGTGCCGTGGCCTGTATGTTTTCTGTCTCGCTCATAATGCTGCAAAGTTAGTCTTTTTAATCGTTACGCGCAAAAAGGGCGTGCGTTTTTTGGGTCTGTGCCGCCGCTCCTGTCGAAATAAAGCATAAAAACTCAAACGTTGTATATAGTTTTTGCCGATTTATTGCTACTTTTGCACGCAGTTACTGGGCCTTGCCCGTGCCTGTTGCCGCGCTTCGCATGGCCACAGGCCGTGCCGTCCCGAATGTTTCGTCATTATGTTGTTGATAAAATACCTCACCACCCTCGGCCGCTACATCATGCTCATGGGCCGTTCGTTTGCGCGTCCCGAGCGCATGCGCATGTTCTTAAAGCAGTATTTAAAGGAGATGGCAACGCTCGGTGTCGACTCCATCGGCATCGTGCTGCTCATATCGTTCTTCATCGGAGCGGTAATATGCATCCAGATGAAGCTCAACATCCAGAGCCCGTGGATGCCTCGATGGGTGTCGGGCTACACCACGCGCGAGATAATGCTTCTTGAGTTCTCGTCGTCGATAATGTGTCTGATTCTCGCCGGAAAGGTGGGGTCGAACATCGCCTCGGAGCTTGGCACGATGCGCGTCACGCAGCAGATCGACGCGCTTGAGATTATGGGCGTCAACTCGGCCAACTATCTCATCCTGCCCAAGATACTGGGTCTGGTCACGATGATGCCCTTCCTTGTGGTGTTCTCGTCGGCCACGGGCATCCTCGGGGCCTACGGCACGGCCTACATAGGCCACATCCTGTCGCCTTCCGACCTCACGCTCGGCCTCCAGCACTCCTTCAACGCGTGGTTCATGTGGATGAGCATCATCAAGAGCCTGTTCTTCGCCTTCATCATAGCGAGCGTGTCGTCGTTCTTCGGCTACACCGTCGAGGGCGGCTCCGTCGAGGTGGGCAAGGCCAGCACCGACGCTGTTGTGTGCTCGAGCGTGCTCATTCTCTTCTCCGACGTGTTCCTCACCCAGCTTCTCAGTTAGCCCCTTTGCCACGTGCGGCGGCTGCCGCACGCGCGTCACGCGGTTGCAGCACGCACGCAGCGCATGTGCCGCACGCCGACGGCAACACCACACAACATTACAACCTGATTATGATTGAAGTAAAAAATCTCTGCAAGTCGTTCGACGACAAGGAAGTGCTCAAAGACGTCAACGCCGTCTTCGAGGACGGGAAAACCAACCTCATAATAGGACAGAGCGGTTCGGGAAAGACCGTGCTGATGAAAAACCTCGTGGGACTGCTCACGCCCACCAGCGGACAGGTGCTCTACGACGGGCGCAACTTCGTGGCCATGGGCAAGAAAGAAAAGGTGCACATGCGCCGCGAGATGGGCATGATATTCCAGAGCGCCGCGCTCTTCGACTCGCTCCCCGTGCTTGAGAACGTGATGTTTCCGCTCGACATGTTCTCGTCGATGAACTACCGCGAGCGTGTGCGCCGTGCACAGGAGTGCCTCGACCGCGTTAACCTGGGCGAGGCGCAGGGCAAGTTTCCCGGCGAGATATCGGGCGGCATGCAGAAGCGCGTGGCCATTGCCCGCGCCATAGTGCTCAACCCGAAGTATCTTTTCTGCGACGAGCCCAACTCGGGACTCGACCCCCGCACGTCGCTCGTCATCGACGAGCTGCTCAGCGGCATCACCAAGGAGTATGGCATAACCACCATCATCAACACCCACGACATGAACTCGGTCATGGGCATAGGCGAGAACATCGTGTTCATATACAAGGGCCGCAAGGAGTGGCAGGGCACCAAGGACGAGGTGATGCTCTCCACCAACAAGAACCTCAACGACCTCGTGTTCGCCTCCGATCTCTTCCGCAAGGTGAAGGAGGTGGAGCTTGAGCAGACACACGGCGACGACTGACACATATTATTGCCCCTGAAAGGGGCGCATATCATAGGATAGGGGCTTGCCCCCGTCTCAATCGAATTTATCATGCATTGCCCCTGCAGTGGCGCATATATTATTCATAGACAATTATTAGTGTCCGGTAAAAATATCGCTATAATCTGCCGTCCCTACAGGACCCGCCAATTGCGATGTTTTTACCGGACACAAATTTTTATGAACCACGAGATTTCCCGAATTTCCCGAATAGGCCGTGCAAGAAGCAAAATTCGTTAGATTCGAAAAATTCGTGGTTATATAAAACAGAGCAAGCCTGTCATTTCCCCTTACCTTTTTGGTCTGACAACGGATTTTAATCCGGCTCTCACCCGAACATCAGCTGCGCGAGGGTAAACGACACGAGCGTGGACACCACGGTGCACACAAGGCCGGGCATCATAAACGAGTGGTTGAGCAGATACTTGCCTATCACCGTGGTGCCCGATCGGTCGAAGTTCACCGTGGCGATGTCCGACGGGTAGTTGGGCAGGAAGAAATAACCGTAGACACAGGGGAACACTCCCAGCAGCACCGGGCCGGGGATGCCCAGCGAATAGGCCAGAGGCAGCATCGACACCACCACCGCCCCCTGCGAGTTGATGAGTATCGACACGGCGAAAAACGCGAAAGCTATTGTCCATGGCCGTGCCTGCACCACGCCGCCGAGCGCGGCTTCTATCTCGGGCAGGTGGTTGGCAAAGAAGGTGTCGGCCAGCCACGCAATGCCGTATATGGCCACTACGGCCACCATGCCGCTCTGCCACACCGCGCCCCCGACGGCTTTCTTGGGCGATGCCTTGCAGAATATTATCATAAGGGCCGATGCGGCGGTCATCACTATCTGTATCACCACGTTCATCTTCAGCGGCACCATGCGTGTCTCGGTCATCCCCTCCACCACCATTCCGGCCTTCACGAGCTGCGCGGGCGACATGAGGTTCCATGTGCCCGTGGCTCCCTCCACGGCCACCACCTGTTCGTGGGCGGGCAGCAGCGACTGGCATGAGGCCATCACCACTATAGTCACGAGTGCGCCGGCGAATATAGCCACGGCGCGGCGTGCCGTGGGCGGAATGTCGCGTCCCATTGTCGTGGCCCCCGATCCGTACATGTATTGGCGCACGGCAGGGTCGGCAAGGCGCGCCTGAAACTTGGGGTCGCGGTCGAGGTCGAGTCCGCGGCGGTAGGAGCACGCGCTCGCCGCCATCAGTCCGGCGAGGCATGCCGGTATCGTCACCATTACTATCTGCGGGATGCTTATGCCGAAGCCGTTGTCGCCCGAAATGGTGGCAAACGCCACCACGGCAGCGGCTATGGGCGAGCACGTTATGCCCACCTGCGAGGCCACCGACGCCACGGCGCACGGACGCTCCGGGCGTATGCCTTTCTTCAGCGCGATGTCGCATATTATGGGCATCAGCGTGTATACCACATGCCCCGTGCCCACCAGCACGGTGAGGAAGAAGGTGCACAGGGGAGCGTAGAAGGTGATGCGTGCCGGGTTGCGGCGGAGCAGCCGTTCGGCCAGTTGTATGAGCCAGTCCATGCCGCCCGAAGCCTGCATGATGCCGGCACAGGTCACGGCGGCTATGATGATGTAGATTACGTCGGTGGGCGGCGTGCCGGGTTTCATTCCGAAACCGAACACGAGCAGGGTCAGGCCTATGCCCGACACGGCCCCAAGGGCTATGCTTCCGTAGCGCGACCCCACATAGAGGGCAATCAGCACGATGGCGAGTTGTAGTGCAATCATTTGGTGTGGTTTAAGGTATGCAGATGCAAAAGTAGCGGTTTGTTGCAGCACAGGCAAGAAAGGCGCGGCGTTTTTTTCCGGGGATGACACCATGTCATTGGTTTTATACAACCGTGCAAGCCCATTATTTGTTATTGGTGTCTGGTAAAGCTTTTTACTGGACACCATAATTATTTGTATTGTTAACCACGAGATTTGTCGAAGCCCCACTGACCAACGGGAAGTAATTACCCAAATAGGGCACAGGGGGGGGGCTGCGCATTTGCGGTTTTCACATCGTGAGAACTACGCTTTTCGGTAGTTTCCCCGTGTTGTAACGCATGTTTCACTGCATTTCGCTGAAATTCAATGCCAAAATAGTGTTAAACATATAAAATATGTGTGCCGTTAGGATAAAAAACGCTAACTTTGCAAACAGAATTCGGAAGAAAGAATTATATAAATAACAAAAACTAAAGAAACCAACATTATGACAAGACGTCACGTTTCTTCAATGGGAGAGGTGTGCAATCTCGCCTCTGCAAAAAATGCGCTTTTTACATGCGTTAAACGCATTGTCGCACAAAAACGGCTCCTTTTGGCTGCCGTTGCCTTTGTTGCCTCATTCGGCTGCCACACGGCAACAGCACAGACATGGACCGGCTCAACACCGTCCGATGCCAACGGCAAAACCGTCTACCTCTACAACGTAGGCGCAAAGAAATTCCTCGGCAAGGGCGGACGCTGGGGCACAGAGGCCAACCTCAACTACGAGGGCGTGCCTTTCGAACTCGTTTACTCAAGCTCTAAAATCACCCTGGAATCGAAGGTGAAAGGGCAAGGTTCATCTGCCAACGGATACCTGCAGGTCATGGACGGAACAAGTTCTACATCCACCCACGACTCGGGAAACTATTTCGTTGACCGTTCAACTGCAAGCAGCTTTACCGCAACAGCCGCAACAACAGCCGACAATAAGACTTACACCCTGAAGACCACAACTGTCGGCACGAATACAACATACTACATGGTAGGTACTCAAAACAACACCGTAGGTTGCTTAGAGTCTCTCGACAACACCGATGCTTCATACGGCCAGTGGATGATCGTCACCGAAGATGAACGCCGCAATGCTTTCCAAACTGCCGAGGCTGCCAACGCTAAACCAGTGAACGCTACATTCCTTATGTATGACTACGACTTCGCGCGTAACGACAACTCAGTATCTTACTGGACGACCGGCGTTGACGGCACGACATCGCTTAGCTATTATTCAAGCTCTCTCCGCCTCCCCTCCTACGCTCAGGGCGGAACGGTGACGACTTACACACACACATATACCAGTACGCACAGAGCGACATACACAGGTAACAATAAAACGATTGATTCGACCCATGTGGCATCTTTCACCCTGACAACGCTCCTGCCTGGAAACCAGATGCCGCAGTCTTTCACCGTCCACTGTGGAGGTGACACATATCGCTCAAGCAATAGGACTTACACCCACTCATCCGAGGAAGTAGTGTTCACCCTAACATCAACATCAACATCAACATCCGATGCTGCCGCATACACATACTATGTGGGCAACGGATATGCAGATGGGGAAGGTGCAGACCCCAAAAACACAAAGGAATACACTGCTAACAGCACGACCTACCTGTTCGACGCGATAACGGGCGAACAGCACCAAGCCGAGAAGAACCGCCAGGCAACCTTCGGCGGCAACTGGACTGCCAACATCCACGGCGCATCGGGCGCAGTGACGCAGACTCTCGAGTCGGCCAACATGGTGCGCAAGGGCTACTACCGCGTGTCGTGCAAGGGCTTCACCACTGCCACCAGCGGCAAGGTGCGCCTCTGGGCTGCCAGCGGCAACAACGGCAACGGCTCGGCTGACGAGCAGGATACCAACGAGAAATACGCTTACAAAGCCATCCCTACAATCGCAGAGGCTCCCGCAACCTATGTGGCTGCATCGCAGACACTGGAGGACGGCGGACAGACCTACGACGCTTCTGTGAAGGTTTACGTTGAAGACATCAACGACCTCCTCAAGTTCGGTATCTATGTTGACGGTGCCGAATCTACTGCATGGACTTGCTTCGACGACTTCGCCATAGAATATCTCGGCGACCCGTCGCGCGTGCTTGTGCTCGACGAAGACCAGACCGACGGCACCTATATCAAGAATCAGGCAACTCCCGACTCTGAAGACCTGACGACCGTGAAGCTCTACCTCCACCGCACAATGAACGCCGACAAGTGGAACTCGCTCGTTCTGCCCGTCAGCCTCACCGTAGGTCAGGTGAAGTCGGCCTTCGGCGACCAGGTGCGCATCTCCGAATTTCAGGGTGCAATCGACGCAAATCATACCGAAAGAATAATCTTCAAGGCAATCAGCGCCAGCCGTGACAATAACAACGACACCGCCATTGTAGCCGGCAAACTCTACCTCGTGAAGCCCACCAAGGCAATGCCCACCGGCCTGACCTCAATTACTGTGCCCGAAACTGAGACCGTGCTCACCTCTTACTACACCATCGTCGGCGTGACCTACGCAAAGGCTTCCGACGTGAGCGGCATTGACTACAACGCAAAAGTGCAAGGCGATACTGGCGACGAGACATACGGCAGCGACACCAAGGTGAAGTTCGTGGGAACATACGTGAAACTCGGCGACAACAACAAGATTCCTGCAAACTCTTACGTGCTCAACGGCAACAACGAGGGCGGCACCGCCGGACTGTGGTATTACCGCACCGCGACTACCGCATCGAAGGGATTCCGCGGATGGCTGCAGACCGTAGGAGGCCAGGCCTCATCCCAGCTCGTATATGAAGTGGACGGCGTGGTGGAAAAGGTCAGCGGCAGCACCAACGGCATAGGCACAATAGATGCCGAAACAAAGACCGCCACAGGCAACGTGTATAACCTGAACGGACAGCTCGTGCGCCGCAACGCCGCATCGCTCGACGGACTCGCACACGGCGTGTATGTGGTGAACGGCAAGAAAGTGGTAGTGAAATAAGAAACATACAACCGAAAACTCAACAAAAGCATATTATGAAAAAGACTTATATCCAGCCCAGCGCACAGACTGTGGTTGCCGGCATGGAGGCCCTGATGATTGCTTCGAGCATACAGAACATCGAGGGCGACACGCAGCACGGCATTGAAGAAAACGGCGAAGACGGTTTCGAGGCCGGCGGCAACAGTAACGACAATTCGTGGGACATGTGGGACTAACCCTCCCTCCTTGCCCACCGCCGCATAGCCGCCACCGGCGGCCATGCGGCAACAATGCACGGGCGGCACGCGCCGCCGCGTGAATAAAGAAAATTTATTTCCAAATAATAACTTTAGAGTTGTAGCCACCGGCAGTCAGCGATGATAGCCGGTGGCTTTTTTGTGTGTGCAGGCGGCAGACAGGCACCAGTGCACAATATGTTTTTTTTATAAAAGGAGACTTATCCATTGCCCCTGAAAGGGGCGCATAATATAGGATAGGGGCTTGCCCCTATCTGTCAAAGCATAACCGCCCTTTGCCCCCGTAGGGGGCGCAATTCAACATATTCATAATAAACCGTGCGCCCCTTGCCGGGGCAAATGCTTCGTTGAAATCCGTAGGGCACTGCCCGTAACCTTAATTAGAATTAAAGAAAGAATAAAAAACTGCATTGATGCGTGCAAATCGATTTTTATTGCTAAATTTGCATGCAATAAATTTTTAAGTTACATATGTCATCATTTGTTGCAGATAAAATTGTAATGGACGGTCTTACCTTCGACGACGTCCTTCTCGTTCCCGCTTATTCGGAAGTGCTGCCAAAGACAGTAGAGTTGAAAACACGTTTCTCGCGCCACATCAGCCTGAATGTGCCGTTTGTCACCGCCGCCATGGACACCGTAACGGAGTCGGCCATGGCAATAGCCATAGCGCGTGAGGGCGGCATCGGCGTGATACACAAAAACATGTCGATTGAGGAGCAAGCCCGCCAGGTGGCTATCGTGAAGCGCGCCGAAAACGGAATGATTTACGACCCCGTGACAATCCGCCGGGGAAAGACCGTGAAAGACGCGCTCGACATCATGGCCGAGTATCACATCGGGGGCATTCCCGTGGTTGACGACAACCGCCACCTCGTGGGCATCGTCACCAACCGCGACCTGCGTTTCGAACGCCATCTTGACAAGCTCATCGACGAGGTGATGACAAAGGAGAATCTCGTTACCACACACATACAGACCGACCTCGCTGCCGCAGCCGAGATATTGCAGACCAACAAGATTGAGAAGCTGCCCGTGGTGGACAAGGACGGATGCCTCGTGGGCCTCATAACCTACAAGGACATAACAAAGGCCAAGGACAAGCCCATGGCCTGCAAGGACGAAAAAGGCCGTCTGCGCGTGGCCGCAGGTGTGGGCGTGACTGTTGACACGCTCGACCGCATGGCTGCACTCGTTGAGGCCGGAGCCGACGCCATCGTGATTGACACCGCACACGGACACTCCAAATATGTGATTGAAAAGCTCGTCGAGGCCAAGGCCGCATTCCCCGGCGTTGACATCGTGGTGGGCAACGTGGCAACAGGTGCCGCCGCCAAGATGCTCGTCGAGGCAGGTGCCGACGCCATAAAGGTGGGCATCGGCCCGGGATCTATCTGCACCACACGCGTGGTTGCCGGTGTGGGCGTGCCGCAGCTCAGCGCCGTCTACGACGTTTACAGCGCACTGCAGGGCACCGACGTGCCCCTCATCGCCGACGGCGGACTGCGCTACTCGGGCGACATCGTGAAGGCCATAGCTGCCGGCGGCAGCTGCGTGATGATTGGTTCGCTCGTGGCCGGAACCGAGGAAAGCCCCGGCGACACCATTATATTCAACGGACGTAAGTTCAAGAGCTACCGCGGCATGGGCTCGCTCGAAGCCATGGAGAACGGTTCGAAAGACCGCTATTTCCAGGCCGGAACCAAGGACGTGAAGAAACTCGTGCCCGAGGGCATCGCCGGACGAGTGCCTTACAAGGGCACCGTGCAGGAGGTTATCTACCAGCTCATAGGCGGACTGCGTTCGGGCATGGGCTACTGCGGAGCCGCAACAATCGACGGCATGCACGAAGCCAAGTTTGTGCGCATCACCAATGCCGGAGTGCTCGAGAGCCATCCGCACGACATCACAATCACGAGCGAAGCCCCCAACTACTCGCGTCCCATGTAATGCGGACGCAGGCAACGCTTGCAGTTTTTACACATTATTATATATGCACCCCCTGACGGGGTGCATTGCTAACCACGCTGACAGGCCCGGTGCAAACTGGGCCTTTGTCGGCGACATGGAACAAAACAAAATACAGGCACACCAATGAGAACAAGAATGCTGGCGGCGGCAGCGTCGCTGCTCGTGAGTATGGCCGCCCTCGCACAGAGCGACCCCGTCATAATGAAGATAAACGGAACGCCCGTCACGCGTTCGGAGTTTGAGTATTCCTACAACAAGAACAACTCCGAGACAGTGGTTGACAAGAAAAGCGTCAAGGAATATGTCGATTTGTTCGTCAACTACAAGCTGAAGGTGCTCGCCGCCGAGGCTGCCGGCATCGACACCACGAAGGCTTTCCGCAAGGAGTTTACCATATACCGCGACCAGCAGGTGCGCCCGACATTCATCAACGACGACGACCTTGAGAACAAGGCCCGCGAGGTGTATGCACAGACAAAGGAACGCATCGACGCCAACGGCGGACTGGTGCGCCCCTCGCACATACTCGTCATGCTCAAGCAAAAGGCCACACAGGCACAGCAAGACTCGGCAAAGCTGCGCGCCGACTCCATATACGCGGCTCTGCAGAAAGGCGCCGACTTTGCCGAACTGGCACGCCGCTGCTCCGACGACAAAACGAGCGGACAGCGCGGAGGCGACATCTCGTGGATACAGAAAGGACAGACATTCAAGGAGTTTGAGGAAAAGGTGTTTGCCATGAAGAAAGGCGAACTGAGCAAACCGTTTCTCTCGCCCGTGGGCTACCACATCGTGCTGCTCAAAGACAAGAGCATGTTCTTCCCCTACGACTCGGTGCACGCCGACATACTGCGCTTCGTGGGACAGCAGAACATGCGCGAGCGCATAGTGAACGACAAGCTCACCGAACTGGCCAAGACCTCAACGCCGCCGTGCACGCCCGAGGACATCGTGAACCGCCGCACCGAGGAGCTCACCGCCAAGGACTCCGACCTGCGCAACCTCATACGCGAATACCACGACGGACTGCTGCTCTATGAAATAAGCAACCGCACCGTGTGGGACAAGGCCGCCAAGGACGATGCCGCACTCGCCGCCTACTTCAAGAAAAACAAGAAGAAATACCGCTGGGACGAGCCGCGCTTCAAGGGCATTGCCTACAACACCAAGACCGATGCCGACGTGCAGGCCGTGAAGGCATCGCTGAAAAACGTGCCGTTCAAGGACTGGGCCGACAAACTGCGCACTACCTTCAACGACAGCACCGTGCGCATAAAGGTGGTGAAGGGAATGTTCAAGAAAGGCGACAACGCACTCATCGACCGCGACGTGTTCAAGAAAGACACCACCGTGGCAGCGGTGAAGGACTACCCGTTTGAGGCTACCTACGGCGAACTGCTGAAAGCGCCGAAGACCTACGAGGACGTGCGCGAACTGGTGGTGGCCGACTATCAGGAGCAACTCGAAAAGGAGTGGGTGGCACAGCTGCGCAAGCAGTATGCCGTGGAGATTGACCCCGCCGTGCTCGAAACAGTGAACAAGCACTGATTGCCCGACGGCAGAAAACAACGAAAACATCGAGAAATGCCGACGGCGTGAGCCGCGCGGCGCACTATAAGATATGAGAAAAGAGAGCAAAATGTTTGTCGGGGCACTCGCCGCACTGATGCTTTTCGGCATCGGGGCAAGGGCGGGCAAGGGTGCGGCGCACCCGTTTGCCGTCCAAACCGACTCTGTGGAAAATGCGAAAGACGAGGCCGTGACACCCGACAACAGTGTCATCGACGAGGTGATATGGGTAGTGGGCGACGAGCCTATACTCAAGTCGGACGTAGAGATAATGCGCCTGCAGGGCGAGGCCGAGGGAATAACATGGAGCGGCGACCCCGACTGCTCGATACCCGAGCAGATTGCCGTGCAGAAACTCTTCCTGCACCAGGCCGAAATCGACTCCATACAGGTATCGGAATCGGAGATAGCACAGGGCATCGACATGCAGATAAACCGATGGGTGGCACAGGCCGGGTCGCGCGAGAAACTTGAGGAATACAAGAAAATGTCGGTGAGCCAGCTCAGGCAGTCGCTACACGACGACTTCAAGAACAACCAGCTGATACAGCAGATGAAGGAGAAACTCGTGGCCGACATCGCCGTCACGCCTGCCGACGTGCGCAAGTATTTCAAGAACATGCCCGAGGACAGCATACCCTATGTGCCCACCGAGGTGGAGGTGCAGATAATCACCAAGCAGCCCAAGATATCGCAGGAAGAGATTAACCGCGTGAAGAACGAGCTGCGCGAATATACCGAACGCGTGAACAACGGCGAAACGTCGTTTGCCACGCTGGCCAGGCTCTACTCCGAAGACCCCGGATCGGCACGTCAGGGCGGCGAAATGGACTACACGGGGCGCGGAATGCTCGACCCGGCCTTTGCCGGAGTGGCCTTCAACCTCACCGATCCGAAGAAAATATCGAAGATCGTGGAGTCGGAATACGGTTTCCACATCATACAGCTCATCGACAAGCGCGGCGACAAGATAAAGGTGCGCCACATACTGCGCATACCGCGTGTGTCGCAGGAAGCCACCGACAGCATGCGCGTGCGCCTCGACTCTGTGGCCGTCGACATACGCGACGGCAAGATGCCGTTTGAACAGGCTGCTGCCTACATGTCCGACGACAAGGACACACGCAACAACCACGGTCTTATGTCGTACAACTCCGAGGAGGGACGCACCTCGCGCTTCAAGATGAAAGACCTGCCCACCGAGGTGGCACGCCAGGTGGAGAAGATGAAAGTGGGCGACGTGTCGGACGCTTTCAGCATGATAAACGAGAAGGGCAAGACCGTGTGTGCCATTATAAAGCTCAAGAGCCGCACCGATGCCCACCGCGCTACAATAACCGAAGACTACCAGGTGCTTAAAAACGTGGTGCTCGCCAAGGAGCGCGAGGAATTCCTGCACAACTGGGTGGTGAACAAGATAAAGAACACCTATGTGCGCATGAAAGACCGTTACAAGAACTGCAACTTCGAATATGAAGGGTGGGTAAAGTGACATCGACAACGTGAAAATGCCATTTAAAGCAAAGACACAATACCGGCATAGGGCAGCCTCGGTGGCGGCTCTGTGCCTTTTTGGGCTTATCGTGCTTGCCGCAACGGCTGCGCCGCAGCGCAGGAAACAGCGGCCCAAGACCGACGAGAGGGTGTTTCTCATACACTCCGACGAACTGAAATATGACCGTTACAGCAACCGTCCCGACGCACAGATAGTGAAGGGAAAGGTGCATTTCTCGCACGCCGGGGCGCAACTGTGGTGTGACAGTGCCTATTTCTATCAGGATGCCAACTCGGTGGAGGCCTTCGGGCATGTGCGGTTCAAGCAGGGCGACACCCTGTCGCTCACCTGCGACCGGGCCGACTACGACGGGGGGGCGCAGATGATGCACGCCCGCCACAACGTGGTGCTGCGACACAGGCAGCAGACTCTCTACACCGATTCGCTCGACTACGACCGCATCTACAGCAACGCCTATTTCTTCGAGGGCGGAAAGCTCATCGACGGAAAGGACAGGCTCGTGGCTGACTGGGGCGAGTACAACACCGTCACGCGGCAAGCCTCGTTCTACTACAACGTGCAGATGCAGAGCGACAAGAACCATGTAAGCACCGACACGCTGCACTACGACACGCGGCTGTCGCTGGCTCATGTAACGGGGCCGTCGACGATAACGTCGAAAGGCAGCGTGATACACACCACCGATGCCTATCTTGACAGCCGCACCGACCGCTCGCGCCTGTTCGGACGATCCACAATAGTGGACAAGGAAAAGACGATAACGGGCGACAGCCTCTACCACGACAACCGCACGGGGCACAACGAGGGTTTCGGAAACGTGGTGTATGTGGACACGCTCAACAAGAACGCGCTCGCATGCGGACATCTCGTCTACGACGAAACCACGGGCTACGGCTTTGCCACGCGCCGGGCGGTGATGCGCGACTTCTCGCAGAAGGACACCCTGTACATGCACGCCGACACGATGAAGATATACACGTTCAACATCAATACCGACTCGGTTTACCGCAAGGTGCATGCCTTCCGCAAGGTGAGGGCCTTCCGCACCGACGTACAGGCCGTGTGCGACTCCATGGTGTTCAACTCGCAGGACTCGTGCATGACGATGTATCACGACCCCATAGTGTGGAACGGACAGCGGCAGCTGCTCGGCGAGGTGATAAAGGTATACATGAACGACAGCACGGTGCGGCGCGCCGAAATCATCGGACAGGCTCTCTCGGTGGAGCGGCTCGACAACCGCGACCACTACAACCAGGTGTCGTCGAAACGCATGGACGCTTTCTTCACCGACGGCGTGCTGCGGAGAACCGAGGCTTCGGGCAACGTGATTTCGGTGTATTACAACGCCGAGGGCAGCGACTCCACGCTCTCGGAACACAATTATCTGGAAACCGACACGATGCGCATGTTCCTTTCGGCCGAAAGGCAACTGGAGAAAATATGGACATCGAAGGCCACGGGCACTTTGTCGCCCATGACGCAGATTCCGGCAGACAAACTGAAACTGAAGGCTTTCGCGTGGTTCGACTATATGCGGCCCGTGGACAAGGACGACATATTCCTCTGGCGCGGCAAAGGCAAGGACGGCGAGCTGAAGAAGCTGCAGCGGCGTGAAGCTCCGCTGCCTTCGTTCGACACCGCAAGCCAATAGGAGGCATGGCTATGTTGTATTTCGGCAACCGCAAGCCGCGCGGATTCCACCATAATTATATATACACCGACGAACGCCGCCTGTTGCTTGACGAACTGTACGGGCGTTCGGGCGACAGGGCAGGGCAAGGCGAAAAGGCGCAAGGCGCGAAACCTGAGCCGCAGCAGCCGACGCTGCGGCGCGACAGACACGCCACGGCTGGTGCTCTGCTGCGTGCCACGGTGCCTGTGGCGCTGCTGCTGGCTTTCGCCGTATTGTTGTTTCTCGCATTAACAATGTGCTGACATGAGTGATATAATCCAACTGCTGCCCGACTCGGTGGCCAACCAGATTGCCGCCGGAGAGGTGATACAACGCCCGGCAAGCGTTGTAAAGGAACTTGTCGAGAATGCCATCGATGCCGGGGCCACCACGGTGAATGTGATATGCATGGATTCGGGGCGCACCTCGATACAGGTGGTGGACAACGGGAAAGGCATGTCGGAAACCGACGCACGCCTGTCTTTCGAGCGGCATGCCACATCGAAAATACGCAAGGCTTCCGACCTTTTCGCCCTGCACACCATGGGATTCCGTGGCGAGGCTCTCGCCTCGATAGCCGCAGTGGCGCAGGTGACGCTCAAGACACGGCTCACCGGCGAAGAGGTGGGCACGCAGCTGCGCATAGAAGGGTCGCAGTTTGTGGCGCAAGACCCGTGCTCATGCCCCGAGGGCAGCAACTTCATGGTGGAGAATCTGTTCTACAATGTGCCGGTAAGGCGCAAGTTCCTCAAGTCGAACACCACCGAACTCAACAATATCGTCACCGCCTTCGAGCGCATTGCACTTGTCAACCCCGCCGTTTCGTTCACTCTTAACAACAACGGCACCGAACTGTACAACCTCAAGGCTTCGGGCGTGCGCCAGCGCATCGTCGATGTGTTCGGCAAGAAAATCAACCAGACTCTGTTGCCCGTTGACGTGGACACGTCGATGTGCAGGATTTCGGGATTCGTGGGCAAGCCTGAGTGTGCACGCCGGAAAGGCGTGAGGCAGTTCTTCTTCGTCAACGGTCGCTACATGAAACACCCTTATTTCAACAAGGCGGTGCTGACTGCTTACGAGCGCATCATACCCGAAGGCGAACAGGTGCCTTATTTCCTGTATTTCACAGTCAAGCCCGAGGACATCGACGTGAACATTCATCCCACGAAAACCGAGATAAAGTTTGAAAACGAGCAGACCGTGTGGCAGCTTCTTCTTGCCGCCGTACGCGAAACGATAGGCAAGTTCAACGATGTCACCTCAATAGAGTTCGACACCGAAGGACGGCCGGAAATACCCGTCTTCACCCAAAACGACGACGTGGCCATGCCCAAGGTGCAGTATAATCCGGGCTACAATCCCTTTGCCGAATCGTCGGCAGCACCGCACAGGCAGTCGGCTCCGCGGCAGTGGGAGCAGCTTTACGAGGGCTTGCGCACTCCGGCGGCACAGGCAGCACCGCTTTTTCCCGACGGCGGCGATGACGGGGGCAACCTCGCAGATGCCTCGCCGACATATCCGTTTGCCGCTGCCTCGCCCGACATAGCCGAAGACAAGTCGCCGGCGCATTATCAATATAAAGGGAAATATGTAATGACGGCAGTGAAGTCGGGACTTATGATTGTCGACCAGAACCGGGCGCACACCCGCATATTGTATGAACAGTATCTGGAGAAGATGCGTGAACGCCGCGCCGACTCGCAGACGATGCTCTTCCCCGAAGTGGTGCATCTCTCGCCAACCGACGATGCCGTGCTGCGCAAGATAATGCCCGAGATGGAATCGGCAGGGTTTGAACTCACCGACCTCGGCGCAGGGTCGTATTCGGTGAACTCCGTTCCGGCTGGGCTTGAAGGACTGTCATACACCGACCTCGTGCAGCGGCTTGTGGAGTCGGCGGGCGAATGTGCGTGCAATGTGGCCGACGAGGTGAACCATTCGATAGCCCTCGGACTCGCCCGCAGTGCGGCAGTGCCCTATGGCGAGGTGCTCGACAATGCCGCAATGGAGAATATCGTGAACGGACTCTTTGCCTGTTCCAACTTCAACTACACTCCCGACGGCAAGAAAATATTGAGCATATTGAAGCAAACCGAAATAGAACATTTGCTCGCATGAATGCAAATTAGCGTGCAAAAGAAACATAAATTAACGGTCGGAATACAATAAAAGCAAACCCGAAAACAATATTTTTCGTGAAAAAGTAGTTACGTTTGTTTTTTATTCGTACCTTTGTAGCCGATTAAGGGGTATTCCCTACAATTGAATTTTTTTGATTGTTAAATAAATAAAGGTTATGAAAAAGTTATTAATTGTTTTGGCAATGGCCGGCTTGTCAATGGGCGCAATGGCTCAGGAGGCTGACCCGACACTCAAACACAGTGTTGCCACAAATTCATTCTGGAGCAACTGGTTCATCCAGGTAGGTGCTGATTGGAATGCTTGGTATTCAGGCGAAGAGCACGGACTGGGACTGAACAGAAGCCCGTTCAAGAAATTCCGCTCTAACCCGGGCGCTGCCGTAGCTATCGGCAAGTGGTTTACTCCGGGCATCGGTCTGCGCACCAAGCTGCAGGGCGTATGGGGCAAGCAGGTTACCGACTCTGACAACAAGGGCAACGGCAACAAGTACTGGACTCTCAACGAGCACGTTCTCTTCAACCTGAGCAACATGCTTTGCGGATACAACCCCAACCGCGTTTGGAACTTCGTTCCCTTCGTAGGTGCCGGCATCACACGTTCTTGCTCTTATGACCGTTACGGCATGGATCTGAGCGTTGGTATCTTGAACCAGTTCTATGTAAGCCGCAAGGTTGCTATCAACTTCGAGCTCGGATGGAACCGCTACGAGGGCGACCACGACGGATATGACAAGGGCTTCGACCACCGCGGTTGGGACAGCCACGACAACCAGCTCTATGCTGAACTTGGCTTGACCTTCAACCTTGGCAAGGCTACTTGGAACAAAGTGCCCGATGTTGACGCTATCAAGGCTCTCGCTCAGAGCCAGATCGACGCTCTCAACGCTCAGCTCAACGACGCTAACGCAGAGAACGCTCGCCTGAAGAACCTCCTCGCAAACCAGAAGGAAGCTCCCAAGGCTGTTAAGGAATTCGTGAACACTCCGGTGTCTGTATTCTTCAACCTCGACAAGTATAACATCGCTTCTAAGAAAGACCTCGTTAACGTTAAGGGCATCGCCGACTACGCTAAGGAGAACAACGCAAACCTCCTCGTTACAGGTTATGCTGACAGCGCAACAGGTAAGGCTGCTCACAACCAGTGGCTGTCTGAGAAGCGTGCTGAGACAGTTGCTAACGAACTCGTTAACATGGGTGTAAGCCGCGACCAGATTACAACTGAAGGCAAGGGTGGTGTGAACGACCTTTCACCCATCTCTTACAACCGTCGTGCTACTGTTCAGGTTAAGGACTAATCCGATACTGACATAACAGCATAAAAACACGGGGTGCAACCTTTTGGGGTTGCACCCTTTTTTGGCTTCTGGCCAGTCTTTTGGCCTCTATGGCTGCCGTGGAGAATGTGGCATTGCATGCAAATGAAAGGGCATAACGCGAACAATAAAAGGGTCTTGGGCACGCATGAAAATGGCATCGGGTGCACAATCGCGGCTTTCATGCAAGTTTTCGGAAACTTTGCGCACGATATCGAATTAAATTAGTAATTTTGTGGCAAATTATAATTTCTTTATTATGAAACTTGATTTGCTGACGGCAATATCACCTATCGACGGCCGTTACAGAGGAAAAACAGAATCTTTGGCAGACTATTTCTCGGAGTATGCACTCATACGTTACCGTGTGCGTGTCGAGATTGAGTATTTCATAACACTCTGCGAATTGCCGCTGCCGCAGCTGGCATCGTTCAACCACGACCTGTTCGATGCGTTGCGCGACATTTACCGCAATTTCAGCGAGGAAAGCGCACAACGCGTGAAGGACATCGAGAAAGTGACAAACCACGACGTTAAGGCCGTGGAATATTTCATAAAGGAAGAATTCGACAAGCTCGGAGGTCTGGATCAGTATAAGGAGTTTATACATTTCGGGCTTACTTCGCAGGACATAAACAACACCAGCGTGCCGCTTTCGATAAAAGAGGCCATGAATGATGTGTATGTGCCGCTTGTCGAGGAACTCGTGGCCCAGCTTCAGACCTATGCCGACGAGTGGAAAGACGTGCCGATGCTCGCCAAGACCCACGGCCAGCCTGCATCGCCCACACGGCTCGGAAAGGAAATCATGGTGTTTGTCTACCGTCTCACCGAGCAGCTCAACCAGCTCAAGGCTTGCAAGATGACAGCCAAGTTCGGCGGTGCCACGGGCAACTACAATGCCCATCATGTGGCCTATCCGCAGTATGACTGGAAGGATTTCGGCAACCGCTTCGTGAGCGAGAAACTCGGTCTTGAGCGCGAGCAATACACCACGCAGATAAGCAACTACGACTGTCTCGGTGCCCTGTTTGACGCCGTGCGCCGCATAAACACGATAATAATCGACCTCGACCGCGATTTCTGGATGTACATCTCCATGGAATATTTCAAGCAGAAGATAAAGGCCGGTGAGGTAGGATCGAGTGCAATGCCCCACAAGGTGAACCCGATAGACTTCGAGAACAGCGAGGGCAACCTTGGCATTGCCAATGCCGTGCTGCAGTTCCTCGCGCAGAAACTGCCCGTGAGCCGCCTCCAGCGCGACCTCACCGACTCTACAGTGCTGCGCAATGTGGGCGTGCCGCTCGGCCATGGGGTAATAGCCATAGAGAGCACGCTGAAAGGTTTGCGCAAACTCATCCTCAATGAGGAGAAGATTGCCGCCGACCTAGACAACACATGGGCCGTGGTGGCCGAGGCCATACAGACCATACTGCGCCGTGAGGCATATCCGCATCCTTACGAGGCACTCAAAGCCCTCACGCGCACCAATGCGAAAATGACAGAGGAAACAATTCATGAGTTTGTGCGCCAACTCAATGTCAGTGACGAAGTTAAGGCCGAACTCATGGCCATAACGCCGCATAACTATACGGGCATGTAGCATGGCAGAGCCGTCGCATTGCCCGTGCTTGGCGGCGGCAAGGCACAAACGAAAACGAGACCGAAACGATATGGCCGGGAAACAGATGCCCGGAAACAACTGTATATACACATTTTACAAAGCATACTATTATTAACCAAGCCGTGAGGCTACAACAAACAAGATTATGGATTCAGAGTTGGAAAACAAAAATCAGGAGCAGACTGCAGCGGAGCAAACTACCGGCAAGAGCGAGAGCTATGGCCGTTCCGCAGGAAATTATCAGAGAGAATACCGTAGCGTAACCGGTCGTCCGCAGCGGCCGCGCATCCACACACAGCGCGCCTACAACGCCGACCGAAACACAACCGACAACAGTGAAGGCGCATTCCGTCCCGAAGGCTTCGGGGCAGGACTGCAGAACAACGCCTCAAACTATCAGCCCCGCCAGCAAGGCGGCTACCGTCCTCGCTACAACGCCGAGGGCCAGCAGGGCGGCTATCAGCCCCGTCAGCAGGGCGGCTACCGTCCTCGCTACAACGCCGAGGGCCAGCAGGGCGGTTATCAGCCCCGTCAGCAGGGCGGCTACCGTCCTCGCTACAACGCCGAGGGTCAGCAGGGTGGCTATCAGCCCCGCCAGCAAGGCGGCTACCGTCCTCGCTACAACGGCGGCGAAGAAGGTCAGCAGGGTGGCTACCAGCCCCGTCAGCAGGGCGGATATCGTCCTCGTTACAATGCCGAGGGCCAGCAGGGTGGCTATCAGCCTCGTCAGCAAGGCGGCTACCAGCGTCAGGGTGGCTATCAGCGTCAGGGCGGATTCCAGCAGCGTGGCTACAACAACCACGGCGGATTCCAGCAGCAGCGTGGCGCATTCCGTCCCCGTACTGCCGACTACGACCCCAATGCAAAGTATAGTTTGAAGAAACGTATAGAATATAAGGAGGAGCACATCGACCCGAACGAGCCTATCCGTCTGAACAAATTCCTTGCCAATGCAGGAGTGTGCAGCCGTCGCGAGGCCGACGAATTCATACAGGCCGGCGTGGTTATGGTCAACGGAACGGTCGTTACTGAGCTTGGCACAAAGGTGCTGCGCAGTGATGAGGTGAAATTCCACGACCAGCCCGTGAATCTGGAGAAGAAAGTTTATGTGCTGCTCAACAAACCCAAGGACTGCGTTACAACCAGCGACGACCCGCAACAGCGCAAGACTGTAATGGATCTTGTCAAGAACGCCTGTCCCGAGCGCATATATCCCGTGGGCCGTCTCGACCGCAATACAACGGGAGTGCTGCTTCTCACCAACGACGGCGACCTCGCCTCGAAACTCACTCATCCCAAGTTCTTGAAGAAGAAAGTGTATCATGTATATCTCGACAAGAACGTCACCGCCCACGACTTGCAGCAGATTGCCGACGGCATAGAGCTGGAAGACGGCGAAGTGCACGCCGATGCCATTGAATATGCAAGCGATACCGACAAGAGTCAGGTTGGCATTGAGATACACAGCGGCAAAAACCGCATCGTGCGCCGAATATTCGAGCACCTCGGCTACCGCGTGGTGAAACTCGACCGCGTGCAGTTTGCCGGTCTCACCAAGAAGAACCTGCGCCGTGGCGACTGGCGTTTCCTCACCGAGAAAGAAGTGGAAATGCTGCGCATGGGTGCATTTGAATGACATACAGAACTGTTTGCGATGGGACGCGGAGCGTATGTTCCGCGTCCCACGTTAATATACCGACAGAAAAAACGACATTAACAATGGAAACAATAAAACGTACAAAAGTTGTCGATGTGCTCAAACGCACCGATTTCGGCAGCGCAGTATGCGTGAAAGGCTGGGTGCGCACTCACCGCAGCAGCAAGGCCGTCGATTTCGTCGCACTTAACGACGGGTCAACGGTGAAGAACGTACAGTTGGTGCTTGACTCCTCTAAATTCGATGCCGAGACACTGAAAAAGATTACCACCGGGGCGTGCATCGGCGCAACGGGAACCCTCGTGGAGAGCCAGGGCAAGGGACAGACATCGGAAATACAGTGCGAGTCGCTCGAAATCTACGGCTTGTGCGGCAGCGACTATCCCATGCAGAAGAAGGGGCAGTCGTTTGAATATATGCGCACGCATGCCCATTTGCGTCTGCGTACAAACGTCTTCGGGGCGGTGATGCGCATACGCCACAACATGGCTATGGCCATACATACCTATTTCCACGAGCACGGTTATTTCTATTTCAACACGCCGCTCATCACGGCAAGCGACTGCGAAGGGGCCGGGCAGATGTTCCAGGTGACTACAAAGAACCTCTACAACCTGAAGAAAGACGACGAAGGCAAGATAGATTATTCCGACGATTTCTTCGGAAAGCAGACTTCGCTCACCGTGAGCGGACAGCTTGAAGGCGAGCTCGGGGCTACGGCTCTCGGCGCAATCTATACCTTCGGTCCCACGTTCCGTGCCGAGAACTCCAACACTCCGCGCCATCTTGCCGAGTTCTGGATGGTTGAGCCGGAAGTGGCTTTCCTCGACCTTGCCGGACTTATGGAGCTTGAAGAGGACTTTATAAAGTATTGCATACGCTGGGCTTTGGACAACTGCAAGGACGACATCGAATTCCTCAACCAGTGGGTTGACAAGGGACTTGTGGAGCGTCTGCAGGGCATTCTCAACTCAGAGTTCGTGCATTTGCCCTACACCGAGGGAATACGCATCCTGCAGGAAGCCGTCAAGAACGGCAAGAAGTTTGAGTTCCCGTGCGAATGGGGCGACGACCTCGCCTCGGAGCATGAGCGTTTCCTCGTTGAGGAGCATTTCAAACGCCCCGTGATAATGACCAACTACCCGAAGGCAATCAAGGCTTTCTACATGAAAATCGACGAAGGCGAGTCGGGATATGGCGGCAAGAGCGGCCAGACGGTGCAGGGCACCGACGTGCTGTTCCCGCAGATAGGCGAGATAATCGGCGGTTCGGTGCGTGAGGAAAGCTACGACAAACTCATGAACGAGATTGAGGAGCGCAACATCCCGATGAAGGACATGACATGGTATCTCGACACCCGCAAGTACGGATCGTGCCCGCATGCAGGTTTCGGTCTCGGTTTCGAGCGTCTCATACTTTTCGTGACTGGTATGCAGAACATTCGCGATGTCATCCCGTTCCCGCGCACTCCGAAATCGGCAGAGTTCTGAAAACAGCCCGACTTTGCGGCAGCCATGAAAGCGTAAACGCCTTCATGGCCGATAGCTGAAAACATAATTGAAAACGGCAGGAAATGCAGCTTTATGCATTTCTTGCCGTTTTTTTTATTGTGGTGTAAGTCCTTCGTTAAAGGATAGGGGGCGAATTCCGGTCATTCAGACCAAGAAAGTACATATAAAAAGTGTTTGAGAGAAGAATGAGGAAAGTTTACTGGTTATCAGTTACTTTGGGTCTATTCTCAAAGCCGTGATGAAATGGAAAAGCAAGTTTATTCATAATCTTGTACACTTGTTTCGTGTCGTGCGCAACTTCTAATTTAGTAATTTGTTATGACTTTGGTTGTACCAGTAGTGGTAGTACCTCCTTTTCCTGTAGCTACGCATTTAACGTAGTAAGTTGTACCTTTTTGCAAACCAGAAATGTTGGCTGTGATAAGGACACCTGCAACTGTTGCGGAAACAGATTTAGACGGATTGGAAGTTGTGCCGTAATAGACCTTTGCAGATGTAACCTTTGCCTCATCCTTATTGTAT
The DNA here is from genome assembly GCA_963607545.1 of bacterium. GTDB lineage: Bacteria > Bacteroidota > Bacteroidia > Bacteroidales > Bacteroidaceae > Prevotella. Next base: position 72,749 of record CAVDCP010000003.1, read on the forward strand.
ATCTTATACACGACTTTCAACTTTGTCTGAGTTGCCGTGAAATCATTAAAGCCTATGTCTGGTTTCTCGTAAGAAGTGGAACTACCGCCACCTGTAGAGCCACCAGTATTGCCTCCTTGATTTGAAGAAGAAAATGTTGATGTTGTAACAGGACGTATTGCAAGACCAACATATCGATAATACCCATCAATATTTTTCTTTGATTGTGTAAATATCAATGCGTAGGCATGGCTATAGAAATCTGTTGTGTTTTTAAATGTTCCAGTCCAATATTCTCCCCAAATGCCAGCTTTTGCTCCTTTCTCCGTTCCAAAATAGTCACCATTTGCAGGAAGAAAAATACTCATGCCATTAGAGCTGGTTATTTTATATCCATTTACTCCCGACATTGTTGCCCATTTCCAAGAGCATTTGTTGAGCAATTCTTCGTATTCAGATTTAGACGGCATACGCCAATTACTACCCCAATTCTTTGCAACATCATATTTTGAACCTTGGATGTTATTCATCAAATCATTATCTCTATCTGTTCGTAAGTTATAATATTTGTACGTGTCTCGATAATAGGAATTACGCATAGTTGTTTCCCCCCATGCATAATAGTTTCCATATCCGTATGAAGAAGATGCTCCATAGTTGCAAGTTGCCCATTTTACACTTAACCCTAAGTCGACGGCTTCATGCCCATCTACCATACCAGTTAATTTCTTACCATCGTTAGAGTTTTCTCTATCTGGAGAATAAATATCTTCTTCATTATCACCACCACTGCTGCAAGATGTGAACATTGGTGTTATCGCAGTAATGGCAAAAGCCATTAACAGTATTGCTAATTTGTTTGATTTTATCATTGTCCTTATTTTTAAGTTATACATAATTAATGCATCAATCGCTCAAAAAGTAACTCCATATTATGCGTTTATTTACAGAAATGGCAAACACCGTCTCCTTTTGAATGTCCATTGCTGCAATTTCCACAAGGAATTTTATTGATGCCAGCTCCATAATGGTCATGGTTGTCTCCCATACCATTTTGCCAACCCGAACCATTGCAAGTTTGGCACACATGGGTATCACGACATTGAGAGCAATTATAACCAGATGATGTTCTTTTATTGGAAGAACTGCCACTTATCCCCAATTCTCTGTCATACATACCACTGCTTGCCTGTTGTACAGTCTTGTAGGCATTGCCTTGCATTTGTTTTTGACTGTTGTATGCGGCTTGTATTTCATCTTCCGAAGGTTCCTTGCCATGTATACGTTTGTACATGGCTATAAAGTTGTTCTTAAATTGTATTTCCTCTTGTATCTGTTGCTGCTGGAATTGCATGATAGTGACATTGGCTATTTGATTCATTGTATTGGTTATGTCTGCATTGCTCATGTTCATCACGTTTGCACCTTGTGGCATTGACGGATAATTGTAACCAGTTTGGCTTGTGCTAGCTTGGCTTGCAGCCATATATGCCGTACCAACTTCCGCTGCTGCTTGGAACAATCCACTGAAAAAGTTTGCGGTTCGTTGGTTTCGGGCTTCACGTTGGTCTTCCGCATTTGCCTTTAAGTTACGACTTTGCTCCCTTAGCTCTTCGGGGCATTCATCTATGCTGATGACTTGTGAGAACCCATCAATGGCAGAACTCCATTTCTTGCGATTGTAATCACACATGGCTTTGCCAAAATATGCTTCTTCGCATGGCAGATATTTCCCATGATTCCTTATCGTGGATTCAAATAGTTTGTCTGCTGTCTTATAATCACCAGAGTTGAATATGCGTGATGCTTCTTGATATTCTGAAAAATATCCTGCTATGTCTTCGAGGACTTTTTCACTGTCCTCCTCAGATCGCAGCCATAAATATTTCTTATCCACAGGAATGAATACTTCCAAGCCTGTATAAAAGGTATCCATTCCGAGATTGACAGTTTTAAGAATATCTGTTGTAAGTCTATACTTGTCAGCCAAAATCTCTATGGTTTCACCACGCTGCACAATATGGCTAAGTTTCACAATGTCCTGTCCCCAACTCTTTGTAGGATTGGAGAGAAACATCATTGCGAACGATACTATCATCATATAAATTCTTCCCATATGCGTAACTTGAAATTAGTATATGATGTTCTTAATCTTAGTTTTACTCATGTTGAAGATGGCAGCCTTTGCTGAATTGACTTTCTTGTAAGACACCATCGTTGCGGTATCACTGCAAATCCAAACTTTCATGCGTACACCTTTCTTTGTCACAATGGTTGCTTTCTTTGGATTCGTTGCTGATGCAGCTTCTTCCATTGCAGCCGCTTTGATGGAATCTGTCACCTCTGCTTCACGCTGTGCTTTCAGCCTTGCCTCTTCTGCCTCTCGCTCACGTTGCCGTTGTTCTTCAACGGCGAGATTTGTCAAGATGTCACGTGTTCCGTCAGGATAGCGAATCATGAATACTTCCGACTTCGGTGAGTATATCGGTCTATCCTTGGCTTTCTTGCTCGTTTTGAACGAAACGGTATTTGCGTCCATCGTCAGATTATAAGCAGGAACTTCTCTTCCGTCCTTATAATATACAACAATAGCATCTTTCGGAATTTGTACATGTTCTGAGGTGGTGAGTATTCGCTCACCACTCCCATTGAATACGACATTTCCACGAGTCTTAAACTTTAGCATAAACACTTTCGTGTTCTCAACATATTCCTCTGAGGCTTTCTTGTTGTCAGACTCTTTGAAAAGCGTCTTGTCATTGTTGGTCTGGATGATTTTGACAGACTTCACACGACCATCACGGAAAATGATGGCATCTTGGGCAATGCAAGGCAGGGAAGCTAACACTAAGATAAAGCCTCCTAGTATTCTACTAAAATTCGTATCCAACAGAAAGTAACATGTTTTGTTCATACTGCTTAGTTTTCTTTATTGCTTTAGACAATTCTCGCTGAAAAGTAAACTGGAAAATAATCTTGTTTACACATATACCAGCAGTTGCAGACAATCCATAACCAAACTTCTGATAATTTTTGAGAGAACCTTTTCCTATATTGTCCTTTTCATCTATATGCTCTGTTGCGCTAGAGTGAATATCATCATATTCTGTAAAAGAACCTGTTCTTTTCTTGCTGCCACTTATTGCATATGACAAGTATGGTCCTGCCTCAACAAAAATCCCAACATTAGATGATACATTATACATTCCTCCTACATGGATAGGAACTTCTATGTTGTTTGTTGTCATCTTTACAGTTTGCTTACCATCATAATTTGCTCCCTCATCATCCCAATATTGTCCTGATGTCATAAGACGTTCTTGCTTGTAGCCATTTTGGTTAAATATAACCCCTGCTCCAGCATACAGATTTTTTGAGAGAGCATAGTCTGCAACAACTCCAAGATGAAATTGATAGAGAGCCTTGTTTTTTGATGAAGCTTGTCCATAATCAGAGTCTGTATTTCCTTCCTTGAAGTCTTTTCCTGTCCAAGTGCCAATAGTTACACCGGCCACAGCTTTTAACTTCCAATACTTATCTTTTGCTACATCTTCGGATTTTCTTGCATACGCTTTATTATCAATAGGTATTAATCGATTTTCACCTTTTGTAGCAATTGGTTGAGAAGAATTAGAAGTAATTGCAGGCTTATCACATTGTGGAATATTTAATTTCATTCCCACATACACAACCCCATCCGCATTAGGATTTGCCTTGTTGATGTCCTCAACGCTCACATTGTAATATTGAGCAATGCTCTCAATAGTTTCGCCACGCTGAACAACGTGGGTAACGGTTTGGCTCTGAGCCATTGTAAACATATATACCGTACAGAGAAGTACAGAAAGGATAATCTTCTTAATCATAGTCGTAAAGTTTTTAGAGTTGTATAATAAGGAAATTGCTTACGCTCCAAAATAGAGTAGGATTGGTTATGACAAGCGTACAGTTGCCATCGCCACTTTCCTCAAAATGGAACGAGCGGTTGCTTGGCTGCGGTGTCAGAATCTTCGGATTGCTCGATTTCAGAGTAATCTCACGGAACTTGCGAATGTCAACGGCATTGAATTTGCTTTTGTCCACATCCTCATAGTTGACTTTCTTCTTTTGCAAGAAACCGCCTTTCAGCAATCCTGCTGCCGAGAGTTGTTTCTTAGTGCCAATCTTCACATAACATTCGTTAATAACCTCGTCTTGTTTTGATAATGCAGTTGTCAACACTTGCGTTTTCTTCTCTGCATTGGTCGCTCTCGTTCTCATGTCGGAAAGGGAGGCACGCAATTGCGTGATGTCTTTCTTTGAATTATTCAAGTCTGCTCGAAGTGATTGGATAACTTGGTCCTTTTCCGCCAATTGTTGGTTTAGAAACTCTACAACCTTTTGCAGTCGTTCCACACCTTCTGATGATTTTTTGTTTGCCAAAGAATCTTGGAGCATCTTGATTTTTGCCCTCTGTCGGGCAAGAATATCCGCCATTCCTTTTAGGTTGGCTGCAATTTGCTGGCGGTTAAGCATGACACCATCACGCCCTTTGTTGGTAAAAAGGATATTTTCTTGGATGGCAATGCTATCCAAACCTGTAGCAATAGTTGCCAAAACACCATTAAGTTCATCAAGTTGTTGAGTCTTAGCTTTGTTCTCTTGCATAATGGAGTCTCGTTCTTGCATATAGCTACTCATGTCAACCTTTTCATTCTTGCATGAAATGGCTGACAGTAGAATAAACAAAGTTACAAAGGCTTTGAATATTTTCATTTCGGTAGGTCATAAAAAAGGCGTGCAACCGTTCCGTAGCTTGTCTAATCAAAGGTTACCGCCAAGTGACCTGCACGCATAACAAGCAAGGAACAGTCCACGCCTTATGAGCGTGAACCTTCCTACTGCTTGTTCTCATGCGTTGAATGTTTGGCGGTATTCTTGATTAGAGAACAAGAGCATTAAAGCTCAATATCCAAAAAGTATAGAACGGAAACGCTTGGTTAAAGATTTTGAGGTAAACCTCAGTTTAAGTCCCAGTTGTGGAATGGCAATTCTTGGAATTGATCAATCCTTAGCGTTTCATTCTTGTGTAATGTCTGTTTCTTATTTCCAAATTTAAATGTTCAACAATATGTTTTTAAGCCTCTGTAATAGGCGAGAACCCAATGCAAGGCTATTCGTTCACAAAGGTAACTAATCTTATACAAATACAAACGATAATTTCCGCAATATATTTCATTTCTGTTGGACTAAAATTTAGAAATCTGCCTGATTTATCATAGAAACTTGCCTAATTTCCATGAGGAACCTGCCAACTTTCTCAAAATAGTCCATAAAAAGTTTGGTGGAACAAATAAGTTTCGCTATATTTGTAGCACTACAATTTCACACATATTAGGAGCGCAGGAAACAACATAAAGAAAAGAGATTCTTTATGCCTGTAATGGTTGAGCAAAGCTGAATTTTTTGTTTAACTATATAGAATATGTGTATTATGGATTATCTATTCTCGACCCATCGTTTGAACCGATGCAAAAAAGTTCAAGTAAATTTTCCAGATGTTAGCAAGTCATTAGGAGAAACAATTCAGGTACAGTTGTTTGATATTAGCAAACCTGCAAGAAAAACACTTAAAGTACAGTTTCTTGACTTTGACAAGCTGTCAAGAAAGTTTCCCCTTTCAGTTCCGCGTCTTGGACTCGCAGACGCAGAAATCCGCATAGTGACCAAGTCCGAAATAACGAAGTTGCGCAGAAAAGGTTATGTGGTTGAAGTTTTGCAAAAAAAATCAATTCAGGTTTTGTCCCCATGCCTTTCTTCCCATTCTTGCCACTCGCGCATGGCTTGCTGCCAGTCGGTCTGCTGCCCTTGCTCAATGGCCTGTCGTTGTTGCTCGGCTTCATCGCGTGCCCGGTCGCGGGCACGCTTGGCTTTCATGTCGGCTATTGTGGCTTCGTCAAGTATCTGTATGGCTCCCCGGTTTATGGCAACCTGCAGTTCTTCTTCGCCAAAGGAGTGGCCCGGCTCGTTAAAGTCGGAAATGTTGAACTCGTAGTCTACTCTGAGTTCGTGCCTTATCATTTTCTGTCGGGCACGGTTTACGGAGTTCTTCTGTTTCAGCAGTTTGGCTATCTGCGTGATTTCTGTCTGCGAAAATTTGTTTCTTCCCATCTCTTGGTCTGCTTACTTCAGTTGCAGTTCTATCACCTTGTCAATCTCTGTTGGAACTTCGCTGAGCGTTAGCGTTACACCGCCGTCGGTGTGTGTTGTCTTTACGGTCTTGCGGGTAACATAGTCTACTGCGCTCTTTACCTTCCTGTCGCCGATAGGCAAGAATAGTCCACGGTCTTTCAAGTCAAGAATGTGCACATACAGTGTGTTGCCCTTCTGTGTGGTGGCTCCCCAACTGTGCGGAGGCACTATGCCGCCGCGGCATCCCTGTATGGTCTTTCCGTAGGTTTTCATCCATTCGCCCATTTCGGCCAGACGCTGCACGGCCACTTCGGGCAGATTGCCGTCGGCTTGCGGACCGATGTTGAGCAGCAGGTTGGCGTTGTTGCCTGCTGTCTGCACGAGGAAGTGTATCAATGCCTTAGTGTCTTTGTAGTTCTGGTCGGTAATCTGGTAGCCCCACATTCCGTTCATGGTTTCGCAGCTCTCCAGCGGCAACTGGCTTATCGACAGGCCGGAATATCCCCAACGGTTCTGTCCCGGCAGGTCGCGCTCGAATATCTGTATGTCTTCGCCCTCGAATGGAGTCTGGTGGTGGTTGTTGCCTATCAGGCAGGCGGGCTGCAACTTGTGTATAAGGGCATACTGCTCGGGCAGTTGCCAGTCGAAGTCGGGATTCTCGTCCTGATCCCACCAACCGTCAAACCATATAGCCCCTATCTTGCCGTAGTTGGTAAGCAGTTCGGTGAGTTGGTTGTTCATAAACTGGTAGTAGCTCTTCCAGTTGCCCTTCTTGTTGTCGCGCCCGGTGCCACGCCCCGTGCGTCCCAACGGATAGTCTTCGCGATACCAGTCGAGGTGCGAGTAGTACAGGTGTATGGATATGCCCTGACGGTGGCACTCGTCGGTGAGTTCTTTCAGGATGTCGCGCTTGAAGGGGGTGGCATCAACTATGTTGTAGTCGCTGTACTTGGTGTGGAACATTGAGAAACCCTCGTGGTGGCGTGTGGTGAAGCAGATGTAGCGTGCCCCCGAAGCCTTGATTGCGCTGACCCATTTCTTGGCGTCGAACTCGGCAGGGTAGAAGCCTTTGGCCTGTTTGGCGTATTCCTTGTAGTTGATGTTCTTGTTGGTCATTACCCACTCGCCGTTGGCCATCATGCTGTACAGGCCCCAGTGCAGGAAAATGCCGAAGCCCATGTCGCGGAATTCGCTTCGTGCCTGCAGATTTTCTTTGGCGGGTTGATACTGGGCGCATGCCGGTGTGGCCATGGCAATGGTCAGGGCCAGCATCAGGTTTTTCAGGTTGACAGGTTTGATTTTCATATCATCATTGTTATGTGTAAGCAGTAATCTTGCGGTGATTGTTTCTTTATGCCACGTCTGCAATGGGGCATATACGGGGAGATGGCGGCTTGCGGCAAATGCCGCACATGCGTGCATCGTATGGAGCATGTGCGTGCACCATACGATGCACATGTAAGGGCAGCGTCAGGCGAGCCGCAGTCCGTCGTCGGCAATGGTGATGAGACGGCGTTTGTACAGGTCGCCCACGGCACGCTTGAAGGTCTTTTTGCTCACATGGAAGCGGTGCTTTATGTCTTCGGCGTCGCTCTTGTCGCCCAGGTCGCAGTGTCCGCCGTTGTCTTTGAGATATTGCAGCAGCTCCTCCGAGAAGTCGAGCGTCTGCCGCCGACCGGTGGGCTGGAGCGTGACGTCAACCTTGCCGTCGGGCCGCACCGTGTTGATGTAGCCTTTGGTGCGGTCGCCGGTGTGTATGTAGCGGAACACCTGGTCTTCGTACACGAGTCCGGGGTAGCGGTTGTCGATGATTACCTTGAAGCCCATTTCTGTCTTTTGCCACACGAGCAGGTCTACTTCCTGCCCGTGCTTGAACATCGGTGCGCGCTCGTCGAAATAGCGTTCTATCTTTGCCGAGGCCATGATGCGGTAGCTGTCGTCGTCGAGATGCACGTGCACGATGTAGCTTTCGCCTCTTTCCATGCGCTTCTTCTGCTCGCGGAAGGGGCAGAAAAGGTCTTTCATAAGTCCCCATTTCAGGAAAGCCCCGTATTCGTTCACCCATGCCACCTCAAGGTAGGCAAAGTCGCCCACCTTGGCAAGCGGGCGTTCGGTGGTGGCAACGGGGCGTTCCTCGTTGTCGAGATAAATGAATGTCTCTATCTGGTCGCCGGGCTGTGTGCCTTCGGGCACATATCGTTTGGGCATGAGAATCTCGCCCTCGTCGCCCCCGTCGAGGTAGATGCCGAAGTCAACCTCCTTCACCACGGTGAGCGTGTTGTAGTCTCCTAACTTTATCATAGCTGTTGAGTGTTTTGCTGTAAGGTGTCGGCCAGGCTGCTGTTGTCGCGCGTGCGTTCGCCGCACAGCAGTCCGTCGCGCATGATTATCGTGCGGTCGGTTATGGCGGCGAGCTGCTCGTCGTGTGTGACGATGACGAATGTCTGCCCGAATTTGTCGCGCAGGTCGAAGAAAAGTTTGTGCAGTTCGGCCTTGTTTTTGGTGTCGAGGCTTCCGCTCGGCTCGTCGGCGAATATCACGTCGGGGTTGTTCACGAGCGCGCGTGCCACTGCCACGCGCTGTTTCTCGCCTCCCGACAGTTGTGCAGGCTTGTGCGACGCACGGTCGGCCAGCCCCATGAATTCGAGCAGCTCCATGGCGCGGCGGTGGGCATCGCGCTTTTTCGTTCCGCCTATGTAGGCCGGAATCATCACGTTTTCGAGGGCCGTGAACTCGGGCAGGAGTTGGTGAAACTGGAACACGAAGCCTATCTTGCGGTTGCGGAACTCGCTGATTTGCTTGCCGCTGAGTGCCCGTATGTCGGTGGAGCCTATGGTTATCGATCCGCTGTCGGGCCGGTCGAGTGTGCCCATGATTTGCAGCAGGGTGGTTTTCCCGGCTCCGCTCGGCCCCACGATGCTCACCACTTCGCCGCGTGCAATGTGCAGGTCGATGCCTTTGAGCACCTGCAGCGTCCCGAAGCTTTTTGTAATGCCTTTTATGTCAATCATTTTTCTCTTTGTGTGTGTTATGTCGTTGCCTCGTGGAGTGTGATTCCGTCGGCGCGGGTCAGTCTTTTTTCTTCTTTATCTTGCCGAGGAGTTTGCCTATAGCCTCGTAGGCACTTCGGTCCTCGGTGTGCTGCGGCTGGGCGAATGTCATCTCGTCCATCGGGTCGCCGTGCTGGTCGGGGAAGATGATTATGATGTTCTTGCCCGAGAAATAGCGCGTCACCTCGTCGGGCAACTGCTCGAGCGCGTTCTTGTAGGACACCGTTCCCTTGCGTGCCGTGACCACTACAAACAGGTGGTCGGCGGCGATGTTGGCGGCCACCTGCGGCATTTCGGCCCAGTGGTGCATGGTGGAGTAGGTGGCGCGCACGTTGGCGTGGCGTGTGGCCAGATAGCTCCCGATGAGCGGAAGCACGTCGTCGCGGCCATGGAACTCGGTCTTGCACTCAAGGTTTTCGGCAAGGCGAGCCAGACGTTCGAGCCATCGGTAGAAGCCCGGTTCGAACTGCGCGCGCGACGGCACGGCCACATGTATGCGCCTGATGGTGGTGAGCGGCTGCGTGAGCCGGGCCATTATTATCTGGTTGTTGAGTCCGTTGAAAAGGCTCTGGTGAAATTCGCCCCAGAATTTCGACGACACTTCGCGGTGCATGTGCATTCCGATGAGGATTTCGGTGCAGCGGAATTCCTTGAAGGCATGGCGTATGCCGTTGGCTATGTTTGCCGCCACGCGCACCTGCGTCTGCATCGTCATGTCGGCGGCGGCGGCATATTGCGCCACCCGTTCGAGCAGGCGTGCACCCTGTTCCTGGTTGCGCGGCATGTCCACGTCGTCGTAGACCACGTTAAGGCCCACGAGCCCGGTGGTGTTCTTGGGGTTGCGCATCATCATGGCGAGGTTGACAAGGCGGTTGGCATACTCGGGATATTTCATGGGGATGAGCACCTTCTCGTTCTCGGCGGGAATGTCGTCGGCGGGCATCTCCTTGTCGCGCAGCGTTATCTGCTGTGCGGCGCGTTCGGTGACGAAAGTGGAGATGATGCAGGTGAAGAGTATCATTATCACCACGCCGTTGAGCATGTCGTCGTCGACGAGGCACGTTCCGTCGGGCAGGTGCAGCCGCATTCCCACCATGACCATGGCTATCGCGCCGGCGGCATGGGCCGAGGTGAGGCCGAACATCATGTTGCCCGACGACAGCGGCAGACGGAACAGGCGGGCGGCTGCATAGGCGGCCACAGCCTTGCCTATGGTGCCGAAGGCGGTGATGGCCACCACCACGGCCACGATGGCTCCGCCGCCGGTCAGCAGGCGCACGTTGATGAGCATGCCGACACCAATGAGGAAATAGGGGATGAAGAGCGCGTTGCCGATGAACTCGATGCGGTTCATCAGCGGCGACACATGAGGAATGTAGCGGTTGAGTATGAGGCCGGAGAGAAACGCGCCGAAGATGCCTTCAAGACCCACCGCCTCGCTCAGCGCAGCACTCATGAAAAGCATGGACATGACGAAGATGAACTGCATGACGGCATCGCTGTAGCGGCGCAGAAACCACCGCGTGAGCCTTGGCACAACCGTGGCCATGGCTGCGCAGTAGACTGCAAACTTGGTCGCGAACAGCAGCCAGAACCACACGCCCGTGCTGCCCTCATGGGCCGCCACTATCGCGGCGAGCGTGACCAGGGCCATGAGCAGCGACAGCATTGACGACCCCACGCTGAGTGTAACGCTGGGCTTGCGCTGCAGTCCGTAGCGTCCGACGATGGGGTAGGATATGAGCGTGTTGGACGCCATGATGCATCCAAGAAGGAGCGATGCCTGGGTGGAATAGCCGAGAAGATACAGACTGGCCGTGAAGGCGAGGATGAAGGGGGCGGCGAAGGTGAGCACGCCGAAGCTGACGAGCCGTTTGCCGTTGCGCTTGATGCCCTCCATGTCCATTTCGAGCGACGCGAGAAACATGATGTAATAAAGTCCCACCTTGCCGAAAAGCTCGAAGGAGTCGTCGCGCACGAGTATGTTGAAGCCGTATTTGCCTATGGCCACGCCTGCAAGCACCATGCCTATGATGTGCGGGATGCGCAGCTTGCCCATGATGATGGGCGCGAACAGGATGATGAGCAGCACCACGAAGAAAATCAGTGTGGGGTCGGTTATGGGGAAATAGCTGGCTATATGGTTCATGCGGCGGCTCTCTTTTTGTGTGCGAAGATGTTGCAGACGGGTGCAGGCGGCACTTGCCTCGTTTCCCCGTATGCAGTTGTCTTTTGCAAAGTTAGTGAAAATATCGGCAAAAAGCATGCCGTGAAACGAAAAAACGGAACTTCGCGCAACGCTTCATGGCGTGTTTGCGGAGTTCCGTGTGTTTCCTTTTGCCGGTGTGTGCCGGTGTCCGGCTTTTTGCGGCGGTTATTTCTTCAGGTCGCCCACTTCGGCGAGGTATTCTGCTATCTGCACTGCGTTAAGCGCGGCACCCTTGCGTATCTGGTCGCCGCTGAGCCAGAACGTGAGGCCGCAGTCGTCGGCAAGGTCTTTGCGCACGCGCCCTACATACACGTCGTCTTTGCCTGCCGTTTCAAGAGGCATGGGGTAGACGAGGTTGGCTGGGTCGTCTTTCAGAGTGCATCCCGGGGCTTCGGCTATCGCTTTCTGGGCTTCCTCAACGCTTATGGGGCGTTCGGTTTCAATCCATACGCTCTCGGAGTGGGAGCGCAGCGAGCTCACGCGCACGCACATTGCCGAGCAGCGCACGTCGCTGTGGAGTATCTTGCGCGTCTCGTTGAACATCTTCATCTCTTCCTTAGTATAGCCGTTGTCGGTGAAAACGTCGATTTGCGGTATGACGTTGTAGGCCAGCTGGTGCGGGAATTTGCTCACCGTGACGGGCTTGCCGCCCACCAGTTCCTCGTATTCCTGCTGAAGCTCGGCCATGGCGGCGGCTCCGGCACCGCTCGCGCTCTGGTAGCTTGCTATGTGGATGCGCTTTATGTGGCTCAGCTTTTCAAGGGGCTTGAGCACGACCACCATCATTATCGTGGTGCAGTTGGGGTTGGCTATGATGCCGCGCGGACGGTTGAGGGCATCCTCGGGGTTGCACTCGGGAACCACGAGGGGCACGTCGTCGCACATGCGGAACGCGCTCGAGTTGTCGATCATCACCGCACCGTGCTTGGTGATTGTTTCGGCGAATTCCTTTGATGTGCCGCCTCCGGCTGACACAAACGCCACGTCGATGTCCTTGAAATCGTCGTTGTGCTGCAGGAGCTTCACCTCGTAGTCTTTGCCCTTGAAATTGTAAGTCGTGCCGGCCGACCGCTGTGAACCGAACAGCACAAGATTGTCAATCGGGAAATTCCTCTCGGCGAGTATGCGGAGAAATTCCTGTCCCACAGCGCCGCTCGCGCCAACTATTGCTACGTTCATATTTCTGTTGTTTTAATCGTTTGTTATGTTTTCGCTTTGCCGCGCATTGTCCCCGTGCACCGTGCGGCGGTGCTGCATGTGCATGAAAGGCGTTGACAAATGCGGTGCAAAGTTACAAAATTTCTGTTAAAGTGTACGGGTGTGCGGCGTAAAAGTTGGAATGTGGGCACACCTGCCAATGCATGTGCACAGGCACGCCGGCTGCTGCATCGGTTTTATGCGTGTGGGAGTGATACGGTTTGGCCCGTGGCCGAGGGCAAGCTGTCTCGGGCCGGAAGAAAACAAGAACGGGATGCCTGACAGTAACGTCTGGCATCCCGTTGGGCAATATTAAACAAATGTTGTTTTATTTCAAGTTCACAATCTGCTGTCCTGTTTCGTCCTCGGGACGTATTTCAAGCAGTTTGGCGGCGTTGGCCTTTGCCTCGGCAACATTGTCGTTCTGGATGTAGTGCACGGCAAGATACTGGTAGGCTGTGGCAAGTTTCTTCAGCTCCGAAGCACTCTTGTCGGCTTTGCCTGCAACAAGCTCGATGTATTTCTCGTAGTAGGGCTTCGCCAAACCGGTCTTCATGTCGGGGTTCATCTGGTAGTGAATCAGCGCGCGCTGGTACACTGCGTAGTCAACGGCATACGAGAACTTGCTCTCAACCTCGGCATATACGTCGTCGGCGGCTTTCAGTGCGGCCTGCTTCTTGGCACCTTCTGCGCCTTCTATTTCAGCATAGTATATGTCGGCAAGTGCGCGGTAGTCGTTGGCAGTGGCCTTGTCGCCAAGGTCGGCAAGGTATTGCTTGTAGCTTGCCACTGCGTTGGCATAGTCTTTATGCTTTTCGTAAGCCTCGGAAACGAGCTTGTTCACGTCGTTGCGAGTCGGGTCTACTTCCTTCACCTTCTTGTAGGCTGCAATGGCTTCTTCGGTGCGTCCGAGGTTGGAGAGCACGTCGCCGTAGTAGAGGTAGTCGCTGGCGATGAACTTTGTCGTGTCTGTCTTGTTGAACAGTTTGTTGGCGTAGGTCTCGGCGTTCTGGTAGTCTTTCTGCTTGTCGTAGCAGTAGAATGCCAGACGGTTGAACGCGCTGTACTGCGGATAGGTGTTGCTTCCGGTGGTGGCGAGCTTCAGCGCTTTGTCATACTGCTCAAGAACGTAGGCCGTAGAAGCATAGTCGAAGAGAATGTAGTTTTCCAGTTTCGTCACGTCCTGCACCTTGTCATACCATGTCATGGCCGTCTTCAGCTTGTTGTTGTTTGAATACATGTAGCCGGCGGCAGCGTCTACGGGGTAGTCGGGCTTCACCTGACGCAGCTTCTCAAGCATTGCCACGGCACCGTCGGGGTCTACTTTCTGGTAGACGCGGGCATACTTTATGTAGCCAATGGGGTTCTGCTTGTCGAAATCGGTGGCCTGCTCATACCATGATGCGGCCTGACCTCCATCGTCCTGGGCTGCTGCAATGTCGCCTTGCAGGAGGTAGCCGTCGGCCACGTTCTTGCCCACCTTGCAAGCCATGTCGGCATAAATCTTTGCCTGCTCGATGTTCTTCGCGTCGAGGAAAGCACGGCCAAGACCGGCAAGTGCCTGCGCGTTCTTCTTGTTTACTTTGGTGAACTCCTTTACCGCGTTTTTTGTCGCGTTCACGTCACCGTTGTTTTCTATAATCACTTTGCTGATGGCTTCAACCTGCGACTTTACGTCCTGAGCCATGGTGGGAGCATAAAAGCTGAGTGCCAACACTCCCGCTACAAGATATTTTGTTGCTTTCATAGTCTAATCCTTTTCTCTTGATGTTACAATTCTTCGTTACCTGTTTGTTTTGGGATGCCTTTTCCCTTTTTGATGTATTTGCGGGAAAATGGTTTAATCGCTTGTTTTCTATTCGCTGCTCACGTTGACATCGCGTATGGTTATCTCGCCTTTCACCGGGAGCAAGCCCGACTTGAGCACCATAAGCTGTCCGCGCGGAGATTCTATAAAATGGGCAAAGCCCCACGGCAGACCGCGTTTCGGGTCGTTGAGCAGTGCGTATATCGTCCTGACAAACGGATAGCGGCCATCAAGAAGATACACTTGATATGGTTTCCAACTGTTCATCGGCGTGGCTTTCTGCATTTTGCTTACCGACATGACAGTGATGTTCTTTTTCCAAGTAGTGTTGGTAGAGTCGCGGCGGTCGTTGAGCCAGTTGCTACCAATGATGCCTATTGAGTTAGGCGTGCGTTCGACGTATTCTATCACGTCTTTGCTGTCTTTCGCAGCGAATATGTTGGGGCTGTTGATGGGCTTTCCGCCGAGTATCGAGTCGACGCAGAATTTCACGGCACTCGATTTGGGATTGTCGAAGCAAACCCATATTTCGCCGAGTCGCGAGCCTTTGTTTATCTCGCTCCATTTGTTCACCTTGCCGCTGAGTATGCGGCGCACATCGTCGACCGTGATGCAGGTGTCGGCATTCTTGTTGTTGCAGATGAGCGCCATGCCGTCGTATGCGAGCGGAATGGCTTCGGGCAACTGGTCGGAATTCTTGAGGAAATCGCGCTCTTTGGTTGTGTAGTTGCGGCAAGTAATCGTGAGGTAAACCTTGTTCTTGAGCAGCATGTTCACGCCGTCTACCTCGTTGCCGTAAATCGGGTTGAGCTTGGCATCGGGACATTGCGCCTCGAACACCTCTATCAACTCGTCGATGATGGGACTAAAACTTTCGTCAGAGGCAAAACTAATCACCCCTGACGAATTTGTATCTGTGCGGCCATCCTTCCGCTTCTGCTCTCCGCATGATACGAGAAGGATGGCTGCCAGTGTTAATCCTACGAAAAATATGTAAGATAGGGTCTTCTTCATTTAGTAGCTCTTGGTATTACTGTAATCTGAATGTTACGGGCACCTGGTATTTAACACGCACTGCCGAACCGTTCTGCTTGCCCGGTTTCCAGTGGGGCATACCTTTTACCACGCGTACAGCCTCACGGTCGAGTGACGGGTCAACCGAACGCATCACGTTGACATCGGTGATTGAACCGTCCTTCTCTACAACGAAGCCTACAACTACACGACCCTGCACACCGTTTTCGGCTGCAACTGCCGGGTAGTGGATGTTGTCTCTCAGATACTGCATGAGGGCACCGTCGCCGCCAGGATACATAGGCATCTGCTCAACAACGGTGAAGATTTTTGTCTCTTCCTCGTGCTTGGGAGGTTCCGGAGCCTTGATTTCCTCTTTGGCTTCCAAAACTTTTCCGCCCACTTCGTCGTTGCCTTCCACGTTGAAAGCACCGATTGCCTTGTTGTCCTTGTTCACTTCGTCGAGCTTGATTTCGTCCTCTTCCTTCACCTCGTTGTCCTTCTTGATGACAGGAGCGGTGAATTTCACAGAACTCTTCACTTTCTCGACTACCTTTTCGGGCTCTTGCTTGATGATTTCTTTCTTCTCTACCTTTGCTTCCTTCTTCTTCTGCTCAAGTGCTGAAAGCTCGACAGCCTGAGTGTTCTCTACTGTCTTGTTGGCTTCCACCATGCGCTGGAGTTGGAGACCGAGGAAAAGAAGCACTGCAGCTAAGGCTACTATAATAATTGACCAGACGTTACGCTTGGTAGTACCCTTGCGCAGTTTGTATGCGCCGTATGCTTGGTTCCTGCCTTCGAAGACGAGGTCAGTCCACTCATTGGATACCAAATCTAATTTTGCCATTGTATGTCCTTTCTTTAATTATTAGTCATCGATAATCACTTAATGCCTCTCTTTGCCAGCAGGGCGGCATCGTCGGGATTAATCTTGTCAATGACATAAGTACCAATACTGCATATAGTCATCTCGTCCAAAGCGTCCACCATGTTCTTGTAAGAAGCTGTGTCGGTGCACTTGATGATGATTGTCATCGTGGGCACCTTGCCACCTTCGAGTTCACCCCTCTTGATTTTGCTCAGCTCGTTGTCGTAAACGCTGTCAGGATAGGCTGCCGGGTTGGCGAGCTTCTTCTGGTCGAGCTTGATCTTTGCTGTCATGATGTCGGCAACGGGAGTAGAACCGTCTTCGGTGACGTGCTTTATGAGCACTTCACGGATACCGTTCTTGCCCCATGTCGTTTCTTTCAGGCAGCTGGGATCGGAGTAGTTGGGGATTCCATCAACGTGGTAGATCTTGTCATTTCCGCACACATAGATTGTGATTGTCTGTGACGCTTTGGCCGCATTACGGTCCTTGTCAGAGATGTTCTTGTCGTTGCTCGGCATGGTCAAATTCATCGTCTGTGGCTTGGCCAGAGATGTACAGAGCATGAAGAACGTGATAAGAAGCATCATCATGTCCACCATAGGCGTGAAGTCCACGCGGGTGTTCATTTTTTTCTGTCTGCTTGCTTTTTTCTTTGCCATGTCTTAATCCTCCGAATTTGATTTAAGTGCCGTGATGAGGAAGTAGCGGTTCTCGCTCATATCCTGCAGCTCAGACATCATCTTCTTAATTACCTTGTAGGGAGTGCCGGCATCTGCCTTGATAGCAATCTTCATGTCAGAACCGTTGTTGTCGCGTGCCATCTGCACCCAGTCCTGAAATTCGCTTTGCTTTCCGTTGACACTATCGGTAGGGATACCTTTAGTTGCCTGGTACTCGTTCATCTTGTCGCCCAATTCCAGACAGCTTGTCAAGTCTTGCATTGACACGCCGATGGAGGCGGCGCCACGGCCGTTCTCGAGCTGTTTCTTTGTGAGCTGCACACCATATTGTGAAGCCATTCCAGAAATCAGGTCTTCCATCTTCTTCGGGGTGTCCATACCCACGAAGATGCGGCCTTCCTTGTCGCAGAGTAATGTCAGGACATTGTTCTCCGGCACCTTTATCTCGGATACCGAGCCAGGGGTGACAACCTTCACTGCCTCGTTCTTCACGAATGTTGATGTCAACATGAAGAAAGTGAGCAGGAGGACCATCACGTCTGACATAGGAGTCATGTCTATCCAGACATCCGCTTTCTTAACTTTTACTTTACCCATAATGATAAACGTTTTAAAGGGTTAGTAAAATTAAGCCTCGTCTGCGTGATTTGCTTCGTATGTCTGAGCAATAGTGTAACCTACTTCGTCAAGCGCGTATGTCAGCTTATCGATCTTGTTTGAATAGTAGTTGTAAGAAACCACAGCGAACCAAGATGTCAAGATACCTGATGCGGTGTTTACAAGTGCCTCAGAAATACCTTCGGAGAGCTGGAGGGAGTCGCCACCGCCACCAGAAGCCAGAGCGGCGAACGAACGGATCATACCAACCACAGTTCCGAAGAGGGCGGTAAGAGTACCGAGGGTTACGATAGTTGCGAGGATAGGCATGTTCATCTGCAGAGTAGGCATTTCGAGCTGTGTAGCCTCTTCGTGTGCCTGCTGGATTTTAGCCACCTTCTGTGCACGCTTGAGGTTGGGCAGTGTTTCCATTTCCTTGTAAGCCTTGATAGATGCGCCTACCACGTTGGCCACACAACCTCTCTGCTTGTCGCAGATGTCCTGTGCCTTGGCCATGTCGCCTGCGTTGATGGCAGCCTTGACGTTAACGACGAACTTTGTGAGCGAGGTCTTGCCGAATGCGGTGCGGAGAGCGAAGAAACGCTCGATGGAGAGTGCGATAACGGTGAAGAGCAATGTGATGATCACCGGAACGACGATACCACCTTTGTACACTGTACCGAGAAGGCTTCCGTCCTTTACTGCGTTTGCAGGGTCGCCGCCTACGAAGTTGTCGGGGTTACCCAACACGAATTTGTAGAAACATACTGCAAGAATGAAACATGCAACGATGATCCAAATTGCATCTCTAACTCCCTGGAATCCGGAAGACTTCTTCTTCGGACTCACTTTAGCTTGTGTAGTTGCCATAATTTTTTAAGAATTTAATAAGTTATTAATAATTTAAGTAGTATTTCCGTGATTTAATGTCAATCCAAGGTTGTTTGTTAGTGCTGCTTGCGATTTGAGGGTGATTTGCCAAATAGACTTGGCAAAGATAGCAAATAATGACTAATAAACATATGGATTAACAAGCTTTAACACGCCCCCTTTATTTAAGTTCGCCGAGTGCGTCTTTAATGCGGCGCATGGCCTCGCGTATGTTGTCGTCGCTTGTGGCATAGCTCATGCGGAAGCAGTCGGGATCGCCGAACGCGTCGCCGCCGACCGTGGCTACATGGGCCTTTTCAAGGAGATACATGGCTAGGTCGGTGGAGTTGTTTACGGTGGTTGTGCCGTCGCTCTTTCCGTAGAAGCTGCTGCACTTCGGGAACAGGTAGAACGCGCCTTGCGGCTCGTTCACTTCCAATCCGTCTATCTCGCGTGCGAGCTGCACGATGAGGTCGCGGCGGCGTTCGAATGCCTTGCGCATTGTTTCCACGCATTCCTGCGATGTGGTGTAGGCTGCTTCGGCGGCTTTCTGGCTCACCGAGCACGGGCCGCTTGTGTATTGTCCCTGCAGTTTGTTGCATCCTTTCACAATCCATTCGGGTGCGGCGATGAAGCCGATGCGCCATCCTGTCATGGCATAGGCTTTCGACACGCCGTTGACGATGATTGAGCGTTCTTTCATTCCGTCGAACTGGGCGATGCTTTCGTGGTGGCCTACATAATTAATGTGTTCGTATATCTCGTCGGCGAGCACATACATGCCTTCGTGGCGCTTTATCACTTCGGCCAGCCCTTCGAGTTCTTCTTTCGAATACACGCTTCCGGTGGGGTTGCTCGGCGAG
Organism: bacterium; assembly: GCA_963607545.1. Classification (GTDB taxonomy): domain Bacteria; phylum Bacteroidota; class Bacteroidia; order Bacteroidales; family Bacteroidaceae; genus Prevotella. The sequence goes on from CAVDCP010000003.1 coordinate 92,057, forward strand.
CAGAGTATGAGCATGCGGGTGTTGGGCGTTATTGCGGCCTCAAGCTGTTCGGGCGTGATTTTGAAGTTCTGCTCGAATCCGGCGTTGATTGTCACGGGTGTGCCTCCGGCGAGTTTCACCATTTGCGGGTAGCTCACCCAGTAAGGGGCAGGTATTATCACTTCTTCACCGTCGTTCACCAAAGCCATCAGGGTGTTGCACACGCTTTGCTTTGCACCGTTCGACACGAGTATTTCGCTTGCCGCATAGTCGAGTCCGTTCTCGTTTTTCAGCTTGGCCGATATTGCCTTGCGCAGGTCGGCGTAGCCCGGTACGGGCGAGTAGCGTGAATAGTTGTCGTCGATAGCCTTCTTGGCTGCTTCCTTGATGTGTTCCGGGGTGTTGAAATCGGGCTCTCCCACGCTCAGGTTAATCACGTCGATACCTTGCGCTTTCATTTCGCCGCTTTTCTGCGACATCGCCAAAGTTGCCGATGGAGCGAGGCGGTTAAGCCGGTTGGATAATTGTGCCATAGTTGTGATTATCGTTTTATATGTTTTGCAAAATTAAAAAATAAAATCGTTTTATTGCACTAATTGTTTTCTTATTTCGCGCATTTTGCCCAAAATAAACTTTTTTTTAATGTCTTTTTATGATATGTTGCAAACGTGAAAAACCGCCCTGCCGAACGCGTTTTTTTCTTTGTCTTGCGTTCAGTCGGGCGGTTTGCTGTGCCGCCTTGGCGCGGCAACGGTTATTTCAGGTGCAGGGTGTGGCCCATGCGGTCGCGCTTTGTCTTGAGGTAGCGTTCGTTGTATTGGTTGGGCACTGTTTCTATTGCCACGTTCTCCACTATTTCAAGGCCGTAGGCTTCGAGTCCCACGCGCTTTGTGGGGTTGTTGGTGAGCAGGCGCATCTTGTGTATGCCCAAATGGCGCAGCATCTGCGCGCCGCATCCGTAGTCGCGCTCGTCGGGCTTGAAGCCCAGGTGCACGTTGGCGTCAACTGTGTCGTAGCCCTCTTCCTGCAGTTTGTATGCCTCGATTTTGTTCATCAGTCCTATGCCGCGTCCTTCCTGCTGCATGTAGATGAGCACTCCCTTGCCCTCTTTCTCTATCATTTCCATGGCCTTGTGCAGCTGTTGTCCGCAGTCGCAGCGTTTGCTGCCCAGGATGTCGCCGGTGGCGCACGATGAATGCACGCGCACGAGCACCGGCTCGTCGTCGTTCCACTCGCCTTTCACGAGTGCCATGTGCTCCAGCCCGTTGCTCTGCTGGCGGAAAGGTATCAGGCGGAAATGTCCGTATTCGGTGGGCATTTCCACTTCTTCGCCCACTTCTATGATTGATTCCTTTTTAAGGCGGTAGGCGATGAGGTCTTTTATCGTGATTATGCGTATGCCCCATTCTTCGGCCATTTCCATGAGTTGCGGCATGCGTGCCATGGTGCCGTCCTCGTTCATTATCTCCATCAGGGCACCGGCAGGGTAGAGTCCGGCGAGTCGGCACAGGTCGATTGCGGCTTCGGTGTGTCCGCAGCGGCGCAGCACTCCGTTGTCCTGTGCATAGAGGGGATTGATGTGGCCGGGGCGTCCGAATGTCTGCGGAGTGGAGGCCGGGTCGGCCAGAGCCCTTATCGTGGCCGCGCGGTCGTGTGCCGACACTCCCGTGGAGCATCCTTCGAGCTTGTCTACGGTTATGGTGAACGGTGTGCCGAGCATTGACGTGTTGTCGCTCACCTGGTGGGGCAGGTCGAGTTCCTCGCATCTCGACAGGGTTATGGGCGCACACAGCACTCCACGGGCGTTCTTGAGCATGAAGTTCACTTGCTCGGGTGTTATTTTCTCGGCGGCGATGATAAGGTCGCCTTCGTTTTCGCGGTCTTCATCGTCGACGACGATAACGAATTTTCCGTCTTTGAAGTCTTTCACGGCATCGTCGATGCTGCTGAGTTTGAAATCTCCCATATATTTGTCGTTTTTTATTGGTTTTGTATTTGTTGTGTCATGCTTGTGTCCGTGCGGCAGACAGGCTGTATATATAATAATGTGTAGATGCCGTGCCGTGGCCGCGTCACGCGCTTTCCCTTTCGCTTATGCGTGCCGTGATGGTGTCGTTGGCGGCCTTTATAGCCCTCAGGTCGCGCAGCAGCCTGATTCTGAACCGCCACATCCTGAAGTAGAGCACAAGTCCGATCGGGACGGCTATGGCCGCCGCTATGTTGAGCCACTTGCGCTCGAACGGGCGCGTGTGCGCCTTCACCGCGAGTATGGGATATTGGTTGAGCGCGCCGAGTATGGTGCGGTCGCGCGTGTTGGCGAGGTCTTCGATAACCTCTTCGAGTTCGTTGCCTATGCGCTCAATCTCGTGGTCGGGCTCATACTTGAAGAACACTTTTGCCCAGTTGGGCGCGGTTTTCAGGCGGTGCAGCCTTGAATATTCTGTCACGTCGCGGCTTATGGCTTCGAGGCGCGCCTTGTCGAGCGTGTAGTCGGGGTCGTTGATTATCACTTCCTTGCGTGTCACGCTGCGCTTCACCCTCAGTCCGAGCAGCCGCCGCAGCAGTTCGCGGTAGAGGTCGATGTTGAACACCATTGAGTCGTTGCTTGCCTTCACGGTGAAGAACACCGCCATGGGGATGAGCACGGCGGGCGCGAGGCCCTTTCCGAACCATATTGTCCACATTCCGCCGCGTGCCATGCGGTAGCCGGAGTTGTCGAGGATGTAGTAGACGATGAACACGAGCACCGACACGAGCACCGGCATTCCGAGGCCGCCCTTGCGTATGATTGCCCCGAGCGGCGCGCCGATGAAGAAGAATATCAGGCACGAGAGTGCGAGCGTAATCTTTCCTATCGCCTCAATCTTGTGCTGGCGTATGAGCTTGTCGCCGTCAGACGTTATCATGCTCTTGAAACTGAGGTCGTTGAGCCTTGACTGCACCTTGTTGTTGGCCTGCATTATCACCGCGCGCCGTTGTTCGGCGGTGAGTGTGGTGTAGGCCGAGTCGGTGTCGTAGCATCTGTCGGAGGTGCCGAGTTTCACGGCGTGCAGCGAGTCGGCGCGCGACAGGGCGGGCGTGCGGTAGAACATCGCGCGGTCGTCGCGGTAGTAGGTGCGCCCTATGCTGTCGTATTGCTCGCATATCGAGTCCATGTCGTTGCGTATCTGCGTGAAGCTCTTGCCGCGCGCGTCGTTGGACAACGACGTGGCGTCGGCCATGTTGAAGTCGCCGTCGTAGTCGAGCACTATGCGTTTGCCCACGAACGACTCGCGGCGGTAGGGCACCGACGCGCTGTTGGCCAGTTCCTGCGACTGCATGTTCTCAAACCACTCTCCGCTCCACAGCGACATGAGCAGGTGCTTTTTGTCGGCAGTGGCCTGCAGCATGCCCGAGTCGGCGAGTATTATGGCCTGGTCTTCGTAGCTCCCCGTCATGCGGTAAATCATGATGCCGTAGAGCTTGCCCGTATTCAGGTCTTTCTTCTGCACATATATGTTGCTGTTGGGGATGCCGTCGTAGAATATGCCTTCGGGAATTTCGAGTTCGGGGCTTTTCTGCTTCATCGAGATGAGCATCTGCGCAATCTTTCTGTTGGCCTCGGGGCCGATGCTGTTCTGGAAGTAGAGTGAGGTTATGCATATCGCCACCGATATGATTATGAGCGGGCGGAAGGCCTGCATGAGCGATATTCCGGCAGCCTTTATGGCCGTTAGCTCGCTGCTTTCGCCGAGGTTGCCGAATGTTATGAGCGACGACAGGAGTATGGCGAGCGGCAGAGCCTGCGGCACGAGCATCAGTCCCATGTGCCAGAAGAATTCGGCGAGCACGTCCATCGAAAGGCCCTTGCCTATGAGTTCGTCGATATACCGCCACAGAAACTGCATCATCAGCACAAACTGGCAGATGAAGAACGTTCCCACGAACAGTAGGCCGAATTGTTTTGCTATGAAAATGTCTAATTTCTTTATCCGAAACATGTTGCTGTGCGGCCTGATGGTGTGCGGCCTAATGGTGTGCAAATTTAGTATAAATATTTCAGATATTGTTTGTTTGCATTGTCTTTTTTAGACTGCGCGCGGGCGCGTGTCGGCACGGTTGTGCGGCGGCAGATGCCGCGCCTGTGGCGGCGCGTTATGATTTGTTGAGATTGTGCAAGGTTTGTTAACGCGCGATATTGGGCACATTCCGTTTCAGGGTGAAGTTGTGTGCGAATAAATGAAAAACGGGCGCAAATGTGTAAGCGTTTGTATGTCAAGTCGTACGCGCTTTTTTTAACTTGTCGTGTATGTGTAAAACAGTTGCGTTTCGGTGCATGGAATGCTGCAAACAAGGCTTGTTTGCAGTGCGGAATGGGCTTGCCGCGCCATTGGGCAAGGCTTGTTTGCCGGTCGAAGAAGCCTTGTTTGTAGTGCAGGCAAGGCTTCCTGCCGTTTTGTTGTCGCGCAGAACGCGCCTCAGGCATGCGTTTTTGCGCCTGCCGACTTCTGTTTTGCGGGTTGCAGCCGGAGTTTTCTGATGTCCGATTTTGGTGAATTTCTGTTAAATCCACGGTCGTACCACGCCGTTTCGCGTTGCTGTGCGCCGGGCGTATTCCGGATTGCTCCGGGCGTAGGAGTTGCTCCGCAAGGTGTTGTGCAGTGCGGTCTTGGCTACAGTCCGCTTGTCTGGTGCAGTTTCCTGAAGTTCTTGTTCCAGGTGTTGTGCAGCCATTCCGTGTCGTCGTCTTCGGCGAAATCGGTAATGAAAAGCGTGAAGTTGTTGGTGAGCGTGTTGCGTTCCATGCGCAGCTCAACGTAGGTGTCGTCGTCCTCATCGGTCCAGTGGAAGCTGAAGCGGTTCTGCTTCACGCTCTCCTTCACCCTTGCCATGCGCATTTCGTGGTGTCTCCACAGGTCGCCCCACTCAAATGTGATGTCGTCGTCTTTCATGCTTACGCTGTCGGCAATCCATTTCGCCAGTCCTTCGGCGGTGCTTATGAGCCGCCACACGATGTTGGCCGATGTTGACTGCAGGTCGTGCACTATCTCAATCTTTTGTTTTCCCATTATTTTTCAAAAGTTTTTTCATGTTGCTTATGTTGCCTACTGCACATTATATATAAGCAGTCGGTGTGGCATGGGGGTGTTGACAGTTGCAAAAATAACTCTTTTTGGCGAATTTCGATATTTTTTCTGTGAATAATTTTGGAGTTTAACGAAAATGTATTACCTTTGCATCCGCAAATGAGCAATGGCGGGATAGCTCAGCTGGTTAGAGCGCATGATTCATAATCATGAGGTCCCCAGTTCAATCCTGGGTCCCGCTACTTTCATTGGTTGAATGAAGGCCGAGGTCCAATACCTCGGCCTTTTTCGTGCATGTATGCGTCGTGCACGCTCCGGCGGCCCGTTTTTGTTTTCCTTTCAGTCATGTGTTTGCCGCCGTTTCAGAGGCACGCTGCACAGTGCTCGCGGCCTTGCCTGACTGCATGTGGCACGCCTTTTTCTCCGGCAATGCGGCAAATGGAAATGCGAGCCCATTTTTTTTTGCTTTTTGCCCACTTATTCACCGCTTTTTGCTAACTTTGCAGTTCAAAAAGATTAATACATAAAATATGGCTGGAACAAAACAAATCAAGACCGCTCTCATCTCGGTTTTCCACAAAGACGGGCTCGACGCATTGCTCGCAAAACTCAATGCCGAAGGCGTGAAATTCCTTTCCACAGGCGGAACACAGGCTTTCATCGAGTCGCTCGGCTACGAGTGCCAGTCGGTTGAAAGCGTCACCACTTATCCGTCGATACTCGGCGGACGCGTGAAGACTCTGCATCCCAAGGTGTTCGGAGGCATACTCGCACGCCGCGACAACGAAGGCGACCGCGCACAGATGGCCGAATACGAGATTCCCGAGATTGACCTCGTCGTGGTAGACCTCTACCCGTTTGAGCAGACCGTGGCAAGCGGAGCGTCTGACGAAGACATTATCGAGAAGATTGACATAGGCGGAATATCGCTCATACGCGCCGGAGCGAAGAACTTCAACGACGTGGTGATAGTTCCGAGCAAGGCCGAATACGGCGTGCTTCTCGACATTCTCAACCAAAAGGGAGCACACACCGACCTCGCCGACCGCAAGATGTTTGCCGAGAGGGCATTCGGGGTGAGCAGCCACTACGACACCGCCATACACGAGTGGTTCGCCAAATAAGTTCCACACAGGCAACGCCAGGGGCTGCGGCAGGCTTTCCGTGAGGCGCGGCGACGCGCCGGCGGCAGGACACGGCTGCGGCCTATATTAAAGAACAACATTTTACAAAAGACACTTATGGGATTTTTTTCTTTCGTTCAGGAGATTGCGATGGACCTCGGAACGGCCAACACCATCATCATCAGCGACGACAAAATCGTCGTTGACCAGCCCTCGGTGGTGGCACTCGACCGTCGCACCGACAAGATGATAGCTGTCGGCGAAAAGGCGAAAATGATGTATGAGAAGACTCACGACAACATACGCACCATCCGGCCTCTGCGCGACGGCGTGATAGCCGACTTCACCGCGTGCGAGCAGATGATGCGCGGACTGATTAAAATGGTGCACACGCGCAGCCGACTGTTCTCGCCTTCGCTCCGAATGGTTATCGGAGTGCCGTCGGGAAGCACCGAGGTCGAACTGCGTGCCGTGCGCGACAGTGCCGAACATGCCGACGGACGTGACGTCTACCTCATCTTCGAACCGATGGCAGCAGCCATAGGTATAGGCATCGACGTGGAAGCCCCGGAGGGCAACATGATTGTCGATATAGGCGGCGGAAGCACCGAAATCGCGGTCATTTCGCTCGGAGGCATCGTGTCGAACAACTCCATACGCACCGCAGGCGACGACCTTACTGCCGACATCCAGGAATACATGAGCCGCCAGCACAACGTGAAGGTGAGCGAGCGCATGGCAGAGCGCATAAAGATACATGTGGGATCGGCCCTCACCGAGCTTGGCGATGCTGCACCGGAAGACTTCGTGGTGCACGGCCCCAACCGCATTACGGCCCTGCCTATGGAGGTGCCCGTGTGCTACCAGGAAATAGCCCACTGCCTCGACAAGACCGTGGCGAAAATAGAGAACGCCGTGCTCTCGGCACTCGAGAACACTCCTCCCGAACTGTATGCCGACATCGTGAAGAACGGCATATACCTCAGCGGCGGCGGAGCATTGCTGCGCGGTCTTGACAAACGCCTCACCGACAAGATAAACATCCCCTTCCACATTGCCGAAGACCCGCTGCACAGCGTGGCAATCGGTGCCGGCGTGGCTCTGAAAAACATCGACCGCTTCTCGTTCCTCATGCGCTGAAAAAGCCGGGAATGCATTCTTGAAACAGAAACGGAGCAAGGAAGTAAGAGGGTAGGAAAGTAAAGTCACGGGCAGCGCGCAGCTGTCCCGCCATTGTCGGTGCGGCACATGAAGCACCGTCGGGCGCGTTGATTTGCTTTTTTGCTCTTTTGCCTTTTTACTTTTATATATTATGCGCAACTTATTGGATTTTCTGGCACGCAACAACCACTGGTTCGTGTTCGTCCTGCTTGAGGTGGTCAGCTTCATACTGTTGTTCCGTTACAACAGCTACCAGAGCAGCGTGTGGTTCACGTCGGCCAATGCCGTGTCGGGGAAAGTCTACGAATGGAACTCGGCAGTGGAGCAGTTCTTCTCGCTCGTCGATGTCAACCGCAGGCTCACCGAGCGCAACGTCATCCTCGAAAGGCAGGTGGCCGTGCTCTCAGAGCAGGTGGCCAAGGCCACCAAAGACACCACCCTCGTGGAAAAGCTGCAGCAGGAGGTGATGAAAGACTACGAAACCATACCGGCAAAGGTGGTGGGCAGCTCGCTCGACAAGCTGAACAACTTCATCACAATCGACAAAGGCGCAGCCGACGGAGTGCGCAAAGACATGGGAGTGGTGTGCGGCACAGGCGTGGTGGGCATCGTCTATCTCGTCTCGCAGCACTATTCGGTGCTCATCCCAGTGCTCAGTACGGTGTCAAACATAAGCTGCACCATAAGCGGACGCGGCTATTTCGGCTACCTGCACTGGAACGGAGGGTCGGCCGAAGAAGCCTACATCGACGACATCCCGCGCCATGCCCATTTCAAACTGGGCGACCTCATAGTCACGAGCGGCTATTCGTCTGTGTTCCCGCCGGGTGTCGTCGTGGGCCGTGTGAAGCATGTCTACAACTCGGCCAACGGTCTGTCTTACAGGCTTAAGATAACCCTGTCAACCGATTTCGGGCGTTTGCGCGACGTTTGCGTAATCAGCGACAGGGAAATGGAAAAGAAACTTGAAATCTTGCATGCCGCCGAAGATTCGCTCAAAGCACGCGAATGACACGGCCTGCACCTTATATCACAGGAAAAGGCGTGCCGACGGCCTGCCGTAAACAAGCAAGAGAAAGAAAACCGAGCAGATGAGTTTGAAATTCGTAAGAAAGATTTTGGCGTTTGTCATACTGCTTCTGGTGCAGTCGCTGGTGCTCAACCACATCCATCTTTTCGACTGCGCCACGCCTTTGCTGTATGTCAGTTTTGTCCTGCCCACACCGCGCGACCAGCAGCGTTGGGCCACACTCGTGTGGTGCTTCGCACTCGGTCTGGCCGTAGACATGTTCTCCAACACGCCGGGCGTGGCCGCCGCCTCGATGACATTAGTCGGACTCCTGCAGCCCTACTTGCTCGCCCTTTTCCTTCCGCGCGACTGTCCCGACGACCTCGTGCCGTCGTTCGCCACGCTCGGCACGGCCAAGTATGTGGCCTATGCGTCGGTAATCATCATCGTGTATTGCCTCGCTTTCTTCACCATCGAGGCATTCAATTTCTACCACTGGCTGCAATGGCTACAGTGTGTATGCGGATGTGCCGTGCTCACGGTGCTTCTCACGCTCGTAATCGAAAACCTTAGGAAACGCTGATGAGTGACTACAGTCTTGAGAACAGGCGTTATGTGATTGGCGGCGTGGCCGTGGCCATTGTCATGGTATATGTCATCAGGCTCTTCACCTTGCAGCTCATGAGCGACGACTACAAGAAAAACGCCGACAGCAACGCTTTCCTCAAAAAGATAGAATATCCGTCGCGCGGTGTCATCACCGACCGCCACGGCAAGCTTCTCGTCTACAACCAGCCGGCCTACGACATCATGGTGGTTATGAACGAGGAAAGCGGACGGCTTGACACCGCCGAGTTCTGCCGGAGTCTTGGCATAACGAAGGAGTTCTTCATAAAGCGCATGAACGACATAAAGGACTACTCGAAGAATCCCGGCTACTCGCGCTACACGCAGCAACTGTTCATGAGCCAGCTTTCCAACGAGGAGTTCAGCATTTTCCAGGAAAAGATATTCCGCTTCCCGGGCTTCTATGTGCAGCGGCGGAGCATTCGCCAGTACCAATACCCCTATGCGGCGCACATCCTCGGCGACGTGGCCGAGGTGTCGCCGGCCGACATCGAGGAGGACAACTACTACCAGCCGGGCGACTATATAGGCAAGCTCGGGGTGGAAAAAGCCTACGAGAAGCAGCTCAGGGGCGAGAAAGGCGTGCAGGTTCTGCTGCGCGATGCACGCGGAAGAATACAGGGCAAATACCAGAACGGCAAGTACGACCGCCGTCCAGTGGCCGGAAAAGACCTCACGCTGAGCATCGACCTCAAGCTGCAGGCACTTGGCGAGCGGCTCCTCGAAGGCAAGATAGGCAGCATAGTGGCTATAGAACCGTCTACGGGCGAGGTGTTGTGCATGGTTTCGTCGCCCACCTACGACCCGCGGATAATGGTCGGGCGGCTGCGCGGCAAGAACCACAGGGTGCTCTCGCACGATGCGTGGAAACCGCTGCTAAACCGCAGTATAATGGGTATGTACCCTCCGGGCTCCACGTTCAAGACCTCACAGGCACTCACTTACATGACCGAAGGCATCATAACCCCCGGCACTTCGTTCCCCTGCCACCACGGGTTCTACTGCCGCGGACTGCATGTCGGCTGCCATTCACACGCGTCGCCCATATCGCTTGTCAATGCCATCAGCACCTCGTGCAACGGATATTTCTGCTGGGGGCTGTACTATATGATGGGCAACCGCCGCAAATACAAGACCGTGAACGATGCCATGGACATGTGGCGCGACTATATGGTGAGCATGGGATTCGGCTATAAACTCGGCATCGACCTGCCTGGCGAGAAGCGCGGCATGATACCCAATGCCGACTACTACGACCGCAACTACCGCGGGTCGTGGAACGGACTTACTATAATAAGCATCTCGATAGGGCAGGGCGAGGTGACGCTCACGCCGTTGCAGATAGCCAACCTCGGGGCCACGATAGCCAACCGGGGCTACTACTACGCGCCGCATGTGGTGCGCAAGGTGCAGGGCGAGCCGCTCGACACCGCCTATCGGCATCCGCACTACACCAAGGCGGCACGCCGGGCCTATGACTATGTGGTGGCGGGCATGCGCTCGTCGGCCTTGAAAGGAACGTGCAAGATGCTGGGACGGTATGATTTCGAGCCTTGCGGCAAGACCGGAACGGCGCAGAACCACGGGCGCGATCACTCGGTGTTCATGGGATTCGCGCCGATGAACAACCCCAAGATAGCCATTGCAGTGTATGTGGAGAACGGCGGATGGGGAGCCGACTACGGCGTGCCCATAGGCGGACTCATGATGGAACAGTATCTGCACGGCAAGCTGTCGCCGTCGAGTGAGGCACAGGCCACCGAGATGCAGAAACGCCGTCTGGGCTACGGTCCGCGTTTCCCGGGACAGGAATCGCGCAAGAAACAAAACGCACGGCATAACGCACCACGCAAGGGAACAGCGGCGGCAAGCACTGCCGCCGCCGGAAGCAGTGTCGCAACAGGAAACACAAAGGCCGCTGCTGCCGCCGATTGACGGCTGCACTGGAGTCAAAGAAAGAATATGCCGTAACGCCGTCAAGACATAGGCGGCTGCAAAAGCAATTTTACACAGTATGATAAGGCAAACAGACAGAAAGCAAAGCGTTTGGCGTTCGGTAGACTTGATAACCATAGGGCTCTACCTCGCGCTTATGATTTTCGGTTGGGTGAGCATCTGCGGAGCCAGCTTCACCTATGGCGACAACGACATTTTCGCCCTCGGCACGCGTTCGGGAATGCAGATTGTGTGGATAGGCACGTCCATTTGCCTCGGCTTTGTGATACTGATGACCGACACACGCTTCTTCGACACCTTCTCTTACATAATCTACGGAATTCTGCTGTTGCTGTTGTTTGCCACGATATTCAATCCCCACGACATCAAAGGTTCGCACTCATGGATTGTGATAGGGCCGTTGCGTCTGCAGCCGGCAGAGTTCGGAAAGTTTGCCACGGCCCTTGCCCTTGCCAAGCTGATGAGTGCCTACGGCTTCAACATAAACCGTTGGCGGCATTTTGCGGCGGCCTGTGCTATAGTGCTCACCCCTATGCTTTTCATTGTGGGACAGCGTGAAACGGGTTCGGCACTTGTCTATCTGTCGTTCTTTCTCGTGCTCTACCGCGAGGGAATGCCCGGCAGCATACTCTTTACGGGCGTGGCCATGGTGGTGTATTTCGTCGTGGGAATAAAATACGAGAGCACGCTTTTTCTCGACACGCCCACGTCGGTGGGCAAGTTTGTGGTGCTGCTTCTCGTGCAGCTGTTCACCGCTGCGCTTGTAGACGTTTATTGCAAGCAGCGGCGGCAGACCCTCACTATTCTTGCCTATAGCCTCGGGGCCACGCTCCTGGCACTTGCCTTCTCTGAGTTTGTTATACCGTTCGACATCGTGTGGGTGCAGCTTGCCGCATGCCTTGTGCTTGTGGGCTATCTGCTCTACCACGCCTTGCACACGCGCCTTGCGCAGTATTATTACATTTTGGCGTTTGTAGTGGGTTCGATAGCGTTCTTCTATTCTGCCGACTATGTGCTCAACAATGTCATGGAGCCGCACCAGCGTGTGCGCATCAACGTGCTTTTGGGCCTTGACGAAGACCTCGCCGGAGCCGGATACAATGTGCACCAGAGCGAGATAGCCATTGGTTCGGGTGGCCTGAAGGGCAAGGGATTCCTGAACGGAACGCAGACAAAGCTGAAATTCGTGCCCGAACAGGACACCGATTTCATATTCTGCACCGTGGGCGAAGAAGAAGGATTCGTGGGTTCGGCAGGCGTGTTGCTGCTTTTCCTGGCCCTTGTGTTGCGGCTTATAAAGCTCGCCGAGCGGCAGCCGTTTGTTTTCGGGCGCGTGTATGGCTATTGCGTGTTGAGCGTTTTCCTCTTCCATGTGTTCATAAATGTGGGCATGGTGCTCGGACTTACGCCCGTGATAGGCATTCCCTTGCCGTTCTTCAGCTACGGCGGTTCGTCGCTTTGGGGCTTCACCCTTTTGCTTTTCATATTCCTGCGCATCGACGCCGGGCGCAACCTTGTGCAGCATTAGCGTTGGCGGCAGCCTTTCGCAGGTTGCCGTGCATTGTTCTCCGGCACGCAGACGTGCCTATGCAAAACAGGCATACAGTCGGCTTTTTATGTGACTGTATGCCTGTTTGTGCTGTTTTTATGTTCCTTTTGCGGTTCTGTTCCCGGTTGGGCGGCTGCGTTCAGCGTCGTTTTTCGAGCGATATTCCCACGTCGTTTATGCCGGGCAGTATCTCGCGCTTCATGTCGTGGCGTATGGTGACATGCAGAGAGTCGCCTTCTTGCAGCATGGTCTCGCCCACGTCGAAACGGTATTGGTAGAAGCTTATGCCGTGGCCCGAGGCGTTTCCGCGCCGGTCGGTAATCTGGCATCTCACGGTGTCGGCTTTCACCGTGCCCGAGGGGTAGGTGTGTTGCTCCACAATAAGAGTCAGACTGGTGAACGGGTAGCTCTCGCTGGTGCGCAGACCGAGCCGTGTGGTATATAGTCCTGCTGCCTTTACGGGCGGGATGTCAAACGAGAGAGTGTCGTTCTTTTCCCATCCGGCCACCGGCGTGCTGGCATATCTGTCATACACTCTGCGCGTGTTGCACGATGTGGTGAGCGTTGCCGCCGCTATTGCGGCAGCAAGTGCGGTGAGTATTCTCATTTCTTCGGTGCGTCGTTTGCGCCTTCCTGTTTCTTGGGCGCGCCGTCCTGCGGCTTGCGTTTCGGCTTGCGCGGCTTGTCGGCGGGCTTCTGTCGGTCGGCGGCGGCAGCCTCTGCCGGTTTCCCGTTCTTGTTTGCGCCGTTTGCGGGGCGGTTGTTTCTGTTTTTGTTTTTCTTCTTTTTCTTGCTCTTGTCAAAGCGGCTTATGTCGGCATCGGCCAGCAAGTCGGCGGGTTTCTTTGTATCTTTCAGCTGTCCGTCCTCGGTAAGCGTGTCGGGCTTTTCGCCGCGCTTGTTCATCTCTATTATCTCCTTGGCGCGTTTTGCCGATATTGTTTCGAGGTTGGCGGCGAGCGACTTGTCGGTGGAGTAGGTCACGAGACCGGCGAGAATGTCGGTCTTGAACATGTAGTAGTCGCTGTCCTTTGTCTGCAGCACCATGTCGCGTGCAGGCATCTTGCGGCTCGACTCCACATAGTCGTCAACCTCGTAGTTGAGGCAGCATTTCAGTTTGGCGCACATTCCGGCGAGCTTCTGCGGGTTGAGCGATATGTCCTGCAGGCGTGCTGCGTTGGTGCTCACGCTCACAAAGTTCTTCATCCATGTGGCGCAGCACAGTTCGCGTCCGCACGGCCCGGTGCCGCCTATGCGCCCGGCTTCCTGCCTTGCGCCTATCTGTTTCATTTCTATGCGCGTGTGGAACGTGTCGGCCAGAACCTTGATGAGTTGTCTGAAGTCTACGCGTTCGTCGGCGATGTAGTAGAAAATGGCCTTGTTGCCGTCGCCCTGATATTCCACGTCGCCGATTTTCATCTGCAGTCCGAGTCGTTTGGCAATCTGCCGGCTCTGTATCATGGTCTCGTGTTCGCGGCTCTTTGCCTCGTGATACTTGTCCATGTCCACGGGCTTGGCTATGCGGTATATGCGCTTTATGTCGTCGGCCGACTTCAGGTTGGCCTTCTTCACCTGCAGTTTCACGAGCCGTCCGGTGAGTGTCACCACGCCGATGTCGTGTCCCGGACTTGCTTCCACGGCCACGATGTCGCCCTTTTTCAGGTCGAGTTTGTTCACGTTATGGTAATATCCCTTGCGTGTGTTCTTGAACTGCACCTCCACGAGGTCGGTGTCGTCGGTGTTTCCGGGCACGTCGTACAGCCAGTCATAGGTGTTTAGTTGCCTGTCCTGCCGTCCGCATGCGCAGTGGCACAGCCCCCGGTCGCAGCCGCGGGATATTTTGAATTGCATGTCTTTGAAGTCTTTCATATATGATATATTGTTGTCGCCGTGCCGTTGCGTCTGTGTCGGCATGGTAGCCTTGTGCCGCCCGGCATGGTGTGGGTTTCCGGTTGTTGTGCCGCAGCCTACGGTTTGCGCCTCACGAGCACCGTCACTGCCAGCGCGATGTCGAAGAAAACTATTTTGCTGTTGGTGTTCTGTGATATGTCGCGTGTGGCTTTTTCGAATGTTTCAGACATTTCCACGACGTTGGCTTCGTTGATGAACGGGGCGAAGCGGCTTGCGAAATGCTCCTCGTCGGCGGTCATGTAGTTGAGTTCGGGTATGTGGAAATTATACATGAAGCTCTCTCTTGTCATGCGGCTGAGGTAGGCCAGGAAACGCTTCTGCTTTTCCCGTCCGAAGGCCGCCACGCTGTCGCCCCATTTCTTCAGCTCCTTCACGCGCCGTGCGTAGGCAAGGCGCATGAGCATGGTGAACAGGTCGAAGAACAGCAGTTGCTCGTTGCTCGCCTTCAGAGCCTCTGCCGCTGCTGTCCAGCTGCCCGCTGCGATGCGTGCAAGGCGGTGTGCCGTGTCGGGTTCAATGCCTTGCCGCTGCACGAGAGTCTGCTCTATGTCGGCATCGGCTATGCGCTTGAAGTCGTATCGCTGCGTGCGGCTGCGTATTGTCTCGAGCAGTTTTTCGGGCTCTTCGCTCACCATTATGAACACGGTGAGTGCCGGCGGCTCTTCGAGCAGCTTGAGCAGTTTGTTGGCACTCGTCTGGTTCATGCGTTCGGGCAGCCATATTATGCTCACCTTGTAGCCGCCTTGGCTCGACTTCATGCTCAGCTTGCGTGCCAGACTGTCGCTTTCGGCACCTGTTATCACGGCCTGCTGGTTTTCGGCGTGCATTGCCGTCATCCACTGTTCGAGCGTGAAATACGGGTCTTGCGAGAGCAGTTCGCGCCACTCGCGTGCATAGTCGTCGCTCACGGGCTGGTGTTCCTTGCCCATTGAGGCCGACTTTATGGTGGGAAACGAGAAGTGCAGGTCGGGATGTGCCCAGTGCTTCAGCAGTGGGTCATCGGCCAGAAGCCGCGAGGCGAAGGCCAGTGCAAGAGCCATTTTGCCGCATCCCTGCGGGCCGCAGAACAGCATGGCGTGCGGCACCCGTCCGCTGTCGGCGAGCCGGGTGAGCATCAGTTTTGCCTCTTCCTGTCCTATTACTTCTTCAAATTTCATGTATTGTCGTTGTCGTGTGTAGGGTGTTGCGTGCCGTGGCACGCGTGTTTCAGAGCAGCCGCCGTGCCACTTCCTTCACCGACTCCACTGCCGAGACGGTGTAGAAGTGTATGTTTCCCACGCCCGCAGCGTAAAGCTGGCGGCACTGTTCGGTTGTCCACTCCACGCCGAGAGCCTTGGCGTCGTCATCGGTCTTGCACTTCACCACCTCGGAGGCAAGCTCCTGCGGAAGGTCGCAGTGGAACGTGCGCGGCACCACGGTGAGCTGGCTGAGCTTGGCAAACGGCTTCAGGCCCGGCACTATGGGTATCGTTATGCCGGCGGCGCGTGCCGCCTCGACAAAGGCAAAGTATTTGTCGTTGTCGTAGAAGAGCTGTGTCACGGCATATTCTGCCCCCAAATCCTGCTTCATCTTCAGATACTCCAAGTCCATCTCCATGTTGGGAGCCTCCTCGTGTTTCTCCGGGTAGGCCGCCACGCCGTAGTGGAAACGCGCCCCCGGGTGCTTTATGGGAGTGCCGTCGTCGAAGAATCCGTCGTTGAAGCGGTTCACCTGCTCTATCAGGTCGGTGGTGTGCGCGTGTCCGCCGGGCGTGGGCATGAACACGCGGTCGTCCTTGGCCTTGTCGCCGCGCAGCAGCAACACGTTCTCTATGCCGAGAAACTGCAGGTCGATAAGTTCATACTCTATGCTCTCCCTCGTTGCGCCGCTGCATATAACATGCGGTATCACGGGCAGTCCGAACCTGTTCTGTATGGCAGCCGCTATGGCCACTGTGCCCGGACGGCGGCGTATGCGCAGCCGCTCATATTGTCCGTTGTCGAGTTCGCGGTAGATGTATTCGCTGTGGTGTGTTGTTATGTTGACGTAGGTGGGGTCGTATTCTTTAAGCTCTCCAATGGTCTTGAACAGGCGTTCCGTGCCGGTGCCTTTCAGCGGCGGAAGCACCTCGAACGAGAACCGGCGGTTGCCTTTGGAGTTGCTTATCAGTTCTGATATGCTCATCGAGTGTCTTTTCCTTTTCTTTTCACTGTTTCTTTCAAATCGCAAAGTTAATAAAAAAATGCGATACGTTGTGCCCTTGCCGTTATTAAGTAATGTCCGGCGGTGCAACTTTCGCCTTTCTGCCGCGCAAAAGCCGCCTCGTCTCCGGCGTGCGGCAGGAGGCATGCGTGCGTGCTGCGGTTGCGTTGCGTGTGTGCTTCATGCGCTGCACGCATGTGCCGCATTTGGTGTGCCGTGGCTTCCGGGTGCCATGCGGTGGCCACAGGCGTGTTAACGGCGGCGCATAATTTGTGTGTCACGGAATTAATTGCTAACTTTGCTAAACCTAACTTGAAACCGATTCGCCCTCCGGCGTGCCGCTTGTGCCGTGCCGCCGGTAGCGGCACTATACTGAAACAAGCTATATGAAAAAACGCCAGATGCTGGCTGCCGCCGCCGTTGTGCTGCTGGCCGCCTCTGCAAATGCCTCCGCCGCTCCGGCGGGCAAGACCGCCGCGTCCATGGTGGCGGTGCAGGACAACACCAAGTATGCCACACGCCGCCCGGCAGAAGCCGACCGCCTGTTTGTGTCGGATGCCGTGGAGAAGAAGATACGCGAGGTGAAACGCCTTCTGCGCAGCAATGCCTACCTCGCGTGGATGTTTGAAAACTGCTTTCCAAACACGCTTGACACCACCGTGCACTTCGACGGTGCCGACGACACCTTCGTCTACACGGGCGACATACACGCCATGTGGCTGCGCGACTCGGGTGCACAGGTGTGGCCTTATGTGCAGTTTGCCAACAGCGACCCTAAGCTAAAGAAAATGCTGCGCGGCGTTATCCTGCGCCAGTTCAAGTGCATAAACATCGACCCCTATGCCAATGCCTTCAACCGCGAACCCGTGTATGAAGGCGGATGGATGGACGACCTTACCGACATGAAGCCCGAACTGCACGAGCGCAAGTATGAGATTGACTCGCTTTGCTATCCGCTCCGCCTTGCCTACCACTACTGGCAGGTCACGGGCGACACCTCGGTGTTTGGCAGCGAGTGGATTGCGGCCATTAAAAACATTCTCAAGACATTCCGCGAACAGCAGCGCAAGGACGGGCTCGGGCCTTACCACTTCCAGCGTGTTGACCAGAATCCCACCGACTCGCAGTGCAACGGCGGCTACGGCAGTCCCGTAAACCCCGTCGGACTGATTGCCTCGGAGTTCCGCCCGTCAGACGATGCCACCACGTTCCTGTTTCTCGTGCCGTCGAATTTCATGGCCGTCACATCGCTGCGCAAGGCCGCCGAGATACTCACGAAGGTGAACGGCGATGCGGCCATGGCCTCGGAGTGTACGGCTCTGGCCGACGAGGTGGCCGTGGCATTGCAGAAACACGCGGTGGTGTATCATCCCAAATACGGAAAGATATATGCCTTCGAGGTTGACGGCTACGGCAACCACTACATGATGGACGATGCCAACGTCCCCAGTCTGCTTGCCATGCCCTATCTCGGCGACGTGCCCGTTGACGACCCCATATACCAGAACACGCGGCGTTTCGTGTGGAGCAAGGACAACCCCTATTTCTTCAGCGGCAAGGAAGGCGAGGGCATAGGCGGGCCGCATGTGGGCCGCGACATGGCCTGGCCCATGTCGATAATGATGAAGGCATTCACGAGCACCGACGACGGCGAGATACGCCGCTGCCTTGAACTCCTGCAGCGCACCGATGCGGGCACGGGCTTCATGCACGAGTCGTTCGACGTGAACGATTCCAGCAAGTTCACGCGTGCATGGTTTGCCTGGCAGAACACCCTTTTCGGCGAGCTTGTGCTGAAGCTCGTCGATGAAGGCAAGGTTGACCTGCTGCTCAGCGCGCGCCGTTAGGCACAGGCATCCATTCAATAACATTACCTTTGCCGCTGGCCGTGCCCCGGGCCGTCGGCGTGACAGACAACGATATGTCCGCAACAACCTACAACAATCCGCATGCAGCCCGTCACCGTGCGCCGCACGCCCGTTGCCGCCGGCTGCTTGGCTTATGCCGTGTGGCGGCAGCAGTGGCCATGGCCGTGGCGCTGTCGCCGCTTTGCCGTGCGGCAACACTCGACGCACGCAACGTGCTGCGCAGCTACACCACCGCCGAGGGGCTTTCCGACAATACCGTCAACTGCGGTCTGCGCGACCGCTACGGTTTCCTGTGGCTCGGCACGTCCAACGGTCTCAACTGTTTCGACGGGGTGTCGTCCATTGTCTACCGCAATTTCAACACCGGCAGCAAGTCCTACGGCAACAACGTGGTGATGTCGCTCCTCGAACACGGCGACGACCTCTTCGTGGGCGGCACCGTGGGCCTTTATGTGTTCAACCGTGCCGACAACCGCTTCTCGCGCTTCTCGGTGGCCACGGAGTATGGCGTGGTGGTGAGCAGTCAGGTGCAGGACATGATGCTCACGCGTGGCGGACAGGTGTGGGTGTGCACGCTCGGGCAGGGTGTGTTTGTTTATTCTCCATCGACGGGCCGCCTCGTGCAGGACTCCCGCAACGGCGGCTTCGCGTGCGGCGCGGCACAGGGCGACGACGGCAACGTGTATGTGGCCAACATCGACGGGCGCGTGAACGTGTTCACCCAAAGCGGCCGCCATGTGCGCTCGTTCCACATTCCGGGCTATGTCAACGACAAGAACCGACTCGGGGTGTATTGCCTCAATGGCGGAATATGGGTGGCCACCGATGCCGGACTTTACAGGCTCGACAGCCGCCGGGGCACGTTCGACCGCTATGCCACGCCCGCGATTGCCGGGCCTATCAACGGCATGGTGAGCGAGAACAACCGTTCGCTGCTCCTTGCCACAAGCGCGGGACTTTACCGCTTCGACACCGTTGCTTTGCAGTTCAGCCGTCTCGACGGGGGCGATGGCATTTCCGGCCTTGCCGACCAGAACCTCAACGGCCTGCTGCTCGACCGCGACGGCACCCTGTGGCTTATGACCAACCGTGCCGGACTGTGCTGCCTGCCCAAACGCCCCGTGTTTGCCCGCTTCATCAGTTTGCCCGACGTGGGCTACGGCGAGAAGTCGCTCGTGACGAGCTTCTGTCCGGGCGACGGCGATGCAGCTTTCGTGGGCACCACAGGCGGACTCTACCGCTACAGTCTGCGCAGCGGCACTCTGCAGCGTTTCGGCAACATCGGCAATGTGGCCGTCACGTCGCTCATGGCCGACGGCGGCACGCTCTGGGTGGGAACAGAGCAGAATGGGGTGAAGACAATCGACCTCGCCACCGGGCGCGTGAAGTCGTTTGTCTACTCCGAAAAACTCCCCTACACTGTCACGAGCAACACCATAAGGTGCATCTTCAAGAACCGCGCGGGCCGCATATATGTGGCCACCAACTGGGGCATATGCCGTTTCGATCGCAGTTCGGAGCATTTCCTGCCGTTCAGGATTCTCAACTCCATGACCGACTATGTGTCGCTGTGCGAAGACCGAAGCGGTTGCCTGTGGGCGGCGTCCGGCAACCGTGGCGCATTTCGCTACTGGCCCAAGAGCGACGAGATTGACTCCTATGCCTGCGACAGCCGCAACCCCAACTCCATAACAAGCAACTCCCTGCGCAGTGTGATGTGCGACAGCCGTGGCCGGGTGTGGCTCGCCACCAAGGGCGGCGGCCTGTGCCGCTACGACAATGCCTCGTCGGGCTTCACGCGCATACAGGGCATCGACGACAACGTGCATTTCGTGGCCGAAGACCGCCGCCGCAACATCTGGGCAGCTACCGATGCCGGGCTTGTGAAGATTGTGGGCGGGCGCGGCGATGCCGTGGTGCAGATAGCAAGTCAGGCCGACCTGTGGCAGGGGCACCTCATGCAGACCGCCACGCTCAACCTTGCCGACGGGCAGATGCTGCTCGGCAGCGAGAACGGCTTCTACTGCATCAACCCCGACCGCCTCACGGCTGTGCGGCAGCACGCGCCAGTCTATGTGGTGTCGGTGAGCCTTCCCTATGTGGCCGACTCCAAGTCGGAACTGCGCAACATCGGGCTCGACCGCCTGCTTTATGTCACTCGCAAGGTGACGCTGCCCTACCGCGACAACAGCTTCACGCTGCATTTCTCGTCGCCGCGTGCCGCCGCGTCGCGCGGCGTGCGCTATGAATACATGCTGCAAGGCTTCGACAGGCAGTGGGCTCACGGTACCGACAACCGCGAGGCCACTTATGCCAACGTGCCGCCGGGGCACTACAGGTTTGTGCTGCGCGAGGCAGGCGACAGAAACAACGTGACGGCAATCGACGTGGAAGTGCTGCCGCCGTGGTATCGCACCACCTTGGCCTACCTGTTGTATGTGCTTGCCGCCGTGGGCTTGGCGTGGCTTGCCGCAAGGAGAGCCAAACGCGTGTTGCGTCGACGCTACGACGAGCGTCTCGACCGTATGCGCCGCGACCAGGAGAAAAGGTCGTTTGAGGAGAAGATACGCTTCTTCGTGAATCTCGTGCATGAGATACGCACGCCGCTGAGCCTTATCTCGTTGCCTCTGGAGCGGCTTGAACAGACAAAGCGCAGCGACACCGACCGCCGGTATATGGAGGTGATACGCCGCAACATGAACTATCTGCTCGGCATAACCAACCAGCTGCTCGACTTCCAGAAACTCGAGAGCGGCACAAAACAGCTTTGCAAGACCGACACCTCGGTGAAGGAATTGCTTCAGGACGTGTGCTACTATTTCGAGGCTTACGGCGACTTGGAACGCAAGCGGGTGGAAACCGACCTGCCCGATGAAGACATTGTGACTGCAATCGACCGCGACTGCATAAAGAAAATACTCATGAATCTCATGAGCAACGCCCTGAAATATGCCCGCACACGCATAGTGATAAGCATGGCCGACACCGGCGACGGACATGTGGCGGTGCGCGTGAGCGACGACGGGCCGGGCATTCCCGATGCCGAGAAAACAAGGATATTCGAGTCGTATTACCAGGTGGGCGGCGACAGGATAGCGAGCATGCTCGGCACGGGGCTTGGACTGGCCTATGCCAAGACTCTGGCCACGGCGCATGGCGGACAGCTCTCGGTGAGCGATGCGCCCGGCGGCGGCTCGTGTTTCGAGCTTCTGCTGCCTGTTGAACGGGTGGGCAGTGCGCCGGCAGAGGATGAGGCGGTGGCCGAACCTGCCGTTGTGGAGAACGAGTCGGCGGCAGCCGCCGACGGCAAGACGCGCAGTTTCAGCGTGCTCGTGGTGGAGGACAATGCCGAACTGCTGTCGATGATGTGCGAGGCCATGCACGACTGGTACAGGGTGCTGCGTGCCTCCAACGGTGTTGAGGCTCTCAATGTGCTTGCCGGAGAAACCGTTGATGTGGTGGTGAGCGACGTGATGATGCCCGTAATGGACGGCATCGAACTGTGCCGCCGCATCAAGGGCGACATGATTTACTCGCACATCCCGGTGATTCTGCTTACGGCCAAGACCACGATAGAGGCAAAGGTGGAAGGAATGGAAAACGGGGCCGACGTGTATATGGAAAAGCCTTTCTCCATGCAGCAGCTCCACTTGCAGATAAACAACCTGCTGCGCATGCGGCAGGAGTTTCACAAGCGCATGCTTGAACTCGACGGCGACGTGGCGGCGGTGCAGCCTTCGGAGTATGGACTGACACGGCAGAACCTGCAGTTTGTGGAGGGCGTGCAGCGCATTCTCAACGAGAACATGGGCGACGAGGGCTTCTCCATCGACTCCATGGCCGGAATGATGAACATGAGCAGGTCGAGCTTCTACCGCAAACTGAAGTCGCTCACGGGCCAGTCGCCGGTGGATTTCCTCAAGGTGCAGCGCATAAAGCGTGCCGCTGCATTGCTGCCCGAAGGCTACAGTGTGGCCGAGGTGTCGGTGAAGGTGGGTTTCAGTTCGGCGTCATACTTCACCAAGTGCTTCAAGCAACATTACGGCATGCTGCCAAAGGTTTATGTAAAGGAATGGCAGGCACGCAATGCCACGACAGAGGCAGGACAGGACGGTTGCTGACAATGGCAGCAACTGCGGCCTCTGCTGAGGCTGAAACCTTTTATTCGCCGCCCGGCGTGCCGAACACGGGAAATCCCTCGGCATCCCATTCCATGCGTTTCAGGCGTATGGTCTTTATGTATTCGCCGTTTTCCTGCCGTTTGGTTTCATACAGAAACCATGTGGCCTTGCCGTCGGCACTGCCTACAATGCTGACGTTGCAAGCCCCGAAAAAACCGCTCCCGGCCCTCGACATGAACACCGGCGTGGCACGCTTGTGCCATGAGGCGGGGTTGAGCAGGTCGCTGTCCACGCTTGCATAAATCATGCCCGTGACGTTGTACACCGTCCAGTTGGCCGAGGCAGAATAGCATATTATTATGTGCCGCCCGTCGCGCGACATCACTGGCTCCGGGTTCTCGTTGACATAAATGGGGTAGGCCGACCGGCTTCCGTCGGGATTAATCCATTGCCGTTCCCACTCATAGTCGGGTCGCGAAATCATCACGCGTTCAGAACCTATTGTCCACGGGTTTTTCATTGCCGCAATGTATATGCACTGTGTCTCCTCCTCGGCGCGCCGCTTGGGCCACCCCGACCAGACGAGATACTGGCGGCCCTTCACGGTGAATGTCGAGGGGTGTATGCTCCAGTTCCACTCCCGGTTGGTTGTCACCACGCCCTTGTGGGTGAAATGTCCCTGCATGGGGTCGGCCGAGGCGTTCTCAAGCACGTTTATGTGGTGGTTGTCGGTGTTTCCGTCGTCGGCCTCATAATAAATATACCATTTCCCGTTTATGCGGTGTATCTCTGGCGACCATATGTTGCGCATGCCCGACGTGTCGTTTGGCTGCCACACCACCTTGCCCGTGTCGTCGGCAAGACGGTGCAGGTCGGCAGTGTGCCACAGGCGTATGCACGCAGTGGTGGTGTCTTGCATCGTGTAGTAGTAGCCGTTGCCGTGGGCCACGGCATAAGGATAGGTGCGGCGGGTGAAAAGCGTGCTGCTGTCGGCGTTTCTTTTGTCGCCGCATGAGCACACCAGAGCGGCAAGGGCGAGTGTGGCGGTAATGTGTTGAAGGGTCATTGCTGGCATGTAGTGTGGTTGTGGTAGGGTGCAAACTTACTTATTTTTTTCATCATGGGCAAGACACGACCTTCTTAAGTTGTTTCTTGGACATTGCAAAATGCCTTGATATGCGGAAAATCTGTTCAAAAAATGACAATAACCATTCATTGACCTGTTCTTTGCAATATTTGAACAGCGTGTGGTTGGCTGCTCGCGCCGAAAATGCTTTCTTTGCATCAGAACAAAACCGGCGTGCATGTCGCGAGACAGAAGCACGGCGACGTTATGGCGAATTGAAAGAAAAACACACTTTTTGTAGATTTGGTAATGTAAGGTAATGAATTATTTGATGAATGCACAACGGCCTCTTTAGGGCAGAAAGATTGCTTGAAGGATTTCCGTTGACGATGCCGTCGCGGTTTGGCGGTTGAAGGAAACGGAATGAACCGAAACCGGGCGGTGCGGCATTCTGTGCCTCTTTGCCGTCGGGCCACACTGCGAGAGCGATACTGCGCGAATGCACACGCCACACACACACAGAAGAAACTGAAAGTCAATCCTTATTGCCGCCGCTGCGCAGAATGCGCCGGAAAAGGCACATGCACATTATGCCATGACAACACACAACGGAAGAAAAGGCCATGAAGACGGCAACACACACCGCCTTCATGGCCTTTCCGTGTCGGGGCAATGCCGTTGCACCGCCGTTTGGTTAAAAACAACCATTTGGCTAAAAAAGAATTAAATGCATGCTGAGAGTGCCCGAAATGTCAGATTTTTGCCGTATCTTCGCACAATAAAAACCAATCACTAAATAAACATTATGAACAAAAGACATCTGTTTACCGTTTTGATAGCGTTGGCATCGGTGTGCGTCGGCGTGTCAAAAAACTATGAACCGGTTGATTATGTCAGCACGCTCGTGGGGTCGGAGTCGAAACACTCCCTGTCAACGGGCAACACCTATCCCGCCGTGGCCATGCCGTGGGGAATGAATTTCTGGACACCGCAAACAGGCAAAATGGGCGACGGCTGGGCCTATGTCTACACGGCCGACAAGATACGCGGATTCAAGCAGACCCACCAGCCGAGTCCGTGGATAAACGACTATGGGCAGTTTGCGATAATGCCCGTGACAGGCAAACCCGTGTTCGACGAAGACCAACGCGCCTCGTGGTTCTCGCACAAGGCCGAAGTGGCCACACCTTATTACTACCGCACCTATCTGGCCGACTATGACGTTGTTACCGAAATCGCGCCCACATCGCGTGCGGCAATGCTGCGTGTCACCTTCCCCGAAACCGACAACGCCTACATCGTGGTGGATGCATTCGACGGAGGCAGCTATGTGAAGGTTCTGCCCGGCGAGAATATGATTGTGGGATGGACAACAAAGAACAGCGGCGGCGTGCCCGACAATTTCAAGAACTACTTTGTGATGAAGTTCGACAAACCGTTTGCCTATACCACTGCCGTGGTTAACGGCAGCTTGAAGACCAGCCTCACCGAGGCAGCGTGCAAGCATGCCGGTGCCATTGTGGGCTTCAAGACACGGCGCGGCGAGCAGGTAAACGTGCGCGTGGCATCGTCGTTCATCAGCGAGCAGCAGGCCATGCTCAACCTAAAGGAACTTGGCGACGACAACTTCGATCAGGTGAAGGCGCGCGGCCGCAAGACTTGGAACGACGTGCTCGGACGCTTGGAAGTGAAGGACGGCGACATCGACCATTTGCGCACTTTCTATTCGTGCCTATACCGTTCGGTGCTTTTCCCGCGCAGCTTTTATGAGGTTGATGCCGCTGGGCAGACCGTGCACTACTCTCCGTACAACGGAAAAGTGCTGCCGGGCTACATGTTCACCGATACAGGCTTCTGGGACACCTTCCGTTGTCTGTTCCCGTTGCTCAATGTTGTCTATCCATCGATGAACGAGAAGATGCAGGCCGGACTTGTGAACGCCTACAACGAAAGCGGATTCTTGCCCGAGTGGGCAAGCCCTGGACACCGCGACTGCATGGTGGGCAACAACTCGGCATCAATCGTTGCCGACGCTTATCTGAACGGATTGCGCGGATATGACGTGGAAACCCTGTGGAAAGCCGTGACGCACGGAGCCAACGCAGTGCACCCCTCGGTGTCGTCGACAGGCCGCAAAGGCTACGAATACTACAACAAACTCGGCTATGTGCCCTACGACGTGAAGATAAACGAGAACGTGGCACGCACCTTGGAATATGCCTACGACGACTGGTGCATCTACCAGTTGGGAAAGGCTCTCGGCAAGTCGAAAAAAGAGCTGGAGCCGTATCGCCGCCATGCACTCAACTACCGCAACGTGTTTGACAAGGAAACCAACCTCATGCGCGGACGCAACAAGGACGGCAAGTTCCAGACTCCGTTCTCGCCGCTCAAGTGGGGCGACGCCTTTACCGAGGGAAATGCGTGGCACTACACATGGTCGGTGTTCCACGACCCGCAGGGACTCATCGACCTTATGGGCGGAAAGGAAGTTTTCAACCAGATGCTCGACTCCGTGTTCAATGTGCCGCCATTGTTCGACGACAGCTACTACGGCTCGGTGATACACGAGATACGCGAGATGCAGATAATGAACATGGGCAACTATGCCCACGGCAACCAGCCCATACAGCACATGATTTACCTCTACGGCTACTCGGGCGAGCCTTGGAAGACACAATACTGGGTGCGCGAGGTTATGGACCGCATGTACAACGCCAACCCCGACGGCTATTGTGGCGACGAGGACAACGGCCAGACATCGGCATGGTATGTGTTCTCGGCCATGGGCTTCTATCCCGTATGCCCCGGTTCGGGCGAGTATGTGCTCGGAACTCCGTATTTCGACAAGATGCTGCTGCACCTTGAAAACGGCAAGACGCTCGACATCACGGCACGCGGCAACAGCGACATCAACCGCTATGTGAATGCCATGGATGTGAACGGCACGCCGTGGACAAAGAACTATGTGACCTATGCCGACCTTATGAAGGGCGGAAACATAACGTTTGACATGGCATCGCAGCCCAACCGCCAGCGCGGCACGGCAGACGGCGACGCTCCTTATTCGTTCTCAAGAAACGGTTTGAAATAAGGCAACTGCCACATGGCACGGCTGTCGGTGGCTACCGCTCCAGCCGTGCTCTCCGCAGCCTCCGCCTCACACGGCAATTGTTCCGGGTGGGGCGGAGGTTTTCTTTTTGCGCCTTCTTTGCGGGCAGGAGGTAGGGTGTTCAAAATAGGCAAAAAGCTTGAGACCGCTATCAGCCCCGGAGGGGCGCAACGACCGTAGCCCGGGGTGAAGAGGGAACGCAGTGACATCTGTAACCCGGGCTTTCACGGTCCAGAGATGGCGGATGGTCTGAAAGGTCAGCACAACAACATGGGGTCGTTACCAGCGGTGCTGACCTTACAGGCCAGACCTTGCATTTGTCGTTTAGACCCAGGGTTACACCGTTTGCCGGGGCAAACGGCTCACACTGGGCTACGACCGTTGCGCTCTTTCAGAGCTATGATTGGCTAGGGCTTTATGCTTTTTTATTAACGCAAAAACAATTCAGTTTTTGAACGCCCTAGGCAGGAGGGCAAAATAGTTATTTTTAGGTATTGTGGCAGCATTGCCAAACCGCTAACTTTGCAAACGACAACAACGGGTTGAATGGCAATGGCATGCAGCCGCAGCCATGCTCGCAGCCCGTAGTCCGGCATAAGGGGCGTATCTTCAGCTTTGCACGGAGACGGCTTTCCTTTTTACCGGCAGGTTTGGACTTCCGAATGTCGGCTTCGTGCATGGTAAGGTGAAGACCAATAACGCCGTAACGGCACTGCCGCGCGACTTTCGCAAGGCGGTGGGTAAGGTTTTGTTACTGTTGCGGGCTGAGGAGCCCCACACCGGCCCGGACTTTCAGTTGCGCTCCATTGGGCGTGGAAACACAGGTCTTGTGCGTTTCACGGGGCAATGCAAAAAGAAAAACGGGAGAAAAGCTATATTTGCTTTTCTCCCGTTTTTCAGTTGTATATGTCAGCATGCCCGGGGCATGCCGTTGGTTGTCATGCCTTGGCGGCGTTTTTCATGGTTTTGCGGCGTTCGGCCACAATGCCTGCAATTATTGCCAGGGCGAGAAGCAGGTAGGCAATGTAGGCGGTGGTCTCGGTGTGTGTTACCGACGAAGGCTTGAACGTGAGCACCACTGAATGCTTGCCGGGCTTCACGTTTATGGCGCGCAGGACGTAGTTGACGCGTCCCACGGGCACGTCGGCACCGTCGACGGTGGCAGTCCATCCCGGATAGTAAATCTCGGAGAACACCACTATGCCGCCCTTTGCCGACTCCACGGAGTAGGACAGTTCGTTAGGCTCGTATTTTTGCAGCTTCACCACCGATGTGCCGTTTTGTGCCACGGCATTGCCGAGCGTTTCGCTGAACTTGGAGTCGGCCACTGCTTCGTGGCGCAAGTCAATTTCGCCAACGCCGTCAAGCTCCTTGTTGGCATTGTCAACATATTTTATGCGGTCGATAAACCATGCGTTGCCGAATGCGTAAGGGTTCTGCAGCGGTGCAGTCTGGTTGTTCTGCAACGGCAGTATCACCCATTTGGTGTTGAGCATGTTGAGCACCGGATAGATACTGTCGCCTGGCACGCGTGTCATGTCGCCCTGCGCCTGGGCTATTGCCGACATCATTCCGCGCATTTCGGGAGCTATGTATTGCTCTATCAATTCCTGGTAGCGGCGCAGTTTGGCAGGGTGGTAGCCTCCGATTGACTTGTGGTAGAACGAAGTCTCGTTCTCGTTGAAGGTGTTTGACGCGAGGTTGAGCACGCGGTAGTCGGGAGTCTTGTCCTGGAGTATCTGTTGGTCGGTGGCAGTCATCTGCTGCGGAGTCTCGCGCACGCTGCGCTCAACAAACATGTCGTCGTTGAGATAGCGTTTGTTCACCTGCCACATGTCGATGAGGCAGAGCACGATTATGCCGCCCACGGCATAGCGTGTGCCGAGCTTGTGGTAGCGGTGCAGCAGCAGGAGGGCAGTTCCCACGGCCACTACAATGACCGAACGCCAGCAGTCGGCGGTGAATATATACTCGCGCACGGTGCGCAGGTTGGCAAGCAGCGGGCCGAGATATTCTCCGGGTATGTTTTTCATGGCCTGCATTTCGGTTGCCGACACATAGTCGCCGAAGAACAGCGACGGCGCGGCGATGAACAGCAGGGCCATTCCGGCGGTGGCGGCGAAGCTCACCCAAAGCCACAGTGCGTTGGTGGCGGTGCGCGTTGCTATGGGATGCGACTTGGCGCCGAGGCGCAGACAAATCTTCTGTGAGAAGAAATCGGGCGTGTCAACGATTTTCTTCAGGGCGAGCATGGCGAGCAACGGAATGGTGAACTCGGCTACGACGAGTATCGATGCCACTGTGCGGAACTTGGCATACATGGGCACATAGTCGATGAAAAGGTTGGTGAACCACATGAAGTTGTGTCCCCACGACAACAGCACGGAGAGCACCGTGGCTGCAAGGAGTGCCCATTTCATGGGACCTTTCACTATGAACAGGCCGAGAATGAAGAGCATGAGCACGAAAGCCCCTACATAAACCGGGCCGCTTGTGCCGGGCTGGTCGCCCCAGTACTGGCCCAGCTGCTGGTAGATTTGGTAGAACTGCGGGTCGGCTTTTTCCATGGCCTTCTCGTTCTGCGCGAGCGAAACCGAAGCTCCGCCCTTGGCGTTGGGCACGAGCAGTGTCCATGTCTCGTCGATGCCGTAGCTCCATTGCGTAATGTAGTCGCGGTCGAGTCCGCTCGATGTCTGGTTGGCCGAGTTCTTCTTCACAAGCTCGCTCTTTCCGCGCATCGACTCATGGGTGTATTCCCATGTGTGATAAAGGTTGCTCAGGTTGGCCGCAACGCCTATTGCGGCGGCCACGAAGCACACGGCAGTGGCTTTGCCGAACCGTGCGAGCTGCCGTGAACGCACGGCCTCGACGAGGTAGGCAATGACCATGAAGAGAATGATAAACAGATAGTAGTAGGTCATCTGCACATGGTTGGCCTGTATTTCAAGTGCGGTGAAGAGCCCCGTGACCACAAATCCCCACAGGTATCTGCCCCGGTAGGCGAGCACTATGCCCGCAATCATTGGCGGCAGATAGGCCAGGGCAATGACTTTCCAGATGTGTCCGGCGGCAATAATAATGAAGAAATAGCTGCTGAATGCCCATATTATGGAACCGAGCACTGCCAGTTCGCGGCGGAAATCGAACGCACGCAGCAAGATGTAGAAGCCCAACAGGTAGGCAAAGACATACCACACGTTTTCGGGCAGCCACAGGTGATAGAACTTGCCCACGGTGTTGAGCACCTGCTGGCTGTCGTATGACGGGGCCATCTGGTAGGTGGGCATGCCGCCGAAGAGCGAGTTGGTCCACCGTGTGCGCTCTCCCGTGCGCTGGTAGTATTGTGTGAGTTCCTCGCCTGCGCCCCGTCCTGCCGACGAGTCGTGGCGGTAAAGGATGCGGCCTTCGGTGTCTGCCGGGAAGAAATAGGCAAACGCGATAATCGCGAACAGCAGAACTGCCAACAGGTCGGGCAGCCATTTTTTCAATGTCTTCATTGTTTGTAAACGTTTAATTGTTTGAGGTGGAATTGCTTCAACAGTCCACCTTAATACGGTTTGTTGTGCAAAGTTAGTGCAAATGTCAGACAATACAAAACTAAGTGACGGTGAAAAAAGTCTGCGGTTTATATTTTTGAGAGTTGGGGACTTGTAGGGGCGGCGCACAGTGGCATCGGCTTCACATTTTGTCGCAAATGGGCAACTGTCGCTTTTGATTTGTAAAAAACAGAGAAATTGTTGAAACAAAAGTCAATATTTATTTGGGAATAAACCAAAATATAGCTAAGTTTGCAAAAATTTAATTCGCTTCCATATATTAACAATATTGCTTTATGAAAAAATCTTTACTCCTGACCGCTGCTTTCACGGCGGTTACAGTGGGAATTAACGCCCAACCGTTTGCCGACGGAGTGCGCAATTTCTGCAACCACAAGTTTGATGTGCGTGCAGTGGCATCTGTCGGTGTGAAGGCAAAGGCTTCTGCGGCACGCGCCGAGGCTAAATCGGTTTATTATGCAAATCCCGAAGGCATGCTGTTCCAGGGTTACGACCGCTACGGTCAGCTTTGGGGATCGTCGTATGCTGTCGTGCCGCCGTTTCAGTATGTCAAGTTCAAGAAAGTGACAACCGGCACCGGCCAGGTGTTCTGGCACCAGAACACATTTGACTGGTATGGCGACTGCACCTCGTATGACCGCACAGGCAAAACCGGCGACGCATTCTATTCTGATGCCGACGACAATTTCTATCTGCGCAGCACGTTCAACGGAAGGGATGCAGCCCCCACGATAGTGTGCGCTACCGACTCTTTCACCCTCTGTGAGGACAACGAATACTGGGGCAACGGCAACGAATATGCTTCACCTTATTATTATACGCGCATATTGAGCGGCGAAGACCAGGCCGGACGGCGTGTGCAGCCCGTGGGATTTACCGACGACCATGTGAGCGTTGTGGCAGTGGGCGCGCTTTCGTCTGACTATCTCTATGGCACCGGCACATTTGCAAACGGTGGCAAGACATACACCTGTACGGGCGTTTACCAGAATTATCCGAAGCCTATGGCACCGCTGTGGGTGGAGGACATCTTCATGCAGGCCGTTTCAAAGGAATATGTGCCCGTAGCCACAGGCAAGGAACTGAAAATGGTGGTGCGCGACATAATGACCACGGAAAGCGGCGCGAAGATTCCGGGCAACAAGATATTGGCAGAACTCACCTGCACCGCCGACAGCGTGCGCGACATTGGCAGCATGCGCAGCGGCGACGTTTATTTCAACTCGTTCAACCTCGTCTTCACGCAGAAGGTTGACGGTAAGGCCAAGGGATTCATCATTGACGAACCTTTCTCGGTTGTGGTTTACGGCTTCAATCAGGATGGCGTGGATGCAGGCATCACACTCAGCCGCGTGCCCTACTACTTTGAGAACATGGAGTCGGCAATGGGAACATGGACCGACGAGAGCGGAAACTCTGCCTACATAAACCTCTATGGCGACGACAACGTGGCATTGCGCACTACATTCTCGGCCATGTATGACTATTGCAACCCCTATCTCGACGGTGACGGAAACTATGGCATCGTGAAGGTGAACGACTCGGGAACGTCCTGCCAGGCCGTGGCCGACACGCAGAACCAGTTTGCCGGTGCTGTGCTTTCGCTCAACAGCGACTGGAAAGATGCCGAGGGCAACGCAAACTATACCCTCGTGGGCGGAGCCGACTGGGTGAAGAGCGTTTCGGTTGACTATCAGACCTATGCCGATTACGGCATTGCCGTGGCACGGTTTGTATGCGATGAACTTCCGGCTGACGTGAAGACACGCAAGTGCGAGTATCAGATACACGGCGTGCGCGGCGTTAACTCAACGACACCCATTGTGGTGTTCCAGGGCGAAGACGTGTATTCTGCCATCGACGGCATAAAAGCCGACACGAAGAATGCCGACAATCGCGCGTTCAACATCGCAGGACAGCGTGTTGACGACAATGCCAAGGGCATAGTCGTGAAGGGCGGACGCAAATTCATAAACAAGTGACAGCCCGTCGCACAAAAGGAAATTAGAGAGCATTATATAAATTAAAAGGTAAGGTTGTGCTGCTTGCCGCCACGCCGGGGCAACCCGCCGCCGGCAAGCGCACGACAGAAAAAAGACCAAAAACAAATCAATCAAAACTATGGGAAAAAGACTTTATGCGCTTTGCACCGGGCTGTTGGCTGCTTCGGCCATGCTACAGACACCGGCAAACGCACAGACCGCGTCAACGGCGACACCTTACGAAATCCCGTTCACTGAAATCTGGAACACTTGGAAGAGCGATCTCCAGAACAATGTCTGGACAGTGGAGGACAAGAACAACGACGGAATTGTATGGGGCGCCGATACCGGCCTCGGCAATTTCATGGTGTATGACGGCACCAGCCAGAAACAGGCTGCCGACGACTGGGTAGTGTCTCCGCCGCTGCAACTCACGGCAGGAATGACATATCAGATTGCAACAAGCGCATTCTATTACGGCAACGGTCTGCAGCTTATATCTGCAGGTTACGGAACAGGCGACGACCCGTCGGAATATACAACCGTAATTCCCGAAACGACAGTCAATGCAGCACTTTCATGGACAGGCTCATTGCAGCCCACGGTGCTCAACGGCACATTCACCCCGAGCGTTTCGGGCAACTACCGAATAGGTTTCCACTGCACCAGCAAGGAGCGCGGCTACCTCATTCTGAACGGTGTAAAGGTGACTGAGGCATCTGCCGAGGGCGTGCGTCCGGCCAAGGTTGCCGACCTCGTTGTGGAAGTAGGCGCAAAAGGCGCAGTCAGCTCGAAGGTGAAGTTCACCGTTCCGACAAAGGACGTGAACGGTTCTGCACTTACATCGGTAAGCAAAGTGCAGATTTACCGCGACAACACTTCTGATGCGATAAAGACTTATACAAGTCCTGCTCCGGGCGAGGCCATAGAGTGGCAGGACGAGACCGTTACCACGGGCGAGCATCCTTACTCGGTGGTTGTTACTGCCAACGAGTATCGCAGCGAGGAAGCCAAAGCCACAGTATATGTGGGTGTGGACACTCCGAAAACTCCCACCAACTTCAAGGGATATGACAACCTCGACGGTACGGTGACATTCACATGGGATCCGATTACCGAGAAAGACGGTGCACACGGCGGTTATGTAGACACGTCGGAGCTTTACTACAGCGTGTACAACCTCTACTACGGCTATCTGCAGGAAGTTACCGGCGGAACAGGTCTCACGAAGAACTCGCTCACTGTGAGCGGCATCTCTTATGAAGGAGCGCAGAGCTTGCTGCAGTATGTGGTTTATGCACAGACAAACACTCCTGCCGATACGCTTGCAACCAGCGACTATGCCCGTGTTGAGACATTCGTTGTGGGCGGTGCCTACAGCTTGCCTTACGAGGAGTCGTTCAGCAACGGTTCGCTCACCAAGGGCCCGTGGGCCATTGCTTCGAGCTATGCAGGACGCTTCGGACTTTCCACTTCGTCGGCCGACGGCGACAACGGCTCTATCTATTTCGTGCCTTCCAACGTGGCAACATCGGCTCGTCTCGATGGCCCGAAGGTGGATGTGAGCAACGCTGCCAACCCGACTCTCTCGTTTGCTTACTATGCTTATCCTGGCAGCGACGGCAGAATCAACGTTTATGTGAAGCGCAACGGACAGACTTTGCTGCCTGTTGGCAGCGTTGACTACTCTTCGCTTGATGGCAACGAGGGATGGCGCACAGCATCGTTCGACCTTACCGAGTTCTCTACGGCAGGCATCACAAACGGCTATCTGTGCCCCTATTTCGAGGCTGTAAGCGAAGAAACGACAGTAACAATCGACCAAGTGCGCATTTTCGATGCAGTGAACAACAACCTCGAAGCTTCGCTCGATGCTCCTGCAAGAGCTCAGGCAGGCAAGAGTGCCAGCATCGTTGTGAAGGTGCGCAACCTCGGTCTCTCTGCAGCCAACAACTACAAGGTGCATGCTTATGTAAACAACAAGCTCGTGGAAACACAGGAGGAGACCGAGGGTCTTGCTTCTGGCGATTCGAAAGAGTATGAGTTTGCATACACTCCCGCTCTCAACGAGAAGAGCTTCGTTACATACGGCGAGGTGGAATGGGATGGCGACCAGCTTATGGACAACAATGTTACCAGTGAGGCTGTAGTGGAGGTGACATTCTCTTCACTGCCTTCTGTTGACGACTTGGCCGCTTCGATGAACGGCAGCGATGCCGTGCTCACATGGAGCGAGAAGAACACCGAGAATGCAGAGGTTACAGAAACGTTTGAAAACTACGACCCGTTTGCTTCGGCAAAGGTCGGCGACTGGACTCTCTACGACGGCGACAAGGCAGGCACATACACCTTCGGCGGTATTTCGTTCCAGGGCATGGGCAACGCAATGTCTTATGTAGTGTTCAACCCGTATGCCACAACTGGTCTGTCGGGAAGCAACCTTGAGCAGTTCGCGTCGATATTCGGCGCACACAGCGGCAAGCAGTATATGGGAAGCTGCAGTGCAACCATCGACACTGGCACGCCTACAAGCGACTGGCTCATCACTCCCGAACTCTCGGGCGAGGAGCAGACTGTGACGTTCTACGCATTCTCTCCGAGCGACGAAGTTAACGCAGGCGTGAGCAGCCCCAGCGGCGGTCCTGAAACATTCGACGTTTACTACTCAGAGGACGACACCAACGTTAACTCGTTTATAAAACTGAAAGAGAATCTTGAGGCAACCTGCGACTGGACCAAGTTCAGCGTTGACGTTCCCGAGGGAGCTAAATATGTGGCAGTAGTTCACACAACCACAGGCTCTACAACATCTTACGGCTATGAGCCTTTCTGGTTTGGTGTTGATGACTTCACCTATCGCACGGCCGCTTTGAAGATCATTGGCTACAATGTTTACCGTGACGGCAAGCTCCTTAAGAAGCTTGATTCCAAGACAACTTCATACACCGATGCCAATGTGGGCGACGGATACCACACCTACAATGTGATTGTTTCTTACGCAACAGGCGACTCTGGCCTCTCCAATACCGCTTCGGTGGGCACAGTGGGCATCGATACAGCCGACAACGGTCTTGTTGGTGTTGCAGCCGGCAAGGGATGCATCAAGGTGAACGGTGCCAACGGAGCTGCCGTGAAGGTTTGCACCGCAGCAGGTGCCACGGCTTTCCATGGCAACGTGAAGGGCAATGCAACAATAGCATTGAAGTCTGGCCTCTATCTTGTAAAGGTGGGCAACACCACAAGCAAGGTGGTTGTGAAATAATGCAAGTGGCCCGGGCTCTTGTCCGGCAACTGTAAAATGAAATCTCCGCAACGCGGCTTCGGCCAGTTGCGGAGATTTTTTTGTTGCCGTGCGATGTCTGCCGTCATGGTTCGGGCTGCTGCGGCAGACAGGTTCTTGCTTCAGATTGTCGGTGTCCCACAACTTGGGAAATGGTTGTCGGGCTTGCCTTCGCACGAAAAGTATGTATACAAAAAAATCCCGGACATCTTTGCGGTATCCGGGATTTGTGTTTCTTAAGCTTTGCTTTGCATTACTTGCGCAGGCCGAGGGCCTTGATGATTGCACGGTAGCGGTTGATGTCGCGGTCGTACAGGTAGTTGAGCAATGCACGGCGTTTTCCTACCAGCTGGGTAAGCGAACGTTCGGTAGTATAATCTTTACGGTTCTTCTTAAGATGTTCCGTCAAATGGGAAATACGGTATGAGAACAATGCTATCTGACTCTCTGCCGAGCCAGTATCAGTGTTAGACTTTCCGTATTGTCCAAAGATCTCTTGTTTTTTTGCTTGATCTAAATACATAGAACTTTTTGGTGTTTAAAATATGATGTTTTGCTAAATGCGGATGCAAAGTTACCACTTTTTCCCCGTAAACATGTTCGGGCTTGGGCGTTTTGCCGTTAAATTAACTTATTTTTGCAAAGAAACCGTCAAACGGCGTGCCTGAATGCCGCATAAACCGCTTTAGTGGCGGTGAAAGAATGAGTTGGCATGTTTTTTTGCTGCCACTTAAAACAATAAAATAACATGTGGCGCGTGCCGAATATGGATTAATATTCGTAACTTTGCATCCAGTTTTTTAAGGTATAGATAAATGCAAGACATTAGGAACATTGCGATTATTGCCCATGTCGACCATGGCAAGACCACACTTGTGGACAAGATGATGCTGGCGGGAAAACTTTTCCGTGAAGGTCAGGATAACAGCGGACAGGTTTTGGACTCCAACGATTTGGAGCGTGAACGAGGAATAACAATCCTTTCCAAGAATGTGTCAATTAACTGGAAAGGGACAAAGATAAACATCATTGACACTCCGGGGCACTCCGATTTCGGAGGAGAGGTTGAGCGCGTGCTCAACATGGCCGACGGCTGCATCCTTCTTGTCGATGCTTTCGAGGGTCCGATGCCGCAGACACGTTTCGTCTTGCAGAAAGCCTTGCAGATAGGGCTCAAGCCCATCGTCGTGGTGAACAAGGTTGACAAGCCCAACTGTCGTCCCGAGGAGGTGTATGAAATGGTGTTCGACCTCATGTTCTCGCTCAATGCCACCGAAGACCAGTTGGATTTCCCCGTAGTGTACGGTTCGGCAAAGAACGGTTGGATGGCCGAAGACTGGAAGAAACCCACTGACAATATCGACTATTTGCTCGACAGAATCGTCGAGGTGATACCCGCGCCGAAAGTGCTTGAGGGCACTCCGCAGCTGCTCATCACCTCGCTCGACTATTCAAGCTACACAGGACGTATAGCCGTGGGGCGCGTTCACCGTGGAACTCTCACCGAAGGCATGAACACAACCATTGCCCACCGCGACGGAACCGTGGAGAAAACACGCATAAAGGAACTGCATGTGTTTGAGGGAATGGGTCAGAAAAAAGTTCCCGAGGTGCACTCCGGTGACATCTGCGCCATTGTAGGTTTGGAGCGTTTCGAGATTGGCGACACCATTTGCGACTTCGAAAATCCCGAGCCACTGCCGCCCATTGCCATCGACGAACCTACGATGAGCATGCTGTTCACCATAAACGATTCACCTTTCTTCGGCAAGGAAGGAAAATTCGTGACCTCGCGCCACATAAACGACCGCTTGCAGAAGGAACTTGAGAAGAACCTCGCCCTGCGCGTAAAACCGTTTGAGGACACTACCGACAAGTGGATTGTCAGCGGACGCGGAGTGTTGCATCTCTCGGTTCTTATTGAGACGATGCGCCGTGAGGGCTATGAACTGCAGGTGGGCCAACCGCAGGTTATATATAAGGAAATCGACGGTGTGAAGTGCGAACCTATCGAGGAACTTACAATCAACGTTCCCGAGGAATTCTCGTCGAAGATGATTGACATGGTGACACGCCGCAAGGGCGAGATGACATCGATGCAGACAATGGGCGACCGTGTGGACATAGAGTTCGACATACCCTCGCGCGGTATCATCGGACTGCGTACCAACGTGCTCACCGCAAGCCAGGGTGAGGCCATTATGGCTCACCGCTTCAAGGAATACCAACCTTATAAGGGCGAGATACAGCGCCGTCTCAACGGTTCGATGATTGCACTCGAAACCGGCACGGCTTATGCTTACAGTATCGACAAACTGCAAGACCGTGGCAAATTCTTCATCGATCCGGGTGAGGAAGTGTATTACGGCGAAGTGATAGGCGAACATGTGCACGACAACGACCTTGTGGTTAACGTGACAAAGGCAAAGCAGCTCACCAACGTGCGCGCCAGCG
Source organism: bacterium (assembly GCA_963607545.1). Taxonomy (GTDB): domain Bacteria; phylum Bacteroidota; class Bacteroidia; order Bacteroidales; family Bacteroidaceae; genus Prevotella. The sequence goes on from CAVDCP010000003.1 coordinate 130,060, forward strand.
GAAGCGACGAAAAGGCACGCGTCATACCCAAGACGGTGATGAGTCTGGAGGAATGCCTTGAATATATAAAGGAGGACGAGCTTGTAGAAGTGACTCCGAAGAACATGCGCATGCGCAAGGCCATTCTCGACCATCAGGAGCGCAAGCGTGCCAACAAAGACTGAAATCAACTGGTTTCGTAGCTGCTGATGTACCGGCACTGCCGACGTCAAGCCCGCTATGCTATATAGCCCGCGCTGCGGTTGTCCCGAAAAGGCACTGCGGCGCGGGTTTTTTTGTGGCAATGAATGGTGCTGCAATGCAATAATAACGGCACTGCGGCGTTTATAATAATGTGGAGGAGAGGTTTTGCGGCCTTGTTGCAAGGCCGTTGTAAAGGCTCTTCGCGAATGAAAAACTACAGAACAAAAACCAAAGTGCAAAAGATGAAAAATAAATTGTTGTTGCCGGCTTTGCTTCTTACGGCAACGTTGGCATCGGCCCAGCCCGCGATGGGGACTTTCTCGGTCATTCCGCGCGTCGGGCTTAATCTGTCAAGCAATAAAGGCGATGTGATTTATAGCTCCTCCGGCGACGAAACCGTTGCAAACACGGCGAAGATGAAGGCCGGACTGCTCGCCGGATTCGACCTTGAATGGCAGGCGTTGCCGTGTGTGGCAGTTTCGCTCGGAGCTTGCTATTCGCAGCAGGGATGCCGTTATTCAAACAACTCCATACTCATAGAGAACGGGAAAACCAGCAAGTATAAGGGATTCAGCGATGCCTCCACAAAGCTCGACTACATTAATGTGCCGTTGTTTGTGAGTTGCTATGTTGCGCAAAACCTTGCCGTCAAGGTGGGAGTGCAGCTCGGTTTCAACATGAATGCCAAGACAGAATACACCACAAGCGATTTCACGCGTGATGAAGCAGGTAATGTAACTTACGGCACGCCCGAGAAAGTAGAGACAAAAATAGATGCCAGAGCAATGGATGTGGCAATACCAGTAGGCATATCCTATGAATATTGCAATGTAATCCTTGACGTGCGCTACAATGTAGGTTTGCTTCAAACCATACGCAACGCAGGAGTGGCAGGAACGAAAAATCAGGTGCTTGCCTTAAGCGCAGGCTACCGCTTCAAGCTCTGAAACGCCGTTTCATAAAACGCTTCGAGGGCGTGCCGTTGTTTTGGCACGCCCTCGAAGCGTTTTTGGCCAGACCCACTGTCAGTCTTGTGTGGGATAGTTCATGCTGTCGTCGGTAATGCAGTCGAGCACTTCGGTGAGGTACTTGCGTGCCTCCCAGCGTGCCATTGGCAGGTCGTGCAGCAGCCAGTTGCCGCAGTCTTTGGGTGCAGCTCCCGGTATTTCGCCTTCAAAGTCGGCCACAAAAGCAAAGGTGCGCCTCATGAGTTCTGCGATGTCTGCCGGTTGCAGGTCGCCGCGCATGAGCAGATAGTTGCCCGTGAGGCATCCCATAGGACCCCAATACACTATGCGGTCTTTCCATTCGGCATCGTTGCGCAGGTAGGTGGCCGCAAGATGTTCAATGGTGTGCAGCGCGCCGGGGTGCAGTGCAGGCTCGCGGTTGGGCTCTTTCATGCGTATGTCGAACGTTGTCACCACGTCGCCGCCGATGTTGTCCTTGCGCGAAACATATATGCCGCGCAGCAGACGGTTGTGGTTGATTGTGAAACTCGGTATCTTTTCCATATTTTCCTTTTTTGTTTTTCAATGCAATGCGGCGTGTTCTTTTACAGGGATGCGAGGAAAGCCTTTGTCACCTCGAACGACCCTTCGGCCATGCGCGCCCAGAAATCGAAATACATCTGTGCCTTGTTGTCCTTCAGCGGGATGTCGCTTATTATGCGGAAGCTTATGAACGGCACGCCGCGCGTGTGGCATGTCTGTGCTATCGAGCAGCTTTCCATGTCTACTGCCATGGCCTGTGGAAACTTGTCGAGTATCGACTGCATCTTCTCGCGGCTGTCCACAAACCAGTCGCCGGTGACTATCAGTCCGGCGTTCACGCGTGTGGCGCAGCCAAGCGATGTGGCTTTTTCCACGAGTGCCTTGTCGGCGGCAAAAGCTTCGGGCATGCCGAGCACCTGTCCGTAGGCACATTCCTCGCCGCAATACACGTCGTGGTAGCGGCATTCGGTGCCCACCACCACTTCGGCCACGTTAAGCCGCGTGTCGGCTCCGCCAGCCACTCCGGTGGATATCACGAGGTCGGGGTGGAAAGTGTCAATCATCTCCACCGCGCCCACTGCCGCGTTCACCTTGCCTATGCCGCACTGCTGCATCACTACATCGTTGTTGCCTATGCGTCCGAGCACGAAATCGCGACCGTTGCAGTTCTGCGTGCGCTTGTCTTCGGCAAGGGTCTGCAGCTGGGCAAACTCCTTGTCCATTGCCACGATTATTCCTATTCTCATTGTCGGTTGGTTGTTTCTTGGGTGAAATGTTTCCGCATGGTGCGGAAGAATGTTGTGCAAAGTTAGCTGAAAATGCGCTAACGGCAAAATTTTCATCATTCAAATGAGGCTGCCTTGCGGCATAGTGGCCAGTGCGGCTGGCGCACGGGCACAAAAAAAGACGGGAACATATCACTATGCCCCGTCGGACTAAAATTTTCTCTCGAAAACGTATTAATCAACAACAAAATTCTTTCATTAACTTAAATCCCACCGCTGTGTGAAAGTAATGATATTAACCTTAATGCTTTTTCTGAATAAAACATTGCTTGAATGTGTATGAAACGTAATCTATCTTTATTTATTATGCAAAATTCTTGTTCTCTGTTGCCAGGCTTTGTCTGTCTTCGGTGCGGCTCGCGGCTGTATCCTGACAGTTGCCTGTTGCGGTGTCTTCTTTTCGCCGCCGGGATTGCCTTTCGTTTGAGAGGCTCTCCCGGTGGCTGAAAGAGGAACTTAACTCTCTAATTATTCTGTCCTTAATTTTTCTGATGCAAAGATATGAATAAAAGAGGTTATGTGCAAATTTAATCAATAAACGGCCTACTTTATGGTAGGAATCAGTAAATAGTGGGGTTAAACTAAGAAATCGTAAGAATTTCGCATTGCTCTGTTCGTTTCTGTTATCTGCATAGGAGGTGGTGAAACGGTGTTGTAACTGCGGTACATGTATAGGGAAACGGCTACGGCATTTCATGCTTCCCGGCATTGCCGACAATGGTTGCGGCGCTCGCAGTAGCGTTCGCATTGCATGCAGATATCGTAGCCCAGCATTGCACCGAGAATGAAATCTTCTTCGGGAGTAAGCTCATTGAGTGGGCGCGTTACTATTAGTCGTATGGCATCGAGGCATTCCTTGCGGCCGAAGAATAGGTTGAGCCGGTCGTTGCCGATGGGTTGTATGATGTAGCTTATGTTCTGGCTTTCGAGTCTGCGTGTGGCTGCATCCTCATATTTCTTGTTGAATGTGAACAGCACCATGCGCCGCACACCTTTCTTATATTCGTAGATGTGGTTCATGAGCACCTTCATGTCGATGGGTGTTGCTTCTGCCTGTGTCATAACTGTATGCTTTTTCTGATTGTTTCGTGAACGCAAAATTAGCGCGTTTCGCAATCGTGTGCAATACCTAAAACCGATGAAAAGGCAATGGCAAAGGGGCATGTCCCGCCAATGCAGGTCATGCCCCCTCAGGTTTGTTCATGTTGTGCCGTGCAGCCACTTGCGGCGGCAGGCAACAGAGTTTTCTTTTCCCCGTTTTTCCGTTATACTTTAATATCCGAAAATATCTTCGGATGACAGGCGTTTCACAGGCCCAATCTTCTCAAGGGCTTTCATGTCGATGTCTTTCTCGTTGCCGAGAATCATGTATCGCCACTGCTTGCCGGCCATGTTCTGCTTCTCGAATTTCACGATGTCGCCCAGTGTGAGTGCCGGAGCTTCCTCATACACCTTGCGGTTGATGTCGTAGTCGATGCCGAGCTTTTGTGCCGAGATGTAAGCGAAGAAGATGCTGGCCTTTGTCGTGCGTGCCGACGCGATGCGTTTCAGGAGTGCCTGTTTGGCAAGGTCAAACGCCTTCTGCGACTGCGGTATGCTGTCGAGTATCTCGTGGAACGTGCGCACGCAGTCGGCCATCTTGTCGTTCTGCGTAATTATGTAGGTGTAGGCTATGTCGTCGATGTCTTTCTTGTCCGGAGTCAAGAACTCGGCGTATGCGTTGTAGGCAAGGCCGCGTGTCTCGCGGAGTTCCTGGAACACCACGCCGTTCATGCCGCCGCCGAAATATTCGTTGAACAGTTCCACTGTGGGCTGCTCGTCGGCATTCCACTTCTTGCCCTCGTTGTTGTATTGCACCATATAGATGTTCTTGGCATCGTAGGGCGCGATCATAATCTCGTTGCCGTTGGTGCGCGTGTATTGGTATTCCTTTCCTGCCGGGCAGTCGGCGGGAGTCTTTGCCGTGCGGTGGTTCTTGTTGATGAAGGCCACGAAGTCTTTCTCGGCCATCGGGCCGTAATACATCACACGGTGCTTGTAGCCGGAGAGTTTCGCGAGCATGCCGGTGAGCATGCTCGGGTCGGCGTTCACGAGTTCGGCACTGTCGGGAATGTTGAGGAATGAGTTGTATGCGCCATAGAAGCCGTAGGCTCGCAGGGCACTGTAGTTGATGCGCTGGCTGGTCTTGTAGTCCTTGCGGCTCTTCAGCTGTGCATCGGCAAATTTCCTGTAGGCTTCGTTGTCGGGCTTTGCGTTGTTGAGCAGATCCTCGAGCAGAGCGAGTGCCGGCTTCATGTTTTCGTTCAGTCCGGAGAGCGACACTACAGTGCGTGTCTCGTCAACGGTTACGTTGTATTTGCACGCCAGTTCATAGAAGCGTTTCTTCACCTCGGCTGCCGTGAGCTTTGCCGTGCCCGTGTAGTTGAGATAGGAGCTGACGTAGGGCATCCACTTGTTTGCCGTCTCGCCGAAATCGTAATAGAAATAGAGCGAGAACAGTCCGTTCTCCTTGTTCTGTATGTAGTAGACGGGCAGCGAGTTCTTTGTCTTTGTCTGTTTGAAATCGTTCTTGAAGTCAACAAACTGCGGTTGTATCGGGTCAACCTTCGAGTTGGCTATGTCGGCCACATACTTGCTCTGCAGTTCGCGGTTGGCCGGGATTGGGGTGATTTGCGGTTTCTCTATTTTCTTTTCTGTCGTGTCGGTGCCCTGCTGCTTGTACACCACCACATAGCCGTTGTTCAGGTGTTTGCGGGCAAAGTCCACTATGTCCTGCTTGGTTATTTTCGCCATGCGGTCGAGTTTCTCCACGGCATCCTTCCATTCCACCCCGTTTATGAAGGCATCCACGCAGCGGTCGGCGCGTTTGCTGTTGCTGTCGAGCGAGCTCAGATATGCCAGTTTCTGGTTGTTCAGCACGGCCTTTACGAGTTCTTCGCCGAATTCGCCGCGCTTGAGTTTCTCCACCTCGCCGAGCATTATGTCGCGCACCTCCTGCAGGGTCTGCCCCTCGTTGGGCATTCCGTAGAGTACGAACTGCGAGTAGTCGCGCATCGAAGTTAAAAATGCCGAGGCTTCCTGACATTTCAGCGGCTGGTTAATGTCAAGGTCGAAAAGTCCGGCCTTGCCGTTGCTGATGATGTCGCTAATAATTTCAAGTGTGTCAATCTGTGCCGACTTGGCTGCGTCGAAACACCATCCCACCACTACGTTGGTGGCCTCCTGTCCCACTACGGTGGTGTCGGTGGGTGCGGTGAGGTCGGCCACGGGTGCATATTGCGGATATTTCACCTCGCCGTAGCCTTTCCAAGATCCGAAGTAGCGGTCTATCGTGGCTATCGTCTTGTCGGGATCGAGGTCGCCCGCCATGCATATGGCCACGTTGTTGGGCACATAATACTTGTGGAAGTAGTTCTTGATGTTGGTTATCGACGGGTTTTTCAGATGCTCCTGCGTGCCTATTGTCGTTTGTGTGCCGTAGGGATGGTTGGGAAACATCTTCGCATTGAGAGCTGCCCATTCTTTTCTCATGTCGTTTGTAAGCCCCATGTTGTATTCCTCATACACGGCCTCAAGCTCGGTGTGGAATCCGCGTATCACCATGTTCTGGAAGCGGTCGGCCTGAATCTTGGCCCAGTTGTCCACCTCGTTTGCCGGGATGTCCTCCACATAGCATGTTATGTCGTTGCTGGTGTAGGCATTTGTGCCTATGGCACCTATCGACGACATGAGTTTGTCGTATTCGTTGGGTATGAAATATTTTGCGGCAATCTGCGACACCGAGTCAATCTCGTGGTAGAGCTGCTTGCGTGTTGCGGGGTCGGTTACGGTGCGGTAGTGCTCGTAGCGGCGTTCAATGTCGTCGAGGTAAGGCTTCTCTTTGACAGCGTCGGTGGTGCCGAACTGCAGTGTGCCCTTGAACATGAGGTGCTCAAGGTAGTGTGCCAGACCGGTTGTTTCGGCAGGGTCGTTGCGCGAGCCGGTGCGCACGGCTATGTAAGTTTGTATGCGCGGTTTCTCTTTGTTCACCGAGAGATACACTTTCAGACCGTTGGGCAGCGTGTATATGCGTGTCTGCATGGGGTCGCCCTTCACCGTCTCATAGCCGTATGCCGTTGCAGCCTGTGCGTAGCAGCCCAGCCCCATGGCGATGGCGGCAGAGACAAAAAGTCGTTTCAAATTCATAATCGTATGTTTTTTGTCGTCATTAAAACTCGCTTTCGTAGAGGAAATCGTTGTAGGGATATTTCTGCACATGCAGTTCGCGCACCTTTTTATATATGGTGTCGCGGAACTCGTCGATGTTGAGTTTCTCGCGTGCCGAGATAAACATGCAGTTCTCGTCCATTCTTGCCATCCATGTGCGCTTCAAGTCGTCGAGCGAAATGTTCTCGCGTGTGGGCGGCGTGAGGTCGTCCTCCTCTTTCTCTGTCCAACGGTAGTTGTCTATTTTGTTGAACACAATCATCGAGGGCTTGTCGGTGCAGCCCAGGTCTTTCAGCGTGTTCTCCACCACGTTTATCTGCTCCTCGAAGTCGGGGTGTGAAATGTCAACCACATGCAGCAGCATGTCGGCCTCGCGCACCTCGTCGAGAGTCGATTTGAACGAGTCTACGAGGTCGGTGGGCAGCTTGCGTATGAAGCCCACGGTGTCGGCGAGCAGAAACGGCAAGTTTTCCACCACTACCTTGCGCACCGTGGTGTCGAGGGTGGCAAACAGTTTGTTCTCGGCAAACACCTCGCTCTTTGCCAGAAGGTTCATTATTGTCGATTTGCCCACGTTGGTGTAGCCCACGAGGGCCACGCGTATGAGCCTTCCACGGTTCTTGCGCTGTGTGGTTTTCTGCTTGTCAATCTCGGCGAGCCGCTCTTTCAGCAGGCTCATACGGTTGAGGATTATTCGGCGGTCCATTTCGAGCTGCGTCTCGCCTGGTCCGCGCAGTCCCACGCTTCCCTTGCCTCCGCCCGAGCCCGAGCCTCCGCCCTGACGCTCAAGGTGAGTCCACAGGCGTTGCAGTCGCGGCAGCATGTAGCGGTATTGCGCCAGCTCCACCTGCGTCTTGGCCGCCGCCGTCTGCGCACGCATGGCGAAGATGTCGAGAATGAGCGATGTGCGGTCGAGTATCTTCACGCCCAGTTCCTTCTCGATGTTGCGTATCTGCTTTGCCGACAGTTCGTCGTCGAAAATCACCATGCCCACGGGCCGTTCGGCATCTTCCTCGGCCTTTATGTAGTCGCGTATTTCAAGGAGTTTTCCCGACCCCACATAGGTTACTGAGCTCGGGCCTCCCACGCGCTGGGTGAAGCGTTTCACCGTTACGGCTCCTGCCGTGTCGGCGAGGAATTCGAGTTCGTCGAGATATTCCTTTGTCTTTGCCTCGTCCTGGTCTTTGGTTATCAGACCCACGAGAACGGCTGTTTCTGCCTTGACTTCTGATATTACAAATTCTTTCATCCAGTGTATGTTATATGATGCGAAATTACACAAATTTGTGCACATAACGACATTTTGCGCCCGATTTCAGGGATATGGGGCGGTTAAATGCGCGTTGGATACGCATTTGTTTTGAGTATCCGTCATAGTTTTTTTGTAAAAATACGAAACCTTTTCCATACTTACAAAAGAAATTAAGTTCTTGTTGCTTTTCTCATTTGTTCTTCGTACCCTTGTCATCAATGATAGGAAAGAAAAACTGGCGCAACACAACATGCCATGTGACGTGAAGCCTGTTGTCAATGTCGATTTTGTTTCCCGCCGTCACTTATTGGTGCATAATTTTGCCAGTTTCGCCGAAATTGGATAACTTTGGCTTCGTAACAGCAAAACTACAGGTTATGAAACATTTTATTATGGCAGCGGCATCGCTGCTTGCAGCTTCTGCCGCCGAGGCGCAGATACACTATCCGGCGACAGCCAAGGGTGACGTGGTTGACGACTATTTCGGCACCAAGGTGGCCGACCCCTACCGATGGCTCGAAAACGACACCAGCGAGGCCACCGCAAAATGGGTGGAGGAGGAGAACGCGCTCACGAGTTCGTATCTGAAGAAGATACCGTTCCGCGACGCTATACTCAAACGCTATAAGGAGATAGTAAACTACGAGAAGATAGGCATGCCTTTCGAGGAGAACGGCAAATGGTATATCTACCGCAACAACGGACTGCAGAACCAGAGCGTGCTCTACCAGATGGACCGCCCGGGCGGCGAGCAGCGTGTGTGGCTCGACCCCAACGCGCTCAGCGACGACGGAACGGTGGCCCTGAAAAACATCTCGTTCTCCAACAACGGGAAATATATGGCCTATGTGATATCGCGCAGCGGAAGCGACTGGGAAGAGATTTATGTTAAGGATGTGGCCACAGGCCGCAACCTGCCCGACCACATATTGTGGGCCAAGTTCACAGGAGTGACATGGCAGGGCGACGGATTCTATTACAGCGCGTATGACGCTCCCGAGAAAGGCAAGGAAAACTCGTCGAAGAACGAGGTGAACAAGGTGTACTACCACCGCATGGGCACGCCGCAGAGCGACGACCGTCTGTTCTATCAGAACCCCTCGCAGCCGCTGCGCTTCTACGGGGTTTCAACCGACGAGGAGGAGCGTGTGATGTTCCTCTACGAGAGCGGCATGGCAGCGGGAAACAACCTTTATGTGAGAGACCTGCGCCAGAGCGACTCGCAGTTTGTGCAGATGACCGCGCAGCCCGACTATTCCTACTCTACGGTGGATGTGCTGGGCGACAGCATAATAGTGCTCACCAACGCCGGAGCTCCGCGCTACCGCCTCATGGTGGCAAACCTGAAGCGTCCGGGATACAGCGACTGGACTGAGCTTGTGCCCGAAACCGGCGACGTGCTGGAGTCGGCACAGATAATAGGAGGCAAACTGGTGCTGAAATACACTCGCGACAACTGCAGCCACATATATGTGCATGCGCTCGACGGCAAACGTCTTGCCGAGGTGGAGCTGCCCTCGGTGGGCACCGCCTATGTGAGCGGAAAGCGCAAGCGCGGCGAGTGTTTCTACTCGTTCACCTCATACACCGTGCCCACGGCCATATACAGCTACGACCTCACAAGTGGCAAGAGCACGCTCTATGCCGCGCCTAAGATCAAGTTCGACCTGTCGAAATACAAGAGCGAAATGGTGTTCTACACCAGCAAGGACGGCACGCGTGCACCGCTATTCATCACCTACAAGAAAGGCATCAAGCTCAACGGCAAGAACCCGCTGCTGCTCTACGGCTATGGAGGCTTCAACGTTTCCTATCCGCCGGCATTCTCCACCGGCTACCTGCCGTTTCTCGAACGCGGCGGAATCTATGTCAACGCGGTGCTGCGCGGTGGCGGCGAATATGGCGAGGAGTGGCATCTGGCAGGCACGAAGATGCAGAAGCAGAACGTGTTTGACGACTTCATTGCGGCTGCCGAATATCTCATTGCCAACAAATACACCGACCGCGACCACCTCGCCATAAAGGGCGGCAGCAACGGCGGACTGCTTGTTGGGGCTTGCCTCACGCAGCGCCCCGACCTCTACAAGGTGTGCATCGCCGATGTGGGGGTTATGGACATGCTGCGCTACCACAAGTTCACCATCGGCTGGAACTGGGCGCCCGACTACGGCACAAGTGCCGACAGTCCCGAGATGTTCCGCTATCTGCTCGGCTACTCGCCGCTGCACACGCTGAAGCCCGGCACGCATTATCCGGCAACGCTCGTCACCACTGCCGACCACGACGACCGCGTGGTGCCGGCACACTCGTTCAAGTTTGCCGCAAGGCTGCAGGAATGTCAGGCAGGCAATGCCCCCGTGCTCATACGCATAGGCAGCAAGGCCGGACACGGCGGCGGCAAACCGCTTGCCAAGGTGCTTGAAGAACAGGCCGACACATACAGCTTCATACTGTATAACATGGGCGTGAAGAAATAGCGCTGTGCTTGCGGCGTGTAAATGAAATTTTATTGGTGTCCGGTAAAAGATTTGTTTAACGTTGTAGAACATTGAATACCTGTTCTTTACGAGGCAATGGGTGACGCGGAACTTGCTTTTGTATATTGCGCAGTTTGCTACCCATTGCCCCTGAAAGAGGCGCATATTATAGGATAGGGGCTTGCCCCTATCTATTCGTCACTTTGATTTGCCCCTTTCAGGTAGGGTGTTCAAAAATGATAAAAAGTGCGAGACCATTATCAGCCCTGACAAGGGCGTAACGTTCGTAGCCCAGGGTGAAGATGGAACGCAGTGACATCTGTAACCCTGGGTTCTCATGGTCCAAAGAAGAAGGCTGGCCTGTAAGGTCAGCACCGCAAGCACGGCCTCTGTTGTGCTGACCTTACAGGCCAGACCTTGCGTTTGTCGTTTATACCCAGGGTTACACCGTTTGCTGACGCAAACGGCTCACCCTGGGCTATGAACGTTGCGCCCCTCCGGGGCTAAGGTTGGTTTGCAGGGTATTTTATAATCGCAAAACAATTCATTTTTTGAACACCCTACCTTTCAGTGGCAAAATAATTGAAATAAATAGACGCAGGGCAAGTCCCTGCGCTATAATATGTTGTCCCTACTGGACTTGCATATTGCATTTTTAGCGGACACCAATAATAAAATTTACCGTTTCAATTGCTTGTTAGCATACGCAAAGCCATACAAGCAGATGCCCTTTTATTAAAAAGACATCTTGTTTGCTATGCCGCGAAATCTAATTTTACTTCACTGCACGGGCTGTCTGTCGGACTCCTGCGGCTCTCTCGGCAGACCGAGCTGCCGCACGCGGTTCTCAAAGTCGTTGCGGTCGCCGAGGGCGGCGTTCTTTATCTGCGCCCGGTAGTTGTATATCGTGTTCACGCTGTAGTGCAGAAACTCGGCTATCTTGCCGCTGTCGTTGATGCCGAGCCTTATCAGTGCGAATATGCGCACTACGGTGTTGAGGCTCTCGCGGTTGGTGAGCGTTATGCGGCATTCGGGTCGCAGGAGTGCGTTGAAGTCGTCGACGAAAGTGGGGTAGAGGTGCACGAAGGCCGAGTCGAAATTGGCATACAGCTCGTCCATGTCTTTCTTGCGCAGTTCGCCCGAGCGCGTCATTTCGTAGAGCGCGGCATACTCCTTGTTCTTCACCTTCTTGTTCACCTTCTTGCGCAGGTCGTCGAGGCGGTCGATGTAGAGCGAGCACAGGCGCATGAAACGTCCCACATACTCCTCTTTCACGCTGTTGGCTTCCGACAGCTGCGTGTTGAGCGACGACAGGTGGGCGTTGGATGCCTTGAGCTGGGCGTTGAGGCTTTGCAGCTGGGCGTTGAGAGCCGACTGCAGCGAGTATGACTTGGCGAGGTCGTCGCGTGTGGCGGCAAGGCGGTTGCGCTGCCGCACCACATAGAAAAGCAGCGTGAGCAGCAGCAGCGACATGATGCTTATGATGCATATCGTGGCTCGCAGTTTTCTGCTTGAGCGGTCGAGGTCGGCCTTGTAGCTCTGCGCTATCTGGGTGAGCAGCGGCGAAATGTGCGTAAGGCGCTGCCGCGAGCCGAAGCTGTTGGCGCAGTCGCTCGTGAAGCAGATGTATTTGTAGGCCCGGTCCACGTCGCCGTGCAGCATGAGCATGTTGGCCAGCTCCCACATGGAGCCCTGATCCATCACGCAGTTGCGCACGTCGGCCAGTGCCGACTTGGCTATCCAGTGCATCATCTCGGTGTCGTTGCCGAGGCTCTTGTATTCCAGGTAGCGGTAGAAAGCTACGAGCGCATACTCGTACGAACCCTCGGCCACGTCACGCAGCCACGCGTCGTTTATTGCTTTCGATTCCCTGTTCCTGCCCGAGGTGAGTGCCTCGGTTTCGCGGTTCTGCCTCACATGCTGGTCGTCGGCGGGCAGTGTGGCATACATCTTGGCGCGGTATTCGGTGGCGCGGTTGCCGTATTCCTCGCGTATGCGGCCTATCTTGGCATAGTAGGCCACCTCGCCGCACACATGTGAGTAGGCACAGTAGTAGTGGCCGAGGTCGGTGCCGTGTAGCTGTGACGCGTCGATGGCCTTGAGAATGGCAAATGCCTCGGTATACATGCCCGCGTTTGAGCAGCACAGGGCAGCGAGCGCGCGGCATCCTCCGGCTTTGGAGAGGTTGCCGGAAAGCTCGGCTTGGCGGCTGCACACGTCGAGGTAGTGCATGGCCGAATCGTTGTTGAACGGCAGGTATTCGGTGTAGAGGCTGTAGGCCGTGCCGTAGCGTTCCTCTGCCGTGTGGGCCTTGGCCATCGCGGCGGTGAGCGTTGCCAGACGGTGGGTCTTTGCTTTTACGGTGAGGGGGTAGGTGTCGATGGCCGTGTCGATGCGCTGCAGCAGCGAGTCGAGCACGGTGTCGGCGGCGCGGCAGGGCTGCGCGGGGCACAGGTGCAGCGACAGAAGTATAAGCAAGGTTTTGAGCAGCGTGTTCATCGTGTTGTTGTCGTTGGTTTAAGGCATAATGCCGGTGGGGGCGTTTTCGGCGGTAAAGTTACAAAACAAATTCGGTTGCGGAAAAATAAAAAGACAGGTTTTCGGCTGAAAACCTGTCTTTCGGGTTGAATTACACTTTTTATGTGAAATACCTATTGCGTGATTTGAAACCGTCATTTTTGGAAAACGCGCACATAATCCACTTCCATTGTGGCCGGCAGACAGCTCGGGTCGGTGCCCTGAAGGCCGCCCCATGCGCCGCCCCACGCGAGGTTGAGAATGGGATAGAACGCCGCGTCGAACGGCCATGCGTCTTTTCCGCTTCCGTCGTTATTGTAGGTGAGCAGCTTCGATCCGTCAACATAGAATGTCATGTAGCTTGATGTCCACTCCATGGCATACACATGGAAGTCGGTCTGGGCCGTGTCTACCTTGCGGCGGGCCGACTCCACGGCTGTCCCCGTGTTGTTGTATTTGTTGCAGTGTATTGTCGAGACAATCATGTTGGGGTCGTAGCCCACCTCTTCCATGATGTCAATCTCGCCGTCGCCGGGCCAGCTCTTGTAGTTGACGGGCATCATCCAGAACGCGGGCCATGTGCCCTTGCCCTTGGGCAGCTTGATGCGTGTCTCTATGTAGCAGTATTTCCAACCCGTGGAACGGCGTGCATAGAGGCGCGCGCTCTTTATTGTCCCGCCGTCGTCGATGAGGTTAATCTTGAGCGTCCCGTTGGACACCGAGGCCACCTTGTCGTCTTTCACATAGTTCTGGAGCTCGTTGTTCACCCAACCGGCAGGCTGCACCTCCCATGTCCAGTCGCTGCCCACGGCGTTGCCGTAGAACTCGTCGTTCCACACGAGCTTGTAGCCCTCCAGCGGACAGGTTATGTATTCTTTTCCGGCTGCCTGTGTCACGGCTATGCTGTCGCGTGTACCGCCCGCCCAAACCACTATGTGGCCGGTGCGCTCGTCGCTGCGGTTCTGCTCGACGGTTATGGTGAGCGTGGCTTCCTTGCCCGCGCTTCCGGCAGGGGAAACCGACATCCACGACACGTTGGAGTAGGCCTTGAACTCGTGGGTGGCGCTTGCCTGTGTGGTGAGCGTGCCTCCGTCATTGCCTATGGTGAGCGTTTTCTGCGCGAACGTTATCGTTTCCTCGCCGGCATACTTTATGCCGTCGTCGTTGCCGCATGCTCCCAGCGCGACGGTTGCCGCCAATATTGCTGATAGTAACATTATGTTCTTCATAAGTTTGTCGTTTCTTTTCGTTGACTTCAAGTGCGGCGCGGGGCATGTGTAGTGCAGCCCCGCGCCGCATCGGTCATTTGGCAGTCTTCTGCAAGATGATGTTGTAGATGTCAATCTTCTCATTTTCGGGGCATCCGCCGAAGTCGAACACGAGCTTCATGGCTGCTGCCGCGCCATTGGGAAGGATTGTTGCCGGAACCTTCACCTGATATTCAGTGCCTGCGGTGAGGTCGTAGCGGTTGACGAAGAGGTAGTTGTCGTCGCTCGACGCATCGGTGAATTTCACGGTTACTCCCTTGATGTCCTTGGTGGCGAGCATCTTGCACGAGAAGTCGTAGGCTGTTTCGGCTTCGCCGGGGATGTCGGTGGTGAGGAGCACCTGTGCCTGCCACTGGTCGGTAGTGGCTGCGGGCAGCTGCACGGTGTATTTGCCGTTGTCGGCGGTGAAGGTGGGATCGTCAATCTGCGACCACCCCGGAGCGTAGTAGTAGGCTGCCGTGAAGCCTGCGTCGCCCTTGTCGTCAACGTGCGATTTCCACAGGTTCGACTCGCTGTCGTAGGTGTACACCGTCTTGTCCTCGTCTTCTGCCGGTGCCTCGATGCCGTCGCAGCCGTGCTCCTGCAGGTCGATGTCGCGCAAGGTAATCTTGGTGTTGGCGGCATTTCCGCCGAAGTCGAACACGAGGTTCACCTTGTCCATGTCGATGCCGGGCATGTTTGACTTGTAGAATATGTATTCCTGGCCGGCCGTGAGCTTGATGGTCTCGGCGAAGTAGTAGGTGTTGTCGTCGCCTTCCTTGGTGAGTTTCACCGTGACGTTGTTGTGGTCGGTGGAGGACAGCAGCTTGGCCGAGAAGTCGTAGGTGTTGACGGCGTTGGTTGCCATGTCGGTGTGGAAGTGCACCTGTGCCTGCCACTGGTCGGTAGTGGCCTCGGGCAGCTCAACTACATACTTGTTTCCGTCGGCAGTGACGGTGGGGTCGGCTATCTGTGCCCATCCCGGAGCGTAGTAGAAGGTGTTGGTGTAGGTGCAGTTCTTCCACAGGTTGCAGTCGCTTGAGGCATCGAAACCCTGGAATCCCTCGTCGGCGCAGGTCAGTATGTAGTGCCATGCAATGTTGCCGTTGTCCCACACGAGCGTCATGGTGCTGCCCACGAGACTCTCGATGCGCAGTTTCAGCTCGTTGTTGAACGCGTCGTCGGCGGGGATGTAGGGGAAGTAGGTGCCGGCGGGCATTGTCATGTAGATGTCGTTGCCCTCGGTGCTGAGCTTGAACGAGCTTTCCTTCTTGCCGTCTACCGGTGCCATGAAGTCGGCATCCTGCGGTCCGCCGAGCACGGTGCAGCTTGTGTTCACATACACTGTGCCGCCCGCTCCCGGGTCGTATACATAAGAATAGTCCTTGCCGAAGGTGATGCGGTCGTCATACACGCCGTAGTCGGCCTTCTCGTTGGCCTTGGCAGCCCACCATTCGGTGCCGTCGGTGCCCGAAGGGCCGCATGCCATGTGGGCCGCTTCGCCTGCCGCGATGCGCCACTCCTTGCCTGCGAGCTGCGCGAGCAGTTCGTCGTAGTTGGTGAGGCTGTTGGCTATGTGGAACGTGGCGGTGCCCATGCCCTGCGACATTCCGTTGTGGTTGCCCACGCGGTATTGCACGGTGTAGTCGCCGGCGTTGCTCCATATCTTCTGAAGCGGGTTGAGGGTGGAGTAGATGGGGTTCTTCGTCACTTCCTTTCCGTCAACCGGGATATACCACATGGGGTATATTGCATCGCCCTCAAGTTTGAATGTCACGGTGTTGGTGGTTTCGTCGACCGTTGCCGTCACCTTTGCGTTCTCTGCCGTGGGAAGCCCCGCTTCCGACACGCCGTCGAAGTCTTCGGGGCTGCACGCCGTCATGGCGAGCACGGCGGCGGTTGCTGCGAAGAGCGATTTTGCTGTAATGTATCTTTTCATGTTAGTGTGAGTCTTTGGTGGGTTAATAGTTGTTTTGCTTTATCGTGCCGTGTGCCGCATCGATTTCGCTGAGCGGTATGGGCAGGTATTTCTTGCTCTCGCTCCAGGTGTTGGTGCGGTATCCGTATGCGTCGGGCACGAGTGTCGATGCAGCCTTGCCTGTGCGCACGAGGTCCCAGTAGCGTTTTCCCTCGCCCACGAACTCGAGGCGGCGTTCGGCTATGATGTTGTCGATTGTGGCCGAGAGGTTGTCGGTGAGTCCGGCACGGTGGTGCACAAGGTTGAGATACTTGTAGGCGAGAGCCTGGTCGCCGTTGGTGCGGACAGTAAGTTCGGCAGCGTTGAGCAGAGTCTCGGCATAGCGGTATATGCGCAGGTTGTTGTTGAAGTTCAGGTCGCCGTCGGCTTTCTGGTCTTTGTTGTTCTCCGAGTAGGGGAGATACTTCTTCAGCCACAGGCCGGTGTCCTGGTAGCGTTTGGTGTAGCTTGCCTTGCGTGCGTCGTAGATTGTCGCGTCGCGACGGGTGTCGCCGTCGGCAAAGATGTCCATGGTTTCCAGACGCACGGGCTCGAAGCCCCATCCGTTGTCAACACCGTCTTCGGCCACGCCTCCCGACGGACCGATCAGGCGCGGGTAAATAGTGCCTCCGGCGTTTACATAGCCTTCGTTCCAGCTGCGCACTGCCCCGTCGTCCTTGTAGCTTATTTCGAAGATGCTCTCGCTTGTCCATTCGCCGCTTTCGAGGAAAATGTTGGAGTAGTCGGGGTTGAGGCTGTATTTTCCGCTTCCTATGATTTCGTTCATGTAGGAGAGGGCTTTGGCGTAGCGGCTCTCTTCGTTCTGGTACATCACCATCTCGGCGTAAATCATGTAGGCCGTGGCTTGGCTCACGCGCCCTATGTTCTCGTCGTCCCACTGCATGGGCAGTGCATTTTCGGCGATGGCGGTTTCAAGGTCGGCAATGACGGTGCTGTACACCTCGTCGGCCGATTTCTGTTCGGCTATGTACGGGCTTTTCAGGTTTTCCATGTAGAAAGGTACGTTGCCGTAGAATTTCCATATCTGCATGTAGTAGAAAGCTCTCAGCACGCGTGCCTCGGCGTCAAACGTCTTGTACTGTGCGTCGGTGAGGTTGCCCTTTGCCCACTCAAGATAGCTGAGCACGTCGTTGGCATTGCGCACGCCCTTGTAGCTCTGGTCCCAGATGCCGGTGAGCGCGTCGCTGGAGTTCTGTGTGCTCTCGAAATTGAACATCTTGTGCAGGTGCTGGTTGTCGGAGATGCCCGAACCGCCGGGCCACACGTCGTCGGCCATCACGTCGCTGCACAACGGGAGCGGAGCATACTGCTTGTTGTTCCAGTCGTATTCGCGCATCGGGTTGTAGGTGGCTGCGACTGCCTCCATGATGTGATCGTAGTTGTTGTAGTATTCCTCGAGTGTAGCCTTGTCGGGCGGTGTCACCTCAAGGAAGTCGTCGGAGCAGCTTGTCAGGGCTACAGGTGCCGACAGTGCAGCTGCAAGAATGTATATGTTGAATCTTCTTGTATTCATAGTAGTAAGTTGTTTAAACGGTTAGAAGCCAAGGTTGAATCCCACGGTGAAGGTGCGGCTCTGCGGATATACGCCGTAGTCTACGCCGAGCGATGTGCCGCCCGACGATATTTCGGGGTCGTAGCCGGCATATTTGGTGAACGTTATGAGGTTCTCGGCAGCCACGAACAGGCGCAGCTTGTTGACGAAGATGCGGCGCGTGAGGCTGGCGGGCAGGGTGTAGCCGAGTTGTATGTTCTTCAGTCGCAGGTACGATCCGTCGGTTATGTAGAGGTCGCTGCTCTGCCAGTTGGTTGCGTCGCCCACCACATAGCGCGGATACCTGTTGCTCGTTCCGGGGCCTGTCCAGCGGTTGAGCATGTAAGAAGGCAGGTTGGCCGGGCGCACGTCGGTGCGTCGTGTGGCATCGTAGATGTCGTTGCCTATTGTGCCCTGGAGCATGAACATGAAGTCGAATCCCTTCCATTCTGCGCCGAACGTGAAGCCGTAGGTCCAGTCGGGCATGCCCTTTCCAATCTTCGTGCGGTCGGCGGCAGTTATTGCCCCGTCGCCGTCAACATCTACAAAGCGCACGTCGCCGGGCTTGGCGTTGGGCTGGATGAGTTCGCCCTTTGAGTTGGTGTAGGCGTTGACCTCGTCTACGGTCTGGAATATTCCGTTGGTCTTGTAGCCGTAGAAGTAGGGGAAAGGCTCGCCGTTTGTGGCGCGTGTTATGGTTCCCGTGTTCTGCATGTTGTCGAGTTCGAGGTAGCCCGAAGTGTTGCCGAGGTTGGTAAGAGTGTTCTTCAGGTATGACGCATTGCCCTTGACGTGGAAGTTGGCAGTGCCTACATGCCATTTGTAGCCAAGCTCAAGCTCAACGCCTTCGTTCTTCATGTCGCCCACGTTGCCGAGCGGCGCGTCGGCGCCCACATAGTTGGGTATTGGCATCGAGATAATCATTCCGCTTGTCTTCTTGCTGTACCAGTCGATGGTGAAGGTGAGCGCGTTGTCGAAGAATCCGAGGTCTAATCCGAGGTCGGTCTGTATGCTCTCCTCCCATTTGAGGTCGGGGTTGGCCAAAGCTCCTGCCTGCACGCCGTTGACAACGGTTTCGCTGCGTCCGAACACGGTGTTGTAGGGCGACGAAGTCCATGCGGCATAGGTGAAGTCGCCAATGTTGTCGTTACCGTTCTTACCCCAGCTGCCGCGAATCTTCAGGTTGCTGAGCCATGAGGGCACCTTGAAATACGGTTCGTTGATGACGTTCCATCCGAGCGAGAACGACGGGAATGTGGCGTAGCGGTTGTTTGCTCCGAAGCGCGAGCTGCCGTCGCGGCGCACCGTTACCTGCGCCATGTAACGCTCGTCGTAGTTGTAGCTTGCGCGGAAGAAATACGAACTGAGCGTGTGCTTGTAGGCCGGGCCGCCGCTTGCCGACATTTCGCCGCGGCTTTGGTCGGCCGTGGTGTTGTTCATGTAAGGCTTCGATGTGTCCTTGAGGTTCTGCAACGAAGCATAGAGGTTCATGCCGGTGTTTTCAAGCGCGCTCTGTCCGAGCACCGCGTTGATGCTGTGTTTGCCTATCTTCTTGTCCCATGTGAGCACGTTTTCGAGCTGCCACACCGTTCCGCGGTCGCTTGTCTGGTGTGCGTTGGTGATAGTGGCGCGGTTGTTGCCCGACAGATAATAGAGTTTGGTGTAGCCGTCGGCACCCCAGAACGAGAGGTCGGCTCCGTAGGAGATGCGGTATTTCAAGCCCCAGCCGATGTTGAGGTCGGCCGAGAAGTTGGCCACGAACTTGTGGCTCCAGTTGTCGTCGCCGGGCAGCGAAAGCATTGCCAGCGGGTTGTTCATTTCCTGATAGCTGCTTCCGGGAATGGTGTACATGTTGCCGTTGCGGTCGTAGAGCATGTATTCCTTGCCGTAGAGTGCGGCCTGGTTGTCGGCATCGGCACCGCTCACGGTGGGCTTGAGTATCGGCGAGAGGTAGAGAGCCGAACCGAGCGGAGAGCCCCATTGCGAGTTGGCATCGATTGACTTGTTGTGCACGCGGGCGTAGGAGAGGTTGGCTGCTATGGTGAGCTTGTTGAGCCACTCTCGGTCTTTGGTGTTGTCGAACAATATATAAGAGGTGTTGCTGCGCAGGGTCATGCGGCGGTAGTTGCTTCGGTTGTAGTTGCCGCCCACGATACCGTCCTGGTGGTAGTAGCCTGCCGAGAGGTAATAGTTGAGCCGGTCGGACGCTCCGCTGACGTTCACCTCGTGGTTCACCACGCCGGCGTTGTTGTTGAACACCTCGTCCTGCCAGTCGGTTCCCTCGCCGTAGCTGTACGGGTCGTCGTAAATCGGGGCCTGGCCTGCGTTGACAAGACCCTCGTTCATCATCACTGCATACTCCGTTGCGTTGAGCACGTCGCGGTGTTTCCACGGATTCTGCCATCCGTAGGAGAAGTTGTAGTTGACGTGCACCTTGCCTTTTTCGCCGCCTTTAGTGGTTACGAGAATCACACCGTTGGCTGCACGCGTACCGTAGATTGCGCCCGAAGCCGCATCCTTGAGCACTTCAATGCTCTGTATGTCGCTCGGGTTGAGGTAGTCGATGCCTCCCTCGATGGGCATTCCGTCTACGATGTAGAGAGGGTCGCTGTTGTTGATGGTTCCGATACCGCGAATGCGCACCTGCGACGATGCGCCAGGCTGGCCTGAAGCCGAGGTGACGGTAACGCCCGATGCAAGGCCCTTGAGAGCGTTGTCAACGCGCACCGGGGCTGTGCCGTTGAGGTCGTCGGCGCTCACCTTGGCGATAGATGCGGTCACGACGCTCTTTTTCTGCACGCCGTAGCCCACCACCACCACGTCGGCGAGTGTCTGGTGGTCTTCCTGCAATGTAATCTTGAGGTTGTCGGAAGCCTTGGCCTCCTTTGCCGTGAAGCCGATGTATGACACGACAATCGTTGAGCCCGGGGCTGCCTGGATTTGGAAATTTCCGTCCATGTCGGTCACGGCGCCTGTTTTCTGGCCCTTGACAGTTATGGATGCACCGATAATTGGTTCGCCGGTTTCGTCAACTACCGTACCCGAGAATTTCTGACTCTGGGCAGAGAGCGTGGTTGAAAGAAACAACGCGAACATCATGATTGGAAATCTTGATGCTTTCATAAGCTCTTAATTTTAGGTTTTGTTTTATTTAGGTAAATTGTGATATTTCCTGTGTTGTGTGTGGCTTTTGTGCCAGTTCGGGGTGTAGGTATTGTATAGGCAGTATGTTTCGGTTGCAAATTTAACAAAAAGATACACATGTTACTATTCCAATTATTTAAAAAGTGGACGATGTTAAAGCTGTTTAATGTGTAATATGTTGTATAACAACAAGTTGTTGAGTGGTGGTGCGCGTTATAAAGTGGACTTTTTGTAGGAAAAAGAAAACGGTTGCAGAAGCGTTTTGTAGCCGTGATTGTTAACTTTACGGCGTGTTTTCCGTTGTTCCTTACGCGTGCAGGTGCGTAGTGGATGTGCCTCTGCAAGCCACTCGCGGTTCAGAGCGGCACTGCTCCTTATCCGGGCAATTTTGCACGCTTTTCCAAACAAGCCTTTCTTGCATTGCAAACAAGGCTTCCTTGCACATCAAACAAGGCTTCCTTGCATCGCAAACAAGGCTTCTTTGCATTGCAAGTAAGGCTTCTTTTTTTTAGGGCAAAATATTGCCCCGTCCACCCGGCAGCAACCGAAGGCATGTAATTTGTGCAATATATCGCAACGATGAACACTTTTTGCTGAAATGTTTGCTCGTTCACGATAAAATGACTATCTTTGCATAGTATAAAGACAAGCCCGATACAGGCCGGCGACGGTGTGCATTTCGGGCAAGTCTGCTCTGATGTAAAAACGGGAAATACAAAGAAACTGCTATTTTATAATAATGAGATGCCCTGACGGGGCAAACTGAAAAAACCATTTTCAACTAACTCATGACTGCTTATTTAGTAACAACTACTACGACAATCAAAAACAGAAGTGCTTCGATGTGACTATCGGAGCACTTTTAACTTACTTGCCCGTTGGCATCACGCAACACCCTTTAACCGTAAACCATAAGCATGAACATCCTACTCACGGCAATACTGCTCATAACCACCATGTTGCCCCTGCATGCCGCCGGGGCCAGCGAGGCCGACTACCGTGTCGTGCCTTTGCCGCAAAGCATTGCCTTGCAAGGGGGCGAACCGTTTGTGCTCACATCAAATACACCCATTGTATACGACAGCGGCAATGCCGCGCTCGGGCGCGACGCCGCTTTCCTTGCCGACTATATATCCGAATCAACCGGACTGAGGCTCTCTGTCGGCACGCGCCCCGTGGCCGGGTGCCTGCGCCTTGAGCTGTCGGCCAAGGTGAAAGGCAACGAGAGCTACACAATAACTGTCGGCAGGCGCGGGGCGAAGATAGCCGCCTCCACGCCGCAGGGCATATTCTACGGCATACAGACACTGCGCAAGTCAATACCCGTGGGCAAGGCCGACACAGTGCGGCTTCCGCAGGTGCGCATCTCCGACACGCCGCGTTTCGGCTACCGGGGCATGATGCTCGACTGCAGCCGCCACTTCTTCAGCGTGGCCTTCATAAAAAAATTCATCGACATCCTCGCCCTGCACAACATGAATGTCATGCACTGGCACCTTACCGACGACCAGGGATGGCGCATAGAGATAAAGCGTTATCCGAGGCTCACCGAAATAGGGTCGGTGCGCTCTGGCACCGTCATCGGCTATAATGCAATGGCCGACGACAGCACGGCCTACGGCGGATACTACACCCAGGACGAAGCCCGCGAAATCGTGGCCTATGCCCGCGACCGCTTCATAGCGATTGTTCCCGAGATTGACATGCCGGGGCACATGAAGGCTGCACTAGCCGCCTATCCCGAACTGGGGTGCACGGGCGGCCCCTACGAGGTGGGGCACAGGTGGGGAATCTACCTCGACGTGCTCTGTCTGGGCAACGAGTCCACCTACACGTTCTGCGAGAACGTGCTTGAAGAAATAGCCGGCATATTCCCCTCGGAGCTGATACACATCGGCGGTGACGAAGCACCCACCGAACGCTGGGCCGATTGCGCGAAATGCCGCAACACCGCCTCGCAACACTCGCTTGCCGCCAAGACCTTGCAGACTTATTTCACCAACCGCATAGAACGCTTCGTGAACAGTCTCGGACGGCGCATCGTGGGCTGGGACGAGATACTCGAAGGCGACATCAACCCGAGCGCGACAGTGATGAGCTGGCGCGGAGTGGACAAGGGAACAGTGGCCTCGCGGCGCGGACACGACGTAATCATGTCGCCCACGGAATACTGCTATTTCGACTATTGCCAAACCGACACCGACCGGCTCTTCGAACCATCGCCGCGTGTCGACGGCTATCTGCCGGTGGAAAAGGTGTACAGTTTCGACCCGTGCCCCGACAGTCTCGACACCAAGTCGAAGACACACATACTGGGAGCGCAGGGAAATGTCTGGACCGAATACATATCGTGTCCCGGCGTGGCCGAGTATTATGCACTGCCGCGAATGGCAGCACTTGCCGAGGTGCAGTGGTGCAGCAGCCGGAAAGACTTCGCCGCATTCAGGCAACGGCTCGATGCACTGACGGCATTCTATCGCCTCTACAGCCTGAACTACGCCCGGCATCTGTGGCCGGAACAGGTGGTGAAGCCGTGGATTGACAACTGACGTGCCCCGCAGCAGCATAGGCAAGACGCGCAAGGCGGCCATGTGACACGCGCGGCGGAGTGTCCTCCGGCATGTCATGCCGCCGCAAAACGACTGGAAAGAAGACAATCAAAATAAAAAAACTGCTATGAGATTAATTATTGAAAAGGATTACGACCAGCTCTCCAAATGGGCTGCCGAGCATGTAATTGAGCGTATCAACAAGTTCAACCCCACTCCCGACCACAAGTTTGTGCTCGGTTTGCCCACCGGTTCGTCGCCTATCGGCATGTACCGTGCACTTGCCGAGGCATGCAAGCAGGGCCGCGTGTCGTTCAAGAACGTGCTCACGTTCAACATGGACGAATATGTTGGTCTGCCCGAGTCGCACCCCGAGAGCTACCACTCGTTCATGGCCACCAACTTCTTCAACCACATCGACTGCCCGAAGGAGAACATACACATCCTCAACGGCAACGCCGACGACCTCGAAGCAGAATGCGCCCACTATGAGCAGATGATAGAGGAGGCCGGCGGCATCGACCTCTTCATCGGCGGCATCGGTCCCGACGGACACATCGCCTTCAACGAACCCGGATCGTCGCTCACCTCGCGCACCCGTGTGAAGACACTCACCACCGACACAATCGTGGCCAATTCGCGTTTCTTCGACAACGACGTAAACAAGGTGCCCACCACCGCCCTCACCGTGGGTGTAGGCACAGTGATGGCTGCGCGTGAGGTGATGATTCTCGTAAACGGACACAACAAGACACGCGCCTTGCAGGCTGCCGTCGAAGGCCCGGTTACACAGATGTGGACAATAAGCGTCCTGCAGATGCACCAGCACGGCATCATCGTGGCCGACGAGGCCGCTGCCGACGACCTGAAGGTGGGCACTTACCGCTATTTCAAGGACATCGAAAAGAACAATCTGTAATGCGCCGCGCTGCGGCAATGCAGACAACAACGCTTATGCAAGACGAATTAAGCATAAAGAAAATCTCAACCGCCAATGTCGAGGCGGCTGAGATTTGCCGTATAATGGACGAGGCAGGAGTGGCTTTTGCCGATGTCGGATGCCACGACTGGGCCGCCGACTATCCCTACCGTCCGCGTGTTGGGGTGCGCATGGCGCACAACGGCAGCCAGCTGCTCATAAACTACCGCGTTGAAGAGGAGTGCGTGCGGGCCGTTGCGCCGCACGACGACGGACGGGTGTGGGAAGACTCGTGCTGCGAACTGTTCATCTCGCCGGTGGCCGACGGCACTTACTACAACATAGAGTGCAATGCTGCCGGGACGCTTCTCGTGGGCTTCGGGCCCGAACGCGAGGGGCGCGAGCGTGCGGCACAGGCCGTGCTCGACCGGATTGACCGATGGTCGTCGCTCGGACGCGAGCCGTTCGGCAACCGCACCGGCGTGACTTCATGGCAACTTTGCCTTGCCGTTCCGCTTGAGGCGTTCTACCGCCACAGCCTCGGCACGTTTTCGGGCATGCGCGCCAAGGGCAATGTCTACAAGTGCGGCGACCTTCTACCGCGTCCGCATTTCATGTCGCTCTATCCCATCGACCTCCCGAAACCCGATTTCCACCGTCCCGACTTCTTCGGCCCGGTGGTGTTCGAACAATAAGAAAACACACAGTCTGCGCCGCCGCCATGTCTCCACCCGAGCCTGACGGCGGCGTTTTCATTTACTCCAAGCACCATGCAAACGACATTTACACCCGACCTCTGCCAGCAGGAGGTGATTGAAGCGCGCGGCGGAATGCACCTCGTGCTCGCCCCTCCGGGATGCGGCAAGACCCAGATTCTGGCCCGGCGCATAAGCCATGCACATGCCGCCGGCGTGCAGTTTGCCGACATGCTGTGCCTCACGTTCACCAACCGCGCCGCCCGTGGCATGGTGGAACGCATCGCGGAAACCGTTGCCGACGAGGGCGTTGCCGACGTGTATGTGGGCAACGTGCACCGTTTCTGCTCTAAATTCCTTTACGCCAACGCGCTCATCGAAGCCGAATCGTCGGTAATCGACGACGACGATGCCGTGAGCATACTTGCCCGCTACATGCAGCAGGACGAGATGTCGGTCATGGCCAACTACAACCTGCGGCGCAGCTATGCCGAGATATTTCATCTGGCAAACCTCATGCACCAGATGCGGCACGGGCATCCCAAGGCTCTGCGCGTGCATCCCGAGTGTTTCAACAGCAACGACGTGGCGGCGGTGCGTGCTATCTGCCGCGTGCGCAAGGTGGAGGTAACGCAGGAGGCGGTGCTCGACATATACGACCATGCCGATGTCTACCGCGACATGACGCGTTCCGACACGTTCGACTACGGCAACCGTGCGCTGATAGAAAAGCTCCTGCAGAAGATGCAGCTCGCACGGCAGTATGCCGACTACAAGCACACCAACCGGCTGTACGACTTCAACGACCTGCTCATGCTTGCCTACGACGCGCTCTCCGGCGACCCGCAGCAGGAGCGTTACGGGCGTTACCGCTGGATACAGGTGGACGAGGTGCAAGACCTCAACCCACTGCAAATGGCTATAGTTGACCTGCTCACGGCGTGGGATGCCGACACTGTGATGTTTCTCGGCGACGAGCAGCAGGCCATATTCTCGTTCATGGGGGCCAAGATGAGCACTCTCGACGCGCTGAAAAACCGCGAAGGCTGCATGTTGCACCGCCTCGGCGTGAACCATCGTTCGCCGGCCTATCTTCTCGAAGTGTTCAACCGCTATGCCGAACATGTGCTCGGCATCGACCCGGCAATGCTTCCGCAGCCCGGCAGCGACGGCGCGGAGAATCGCCGGGGCAACGAGCTTGGCATACTGCAAAGCAATACCAAGGACGAAGAGGTGCGCGACGTGGCGCAGAAGGCCGCACTGCTCAACGCTGCCGACGGCTGTGCCACGACGGCTGTGATAGTTAACTCGAACACCGATGCCGACACTATAAGCCTCGAACTCGATGCCATCGGGCTTGCCCATTTCAAGATTTCGGGCAGCGACATGTTCTCGCAGCCCGAGACAAAACTGCTGCTCGCCCATCTGGGCGTGCTAAACAACGGCTTCAACTTCCTGGCCTGGGCACGCATCCTTGCAGGAGTGAAAGTGTTCGGGAGCAATGCCGTGGCCCGCAATTTCGTGCGCAAGCTGTTCGACCTCGCCATTCTTCCCTCCGACTTGCTGCGGTCCGACGGCACGACAACGCTCGGCGAGTTTGTCGAAGCCTACGAGAACGACACTATCGTGGTGTTCGACACCGAGACGACAGGGCTTGACGTGATGGAAGACGACATTATACAGATTGCGGCGGTGAAGATGTTGCATGGCAAGACAGTGCCCGGTTCGGCGTTTACCGTATATGTCGAGACCGACAGGGAAATACCTGCCATGCTCGGCGATGTGGTGAACCCGATTGTAGAGGAACGCCGTAGGCACAGGCTCGTGCCCCATGCCGAGGCTCTCGAAGCATTCATGGAGTATGCACGGGGATGTGTGCTGCTTGCCCACAATGCCGACTACGACTACAACATTCTCGACAACAACCTGAAACGCTATTGCGGAGGCAGCACCCTGCGCAGTTCACACCCGCGCTATATCGACTCGCTGTGCCTCGCAAGGCTTCTGCACCCAGAACTGAGGCAGCACAAACTGAAATTCATGCTTGAGGCTTTCGGGCTTGAAGGCACCAACTCTCACCTTGCCGACGACGACGTTGATGCCACCTGCCACTTGGTGAACCACTGCTATGCACAGGCCGTAGGGCGCATGGCCGTGCAGCGCGAGTTTCTTGCCGACAGCCGCGTGGCGGCCTATGCCGACAAGTTCCGGGCCAACTATGCACCGCTTTACGTTTCGGCCCGCGCCTGCCTTTACGAGCCGGTGGAGCATCAGGAGGAGTCGCTCGTGGCTGCGGAGATGGCGCGTTTCCACGACTATCTCACAGGCGAACGCTACATCCAACCCATTCCCAAGCTGCACTATGCCACTGCCTACATATCGTCGGAAATCGTAGACCGTGCCCGTGAGCGTTCGCTTGCCGCACAGCTTGCCGCGCATCTCATGGAGATAAGCACGCTGAAGGAGGCCGACATGTGCGGCAGCAACATCCTTGACGAGCGCGTTTTCGTAACCACCATACACAAGGCCAAGGGACTTGAGTTTGACAACGTGATTGTGTTTGATGTGGTTGACGGGCGCATTCCCAACCATTTCAACGAGGGCAACCCGCGCCTCATGGCCGAAGACGCACGCAAGCTATATGTGGCCATGACGCGTGCGCGCCGCCGTCTTTACATAGCCTGCTGCAATGTGGCCGTGGGCTATATGGGAAGCGTCTACAAGGCACGGCTCTCCCGTTTCCTCTCCCCGGTGCTCAACCTTTTCAGCTGAGCCGGTCAGGGCATCGTGAGGGCGTGCAACCGCCGTGTCGGTTAGTTTGGCTGACAATGCAAAAGCGGCCAATGCAGGAAACGGAATCGACAAAAACAGGAAACACAAAGGGCAACCCCACTGCGGAGTTGCCCTTTGTGTTTTTGTTTACTAATATGTGTGTCGTGTCTCGCTACGCCTTCTTTGTCTTCGTGGCATACACGAA
This sequence comes from bacterium, assembly GCA_963607545.1. Classification (GTDB taxonomy): domain Bacteria; phylum Bacteroidota; class Bacteroidia; order Bacteroidales; family Bacteroidaceae; genus Prevotella. The sequence goes on from CAVDCP010000003.1 coordinate 158,010, forward strand.
ATACATTATGAGGAAGATGTATGCAATCAGCGAGCATATCTCCGACATCGGAGTGGCAAGCCATGCTTCCATCCATTCGGGGCTTACGAGGTTGACGTTGCAGAATCTGAGCAATGCGCTCACCACACCCATCAGCGCGCCGCCGGCAATGAATCCGCTGGCAATGAGCGTGCCCTTTTCGCCGCGTTCGCGGTTTACTTCGGCATCTTTAGAGCGCGAGGTGACAAACCAGCTTATTATGCCTCCCATGAGAAGCGGGGTGTTCAGTTCGAGCGGGATGAACATTCCGAGGGCGAAAGCTATCGCCGGAACTCCGCACAACGTGAGCACAACGGCAATTACCGCGCCTATGGCATACAGCGTCCAAGGCGCGCCCACGCCGTTCATGAGCGGGTCAATCACGGCAGCCATGGCGTTGGCTTGCGGTGCGGCGAGCGCGCCGCTTGCAAAACCGTAGGTCTGGTTGAGCAGAATCATCACTCCGCCGACGGTCGCAGCCGACACGAGCGTGCCGAGGAATTTCCATGTCTCCTGCTTCTTGGGGGTCGTTCCGAGCCAGTAGCCAATCTTCAGGTCGGTGATGAAACCGCCCGCCATCGACAGCGCGGTGCACACCACGCCGCCCATGATGAGTGCGGCAATCATTCCGCCGGTGCCTTTCAGGCCCACGGCCACCATGACCACCGACGCGAGGATGAGCGTCATGAGCGTCATTCCCGACACGGGGTTGCTGCCCACTATCGCAATGGCGTTGGCCGCAACGGTGGTGAAAAGGAATGCAATGACGGCCACAAGCAGTATGCCGACCACCGCAAACAGCAGGTTGCCGTCCATTACTCCGAACAGGAAGAAAAGGAATGTGGCAAGAAGTGTCACCACAGAGCCTATGGCTATAATCTTGAACGATATGTCACGGCGTGTGCGCAGCGTTTCGGTGTCGGCCTTGCCGCTGCCGTTCATTTCCTTGGCGGCGAGCGAAACTGCACCTTTTATTATGCCCCACGACTTTATTATGCCAATTATTCCGGCCATGGCTATGCCGCCGATGCCGATGCTCTTGCCGTAGTACTTGAATATTTCTTCGGCCGACATTGCACCCACTGCCTTAGTGATTTCAGGATTCCACATGTTGAGCACCTGGTCGTGGAATGCTATCGACATGCCCGGCACGATGAGCCACCACACGGCAAACGATCCGAGGCATATTATGAGCGAGTATTTCAGGCCCACTATGTAGCCCAGACCGAACACCGCCGCGCCCGTGTTTACCTTGAACACGAGCTTGGCCTTGTCGGCAAGCTGCACGCCCAAGTCGGTCACGCGCGTCGTGAAGTTCTCGTTCCACCATCCCAGTGTGGCCACAATGAAGTCGTACAGTCCGCCCACGAGTCCGGCAATGAGCAGCGGTTTGGCTTGGCTGCCGCCTTTCGCGCCGCTCACGAGCACCTGTGTGGTGGCCGTAGCCTCGGGGAACGGGTACTTGCCGTGCATGTCACTCACGAAATACTTGCGGAAGGGGATGAGGAACAATATGCCCAGGATGCCGCCGAGGAGCGACGAGAAGAACACTTTGAAGAACGATACGCTCATCTCGGGATACTTGGCCTGCAGGATGTAGATTGCCGGCAGCGTGAAGATTGCGCCTGCCACTATCACTCCCGAGCATGCGCCGATGCTCTGTATTATCACGTTCTCGCCGAGGGCGTTGCTGCGTTTCGCGGCAGTTGACACTCCCACGGCGATGATTGCAATGGGTATTGCCGCCTCAAACACCTGGCCCACTTTAAGGCCGAGGTAGGCCGCAGCTGCCGAGAACAGCATGGCCATGACGATACCCCATGTCACCGACCACACGTTCACCTCGGGATAGGTGCGCTGGGGCGACATCACAGGTTGATACTCCTCGCCCTCCTTCAGTTCGGTGAAGGCGTTGTCGGGCAACTGGATTTGCTCTTTTTCTTTGTTTTCCATATCTTTTTCGTTTTGCATTTGCTTCTCGCTGCGGCACCGCAGGGCCGCATTGTGGCGGCAGACGGGGCGCATGATTTGCAAAGTTAATCGAAAATGGCAAAAAGCACAACGCTTTGTGCATAAAATTGTAGCTTTGAATGTGTATTGAAAATAAAATGTGTAATTTTGCAACTACATTATAACCGATAGTATAACATAATTCCATTATAAATCATTTTATGAAAAAAACTTTGTTGACTGTGTGTCTGTCGGTCTTTGCCCTCGCCATGACGGCAATGCCCGCAAAACGCGGCGTGTGGAAAACCATACGTCTTGCCGACGGCACCGAAGTGCGTGTTGAAGTGCGCGGCGACGAGCACCTGCGCTATTTGCAGGCCGAAGACGGCACACGTTATGTAGAGAATGCTGACGGAACTTTCTCGGTTGCCGTCATGGACAACCTGCGCGCAGCCGCAGCCAAGCGCCGCAGCCTGATAGGGGGCGAGCAGAAAGCAATGGCACCGCGCCTTAATCCGCTCCGTGCCAACACTGCCGGAACGGGCAAGAAATTCCTCGGCGAGAAGAAAGGACTCATCATTCTCGCCAATTTCTCCGACATGTCTTTCGCAAGCGGACACGACAAGGCTTTTTACGAGAAGCTGGCCAATGAGCTCAACTACACCGAAAGCCCGTTCAGGGGCAGTGTGCGCGACTACTACCGCGACCAAAGCAACGGGCAGTTCGACCTCACTTTCGACGTTGTTGGCCCCGTAACTCTCTCGAAGAGCTACTCCTACTATGGCCGGAACGTTGTCGTTGGAGGCAGCAGCACCGACGAGCACGCGGGCGAAATGATTGTAGAGGCATGCAAAATGGTGCAGAATGAAGTCAACTTCGCCGACTATGACTGGGATGGCGACGGATATGTCGATCAGGTGTTTGTGCTGTATGCCGGAAAAGGCGAGCACGACGGCGGCGTGGCAAGCACAATATGGCCGCACATGTTCTATCTGAAATACAGCGACTATGGCCAGGTGCTCACGCTTGGCGGCGTAAACATCAACACCTATGCGTGCAGCAGCGAGCTCAACGGCAGCAACGGATGCAGCGGAATAGGCACCATCTGCCACGAGTTCTCGCACTGCCTCGGTTTCGCCGACCTCTACGACACCACCTACTCAGGCGGCTACGGCATGCAGAGCTGGGACTTGCTCGCATCGGGCGGCTACAACGGCAACTCGTTCTGTCCGGCCAATTTCACCGGATATGAGCGTTGGGTGGCCGGATGGATAGAGCCGGTGGAACTGCGCAAAGACACTGTAGTGGCTTCGCAGAAGTCGCTTTCCGACAACGGAACAACCTATGTAATATACAACGAGAACTACAAAGACGAGCTTTACTTCCTCGACAACCGCCAGCGCACCGGCTGGGACAGCTACGTTCCCAACTCAGGCTTGCTCATAACCCACCTCGACTACAAGGCCGACGTGTGGCAGAGCAACGCCGTCAACGACGACGCGTCACACCAGCGTTACTCTCCTTTCCATGCCGGCGGTGCCACACAGGATGAATACGGAAGCTACTCTTACATCCCGGCCAACGATGTCTATCCGTGCAACGGCAACGACAGCCTCACCAACACGTCCAACCCCGAGGCCGCTCTGTTCAACACCAATATCGACGGAACCAACCTCATGGGCAAGGCGGTGCTCGGAATCGCGCGCAACAGCGACGGCACCATGGCTTTCAGCTTCCGTGGCTTGGCCGGAACCAACTACGACGACACTCCCGGTGCGGTGCTCTTCAACGAGACATTCGACAAGTGCAACGGCACGGGCGGCAACGACGGACAGTGGAGCGGCAACATAGCTACGTCGGTGTTCAACCCCGATGTGTCGGGATGGGTGTGCAAAACGAGCAAGGGTGCCGACCGCTGCGCCAAGTTCGGAGCACGCAACAACTACACCGAGGTGTCCACTCCCGTGTTCTATGCAGGCACGAAGGCACGCCTAACGTTCAAGGCTGCGCCCTGGACCAACGACGACAACACTATCGACATAAGCTACAACAACTCCACGCTGCAGCGTGTGTTCACCGAGGAGGGCAAGTGGACTGAGTTCTCCATCGACTTCGACGGAGCCGGTTTCGGACGCATCTATTTCGCGTGCGACGGACGTTTCTTCCTCGACGACGTTAAGGTTGTTGTAGCTGGCGACGCTTCGGCAGTGATTGACATCAACGCCGACGTGGCAAAGAAGGCCGACGGAAAGATATACACCATTGACGGACGCTATGTGGGCAGCGACAGCAAGACACTTGGCAAGGGCATATACATCGTCAACGGACACAAGTTTGTGAAATAACGGTTTCATCACCGTCTCAATGCCGTGCCCACAGTGTCGGCACGGCACAATAAACAAAGGTGGCAAAGCGGGAGTCTTCCCTGCTTTGCCACCTTTTCTTTGTGGGGCATTGTCAGTGTTGGTAGCCGTTCTCGTTGAGATACTTTATGAGCAGTGCGGGCCTGTCGGTTTGTATGAGCAGTGCTCCCTGCTTCAGAATCCATCCCCAGCAGTCGTCCTCGCGGTGTTCTTCCACCGCCGTGTCGTCGTCGTGTCCGGCGTTCTGCGAGGGCCATAGCGAGTTTATCCACAGTTTGCTTCCTGCCTTTTTCACTTCGTTGAGCATCCGTGCCGTGTTGTCGTCGTAGGCGGCGAAGTTGCACTCAATGGCCACGGGGCTTATCTTTGTCCATGCTTTCAGCAGTTCCTCGGCCCCCGGTTTGTTGAAATTCACCACCGGCATATAGGTCACTTTGTCGAGCACGCTGCCGTTTTCCTTTCTCACCTTGTCGAGCGTATTGCCCGATTTTATCACCACCTGTCCCGTCGTGCCGGTTTTTTCGGCTATGGCATAGGCTTCCTTGAAATACTCGTAACCCTTGTCAATGTTGACGAGAATCTTTCCCTTGCACAGCAGCAGGGCTTCCTCAAGCGTCGGTATGAGGTGGCGTGTAGGCGAGTTGTGCCCTGATTTCAGCCGCAGTTGCCTCAGTTCGTCAAACGTGAGGTCTTCCACCTTGCCGTGTCCGGTTGTGGTGCGGTCAACGGTGTAGTCGTGCATTATCACGAGTTGCCCGTCCTTTGTCATCTTGAGGTCGAGTTCCACCATGTCAACGCCCATGTCTATGCAGTTCTTGAAAGCCTGCAGCGAGTTTTCGGGGGCGTTGCGCCAGTCGCCACGGTGTGCCACGACAAACACTTTGTGCGAGTTTCTGTCGTTGAGTTGGTTGGCGAGTGTTGTCGCCCGGTCTTGTGCCATGGCCGCTACCAAGCACAGTGTTGCGGCCATCAGAGTGAAAAATCTTTTCATTTGTTTTCTTATGTTTTGTCGGCTTTTAATGTCGTTGGCAGCTTATGATGTATGCCTTGCACGGGGCGCGGTGTGTGGCCGTGCCCGTGCAAGGCATTGTCGGTCATTCTATTTTCATGGCGAAGCCTCCGCCCGGGGCCATGTGCAGCTTCACCTTACTGTCTTTCGTGGTGTCGAACTGCGTTTTCCGGTAGTCGCGTGCGGCCCGGTCGGCGTTTGCTCCGTCGGCAAACAGCGTGGCTTTTGCAGCCGTTTTGCCGGTGAAGGCGAGGTCGAGCGTTATGTCGCGCGGTGTCCAGTTGGTTATTCCGCCCACATACCAAGTGTTGCCTTTGCGCCTTGCGGTTATTATATATTCGCCCATTTTGCCTTCGATGATGCGTGTCTCGTCCCATGCAGTGGGCACCGAGGCTATGAATTCGGTGCATTCCTGTTCGCGCATGTAGTTGCTCGGGTTGTCGCAGAGCATTGTGAGCGGCGAGTCGAACACCATGTAAAGTGCCAGCTGGCGGCATCGTGTGCCTTGGCTCATGGGCTCGCTGTTGCACGGGCGGTAGTTGCTGCGCGACGCATTGCGCATTGCTCCCTGCGTGTAGTCCATAGGCCCTGACAGCTGGCGCAGGAACGGCAGTTGTGTGTCGTAGGTCACTTGGTCATACGATTCGGGTGCCCATTTCATCTGTTCCAGTCCGAACACGCCCTCGAAGTTGAGCACGTTGGGGTAGGTGCGGTTCATGCCGGCCGGTTTGTAGGAGCCGTGCAGGTCGAGCACGAGTTTGTATTTGGCGCACATCTCGGCTGCACGGTATTCAAAGTCGGTCATTTTCTGGTCGTCGCGGTCCATGAAGTCCACCTTGAAACCCTTCACTCCCATTTCGGAGAAGTGTCTGCACACGCGTTCCATGTCACGGTCGAAGGCCCAGTAGCCAGCCCACAGTATTATGCCCACGCCTTTGCCGTCGGCATATTTCACCAGACCTGGCAGGTCAATCTCGGGCACCACCTGCATGAGGTCGGCCTTGCCGTTCACTGCCCATCCCTCGTCGAGTATCACATATTCTATGCCTTTGCTTGCCGCGAAGTCGATGTAATACTTGTAGGTGTCGTTGTTCACTCCCGAACGGAAGTCAACGCCGTCGATGTTCCAGTCGTTCCACCAGTCCCACGCCACTTTTCCGGGCTTTATCCATGACGTGTCGGCTATGCGCGAAGGTTCGCCGAGCAGATAGCTTACGCTTGTCTGCGCGAGTTGCCGGTCGTCGTCGGCCACCACGGCAATGCGCCACGGCAGTGCGCGCGGCTTGGTTATTTTGGCGATGTAGTCTTCGCGCTCCTTCACAATCATCTGCAGGTTGTTGTGTCCGCCCTGCTCCACGCGTTTCGGGCACGGCGCGAATACAGCCGAAAGGTTGTATGTGCCTTTTGCCGACGACAGATACATGCCGGGATAGTCGTTCAGGTTCGACTCGGTTATGGCCACTTTCACGCCCTTGCCGTTGTCCACCGCGAGCGGCAGAAACATCAGCCGTCCCTTGTCGAGTTCGGAGATGTGCGCCGTGGTGTATGTGTTTTCAAACGAACTGCCGTATTGGCTCTCGAAATTGCCCGGCTCGCCAACCTGCACATAAGGCACTGTCGCCGTGGCATCGCATGCAAAACGGTAGTTCACGGCCTCGTCTTTCACATACAGCGTCTTCTTCGTCGTTGTCACATAACGGTAGGCAATGGCATCGTTGTAGGCCCTGAATTCAATGTTCCACCCGCCGCGAAAGCGCAGGGTGAGCGCGTTGTAGTTATTGTGCAGCGCTGCGGAGCGGTAGAAAGGCGAGGCCACTGTTTCATCGACATGTTTTTCCGACGATGACGCGAGCCGTGCCTTGTCGCCCCAGCAAGTGCCGTCGGCAAGGGTGATGTTTATGGCCGACGGCTCCATGACCTTTTCTCCGGCGAGCGAAATGTCGTAGGTGAGCTTGTCGCCGATGCTTATTGTCGTGGCAAGCCGCTTGTCGGGCGATGCCAGCTTGAACTGTTTCTGTGCGAACGCTGCCGTATTGGCAAAAGCCAGCGACAGCAGGATGATTTGTTTGAGATTCATAGTATTTGTTGTTTGTTGGTGTCTTGCCACTTCATTTCCGCGACTTTCCGTCTGCGCCGTGCCGTGCCGATATCGTGAGTGTCTGCGGAGTGCGCAGCGCAGGTTTCAGTTCGCCGCCTATATAATAAAGGTGTTGCCCCACGCGCACGAGTTGTGCCCCGGCGCGTGCGAGCCTGCTGTCGGTGACGTGTGTGCCGATCCATTGTCCGGTGTGGGTGTCAAATTGCAGGAGCGTGCCGTTGAAGCGATACCACGGAATGGGCTGTTCCAGATATTTCGCTTTGTCCACGAGCCGGTATCTGCCGCTTATCGCGTCGAGGAAGATGTCCTTGTTCACGCCTCCGGCGCATATTATGGCAGCACCTGTGCCGTTGCCGTAGGCCAGCACTGTTGCCGTGGCTCCCGAGAGCGTGAGAGTATTGCCGTCGGGTGCGGTGGGTGCCGGCAGCGTGTGCCACTGGCCTGTCGCGGTGTCGAGGCACTGTCCGTCGGTGTTCACCGTGCTGTTGTCGCCGTTTTGGTGGAAGCCGCCCCACACATACACCTTACTGCCGCATCCGGCCACTGTGGGCTGCACGCGCGGCGTGCCCGGCACGTCTGGCAATGCCGTCCATCTGGCGTTGCCGCCCGGCTGCATTATCCATGCCTTGGCCGAAGGCTTGCCGTCCTGGTTGCCGCCCACGGCAATCACTTTGTCGCCGCAAAGGGCCGCGCCGAGGTTGTCGGCGGTGACGGGGAGCGGAGGCATGGCGTTGAGGCTGGCCTGCATTCTTGCCGTGTCGAGGTGTAGGCTCGTCACCTGCTGCAGACTGCCTTGGCTGTTGTTGCCGCCTATGAGTATGAGGCTGTCGCCGCTCTCCACCGTGGCACCGTATGCGGCTGCTTGCGGCAACCGTCCCACAAGCCGCCATTCAAGGCTGTCGGCGTTGGCGCGTGCCGCGTAGATTCCGTCGTAATACCGCTTCTGTCCGGGCACGGGGAAATTGCATCCCCCGGCAATTATTATGTAGTTGCCCGTGTGTCCGGCATAGCATGCCGACACGCCGAGGGCATAGCCGGGTTCTTGCGAGGGAAATCCTGCCACGTTGTCAACGGCGTATTTCCCGGTGCATGCCGTCTGTCGTGTCGTGCCGTACGCCGTGGCCATGACTGCGGCGAGTGCTGCGGCGAGTGTGTTGGTGACGAGTCTTTTCATTGTCGGTAGGTAGTTGTGTGGTGTGTTGCGTGTCATTCAGAAGGCGTTTTCTCGTAAAGGTCGGCGGCAGAGTCAACACCGGCGAAGTCGCGCAAGAACTCGGCATACTTGTTGGTCACGGCCTCGGCAAAGCGTTTGCCCTTTTCGGCTGTCGAGAGCGACGGGTCTCCAATTCCCGTGTCGTCGGTCACGAGACCCCAGTTGCGCGGAATCCACACCTTGCCTTCGCGCAGAGCGTCGATGCGGAAGCCTTTCGATCGGCCTTTTCCGGCCTCTTCCAGACGCACGAGTTCAGGGTGATAGTGCATCATCACCGATGTCTCCGACTCGTCGGCGTGGTCGCCCGCGATGTCGAAGAAGTCTTTTGCGGGGCACATCTTGAACCACTCGCTTGTCGCGATGATGAAGTCGGGGTAGTCGATGGTGAGGTCGCGTATCATGTTCTTGAAGTTGTTGCCGCCGTGGCCGTTCACTATGAGCATGCGGTTTATGCCCTGGTGGTGCAGCGATGCCACTATGTCGGCGAGCACTGCGCGCTGTGTTTCGTAGCGGTAGTGCACGCAGAATTTCAGTTCGCGCTGTCCGGGGTTCTGTGCGCCGGTGTTCACTGGCGGCATCACCATGCAGTATATGCCGTAGCGGTTGAATGCCTTCACTGCCGCATCCACTGCAATGTCGTGCGACAGTATGCAGTCGGTGAGGTAGGGCAGGTGCTGGTTGTGCGGTTCGGTTGCTCCCCAGGGAAGTATTGCCACCTTGTAGTCGTATTGGCGTGCTGTGCCGTAGTTTGACACGGCGAGGTCGAATTTCTTTTCCATATTGTTGAGTGTTTGTCGTTTCGTTGCGGTTGTCACTTTTTCTTTCACTGCATTTGGCGGCGCAGCTTTTTCAGTTTTTTGTACGCCTTTTCGCCTGCTTTCTCGCCGAGGGTAATCATCTTGGCCAGTTTCTTGGGCGTGAAGCTGCCAGCACCGTAGCCTTTCAGCTTCGGGTTTATGTATATGTCAACCATTTTCAGGTTCTCTTTATAGCGCGCCACGTCGGGCCGTTGCACCACCCATCGCATCAGTCGCCCCATGTTGGTCTTGGCGTTTTTCATGAACTTGCGTTTCTGCCGCCGTTCGGAGTCTTCTTTCTCGTGCTTGTTCTGCGTGAGGTCGATGGCGATAACTATGTCGGCCCCCATTTCCTTCACCACGTCAACGGGCAGGTTGTCGGTAAGCCCTCCGTCGAGAAGTTCGGTCCCGTCAATGTCCACCGCCTTGAACACGCCCGGTATGGCCATGCTCGCGCGGATGCAACGCGAGAGTATGCCCGACGAGAGCACCACGCGCCTGCGCTCGCGGTAGTCGGTGGCCACGCAGCGGAATGGTATGGGCAAACTGTCGAACGAGATGCTGTCGGGGCGCGCGAGCATCGAGTCGAGCAAAGCCACTACATGGTCGCCGCGCACCAGTCCCACCGACTTGTCGGCCAGTTTGCTGCCGCGTCTGCCCACGGGGAAACCGAAAAAATAGGTCACGCCGTCGCGCTTGCTCACCATGCGGTGCTTCACTGCTTCGTTGCGGTCGCTGAGCAGCGTGAGCCAGTCCTGCTCGCGGAACATGGAGTCGAGCTGCTCGCTGCGGTAGCCGCATGCATACAGGCCGCCTATAATCGACCCTATGCTTGTCCCGGCTATGTAGTCGATGTCTATCCCGGCCTTCTCTATGTATTTCAACACGCCCACTTCGGCTGCTCCCTTTGCGCCGCCTCCGCCGAGCACAAGACCTATTTTCGGCCTTGCCGTGCCGTTACGGTCGCGGCACAGTGCTTCGTTCTGCCAGCGGCACTGGCAAAAAAGCAAAAGCAACAGGGCAATGCGCAAGATGAGGTTGTTCATGTAAACGGTGTTTTCGGGGCCGACAAGCCACATGCAAAAGTAGCACAAAAGCGCAAAAACACAAAGAATAATTGTTTAAAATAGCTTTCCGCGTTTCTCGGGTATGGTTTTCCGTGCACCGGGCGTTTTGTGCTTTTTCCCGGTGCATAATTCGCATTCTCGAGCATTTGGCCGTATTTTCTGCCTGTCAAACCGTAAATTTTGTACCGATGAATGCGAAAATCGGCCTGACATGATGATTTTTTCTGCCGATGGACATATTTTGTAAAAAATGTCCTAACGGTTCTGCTGTTTTTGCAGTTACTTTGCCAGTGTAAAAAAAACGACACGGGTTGTCTTTGCACAATGCAGTGTCGTCTCGTGGGAAACTCACAATGATCTACTAAATGATACAATACATAATATTAATGCAAGAGAACACAAGGACTATACTGTAAAGACTTAATGTGGAGAATGCTTTAGGGCATAAATTTAAAGCGTATTTTTTTAACGGGCGGCGACAGTGATGTTACTGCCCGTCTTTGTGTGCCTTCGCGCCTTGCCGGGCCTCTGTTTGCGTTTTGCCGCGTCTGCCGCAAGTGTGTGCCGCATTTGCCGCAAGTGCGTGCACCGTCTGCTGCACGCGCGTGACGCAGATGCTGCAGGGCTGCAATGGGAGTGTGCCGTGATTGCAGCAAATGTTTCTTTAAACTGACAAAGTGTCATTTTTGCAATGCTGCGGTGCAATGACTACAACGGGTTGTGAAACAATTCTTAAACCATATTTTTGCTTATTGTTGCTGTGTAACGCGATGGATGATGTTTTCTTATAATGTGACATAATGTCACGAAAAGCATTGTGGGCATGCAATTTGTGCCTGATTGGTTGTAAAACGACATGAAACGGCAAACAAATAGAGAAAGGAAAACAAACATATGACATTCGACAAGTTTACAATCAAGGCGCAAGAGGCGGTTCAGGTAGCCGTCAACGTGGCGCAATCCAACGGACAGCAGTCCATCGAGGCAGTGCATCTGTTGAAGGGAGTGTTGCTTAAAGCTAAGGATGTGGCGGGCTACATATTCCAGAAACTCGGTGTCAATGCCTCACAGATAGAGGTCGTGGCCGACTCGGAGGTGCAGCGTCTGCCGCGCGTGCAGGGCGGCGGCCAGCCTTATCTGAGCAACGAGGCCAACGCCGTGTTGCAGCACGCGCAGGACTTTGCCGCCAAGAACGGCGACGAGTTCACGAGCGTTGAGCCGCTGCTGCTGGCCATTCTGCAGGTGAAAAGCACGGCAAGCCGCATACTGAAGGATGCGGGCATGACCGAGACCGAAACCGTGAAGGCCATTCAGGAACTGCGGCAGGGGCAGAAAGTGCAGTCGCAGTCGGGCGACGACAACTACCAGTCGCTCCAGAAATATGCCAAGAACCTCGTGGAGGAAGCCCGCCAGGGCAAGCTCGACCCGGTGATTGGGCGCGACGACGAGATACGCCGCGTGCTGCAGATACTCTCGCGCCGCACCAAGAACAACCCTATACTCATTGGCGAACCGGGCACGGGCAAGACGGCAATCGTCGAGGGCCTTGCCGAGCGCATAGTGCGCGGCGACGTGCCCGAGAACCTCAAGGACAAGCAACTCTACTCGCTCGACATGGGAGCACTCGTTGCCGGGGCAAAATACAAGGGCGAGTTTGAGGAGCGTCTGAAGAGCGTCATCAAGGAAGTGACCAATGCCGACGGGCGCATCATTCTCTTCATCGACGAGATACACACCCTCGTGGGGGCCGGAGGCGGCGAGGGCGCAATGGACGCGGCCAACATTCTGAAGCCCGCGCTGGCACGCGGCGAACTAAGGAGCATAGGTGCCACGACGCTCAACGAGTATCAGAAATATTTCGAGAAGGACAAGGCTCTCGAGCGGCGGTTCCAGACAGTGATGGTGGATGAGCCGGATGAGCTCTCGGCAATATCCATTCTGCGCGGATTGAAGGAACGCTACGAGAACCACCACAAGGTGCGCATACAGGACGATGCCTGCATTGCAGCCGTGAAACTGTCTGAACGCTACATCAGCGAACGCTTCCTCCCCGACAAGGCCATCGACCTTATGGACGAGGCGGCGGCCAAACTGCGCATGGAGCGCGACTCGGTGCCCGAGGAACTCGACGAGATAACGCGCAAGCTGAAGCAGCTCGAGATTGAGCGCGAGGCCATAAAGCGCGAGAACGACACGGCAAAGATAGCGCAGCTGGAGAAGGAAATAGCCGAACTGCGCGACCAGGAAAGCGCGTTCCGCGCCAAGTGGGAGAGCGAGAAAGGCTTGGTGAACAAAATACAGCAGGACAAACTGCAGATGGAGCAGCTCAAGTTTGAGGCCGAGCGTGCCGAGCGCGAGGGCAACTACGAGCGTGTGGCCGAGATACGCTACGGTCGGCTGAAGGCTCTGGAAGAAGACATCAAGCAGATACAGTCGCAGCTGCGCGGCACACAGGACGGCAATGCCATGATACGCGAGGAGGTTACTGCCGACGACATTGCCGAGGTGGTGAGTCGGTGGACGGGCATCCCCGTAACGCGCATGATGCAGAGCGAGCGCGAGAAGCTGCTGCATCTTGAAGAAGAACTGCACCGCCGCGTCATAGGGCAGGACGAAGCCATACGCGCGGTGAGCGATGCCGTGCGCCGTTCGCGCGCCGGACTGCAAGACCCGAAGCGTCCTATCGCCTCGTTCATATTCCTCGGCACCACCGGTGTGGGCAAGACCGAGCTGGCAAAGGCTCTTGCCGAGTATCTGTTCAACGACGAAACGATGATGACGCGAATTGACATGAGCGAGTATCAGGAGAAGTTTAGCGTGTCAAGGCTCATCGGCGCGCCTCCGGGATATGTGGGCTACGACGAGGGCGGACAGCTCACCGAGGCCGTAAGGCGCAAGCCCTACTCGGTGGTGTTGTTCGACGAAATAGAGAAAGCGCACCCCGACGTGTTCAACATCCTGCTGCAGGTGCTCGACGACGGGCGGCTCACCGACAACAAGGGGCGCACGGTGAACTTCAAGAACACGATAATAATAATGACGTCAAACCTCGGAAGCCAGTACATACAGTCGCAGTTTGCCGGCATCAACGACCAGAATGCCGGAAAGGTGATTGCCGACACCAAGGCACAGGTGATGGAAATGCTCAAGAAGACAATCCGTCCCGAGTTCCTCAACCGTATCGACGAGACCATAATGTTCCTGCCGCTCAACAAGAAGGAAATAGCACAGGTGGTGCAGCTGCAGCTCGATGCCGTGAAGCGCATGCTCGAACCGCAGGGATTTGCACTCAACGTCACGCCGCAGGCCGTGGAGTTCCTCGCCGACGAGGGCTTCGACCCGGAGTTTGGAGCACGCCCCGTGAAACGGGCCATACAGCATTTCCTGCTCAACGACCTCTCGAAGAAGATTCTTGCCGGGCAGGTGTCGCGCGAAAAACCAATCACCGTCGATTCCGACGGGCAACGGCTCACTTTCGGAAATTGAACTGATATATAGACAACCTGCGTCCGCAGACGGAATGAAAACCGCCTGCGGACGTTTTGTTTCTGCGTGTCTGGGGCTATTTGCATGCCTTGTGCGCTAAAAAACACAATTCTTGCGAGTTTTGTAAAAGCTTTTGCATACTTTTGCATCATGCAACAATCAAAGGCAAAAACAAAGCGTGTTTTTAACGGAATAAAGGTGATGCGCGTCGCAGCCGTGGCGCTGTGCGTGTTGTTGGGCAGCGTGTCGGCCACGGCACAGACTGCCGAGGATCAGACCACGGGCAAGTCGCTGCGCGAAATTCTGCATACTGCCGACAGTCTGCGCCTTCGTCTGCGCAATGCCGCCGACAACGGACGCATGCTGCAATGGATTGACTCGATGGTGAACGCACGCCTCGATGTAATGAAAATGAGCGACCGTCGGCGCGACCGATTGAAACGCAAACTGGCCAAGATAGGCGGACGGTTGTCGAAGATTGACCGCCACTTGTTTGTCGGCGACTCGCTTCTGGCCGCCAACTACCGCAAGAAAAACATCGACACTGCCTATGTCACGCGCCCCGACGCACGATGGACAATAAAGTTCAGGAGCAACCTTTCGGGGGCAATGCTTGAAACGCGCTCCGAAACAGGCGGCGTTTCAAATGTCACAAAACTGCATTCCGACTACCGTGGAACGCTCAGCGTGGCGGTGGCCTACCGTGGCCTCGCACTCGGACTTGCCGTGAATCCCGCAAAACTCGCGGGACGTTGCAAGGACTATGAGTTCAATGTCAACTCCTACGGCAACCGCATGGGCTTCGACATCGTGTATCTCGCGTCAAACACCTACCGGGGCACGCGCTCCGTCGACGGCTCGGTGGTGGGCGAGTTTGGCAAGGGACAGGTGTCGCAACAGGCCCTGAACCTGAATTTCTATTATGCCTTCAACGGACGGCGGTTCTCGTTTCCGGCTGCATTCACCCAAAGCTACATACAGAAACGCAGTGCCGGAAGCTGGATGATAGGCGCGAGTTTCGACGGGTCGCGCACGGAAATCGCTGCCGACGAAGCCTCCGGCATCAAACAGATGAAGATACGTTTCAACGAGTTTGCGGTGGGTGCAGGCTACGGCTACAACCTCGTGGCGGGCAGACACCTGCTCTTCCACCTTTCGGCTTTGCACACATTGACCGTCTACTCGCACGACTACACCAAGACCGACGGCGTGCGCAGCCGCATGGAATATCATTTCCCGAGTGCGGTGATTACCGGGCGTGGCGCAGCCTTGTATTCTTGGCGCAACAAGTTTGTGGGGGCTACGGTGGTTTATAACGTTTCTTTTGCCGGTGAGGAGCAGCACCTGCTGCTCAAACGCGACAAATGGCGCACCAGGGCATTCTTCGGTTTCCGCTTCTGATGAGGCCGATGCAAAGGCAAGTGCGTTACTTTATTCTTGCGTGTTCCTGAATTCGGCAGTTCATTTGTTGCGCCCCACGATGCCGCGCAGGGTGAAATAAATCCATTCCTGTGCACGGAACAGTGGCCAGCAGGGCATCGGGCGGTAGCCGAACTTGCGTGTTAGCGATGCGTCGAGCAGCGGTCTGTCAACCGATTTCCATATGCGCCGCAGCTCGTGCAGTCCGTAGCGGCGCTGGCTCTCGGTCAGTTCGCTGCCGTGACAGTGGTAGAACATGTATGTGTCGATGAGCGTTTGCCAGCGTATTGTCTCGTATCGCCTTATTACATCGCCGTCAACGCCAAGCCGCAGCAGTTGTGCTTTCATGCTCTCGTTGGCTTTAAGGTGGTCGAAACGGCGCACCGTAGTCGCGTGTGTAACCGATTGTCCGTGCTGACGGTAGAAGTAGATGCCTTGGCAGCAGCCCACCTCCCGCGAAATTATGTAGTGCAACCGGGTGGTGTTGTCGTCGCTGTAGGCCCGGCATGTGTCGTCGTAGGGGAAACGGTCATAAAGTTCTTTCCGCGCGATGTATATTCCGTGTATGCTCCAGTCCAGGCTCGCGTCGAATGCTTCGCGCCCTGTCATTGCCGTAAAAGGACGCATGGGATAGGCTGCAGAACCGTTTTCTGAGTCTTCGCCATAGGCGAGCGTCACGCTGAACAGCACGCAGTCGGCAAGCGGATTGTTGCCGAACGCATCCACGGCACTTTGCAGGGCATCGGGCGAGAACCAGTCGTCGCTGTCGAGAAACGTTACATATTTTCCCGTGGCCACCTTCAGTCCTTCGTTTCGCGCGTATGCCTGGCCGTGGTTCTCGTCCAGACTCACCACGGTTATGCGGCTGTCGAGAGCGGCATACCGCCTTAGCACGTCGGCAGAACCGTCGGTGGAGCAGTCGTCAATGCACACTATCTGTATGTTGCCAAGTGTCTGCCCGAGCAGCGAGTCGAGACATTTAGGCAGGTATTCGGCCGCGTTGTACACGGCCACAAGCACTGTCACGTCAATCATATCTGCGTGTTATTTTCCGTTTCATACTGTCCCAGAGCGACGTTTTCTTGTACATTATCACATACAGCGACACTCCGCCGCTTGCCAGCACCGCTGCAAGGCTGCCCGTGAGGCCCACCCACGACGGCACATCGGCCACGGCAAACGCGTAGGCAGCAACGCCCAGCGGATATTGCACGGCCATATAGCGCAGCACCGGCGGCGTAAGGCGGAAATTGTAGCGCATGTTGGCATAGGCAACAATCATTGCCAAGTCGAGCAGGTAGGCCAGCGAGAGTGCAACACCCGTGCCTACAAGCCCCAGCCAACGGTAGCCAAGGACGACAAGAAGCACCATTGCCGCGTCGAATACCGACTCCAGGATGAAGTAAGCCTTTGAGTGGCCTTTGGCAAGAGTGATGTATGCCACGGGAAGACTGGCTGCCTTGAAATACATTGAGAACACCGCTGCCTGCGACATGCCCACCACCGGCATGAAACGATGGCTGTAAAGCAGCGGCAACACCAGCGGCAATGCCACTATGAGCAGGGCGAGCATGGGAGCGACAAGCAGTATCGAGACCTCAATCTGGCGGTTGGCCAGCAGGTTTATGGCCGCGTTGTCGCGGTTCACTGCCGACAGTCGCGGGAAATAGTCGGTTTCCATCGACGAGAACACCATTCCGGCGTAGGTTATAGTCAGTGCGTAGCCGGCATTGTATAGCCCCACGGCATCGAGGCTTGCGCTCGCGTTGAGGAACGAGCGTATGGCCATTTCGGCTCCGCTGCCCATTATTCCGGCCAGGACGAAGGCCACGCCCAGGCGCAGCATGTCGCGTCCCCGGCCAAGAGCGCCGCCGTAGCCATGGCAAAGTCTGACGGGAAACAGGGCGAGCGAGTAGTGTGCCGTGAACCATGTAGTGGCAATCGACAGCAAGAGAAGCACGGGCACGATGCCTGACATGCCGTAGGCCCAATACACGGGCACCGATATTGCCATGGCTGCCACTACCGTTCCGAACTGCACCACGGCCAGTGCGCGCAGTCGGCGCACGGCCTTCAGTATGGCAGTCTCGCCTCCCGTGACGGCAGTCATGGCCACAATGGGCGACAACAACACAAAGTCGAGGGTGTGGCCGTCGAGTGAAAAGAACCGGCACAGCACTGGTGCGGCCAGCGCAAACGCCGCCATTCCGGCCAGAGCAGTGAGCATGCTCCATGCCCTCACCGTGGCCACGATGCGCTCCATGGCTTCTTTGTCGCCTTTTTCGAACGTTTCCGAAAGGTGGCGCACCGCACTGAACGATATGCCGAGGTTGGTGGCTTGCGCGAAGAATGTGAGTGCGGAGTTGAACAGTGCGGTCAACCCCATGCCGGCAGGGCCGAGCAGCACTGCAACAAACTTGTTGCGCACCAGATTTATGAGTATGCCGAGCCCCTGCACACCGCCAAACAGTCCGGCGTATTTGAGCACATGCCCGTAGTTGTTGTCGTTTTTCATACAGTAGTCTATAATAGACATAACGCAAAACATCCGTTATTAGTGTTTTTGCGGCGGTGAAAAAATGACATTGGCGGTTGTCGGCTCTTGCAAAAGACTTCTTTGCGAGGGCATTTGCCGGGGCTTGCCTCGTTTTCATTCGGTTTTTCCGTCGAAACGGACGGTGTTCAGTTTCGACGTTATTTCCACGCTTGCTTCCTCATTGCCTCCGCTTGTTGCGGCATCGGTGTAGAATCCGCAGAAAGGCGTTCCGCCGTTTGCCGTTATGCCGGAGAGCAGTCGGCAGGTTGTCCCGGTGGTGAGGCTGGGCGACGAGAACAGCACGTTGCAGTTGGTGTAGCGGCGCGGCAGGACAAAGGCAAACATGCTCTTGCCATTGTCAGAGGCCATGGCAATAGTGCTGCCGCAGGCAAATGTGCAGCGGCCTATTATAGCCGAAGGCTGCGACGAAGCCGTGGACGACGGCACAGCCGTGCCTCCGCCTATCCCGAGCAGTGTGCCCCCGTTTGCAAGCAATGCGTTGCTCGGGCACTTTATGCCGCAGTGCGGCGATGTGGCTCCGCACGCAATGACGGTGGCTCCGCACATCGTGAATGCCGTTCCGGCGGTTACTCCGTCGCCGTGGGTGGAGTAGGCGAACACCGTTCCGCCCTTGGCCGTGATTGTGCTGTCGGCTTTCAGCGCGTCGTCGTGGCTGTAATGGCGCATCGTGCCGCCCGTAAGCGTGAGCGAAGCCTTGCTTTCCATGCCGGCTGCGCCGTCGCCGCCCGAGGCACGCACCATTATGTCGCCGCCCGAAACGGTTATGCTGCCGTTGGCCTTTATGCCCTTCGGCGATGCCGTGATGCTGCCTTCGGCATATTTGGTGCCGGTAGTGACCACGCGCACCGTGCCTCCCGCGATGTCGAGCCGTTGCTTGGCGTTGATGCCCTTGCCTCCCGTGCCGGTGCTCTTGCACAGCAGTTGTCCGCCGCTTATGCTCAGGGTGCTGTCGGCACTCAGTGCAGCTGCGCTGCTGGCATCGTCGCCGCTCTCATCGGGCTGGGCGTTGCCCGTTGTCGTCGATGTGGTGCGTCCGCCCGTTATGTCGATGAATGCGCCGCTTGTTATGCCTTTTGCCGCCGGGGCCGAGGCCTCTACGTTGATTGCTCCGCCCCGTATGTAGATGCCGTCGTTGGCTTTGATGCCGTTTCCGGCGGTGGCCTTTACGAAGATGTTGTTGCCGGGCCGGAACAGGATGTAGTCGTCTGAACGTATGCCCGCCTTGCAGTTGGCATAGACGCGCAGCTTGCCGCTGCCGCTGAAGAGCAGTTCTCCCTCGCTGAAGAGGGTGGCTTTTGCCGACTCACCGTTGTCGGGCTCGGCGTATGAAGTGCCGTCGGTGAGCGTGTTGGTCGTTCCGTCGGCCACGACGAGATAGCATCGTTTGCCCGTCTGGATGTTTATTGCCGGTCCGGCGGGGTTGGTTATTGATGCCCCCGACAGTTCCATGGCGAACTTGTTGTTGCTGTATATCTTCAGACTGCCGTTTGCGGTGGTTCCGGCAACTGTGTATTTCACTTTTTTCGCGGTTGACCTCACCACCACGTCGGCCCCGTTGCAGGTCACGCTCACGCCCGCCACGCTGCCGCCGACGCTTGCCGAAGTTCCGTTGAACGTTATGCTGACGTGCCGTGTGAATTTGTTGTTCTCTATGTAGTCGCCGTTGCTTGCGTCAACGTCGTCGGTTTCGGTCAGGGCCGTGGTGTCTGTGGCCACGTCGAACGTGGCGAGATCGCCGAGCGACGCGGCATCTCCCGTGCCGAAGGTCTGCCCGTTGCCGTCGGTTTCGTTGTCGATGAAGTCGTAGATGCTGTCGGTCTGGCATGCCGTGAGACTTGCCGCGGCGGCTATGATGAATGTTGTGATGCGCTTGTCCATAGTTTCAGGTGTGTTTAGAACTTGTGCGTGTAGGCCACTCCCAGTATGTGCATGTTGCCGTTGCCGTCGTCGTCGGTTTCGGTCACGTCCTGGAAGCGGTAGCACAGCGTGAAGACGTTGTGCTTGTCAACCTTTATGTCGGTGCCCACGGTGAGACGGTATTTCTGCACTCCGCCCTTGCCGCAGAACACTTCGCCGCCTATGCCCGGCGTGAGTGGGCAGTGCCTGATGTTGTACTCGATGTTGAGCCGTGTGCGCGATATGTGCGACGACTTGCTCTTCAAGTCGCTCCACTCTTCGGTATCGGTGTCGTAGCGGCGGTTGTGCGACGTGGGGCGCAGCGTGTATTGGTAGCGTTCGCGCAGCGAGAAGCCGAAGCGGCCTGCCTTGAAACTTGCCGTGAGGTCGGCATGCGCACGGTGGCGCAGTTGCGAGAAGGCCGGTGTTATCTTGTTCACCGACCCGTCGGCGTGGTGGCTGAGGCTTGTCTCGCGCCTGTCGAGCAGCAGGTCGTAGCCGGCCCCGGCTTTCAGCCACTTCGTTATGCGGTAGCTGGCGGCAGCCCCTATGCTCCACCTGTCAAACTTTGTGGTGTTGTCGCGTGTGCGCAGACTCGTTTCGGCCTCCACACCCCATTTCTTGTTTATCTTCTTCTCTGCTCCTATGTCGGTCCAGATGCCGAAGTCGGCATTCTGTGCGCGGCACGTCACGGTGGCGGCGAGCGCGGCAGCCAGAAGCAGTGTTGCGTGTATTTGTTTCATGTGTTGCCGGGGTTATTGTGAATACTCGTCGCGGCGCAGCTTCACCTGGTGGTTGGCCGTGTTGTCGGGCTCGTCCTGGTAGTATATCTTCACCACGGCCATGTCGCGCAGGAAGTCGATGCCTCCCACGTCGACGCGCTGTATGTCGAGCCCGGTGCGCTCCTTGAGGTCGGCTATAAGTTCCTCGCGCCGCTCAGGCTTGATGAGTTCTATGCGGTCATACTGCACGAGCTTCTCGGTCATGGCATCCTTCATGCGCACCTTTTCAAAAGCCCATGCCGTGAGCAGGAACAGCGCGTTGACGGTGATGATGTCGATGAAGCTCAGTCCGTCGGCAAGTGCGTTTATCACCGACATGGCTATGATTACAAACAGGTAGGTCATCTCCCTCACCGGCATCGATTCGGTGCGGTAGCGTATTATGCCGAATATGGCAAACAGTCCGAGGGCGAAGCCCACGCGTATCTTCACCCCTCCGAGCAGGTAGATGAGCAGAAACACGCTCACCGATATGAGCATGAAGGTGAAGTAGTAGTCGCGTCGGCGGCTCTTGGGGTAGTAGAGGCAGCGCACGAGCAGTCCCACCGACAGGGTGCTGAACGCGAAGCGCATGATCATTGGTATGAACGTGGCCGTGTCAAACGGCTGGAGGTCGAACAATTCGGTTATTCCCATGATTTTTTCAGTTATATTAATGTTGTTAGTGTGGGCTGCTGCGGTGTCAGTGTCTCGCCCGTTGTTTTCTTTATCTTGCGTATGCGCGGCTTCAGCCGGTTCTGTTTCAGGTCGGGGTTGGTGAGTGCCTCGCCTATGCAGTATTTGCTGAATCCGCACGGTTTTATGTGCAGTGCGTGCAGAATGGCGAGTATCGGCGACGGCTGCAGACCGTCGCGCTTCAGCTCTATTATTGCCGTCTTGCCGAGCGAGAGCCGCCGCCCCGTGTCGAGGTTGTTGAACTCGAGCTGCGTGTCTATGGTGAGCCGTTCGGTGCGTGCCTTGTTTACGAGCGTGATGCGGTTGAAGCGGTTTTCTATTTTCTGGCTCAGCGCATGCGGGTCGGTGTGCAGGTGTGCGGCGAGAAACTCCTCGCCGCAGTCGAGGCTCATCGTGCGCAGACCCGATGCAGGGGCATCCACGCCCACGCGTTTCTTGCGTGTGCGCCCGTGGTTGTCCTTTGTCTTCACTTCGAGAAAGCTCAGGTGCGACTCCACATAGCTGCGCAGACGCACTTTCTGGCGGTTGCAGTGTCCGTTTTGATGGGTGTTGTAGAACGTGTAGTCGGGTGTGTCGAAATAAACGGTGTAGTAGAGCATGTTGCGCAGACCGTTGATTTCCTGCACGAGATATTCCTCAGAGGCCATTTCAAGCATCTTCCTGAGCACTTGTGCCGATGTAACAAATTTCGTGTCGGTGCGGTTCATCAGTCTTATGCCGCTCATCTCGTCGAGTGAAATGCTGTCAAACCGCGACAGTATGCTGTCCATAATTATGGTCTTTAGGGTTGCTCTATCAGTTCGGGGGCATACTGCGTAGCGCATGCCCGGCATTTTTTGCAAAGATAACGTAACAGATGTTGCATTGAAAATAAAATCAATGTAAAACCCGAAAATGTAAGCAAATGGAAAGAATTAAGATTTGTTGTGTGCGCAGACAGGCGTTTTTTTTCGTCGAAAGAAGGCATTGCGCAATTCTGGTAAAGCCTAGTTTCGTGGGTTGCGGTGTTTGCGGCACATGCGTGCGGCAATTGGTGCGTGTGCGTGTGGCATATGGTGCACGCGGCTGGCGGCACGCAAAAAAAAACGCGCACTGCCCTTATTTTGCAATGGGGCAGTGCGCGTTTAGGCGGTTTTCGGTGCTATCCGCAGTGGAAGTAGCGGCGCACGAGCTGTTCGGCAAGACTGTGGCTGCTCTCGGCGCGGGCTCTCAGTCCCACGTCGTCGAAGCTGCGCAGCTGCGCTATGATGCCGTCGATCATGGCTTTGGAGAACACCCCTCGGCGTTCAAACACGTCGCGCTGGCGTTCAAGCACGTCGGCCGAGGCGGCGCAAGAGTCGGGCAGGGTAGACAGATTGCTTAGCTTGTCGGCATTGGCCGCATCGTGTATGTTGACGTTGACGTAGGTGTTTTCGGCCACGTCGAGCGCGTTGTCCATCTCAAATCCGTGGCGGCAAGCCACGCAAAGCCCTGCTATGAGCTGGTAGACATCGGCAGAACCGTCGGGCGATCGCATCTCCACGGTCTGCTTGCCTGATGTGTCGGGGTGCGAGGCCGGTTCTGTCGGGTTGGCAGCTCGGCACATGTCGCGGTCGGCAGTCCACCCGAGCGGCACGCGCACGAGCACCGAGCGGTTGCGGTCGCCCCAGCAGATGTTGGTGGGAGCTTCCTGGTGCGGCACGAGGCGGAAATAGGACAGCGGGTTCTTGTTGCCGAATGCCGTTATGGCTCCGGCCAGTTCCATCATTCCGGCAATCATCCGGCGTGCGTTGTCGCTGAGCTTTCCGCCTTCGGTCATCATGTTCTTGCCGTCTTTAGTGATTTTCATGTGTATGTGCAGACCCGACCCTGCCTTGCCGGTGACTATCTTCGGCGAGAAGGTCACGTCGTAGCCTTCGCGCCATCCCATGTTGCGTATTATCCACTTGGCTATTGTCAGCTGGTCGGCGGCCTCAAGGGCGGGCACGGGCAGAAACTCTATCTCGTTCTGTTCGTAGCACAGTCCGTCGGCCGAGAAGTTGCCCACTTCGGAGTGTCCGTATTTTATCTGTCCGCCGCAGCGTGCTATCGCGTCCATGCAGCGTGCGCGGAAGTCGCCCGACTTTACGAACGGTGCCGACTCGTGGTAGCCGCGCTGGTCGACGGCGGGGAACTTGTTTTCAGACACGCTCACCACATAGTATTCGAGTTCGCCCATTGCGTGGAACTCCATGCCGGTGACTTCGCTGAATGCGCGTGTGGCCTTCACGAGGGTGTGTTCGGGCGACGAGGCGAGCGGCTTGCCGTCCTTGTCGAAGAACGAGCACAGCATGCACAGTGTGGGGATGTCGGAAAACGGGTCGAGGAATGCCGTGGAGAAGCGCGGCAGCACATAGAGGTCGCTGCTTCCGGCCTCGATGAAGCTGAAGAGGCTGCTTCCGTCCACGCGTTCTCCGCATGTGAGTATGGTGTCGAGATATTGCAGCGAGTTGACGGTGAAGCCGAGTGTCTTCAGTCTTCCGTCGCCGCCCGGATACATGAAGTTCACCATGCGTATGTCGTTCTGGCTTACATAGCCGATAATGTCGGCTTTTGTGAATTGGCTGGGCCTTTTGTTGAGCGCGCGCACCACCGGGTTGGCGTTCAGGGTGATTATGTCATCGTGCATAGATTGTGGTTTTAAAAGGTTGTTCAGGTTTGTTTGATTGATGTTGACAAATGTACACCTTTATAGCGTAATCGGCAAATGTTTTATATGAAAATTTGCTAAAACCGTGTTTTGCAAAGCATATATCGTGTTAAAATGCAAGCGTTATTCTGAATGTAGCGGTGAGACGGCAGGGCCGCAAACGGCACAAAAAAAGTCTGCACGGAGGGCATGGTGCCGCCCCGTGCAGACTTGTGTGGGATTGTTGGAAGCTATTTCACGATGATTTCGTCGCAGAAAATCCATCCGCCGAAAGTGCTCGGCTTGGCCTTTACGCGTATGTAGCGGGCTGTGGCCGACCCTTTCCATGTGTACATCTTTATCTCGGGCAGGTCGGTTTTTGCCGACTCATATTCCTTGTCAACCGCGTCGGTGAAGTGTGTTCCGTCGGTGCTCAGCTGCACGGTATATCTCGACGGGAAGAAAATCTCCGGTCCGCAGCATTGCATGAAGTCGGCTGCCACCGACGAAATCTTTGTAGGTTTGCCGAGGTCGATGGTAACGTCGAAGCAGTCGTCGCCTATGAATCCCTGCCAGCCGCCGTCGCCGAAAGCCCATCCGCCGCATTTGCCGTCGACGAGAGCAGCGTCGCCCGCCGCGCGGTATTTGTCGTTGTAGGGCATGTTGTAGGTCACTTTCGCGCCTTTGGCCTTGTTGGCCACGCCGGTTTTGGCGAGTTTGCGCTCACCGGCCTCGTTTTTCAGGTCGAACGTGGTCACGCCCGCTTTGCGCAGTTCTTCAATCTGTTGCAGTGCGCGTTGCCTGAATTCGGGATAGTCCTTGGTCTTGGTGCCGTTCCAACCAATCTCGGCTATGGCCAGTGCGCGCGGATAGAGCATGGTTTCGGCGTGCTCGCATGTGGGTATGTATTCGGCCCACAGGTTGCCCTGCACGCCCGTTATCTTCTGCCGTTCGTTCTCGGGCAGGTCGCTTCCCGGCACATAGGAGTAGACTTTTTCAAGCGGAAGGTAGCCGCCTATCGACTCGCGCTGGGTGTGGGGGGCATCCTGGTAGCCGTCGAGATAGCAGTAGGCTCCGGGCGAGAGCACCACGTCGTATCCGTGCTTTATGGCTTCGTGTGCATATTCGGTGCCGCGCCACACCATCACGGTGGTGTTCTTTGCAAGGTTGCCGGCAATCACCTCGTCCCATCCCACGAGCTGTCTGCCGTGTGCGCTGAGGAATTTGCCCATGTGGGCAATGAGATATGCCTGCAGCCCGTCAACGTTGTCGATGCCGAGTTCTTTCATCTTCTTCTGGCAGAGCGGGCACCCGGGCCACGACTTCTTTGCTGCCTCGTCGCCGCCAACATGTATGTAGTGCGAGGGGAACACGTCCATCACCTCCTTGAGCACGTTTTCGAGAAAGTCGTAGGTGGCCACGCTGCCCGGACAGAAGTCGGCCTGTTTGTAGGGTTCGTGCGTGCACGACAGTTCGGGATAGGCCGTGAGCACCTCCTCGGAGTGTCCCGGCATCTCTATTTCGGGCACTATCGTTATGCCGCGCTCGGCTGCATAGGCCACCAGCGAGCGCAGCTCGTCTTGCGTGTAGTAGCCGCCCTGCGCTCCGTCGGATCCTTCGTCGCAGTAGCGCGCGCCGTTGTTAGTCCATTCCTTCCATGTCTGTTCGGGCCGCCATGCGGCAAAGCTGGTGAGCCTCGGGTAGCGTTTTATCTCCATGCGCCATCCTGCCGCATCGGTGAGGTGCAGGTGCAAGCGGTTGAACTTGTAGCGTGCCATCACGTCGATTTGCTTCTTGATGTGGCTTAGCGGGAAGAAGTGGCGCGACACGTCGAGCATTATTCCGCGCCATTTGTAGGCCGGTTCGTCGGCAATGTCGCAGCATGCTATGCCTTTTTTCGTGGTGAGCTGCCCTATTGTCTGCCACGCGCGCAGGAAGCCTTCGGCCGATGCCGCGCTCACGAGCAGTGTGTCGGGGGTGACGTGTATTCTGTATGCCTCGGGCGACTGTGCTCCGCGCAGTGCTGTGAAGCGTGCCACGCGGCGGCTCTGGGCAGTGCCCTGCTCCATGAACTGCCTTGAGTAGATGTTTACGGCATTGTCGCCTGCCTCGTTCTCCACCTTCACGGCCTTGTCGGCAATGTTGAAGAATCCCTTACTTGCGGCCATGCTTTGTGGCTTCGGCAGCAGACTTTGTGCGCCGAGCGGCGCGAACAGCAGCGTGAGGGCGGCTGTTGTCAACGTGTAACGTAGGTTTGTCATTGTTGTAGGTTTGCTTGTTTCCCCGGTATTGGGCATTTAAAAGTTTTGGACAAAGGTATGAATAAAAACCGAGAAAGCCGCGTTTGGGGGCATGCCAAATGCTGTTGCAGACATTCAATAAAGGTGGGATGACTGAAAAAACTCATGGCAAAACAACTGCAAATGTTGTGGGTTGCCGCACTTTATTGGTATCTTTGCAGATGCCGCATGCCTACGGTGTTTGCCGTGCGGCAAAGTATTCACAAAAAAAAAGAAATTATGGAAGAATGCAGGAAAAGACTGCGCAGCATGTTCATGGCATGCCTTGTGCTTGTGTTTTGGGCCTTGCCGACAATGGCTTCGGCGCAGGACTCTGTGCGCCATGAGGTGCTTTTCGAGACCACTATGGGCAACATGCGCGTTGCACTTTACAACGAGACACCGCTGCACCGCGACAATTTCCTTGCCAACGTGCGCAACAAGGTCTACGACGGAGTGTTGTTTCACCGTGTAATAAGCAATTTCATGATTCAGGCGGGCGACACTGCAAGCCGCCATGCGCGCCCCGGCGAGGCGTTGGGCGATTCGCCCGAGGCGTTCACCGTGCCTGCCGAGATACGCTATCCGGCCATCTTCCACAAGCGCGGTGCACTTGCCGCCGCCCGTGAGAGCGATGATGTCAACCCTGAACGCAGTTCGTCGTCGATGCAGTTCTACCTTGTCTACGGGCGCAGGTTCGACGATGCCATGCTCGACAAGGTGCAGCAGCGGCTCGATGATCGTGGCACGGGCGTGACGCTCACACCCGAGGTGCGCGAGGCTTACCGCCGTTACGGCGGAACTCCGCACTTGGACGGGCAGTACACTGTGTTCGGCGAGATTGTTGAGGGGCTTGATGTGGTGCGCGACATTCAGTTTGTGCCCACCGACAAGGCCGACCGTCCCGTTGACGACGTGCGCATTCTTAGGGCCACGGTGGTGAAATAGCCTTTGCGCGGGGTTGCAATCACAGTCCTGCGCAAAGGCCGTTTCTTCGTCTTATTTCGTGCCGCCGTTGTTGGCCATGCTGTGCATGTAGGCGCGCGCCAGTCCGCCTTCGCTCGTTTCCTTGTAGAGCGATGGCAGGTCGTGGCCCGTTTGTTTCATCACGTTCACCACGCGGTCGAACGACACCGTGTGCGTTCCGTCGGAGAACGATGCATACAGGTTGGCGTCGAGGGCACGCGTGGCGGCAAAGGCGTTGCGCTCTATGCATGGAATCTGCACCAGTCCGCACACGGGGTCGCATGTCATGCCGAGGTGGTGTTCCAACCCCATCTCGGCGGCATATTCTATTTGCGACGGACTTCCGCCGAAGAGCTGGCACGCTGCGGCTGAGGCCATTGCACAGGCTACGCCCACCTCGCCCTGACATCCCACGTCGGCACCCGATATCGAGGCGTTCTGTTTCACCACATTGCCGAATATTCCGGCTGTGGCGAGGGCGTGCAGTATGCGCCTGTCGCTGAAATTGTGTCCCTTGGCAAGGTGGTAGAGCACCCCGGGCAGCACTCCGCACGATCCGCAGGTGGGTGCGGTGACTATCGTTCCGCCCGACGCATTCTCCTCGCTCACCGACAGGGCGTAGGCGTAGACGAGCGCACGCGACTGCAGGTGCTGCTTGTAGCCGCTTGCCTTAACAAAATAGGTGGGACCCTTGCGCGGCAGGTTGAGCGGTCCGGGCAGTGCGCCCTCGTGGTCGAGTCCGCGTTCCACCGACTCCTTCATCACGTTCCACACCTCGAGCAGATAGTCCCATATTCCGCTGTCCTCGCATTCGTCTACATATTCCCAGTAGTTGCGTCCGTGGTTTTCGCACCATTTCATTATCTCGAGCAGGGTGTTTTTGGGATATACGTCGCGCTTGTCGTCAATCCACCGTGTGTGCGGCCCTTCCGACAGTGCCCCTCCGCCAACGCTGTACACCGTCCACTCGTCGCTTTCGCTGCCATACTCGTCGCGAGCCACGAAGCGCATGCCGTTGGGGTGGTAGGGCAGAAACACCGTTGGCTGCCAGTCAATGCGCAGCGGGGCAATGGGGCGCAGCACCTCGGTTATGGCCACATCGGTCATGTGGCCTCGCCCTGTTGCGGCGAGGCTTCCGTAGAGTGTCACCTCGAAGCTCTTTGCGTTTTGGTTGTGTGCGGCAAATATCTGCGCCGCCTTTTGCGGTCCCATCGTGTGGCTGCTCGACGGGCCTTTGCCTATGCGGTATAATTCTTTTAGTGATTTCATTTTGTAGTTGTTTACTACAAAATTACTAATAATTTTCCTGATACGGCGAAATTCTCGGGCAGAAACAGTTTCATGCCGTGCATGCAAGTTTGTTTTATTCCTCCACCACCAGCCAGTCGGTAAGTCCCTTGCCCTGGTCGTCGAGTTCCAGTGCAAGCCCTATGACTTGGCGGCTGTCTCCCTGAAACGGGGCGAGATATCTGTGCGAAGCGATTTGTCTGGTTGCCGCTGCCGTGCCGCCGTTGTTTTTCAGTTTCAGCTCCATGACATAGATGTAGCGTGATGTCCATGCCACGATGTCTATGCGGCCATTGGCGAGCATGCGCTCCACTTCCACACGCAGTCCGATGGCATTGAGAATGGTGCTGATGACGAGGCGGTAACGCTCCTCCATGTCCATCGAGGCCAGCTTTTTGTTGCTGTAAGGCACGTCGGCGATGAGTGCTTTCAGGCATTTCATCGATTCTTCCACATCGCCACGGTTCATCTGTAGTCGTAGCAACGACTGTGCCGACACTGTATCCGACAGACTGCGCAACGTGAGAGCTGGCATAACCACCTTGCTCAGTGCTTGGCGCACCTCCTGATTCGGAAACCCCAGTATGTATGTGCCATATTCATATCCTTTTATCGTGAGATAGCCCGACTGGTAGAGAAACAGTTCTGCACCGCCGCCTGTTACATCTGACGTTTGCAGAGTGTCGGCATCGATACAGCATTTGTCAAAATGTTCCAAATGCAACTCCATATCCTCGACAAATTTCGGCAGCAACGATGTTGACCCCGAAGCTGCCCAGTAGTTGCCCAGTTTGCGTGTGTTCAGGGCGTTGATGAGGCTGAACGGGTTGTAAATGTCGGTCATGTTGTCTTCGCTGAAGTGGTAACCGTCGTAGAATTCCTTCAGTCGGTCGTGGGTCTGCTGCATAGTCCACTTGTTGGCTTGGGCCATTCGTTCCAGTTCGGGTGTGAAGTTTAGGGCAATCTCGCCTTCGGTTATTCCGCACAAGGTGGCATATTCGGGAAAGAAACTTATGTTGCAGAGGTTGTTCAGCACCGAGAAAAGCGATATTTGGGTGAACTTGGTGATGCCGGTGATAAACACGAATTTCTCGTATTTGTCGCAATTCTTCAGCACGGCAAACACGCTGCGGTAAACCGTCGTGCACTCCTCGTGGTGCGGTGTCTTCCATGAATGTTGCAGCGGAGAGTCATATTCGTCGATGAGTATAGCCACCTGCATGCCCGTCTTCATGTAGGCGGCAGTGATGATGTTGCCGAAACGTGTGGTGAGCGATGCCGTTGGCTTCACGTCAATGCCGTACATGCTTTCATACTGGTCAAAGGCGTTGCTGAGATACGATTCCAACTCTTCTCTTGTAGCCCCGGCGCAACTCATGTCGAGCCTTATCACGGGCCGTTGCAGCCATTCCTTCTCCAAAGACATGATTTGGAGTCCTTCGAAGAGATGCTTCTTGCCGGAGAAATAGCATTCGAGCGTATCTACAAGAACCGATTTCCCGAACCGGCGTGGGCGGCTCAGGTAATTATATTTTATGTTGCTGTTGACAAGTTGCCATACGAGGTCGGTCTTGTCTACATACAAAAAGCCTTTGCTTCTGATTTCCTCAAACGATTGCAGGCCAACGGGTAGTTTTCTTGTTTGCAGCTCCATGTCGTTTCTCCGTTCTGAAAAATGTCCTGATTGCAAAGTTAATGATTATCGGCTGATTAGCCAAGTTTTCAGGCGTGGGTTTCAGTTTTTCCAAAATTATTGGTGACCGTTTGGTTTACGATAAAAATCAACAAAAGGGAGTGCCGTAGGGTAGGGGATTCCAAAATTGGTAAAAAAAAGTAAGGACATTATCAGCCCAGATAAGGGCGTAACGACCGTAGCTCAGGGTGAAGATGTAACGTAGTGACATCTGTAACCCTGGGTTTCACGGTTTGATATGACGGCTGGCCTGTAAGGTCAGCACAATATAAATATGGGGAGGTGACGATGTAATTGCGGTGCTGACCTTACAGGCCAGACCTTGCGTTTGTCGTTTAGACCCAGGGTTACACCGTTTGCTGCCGCAAACAGCTCACCCAGGGCTACGAACGTTGCGCCCCAGCTGGGGCTAAGGCAGGTTTTATGTGGCATATTATAAGCACAAAAAAAATAAGACATGGCGCAAATCGCAGTCTACGTCATGTCTTATTAGATAATGTATGCCGTCCCGGCAAGTGCCGGGCAATGTGTCGGGCAATCTGCACCGTTACAGGCCGAGGCCCTTCAGTGCTTTGCTTGCAGCCTTGTCAACGGCCTCGTTGGCTTTCTTGTTGGCTTTCTCTACGGCATCGTTCACGGCTTTGTTGGCCTTTTCCTTGCCTTTTTCCACCTCGTCGTTCACTTTCTTCTCGGCAGCGGCGGCAGCGGTAGAAGCAGCAGCCGAGGCGGCGGCCTTCACTGTTGCAGGAGCGTTTTCAACGGCTTCGGCAGCAGCTTTTGCAGTAGCCACGGCTGTTGCACCTTTGGCTATTGTGGGCGATGCAAGGTTTACTATGTCGCTGGCCACGGCATTCTTTGCTTCGTCGGCAGTGGTTGCAGCCGATGTGGGCAGACTGGCTATGCTGTTGACGAGGCTTGCCACGGTGGTGTTGCCGCTTGCCACGGTCTTTATCGACTCGGCGTTGTCGTTGAGGAATTTCTTTATGGCCGAGCCGTATGCCTTGGCCTCTTCGAGCTTGCCGGCCTCGACAAGGTTCTTGTATATCGTTTCGAGGTTGGCAAGCGTGGCTATCGTGCCTTTGGCATCATTGGCGTTCACGGCCTTCTGAAGCTCGGCTGTGAGGTTGTCAACGGTTGCCTGCGATTCGCTTGACAGTTGTTCTGTGGCTTCGTCGGTAGCTGCCGCAGTGTCGGCCACTTCGGTGGAGTCGGCATTGGCCTGGCTGTTCTGTGCCTTGTTGCCGCAACTTGTGAATGTGAGCGCAAGTGCAGCGGCGAAAATGAATAATTTCTTCATGTCTTGATCGTTTTTATTAGATGTTTGTTATTGTTGCGCAGTTTGTTCGCTATTTTATAACCCGACGGCAAAGTTAGTGCTTTTGCAACAAAAACGATGCAAAAGTGAATGTTAAAAATAACCATTTAACCGTAGTTAAAACGACGGTGAGAACCAACGTGGCGTGATTTTAATGAAACATGGCATTGCAAAAAGGTTACAAAGGGTGTGTTGCAGGGCAAAAAAGATAGAAAAAGCGTTCATAGTTACGATAAAAACCTTACCTTTGCATAAGGTTTATTTGAAAACCAAAACAAGATAAAGAGGATATCGTTTACACGTTGGCTTAGCGTGTCTTATGTGGTTGATGCGTTGTCAGAGTATATTCTTAATTTTGGAAGTTTTAACAGGAAATATTGTAACTGCTTGAAATATGTATTTTTACATATACTTGCAGGAATAGTAAATATGTCCTGAAGCCAAATATCCCGTATTTTTCTTCCGAGACTTACAGTCTATTTCCTGAATGTCGTCCACAAAAGAACAGTGGTTCGTGATGCGCGACTTGAAACGTCCTAACTCGCTGAACCCTGCCTACCGACAGCTTCCTGAGCTGGGCATCGAGATTTTCACGCCGATGCGCTGGCGCATTGTCACCCGTAAGGGAAAGAGTCTGCGCGAGGAGCGTCCTTACATCTCCGACCTTGTGTTCGTGCACTCCGACCGCGAAACGGTCGATGCCGTGTGCACAAGTGTGCCCACCCTGCAATACCGCTATGTGCGTGGCGGCTACCAACGCCCCATGGTGGTGGGCGACCGGGAAATGGAACGCTTCGTAAGGGCCGTGCAGTCGGTGGACAATCCCGAGTATTACAGTCCCGAAGAGATAACCGCCGACATGATGGGCCGTCAGGTGCGCATCGTGGGCGGCGCGCTCGACGGCTACGAGGGCAAGCTGCTCAAATGCCGCGGCTCACGCCGCCGCCGTCTGTTGGTGTCCATTCCCAACATTCTGGTGGCCGCCGTCGAGGTGAACCCCGACTACATCATGTTTTTATAAGGACACACATGGCCGTGGTGGTGTCATGTTGTTTACACTGTCCAGCACTGTGTCCCGCCCCGGAATATAGAACTATAACACATTTATTATATTAGAACCAAACTTCAAGACATGAATTTCATACACCGTCCGTATGTGCACGCCGTGCTCATACTCGTTGTCCTGCTGCTCGCATCGTGCAAGAGTGCGACCAATATCGCTTACATGCAGAATATGCCGCCGAACATCGCTGTTGCTGTACAGGAAGAACACCTTATCAAACTCCAGCCCGGCGACAGGCTCAACATTATGGTACACAGCCGTGACGAGGATCTGGTGCGGATTTTCAATATCAACACCACCTCCAACACCGGCAACACCGGCATGCAGATCAAGTCCTACTATACGGTTGATGCTCAGGGAAACATCGATTTCCCCACGCTCGGCCTGATACCCGTTTTGGGCAAGACCCGTCAGGAGGTGTCCAACGAAATCAAGTACCGTCTGCTCTCGGGCAGTCTGGTGCGCGATGCCGTCGTCACCGTGGAGTATGCCAACATGGGCTTCTATGCCCTCGGCGAAGTGGGGCATAAAGGTCGTATCGAGATTACGCGCGACAAAATCAATATCCTTGAGGCCATCTCCGAGGCTGGCGACCTCACCATCGACGGCCGTCGCGAGAATGTCACCGTGCTGCGCACCGAGAACGGCGTGCAGACCCCTTACAGCATCGACCTCACCGATGCCCGCAGCATCTATGCTTCGCCCGCCTTCTACATCCAGCAGAACGATATCGTATATGTAGAGCCGTCGCAGAAGCGCGCCAACGAGTCTACCCCGACAGCCAACCTCTTCAGCACCCCCGGCTTCTGGATGGGACTGGCCTCGTTTGCCATTACCATTGTCAACTTCCTCGTAAAATAAAGGCTTCCCCGAAAGCCTCTTTCATCCTATAACG
>CAVDCP010000004.1:0-155390 GCA_963607545.1 bacterium
AGAACGTGTGGTGGGTGTCGTCGCTCGGCGTGCGCTGGCATCCGTGGTACTGGGCGGAGGTGTGCTGCTTTGGGGACGTGTTTGCGACATATTATGTAACGATAGTATAAAAGAGAACTATGAACAACGACATCAAAGACGCGCACCAAGTGTTTCAGTTATTAAGGACACTGGTGAAATACGGCATAACGGCACTGACCGTCTTATGCACGGCACATTGCGGTTTGTTATCAATGGGACACGACTTGTTGGCCGTGCATCTGTTGCTCTGCGCATTTCTGTTTGTGCTGGGGCTATGCTTGTCAAGGTTCTTTCAGTTGTGTTGGGTACACAGGGCTTGCGTAGTCTACACTTGCACGGTGGTACTCTTTATCGTACTGAAACGCCACGGCATACTATCAGATTGGGGCGTAAACATCAGCCATGCCCGTGCCGTGATGTGCATCTTGGGAATGTCTATAATAACACTTGTGCTATGGAAAATGCAAGAGAAGAACTGCTGAAAGAACTCCGAAAGATAGAACTACTTGTGCGTAACAACCCTTGCAGTATGGGCGAAACCACCTTTACCGCCCTACTCCACGGCCTAAGGGCTATGGTCGGCAAGGACTTTCACACGGATATGTCGTTGGAGCAAGTGGCACTCTACTTTGGCGTGACTACTCGGACTATCAACACTTGGCAACACAAGCACCATTTTCCGAAAGGCAAGCAGATAGGACACCACGAACTTTCTTTCTCTGCGGAAGAAATACTGGAGTGGAGAGAACGCTACAAAGGCATAATATGTTGACCTCGTGACGATTTCTAAAATAATTGAAAGAGCCATTTCCGTTTTGTCGGATTTGGCTCTTTTGCGTTTTATCTTTGGAGCGTAATCCAATGGTGGATTGCACAACCTAAAACCTACAACTATGGACGGAACAGACAAAATCACGGAGAAGGTGTACTGCTACGGACACCCCGGAACCTATCAGCAAGGCAACACGGCTCTTGAAACGGCTGCACTGATGAATGGCGGACTGAACGGCAACCAAATGTGGAACAACCCTATGATGTATCTCGTTTGGATGTGGATGATGCGGTGGATGAATGGCAATGGATGGGGCAATGGCAATGAAGCCAACGCCGAGGGACTGAATTTTAACTCTCGTGCGCTATCCCAGTTGCAAAGCACCGTAGACAACAACCACAACAACGACCTTGTGATGCAAGCCATTCACGGCAACGCTGGAGCAATCCATGAACTTGCCCAGACCTTGAACACGGATTTCAACACCATGTCGCAAGCGGTATGTAGCGTAAAGAGTGCCATTGAGCAGGTGGGCGGTCAGATTGGCTACTCTGCCGAGAGAGTAATCAATGCCGTAAACTTGGGAGACCAAAACATCGTGCAGCAACTTAGCAACTGCTGCTGCCAAACCCAGCAGAACATCGTCAAAATGGGGTATGAGAACCAGTTGGCTACCGAACGTCAGACAAACACTCTTGCATCGCAAATGGCCGCAAACCATTCTGCCGATATGCTGCAAGATTGCCAGTATCACGGTTCGGTGTTGTCACGCATTGACCAACTTGCCAACGGCATCACACAAGGCTTTGCACAGATGGGTTATGCAGCGCAGCAGAACACACAGGCAATCATCCAAAGTCAGACGGCAAGCACCCAACGCATACTTGACCAGATGTGCGCTAATCAGACGCAGATACTAAGGGACACCATTGCGGACAAGGACAGAGAGTTGCAGACGCAGACCATTATCAACCAGTTGCGCAGCAGTGGTTGCAGTTGCAATGTATGAGAAAGGAGGTAGGCTATGATTACGACAACGGTTATTCCTGTCGGGACGGCATCAGCCACCTCACAGACACTCGTGGTAGAAGCCATTGAGAACGTATGCAAACCATATTGCTCACTTGGTGTTACTCCCGAAGCAACGATGAGTTTTGCCGTCGGCACACCAAAGGTAGTAGGAACTTACGTTATTGTGCCCATAAGGGTAACAACGACTATCTTCACCTCGCAGAACAACAAATGCGGACGGGCAAGCACACAAGTAATCACTGAAAGTTTCGATGTAGGCTTCACTGCAACAACGGCAAACACCGTGACGCTCACTCCGGGTGATGCAACATTAGTAGAGCCAACCAACCTTACTTGCTGCAAAGCAAGAGGTGTGAAAGTAAGCACTACATTAAGTATCACAATCGCTTAACAAGAAAAGAATGAGAGTATGCTATTCAAGGATTTGAAAATAGGGTATCAAGTGTATATTCTCCACAAGGGAGAGGATATAAAAGTCAGTGTTGGAAAAGTAATTGCAGTATCTCCGCCACGTTTTCCGCAGACACAGGGCAATTTCCAAGCCATGCAAATGGTAGTAGATGTGACTATTGAGGAGAATGGAGAAAGCAGAACCTACACCACCCCGGACTCGTTGTCGGTAACGTATGCAGGTAATGAACTGGTCATTGCGACTGAACGTGAGGGCATACTTCGAGAAATCGAAACCATCAAGGCTCACAATGAGGAAGAACTCTCCAAGGTAGCCAACCGCAGAGCATTGGTAGCCAAATGTGAGCGAATACTCACAGAATGGAACCCGATGTTCAAGGAGAAACGGGAGAACGAGGAGCGGTTTGCCAAACTCGAAACCTCAATGACTGACTTGAAAAGCATGCTATCGGGACTTATTAAGGAACTGAAAGGGTAAAATTTAGCGAAACTCTAATGATGGTCGGGTGGCAAGTGACGTTGCTTCTCGGCCATTTTTACATAATATTGCGAATAGGATAAATAAAACCACAAATATACTTGCGCAAATGATAATTTTATGCTATCTTTGCATATAGCAAATAAGATAAAACAACTTTCCAAAAAGGACTAAACATGAAGCAGATACTTAATACGTATTTCCGTTCAGACATCGCCAGCGGCATTCTTGCGCTGTTGGTACTCGTGGCAACCATATCTATGCTTATCGGACATATCTGCATAAAGGCAGGGGCGTTTTCCTGCTTTATTGATATGTTATTTTGCATCATGGGCTGGAACCTTGTGGCAGCGATTTACCACGAAAACAAGAAAAGTTCAGATTAGCCTATGGGAGGATTTTGGAATATAACGTGCCTCATCTTGCTTTCGGCACTCGCCATACATATTGCAGGGAGTTTTGTCACTCTCTGCATTTTGTTGTGTCGTGAGTTTTTTGTTTGGAACGCCAACGAATACAAACCAATCGAAACAAAGACATTGGTAGTTCTGTCCTTTTGCGTAGGTTGGCTCTATACTATTGATATGGCCATACACGGCATACATGAATTGTTTAGTAACTTTTTAACAAAGAGAAAATGAAGGGATTTATCAACAAACTAAGAACGGCGTTTGCCGTCATTAAGGCAGACAAGTCAGTCGTCTTTATAGACAAGGACGAGTGCGTTATACGCTATGTTTGCGGAGTAAGTGAAGAAGATATTGAGAGCCTTACTGACCTTGACTTTTGACGATGGAGAGAATGGACGATATTCGAGCATTGTTTGAAAAGGAACTGGAGGCCGTTAGCTGTGAACTGAACCGCAAGCATTGGCTTCCGTTCGTAAGCAAGGGAGACGTTATACGTTTGCTGAATGGCGTAGTCAGTCGGTTGGCCTCATCGTATCGTGGCAAACTGCACGAGGACAGTGTGAAGACGGTAAACAGGATGAACGAACTCGACACGCTTTATCGGGAGAGAGAGGAAGAGCGTGAAGCCCAGTTCCGTGAGCACCTCGAAAAGCAGAAGGAAGCAATAATATTAGCCTCATCGAAGGCTTTTTGTCAAGGCGTGTGTCCTGAACGTTCAAAGAACAACTATGCGACGTTCTGCATCTGCCAACGACACAACAGATATGCCAAGCATCTTAAGGAGTTGTTTGACGAATACATGGCTGAGAATGCCGAGAAATTAGTAAACGAATATAAGGAAAGTTCCAAATGGAAGAGCAAAAACAAGAAGTGAAACGGCGCAATCTGTTCAACTGGATGCCCGTAATTGAATTGAAGGAGTTGGGCGACTGCCGTCACCCACAACCTGCCGACCCGGCAGCGATAGGGTATGACCTCTATGTTCCCCGTAATGTTTTCATCAAGCCACATTCCCGGACTATTGTTCCGACGAACGTGTCGCTTAACCTACCATATTGCGTTGAAGCGAAGATAGAGCCACGGAGCGGCTTCTCGGCAAAAGGTATGGAAGGTTACGGCGTACACCGCCACTGGAAACGTGTGTTCGGCATCATTCCATGGCGGTTTACGGAAGTTGGTACGATGCGTTTCAATGCTGACGTGCTAACGGGTAAGATAGACCCCAACTATAAGGGGAATATCGGTGTTATCGTGAAGAATGATGATGACCGAGGATTTATCTTGACGGAAGGTACAAGGGTGGCGCAACTCACGTTCTACAGAACCCTCCGTCCACGTTTTAAGGTCGTGGACGAGTTGACTTGTAAAGACCGTGGCGGTGGCTATGGCCACACTGGAGCATAACGACTTATTTGCTTTCTGAATATATGTCAGATGAGGTGACGGGACTGAACGAGCGCGTTCAGCATGTCACCTCTTTTTTATTAGAAGGGAGCGTCTGTTTGTCGCTACCTTTGGTGTAAAAATGACGTGAAATGAACATAGTCCTACAATACATAACGAAATTCTTAAATAGTTACGACTATGCGAGCATCAAAGAGTTCGCTCTTTCCTTGTGTCCGTCATTCAAATATAACCTCCAAATGCCTACAACTGCAATAAGCCTCATCCTCGCTTTTTCGAGCAAATACCTCGGTATCGGTCCGATTATCATCCTTGCTATGCTTGTGGCGGTATTGACAGAGACCATCACGGGCATAAAGGCGAGCAAGAAACTGGGCAAGAAATTCGAGAGTTTCCGATTTAGCCGTTGCATCTTGAAGGTGGCCATTTGGATGGTGTTAGTATTCATTGCCAACTCTTTTGCGATAGAGTGCGAAGATAGGCACGCATGGATAGATATTGTCGGCGCAACATTCTTCGACATTGTGCGGCTTTTTATCCTTATCTATTTCGTGATAGAATACCTTATCTCCATTTTGGAGAACCTCGCCGTGATTGACGGTAAACCAAAGACGGAGTTCACCGATGCGCTCCAGTCATTATGGGAAACCGTTGTGGAGTTCTGCAAGAACAAAATCTCAAAATAAATAGTTATGAACGAAAAACATCTTTACTTCACGTCGGAGGCCGTATCGGAAGGCCACCCCGACAAGGTGGCCGACCAAATTTCCGATGCTATCCTTGACGCATACCTTGCCCAAGACCCCGACGCAAAGGTTGCGTGCGAGACATTGGTGACTACAGGCCAAGTGGTAGTTGCTGGTGAGGTGCGTTCCACTGCAAGTGTTGACGTGCCGAGCGTTGTTCGCCAAACCATCAAGCGTATTGGCTATGACAAGCCTGAATATATGTTTGACGGCACTTGTTGTGGTATTATCAACCTCCTGCATGAACAAAGCGTAGACATCAACCGGGGTGTAGTGCGCACCGAAGAGGAGAAGCAAGGCGCGGGCGACCAAGGCATGATGTTCGGTTATGCTACCAACGAAACGGAGACCTATATGCCGTTACCTCTCTACCTCGCCAACCTCATACTTGTAGAGTTGAGAAAGGAACGCAATAGCGGCTCACGGATGTACTATCTGCGTCCAGATGCCAAGAGCCAAGTGACTGTGGAGTTTGACGAGAACGGCAAGCCTGTACATATTGATAAGATTGTCGTCAGTACGCAGCATGACGAGTTTGTCGTGTGCGGCGAGGGCATGTCGCAGGAAGAGGCCGATGAGGCTATGCACGAGCGTATTGCATACGATGTAAAATACCACCTGCTCCAACGTGTCATTGATGCTATCGCTGACGACGACATTGTGGATTTGTTCGACGGCAAGACCGAGGTACTTGTTAACCCAACAGGCAAGTTTGTCATTGGTGGCCCTCATGGTGACACCGGACTGACTGGCCGTAAAATTATCGTTGACACCTATGGCGGTTATGGCGCACATGGTGGCGGTGCTTTCTCGGGCAAAGACCCCTCAAAGGTAGACCGTTCTGCTGCATACATGGCTCGATATATTGCAAAGAATATGGTGGCCGCTGGTGTGGCCGATAAGATGCTTGTGCAACTGTCGTATGCTATCGGTGTAGCCGAGCCGTTAAGCGCGAACGTGAACACCTACGGCACAAACCATACCGACAAGACAGATGCAGAACTGGCGGCTTTCATAGCCGAGAAATTCGATATGCGGCCTTATGCTATCATCAAGAGCCTCAACCTGAAAAAGGTCAAGTATGAGCCTACTGCAGCTTATGGCCACTTCGGAAGAACCGCCGATGATACACATTTCACTTGGGAACGTCTTGACGCAGTAAACAGCATCAAGGCAGAACTGAACGTATAATCCAAACATACATCACCATGACAGGGGAACAACTGAAAAGGATAATGCCCAACGCCTTATCATCGAACATCAACAAGTATCTGCCGTACTTGAACGAATTGATGCCTAAGTTCGGCATAACGACCCAACTTAGGAAGGCCCACTTTCTCGCACAGGTAGCGCACGAGAGTGGGGAACTTCGATATAACACGGAGATTGCGAGCGGCAAGGCTTACGATACGGGACGACTTGCGGTTGCGCTTGGCAACACCCCGGAAGCAGACGGTGATGGGCAGAAATACAAAGGTCGTGGCCTCATCCAACTGACGGGAACCACGAATTACCGAAAGTTCAACACCTATATTCACGAAGTCCTCAAAGAGGAGGCGGATGTCCTGCAAAACCCCGAAAAGGTTGCAGAACCACGTTTTGCCGTAATGACGGCCTGTTGGTTCTTCAAGACGAGCGGATGCCTTGCCCTTGCCGACAAGGATGATGTGCGCTCGGTCACAAAAAGGGTGAACGGTGGATATAATGGGTTGAAAAGTCGGCAAGCCTATCTTGCGAGAGCCAAAAAGGAGAAACTCGTATGAAAAGAACTCTTTACATAGCTTATATATTGGTATTAGTCTTCTTCCTCGGAGCGTGTCGTTCTTCTCGGCACGTTTCCGAGGTTTTTTCCACCGACACGTTGTCGCAGTCGTCAAAAATGTCTATTGATGCAACCTCGGCGGAAGAAAGTCATACGACGGAGACTGATAGTAGTGAGGTGTTCGTGTGGACGATAACCACGGAGTATGACACGTCAAAGACCGATAGTAACGGGATTTCTCCATTGCTTAAAACAACAAAGACGCTGACAATAAAACGTACCAGCAAGAAAAAGGAGAAGGAAACATCAAAGAAAGAAAATATCTCTGCCACCAAGGAAGAGTCTGCTAATCAAGTTCACACTACGTCAAAAAAGCGAGAAAGCACCAAGGCTGAAACCAAGCAGCCCCTATACTACGCATACATCTTAGGTGGTGTGGCCCTCGTAATCCTAATGGCGATACTCGCTTATTGGGTGTTTACGAAATACCGAGCGGCACGTCCGCATGAATAATCAAGCCTACAATCTTCCAAGGTAACACAGCCTCATGCTCGCAGCAGACGAACATGAGGCTTTTTGTATATAACGCATTGGTTATCAGTGGAAAACAAACGCAAATAGGATAAACTTTTCTCGTTATTTACTTGCAAATATGATAGTTATTTATTACCTTTGCTACTGCAAATAAGATAATAAAACGGTCACTTAAAAGCATCTAAACATGAGAAGTTTATCCACATTCAAGAGACTTGCCACACGCTTAAAGAAGCAAGTCGAGAGCGCAAAATCAATAGTTGCCGAGTGCGAGTACAAAGCCAATGGCAACCCGTGTAAACTGACTTTTTCTGCCCTTGACAAGGCTTGTGCAAAATTGGACGAATTGAACCGAGCCTTGGAGAGTGCAGAGGAAATGGTAAGCCACTATGATTTCTACAAATACTGCTACGAGCAGGAGGAAGCGCAGGCGATGCTTAGAGAGTATTACAGAGACTGACAGTTATTCAAGAGAACAATATGGAAAAGAAAATCATTCAAGCCTTGTATGCGTATATCGTAGACAAGAGTGAGTTCCGTCCGATAATGAGCGGAGTGCATTTCGAGAGTGAAAGATGTTATGCGTCAGACGGTCACGTCCTTGTCATATATGACGAAAGCAAGGCGGAACTTGCAGGAAAGACGCTAACTGCTGGTGGTAAGGAGATAGAAGGGAAATACCCCAATGTAGAGAGTGTGTTCCCAAGAAAAGAGGACTACGGCACAAAACTCTGCATTGACATCCTGCAACTGCGCAATGCTTGTCAATGGCAGACACGGCAAGAGGGGGCAAACGAAAACGATAGTGTTGTAATCAATGGGGTTGGCTACAATATCCGTTTGTTGATGCGTATGTGCAACATGATGTTGACCGAAGGGAAGCCAAGAAGCATCAAGTTCTACAACAACGACCCTGCACGGGCAACCGTCATTATCGGCTCCAAACTGAAAGGATTGATTATGCCATCGGTGTATGAAGAGGTGAACATTGACTCGGAGCGTGAGGATTTTGGCTACACCAAAACCTATTCGTATGAGAGCCTCATCAACGACTATGTATTCAATAGTTGGAGGAAGCCGAAGAAAGAAGATGCCCTCGCATGGCTTGACTAACAGAATATCCACGAACAAAATATAAGATTATGCAAAGTAAGAACGTCCAAGTAAAGAACATTCCAGTGTCGGACATCTGTCCGAGCGAGCTGAACCCACGCAAGACCTTTGACCAAGAGACATTGTTGGAGTTGGCACAAAACATCAAGGAGAACGGCCTTGTGCAGCCCATTACTATCCGCAAACGCCCCAAGGATAGCGAGACCAAGTATGAGATTGTCTGCGGAGAGCGTCGCTACCGTGCGGTGTGCATCAATGGGGATGCGGAAATCCAATGCATCATTAAAGACCTTGATGACAAGCACGCTTTCGCTGCTATGATTATTGAGAACTTGCAGCGTCAAGATGTAGACCCGATTGAGGAGGGAGCTGCCATTGCCAAGTTGTGGAACAATGGCGAGACTATGAAGGTAGCCGAAATCGCCAAGATGCTCGGCAAGTCAAACAGCTATGTTCTCGGCCGTATTCAGCTCAACAACATCATTCCAGAGTTCGTGCAGCTCATGCGTGACGGAACGCTCTACCTCGTTCACCTCCTCGACATCTGCAAGCTGACCAAGGAACAGCAGAAGGTTCTGTATGACGAGTGTTTCTCTCCTGCTTGCATCGCTCGTTGGACGCAGAAGATACTGAAGTTGGAAATCCTGCACGACATGATAGACGAGCACGTGATGAACTTCCTCGACATGGCAAAATTCGACACCAAGGACACATCATTTAGTTGTGGCCATGACTGCGAGGGTTGCCCGTTCAACACCAAGAACAAGCCAGAGACTTTCACGGATGCCAACCGTCCACGTTGCATGAGCGCATCTTGTTTCACCAACAAGACAATGGAGCATATATTCCGCACGGCGAAAGAGTCGGGACTGACGCTTGTCTACCAAGGTGAAGGTAATGAGAAATGGATTGAGGCAGCAGAAGCGTCCGGGCTTAGCCTTGTGTGTGCGGACGATAGAAAGTATGTACTCCTGCCCATTGAGCCCGACAAAGCGAAATTCGACAACGCCGAGTACTACGAGAAGCGTATGACCGCTTACCGTCATGCCAAAGCCATTTTTGATAGCAACGTTGCTGACGGATTGGTGGAACAGGTCTACGAGGTTTGTTTCGACGGTAAACTTAGCGGAGAATGCAAGTGGACTTTCTCTGCTCCGAAAGAGAACGAGACACCGCAGGAGGCGCAGACAAAGAAAGACCAAATCGTGAAATTCAAAGAGGCAATTCTGAAATGTGACGAACAGGAACATGACGAACTTGTCGAGGAGAAACGCAAGTTGTTGGCCACGTCGCAATATTCCACGATGAATACGCCGCTTAATAGCGAGGAGCAGAAGGTGTTCCATGCACTACTACTCAAACGGTTGTCGTATGAGTTTAAGAAAACACTCGGTATTGAGTGGGAGAATACCGAGGACGCATACAAAAAGAACGCCAAGGTCATAGAGAACAACCGCAATGGCATCAAGCGAGAGTTTATCCGTGCTGCCCTGTCGGAGAAATCGGTGTGCTACTCCCATGACCTTGCAGGGCTGCTCTCGGTTTTGCTTGCAGACAATTTCAACGGTGTTGAGGAATTGGAGAGTAAGGTATCGGCTAAGTACGACAAGAAGCGTCAGTCTTACAAAGACACCATTGCCGAACTGAAGGGCGACAAGAAAGCAGAGGGCGAGCCTCAACAGAATGATAACACAACTCATGATTGATATGTAATCGGCAGGAGGGCAAATCCGAAAGGACTGCCCCTTCCGCCTTTATAGCAGATACGATAAACTTTTCTTGCTATTTACTTGCATATATGATAACTTTCTATTACCTTTGTTACTGCAAATAAGATAATAAAGTATTCACTTAAAAACATCTGACATGGTTATGAAAGACAAGAAGGCAACAACTGTCGGCAACCAAAGTGCCGAGGACAAGGCGTTAAACATTTTCGCCGACATGATGATTGAGAAAATAGAGGCCATTTCCAAGGACTGGCAGAAGCCGTGGTTCACGGACGCATCGCTGACGTGGCCAAAGAACCTGAACGGGCGTTGCTACAACGGCATGAACGCATTGCTTCTACTCATGCAGTGCGAGAAGAACGGCTACAAGATACCACGTTTCTGCACATTTGACTGCGTGCAGCGACTGAACGTGAAAAGCAAAAAGGGGGAGCAGTCTTTGCCACGAGTGACCGTACGCAAAGGCGAGAAGAGTTTCCCGGTGATGCTAACCACTTTCACCTGCGTGAACAAGGAGACGAAGGAGCGTATCAAATACGACGACTACAAGAATCTTACTGACGAGGAGCGTAATCGTTACAACGTCTTTCCGAAGTGGCAGGTTTTCCATGTGTTCAATGTGGCGCAGACTAATATCGAAGAGGCGAGACCAGAATTGTACGCCAAGATGAAG
This sequence comes from bacterium, assembly GCA_963607545.1. GTDB lineage: Bacteria > Bacteroidota > Bacteroidia > Bacteroidales > Bacteroidaceae > Prevotella. The sequence goes on from CAVDCP010000004.1 coordinate 11,087, forward strand.
GCAGAATGTGAAATCCCGGAACACGACAATACAGGAGGCGAGGACTTTTCGTTTGAACCTATTGACCGCATGATAAAAGACCAGTTGTGGTATTGCCCGATAAAGTGCGTGTATGGCGATGATGCCTATTTCTCCATTTCGAGGGATGAGATAGTAATGCCGGAGAAGTCGCAGTTCAAAGATGGAGAGTCGTTCTACGCAAACCTTTTTCACGAGATGACGCACAGCACGGGTGCGGAGAGCCTTTTGGCACGCATCAAGCCATCTACCTTTGGCTCTGAAGATTATGCCCGTGAGGAGTTGGTGGCGGAACTTTCCGCCGCCCTCACCGCCCAACGCTATGGAATGACCAAGCACGTCAAGGAGGATAGTGCATGCTACCTCAAAGCGTGGCTCGGTAAATTGAAGGAAGGCCCACAATTTATCAAGAGCGTATTGCTCGACGTAAAGAAGGCTTCTTCTATGATTTCTCGGCAAATAGACAACGTTGCACTGATGAGCGAGGAAGACAAAGCGTCTGTCAAAGCATTCGCCGCCTGTACCTGCGGATAATACAGGCGCAAAAACACCCCGATAAGGGGGAGACCCAAGGCTCCGATGCTTAGAGGAGTTCTTATTTGCAAATCTGTGGGAGGAGGCTCGGCAGAGTTCGACCTCCCACTTTTGTTGCAAATAAGATAAATATTTAATACTAAACACTTGCGTATATGATAACTATTTACTATCTTTGCAATGTAAATAAGATAATAATCACTTAAAAGTCTAAACGTTATGTTGCAATCAGAATTTGAAGCAAGAGTAAAGATGCAGGTTTCCTGCGAGGAGTTCCAATCTATCAATGGGGTTTACAACCATTCTTCACTTGACAAGGATGAGTTTTGTAAGGCGTGGGTACGCATGAACAAAGAACGTGTCGAGAAGGCCGTTGCCGAAGCCAAAGAGAGGGAATGGGTTTCAGTATTGAAAGATAAGGCGTGGGACATCATCGCAAGTTTCCGTGACAATTTTCGCAAGTTAGAAATGCCTGCGTCCAAGAGCCTCAACAAGACACAGAGAGCGTTTTGCGAGAGCGTCGGCATTAAGATAAGAGACGTTGAGGGCAACCCCTATATGTCTACCACATTGAGAACGGTGGTATTCCAACTTAGGCGGTTTGCCTTGGCATAAGCAATTATCAAGGGTGGTGCGTCCATAGAGACTACAATTTGATTTGACACCACCCACGCGCAGTGAGTACAGATTTGCGGTAACATCTACCTTTGAGCCATCTCACACTAATAAAAATGACTGAAAGCGGAGTGGTTGAGACAACAACTGAAAATTGGGAGACAACCCGAAATCGGAGAGACAACTGCCTGAGCAACCGATTGTCACACATCGTAAAAGTGTTGACGTTTCCGTGAACGTTAAAGACGGGGCGAGGCTACATGAGGCTTGTAGACGTTGGGCGCTGAACGTACACCCGGCACTAATTTTAATGCAAATAGATGAACACTTATGAAGATACTAAGCAAGAAAAAACAGAAGCAGGTCTGCCAACGTATCACGGCGAACGCTATCATAGCGTATAGTTTGTTGGATGATTTGTTGTCCGCAGACCTCATACATACGGACAAACTTATCCGCTACACGAAGGCCATTATAGACAACACTGCGGAAGCCGTCGGAGACGTTGGCGGCGTGGAAGCCATGTTTGTTGCAAGAGATACAATGGCACGATACCACAAGGCTTTTATGGGAAAGAAGGAGAATAAGCAATGAAAACACCGAAAGAACTTTTCTTGTCGCCAAGCGACCTATCAAAGCCAAGCACAACAGGTACGGATATGTACGGAAAACCAATGGATGTGTATCATGATTTATGCGCATGGAGCAGTCCACCAAATGGTGTCATAGAAGGTTGCCGATATACGGACATATCGCAATTATGGCATAGTGGTGAAGAAGAGCCCGAACTATATGCGCCATGCCTGTTGGAGGTTACGTTTCATTTCGACGACATGGAACCCATATCTGATTTCATTACGTCTGACTGGGGTAAATACGGTTGGTCGGAAGAACACATCGCACGGGATGCCGTAGATACCACCGTTCACCGATGGGCGTATATTCATAGTCTGCGTGGCGGAATAATATAACACATAATAGAGCATGACAACAGAGACTATAACGTTTACGCCGAAATCAGAGTTGAAAAAGGGCGTGTTCCTTCTCGGCAAAGCATTTGTCACAATATTTAGGGGTTTGGCGCATCTTGTAGACCAGTCGGTTCACAAATACCCTTATCCGTGGTTGTTTCTCATCATCTTGTCAACGTTCATAACCTCATTTGTATGTATAGGCAATGCACGGGCAGAAAGAGACAGCCTCAACAAACGAAACTACGAACTGCAACAAAAGGTGGAAGCACTGAATAATATCCTTGAAGCCAAGAAGATTGCAGGGAAATGACACTCGCTACAAGCCGGGGACGCTAAGAGCCTCGGCTTGTAGTTCCTCCATAGTCTTGTTCCCTGCCACCGCATCGAACAGCCGCCGAACAGAAATGTTCGCCATCTGCGGCGTTACTTGTATGTAGTAGCCGATAACCTTTTTTGACTGCGTTACGGTATCACCGATGCAATATTCAATGATACTATCTTTTATGAAGAGTTGGTTGGCGAGTTGGGCAAAGGTCTTGCGAGCGGAATAGTAGATGAAATCCGTTTCTATCCCACACAACTTGGCCACCCTTGGCAGACAGGAGTGGAGGATGCGTTGAATGGCGTTGCAGGAGCGTTTGTGTCCGATGAAGAGTTTGCCGTCTTTTGTCAGCCGTTCGAGAATTGCCCTTGCTTCGGGTTGTATGGCAAACTCCGTATATGTCGGCACTTTCTTTCTCGTTTCCGTCTTGATGCGCACGAACCTTACGCTTTTCTTGCGGAAATCCTGTGACATGATGTCTTGAATGTTCATTCCACAGAGGTAGAAAGAGAGCATGAAAATATCCCGAGCCGTTGCTATCTGTGTTCCCCTTTCGTGTGAGAGGTCAATATCCCGAACCTTACGCAACTGCTCCAATGTAATAGCGCATTGCCGCCTCAACGGTTGTGGGGCTTCGTAGTCGGTATAAGGGCTAACATCATACTCAACGAACTTTTGCCGTATGGCGTAATTTACAATGGTGTGAATGTTCCGCATTTTTATTGAGACGGTAGTCTGCGATAGTCCACGTTTCTCTTTCAAGAATTTCTCGAAGCGATGCAGCCCGTCTGACGTGAGCAACTGCAAAAGGAAGTCAGAGCCGAAGAACAATTCAAAATATGCCAGTGCGTCCCGGTAGAGTTTCAGCGTTCCTTCTTTGTATGAATTGTGCTTCATGGTAAGGAATTTCTCACCAACCTCATGTATGCTTTTGGGGCCGGCGTTCTCCTCGGCATTTTCGATGAATTGTACGAGTTGGGAGCAGGAGTAATACTCGGCATCCTCGGCTTGGTCGTAGAGCGTATAAATCTTGTTCATACGGATGCGGAGTTGCTGGTTGACATAGGAAGCGTTGTTTATGCCAACTACCTGTCCGTTTACTATATTGTCGGGTGACGGCACGACAAAGCGTGTCACAAAGTAACGTGTCTGTCCTTTATGCGAGATAGCGATGCGCACCTTGTGCGTCCCGTCGGCCAGCGCCTTAGCAGGTAAAACAACAATCCGTAGGTTCATATCTTATGCGGTGTTTTCCGACAACAATTCGGTTCGTGTTTGGGTGTCCGACAACCGTCCGACAATAGTTTTATGGACACTCCTTAAAATTAGACAAGTCTGTAAATATCTGATAGTCAGTAAATACGAGGAAATTCAAAGGATTTCAAAACCGCTCATCAATGGCTATCGTAATCTTTTTCATTGTTTTTCCCTTTTTAATATAATGACTGCATTTCACAAAGTGTAGCCGACATTTACAGTTATCGACGAACTTGACACATGATACTTGCCATAGGCAATATTAAGTTTGAAGCGGTTCAAATTAACACCTGCTCCAAACGACAGACCTGCTCCATGTGTACCACCACCGTCGGTATCGTTTATATCCATTTCGCTTGCCCTTCTGAAATTATATCCGGCTCCAACCCATATCGATTCCGACAGTTGGGCATCAAGTCCTACAACAAAATGGTTGATGAATTTGTAATTCCAGTGGTTCAAATCGACGAGTGTTGCAGACAACCGAAACGGCGTATGGGCAAATTTCTTGCTTGCGCCCAACTGGAAATCAATAGGCATGGCATCATATTCATCATCGTATGCCTTTAATTGCCCACCAAGGTTTTTTGCCACAAACGACACCGACCACTCACGTTCGTCATCATAGTAGTTTATACCGAGGTCGATGCCCATTCCCATAGAATTATAGCCGCCTATATATGAAGTGATGAACTTTGCAGTAACACCTCCAACGAAATGGTCGCTCAACATATATGCGAAATATCCGGCAACGGCGATTTCCCTCGCCGAGAACTCGCCGGTTTGCACATTGTTGGCATCCATCTGCTTCATTTTTCCATAATCCATGTATTGCGCTGACACGGCAACCGAAGCCCGCTCTTTTATGTTGCGGTTAAATGCTGCGCTGGCAGTTTGGGTGCCAGCCATATAATTCATGTAATTCAGACTGATTGTCTTGTCAGAAACTGACGTAAGCAAAGACGGGTTGTTGAATATGAGCGTTTCGTCATCATCAACAATGGTTATGTTGTCACCACCAAGAGCTGCCGCATGCGCACTCACTGGCAATCGCAAGAAATTGTACGCAGTCTGGCTTTCCTGTGCCATGGCAGGCAGTTGTGACAATACAGCGAATATAGCAATGACAACTTTTTTCATATTTATATGTTTGCTTTACCTATTACAAAGTTAATTAAAACTGAAATACCGTAGAAATGACACGCTATTTAACAATGAATGATTTGCTTATATAATACTCAGAGTTTCTTGTCGTAATCAAAACATTCAGGCTGTTCCTTGTTGATAATTATATCATAGGCGGCACCTTCCGGCCAGTCGGCAGCATCAGGTGCAGGAGTTACCTTGTCCGTCAGGTGCAGATTCTCAAACAACCATTTCATATAATAAGCAAACATATAGTTGTGATAGCGGTCGTTTCTGGGAAGTGTCGCAGTGTACGCCTCGAACGAGCCTTCTTTTTCTATTCCTTTCAGCGCCTTTTCCAATCCTGAAGAACAGCCGAAGAATGTGAGGTCTTCTCCATAATACGCACTTATATCTTCCAAAGGCACGCTGAATTTGAACGGTTCTGTATCTTCTGTGTTGTCATACACCCAATTCATTCCGCCTCCAAGATAGCTCTTGCTGTATATTGTGCCCCAGTTGCGGCGCGTAATCTTATTGTCTTCAGGTATTCCTGTCGTATTGGCTACAAAAGCGATTTGTGCAGAAACACCGCCTATTTCAACGATACCTTTAGACGAAGATTTCAAAGTTCCGTTTTCATAGTTTGCCGCTATCCACGCATACAAACCTTCATAACGTCCAGCTATGGTCATTGCCTTGTTCAATTTAAAGCCGTTGGCTTGACCAATACTGTTCAATTTTGCATATATGGATTCCGTTTCAGCCTTTTCCTGCATACGCATTCCTGCCGTGGCAAGTATATATAGCGGAATAACGTCGTCACTGCTTTTTTTATAACACAGTGTCATTTGGTCGAAATAAGCCTTTACACTGTCGGGATGATTGGCTATCGTAGAAATAGCCCTTCCCTTGGACTCTTTCTTTTCTGTATCGTTGCTTGGATATATCTGTTGTATAGTGCTGTCAGACCTCACCTCATAGATATGCAACCGCGACCCGGAGCTTCCTGCATCTATTATACCTATTTTCTGCGGGAGTCGGTCTTGTGGGGCATTGTCATCCGTATTTGCAGCATTACATGCAGTGATGCCTACAGCAAGACCTATGCACAAGGTTATTTTCAGGATTTCCTCTTTGGCCGATTTCATATTAACTACAAAATAACAACAAGAATTTTCGCAAATCGTTTTCAATGTTTTCATAACAGAATCAGTCAAGAAGCGTTGAAGCCCTTACCCTCGAAAGAGTTTCCGGTGTCATCTGCAAATAGCTTGCAATATACACCAAAGGAGCACGCAGAACTACTTGCGGGCGCAATTTGCACATCTTTTTATACCTGTCCTGTGCAGTTTCAAAACGCACGAGGTCGGCATGTATTTGCGACATGATGAGACTTTCCTCCAATATCTTCCTGTACAGTATCTGAATATTGACATTGTGCAAGGCCACCTGTTCCAGACGCACTTTGGGCAAAGCATAAATTACGGTCGGTTCTAGTGCCTCTATTTGCAGTTTTGTGGATTCTTCCTTGAAAAGGCTCTCTATGCACATCACTATACTGTGGTCATCGCCGATGTGTTCTGTCACCTCTTTACCATGTTTCTGATAGAATTGCCGCACAAGTCCTTTTTCAATATAGCAGATGCTACGGCACACTTCACCCTCTTTGAGAATGCTCTCGCCCTTGGCATATTTCATCGGAACGAGGATGCTCTCAAGAATGTCAAGCTCGTCATGTGTCATTGTGCTGTACTTACGCGCAAGTTCACGAGCTACATCACGTTTGTTGCCACCGACATTTTCTTTCATATTACAAATTCTTCACAAATTATCCCACGTTTTCTGCTCTAATCAGTCAAGTTTCAACACCGCGAGGAATGCCTTTTGCGGAACCTCCACGTTGCCAATCTGCTTCATGCGCTTCTTGCCGCGCTTCTGTTTTTCAAGAAGCTTGCGCTTACGGCTTACGTCACCGCCATAACATTTCGCCGTGACATCCTTACGCACGCACTTCACAGTTTCACGCGCTACAATCTTCGAACCGATAGCTGCCTGTATAGCAATATCAAACTGCTGGCGCGGAATAAGGTCTTTCAGTTTTTCACACATCCGCCGTCCCAATACAACGGCATTGTCTTGGTGCGTCAAAGTTGACAACGCATCAACGGGTTCGCCATTCAGAAGGATATCGAGTTTGGCAAGTTTAGAAGGCCGGAATCCGTCGATATGATAGTCAAACGAGGCATAGCCCTTGCTTATGGATTTCAGTTTGTCATAGAAATCTATCACGATTTCGCCCAACGGAAGCATGAAATGCAGTTCCACACGGTTTCCGCTGATATATTCCTGATTGATGAGTTCGCCACGTTTGTCAAGGCACAATGTCATTATCGGCCCGATAAAGTTGGCCGTTGTTATTATGCTGGCTTTTATATACGGCTCCTCAATGTGGTCGATAAACGTAGCCTCGGGCAATCCCGACGGATTGTGCACTTCTTTCTTGTCGCCGTGCTTGTCATAAACCATATACGACACGTTGGGCACAGTGGTTATAACATCCATATTAAACTCCCGGTCAAGACGTTCCTGTACTATTTCCATGTGCAACAAACCCAAGAACCCGCAGCGGAAACCGAAGCCCAACGCAACGGAAGACTCAGGAGAGAAAGTAAGCGAAGCATCGTTCAGCTGGAGTTTTTCGAGCGAAGCCCGCAAATTTTCATAATCGCTCGGGTCAATGGGATAGACTCCCGCAAAGACCATCGGCTTCACTTCCTGGAAGCCGGCTATGGCTTTGCTGCACGGACATGAAACTTGCGTAATAGTATCACCCACTTTCACCTCCGTGGCATCCTTTATTCCGCTTATAATATATCCCACCTCGCCTGTTCCAAGAACCTTGCGTGGTATCATGTCCATCTTCAGCACACCTATTTCATCGGCCACATATTCCATTCCCGTATTGAAGAATTTCACTTTGTCGCCTTTGTGTATTTCACCGTTCTCTATTTTAAAATAGGCGATGATTCCACGGAACGAGTTGAACACAGAATCGAAAATAAGAGCCTGCAACGGGGCTTTACTGTCGCCAACGGGATGCGGAATCCGTTCAACCACGGCCCGCAACACGTCTTCCACACCCTCGCCGGTCTTTCCCGAAGCCCTTATAATGTCGGAATGTTTGCAACCAAGCAGCTCCACGATTTCGTCTTCCACTTCATCGGGCATAGCACTGGGCATGTCAATCTTGTTGATTACCGGGATAATCTCCAAGTCGTGCTCTATGGCCATATACAGATTTGAAATTGTCTGGGCCTGGACTCCCTGTGTGGCATCCACCACCAGCAACGCCCCTTCGCAGGCCGCAATGCTGCGTGACACTTCATACGAGAAATCGACGTGTCCCGGAGTGTCTATCAAATTCAATATATAATCCTTGCCATCCAACGCATATTCCATCTGTATAGCGTGGCTTTTTATCGTTATTCCGCGTTCACGCTCCAAATCCATATCGTCAAGCATTTGGCCTTCGGTGATAGCTATTGTCTTTGTGTGCTCCAATAGTCTGTCGGCGAGAGTCGATTTTCCATGGTCGATATGCGCTATTATGCAGAAATTCCTTATATTATCCATTGATACAAATCACTTTTATTTGCAAAGATAGTTGATTTTTCTGAGAATTGAACTAACTTTGCACAAAATATTGAATTTTTGAAAATGAAAACAATATCGCTTATTTTCCCCGTTTTATTCTTTTCAGCATGCCAAGAAAGCCTGTCACAAAGAGCGGCGAGAGAAGCTGCTGAATACACGAGAAAGAACTGCCCCACCCCCGTTCAAAATTCCACCCGTACAGACAGCGTGGTGTTCGACATGGCAACCAACACCTATCATTATTATTGCTCGGCATGCGGTGTCATGGACAACAAGGCCATAATCGACGCGAACCGCGAAAAGCTGGAAGAGGGGCTGAGAAAAAGCATTAACGAGACCACCGGACTGAAGATGTACAAGAAAGAGGGCTTCAACTTTGCATGGACATTAAGGTCGGACAAGCACCCTGAAACGATATTGTTTGAAAAGACATTCACCCCAAAAGAATACGACCGGCAGTAGGAACAAGCCTCACCGCCACCCCCCAAAAGGCCTACACGGCACACACTACACTGCGAATTTTCACCAAGTACACCTATATCTCTATATGGAAATAAATAAATCGGAATTCACGATATCATCCGCCAATATCAACCAGTGCCCCAACGACGACAAACCCGAGTATGCCTTCATTGGGAGGTCGAATGTGGGCAAATCAAGTCTTATAAACATGCTTTGCAACCACAAAGGACTTGCAAAGACATCGGCGACTCCGGGAAAGACACTCCTCATCAACCATTTCATCATAAACAACGAGTGGTATCTTGTTGACCTTCCTGGCTATGGTTTTGCTAAGCGCTCAAAGACCGTACAAAAGAAGCTCGACCAGATGATAACATCTTACATATTGCAACGCAAACAGTTGGTCAACACTTTCGTGCTTATTGACATCCGACATGCACCAATGAAGATAGACACCGATTTCATCAATTGGCTTGGCGAAAGCGGAATACCTTTTTCCATCATATTCACCAAAGCCGACAAACTCGGCCCGGTCAAGGCGAAACAGAATGCCGGCATCTGGATGAGCTCACTCAAAGAACAATGGGAAGAACTTCCACCCTATTTCATCACAAGTTCGGAAAAGCGCACCGGGCGCGAAGAACTGCTCGACTACATTTCGGACATAAACAAGACTCTTGACCAATAGCCGACATCCCGTCAACACTTTTTCCCGAAGACAAGCCATAACAAAATCCAACAAACATCATAATGACACCATACGTCGACATCCAGAACGTATCGAAAGCTTTCGGAGCGCACCTTCTGTTCAACAACATATCTTTTTCCATTGCCGAAAACCAACGTATCGGATTGATTGCAAAAAACGGAACCGGCAAGACAACCTTGCTTTCCATATTGGCTGGCAAGGAGAGTCACGATTCGGGGCAGATTATATTCAAGAAAGATTTAAGGATAGGGTTTCTTGAGCAGGCACCGGCATTTGACAGCAACGAGTCGGTGCTCGACGCGTGTTTCAACCACCATGGCGACCCGGACAAAATCCTGAAAGCCAAACAAGTGCTCACACAGTTGAAGATAAACGACCTAAACCAGAAAATGGGCGAACTTAGCGGTGGCCAGCAGAAACGTGTGGCATTGGCTAATGTCTTGATTACCGAACCTGACTTGCTTGTTCTCGACGAGCCTACAAACCACCTCGACCTCGACATGATTGAATGGCTCGAAGGCTATCTGTCGCGCGGAAACAGAACGCTTCTCATGGTCACACACGACAGATATTTCCTCGACCGTGTGTGCAACATCATACTTGAACTTGACAACAACACCATCTATACATACAGAGGCAATTTCAAATACTACATTGAAAAACGCCAAGAGCGCATCGATGCCACACGCGCAGAGATAGAACGGGCCAACAACCTTTACCGGCGCGAACTTGAATGGATGAGGCGCATGCCGCAAGCGCGCGGGCACAAGGCAAAATACCGCGAAGAAGCATTCTACGACCTTGAGAGCAAGGCAAAACAACGCATTGAGGAACGCCAGATGCGCCTGAAATCGAAGAACGTGTACATCGGTTCAAAAATATTCGAATGCCAATATGTTTCAAAGGCGTGGGGCGACAAGACCATTCTCAACAATTTCTACTACAATTTCAGCCGCTTCGAAAAAATGGGCATCGTTGGAAACAACGGTACGGGGAAATCAACATTTGTAAAACTGCTGCTTGGCGAAACGGCCCCCGATGGCGGAAAATTCGACATTGGCGAAACGGTGAAATTCGGATATTTCTCGCAGAACGGTCTTGAATTTGACGAACGACAGAAAGTAATCGATGTCATTACCGACATTGCCGACTACATAGACTACGGTGGCGGCAAACACATCACAGCCTCACAGCTCCTTCAGCATTTTCTTTTCTCGCCGGAACAGCAATACGACTATGTTTACAAACTTAGCGGTGGTGAACGCCGAAAACTGTATCTGTGCACGATACTTATGCGCAATCCCAATTTTCTGGTTCTCGACGAGCCTACAAACGACCTGGACATACAGACGCTTGAAGTGCTTGAAGAGTATCTGCAGGATTTTCCCGGATGCGTGATAATAATCAGTCACGACCGCTATTTCATGGACAAGATTGTCGATCACCTGCTTGTATTCAACGGCGACGGCGATGTGAAGGATTTCCCCGGCAACTACACACAATACCGCGAATGGATGTCGCTCAAGCCAAAAGACGAAACCGAGAAGAAAGGTGTCGAAGAAAAGCAGGAGAAGAAAAACTATCACCGGGAGTCACGCCGCAAAAAGACTTTCAAGGAGAAGCAGGAATACGAACGCCTGTCAAAGGAAATCGCCGACTTGGAAACCGAGAAGCATGACATTGAAACTGCATTGTGTGGCGGCATACTGTCGGTTGAAGAGATAACAGAGAAGAGCCGGAGACTGCCTGTCATCAACGAATTGCTCGACGAAAAAGAAATGAGGTGGCTTGAACTTTCAGAAATCAGCGACTGACAAACCGTCCACTTAACCCACGGATACAGGCCGCCCCAAATCCAGATATTATAAACCGATTGTCATACTATACATTTTAACGGGAAAAACGGGGAAGCCTTTGCAAAATATGATAGTACCCGTTTTGATTAGGCTTTAGTTTCTATTTTTAAACTATAACACTGATATAAGGTTAATAATGTTAAACAATTGGTTAATTATTAACTTTTCAGATGAAGCAATGCCGCGTTTTATACTATCTTTGCACAAGATAGGCTGCACCTCAGCAATCAAAGCAAGCTTTATTGCATTCGGTTTGCACTGTCTTTGCACAAGATAGGCTGCACCTCAGCAATCAAAGCAAGCTTTATTGCATTCGGTTTGCACTGTCTTTGCACAAGATAGGCTGCACCTCAGCAATCAAAGCAAGCTTTATTGCATTCGGTTTGCACTGTCTTTGCACAAGATAGGCTGCACCTCAGCAATCAAAGCAAGCTTTATTGCATTCGGTTTGCACTGTCTTTGCACAAGATAGGCTGCACCTCAGCAATCAAAGCAAGCTTTATTGCATTCGGTTTGCACTATCTTTGCACAAGATAGGCTGCACTTGGCAGAAGCAAACGAACAAGCATTTACTCTGCTTGCACAAACAATGCCCAAACCGAGGTTGCGCCGTCAAAAGAAACTTTCATAGCTACAGTATGAAGAAAAGAACGATTTGGATTATAGCCACCATAATGGGGCTCTCGTTTTTGGCATTGCTCTACTTGCAGTTGAAATACATCCAAGAGATGGTTGACATGAAGAAAGAGCAGTTCGACGAATCGGTAAACAGAGCACTCTACCAAGCGTCGAGAAATCTCGAGCTCAACGAGACCCTCCGCTATCTGGAAAAAGATGTCAACGAAACCGAGCGCAGAGCCATACGTTGCGATTCTGTCGGAACCCGCTCAGGCAAGCCCGACGGCAGCATACAGCAGTCGCACCAATACTCTGTCACTGGCAAGGACGGCACGATATACTCTTCGTTTGAGCTGAAAACAATCTCGGTGAAGCCGTCGCAAATGCCCAAGGCCATGATTCTGCACAACGACAAGAACTCCCTCTCAGAGGCATCGAAATCGTTGCAGGAAATTGTGAAGAACAGATACATCTACCAAAAGGCACTTTTGGATGAGGTGGTTTACTCTATACTTTATTCGGCATCCGACAAACCGCTGAAAGAACGTATAAACTTCAAGCTCCTCGACCAGGACTTGAAAGCCGAGATGATGAACAACGGCATCAACATTCCCTACCACTTCACCGTATCGACACAAGACGGGCGAGAGGTTTACAGATGCCCCGAATACACCGACCAAGGCGAGGAATTCACCTATTCGCAAGTGCTGTTCAGAAACGACCCGCAATCGAAGATGGGTGTTGTGAAGATTCACTTTCCCGACATGAACGCCTACATATTCTCGTCGGTAAGGTTCATGATTCCGTCGGTGGCTTTCACCATCGTTCTGCTCGTAACGTTCATCTTCACGATTGTCATCATATTCAGGCAGAAACGGTACACCGAAATCAAGAACGATTTCATAAACAACATGACCCACGAACTGAAAACGCCGATAGCAAGCATATCCCTTGCTGCGCAGATGATGAACGACGAGTCGGTGAACAAAAGCCCAGCAATGACCAAACACCTCACGTCGGTAATCAACGATGAGTCGAAACGGCTAAGATTCCTGGTGGAAAAGGTGCTGCAAATGTCAATGTTCGACAGAAAGAAAGCCGTGTTCAAAAAGAAGAAACTCGACCTGAACGAAATGGTTGAGAACATTGCCAACTCGTTCACCTTGCGTGTGGAACACACAGGAGGCAAGATATACACCGAAATTGAAGCCATCGACTCCACCATATATGTTGATGACGTGCATTTCCAGAACGTGATAAACAATCTGCTCGACAATGCGGTGAAATACAAGAAACCCGACCAGCCGGTAGACATCTACCTGAAGACGTGGAACGACAACGACCACCTGTATCTGTCGGTGCGCGACACCGGCCTCGGAATAAAGAAAGAGAACCTGCGCAAGGTGTTCGACAAATTCTACCGAGTGCACACCGGCAATGTGCACGACGTGAAAGGCTTCGGCCTCGGACTGGCGTATGTAAAGAAAATAGTGATGCTTCACAACGGCGACATATCCATTGAAAGCAGCTACGGAAAAGGAACGAAATTCACAATAAAATTACCAATAATAAAAAATTAGACACATTATGGACGAGAAATTGAAAATCTTGCTGTGCGAGGACGACGAAAACCTCGGCATGCTGTTGCGTGAATATTTGCAGGCAAAAGGATACTCGGCCGAACTCTGCCCCGACGGAGACGCGGGTTACAAGGCATTCGCAAAGTCGAAATTCGACATCTGCGTGCTCGATGTCATGATGCCCAAAAAAGACGGCTTCACACTTGCCCAGGAAATAAGGCAGTCGAACGCCGAGATGCCTATCATTTTCCTCACCGCAAAAACCCTTAAGGAGGACATTCTCGAAGGCTTCAAAATCGGCGCCGACGACTACATAACAAAACCGTTCTCAATGGAAGAACTGGTGCTGAGAATAGAGGCCATACTCCGCCGTGTGCGCGGAAAGAAAAACAAGGAAAGCACTGTCTACCACATAGGCCGCTTCACATTCGACACACAGAAGCAGTTGCTCACCATCGACGACAAACAGACAAAGCTTACAACCAAGGAGAACGAGTTGCTCGCCTTGCTGTGCAGCCACGCCAACGAGATACTGCAACGCGATTTCGCCTTGAAGACAATCTGGATAGACGACAACTATTTCAACGCGCGCTCAATGGATGTCTACATCACCAAACTGCGCAAGCACCTGAAAGACGACGACCAGATTGAAATCATCAACATTCACGGAAAGGGCTACAAACTCATAACACCCGACGAAGACTGACCTTCAGGCATCTGACAATACAGAAAAAAACCGGGAGTCTTGCAACCAAGCGGTTGCCTGACTCCCGGTTTTGCATATGCGCCTTCATAGCCTTGTTGCAAGGCGAAGCGACTTTCATTCGGTCATTTTATGGTGGCCAACAACTCCTCGACAGCCAAGGTGAGCTGTTCGCCCGTTTCCATGTTTTTCAATGTCAGTTTGTTCTCGGCAATCTCAGATTCGCCTGCCAGCACAACATAAGGTATGTTTTTGGCATTGGCATAAGCCATCTGCTTCTTCATCTTTACGCTATCCGGATAAATCTCGGTGCGTATGCCGCGCTCGCGACATTTCGCCGCTATCGGCAGACAGTAGGCCGTTTCGGTCTCGCCGAAGTTGATGAACAGCACCTGCGTGCCGTTGACTGCTTCACGGGGATAAAGGTCAAGGCCGTTGAGCACATCGTAGATGCGGTCGGCACCGAACGAAATGCCTACCCCACTAAGCCCGGGCATTCCGAAAATGCCTGTGAGGTTGTCGTAACGTCCGCCACCCGTTATGCTTCCTATTGAGTAGTCGAGTGCCTTTACCTCAAATATCGCGCCTGTGTAATAGTTCAAGCCACGGGCCAAGGTGAGGTCGAGATCGACAACATTCTGCAAGCCGCATGTTTTCAGTTTGTCCAATATAAACCGTGTTTCCTCTATACCCTTCATGCCGGTTTCCGACGACTCCAGCACGCCGGAAAGCGTTGCCAGTTTGTCGTCATTGCTTCCGGCAAGGGCAAGTATCGGCTGAAGCTTTTCAATAGCATCCTCGGATATTCCATTAGCCAGCAATTCCTCGTTCACTTTCTCAAGCCCTATCTTGTCGAGTTTGTCTATGGCTACGGTTATATCCACGATTTTGTCGGCCTCGCCTATCATTTCCGCGATGCCGGCAAGTATCTTCCTGTTGTTTATCTTTATTGCCACACGCACTCCAAGTCGCGCGAAAACGGTGTCTACGATCTGCATGAGTTCCACCTCGTTCAGCAATGAGTCGGAACCCACCACATCGGCATCGCACTGATAGAACTCGCGGTAGCGTCCTTTCTGCGGACGGTCGGCACGCCATACAGGCTGTATCTGGTAGCGTTTGAACGGCAGCTGCAGTTCATTGCGGTGCATAACCACATAGCGTGCAAACGGCACCGTAAGGTCGTAGCGCAAACCTTTCTCGCAAAGTTTCGGCGCAAGGCGCAGGGCATTGCGCTCGTCCAGTTCCTCATCGGTTATCTTGTTCAGATAGTCGCCGGAGTTAAGCACCTTGAAAAGGAGCTTGTCGCCTTCCTCGCCATACTTTCCCATGAGCGTGTGCAACGTTTCCATTGCCGGAGTTTCTATCTGCTGAAAACCGTACAACGCATATACACTGCGTATTGTGTCGAATATATAGTTTCGCTTTGCCATCTCCTCGGGGGAGAAGTCGCGCATTCCCTTTGGAATACTTGGTTTGTTCATCTTTTCTGTCGTTTTTTTTATATGGCGGAGCAATCCGCTAAAAGTGAATGTGTCTACGGCGGAATACTTCAAGACCCGCCTTTATTAAATCAAAATATTGGGCCAACATGTTGTCGGCCCAATTTCATGTCAGCCAGTTTCCTGACGTGTCTTGGTCACGGGCTGTTACCCTCTTACTATCGTCTGCTCGCGGTCAGGGCCTATCGAGATGATCTTTATCGGAGTCTCGAGTTCCTTTTCGAGGAATGCGATATAGTCGGAGAATTCTTTCGGGAATTCGCTCTCGCTGGTGAATTTCGTCATGTCTGTCTTCCAGCCCGGAAGTTCCTTGTAGACGGGTTCGATGCCAGTGTTGATGTCATAGGGGAAATAATCAATCTGCTCGCCGTCTTTCTTGTAAGCCACACATGCCTTTATCGTGTCGAAACTGTCGAGAACGTCGCTCTTCATCATAATGAGTTCGGTAACGCCGTTCACCATGATAGCATAGCGCAGAGCCACAAGATCAATCCAACCGCAACGGCGTTCGCGCCCGGTGACAGCTCCGTATTCATGGCCAAGACTGCGAATCTTCGCGCCCGTCTCGTCAAAAAGTTCTGTGGGGAAAGGCCCTGAGCCCACACGAGTGCAGTATGCCTTCATGATGCCATACACATGACCCACCTTGTTGGGGCCTATGCCCAGACCCACACATGCACCAGCACAAATGGTGTTTGACGATGTTACAAACGGATAGCTGCCGAAATCAACGTCGAGCATTGTGCCCTGTGCGCCCTCGCAAAGGATGCTCTTGCCGCTACGCAACAGGTTGTTCACCTCGTGCTCGCTGTCAACGATTTTAAACTGGCGCATATACTCAATGCCTTCCATCCAAAGCTTTTCATCGTCGGTGATGTCGTAGTCGGTAAAGCCCATTGATTGCAGTATTGCTTCATGGCGGGCCTTGTGTGCAGCATATTTCTCCTCGAAACCTTCGAAGATGTCGCCCACTCTCAATCCATTGCGTGAAACCTTGTCGGTGTATGTCGGGCCGATGCCTTTTCCGGTCGTGCCAACCTTGCTTTTGCCTTTGGCTGCCTCGTATGCACGGTCAAGAACGCGGTGGGTAGGCATTATAAGATGAGCCTTTTTCGAAATGTGAAGACGGCTTTTCAAGTCATGTCCGCTTTTCTCCAATTCCTTGGCTTCGGCCATGAACAAGTCGGGAGCAAGCACAACTCCATTGCCAATGATGTTCACCTTGCCTCCCTGGAATATTCCGGAAGGTATGCTGCGGAGAACATATTTCTCACCTTCAAACTCCAAAGTGTGCCCGGCATTCGGTCCACCCTGGAAACGTGCAACCACATCATAATTGGGCGTAAGCACGTCAACGACTTTTCCTTTTCCTTCATCGCCCCACTGCAAACCGAGCAGGACATCGACTTTACCTGTACTCATATTCTATGTCTTTGATTTTTTGCTTTTAACTCTGTTCTTGCTTTTGGAAAGACGTGTCTGGCATGAAGAGCAAATTCCGTATATATACAACGTATAGCAATCCTTGCGGAAACGCCTCAGTTTCACATCGGAAATGGCTTTCTTTACATGCGGCACACAAACCTCTGTCACCTTGCCGCATACAGTGCACACTTGGTGACAATGGCTCTCGTTGGCGCAGCACGCCTCATATTTGGTTCCGGCCTGAAAGCGGTGGCGTATAACCAGCCGCAACTTGACAAACAGGCGCATGGCATTGTATAAAGTGGCCTTGCTCACCACGAAATTCAGAGTTTCCAGCTTTTCAACAAGCTCATCAAGCGTAAAATAGCCCCCCATACTGTAAGCTGCATCCAATATCGCATACCGTTCCGGTGTCTTACGACAGTGGTTGGCTTCCAGATAATTTGTGAGTATTTGCCTTACGTTTGTCTTGATGTCCTGTTCCATTGCTGGCACTACATATACATTACAAAGTTACATTTTTTTTCAAGAACTCTGCATATATGGTCTTAAAAAATGTCCAAATTCAACGATTTAAGCGCAGCGGTACACATTTCGCCACATCGTCCCCCGCTGTCGGCACAACGCGTCAGGCAATTATACGCCGCATGGCGCACTATTGTATCTGCCCAGGGCAAATCGGCCTTTGCCGACGCGCACAACCTACTGGCCACGGCATCGGGCAGTTGCTTGCCGCCGCTGCACAGGCGGCCCAACACATTGTAGGCACATACACGGTGCAGACTGTCGGTCGAACATATCCATTCATGTGCCATGTCCAAGGCAAAAGGAAGTTTGCTGAACACGTTCATGACACATATTTCGGCAATTTCGCCTGTCGTTATCTTGGCCACCCATTCATCGGCCAAAGCCCTGTCCATAAGCTCCACGGGCAGAACAAGCGTTGCAAGAATCTTGCACTCACGCACTTCCTCGCCGAAGAGCCGGTTGGCAAGTTCAAGGTCTTTCCCGTATTCCTTCGCCATCTGCTTGAGTTGCACAAGCGAAATGCCCCAGTTGAGCTTGTATTCAAGCCCTTTTTCGCGCATCGACCGCGACGCATCGCCGTTCATGTACAGTCTGAAGCTCCGCTTTATCTGCCTTACAGTGTCCTCTACATGCGTTTCGCCGGTGTTTTTACACATTTCCATACATTCTGCTTTTACAAGAATCCATACTCGGTTGAATATCTCAGCATTTGCTGAGTGAGGGTTTCGTCGTAATGCAACGTGACATCGGTGATGTTGCCAGCGGCATCACGCTCCACACGCATCTGCGGATTGAGGAATCCTTTGTATGGAGCAATGCCAAGACGTGCATAGCGTTCGAGCACCTCGTTGTGCAACTGTCTGTCTACATTCACGCCATAAGTCTCGACGAGGTTGCGTGCGGCATCGTAGTCACCTTCGCTCTTGATGCGCTGTATCTCGGCAAGAAGGCATGCAAACGCCGCGCGAAGCCGGGTGTAGTCGGCAATGTGCAGGAATGTCTTGCCGCCGTTGTTTTCGAGCCTCACCACATCGGGATAGTTTTCATACACCCAATGTGCAATGAGCGAACGGTTGCGCATGTGCGCCTCCTGGATGTTGTGCCCGGGCTTAATCCTTGTCAGCTGGGTAATCAAGCCGTTCATCATGTAGGTGTAATACTGCGACTTGAACGCCTCGGCATCGGGTGTAAGTCCGAGTTCAATGAGTTTTTCATCGGCAATGTAATACAGTCCGAACAAGTCGGCGCGTGCCTCTTCAATGGTGTCGCCGTATGATTTCAAGGCATCGGGATTTGTTCCCGGCAGCAGTTTACCGCTCCCGTGGCCAAGACATTCATGCAGGTCGGTGTGCAGGTCGTCGCACACATCGCCATAACGGTCAATCAACGCACGCGTAGTGCCGTCGGCCACAAACTCGTCGATAAAGCCGTTGCCCTTGGCCGCCATGTTGTAGGCATGGGTAAGATTGCCAATGGTGATGCTCTTCGAGCCGTAAGAAGTCCTTATCCAGTCGGCATTCGGAAGGTTTATGCCTATTGCCGTAGACGGATATTCGTCGCCGCCCAGCATTGCGGCACACACGACATTGGCCGTAACCCCCACGACCTTAGTCTTCTTGAAGCGCGGGTCAACGGGTGAGTTGTCTTCAAACCACTGTGCATTGGCACTGATGGTGCGTGTGCGCTGCGTGGCCTTCAGGTCTTTGTAGGTAACGATGCCCTCCCAAGAACCTTTCAGTCCGAGTGGGTCGCCATACACTTCTATATATCCGTTTATGAAATCCACTACTCCTTCCTGCTCTTTAAGCCATTCAATGGAGTAGCTGTCAAACAACCGTAAATCGCCGGTTTTGTAATAATCCACCAGCATTCCGATTACTTTCTTCTGTTGGTCGTTTTCGGCATAACCGGCGGCCTTTTCCAGCCAATGCACTATCTGTTTTACCGCCTTGCCATATCTGCCCTCGGTTGTCCATTTCTCCTCATGCAAACCATTTTCATCCTTTACCAAGGTGGAGTTAAGTCCGTAGGAAACGGGGCATTCGTCGCCTTCCACACGCATGGAGTCATAGAAGCATTCAACTTCATGTTGGTTAACGCCGTCATAATAATTGCATGCCGATGTGAGCACCAAGTCGTCGCCGTCTTGCTTGTTAACGCGTTTCGGAAGGAATGTCGGGCAGAATATAACCTTTTCCAATTCTTCCCACAACGCTTCAACAGTTTCGCCGTCGCGCAACGGAAGTCTGTCAGACGGGATGCTGTTCAGCGCGCCTTGAAGGAATCCGGAAGGAAATCCCGGGGTGAATTTCTCGCAGCCATAGTGGTGGTGTATGCCGTTTGCAAACCACACCTGTTTCAGATATACAACAAACTCTGCGAAATCGGCTGTAGCACGGTCGCCGTCGTAAAAGTTGTAGACGGCTTCCAAAGCCTTGCGCACGCGAAGGTTGTACTTGCCAAACTGGTCGGTGGTTATGTCACGTCCGCACAATGTGGCCTGGGCAAGACAATAAATATATAATTTGCGCTGCAGAGGCATTTCCTCGAAACCGTCGAGGCGGTATCTCAATATCTGGATGTCGGCAAATTTCTCACCGGCATAGTTGAATTTTTCACTTTCCATAAAATGTTGTTTTTGCCTTTATGTTTTTACAAGTTTTCCGCACTTACATGTGTCGCCGTCACCACACAACGGTTACGTTCCAGTCAGGCAAAGCCTGTTATTCCAGTTCTTTTCAAACGCCGCACACGCATACTCCATACGCCACACGCATGTACCGCATCTGCACCACGTCCGCCCGAAACACGACACGCAGCGGTACAAGGCTTTTGTCAGACGGCATCGGGCTGGACTTTAGCCTTTGCCAAGCTTTCCTTATATGCACTCGGAGACAATCCGCGTATTTTCATGAAAGCGTTGTAGAACGTCTGCCGGTTGGCGAATCCAACCATATCGGAAATGTCCTGCATGCCCAAGTCGGCATAACGCCGGTCTACAAGCAGGCGCATAGCCTCTTCAACACGCAGGTTGTTGACGAATGTGGTGTAGTTCATCTGGAAGCGCGTGTTGAGCACAAGCGACACATAACGCGTGTTTGTGCCGAGCATCGCAGCAAGCTGCTTGGCAGTAAATGTCTTGTCCTTGTATTTCCTACCAACCACAAGGATTTGCCAGATGCGTTCCTTCAGGTCGTCGGATGTGTCGGGACTAATCCATTTCAGATATTTTGGAGCCTGTTTTGCCATTGATGCTATAACGTTGAGCGTTGCCTACAAGTTGTTGCACTCGTCCATCCACAGTGCAAATGCAGCATCTGAAGGCATGCGCCAGTCGCCGCGCGGGCTCAAGCTGACGCTTCCCACCTTCGGCCCATCGGGCAGACACGAACGTTTGAACTGCTGGGTGAAGAAACGGCGGAAAAAGGTTTTAAGCCAATGCTTTATCGTGGCATCATCATACACGTCGGCTTTGAAGGCGGCTCTTGCCAGCATAAATATCTTTGAAGGCCGGAAGCCAAACCGCATGAAATGATAGAGAAAGAAATCGTGTAGCTCGTAGGGGCCTACAAGGTCTTCGGTTTTCTGCTTTATGTTGCCATTCTCGTCGGCCGGTATGAGCTCAGGACTTATTGGAGTATCGATAATGTCGAGAAGCGTCGCGCGCGATTTCTCATCGACACCCGTCGATGCAACATAGCTTACAAGATGACGTATAAGCGTTTTGGGAATGCTCACGTTTACTCCATACATCGACATGTGGTCGCCATTGTAAGTGGCCCAGCCCAAAGCAAGTTCGCTCAAATCGCCGGTTCCGATGACGAGTCCGCCGAGTTGGTTGCTCAAATCCATCAATATCTGGGTGCGCTCACGCGCTTGCGAGTTCTCATAGGTAACGTCGTGCACATTGATGTCATGACCGATGTCGGCGAAATGCCGTTTTACGCTTTCCGATATGCTTATCTCCCTTATGCTTACTCCAAGACTTTGCATGAGCGACATGGCATTGTTGTAGGTGCGGTCGGTAGTGCCGAAGCCGGGCATGGTTATGCCGTGAATGCCTTTGCGGTTCCACTGCAACTTGTCGAATGTCTTCACACAAACCAACAGAGCCAGCGTGGAGTCGAGGCCGCCGCTGATGCCGAGCACCACATTACGGCACCCGGTGTGCATGAGCCGCTTGGCAAGTCCGCACACCTGTATCGAGAATATGTCCTCGCAACTGTTGTTCATGTCGTTGTCAAACGGAACGAACGGATGCGGATTTACAGTGCGCAGCAGCTTGAACTCAGCCGGTTGACTGTCGCCACACTCTCCCAAGACACACGGATTTGACACCGAACCATACTTGAAAGTGGTGTTCTTGCGGCGTTCGGCCCTCAGTTTCTCAACGTCTATCTGGTTTATCAACAACTGCGGCTCCAATGCGAAACGCTTTGCCTCTGACACAAGTTCGCCATTTTCATATATAAAGGCATTGCCTGCATAAACGACATCCTGCGTGCTTTCGCCAAATCCGCAGCTGCTGTAGACATATCCTGACATTGTTCTTGCACTCTGCTGGGCCAGAAGACTCTTCAAATACTGGTGCTTGCCTATCAGTTCGTCGCTTGCCGACAGGTTGAGAACGATCTCCGCGCCAGACAACACCAGGTCGGTGCTGCGCGGATTCGGTGCCCATAGGTCTTCGCATATCTCAATGCCGAAGGTGACACCGTGCTTTGTCTTGAACAAACGTGGACTTTCCTGCACCGTTATGTCCCGACCGGCAAAACTGATTTCATGGATGCTGCCGGGGGCAAGTGGCGTAAACCAACGCTTTTCGTAAAACTCGGAATAGTTGGGCAGATGTGTCTTTGCTACAATTCCTTTGATTTCGCCATGCCAAAGCACAACCGCACAATTGCATATGCCGGACCCTATGCGCACAGGACACCCTACTACTATAACAGCGTCCAAATCTCCTGTTTGCCCGGCAAGCCACTCAACCGATTTCTCGGCACGGTAGAGGAGTGTGTCCTGAAAGAACAAGTCCTGACAGGAATAGCCCGTTATGGAGAGTTCGGGAAAAACTATTATCTCGGCATTTTGCCCCGCAGCCTCTCTCGACATTTGCAGAATCTGCCCGGCATTGTAGTCGGTGTCGGCAACACGGACGCTCGGAATGGCCGACGCGACAGTTATATATCCGTATTTCATAACATGCAGGCTTTAAACGATTGTTACTTGTGTTGCTCCATAGCCGTACTCCTGGAAAGAGGCATCTTGGAAACGATATTTCTTGTAGCGGTAACGCAATTCGTTCAAAATGGCATGGCGCAACACCCCTTCGCCTTTTCCGTGTATGAAAACTATCTTTTGCCCTTTGTTGCGGCTCTGCTCGGCAAGCGTCTTGCGGAACACATCAAGCTGGTAGTTGAGAATGTCTACAGAACTCATTCCCGATGTGGTTTCAAGCAGTTCGTCTGCATGCAGGTCAACGACAAGCACGTCGTCTTTGCCTTTATTTGCCTTTGCGCCATTACGCATTGCTGCCGATGCATTCTTCAAGTTGTCGGGAGTCAGCACATAACCGGGGTCTTTTTTCTTTCCGTTAGGCTGCAACATTTTGTCACGGAGGTCTTCCGGGGCAATATCCAGACTGTCTGCATTGGCATCATTCTCGATTATTGTGCGAAGAATTGCGGGCTGTTCAAAGAAATCATTGTCTTTGAAAGCATGCAACTTGTAGAAATTCACCTTGTCAACCTTGATGCTTGCGTCAACAACCGGCTTTTTCACAAATTCCTTGTCACGTTTGAACGCTATCATTTGCAAATCGATTGTGTCGAAATCGTTAAGCTGCTCATAGCCGAACGTGTTGACAAGATATTTGGTGTTGGGCTCCAGTTCGCCTTCAAAGACAAGCGTATGAATGTTTCCTTGGGCATTCATACATATATAATGCACATAATAGTTGCTGTCATTGACAAGATATTGCTCGAACTGCGAATGCGAGAAATTCTTGATGTCGGTTGGCACAAATGCCAAATACAAGTTCAAGACATTGCCGCCTTTGCGCTCGACAACGGGCGCAACATAGGTTATCTCCTTGTCGGCCAAGTCTACATCGTCAGGTTCTTCTTCGTCCCATGCATTCATCTTTGCCTTTACCGACATTCTGCTATTGCCCTGTTCGGCATTTCTTTCGCCGCCTTTTACGCTTACAGACTTTGCATTCTTATATTCTGAGCTTTCGCCAACCACTACCAGTTCGGTAACGGGCATCGGTATTTGGAAGCCGTCTTCGTCTTCAACCAGCGCAATGTTCTTGCCTTTGAAGCCTGCTATCTTGCCGCCTCCTATTTCGCTCAGGAAGCTGACTTTATCGCCTATTTTCATTTTTATTCGTTGTTTAAGGAATTAATAGAGAACTGTCGCCATAACTCAGGAAGCGGAATCCATGAGAAAGCGCGTAGTCATATATCTTGTGCCAGTCGCCGTGAACGAATGCACTGACCAACAACAACAGCGTGCTCTGCGGCTGATGGAAATTGGTTACAAGCATTTTCACGATTTTATATTCATATCCCGGAGCTATTATTATTTGGGTGCTTGTGTGCAAGGCATCCAAACCGTTGGTGTCGAGATACTCTATTATGTTGTTTATGGCTTTCAGTGGGGAGAGCGGTGCCGACGTGGAATCCACACCATATGGTTCCCATTGGTTTACATGAAGGTCGTTTTCCGACAGGTTCATGTTCTTCTCCAGCTTGGCACCTATATAATACAGACTCTCCAAAGTGCGCACACTCGTCGTTCCCACAGCTATTGCCGAAGCGTCATGGGCGACAAGTTTCTGCAAAGTCTGCCGTTTCACGCAGATGTATTCGGTGTGCATCTCATGTCCCTCTATCTTTTCCGACTTGACAGGTTTGAACGTTCCTGCCCCTACATGCAAGGTCAGTTCTTCGAGATCAACGCCTTTGTCTGCCAGTTTTCCAAGCACATCCTTTGTGAAATGCAACCCTGCCGTTGGCGCAGCTACCGACCCTTTGATTTTGGAATACACGGTTTGGTAGGTAACTTTGTCGCTTTCCTGGGTTTCACGGTTAAGGTATGGCGGTATGGGCAACTCTCCCATGCTTTCCAGTATTTCTGCAAACGAAACGTCGGCATTGTCCCACTTGAATTCAACGACATAACCGCTGCCTGAAGTTCCAAGCTTAGTTGCCGACATTTTCACCGGCTTTCCCTTTACATCAAACTCGCGCACAAGAGCACCTTCTTTCCATTTTTTAAGGTTTCCTATCATGCAAATCCAAGAGCACGACTCTGTTGTCTGGAACATCTGTTCGTAATCGGCCGGCCGATGTGGCTCCAACAGGAACACTTCAATAAGTGCCCCCGTCTCTTTTCTGAAATGAAGACGTGCCTGAATTACTTTGGTGTTGTTGAATACCATCAACGCACCTTGGGGAATGTAGTCTACAATATTATAGAATATGTCATCGGACACATTGCCATGATTGTACACAAGCAATTTGCTGTGGTCGCGTTGCCCAATCGGGAACTTGGCAATGCGCTCATCGGGCAAATCGTAATTATAATCCTTTATACATATATGTTTTGTATCCATAATCTTTTTAATCAGTATATAAACGCCGCCCGTATGACGGTGTAAGCAAGTGTGGCAGCCAAAACAAGCATCACCACGTCGATGTCATCAAAGCTGTATCCGGAACGGGTGTACTGGGTGGATATGAAATTGTTGCCTGCCGACAACCGACGGTGGATTTTTCTGCATACGAAATAAACCGAAGTTCCCACGACCGCGCCCCAAACCAAACCGGCTGCTATATCCGACGGGTAATGGAGTCCCAGATATACACGGGTGTAACAATTGGCCAATGACCACAACACAAGTGCCGTGCCCAACACACGGCTCTTTACCAAAAGACAGAAGAAAACCGTCAATGCAAACGTATTGGCGGCATGTGCTGAGAAAAAGCCATACTCGCGGCACCTCAAGCCGGGCAGTGTGGCGAGCGAGAGTTTCAATGTGGGGTCGGCACATGGCCTCAGACGGGCGACAAGCGGTTTGGCCACAAAGTCGGCCACGCCATCCGACAACAACAGACAAACGGACACACCGCCTATGACAAGCAATATTTGCGCCATTGTCTCGTTGTTTTTGACAACAAGATACAGCAACGACACATACAATGGAATCCATGTGTAGCCTGAAGTCAACGTCAACATCCATTGGTCAACAAACAAGGAATTGCTGCCATTGAATGATGACAGCAACGCTTTGTCAAGCTCAAGAAATGCCTGTATGTCCATAACAAATATTATATGTTCTCTATCTGCGTTGTCTTCAACCAGCCTTCGCGTCCGTCAGGCAACTTTATTCCACGCCAATCCTTCAACGTACTGTCGGTGACATCAACATATGTCCCTTCATGCAACACGAAATTTTCAGTTCCGTTGTCCGACGGTGTTTTCTTTACAGTAACCGTTGGCGAAACGACAATGGCAGTATTGCGTGTCTGCAACATTTGCCTCTCTTGATAGGCAAACAGATTGCTTGCTGCAAAAAACAGCAAAGACAGACACGCGCAATAGAACGACAACCGCCTGACAAGCAATGTCGGCCCGAAAAGAAACAGCAGTCCGAGCACAAGCATCACCACCACCGACAGAACGGAAACCTTTGCCCAGCCGTCAACACTTGCAGCCATGACGACAGACCGATACCATGTCACGAAGAAGGCATCGGGGGTTGGAATAATCCTGTCTATTGTCTTGCTTTGGACAAACTGCAAGTTGAACCGTATGTCCTTGTCGCCGGGAGCAAGACGCTGCGCCCTTTCATAGGCAAGAAGTGCCTGTGGGATATTGCCCACACGATAGTATGAGTTGCCAAGGTTATAGAACAGTTCCGGACTCTCGCCTTTATGCAACAACTCTTGATAGTCGGATATTGCCTGCTGGTAATTGCCTTTCAGATATTCCGCATCGGCATTTTCCTTGGTTATGGCACTCATCGAAACCGGACACAATGACAACAGCAGCAGAACAAGTGCCATTGTCTTTGCCTTGCTCTTCTTCTTGCGCGAAGCAAGTGTATTCTCAATACTTGTAATAGCCTTCATTGCCGACTCATATGTCTTGTTCATGTTGCCCGCAGTGTCGCCGGGAGCATATCTTTCAAATTCGCATTCGTCAATTGCGGTAATGAAATCTTCAATTACAGAAGCGTCTATGCTACGGCTTGCGAGATTTTCCTGTATGTTCTCACGGGACAGGTTTTCTACCGAAATGTTCATCCTGTCGCTTATATATCCCCACAATGCACGCAACACCTCATCGTAGAACTCGTTTTGTGAGGCCGACAACATAAGTTTGTAAGCACTGCGCAAACGACGCGTTGCGACCTTGTTTGCGCGTTTGCCTTTCATCTTCACAATGTCGGCATTGTCCACCGCACGCCTGCGGAACACCACAAACAAAATGACAAACACGCCAAGCGGCACGAGGAGACAAACCAAATGCAAGGCACTTCCATAGAAACCGCCTTCGCTACGGCACTCCACATCCTTGCATTTCTTCAACGGAAGAATGTCGTTCATAGTTTCTGCCGAATAGCTGTCCACTTGCGTTTGCTTGCCATCGCCCTTTGTTACCGTAACGTTTATCGGCGATGTCTTTACCGTCTTATATGTCTGGGCAGTCGTGTCAAAATATGTAAGCGAAACAGAAGGTATGACATAATTGCCCTGATTGCGCGGAACGACGAGGAAATCATAAACCATGTTGCCCTCGATGCCGTTGGCGGTGAGCTTTGTCTTGTCGGTGACTTTCGGGTCATATTTGTCGAAATCTTTCGGGAAATCAACCGACGGCTGTTTCATCAGCTTCAAGTTGCCTGTGCCGCCAACCACGACACGCAACGTCAACGGATTGCCTGCCTTTACTGTTGAATGGTTTACCTGCGCCGAAATCGTAAACCGTCCCACTCCACCGGAGAACCCCACGGGCTTCTTCGGCAACGGGTCTACATCGACGGTAAGACCTGGAGCCACGATGTTACGCTTCACCTCCACATAGCCAGAGCCTCCGTTGAAGAACGCCTCAAACGGATCCACCGCCCGGTTCTGCTGCACCACAATGCCTTTAAACGTAATGCTTGGTATCTGCAATTTACCCGTCATCTGCGGATACATTACATATTGGCTCCACGTCACGCAACGGTAATTGCGTCCATTTACTTTCTCTATGTGGAAACTCTTCTGCGACGGCAGTTTCACCTCCTGAGTATGGAAACCCGTCAAGTCGGGCATTTTACCGTCAAGTTGAGTCAAATCCACCAATGTGTACACTTTGTAAGTCAACAATATCGGTTCCTGTTCGTGCACGCGCCGTTTGTTGGCACTTACTTTCACAAACAGGTCATTGCCGCTTATGCGCTGCCCTGCCTGTACGGAAGGCATTGCATCGTCGTCTTCGTGCATGTTTGGCGTATTTCCGCCGTTCTTCCTTGCTGCGCCAGTCACCTTGATATGGATTGCCCTAGAACTTGCCGCACGGCCTCCTATACGCGCCCGGGCTCCGGCTATGGTGTAATTGCCAGCCTTCTCGGCATACAACGTGTATGTATAGGTTATTGATGAATAGCTGCTTGTATGCCCGTTTATCACCTGCACGCTTGACTGTTGCGAAGTGTAAGGGCCTGCTATAATCTCCAATCCCGACGGAATGTTGGCCGCCCTAAACTCCTCTACGTTTTGAGTCGCTATTGTATATGATATTCTGAAATTCTCGCCGGTGGCCACATTGCTTGGTGCCGACACGGAAATTTCCTGTGCCTGCAACACCCCGACAAGGAACAACGCCCCGACAAGAAGCAACAATATTCGTTTTATTGATATATGTGACATTTTACCCATATCTGTTTCTTTTGTGAACCGAACGTCAAAGTTACCAATTTTTCTGCAATTTCCGCGTTCTGTTTTGCCTCATGGCATCTTTCACGCGTTGCTGCGTGGCCTTTTCTTCCTGCATTGCAGCATTCAAAAGTTGTTCGGCATTGTCCTTGCTCATCTTTTCGTTGTTGTTTTGCTGCTGCTTCTGATCTTTCTGTTTTTGCTTGTCTTTTTCGTTACGCTTGTCCTTGTCGTTTTTGTTCTTCTCTTGGTTCTTGTTGTTGTCCTTGTTCTTGTTCTGAGGGTTGTTCTTCAACAATCTCTTGCACAAGGCAAGATTATAGCGCGTTTCATTGTCGTCAGGATTGTTTCTCAGACTTTCCTTGTAGGCATCGATGGCCTCAGCATACATTTTCCTGCTTTGGCATACGACACCGATATTATGATATACCTTGGCTTTACGCATGGGGATACGTTCCAGCTTCCCTGCATTCAGATATTGTTCTATTGCCGCAGAATCTTTTTGCTGCATCATAAGCGCACATCCAAGGTTGTATATGGCTTGTGCATTTTCGGCATTTGCCGATATGGCCTTGCGGTATTCTGCTTCAGCCTTCGCGAAATCACGCTGTCTGTAAAACCGGTTTCCCGTCCTTATATATTTACGGTCGGCCTGCGCGAAGCATACGACTCCGCACAAAATGGTTATGGATAACAATAAAAGCCTTCTCATCATAATTTGTTTCTAAACAAGCGCAGTTTGCGCAATCTCGGATTCTTCACCTCAAGCACACACACTTCAAGAATGAGCAATATCAGAACCAGGATGCCGACAGCCTGAAACTGTTCATTGTATTCGCTGTAAATCACGCTTTCGGTTTCTCCCTTCTGCAGTTTTTCCAGCTCCATATTCAGTTTGTCCTGTGCGTCGCTGGTGTTGTCCACATGTATGTAAGTGCCGTTTCCGGCCTTGGCTATGTCCCTGCACATGTTTTCGTTCAAGGCCGACATAACCACATTGCCCGCATTGTCTTTAAGATAATCACCGTTGCCTTGCGGTATGGGAGCTCCCGATGAGCTGCCCACGCCGAGGATAAACACGTTGATGCCTTTCTTTTTCGCCTCACGCGCAGCCTCCAACGCCCCACCCTCATGGTCTTCACCATCGGTGATGAGTATTATGGCCTTGCCCATATCCTTTTGCTGGGTGAAGCTGTTCATCGACACCGATATGGCCCTCGCAATGTCGGTGCCTTGCGTTGAAATCAGAGCAGGAGTAATGTCGTGCAGAAACATCTTGGCCGACACATAGTCGGTTGTGATTGGCAACTGCACAAAGGCATCGCCGGCATACACTACGAGCCCTATTCTGTCCTTGGTGAAACGGTCTACAAGATTCTCGACGAGCATCTTGCTTTTCTCCAGACGCGACGGCACGACATCCTGGGCAAGCATCGAGTTGCTTATGTCGATGGCTATTATTGCTTCTATCCCGTTTCTCGTGTCATGCGACACCTTTGATCCCATTTGCGGACGCGCTAGCATTATGATGGCCAAAGCCAACGCCCCGAGAAGCAGACCGAATTTCAAAACGGGTCTTGCCTTTGATGCGTCGGGCATCAATTCGCGCACCAACGCGGCATCGCCGAATTTCCTCAACTTGACAGTACGCCGGTGAATGGCCACCATGTATATGGCAACCAACAATGGCAGAGCAAGCAACAGCCACAAATATGCAGGGTCTTCAAATCTAAACATCTTGTCTCCTTGTTATGGAATGCGGCGCAACACCGTTATCCTTAATAATATTTCACAAAGCAGGGCTACTATAAACCACACGGCAAACGGCTGGAAGGCCTCGTATTTCTTAGAGAACCTTTTTACATCCATCTTTGTCTTTTCAAGTTTGTCTATATCCTTGTAAATCTGCGCCAGTTCGCGGTTGTTGGTGGCACGGTATGCGCTGCCGTTGGTGGTTTGTGCTATCTCTGCCAATGTCTTGGTGTCTATTTCCACCGGCATATTTACATACTGCACTCCACCGGCCACGGGAACAGGATAAGGAGCCACCTTGTTTGTTCCTACGGCTACCGTATAGACACGTATGCCGAGGCTCTTTGCTATTTCGGCACTTGTCATCGGCGAGATGTCGCCCATATTGTTGCTACCGTCGGTGAGCAATATTATCACCTTGCTCTTTGCCTTTGAGTCTTTAAGGCGCGACACTGCATTGGCCAGTCCCATACCTATTGCCGTTCCGTCGGAAATTATTCCACGCGCGGCAATGTCGGTGCGCACGGTCTGCAAAAGGTTAAGCAGCGACGTGTGGTCGGTTGTCATGGGGCATTGTGTGAACGATTCTCCGGCAAAAATCGTCAGTCCGATATTGTCGTTAGGGCGATCGGCGATAAACTCCGAGGCCACTCCCTTGGCCGCTTCAAGCCTGTTGGGCTTCAAGTCTTCGGCAAGCATCGACGTTGAAACGTCCATGACAAGCATTATGTCGATACCTTCCACCGACTTGTTGTCCCAAGAATTATATGTTTGCGGACGTGCAAGCACGCACACCAACAACACGAAAGCAACGCAGCGAAGCATCATCGGAAGATGCATAAGCCTTATGCGCCAACTTTTAGGAGCCATGTGGTAAGCGCGGGTATCGCTCACCCTCATTGTCGGTTCGCTCTTCCGCTTGTACAGGAAATACCATAATATATATGGTATAAGCAGTGCCAGAAGCAGGAAATATTCTTTGTTTGCAAACTCCATCTTAACTATAATGCTAAATTAACTGATACATGCGGCAAACAATCATTGCCGACACCACAAGCACCAGCAAACCGACAGCCGCAAGTGCCCATTTTATTGCCGAACGGTTTTGGCGTGTTTTCTTTTCCGTTTCGCTCAGTTCGGGCACGATTTTCTCCTCCACAGCCTGTTGGTCGGCATTTTTTGTCTGGTCGATGAAGTTTACAGCCGACACGAGGTTGCGGTCGTTCTCGTTGAGCATTGTCGAATATTTTGCGAATTTCACCAAATCTGCAGTCTGGAAAAGTTCCCTCAATTCGCCTATCATCGCCTCAGTGCCGTTCTCTTTCAGATTGTAGAGGATTTCGTCGCTCGTCATCTCCATGGCGTTGAAGCCGAACCGTTCCTTTATATATCGCCTCAACGTGTCAGTAAGCTGGGTGTAATAGGTTTTCTGGTCGTCAGAAGAGGCCATGTGTTCGTCCTTCAGCTTGCCCATTTCGTTAAGCGCACGCGTATGAGGCGGTATTTTCTTCACTATTCTTATTGCTATTCTTATGGGTTTGTTTTGCTTCAGGCAAACGAGCAGATATGCAAACACACCGCACAAGACAAGCACCACAAGGCTCAGCCAAAACACCGATGCCCATTCCGACCATTGGAAAGGATTGTCCTGAACATCCTTGGGCGGGAAGAACTGGTCGATGCGTGTAGTGTCTACATCGGGCGAAATGACCTTCAAGGCCAACTCGTTTGAGGTGTAGCTTTTTCCTCCCGACTTCACGTTGAAGCCGGGAATGCGGTAAGGTTTCTCGTCGAAGCTTGTTATGGTATAGGTCTTCGACACACGCATCTCGGCATCCACCGACACGGTGTCGGCATCGGAAACGGCCAACACCTCTATGCCCGGAACCAGCATCTGCGCCCTTTTAAACGACGGGAACACCAAATCGCTGCCGTTCTTGGCTGTCGCCGTTACCGTGACATGTGTCTGCTGGCCTATAAAGATGTATGTAGAGTCAATCTTTGCCTCCACGCTCACTTGGGCTTTAACGCCCGATACCAGCAATAGTATATATAGAATGGATATTAACCTTTTCAAATTATGCTCTCCCTATATATTTGTCTCCCAATGGAATTATACCATAAAAATCAGTGATTGCGCAATGCAAACAACCTCATAAGGTGCTTCACATAGTCTTCGCCGGTTGCCAACGAAACCCAATCCACGCTGCTTTGCGAGAATTCGTGTTTCAGCCTTGCCTGACGTTCGGCCCAGAATGAGGCATGGGCAGCACGCGTTTTCCGCGAACTCGTGTCGATGTAGAAATCGTTGCCGCTTTCCGCGTCAACAACTTTCATAAGTCCCACATCGGGCAATTCCCTGTCGCGTATGTCATACACCTGTATTGCCATCACATCGTGTTTGTTGTTGGCAATCTGCAACTGCTTCGAGAAATCCTTGTTGTCGTAGAAATCGCTCAGCACGAATGCCGTGCAACGGCGTTTCATCACCCGTGTGAAATAGGCCATCGCCTCGCCCAAATCAGTATTCCGGCTCTGCGGCTTGAAATCGAGCATCTCCCTTATTATATAAAGGATGTGCTTGCGCCCTTTCTTTGGCGGTATGTATTTTTCTATTCTGTCGGAAAAGAAAATCACGCCTATCTTGTCATTGTTCTGAATGGCACTGAATGCCAGTGTCGCGGCTATCTCCACGGCACAGTCAGACTTGGTGCTTTTCACCGTACCGAAATTCAACGACCCCGAGACATCAATCACAAGCATGACCGTCAGTTCGCGTTCCTCCTCGAAGACTTTCACATAAGGCCGCCTGAAGCGCGCAGTCACATTCCAGTCAATGTCTCTCACGTCATCGCCGAACTGATATTCCCTCACTTCGGCAAAGGCCATGCCGCGCCCCTTGAACGCGGAATGATACTGACCGGCAAAGATGTTGTTGCTGAGCCCCCGGGTCTTTATTTCAATCTTGCGTACTTTCTTTAATATCTCTGATGTATCCACGCCGAAAAATTAATTATGAAACCAAAATCCGACCGAACTGTCCCGTCAAGGCACTTCAACCTTGTTGATGATGTTCGAAACGATTTCTTCGCTCGTGACATTGTTGGCTTCCGCCTCATACGACAGTCCGATGCGGTGACGCATCACATCGTGCACCACGGCCCTGACGTCTTCAGGCACCACATAACCTCTGTGTTTTATGAACGCATAGGCGCGTGCCGCCTTTGCAAGGTTTATGCTCGCACGCGGCGAACCGCCGAAAGTTATCATGTTTTTAAGTTCCGGCAAGCCGTATCTGTCAGGATAGCGCGAAGCAAACACCACATCGGCAATATACTGTTCTATTTTCTCGTCGATATACACCTGCTTCACCACATCACGGGCCTTGAGAATGTCGGCGGCAGTGACAACTGGTTGCACTTCGGGGAACTTCTGGCTTACATTCTCACGGATTATGAGTTTTTCCTCCTCTATGGTGGGATAGTCGATTATAACTTTCAGCATGAAACGGTCAACCTGTGCTTCAGGCAACTGATAGGTGCCTTCTTGCTCTATCGGGTTTTGGGTGGCCATAACCATAAACGGCGTAGGAAGGTCGAAAGTACTATCGCCTATCGTCACTTGATGTTCCTGCATTGCTTCAAGAAGCGCGCTTTGCACTTTGGCCGGAGCGCGGTTTATCTCATCGGCCAGCACGAAATTGGCAAACACGGGGCCTTTCTTCACATGGAAATTCTCGTCTTTCTGCGAATAAACCAATGTTCCTACAACGTCGGCAGGAAGCAAGTCGGGGGTGAACTGTATACGGCTGAAATCGGCATCCACAAGTTTGGCCAGAGTCTTTATGGCCAAGGTCTTCGCCAGACCCGGCACGCCTTCAAGCAGGATGTGACCATCGCTCAACAACGAAATGAGCAGAGAATCAACGAGATGGCGTTGTCCCACAATCACACGGTTCATGCCCGTCACAAGATTTGTAACGAAGTTACTCTGTTGTTCAATCCGTATATTCAATTCACGGATATCAATTGATTCTGACATATTCCTTTTCTTTATTTTACGGCAAAATTACAACTTTAATAATATAGTTAGGAAATACAGGGTCTAAATTATATTAAAAAGTATCTAAATCTAATTATTTTAATAACTTTTATATGCATTTTCACTGTGGCACACGCGCTGTCCTTTTTTCAAAGCACAAACCCGAAATGCCGGGTGAGTTCCTCATATATGCGTTGCACGGGGAAGCCCATAACATTGAAATAGCTGCCGGTTATCGACACTACGCCCACATATCCAATCCATTCCTGTATACCATAAGCCCCGGCCTTGTCGTAAGGTTGGTAATTGTCTATGTAATAATATATTTCGGCATCGTCAAGTTGTTTGAACTCCACATCGGTTTTCACCGAAAGGCAACGTTGCCCGGAACTGTCAGAAATACACACACCCGTAACCACCGAGTGCTTTCTGCCGCTAAGCATGCGCAACATGCGGTGAGCCTCGTCGCGACTGTGCGGCTTGCCCAATATCACATCGTCTACAATCACCACCGTGTCGGCAGTTATCACGATTTCGTCGTCGCCTATACTGTAAGCCTGGGCTTTCTCACGGGCTATATATCCGGGCACTTTGCAAGCCTCAAGAGTCTCCGGGTACGACTCGTCAACGCCCTTCAACACCCTCACTTCAAAATCGAAACCAAGTCCTGCAAGCAACTCTTTTCTGCGTGGAGAATTGCTTGCCAATATTATTTTTTTTGTCATCTCAATGTTTCTTTTCTATTGTCAGTATGCATTCACCAGCCAAAAGCCCTGTTGTCGGCTAGCCACTTTCCCTGCGCCCTCAATATCTGTTCGATTATTTCCCGGGCACAGCCATGTCCGCCTTCAGCATTGCACACATAACGGCTAATACGCTTAATGTCGTTGCAGGCATCGGCAGGACAGCATGCGCACCCCACCCTTTGCATAACCTCATAGTCGGGAATATCGTCGCCCACATACACTATTTCCTCGTCGGTCAGTGCCCGTTTGGCAAGAAACTCGTCATAAGTCTTTATCTTCACCGAGCATCCCAAGAAAATGTCTTCCACGCCCAAACGCATATAGCGCATCTTAATGGCGTCGGTATTGCCGCCGGTAAGTATCACGACACGCAGACCGAGTTTTTGCGCCAGCTGTATTGCATAGCCGTCCTTTATGTTTACCGTGCGCAAAGGTTCTCCATCGGCCGACATCGTAACGGTTTCGGCCGACAGAACGCCATCGACATCGAATATCACAGCGCGTATTTTACTTAAATCATAATTTATCATGGTTCTGTTTTCAACCTTTATTCCTGTTATGCATGATGCCTTGCGACACAAGTCTGTAAATCTGTGCAAGCCTGTCGTCGCAAGCCAACATCTTTTCCTGTTCTTCCAGTAATTTCACGTCGCCCCGGGCGGCAGGCCCCGTCTGTGCCTCGCGTGGAGTCAACGCGGAGAGTTTCCCGGCTGTTTCCGTCACAAGCGGCAGCATTACCGAGAACGGGATTCCGCGCTTCTGCAACAAGTCATAGGCCACCGAGCAACAATAATTCGAGAAATTGCATGCAAACACTGCCGCAAGATGAAGCCACTTGCGTCCTTCGCTGTCAAGCCGGCAAACGGTGTCGGTTATCTTTCCTGCAAAACTCTCCACAACATGCATCACCTCGCTACTTGAAGCTTCGACAAGCACCGGGACTTTTTTGAAATCTATTTCCTTGGCCTTCGAGAACGTCTGCATCGGGTACAACACGCCGTAACAGTCGGCACACCCGCTGAAAATATCCATTGGCATGCTTCCTGCCGTATGCACAAAGACGGCCTCACGGCGCGACGGGCACAACGCCTCCGCAACACCGCGCAAGGCATCGTCGGACACCGATATTATGTAAAGGTCGGCATCACGCACCACTTCGTCCATGTCTGCCGTGAAACCGCATCCCAACATGTCACCCAACTGACGGGCAGAGGCAAGCGTGCGGCTCCACACCTGCACGACATTCATTCCGGCAGACTTTATAGCCAGCCCCAAATGGGTGGCCACATTGCCTGCTCCTATCAACACTGTTTTCATATTTCCTGCCTAACTTTACTACAAAAGTAAGCAATGTTTTGCAATAAGCACATGTCAGCCGTTTACTTTTATAATATATTTGCTATTTTGGGACAACGCCCCAAAACCGCCAAACACGCGAGATTTGAATGGCAACAACGCGTGTTTCATCACACGCGCCATTTGAGCGAGGTGCGTAGCGCATACGCTGCACGCGCACAATTCAAAAGCTGCACGCCGCAGAACGCCTGCGACACGACAACGACACGGGCATTGCCGTACGCCGACGGCAACGCCATGGCCATGGGGCGAATGTAACAATTTTTCCGACCCTTTTGAAAAAACATTAACCAACAAGAGCAGATTGTCAACTAATATACCTATCTTTGCATATGACAAACCATAACTCTGACATTGCACGATGCCGATTGGCCAAGTCGGCGACGATGCCGACACCATGTCAAACACGGCAGTTGAAACGCACTATACAAACAGGCTGCACAGGCATCCAAAAGCAAAGTGAATACTCTTAAACATTAAATAAGAAATGAATAATACGGATTTAATGAATCACGCGGCAGACAACATCAGACTACTTGCCGTTGCTATGGTTGAGAAAGCGAAATCAGGACATCCCGGAGGTGCCATGGGCGGTGCCGACTTCATAAATGTCCTCTTTTCCGAATTCATGGTCTACGACCCCGACCAGCCGACATGGGAAGGAAGAGACCGGTTCTACCTTGACCCGGGACACATGTCGCCGATGCTCTACTCTGCCCTCGCGCTGCAGGGCAAATACACCATCGACGACTTGAAGAGCTTCCGCCAGTGGAAATCCATCACTCCCGGACATCCCGAGAGAGACATTGTTCATGGAATAGAAAACACTTCAGGACCACTCGGACAGGGACACACCTACGCCGTGGGAGCCGCAATAGCAGAGAAATTCCTCGAAGCCAGACTCGGCAGCACAATGATGCAGCACCGCATATATGCATATATATCTGACGGAGGCATTCAGGAGGAAATTTCGCAGGGAGCCGGACGCATCGCCGGACTGCTTAAACTGAACAACCTCATAATGTTCTACGATGCCAACGAGATACAGCTCTCTACCGAATGCGATGTGGTGATGAGAGAAAACACCCGGCTCAAATATGAGTCGTGGGGATGGAACGTTCTTGAAATAAACGGCAATAACCCCGACGAAATACGCTCAGCACTCATTCTGGCACGCAACGAGAAAACGCGTCCTACGCTCATCATCGGACACACCGTAATGGCAAAAGGCGCAGTGAAAGACGACGGAACAAGCTATGAACGCAACGTAAAGACACACGGTGCTCCGCTCGGAGGCGGTGCATACGAGAACACGGTAAAGAACCTTGGCGGCAACATCGACGATCCGTTCGTTGTGTTTGACGACGTGAAGGAACTGTATGCAAAACGCAATGCCGAGCTGCGCGAGATTGTAAAGGAAAGACATGCAGCCGAAGAAAAATGGCGCGCTGCCAACCCCGAAAAGGCAGCACAAATGCAAGAGTGGTTCTCGGGCAATGCACCCAAAGTGGACTGGAGCTCGGTTGTGCAGAAGAGAGACGTGGCCACACGCGCCGCATCGGCCACATGCCTTGGCATTCTCAGCGAGCAAGTGCCCAACATGGTGTGTTCGTCTGCCGACCTCTGCAACTCCGACAAGACCGACGGTTTCCTGAAACACACACACAACATCACATCCGACGATTTCAGCGGAGCTTTCTTCCAGGCCGGTGTGAGCGAGCTTACAATGGCGTGCGTGTGCATAGGCATGTATCTGCACGGCGGCGTAATCCCCGCATGCGGCACATTCTTCGTGTTCTCCGACTATATGAAACCGGCCATAAGAATGGCCGCACTCATGCGCGTCCCCATCAAGTTCATCTGGTCGCATGACGCATTCCGCGTAGGCGAGGACGGCCCCACCCACGAGCCTGTGGAGCAGGAAGCACAGATAAGGCTTATGGAGAAGCTCAAGAACCACAAAGGCAAGGATTCTGTCAGAGTGTTCCGCCCGGCCGATGCCGACGAGGCAACCGTATGTTGGAAAATGGCCGTTGAAAACATGGACACGCCCACAGCACTCATTTTCTCACGCCAGACGGTAAACAGCCTACCCGAAGGCACCGATTATGAAATGGCAAGAAAGGGTGCCTATGTGGTGAAAGGCTCTGACAACGACTACGACGTAATACTGCTTGCCTCCGGGTCGGAGGTGGCCACACTGATTTCGGGTGCAGAACTGCTGCGTAAAGACGGGGTGAAAGTGCGCATAGTGAGCGTGCCTTCGGAAGGTCTTTTCAGAACCCAGCCAAAGGATTATCAAGAAGAAGTCCTGCCGAAAGATGCAAAAATATTCGGTCTCACCGCCGGACTGCCCGTAACACTCGAAAGCCTCGTGGGTGCCAACGGCACGGTTTACGGTCTCGACTCGTTCGGCTATTCAGCTCCCTACAAGGTGCTCGACGAGAAGCTCGGCTTCACGGCAGAAAATGTGTACAAGCAAGTGAAAGACTACTTATCCAAATAAAAAACCTATCATTATGGAAACAAAAGTTATTGGACTTGCATGCGACCATGCAGGTTACGCATTGAAAAAATATGTGATGCAATATCTCGAGAACCATGGTTATGAGTATAAAGACTACGGCACATACAGCGACCTGAGCTGCGACTACCCTGATTTCGCCCACGCACTTGCAAATGGAGTGGCAAGCGGCGAAGTTGGCATGGGCATCGGCATCTGCGGCAGCGGAGAGGGCATGTGCATGACCCTCAACCGCCACAAGGGCGTAAGGGCAGGACTGGCATGGATACCCGAAATTGCGCACATGACAAGGCAGCACAACGATGCCAACGTGCTCGTGATGCCGGGACGTTTCATCGACAACAACACCGCCGGAAAAATCATGGACGAATTCTTCAGCACCACGTTTGAAGGCGGTCGGCACGAGAAGCGCGTTAAGAAGATAGAAATAGAATAACACTCTGTAAAACCATACTGTTAACGGGGAGGAGCCTTGCAGACTCCTCCCCTTTTTACAATAAAAGCACAACCCATGAAAAGAACATTGTTTTCGCTCTTGCTCTCAATAACATG
Organism: bacterium; assembly: GCA_963607545.1. GTDB lineage: Bacteria > Bacteroidota > Bacteroidia > Bacteroidales > Bacteroidaceae > Prevotella. Next base: position 50,871 of record CAVDCP010000004.1, read on the forward strand.
CATGGCAGCCGTGGCCTCCGACCATTTTCTGTCAGACCCTGCCTACCGCGCCAACGTGGAGAGCATATTCACAAAACGCATCAAGGCAATAGGCCAGAAATTCTACAATATCAAGGGCACGAAGGCAACCGCTGAAGAGCAGGAGGCCCTTAGGTTTCTGTATGCATACATGCCGCTTGCCGACATTACCGACTACCCCACTTCATTCTATGCGTCAAACGTAAGGGCATCTCTCACTGCACGCAAGGAAATGGCTTGGGGCAATAACGTGCCCGAACTGTTGTTCAGGCACTTTGTGCTGCCCTTGCGTGTCAACAACGAAGCACTCGACTCGGCACGCACAGTGTTCTACAAAGAACTGAAAGAGCGCGTAAAGGGCATGAGCATGCACGATGCCATACTGGAGGTGAACCACTGGTGCCATGAAAAAGTGACCTACCAGCCCGCCGACGCACGCACATCCTCGCCACTTGCGACAGTAAAGACTGCTACGGGGCGTTGCGGCGAGCAGAGCACATTCACTGTCGCTGCCTTGAGGGCCATAGGCATTCCTGCGCGCCAAGTGTACACACCGCGCTGGGCACACACCGACGACAACCATGCATGGGTAGAAGCGTGGGCCGACGGCAAATGGTATTTTCTTGGAGCATGCGAGCCCGAGCCGGTGCTGAACCTCGGATGGTTCAACGCGCCTGCATCACGCGCCATGCTTATGCACACCCGTGCATTCGGCGACTACCAAGGGCCGGAGGAAGTAATGCTGCGCACGGCCAATTTCACCGAGATAAACCTCACGGGCAACTATGCCCCTACGGCAATTGCATACATAACGGTGAAAGATGCCGACGGGCGACTGGCCGACAACGCAAAGGTGGAATTCAAGATATACAACTATGCCGAGTTCTACACCGCCGTTACAAAATACACCGATGCACAAGGCCGCACATCGCTTTCTGCCGGTAAAGGCGACATGCTGGTGTGGTGCTCGAAAGACGGGAAATACGGCTACCGTAAAGTGTCTTTCGGCAAAGACAAGGACATCACCGTATATCTTGACAATCAAATGCAAGACAACGGCAAGGTTCAGGCATACAAGGAAGACACCATGACCATAGTACCGCCTGCCGAGAATGCACAACTGCCGTTCGTGAGCGAAGACATGAGGAAAGAAAACCAGATAAGATTTGCCCACGAAGACTCTATAAGGAAAGCCTATACAGCAACATTCCTTACCGGCGAGCAAGCTGCTGCAATATCACAAGACTGCGCAGAATTTCTCGTGAAATCGCGCGGCAACCACGAAACGATAGCAAACTTCATAAAGAAACACGCCGACAACAAAAAACGCGTCATTGCCATTCTCAAGACTCTCAGCGACAAAGACCTGCGAGACATAACCACGGAAATACTTGAAGACAACTTCAATGCAAAGACCGACCAAGTGTCGCCTCGCGTGGAAGACGAAATGATAATCAAGCCGTTCAAGCACTACTTTGAAAAATTCTTCGACCAAAACACTGCAAAGAAATTCAAAGATGACCCACGGAAGCTTGTGGCATGGGTAAAAGACAACATAAGAGTGGACTCCAAAGAAAACGCTTTGCACATAGCGCAGACACCGGTAGGCGTTGCCGAATCGAAGCTGACCGACGAACGCTCGCGCGGCATTTTCTTTGTGGATGTGGCAAGGAGCTTGGGCATAGAAGCCCGCAAAGATGCCGTGACCTCAAAAGTGCAATACAAGGAAAACGGCGAATGGAACGATGTGCTGTTTGACAACAAAGTGCAAAGCACTGCGCCTACGGGTCGTCTTGTGCTTACATACGCCCCGACGGCTTTTCTCGACAATCCCCTATACTACAATCATTTCACTATAAGCAAGATTGTAAACGGCAGTCCGCAGCTCCTGAATTTCGAAGAAGGACAGGTTGACATGGGCAACGGCACAAGCTGGAGCAATACATTCAAAGACGGCTGCACTCTTGACGAAGGCACTTACATTCTCACTACTGGCACACGAATGGCAAGCGGAAGCGTGATGGCCTCAACACAGAGGTTTGACATAGAGGCCGGAAAAACCACCAATGTAAAGCTCGACATCAGACACAACACCGACGATGTGAGCGTTATAGGTTCGTTCAACAGTGAAACTATTGTCAAAGCGGGCGGTAAAGACGCAAGCATCCTGTCGCAGACGGGCCGGGGATATTTCATCGTGGGAGTGCTTGGCGTTGGCCAGGAACCCACAAACCATGCCTTGCACGACATTGAGAAAGCCAAAGACGCATTCGAGAAATGGGGGCACCCCGTATTGCTCCTGTTCGAAAGCGAAGCCGATGCAAAGAAATTCAACAAGGAGGAGTTCAAGAGTCTGCCTTCGACCGTGGCTTATGCCATTGACAAAGACGGTGCAGTGCGCAAACAAATAGCGAAGCAGATGAAACTGAAAAGCGAAACACAGTTGCCGATGTTCATAATTGCCGACACCTTCAACCGGGTTGTCTTCGTGTCACAAGGCTACACAATCGGACTTGGCGAACAGATGAAGAATGTGTTCAACAAACTGTAAACAAACACACCATTATGGTTTTTGGTTATGCAAGCAGCATAGCCAAAAACCATTTTTATTGTTAATTACAATTAAATATTAGCGTCCTTTCGTCTACACACCATAATTTATTAGTAAATTTGCAGCCGATTTAATCCGCAAAGGCATGAGAAAGCAATGGCACGAAGCCGTTCGCCTTACGGAAAAACCCGTTTAATAATAATATTAATGTACGCAATCGTAGAGATTAACGGTCAGCAGTTCAAGGCTGAGCAGGGCAAAAAACTGTTCGTTCACCACATCAAGGATGTGGAGGCAGGTCAGGCTGTTGAATTCGACAAGGTACTGCTTGTCGACAAGGAAGGTTCAGTACAGGTAGGCGCACCCACAGTAGAGGGCGCAAAAGTAGTTTGTGAAGTTGTAAATCCTCTCGTGAAGGGTGACAAAGTCATCGTTTTCAAGATGAAGCGCAGAAAGGATTACCGCAAGAAAAACGGTCATCGCGCACAGTTCACAGAAGTAACAATTAAAGAAGTTATCGCTTAAATTTTAGGAGGAACAAGAAATGGCACATAAAAAAGGTGTAGGTAGTTCTAAGAACGGACGTGAATCAGCTTCTCAAAGATTAGGCGTTAAAATTTGGGGAGGCCAGAAAGTGATTGCCGGCAACATCATCGTTCGCCAGCGCGGTACAAAGCACAACCCCGGGCTCAATGTAGGTATCGGCAAAGACGATACTCTTTATGCCTTGGTTGACGGAACCGTAAACTTCCACAAAGGCCGTAAGGACAAGAGCACAGTGTCTGTAATACCAGAGGCTGAGGCTTAAACCAAAACATACTATTCCAAACAACGCAATCCCAATTCTCTACGAGAGAATTGGGATTGTCGCTTTTCAGACTTTTATTTCTGCACAGTATTGGTATCAACCTGCGCAAACAGTGTTTCCTTTATACAACGCTCCATGTCTTCCTTCTCCATAGCTCCGACAGACATCTGAGGCTGTCCCGCTATCGGAATGAACAGCAGGGCCGGTATAGAACTGATGCCGAAAACTCTTGCAAGCTCTTCCTGCTTGTCTATGTCCACCTTATACACATCTATCTTTCCTTTGTATTTGGCGGCTATGCCTGCAAGTATCGGTGCCGTACGTTTGCACGGCCCGCACCATGTGGCATAGAAATCGACTATGGCAGGACGCGAACCGCGAAAAGTCCAATCAGTCTGCGCTGTATAGTCGAAAACCTTTTGCCGAAAGTCGGTATCCGTAAGTTCGACAACCTTACCTGCAAGTGCGTCGTCACGGCATTGTTCCACCTTATCAGCACCCTTTCCCAGCAACACAACGCGTCCTTCTTTCTGTCTGCAACTGTCTGCCAGTAGCAAAACAGAAAACAAGAGCGCGACAAAACAATATCTTTTAATCATTCCAACCACAATTTATTCAACCTTATCAACAATGCTTCCGCTCTCGAAACATTATGGAATCCATTTTCTCTCTATCTTTGTCACCTTACCATTTGAAACAGTTATGCGGGTGTCAAGACAAGTAAAATTATGCTTGTAGTCTTTCATAGCGGCAAGATACTCACGTTGTCCTATGCTTACAGAGTCAGGTTTGTCGGTAGGATTTTCGCCACAGTCAACCAATGTAAAGCCATCGGCCAACGGCATTGTTGCATTTCCTATCTTAGTATATGTGCTATGGTCGTCGAGCTGCATGCCCCGGTATCTCCCATCGGTAATCTTTTGCATATAAGCCCCACCCTCTTCGAGGCCATTGTTCACCGTAAGGAAATTGTCACGGGTATCTATTTTGTCAACAACGATTTTGTCGCCTTGGTAAACAAGGGTGTCACCTGCTTTCATCCGTGTCACCTGCACCGAATCGTAGAAATCTTCCTGATAAACGACAAAGCGTAATTTGCCGTTGTCCCATTCGAAATCATCGCTGCTGAACGATACGGGATACACACCATCAGAAAGGTTATCGACGGATGTCATTGCCTCAACAGGACTTATTGTCACATGGCTTGGAGCTGTGCGGCAACTGCCAAATAGACACATAGAAACAGTAAATGCTGCAATTGCATAAGTTCTTTTCATCTTTCGCTTGTTTTTTGGGGCGGCATAGCAATGCCATTCCGCAAGTTTTTATAACCAAAGACCCTGCCAAAGAGAATGGATATCATTCCCGGTTGGCAGGGTCTTCTATATTGTCAAAATATTAATCTATCAATATTCTCCCCATGCCTTGATGTCAATGTCTTCAAGTGGCGTGGTGCAGAATGCGTAGATGAATGCACTGGCAAGGCGTGAGTTGGTAATCAGCGGCACATTCAAGTCGATTGCGGCACGGCGAATTTTGTAGCCATTGCTCAACTCTGAACTTGTAAGGTTCTTGGGAATATTGACAACCATATCTATCTCATGGTTGTGCAACATGTCCAATGCCTTCGGGCCTTCGCCTTCTTCTGACGGCCAAAGCACGCGAGTATTCTCTATGCCATTCTCCGACAGATATTTGCTTGTGCCTCCTGTGGCATAGAGCCGATAGCCGTGTTTCACGAGCATGTGTGCTGCATCGAGCATGTCGGCCTTCTGTTTGGCACTACCCGTAGACAGAAGGATGTTCTTTTCAGGTATGCGGTGGCCAACAGAAAGCATGCTCTTGAGCAGTGCGGTGTTGGTGTCATCGCCCAAGCAACCCACTTCACCGGTTGAACTCATGTCAACGCCAAGCACGGGGTCGGCTTTCTGCAAGCGGTTGAAACTGAACTGTGATGCCTTTATACCAACATAGTCAAGGTCGAACAGATTCTTTTCAGGCTTCTCCACAGGCAATCCAAGCATAACACGCGTTGCAAGTTCTATAAGATTTATCTTCAGAACCTTGCTCACAAACGGGAAGCTGCGGCTCGCACGCAGGTTGCATTCTATCACAAGGATATCGTTGTCGCGTGCCATGAACTGGATGTTGAACGGCCCGTTTATATGCAGTTCTTTTGCTATCTGCCGTCCTACGCGCTTCACGCGGCGCACTGTTTCAACATAAAGTTTCTGCGGCGGGAACTGTATCGTGGCATCGCCTGAATGCACTCCAGCAAACTCTATGTGTTCTGAAATTGCATATGCTATCACCTCTCCGTTCTTTGCCACGGCATCCATCTCTATTTCCTTTGCATGCTCAATGAACTTGCTCACGACAACGGGGTGGTCTTCGCTCACGTTTGCGGCAAGTTGCAAGAAGCGGCGCAACTCATCCTCGTTTGAGCATACATTCATGGCAGCGCCAGAAAGCACATAGCTCGGACGCACGAGCACGGGGAATCCGACACGTTCGATGAACTTGTCGATGTCTTCCATGCTTGTCAGTGCACTCCATTCGGGCTGGTTAATGCCATTGTTTGTAAGCATCTGCGAGAACTTGGCACGATCTTCCGCATTGTCGATATCCTGCGCTTTTGTTCCCAATATAGGAACGCGTTGCTCATCGAGACGCATTGCAAGGTTGTTGGGTATCTGTCCGCCTGTAGAAACAATCACGCCGTGGGGCTGTTCCAAGTCGATTATGTCGAGAACACGCTCGAACGTAAGTTCATCGAAATACAGACGATCGCACATGTCATAGTCGGTTGACACGGTTTCGGGGTTGTAGTTTATCATCACCGAACGCCATCCTTCCTTGCGAATGGTGTTCAATGCCTGCACGCCGCACCAGTCGAATTCCACAGAAGAACCTATGCGGTAAGCACCTGAGCCAAGAACTATAATGGAGCGGTGGTCGTTCTCGAACGATATGTCGCTCTTCACGCCGGCATAAGTTACATACAGGTAGTTTGTCTGTGCAGGATATTCAGCCGCCAAGGTGTCTATCTGCTTTACAACAGGCAAGATTCCGTAATTCTTGCGCAACTGACGCACCACGAGTCCGGCCTTTGCCATACTGTGCAGTTCGCCTTCAAGTCCTACGGCGCGTGCAATCTGGAAATCGGTAAAGCCATAGACTTTGGCAGTACGGAGCAATTCCTTGTCAAGGGTATTGATGTTACAACGCTTCATTTCTTCATCGATATCGATGATGTGCTTGAGCTTTTCAAGGAACCACTTGTCTATCTTGGTCAAATCATGTATTTGATCGACAGTATATCCCTTGTGCATTGCCTTTGAAATCACGAACACACGCTTGTCGGTAGGCTCACACAAAGCGGCATCAATATCAGGTATTTCCAGTTCCTTGTTCTCCACGAAGCCGTGCATACCCTGCCCTATCATACGAAGTCCCTTCTGGATAGCCTCCTCAAAGTTACGTCCTATCGCCATAACTTCCCCGACAGACTTCATTGACGAGCCGAGTTCTTTGTCAACGCCACGGAACTTTGACAAGTCCCAACGCGGTATTTTGCACACAACATAGTCGAGTGCAGGCTCGAAGAAAGCAGAAGTGGTCTTAGTTACAGAGTTCTTCAATTCAAACAGACCATATCCCATGCCGAGTTTTGCAGCGACAAAAGCCAACGGATAGCCGGTTGCCTTTGACGCAAGGGCAGACGAGCGGCTCAACCGCGCATTCACCTCAATAACGCGGTAATCCTCACTCTTCGGGTCGAATGCATACTGCACGTTGCACTCTCCGACGATGCCTATATGCCTGATAATCTTGATTGCAAGCGCACGCAGTTTATGGTATTCCGAGTTTGTAAGCGTCTGCGACGGGGCAATGACGATACTCTCGCCTGTATGTATGCCGAGAGGGTCGAAATTCTCCATGTTACAAACAGTGATGCAGTTGTCATAACGGTCACGCACCACTTCGTATTCGATTTCCTTCCAACCTTTCAAACTCTTCTCGACAAGCACCTGCGGCGAGAAAGAGAAGGCTTTTTCTGCAAGTTTATTGAGTTCTTCCTCGTTGTCGGCAAAGCCCGAACCAAGACCGCCAAGGGCATAGGCTGCGCGTATGATGACGGGATAGCCCAGTTCAGAAGCTGCCTTACGGGCATGTTCAATGCTTTCACAAGCTTCGCTCTTGATTGTCTTCACGCCAATCTCATCGAGCTTCTCGACAAACAGTTCACGGTCTTCTGTGTCGATAATGGCCTGAACTGGAGTTCCGAGAACCTTTACATTATATTTATCGAGTATTCCCTTGCGATACATTTCCACTCCGCAGTTCAGAGCAGTCTGCCCGCCGAAACTCAAAAGAATGCCATCGGGTTTTTCTTTCTGAATGACACGTTCAACGAAATACGGCTGAACGGGAAGGAAATAAATCTGGTCAGCCACCCCTTCGGATGTCTGCACGGTGGCAATGTTGGGGTTTATGAGCACTGTTTCCACGCCTTCCTCGCGCAGAGCTTTCAACGCTTGCGAACCAGAATAGTCAAACTCGCCGGCCTCTCCTATCTTCAATGCCCCGGAACCGAGCAAAAGGACTTTCTTTATATTTTCGTCTTTCATCGTAATCTTACTTTAGTGTTTCAACAAACTTGTCAAACATGAATTCGGTATCAACCGGTCCTGAACATGCCTCTGGGTGGAACTGGCTCGAGAACCAAGGGTTGGTTTTATGACGGATTCCCTCGTTTGAGCCGTCGTTCATGTTTACGAACAACTCTTCCCAGTCTTTTCCAAGCGTACTCGCATCAACCGCATACCCGTGGTTTTGCGATGTTATGTAACAGTTGTTTGTGCCTACCATACGCACAGGCTGATTGTGTGAACGGTGGCCATATTTCAGTTTGTATATATTTGCGCCTCCGGCCTTTGCAAGCAACTGGTTGCCCATGCATATTCCACAAATTGGTTTGCGGCTGCGGCTCATCTGCTTGCGTATGATATTCACGGCATCCTCGCACATATCGGGGTCGCCAGGACCGTTGGCCAAGAACAGACCGTCGAAATCCATGTCGGTGTAATCGTAGTTCCAAGGTACACGCACCACTTCTACGCCACGGTTGATAAGACAGCGTATGATGTTGGCTTTTACGCCACAGTCAACCAATACCACTTTCTTTCCTGCCCCCTCATTGTAGCGGATTATATCCTTGCAACTCACCTTATCTACGAAATTCACTCCGGCGTAATTGGCTTCGGGAATGTTTTCCGGCTCATCGTCAAAGAGAATCTTGCCCATCATCACTCCATGCTCACGCAACACCTTTGTCAATTCGCGCGTGTCAATGCCCGTGATGCCCGGTACTTGTTCACGCTTGAGCCAATCTCCAAGACTCTCCACCGCATTCCAATGGCAATATTTTTCACTGTAATCAGCTACAATTATTGCCGAAGCATATATCTTGTCACTCTCCATGAATGAAGGAAGGCCATTTGCTTCGAATGTAAAAGGAGGCACTCCATAGTTGCCCACCAAAGGATATGTAAGTGTCATGAGTTGTCCGGCATACGACGGGTCTGTAAGACTCTCCGGATAACCCATCATGGCTGTATTGAAAACGACCTCTCCCGCAACCGGTGCCTCGTAGCCGAACGACTTACCATGGAAACGGGTTCCGTCTTCTAAAACTAATGTTACATTTCTCATTTTGTGTCCAGGAATTTATATTTCTTTTATTTCTTAATCTCACAATCTGCGGAATTTTCTGTCTGGAATCCAGACATCAACGACGCTTCAACTGTTTATAAACATTCTCGTAATAGTTCACAAACGACTGGTTACACAGTTTCGTTCCGCCCGGTGTTGGATAATGCCCCGTGAAATACCAGTCACCCATGTGGTTGGGAATGGCATTATGCAGTCCCTCAATGCTTTGGAACACGAGTTGTATCGGCGTAGTCATGCCCTCAGGACGGAGCATTTCTATGATTTTTTCGTTTATTTCCTCTGTTTGGAACGGTTTGTATATGGCCCGTACCGGATTTATCTGCTCTTCCTTGTCCTTTTGCAGTTCGGCCTTGCAAGCCTCGTATGTGGAGGTTATGACATCTTCCATACCACGGTCTACAAGCAGTCCGATAGCCGCCCTGAACACACAGAATTCTTCAAGACGCGCCATATCTATACCATAGTAGTCGGGATAGCGTATCTGGGGCGCGCTCGACACAATGACAATCTTTTTGGGATGAAGACGGTCGAGAATGCGCAGGATGCTTTCCTTCAACGTGGTTCCGCGCACAATACTGTCGTCTATAATGACGAGGTTGTCCACATCAGGTTGTATGCTGCCATAGGTAACGTCATAAACATGGCTTGCAAGGTCGTTGCGGCTGTTTCCTTCGGTGATGAACGTGCGCAGTTTGATGTCTTTCCAAGCGATTTTCTCCGAACGGACATAATCGCTCAGAATGCGTTCAAGTTCCTCTTTTGTGGGGATGTGGCCAAGATTTGCTATGCGTTCAATCTTCGACTGGTTGAGATACCGCTTGAATCCGCTCAACATTCCGTAGTATGCCACCTCGGCAGTATTCGGAATGTAGCTGAACACAGTATGATCAACGTCATAATCCACAGCTTTCAATATCGGTTCGGTAAGTTGTTCGCCCAACTGCTTGCGTTCCTTGTATATGTCGCAGTCCGACCCACGGCTGAAATAGATACGCTCAAAAGAACAGGCCGAATCGCCTTTCTGCTCAATGATTCTCTCTATGCTGCATTCTCCGTTACGTTTCACGAGCAATGCCATGCCAGGTTCGAGTTCTTTGATGTCTTCGGTTTCAAGATCGAATGTGGTCTGCAACACGGGACGTTCGCTTGCCAGGACAACGATTTCGTCGTTTTTGTAATAGAATGCCGGCCTTATTCCCCAAGGGTCGCGCATTGAGAACATCTCACCAGAACCCGTGATGCCGCACACGACATATCCTCCGTCAAAATCGTTCATCGTGGTTTTCAGCACATTGCTCATCTTGACATGATCTTCGATATATTGTGTTATCTCCGTGTCGCGCAGTTCCATTGCCTTCGCTGCGATGAAGTTGCGCTCCACCTCACGGTCAAGACGGTGTCCCATATATTCAAGCATGATGTAGCTGTCACTATATATGCGCGGGCACTGGCCTTGTTTTGTAAGGATATCGAAGATTTCATTCACGTTGGTCATGTTGAAATTGCCGCACAGGCAAAGGTTCTTCGCCTTCCAGTTGTTGCGCCGCAGGAACGGGTGCACATACTGTATGCCGCTTTTCCCGGTAGTGCTGTAACGCAAATGTCCCATATATAGTTCACCGGCAAACGGCAGGTGTTCCTTGGCAAACGCCACATCGGCCAACTGCTCGGCAGTGAGATTGCGGTAGTTCTTGTTCACCGCTCCGAAAATCTCAGTCACGGCATTTTTGCCCTCAGCCCTTTCACGGAACATATATTCGTTTCCCGGATCGCCGCCAAGCTTAACGCAAGCGAGTCCGGCTCCTTCCTGTCCGCGGTTATGCTGTTTCTCCATCATCAGATAAAGTTTGTTCAACCCGAACATCCAAGTGCCATATTTCTTCTGATAGTAATCCAAGGGCTTCAGCAACCTTATCATTGCTACGCCACATTCATGCTTTAACGGTTCCACAGTTTTTTGTCAATTATAATGTTTCGTAATTATCCTTCACTTTCTTCTACACTTAAACGGGCATGCCGCATATCTTAGCTGCCCTAATTTCAATACGCGCAAGAATAAAAGTATTGCACGCGCGTACAATTATATATAATTAATGAGCGCCGACCCAAACAATGAAATCAACGCTCATCAATATATCATCAACGCAATATGTTTACTATCAACGACGCAACGGACGTTACAATTCCCACAAACGAGAACCACAACGTGGTGGACGACCCTATGGTAGAGTTTCTCGATTTCACCTTGTTTGGCTCAACATACACATAGTCGTTTTGCTGCAAATAGTAATACGGCGAATTTATAAGGTTGGCATCATTCAAATTCAGGCGATGCTGCGACTTTTGGCCGCTTGCATCCTCACGAATCAGAAGCACATTGTCACGCCGTCCATACACAGTAAGGTCGCCAGCCTGTGCCAATGCCTCAAGAATGCTCATCTTCTCCGATGTCACGGGGACAACTTTCGGGCTGCCCACCTCGCCTGCCACCGTCACACGATAGCCCGACATTCTCACAATGACAACAGGATTTTCGGTAGCTGCCAAATACGGAGATATCTTTTCCTTTATAAGATTCTGGCATTCATCTTTTGTCAATCCTACTACATGCAATGTTCCAACGACGGGGAAATCAATGCAACCGTCATTGTTCACAAGATATGATACGTTGTTTGCTGTGCCCGTGCTGCTTTCTCCCGAACCGCCCGACGTGCCGTGACTGAGGTTGAAAGGCTGTGCGGCAGCAGGGTCTGATGTCACTACAGTAATCGTCAGCTGATCTTTGGGCATAATCTTAGCATCGTAAAGTCCGCGTGAGCTCGCAAGGTTCAGAGTGTCGATGTTGGTGAAATAAGGGATTTTCTTAATCGAGCCACAACTGCCCATGCATAAAACCAATGCCAAAAGGACAAATGGTAGTAAGTACTTTTTCATAATCTGTGTTGCAACGTATAAGTAAAAAATTGTTCTGCAAAAATACTATTAATTTCCGAAATCCACAAAAAATCAGCTTACAAATTACCCACCATCGCACGCATCGTTTCCCGTGTCGTTTTCACAGCAACAATTACATCATCGAGAAATCGGATGTACGACAAAGCCTTGACAGCTACATTCTTCTCAAACAAGGCCGTAAAGCGTTGCATTTCAACGCTTCGCCGTCATTCATTATAAGCCCCGCAATTCGGGCATACACCTTTTTTAAGCATGCGCGTGCCACATTTACCGCAAACATATTTATAATAGTTGTGCTTGAAATAAGCCATAAGAGCATATACAGTGTAAGCCACGAGCAGTACATAGCCTATGTAATACATTGTAGCGACACTGAACACAATATAATTTATGGCGCACACCGCGAACAGTCCGCTTATGTAAAGCGTCGCCCCTCCGAAATCGAGCTTGTGGTAAACATCGTCAATTGTGGCTATCGCTATTATTGTCATTGCCCATACCGACACAAGGAACACCGACAATATTTTCGGAACACCAAACGGATTTAGCGTGGGATGGAAATAAAAGTTCTGCCATGTATCGGGAGCGAACAGCTGTATGCTGGAATAGAAAGCAGCGGAATATGCCACTACAAGAGCAAGCAGCGTGGGATAGAACGACTGTATATCATTGAAATGCACGATATTGGCTTTCTTCCGCAATATGTTGTGAAGAAGATAACACACCGCTATCAATATTATGACAACAAGGAATATCAGCAAATGAATGTCAGAGAATGTCGAGATAAACTGTGATATCGGGTCGTCGGGCACGACATTCTTCAACAGCACGCATTCGTGCACCCAACCGAAAGTGTATTGGTCGCGTGCCACCTGTATCCACACCGAGTCCACCATGTCGTTTTTCAGAATGCGCATATCCACGACAACGAGGTTTTCACCTTTATGCACTGTCAGCGAGTCGGTTGGCATCAGCGACACACCCTCTTCCGGTTGCTGGCACAAAAGCACCAACGAATCGGCCTTCACTACAAAGTTATAGTTTTGCGAGTAATGATGCGTCCGCGCAAACCTGTCCGTATCATTTTCCACGTTTGCATGCACATCACTTCTCACTCTGCCATGGTTTCGGTCATGGTAACACCCACAGAGAATTACCGACAACAGTGCAAAAAAAGCGACAATCTCAGTTTTCCGCATACACATTCATTTCACACCGTGAACAATTAAACGAAAGCCGGAATTTTCTTCCATCAGGAAGCGCAAGAAACAACGGTTCTTTCCAAGGCAATTTCTTTCCTTTTTTCGAACAGAAGCCAAGCGTATTGCGCAGACAATGACGGCAGGTCATTATCGGAAACGCGGAACGATTACCTTTTCCTTCTGCACAACCCAATTCATAAGCATAAGGCACTCCGCCCACGTTCTGCTCTTCATACAGATCTCGCGCAAGACGATTGGCAACATTCGCGGCATTTATAGCTTTTGCCGTTATCTTTTCTCCTGCTCTATGCAGATTGAAACGCTCTGCCGATGTGGCATTGCGGGCCACCATTCCACTCTGCACGGGTTGTGCCATCAGGTTTTCCACAACCTTGCGCCGCAACTCAGACAGCATGCTGGAAGGTATGAACATTTTCTCACTTTCACCTTCAAATGCCACGTTTCCGGCCTTGTATATTGTATTTCCGAGCTTTTCTATTTGCCTTACGATATTGTCACGCTGCGGTTTCAATGCCTTTTCAAACTTTCCTTCAACCGCCATGGTGCATTTCCTGCCCATTTCATCAACCGCGCTTATAGTCAACTCACGGCCTGAACAACGCACTGAAAAATCAACCGCCAGACGCCGGATTGCAGTTTGGCGGGACAAAATCTTTTCAAACGCCTGGTCATTATTCCTGTACAACGCCATTCCTGCACGCAGCTTTTCAGGCATAGCCAACGGATACAAGCGGTTGTTCTCCACACGGTTAACCCTAAAGCCTTCAAGTTTATGCTCTTTATTCACAAAACACAAACCATCGCCATTGGCAAACATTGCTGTCCCGGCAACATTAAACGATTTGCCCTTTATCTCTTTCACATAGCCGACATATTCACCCATAGCCTTGGGAGTGTCAAGCGAAGCTATGTCATCAGTCCGGCCATTGAGGAAATAATTGGTAAAACCACGGTTGAATGTCTTTTCAAGATGCGGAGTGAACATATATTCAACCTTTCCGAACGATGACCTTCTGTATTTGTCGGGGTGTCGGCCCACAATTTCATCCAACCGCATGCTGTATGCCGAAACCACATTCTTTACATAATCAATGTTTTTCAAACGGCCTTCTATCTTCAACGATGTGGCTCCAGCATCAACGATGCGTTCGATTTCATCGATTTGGCAAAGGTCTTTAAGCGACAAAAAATAGCGGTCACGGTCAATCGTTTTACCCTCGGTATCGCGCAATTCAAAGGCAAGACGGCAAAACTGCGCGCACTCGCCACGGTTGGCACTGCGTCCGAAACAGCAAGCTGATGCATAGCAAGCACCCGAATAGCTCACGCACAATGCACCGTGAACAAACACTTCAAGCTCCACATCGGGCACTGCCTTGTGTATCTCGGCTATCTCACCGAGCGAAAGTTCGCGCGCAAGCACCACCCTGCTGAATCCCAGATTATGCAACCATTCCACTTTTGCGGCATTACGGTTGTCTGTCTGCGTGCTGGCATGCAATTCGGGCACAGGCCCGGCATAATTCCCCAACAGTTTCAACACTCCCATGTCTTGCACAAGAATGGCATCAACGCCAACCGCAGTCAATTGCATTATGAGCCTACGGACATCTTCCAGTTCGCCGTCATAGACTATAGTATTGACTGTAACATACACCTTGGCACCAAAACCGTGCGCATACTGGCACAATGCGGCAATGTCGTCGGTAGAATTTCCTGCTGCAACCCTCGCCCCAAAGTCACTCGCACCTATATACACGGCATCGGCTCCATGGTCTATGGCAGCCTTTCCACATTCAAGGTCTTTTGCGGGTGCGAGTAATTCTATCTGTCTCATAAATACCAGCGGTTACTTTATTTCGTCGATGTTATATGGCGTTTCCTGATAAATATAATAATTTATCCAGTTGCTGAACAACAAATTGGCATGTGCACGCCATGTCACCAAAGGCGGCTTTTCCGGGTCATCGTCCAAATAATAATTCTTGGGCATTTCTACATCGTCACGTTTTCCCTTGTCACGCCTGTACTCTTGGTCAAGAGTGTTGGGTGCATACTCCAGATGTCCCGTGACAAATATCTGCCGCCCTCCACGCGCCATAACCATGCTAACGCCGCTCTCTTCCGACTCGGCAAGCAATTTCAGCCGATTGTCGGCCAATATGTCATCACGTCTTATTTCGGTGTGGCGGCTATGCGGCATACTGAAAACGTCGTCAAAGCCGCGGAATATAGGCTGCCGCAAATCGAGCGGGTGCTGCTTGAAATTCCCGAACATCTTCTTTTCAAGCGGATATTTGGGAATGCCGTAATGATAATACAGTCCGGCCTGTGCCGCCCAGCATATATACATGGTGCTCGTCACATGCGTGTCGGCCCATTTGAATATCTCAGATATTTCATCCCAATACTGCACATCCTCATAATCAAACAGTTCTATGGGCGCGCCGGTTATAATCATTCCATCGAATTTCTCATTGCGCATCACCTCAAAATCCTTATAGAACATCATCATGTGCTCTATCGGGGTGTTTTTCGACGTATGGCTCTTGAGCTTCATGAAATATATTTCCATCTGCAACGGCGTATTCGACAACAATCTCACAAGGTCGGTTTCCGTCGTTATCTTGATGGGCATAAGATTGAGTATAACAATACGCAACGGGCGTATGTCCTGTTTCGTAGCCCGCGAATTGTCAATGACAAAAATATTCTCTTTCTTCAGCAACTCTATTGCCGGGAGTCTGTCTGGTAATCTTAACGGCATTTTTGTTATTCGTTTTTGGTGTATGCGCTCCTAAAACTTTTTCAAATCAACCCGAAAAAGCACACGCATCCCATATTTTGGCAATTGCAAAGTTAATAAAAAGAAACGGAATTCACCGCTACCTCATATTCAAAAAAAGCGGCATCGTCAAACAATACCGTTCAGCAAAACTGTTTACAACGCCTTTCTATTACGCTTGGGATGCGAAAAAAGTATAAATAAATTTCTATATACGGGATAAAATAACTAATTTTGCGCTGCATTTGTGTGCGCTTCAAGCAATTGCACACACTGGAAATGCACTTTTCAAACAAGCAATATAAAAAAAACAAAACAATAATGGGAAATACATCATCAATCAAGGAGTCAAAAGCTTACGGCCACAACGGAGCCGTGAACATGACCGAAACAATTTTCGACAAGTACAAAAAGCAAATAGCGATAGTGGTTGTTGCCATTATCGTGGTTATTGCCGGGTTGTTGCTCTACAAAGCATTCGTATCTGGTCCTCGTGAAGAAAAAGCAAGCACCGCCCTTGCAAAAGGTCAGGATTATTTCAATATGGAGCAATTCGACAAAGCTCTCAACGGCGATGGAGCCGGATATGCCGGTTTCTTGAAGATTTCAAGCGACTATAGCGGCACCGCTGCAGCCAACCTTGCCAATCTGTATGCCGGAATATGCTATGCTAACCTCGGCAAATGGAACGAGGCTATCGCCAAGTTGGAGAAATTCTCACCCGAAAGCGATGCCATGATAAGCCCTGCCGCTGTAGCCGCACTGGGCAATGCATATGCCAACACCGGCAACATAGACAAAGCCATAAGCAAATTGCAGAAGGCTGCCGATATGGCCGACAACAAAGCAGAAAACGGTGCTAACATGAGCATCTCGCCCACATTCCGCATTCAGGCTGCCCAATTGCTCGAAAACCAAGGCAAAAAAGCCGAGGCTCTCAAGGTTTACCAAGACATCAAGAAAAAATATGTAAACTCTTCATTGGTGCAGAGTTCGGAAATCGACAAATACATCGAACGAGTATCCGAATAACCATGGCAACAGCACTTCACAATCTGTCCGACTACGACATCAACAAAATTCCCGATGCAAGCAACATGTGTTTCGGAATTGTCGTAGCAGAATGGAATACAGAAATAACCGGGGCATTGCTCAACGGGGCCGTGAAAACGCTCGAAAAACACGGTGCATTGCCCGAAAACATACATGTCAAAACCGTACCGGGCAGTTTTGAGCTTATCTACGGAGCCCACCAAATGGTGCTGCACGGCGGCTACGACGCGGTGATAATACTCGGGAGTGTGATACGCGGAGAGACACCGCATTTCGATTACATCTGCCAAGGTGTCACATACGGTATTGCACGTCTCAATTCAACAAGTGAGATACCTATTATATACGGTCTTCTCACCACCAACGACCTGCAACAGGCAAAAGACCGCTGCGGCGGAAAATATGGCAACAAGGGCGACGAATGTGCCATTGACGCCATAAAGATGGCAAAATTCTAACAAAACATAGAAACTCCGCAAGGATGCTAAAAAGCATCGCCTTGCGGAGTTTTTTTTAATCCTTTGACTCTTGCATGGAGCGCAGTAAAAAAGTCAGATGCGTGATACGCCGTGCAAAAGTGAAAAGCCAAGAAAATACAAATGAAAGACTTCGACCGTTTGCTCATCCGATACCGTCAGTTCGGCGGTTGGCGGCTCATCTGCCAGTATGCCCGCATGGGCGTGCTGCACACGGCGGCAGTGGCTTTGGCGCGCTGTATAGTAAACGGCAAGTCGCTGAAGAATGCCTATCCGGCCATTACACGGAAGGTGGACGATGTTCTGACACGCCGCTATCGCCACATTTTGGAGAGTTATGCCGACAACGTGCCGCATGATGCGGAAAATGGCGGTAAAGTGCATGATGTGCCCAAAATCATCTGGACGGCATGGCTTCAAGGGCTTGACAATGCACCCGAGATAGTAAAGGCGTGCTGGGAGTCGCAGCAGACACACTTTCCCGATTACGATGTGCGCATACTCGACATGAACAATTACCGGCAGTGGGTGGACTTGCCCGAAGAAATAACGGAGAAATACCGCAAGGGACGGATACCTCCTGCCTCGTTCAGCGATTTGCTGCGCTTGACAGTGCTGCGCAAACATGGCGGAGTATGGATGGATGCCACGGTATATTGTTCGGGATTTGAAAACGAAGCATTGAAGACGCGATGGCAACACACCATGCAGAGCGAATTCACCTTGTTCCGTTATTTCCGAAAGGGCGAAGCACAACCCGTCGGTCTGTCCACTTGGTTTGTGGCTGCGGTGCCCGGACAAAAGAATGTTTCAGCAGTGCTCGACATGCTCTTGGCTTATTGGCGCGATTACGACTGTCTGGTAGACTACTACATCATCCATTTGTTTATGGGTCTGTCGCTCTGCCGATTCCCGGAAGTGGCGGAGCGGATGCCACGCGAAAACAGTTTCCACAGTCTGCTGCTTGGCCGTGCATTGGCAAATGATTTCAACGCAGAGAAATGGAATGAACTGATTGCGCATGTGAGTATTCATAAACTCAACTACCGCAAAGTGGAAGAAGCACTGCACAACAGAAAGAGTTATTGCTCATGCCTGTTGGAAAAATCATGTGATACCGATTGACATTATGCATGTGCTCCATACGCTACACGGGCGTGCGGCAAATGAGGCACGCACATGCTGCGCATGAAGCACTGAGACGGTGAATGCTGACCTGGCTTTACAACAGCATGTTTCCCACCTGATAGACCAATGCCGAAATGCCCCAGGCAAGTGCCGTGGTGTAGAAAGCTACAAACAAAGTCCATTTCCACGAACCGGTTTCGCCTTTAACTGCGGCAAGAGTGGCAATGCAGGGGAAGTAGAGAAGCACAAAAAGCAGGAAGCAATAGGCCGTGAGCGGTGTTATCCCGTCTGCCTCCATCTGCGTGCGCAGACGTGCGTAAGAGTTTTCTCCGCCGTCGGCTATTTCCTCGTCGCCAGAATAAAGTATGCCCATCGTGGAGGCCACTATTTCCTTCGCCCCCACACCCGACACTATACCGACATCAAGTTTCCAGTCAAAGCCCTGCGCACGGAACACAGGCTCTATGGCCTTTCCTATGCGTCCTATGTAGCTTTGTTCCTGCTGTTGCTGCTTGGTGAGGGTCTCGTTGTGCGGGAAATAGCCCAAGGCCCACACAATTACACTTGCCACAAGTATTATGCCTCCCATTTTCTTCAGATACTGCTTGCCCTTTTCCCATGTGTGGCGGCCTATTGCCTTGGCCGTGGGGAAGCGGTAGGGCGGCAATTCCATGACGAAAGGTGTGTCCTCGCCCTTAAACAGCCAGCGGCTGAAGATGCGGCTCATTATCACGGCGGTGACTATGCCGACAAGGTAGAGCGACATCATCACGGTGGAACGGTACTGCTGCGCAAACATCGTTCCTATTATCATAATGTATATGGGGAAACGCGCCGAGCAGCTCATGAACGGAATTATGAGCATGGTTATGAGACGGCTGCGGCGGCTCTCTATCGTGCGTGTAGCCATTATGGCCGGAACATTGCAGCCGAAGCCCATGATGAGCGGAATGAACGACTTGCCGTGCAGTCCCATTTTGTGCATGAGCTTGTCCATGATGAATGCCGCGCGTGCCATATAGCCGCTGTCTTCCATATAGGATATGAAGAAATACAAGATGAGAATCTGCGGAAGAAACACGATAACCGCCCCCACTCCACCGATGACACCATCGGTGAGCAAGTCCTTGAGCGGGCCGTCGGCAATATTCTGCGCCACGAGTTGTCCAATCCACCCCACCCCGGCATCAATCCAGTCCATGGGATACTGCCCCAGGGTGAACGTGGCCTCAAACATGAGCCATATAAGAGCGATGAAAATGGGAAAACCAACATATTTGTTGGTTATGATGTTGTCGATGACATGTGTCACCTGATAGGTGTCTTTCTTTGTACCAGTGCGATAGCCGGCTTCCTGCAACGCGCCGTGTATAAAACCGTATTTGGCATCCATGACGGCAGTCTCGGCATCTTCACCCGTATATTTAAGCACATCGGCTGTGGCCTCGTCGCGCACTTTCAATATATTCTCGGCATCGGAAGTCTCGGTCTTTATCAGCCTCTCGGTATCGGCATCGCCCTCCATCAGTTTTATGGCGAGATAGCGTGTGGAATAGCGGTTGCGCAGACTGTCGAGGCGTTTCAGCGGAGTTTGAATCCTTGCTATACCCTCTTCGATGAACGGCCCGTGGTTTATGTGTATGTGCCTGAACACATTGCGACGCGGATGCACGCCGCTTGCAAAATCCTCATCGTGGTCGTCGTCGGCCACATTGCGCCATTTGGCGTGCCACTCGCTTATCTCGGCGGCAATCTCAGGCGGCAGAGTACCTTTCTCGTCAAGGAAGTCGGCCCCCTCGTAAAGGTTGATTATGATGTGGAACAGAAGGTCTACGCCGCGCCCCGTGGTGAATGCCGTGGGCACCATGGGCACGCCGAAAAGCGTGCCGAGCTTGGCATAGTCTACATTGTCGCCGCGCCGCTCGGTCTCGTCGAACATGTTGAGGGCACACACCATGCGCAGGTGCATGTCGATAAGCTGCGTGGTGAGATAAAGGTTGCGCTCGAGGTTACTCGTGTCAATCACGTTTATCACAACATCGGGCGTATGCTCTATAATCTGCTTGCGCACATAAAGTTCCTCGGGTGAGTAGGCCGAGAGCGAATAGGTGCCCGGCAAATCTACGATGTTGAACGTGTAGCCCTCAAACTCCGCATGGCCGGTCTTGGCATCGACAGTCACGCCCGAATAGTTGCCCACGCGCTCGTGAGCCCCCGACGCGAAATTGAAAAGCGATGTCTTGCCACAGTTGGGGTTGCCCACGAGAGCCACGTTTATCACCCTGCGCTTCTTGCGCGCGGCATCGTGCAGTTTCCTTTCCATGTCGGCAGCGGTGTCGTCGCAGTCCAACCTGCCGGCAGCATCGGGCTTGGCAACGTTTTCCATATTCCTTGCCTCTTCCTCGGAAACTATTTCTATCATGCCTGCCTCCGCCCGGCGGAGCGACACTTCATAGCCCATTATCTTGTATTTCACGGGGTCTTGCAACGGGGCGTTCTGCAAAACGTCAACCACCTTGCCTTTAATGAAGCCCATCTCCACAATGCGTTTGCGGAAACCGCCCTGCCCCGTGACCTTCACGATGACTCCACGCTCACCCGTCTTGAGATCTGATAAATGCATATTCTATTGCGTATTGTTCGTTTAAAACGACCGTGGCAGCACACGCCGCCACGCTATTTTAATGCAAAATTACTAATAATTATTTGCAACCGGGTGGCATATATATCCTTATCGTCACGAATACCTAAAAATGATGACATTCCTTGCCCCATACATGCCGCCCACTGCCGCCGCAGAAGCCTAAAAAACGACTGTAAACAAGCCGTTTTTCGGATTTTATTTGTACTTTTGCCGCGTCTAAGGCAGTCTTGCAGAAGAAGACAATGGCCACACGACACTATTTTCACTACATATTATGGCAGGATATTTAAGTACAGACAAGAAGAAAGTAACCGTTCCACGATTTTTCGAGATGAAAAAGAACGGCGAGAGAATAAGCATGCTCACAGCCTACGATTTCACCACCGCAGCCATTGTAGATGCCGGAGGTGTAGACTCGATACTCATAGGCGACTCGGCCTCTAACGTGATGGCCGGCAACGCCACAACCTTACCCATAACGGTAGACGAAATGATTTACCATGCACGCTCGGTGGTGCGCGGCGTGAACCACGCCCTCGTGATATGCGACATGCCGTTCGGCAGCTACCAAATATCGCCAACCGACGGTATTGCCACTGCGGTGAGGATAATGAAAGAAACCGGTGTGGATGCGGTGAAACTCGAAGGAGGGTCGGAAATAGCCGACATGGTGGCGAAGATGGCGGGGGCAGGCATTCCAGTCTGCGGTCATCTCGGACTCACACCGCAAAGCGTGCACAAATTCGGAGGCTACGGACTGCGCGCGAAAGACGAGGAGGAGGCCCGCAAACTGCTGGCCGACGCGAAGGCACTCGACCGCGCCGGATGTTTCGCCATAGTGCTTGAAAAGGTGCCCGCAGCTCTGGCCGGACAGATAACGAGAGAAGTGAGTTGCCCGACAATAGGCATAGGGGCCGGCAACATGACCGACGGACAGGTGCTCGTATATGCCGACATGCTCGGAATGAGCCAAGGTTTCAAGCCTAAATTTCTGCGGAAATATGCCGACCTCTACTCTATCATGACCGAGGCAATAGGAAAATATGTGGCCGATGTAAAGGCTTCTGATTTTCCCAACGAGCAGGAGTCTTACTAACGACAGTAATACCGAGCGGCCATGAGCACACAATTCACGCCCACCTTCGCCCGAATGTGGCATAAAGATTTCTTTATGCTTGTTGTTGCCGAGTTGCTTCTGTGCACATCCTATTATATGGTGACGCCGTTCACTCCGCTCACCCTCGGCAAGTGGGCGGCAATTGCACCACAGAACGCCGCTTTTGCCCTCACCGCACTCATCTTCGGCATCTGTCTGTCGGGGGCAATAAGCAACTGGCTCATACAACGTTATCGCCGCAACAAGGTATTTGTCGTTTCGGCAACGGCATTCGGAATACTCACGTTCGGCATTCCGTTCATATGCCGCAAGACGGCACAGGCCGACGAAAGCATCAGTTTCTTGATTCCGGCAACGGCATTTGCGCTGGCCGGAGCTACATTCGGTCTGGCAAAACGGGTGATTTCATGCACGCTGATTATCGACAAGACCGAATCGCACCACCGCACCGAAGCCAACTACGCATCGGTGGCTGTGGCAAGAATGGCACTCGCAATAGGGCCTGTGCTGTATATCATCATAGGCAAGGCAATGCCACACACGTTGTATTTTGCAACCGCAGCGGCATTCGCAGTAATTCCTGCCTTACTGGTGCTTACCGTGAAATTCCCGTTCCGTGCACCCGAAGAATACACCAGTATAGTGTCGGCCGACCGTTTTTTCCTCACACGGGGGTGGCGCGATTTCATAGGCATCACCTGTGCCACAATACCTTTTGGAATGGTATTCACAAAGAACGGAAACGCGACTTTCTATATTATGACACTTGCCGGATTTCTGCTTGCTCTCATTGCCCTGCGCTACAAGACTTTCAGAGAGACGCGACATGTGCCGATGGTGGCCCTTGCGGCATACGCATTAGCAGTAATGCACATCCTTACATCCGACATGTCGGCCACTGCACAATATCTTGCTCCGCTAATAACCGGCGGCACGCTTGGAACAATATGCTCGGCACAGTTGTTCCATCTGCTCTCACAATGCCAGCACTGCCAGCGCAGTACAGCCGAAAGCACATATTTCCTCGCTAGCGACACTGGCATAATTGTAGGCATCACGGTAGGCATCACGCTTCAGACAAACGGCATACACACCACGGCAGCATGCATCGCGGCATGCCTTACAACGGCAGTAACGCTATTGCCTTACCGCAAAACTAAAAACAAGCATTGCAACAATTAAAAACCACTATACAGATATGGTAATAGATTTCAAGAATATCGCCCCGCTGACAATAGAAGGTTTCAAGGGCGGAAAAGGCGAACTTGTGGCACACAATTTCACCGACAACGACTGCAAAATAATGCGCCAGACACTGAAACCGCATGCTTCAACAGGCTTGCACAAGCACGAAACCAACTGCGAAATAATATTCGTGCTGAGCGGCACGGCCACACTGCACTACGACGGAATAACCGAGACGGTAACGGCAGGACAGGTTCACTACTGCCCCAAAGGCCATTCACACTACATGGAAAACCTTACCGACGACGACGTGGAATATTTCGCCGTAGTGCCCGAACTGAGAACCGACGACTGACATACACTAACGACAATCAGGATACATGGACTATCTGCATTTTTCGGGTCTAACAATCGCCGTCAGCACATTTCTCATAATCGGACTGTTCCACCCCATAGTGATAAAGGTGGAATATTACTGGGGCACACGCCTGTGGTGGGTATTCCTGCTTTTTGGCATAGCCTTCATCGTGGGGGCACTGCTCATCGGCAATATCTTATTATCGTCGATATTTGGCATACTGGGCGCATCGTCGCTATGGAGCATTGGCGAGATATTCGAACAGCGCAAACGCGTGGAAAAAGGGTGGTTTCCCAAAAACCCGAAACGTAAGGACGAATATGAAAACTGAGCTTATAATGGTGGGGAAAACCACCGAACGGCTTTATGCTGAGGGCATAGACGACTATACAAAGCGCATAAACCACTATGTGCCTTTTGCCATTAACACGATAGCTGCGCTAAAAAACACGCGCAACTACACCCAAGCACAGCAAAAGCAAGAGGAAGGAAAGCTGATTCTGAAACAAATACAACCGGCGGACATTGTTGTCCTTCTTGACGAACGCGGCACCGAACGCACAAGCATGGGCATGGCCGAATGGCTGCAAAAGAAGATGCAGGGGGCGCGTAAAGTGGCATTTGTGATAGGCGGACCTTATGGATTCTCGGAAGATGTGTATGCCCGCGCCGACGAGAAAATATCATTGTCGAAGATGACTTTCTCACACCAAATGGTAAGACTGGTGTTCACCGAACAGCTTTACCGTGCCTGCACAATAATAAAGGGGGAATCATATCACCATGAGTGAGTTGACACACACGACAACAAGCACACAACACTAAAGCATGGAAGCAATTACAGCAAGCCTGGCAATGCCTGCATGCTTTGTCAAACAATATTGTTGGACGGGAAAACAAAAAACGGAAGCAGTACCCCTATAAGCCGGGTTCTGTTCTCTCTTGCACGCAAGAGAGCATCTGTCATTTATCTAGACTGTGAGTCACCCCACAGTTCAAGCATTCTACCCTCCATCGTTGCACTGCGGCATCGGACGGACAGCCCTCGAACGATGGTATACGCGAACTTGCAGCATCCAGTTTGTACAGCCCAACGATCACCCGTTGGCTGGTGGTCTCTTACACCACCTTCTCACCCTTACCGCACGATAGGCGCGGCGGTCGTTCTCTTCTACGTTCACCTGTTGTCGCCAACAGCTTCCATTTTCAGAAGTGAATTGTCCTGCGCTGCCCGGACTTTCCTCTTGACAAGTATTTGCCAAGCGACAGAACCGGAGTACTGCTTCCGACATGCAAAATTAATAAAAAATAGCGGAATACGGCATCTTATCACTGCCAAAGTTTCAGAACAGCGACAACGAGCCGTCAATCTGTCCGTCGCTGCACTGCTCCGCATTACTGTCTTCAGCAAACAACTTGAGCCATTCGGTTTCTCTTGAACAAGGATTCAGACAATAGCGTCCACGACGTGAAGCCTTTTTCAAAAGCGAACGCGACCCACAGGTGTTGCGACGAACATACGTCACGACATATTTTCTCACCGTTTCGAGCTCAATAGGACAAAACAGTGAATTGCAGGCATTGTACACATGCAGGACTATCTTCGACACCGAAAGCCCTTCCTGACCTGCCTCATACAATACACGCAGTATTTCCTCGTCGTAACTCATAAGCAAAAATAAGGGGAGAGTTGTAACCTGTGAATTGCAACCCTCCCCGAAACAAATTTCCAAATTGTGTTTAAGCCAAAGCAATGAGGTTGTCCTCACCCTTCACCTTTCCTTCTTTCAGAAGCCAGCCAATGCCGAGATAAGCCTCTTCCTTGCTAATTTTCGAGAGCTTAGCAATTTCGGCCGGGCTCAAAGGTTTCTCTGAAGCTGCCAATGTCTGATAGACATCGCCAGCGCGGAAACCTACATTTTCTGCATTTACTGCAATCTCAACTTTCTTTGCCACTGTTCTCTTCGGAGCAGCAGCATTTGTTGCTGCAACCTTCTTTGTCGCTTTTTTTTCTGCCATATTAATGTAATAAAATCAAAAATCCGTGTGCTTTTCGCACAACAGAACTTAATTCTGTCACAAAATTACACAATATTTCTTGTTAACTTTCTCATTTTTAAGAGAAAAGTGCAGATTTCATTTCACGCCAAAGGATTATTGTTTGTTTTTTTGATTTAAATCAATCTTTATGCACAATTCGTCAAGTTGCTTGTCGTCGATTGTCGATGGTGCATCAAGCATAACATCGCGGCCACTGTTGTTCTTGGGGAATGCTATGCAATCGCGTATAGAATCGAGACCGGCCATTATCGACACGAAGCGGTCGAGACCGAAAGCAAGACCTGCGTGAGGCGGTGCTCCAAACTTGAAGGCGTTTATGAGGAAGCCGAACTGAGCAATGGCTTTCTCGGGGGTAAAGCCAAGTATTCCGAACATCTTTTCCTGCAACTTGCTGTCGTGTATACGCAGACTGCCGCCGCCGACCTCAATTCCGTTGCAAACAAAGTCGTAAGCCTTGGCACGAACTTTCTCAGGATGTGTGTCGAGAAGAGGTATGTCGTCGGGATTTGGCATCGTGAACGGATGGTGAGTAGACATAAGACGCTGTTCTTCGTCGCTCCATTCGAAGAGAGGGAAATCGACAATCCACAGACATTCAAATTTGTCTTTGTCGCGCAGCCCTAGTCTGTCACCCATTTCCAAGCGCAGCGAGCACAACTGCGTACGCGTTTTGTTGGCATTGTCTCCGCTCATAATGAGAACAAGGTCGCCATCGTTTGCTCCAGTCGCAGCCTTCACTTGCTGCAAAACTTCAGGAGTGTAGAATTTGTCAATGCTGCTCTTTACGCTGCCGTCTTCGTTGTATTTGATATAAACCAAGCCTTTCGCACCCACTTGCGGTCGCTTTACAAAGTCGGCAAGCTGGTCGAGTTGCTTGCGTGTATATCCTGCACAGCCCGGCACGCATATGCCGCCTATATAACTGGCATCGTTGAACACGGCAAATGTTCCACTGCCTTTCAATATGTCGTGGAGTTCCACAAACTCCATTCCGAAACGCAAATCGGGCTTATCGCTGCCGAAACGGCGCATGGCTTCATGCCACGTCATTTGCTGGAGCTTTGCAGGAAGCTCAACGCCTCGCACTTCCTTGAAGAGATGGCGTGCCATGTCTTCAAACAATCCTATCACATCTTCCTGGTCAACAAACGACATTTCACAGTCAATCTGTGTGAACTCCGGCTGACGGTCGGCACGCAAATCCTCGTCGCGGAAGCACTTGGCTATCTGGAAATAGCGGTCAAAACCGCTTATCATAAGCAACTGTTTCAGTGTTTGCGGACTCTGCGGCAAAGCGTAGAACTGTCCAGGATTCATGCGTGAAGGCACTACAAAGTCGCGTGCCCCCTCGGGAGTGCTGCCGATAAGGATTGGAGTTTCAACCTCAATAAAGTCTTTCGAGTCGAGGAAATTCCTTATGAGAATCGTCATACGGTGGCGCAATTCAAGGTTTTTGCGCACTGCCGGACGGCGCAGGTCAAGATAGCGGTAACGCATGCGGATATCGTCGCCGCCGTCGGTATTGTCTTCTATCGTGAAAGGCGGTGTCGCGCTTTCAGATAGGACGTTGAGATTTTTTACTATTATTTCTATCTCGCCAGTGGGAAGATTGGGGTTCTTGCTCTGACGCTCGCTTACGTTTCCTGTCACCTGTATGCAGAACTCGCGTCCGAGTTTGCCTGCACGCGCGCACAAATCCGCGTCATCGGCCTCATTGAACACAAGCTGTGTGATGCCATATCTGTCGCGCAAGTCGACAAATGTCATTCCACCCATTTTCCTGATGCGCTGCACCCAGCCGGCCAGTGTCACCTCGTGGCCGACATCAGAGAGCCTCAGCTCCCCACACGTTTTGCTTCTATACATTTCAGAATGTTTTTGTTATAATGCAAAATTACAACAAATATTTGAAACGTGGAAATAAAGTCGCAAATGTTTGGGCATCACGTTCCGCGCATCTGCCGCAGCAACGCTTTCTGACGCTCGCTGAGATTTGCGGGCAAAACCACATTATATGTTATTATCAAATCGCCCGTACGGCCTCCCACACCGCCGTGTCCCTTTCCGGGGAGACGCACCTTGGCACCGTTCTGGGTGCCTTCCTTCACCTTCAACTTTATCTTCGAACCGTTGCCAAGCTGTATTATGACTTCACCACCGAGCAAAGCGGTGTACATATCGATGTCTACCGTTGCACTGGCATCGCCGTTTCCTCCACGCATTGAGTCTCCGCGACAACCGCCGCCCATGCCGCCGCCGTTTCCGAAAAGGTTTTGGAAGAAGCTCGAAAAACCGCCGCTGCCGCCGCCAAAATCAAATCCGTCGAACATGGAACCACCACCGGCAGCCCCACCCCACGAACGTCCGCCACCGGCATAGCCGCCAGATGATGCACCAAAAGCGTCGGCTTCACGCCAACGTTCGCCATAGGTATCATATTTTTTGCGTTTCTCCGGGTCGCTTATCACGTCGTAAGCCTCATTGAGAGCCTGAAACTTGGCCTTGGCTTTCGGGTCGTCAGGATGCAAATCGGGATGAAAAAGCTTGGTGCGCTTCAGATATGCGGCACGCACATCCTTTTGCGGAATGTTCTTGTCAACCCCCAATATTTTGTAATAATCTATGAATGCCATAATTCAACCTCCATATTTTTTACCTTTTGCCATACAAATTGTGTGCCGAAAACACATTTTACAGATACTGACGAAAAACAGTGTCGCATATTGACCGATTCAGAAAGCCGTGGATTTCACGGTCTACCACGATACAATTCTCGTGCGGTACGCTTTGGACAAGATGCCATAAAACGCAAGAAAGGAGAATGCAAAGACATTCTCCTTTCTTTCAATGTATGTGTTTTGTTTACTTAACCTTGTCTACGATAGCCTTGAAAGCTTCGGGGTTGTTCACAGCGAGGTCGGCAAGCACCTTACGGTTGATCTCAATGCCGGCCTTGTGCAGTGCACCCATCAATGTAGAGTAGCTCATGTTCTCGAGACGTGCGGCAGCGTTGATACGCTGAATCCACAATGCGCGGAAATTGCGTTTCTTGTTGCGGCGGTCACGATAAGCGTAGGTAAGACCTTTCTCCCAGGTATTCTTCGCTACTGTCCAAACATTCTTTCTTGCACCATAGTATCCCTTTGTGAGTTTCAGGATTCTGGTTCTCTTTGCTTTAGAAGCAACATGATTGACTGATCTTGGCATAGTTTTCTTTTTCCTTTAAATGTTTGACTAATAAAATTAACGAAGGCAGAGCAAATCGCGCACCTGCTTGAGGTTGCTGTTGTCCACGATTGTCTGATGAACCAGATTTCTCTTCTGCTTCTTTGTTTTCTTAGTCAGAATGTGACTGTGGTAAGCGTGATGACGTTTAATCTTACCAGTTCCGGTAAAGCGGAATCTCTTCTTTGCACCGGAGTTTGTCTTTACTTTTGGCATTTTTTCGTTTTTTAAAGTTGTTATTTATTATTGTGGCAACGTATATACCTGACGTTACGCACATTTCATGTCACATTATTGTTCTTCTTTCAGCTTGCGCAGAGCGTCTTCGCTTATTTTAGCGTTGGCAAGAAGGCCGTTGGCTTCATTCACAGGAGTCTCAACTTCCTCGGAAACCACAGCACGCGCTTCTGCCTCACGGCGTTCACGATCCATTTTCTGCTGGCTTTTCTTCACCACGCCTGCCTTTTTAGGCGCGAGATAGAGGAACATCTTCTTACCGTCAAGTTTCGGCAACTGCTCCACCTTGGCAAATTCTTCCAAGTCGTTGGCGAAACGCAGAAGGAGAACCTCACCCTGTTCCTTGAAAAGAATGGAACGTCCACGGAAGAATACATAGGCACGCACTTTGTTTCCCTCGTTCAAGAATTCCTTTGCATGTTTCAGCTTGAAATTATAGTCATGCTCGTCGGTCTGCGGTCCGAATCTGATTTCCTTTATTTCCACCTTAGCCTGCTTCGCCTTCATTTCCTTGGCATGCTTTTTCTGCTGGTAGAGGAATTTGCTATAGTCGATGAGACGGCAAACGGGCGGCTGCGCGTTAGGCGAAATCTCGACAAGGTCAACACCCTTGGCTCTTGCCATTTCCAACGCTTGGCGGGTAGGTATCACCATAGACCCGTCATCGCCGACGATACGTACTTCCCTTACGCGAATATGTTCATTCACGCGGTATTGATTCTTTATTTTGTCGTTCTTCATTCAACTGTTTTTGATAAGCGGGTGCAAAGTTACTACATTTCACACAATTAACAAAACAAATCACCCGTTTTTATTTGTCATTTTTCACCAAGTCTGCTACAACGAGCCGAACTATGATGCCCTTTAGCCACCGTATTAACCCACGTTATTCATAGCGCATCGACCGTGCCGGATGTATGTGCGACACGAGATAGCTCGGAACAACAAGCACGAGCGTGCTTACAAGCAGCGTGGCGACATTGAGCAAAACCATTGCCGGAATGTCGATTTCCACCGGCACCGTGCTTACATAATAGGTGGCAGCATCCAGTTTGACAACACCGGTGCATTTCTGCAACAACACGATAGCCAAGGCTATGGCATCACCGATGAGAAGACCTTTGCCTATGATAAACACCGCGAGCCACAGAAACGTGTGCCTTATGGTGCGGTTTGTGGCACCGAGGGCTTTCAGCAGACCAATCATGGCGGTTTGTTCAAGTATAATGATAAGCAAACCGGAAACCATTGTCACAACGGCCACGGCAGTCATTATGGCAAGTATAATCCACACGTTGAGGTCGAGAAGGTCGAGCCAGGAAAATATCTGCGGACAAATCTCGCGTATTGTCTTCGAAGAATACGTGTTGCCGTATCTGTCTTGCGTACGGTTCACCTTGGCTACGATATCATCTTCCACTCTGTCCACGTTGTCGAAATCGTGCACCGATATTTCCGCCCCGGTAACTTGGTCGGGCTGCCATCCGTTAAGCCGCACGACAGTATAAAGGTCGGCATAGCATGTCACCTTGTCATATTGTGTCAGGTTTGACCGGTATATGCCCGCAATTGTAAACCGCCGCACACGCACGTCGCCTCCGTCGCCTATGAAATAGGCAAAAATGCGCTGTCCGCACTTCACCTTCAGCTTGTCGGCCATTATCTTGGATATGACTATCTTGTTCTGACCTTTACAGTCGGAAAAATGCGGAATGGCGCCATCCACGAGGTTCTCGCTCACAAACGTGGTGTCGTATTCCTGCCCTACGCCTTTGAACGACACTCCGAGAAAATCGTCGTCGGTTTTCAGTATGCCCTGCTTCATGGCATAACGCTGCACATGGGCCACGCCATGCACGCGGCCCAGCACACGGAGCATCGAATCGGGCATTGCGACAGGACGGCTTTCCGACGTGAGAAGAGTGTTGAACTCGGCCACCTGTATGTGTCCGCCGAACCCCACCACCTTATCGCGTATGGTGTGTTTGAAACCGAACACCACGCAAACACTGACAATCATGACGGCCAAGCCCACGGCCACGCCTATTGTGGCTATGAACACTGCCGGCCGCGAAACCCTGCGCCGGTCGTCCTGGCTGGCGTGTATGCGGCGTGAGAGAAACAACGGAAGATTCATCTCTATCAATCGTCTTTACGCCCGGGATAACTTTCCAAAGCCTTGCGCAGCACCAAAAGGGCGCGCTCAAGAGCCTCTTTTTTCAGGACATAGGCAATGCGCACCTGATTGTAGCCAGCCCCGGGCGTGGTGTAGAAGCCCGATGCCGGAGCCATCATCACCGTTTCGCCCTCATAGCTGAACTCTTCGAGACACCACCTGCAGAATTTCTCGGCATCGTCAACGGGAAGTTTCGCCACGGTGTAAAACGCCCCCATGGGAATTGGCGAATATACGCCGGGGATGCGGTTAAGGCCGTCGATAAGGCACTTGCGGCGTTCCACATACTCGTCATACACGTCACGGTAATATTCTTCGGGAGCATCGAGCGAGGCTTCGGCCACTATCTGCCCCAGCAACGGCGGCGACAGGCGAGCCTGACACAGTTTCATAACGGCAGCCACCACATCCTTGTTCTTGGTAATGAGTGCTCCGATACGTATACCGCATTCACTGTAACGCTTTGAAACCGAATCGATAAGTATCACGTTCTGTTCAATGCCTTCCAAGTGGCACGCGCTAATGTAAGGCGAACCGGTGTATATGTATTCGCGGTAAACCTCATCGGAGAAGAGATACAAGTCGTATTTCTTCACGAGGTCGCGTATCTGGTTCATCTCCCTCCGGGTGTAAAGATAACCCGTCGGGTTGTTGGGATTACATATAAGTATAGCGCGCGTGTGTTCGTTGATGAGTTCTTCAAATTTCTCCACCTTTGGCAGCGAGAACCCCTCTTCTATTGTTGTGGCAATGGTGCGTATCTTTGCCCCTGCCGATATGGCAAAGGCCATGTAGTTGGCATAGGCCGGTTCGGGGATGATTATCTCATCGCCGGGATTCAGGCACGACATGAACGCGAACAGCACGGCCTCCGAACCGCCGGAGGTTATTATAATGTCGTCGGCAGTCACGTTGATGTTGTAACGCCTGTAATAGCCCGTGAGTTTCTCGCGGTAAGACTGTATGCCCTGCGACGGCGAATAGGCCAGCACATTGCTGTCGATGTGTTTGAGCGCATCAAGCCCGACTTGCGGCGTAGGCACGTCGGGCTGGCCTATATTCAAATGATAGACGTTTATGCCGCGTTGCTTTGCGGCAGCTGCCAAAGGTGCCAACTTTCTGATAGGCGACTCGGGCATTTCTATTCCTCGTACTGATATTTCAGGCATTGTGTGATTCTTCTTTTAACGGCATACGGTGCAAAACCGCAGGTATATGCGTCTCAACGCGCCGCGTGCCATGACATGGGGGTGCAAGTTATCTGCTTGCAAAGATACGACAAATAGGGGTAAGTGCAAAATAATGCCGCGTATTTTTTGACTTGCGGCAGACGCGCCACACACGGTCTGCACACGGTGTACACACATGCGGCAGACGCTGCACGCACATGCTCCGCACGCGGCATTCCGCAGACATGCCACGAGTCTGCCGCCGACAACACCGTGATGCGCAGGGACGCATACACAAAAAGACCGCCGACAACACCCGGCGTGGCATGCAAAAGCATGTTCCACACGGTGTCGTCGGCGGTCTTACAGTATCAGTCTGCCAACGATTATTCTATAACAACCAGCGGAGTGTCCTCCATGACGCTCTCGCCCTGCTTCACGCAAATGGCTGTAACCTTTCCGTCTTTCTCTGCTTCAAGGTTGTTGGCCATTTTCATGGCTTCAAGCACAACCACGGTGTCGCCTTTCTTAACCTCGCTTCCAACGGCAACCTTTATCTCAGTCACCACTCCGGGCAGCGGAGCTTTCAGCGCGTTGGCGGTATTGACGCTTGCGGCATCGGTAGTGGTGTCGCTGCCAGCCTGCTGCTGTTCAGCAGGCTTCACAACCACTTTTTTCTTCTCGGGTTCGGGTTCCGGCTCCATTTCCACGTTATACACGACACCGTTGACCGTAACCTCAACGTTATTGTCGGCCACTTCGCCAATGCTCACATTGTATTCGTTTCCGTCTATTGTATATTTGTACTCTTTCATCTTTCCTATTGTTTTCTTGGTGTTGCTGTCATCTGAAACATACGCACGTTCCACTGTGTCTGACGGGGCTTTATGGTTATAATCCCGGGTTCACGGTCGTGCACGTTGTTTCCCCTGAATTCATGCAATGCCATTGCTATGGCTGCATAAACGGCTTTGTTGTTTTCTGTCATAAACTGCTTTTATTTTACATTGGCATGCATCCGTGTTTCTTTGCCGGCAACGACTGTCGCTTGGTTGCGAGCTGTGCCAAGCCGCGGCAAATACGGAAACGTGTGTTGCGGGGTTCTATCACATCGTCGATATAACCGTATTGTGCTGCCTGATAGGGGTTGGCAAACATTTCGGTATATTCTTCCTCTTTCTCTGCAAGGAACGCTTTCGGGTCTTCCTTTGTCTTTGCCTCTTTGGCGCAAAGCACTGCTACCGCGCCGCTGGCTCCCATTACGGCAATCTCCGACGTGGGCCATGCAAAGTTCAAGTCGGCACGCAATTGCTTGCATCCCATCACGATATGGCTGCCTCCGTAGCTCTTGCGCAAGGTGACGGTAATCTTAGGAACAGTGGCTTCGCCATAGGCGTAGAGCAGCTGGGCACCGTGCAGAATGACTGCATTGTATTCCTGTCCGGTTCCGGGAAGGAATCCCGGCACATCAACGAGCGACACGATAGGAATGTTGAAAGCGTCGCAGAAACGCACGAAGCGTGCTGCCTTGCGGCTTGCGTTGGTATCGAGCACGCCGGCGTAGCACGAAGGCTGGTTGGCAACGATGCCTACGCTCTGCCCGTTGAAGCGTGCAAAGCCCACAATGATGTTCTTTGCGAACTTGGCCTGCACCTCGAAGAACTCGCCGTTGTCGGTTATTTCGCCAATCACCTTGTACATGTCGTAGGCCATGTTGGGGTTGTCGGGCAGTATTTCGTTCAGCAAATCCGACTTGCGGTCAATCGGATCGGTGCATTCCACACGCGGAGCTTCCTCGGTATTGTTCGACGGTATGTAGCTGAGCAGTGTCTTTATCAGCTCCATGGCCTCTTCTTCTGTCTTCGCGGTGAAATGTGTCACGCCGCTCTTGGTGGCATGCACCGATGCGCCGCCGAGGTGTTCGGAGTCGATATCCTCGCCCGTCACGGTCTTTACAACCTTCGGGCCAGTGAGGAACATGTATGAAGTGTTCTCCATCATGAGGATGAAATCGGTAAGGGCAGGCGAATATACTGCGCCGCCGGCACACGGACCGAAGATGCCGGATATCTGCGGAATAACGCCGCTGGCAAGTATGTTGCGCTCGAATATCTCACCGTAACCGGCAAGGGCACAGATACCTTCCTGGATGCGGGCTCCGCCTGAGTCATTCATGCAGATTACCGGTGCGCCCATTGTCATGGCCATGTCCATCACCTTGCATATCTTCTGCGACATTGTTTCCGACAACGAGCCGCCGTTCACCGTGAAATCCTGTGCATAGAGATAAACCAACCGACCGTCGATAGTGGCAGAACCGGCCACCACTCCGTCGCCGAGGAACTGTTTCTTGTCCATTCCGAAATTGTGGCAACGGTGCAGTTTGAACATATCGTATTCTTCAAACGACCCTTCGTCTACAAGCATGTCAATGCGTTCACGCGCTGTATACTTGCCGCGGGCATGCTGTTTGGCTATCGCAGCTTCACCGCCGCCAAGTCTTGCCTGCTCGCGTTTGGCAACCAATTCTTTTATTTTCTCTACTTGTTTGCTCATAATCTATATGTTATAAATATTTCTTCTTTCCTTTTACAAGGCGCAAAATTACTAAAAAAACAGGAAAGCATAAAGACTAATACGAAAAATAACCTTGTTTAAGGCATTCTTGCCCGCAATTGACGGGGCGTACATACATCGGCAAGGCAGACACGGTTTTCCAGAAACATCGCCCATGCGGCACTTGCAACAGCGGCAAATGACAGCAACGGCAACACAACAGAAACGCAGACTCGCACTTACAAAACAAACTGGAACTTGGGAGTCGGAACACAGCCTATGCTTTCCTTGAACACACACAACCCGTAGTTTGGCACGCCATCGACGGTAGACGGCCCGATGTCGAGCATCCGCAGTCCGCATTGGCGGTAGTGGGCAAACAGACGGTAGGTAAAGATGTTCATCGTGCGCAAGTGTGAGCAACAGCGCAAATCGCCCCAATAAACGACCTGGGCTATGCCCTCTGCCACATGAAACACCTGTGCCGCCGCCACGTTCTGCCCCTCATGGCGCATAATGAAGAAATCGGCAGGAATAATGCGTATGGTGGAAAGAACATCGTCGAGCGACATGCGCAGAGGATAGCCATGTTCTTCGCGGTTGAGCCGTATAACTTCGTAGGCCGCCGCAACACCTTCCGCATCGGCAGAATCCACACACACAAACTCCCATTGCTCGGTCATGGCACGACGCAGGTTCTTGCGTGCGGCATAACTGGAAACAGTATCGTAGTTGTCAAATGACGCAATGTGAAAATGGTAGTTGAGATCGATATGGTGAAGCGCACCTTGTCGCGACAACGCATTGACTGTATGGGCAATGAGCCGTGGCTCATAAAATGCCGGAGGAAGAGTGATGCACACATTCATGCCACGGTTTTCAGCATAGCGGCGCAATGCGGCCACGGTTTCGTCTACACATTCAAAGCTTGGATTCTTGTGTTGCGAAAAGCCTCCAAACGGTGCAGAAAAAGGCGACAGAAGCATTCCTTCGCGCTCGCCCAACACCAAGCCGAAGCGCACTTTGCCGTCTTCTGCCGCGAGAAGAAAATGCACAGAATCTGCTTTTGCGGCATTCAACGCCGCAAAATCTGCGGTATTGTAGGCATGCATGTGCGCCAATGGCTGTGCGGAATATCCTTCGCGCGTTGTTTCTATTATCTCAATCATGGGCGGAATGTATTGATTGCCGTTACTATCTCGTCACGTTCTTCGTCGGAAAGCACCTGACTCACGGGAATGCTGAGTTCTTCGCGGTGTATGCGCTCGCTTATAGGGAAACTCAACCTACCCCACTCCGCATAGCAACGTTGGTGATGCGGTGCTACCGGGTAATGCACATCGCAGCTGATGCCCTTGCCTGCAAACCATTCGCGAAGCGCATCACGGTGTGGTGACAGCAGCGGAAATATGTGGAACACGTTGTTTTCCCAATACTCACGCGAGGGAAGCGACACCGCATCGTTGTGTATATTATCCATATAATAACGGGCATTCTCACGGCGGCGAGCATTCTCCGCGTCAAGATAAGGCAATTTTGCCGACAACACGGCGGCCTGTATCTCGTCGATGCGGCTGTTTATGCCTTTGTGCGAGAATATATATTTGCGCTCCGAACCATAATTGCCGAGCGCACGCACCATGTCTGCAAGTTCTTCATCGTCGGTTGTCACCGCACCGGCATCGCCCAACGCGCCGAGATTCTTGGTCGGGTAAAAGCTGTGTCCTGCCGCATCGCCGAGTGCCCCGGTCTTTATTCCGCCGAAACTGCACCCGTGTGCCTGGGCGTTGTCTTCTATAAGCTTCAGATTATGGCGTTTACACACCTCGCCGATAAGGGGAGAGTAAGCGCAACGTCCATACATGTGCACAATCATTATGGCACGGGTGCGTGGCGTAACGGCAGCCTCAACGAGTGCATCGTCAATCTGCAGCGTGTCGAGACGCGGCTCAACAAGCACTGGCCGCAGTCCGCACCGCGACACGGCTATCATCGAGGCAATGTAGGTATTGGCCGGAACTATAACCTCGTCGCCCTTGTTCATCACGCCCAATTCAATATAGGCGCGCAATATCAACGTCAGCGCATCAAGACCGTTGCCGCATCCCACACAATGGCGCGTACCGATGTATGCGGCATATTCACGTTCGAAACGCTCTGTGGCATGCCCTTTCAGAAACCATCCGCTGCTGACAACGCTGCTGACAGCCTTCTTTACTTCGGTCTCATGAAGCCCGGTTATCTTTTTCAGATTGACAAGTTCAATCATTTTCTACATACCGTTTAAAGTCAGAATAGTCACGCACATAGTCGCTCTCGTCAAACGGTTCAGAGGCAAGCACAAGACACACCGCCCCCGATGAAAAGTCGTCGAGCGTACGCCACACGCCAGTTTCCACGAGCAACCCCTGATAAGGGTGGTTCATGTGGAATGTCTCGCGGCTGTGTCCGTCGTCAAGCGTCACCGTAAACGAGCCTCCAACGGCGACGATAAGTTCACGGCATTGCCGGTGTGCATGCCCTCCCCTACTTTCGCCGGCCGGCACGTCATACACCCAATACACGCGCGCCACGTTAAACGGCACATTGTTCATGCCCTCGGCCACGGTCAGATTGCCGCGCGGATCGAATATTTTCGGCAAATCAATAAGTTTTCTCTGCTTCTCGTTCATTATAAATCCTGTTTGTTTAGACAACGCGACACCTTATTGTATATAGGCATGACAAACCATCGACTCAATGCCCACGAAACGACGACGGTGCATACGAACGCAAGAGCGTAGGACACGCACATCAGCATTGTGTTGCCCCACGGAGCCACGAAATGAAGCGTGACGCGCATCACGATGCGGTGGGTGAGGAATATCTCGAAACTTATTCCCCCGAGCCAAAGCATTGTCCGCGTGTGCAAAAAGCGCGCCACAAGCGCACGGGTGTTGTCGGTTGCAGCAAGAACATACACCACCACCGGCATAACCACCCAGAAAAGCATGGCAAGGCGGAATGTCTTGCTCATGGAATAATAGGCCAGACACGATGCCACGAGCAGCAGTATGGCCACAAGTTCAAGCACAGTAGCTTTGCACACGCCCGATTCAGCCAAACGGGAGCAAAACGTTTTTGAACATTGCGATTGATAGAACCGGAAAAGGGCTATGCCCAGCGCGAAATCGATGGAGCGCAGAAGCGGATTTGTGTAGAGCTTGCTGTTAAGGCCGTCATCGGGCACTTGCAAGGCATATAGCACATATGCGGCCAACACTGCCACCCCCACGGCACACAGAGTGCGCACCGACGCATGGGCGACAAACTTGTATAACGGCTTGAATATGATGTACAGAAACATCATGTCACAAAGAAACCATGCCACACCGTTGGCCACATATATGTAGTCATCAGACATTGTCCAAGTCTGCACAAGGAATATACCCGACAAAATCTGCCACACTGAATATCTAAGCCCAAGCCTCGCATCGAACACGACGGCAACAACAAGCAAAAGAATGTGGAGCGGATATAACTTGGCAAGGCGTTTCGCCATGAACCTACATGTGCCGAAACTGCCGTTGTCGATTTTCTCTCCATAGCCGAGCGAAAGCACAAAACCGCTCAGGACGAAGAAGAAAGCCACGCCTGCCTCACCGCCATAGTCGAATGCCGTGCCTCCTTCAACGAGGGCACAATGCGACAAATAGATGAGAAGCACGAAAATAAACCGTGCCGACTGCAATGTCCTTATCGTTGCACTTTTGCTTTGTTGTAGACCCGACTGCACTTCTGTCATTTTATAATTGTTGCTGCAAGACGCTTGGCTTTGTCACGCAATGCCGTCGTGTCGGCATCAGGATTGCCGTAACACAGCACAACTCCCATACGGCGTTTCACATGTTGCTGGTGTTTCCCGAATATCCTAACCCGCGTGTAATCCTCGCGCAGAGCATCGAGAAGGTTGTATTCCGGGTCGTGGTCGGCCTCTTCTTTGGCGAGCACTACGGCACTTGCCCCTGCATGCTCAAGATGTATGCCTGCTATGGGCAGCCCCATCACGGCACGGAAATGAAGTTCAAACTCCGAAAGGTTGGTGGTGTGACCAAGAGTCACCATGCCCGTGTCATGCGGACGCGGCGAGAGTTCGGAGAAAATAACTTCGCCCTGCTTTGTAAGGAAGAATTCCACGCCCCAAATTCCTGCACCGGTAAGGGCGCGCGTAACCTTTTCTGCCATTTCCTCGGCCTTGCGCAATTCGTCGTCGGGCAGACAGAACGGTTGCCAACTCTCACGGTAGTCGCCGTCTTTCTGTACATGCCCTATGGGCGGACAGAACAATGTGGGGCCGTCTTTCTGCGTCACTGTCAAAAGAGTGAATTCAGAGTCGAAATGTATGAATTCTTCGATTATAATCTCTTTCACATCGCCACGGCTACCTTCCATAGCTGCTTCGAAAGCAGCGGCAAGCTGGCTCTCGTCGCGCACGATGCTTTGGCCGTGTCCCGACGACGACATAAGAGGCTTGATAACGCACGGGAAACCGATTTCCTTGGCGTGTTCACGCAATTCGTCAAGTGTCTTCGCATAGAAATACTTTGCTGTGCGCAGACCAAGTTCCTTCGAAGCGAGGTCGCGTATGGCCTTGCGGTTCATAGTGTAGTTCACTGCACGCGCACTCGGCACTACCTGTATGCCTTCACGTTCGAAATCGAACAGACGCTCGGTGCGTATGGCTTCAATCTCCGGCACTATTATGTCGGGACGGTGGCGTTGCACGACCGATGCCAAAGCATCGCCATCAAGCATGTTGAAC
Organism: bacterium; assembly: GCA_963607545.1. GTDB lineage: Bacteria > Bacteroidota > Bacteroidia > Bacteroidales > Bacteroidaceae > Prevotella. The sequence goes on from CAVDCP010000004.1 coordinate 91,133, forward strand.
ACCTCACACTCGTCGGCCACCTGCATGGCCGGAGCATTCTCATATCTGTCGCATGCAACGACATATTGTCCTGCACGCTTTGCGGCGATGACAAACTCCTTGCCCAATTCGCCCGAACCCAATAGCAATATTTTTTTCATGTCAATAGACTTTAACTCCATTCTGTCGACCCATGCAAGCTAACTGTTATGCCCGCAGTGGCACGATGCAATATGCAAAACTACTAATATTATTTCACTTAGCCAAGTGTTTCACGTCGTTTTGACATTTGCCGACGGTGCGGCAGCGGCAAATTCTCTCATACCAACTTAGGGACACACATAAAAACACGAGTTTCAGTTGGACTAACTGCCACTTTTCGCCATTAATTTTCAGAGATTGTCTGACGGCAACAGACACCACTGTGGTGGTGATTGTCTGATTTTTTCCCTTTTCACAGGCACATAAATCGAGATTTATACCTAATTTTGCACGCTACAAACATCGCAACACTGCCATGCGCGGCACTTTCAGCCGATGCTCAATGGCGGTATCTTCCACCCCTTAACAAAAAGAAAAACAACAAGATAATGATAGTCTGCATAGCCGAGAAACCGAGTGTCGCAAAAGACATAGCACGCATCTTGGGAGCCACCAAGAGTTGCCAGGGATACATGGAGGGCAACGGTTACCAAGTGACATGGACATTCGGGCATCTGTGTACCCTGAAAGAACCCAACGACTACACCGAGCAGTGGAAGCACTGGAGTCTCGGGGCATTGCCCATGATACCCGCACGCTTCGGTATAAAGCTTATCGACGACGAGGGCATAAAGCGGCAGTTTGCAGTTATCGAGCGATTGATGCAGGACGCTGACAGCATAGTAAACTGCGGCGACGCCGGACAGGAAGGCGAACTCATACAACGCTGGGTGATGCAGAAAGCCCGGGCAAAATGCAAGGTGAAACGGCTTTGGATTTCGTCGATGACCGACGAGGCCATACGCGAGGGCTTCAACTCGCTCAAAGACCAGGAAGAATACCAGTCGTTATACACCGCAGGACTTAGCCGCGCCATTGGCGACTGGCTTCTCGGTATGAATGCCACACGCCTTTACACCCTGAAATACGGACAGAACAGGCAGGTGTTGAGCATCGGGCGTGTGCAGACACCCACGTTGGCACTTATTGTCAACCGGCAGAAGGAGATAGACGATTTCAAGCCGGAGCCTTTCTGGGTGCTCTCCACCATATACCGCGACACGCTGTTCACTGCCACCAAAGGCAAGTTCTCCTCAAAAGAGGAGGGCGAAGAAGCCTTCGCCACTATTGCCGGCAAACCATTCACCGTGACCGATGTGCAGAAGAAGAAAGGCAACGAAGCACCGCAACGGCTCTTCGACCTCACCTCTCTGCAAGTGGAATGCAACCGCAAGTTCGGATACAGTGCCGAAACCACATTAAATATAATACAGGGACTGTACGAACACAAGCTCACCACCTATCCGCGTGTAGACACCCAATATCTCAGCGACGACATCTACCCCAAGTGCGCAGGCATTCTCGGCGGTCTGCGGGGCTACGAACCGCTCGTGCAGCCGCTTGCCGGCAAGGCGTTGCCAAAACCCAAGCGTGTGTTCGACACGTCGAAAGTCACCGACCACCATGCCATCATACCCACCGGAGTTCCGGCCACCCACCTCACCGACATAGAACGCAATGTCTACGACCTCATAGCACGCCGCTTCATTGCCGCATTCTATCCCGACTGCAAGTTTGCCACAACCACCGTCATCGGCACCGTCGAGAGCGTGGAGTTAAAGGCCAGCGGCAAGGAAATACTGTCGCCGGGGTGGCGCGCAGTCTACCAGAACGGCAACTCTGCGGCCACGATGCAGAACCTGCAGGACACCGACGACGAGACAAAAAAAGCCGACGAAGAACGCACACTCCCCACATTCACGCCCGGCGAAAGCGGTCAGCACACGCCGACACTCACCGAGAGAAGCACGACACCGCCCAAATACTATACCGAGGCAACACTGCTCCGCGCCATGGAAACGGCCGGAAAATTTGTTGACGACGAGACCTTGCGCGCTGCACTCAAAGAAAACGGCATCGGTCGCCCGTCGTCACGAGCAGGAATAATAGAAACCCTGTTCAAGCGTCACTACATAAGGCGCGAGCGCAAAAATCTCGTGGCAACGGCCACGGGCATCGAACTCATCGACACGATACACGAAGAACTGCTCAAAAGTTGTGAACTGACGGGCATCTGGGAGAAGAAACTGCGCGACATTGAGCACAAGAAATACGATGCGGCAGAATTTATCGATGGTCTTAAACAGCAAATCACCGAAATAGTCAACGATGTGCTGCGCGACAACAGCAACCGACGCGTAACGGTAACTACCGACGACGACGTGAAGAAGAAAACGCGCAAGAAATCTTCCACGGCAAAGAAAGCGACACCTGCGGCACGCAAGACAACGGCAAAGCCCGATGCACAGACCACGGCAAACAATGCCGCAACGGCTGACACTGCTTCCGAAATAGTGGGCACGACGTGCCCGTTGTGCGGCAAAGGCAAGATAATAAAAGGCAAAACCGCATACGGGTGCAGCGAATGGCGCAACGGATGCACCTACCGCAAGCCGTTCTGACACAACACTCCACACCGCACCGCGCAGACAACGGCGGCACACTGCATGCCACGCCGCACAATAAAACCAATGAAACGTCGTTATCTTTATTTAGATGACGACGTTTTTACATATATAACATCAGCAAGCAACGTGAAGAAAAGCAACACACAATATCTGGCACTCATCCTTGTCGTAGCAACGGCATTGCTCGCCTCGGGGTGCGGTGCCGACAAAAACCTGAAAAAGGGCGAGAAATATCTTGCGCTCGGAGAGTATTACGATGCCGCGACACAATTCAAGTTGGCTTATAGCCGCACCTCGCCCAAAGAGCGCGAAAGGCGCGGAAAGATAGCCCTGAAGATTGCAGAATGCAACCGCCGCATCAACGCCACGCAAAAAGCAATAGCAGCCTACAGCAATGCCATGCGCTATGGCCAGGCCGACAACACGGCACGGCTCGAATATGCAAGGCAACTACTGAAAAACGGCAGCTACAAACAGGCCGAACAGGAGTTCAAGGCCGTGCTCGACTCTATGCCCGACAGCAAGCTCGCACGCAACGGACTCTACTCGGCGCAGCATGCCCAGAAAATGAAAGACGAAGGCTCGCGCTACACGGTGAAGCGCATGGACGTGTTCAACTCGCGCCGGGCCGACTACTCGCCTATGCTTGCCGGCGACCAATACGAAATGCTCTATTTCACATCAACACGCAATGAGGCGCAAGGCAATGAGGTGAGCGGAATAACAGGAGCAAAAAATGGCGACATTTTCGTGTCGCAAAAAGACGACAAGGGACACTGGAGCAAACCCGAAGCCGTGACCGGCGGCCTCAACACCGAAGCCGACGAGGGGGCAAGCGCGCTCTCACCCGACCAGCGCACGATGTATCTCACACAATGCCTCACCGATGCCTCTTACCCGCGCTATGCGCAAATAGTCACTTCAAACCGCGCCGATGCTGCATGGGGAAAGGTGACTGCGCTCGAAATCACACGCGACACTTTGTCGAGCTATGCCCACCCTGCCATATCGCCCGACGGCCAATGGCTCTACTTCGCATCTGACATGCCGGGAGGAATGGGCGGACTCGACATCTGGAGGGCACGCATAACCTCAGCCGGACTGGGTGGCGTTGAAAACCTCGGCAAACCGATAAACACCCCGGGCAACGAGGAGTTTCCCACATTCCGCCCCAACGGCGACCTGTATTTTTCAAGTGACGGACATCCGGGAATGGGCGGACTCGACATCTTCATAGCCACTGTCGGCAAAGACGGGAAATACCACATAGAACATCCCGGCTACCCGCTCAACTCATCGGGCGACGATTTCGGAATGACTTTCGAGGGTGTGCACAACCGTGGCTATTTCTCGTCAAACCGCAACGATGGCCGGGGCTGGGACCACATATACAGTTTTGAATACCCGGAGATTGTGCAAAACGTGAAGGGTTGGGTGTATGAGCAAGACGGCTACGAGCTTCCTGCTGCACAGATTTATATGGTGGGAAGCGACGGCACCAACAAAAAGCTCGGCGTAAAGGGCGACGGTTCGTTCGAAGCCGTCGTTGCCCCGGGCATCGACTACATATTCCTCGCTACATGCAAGGGCTACCTCAACCATAAGGAAGAGCTGCAGGTGCGCCCGGTTGAAGAGTCGAAAGAACATGTGCTGCAGTTCCCGCTTGCATCAATCACGGCCCCCGTGCTCATCGACAACATCTTCTACGACTTCGACAAGGCAACGCTTCGCCCCGAATCCACCGCTGCCCTCGACGAACTGGTGAAACTCCTCAACGAGAATCCCAACGTTACCATCGAACTAAGCGCGCACTGCGACTACAAGGGATCGGCCGAATACAACAAGCTGCTGGCACAACGACGGGCCGAAACCGTAGTGGAATATCTTGTAGCCAAGGGCATCTCACGCGACCGCCTCTCGCCTGTGGGCTACGGAAAGGAAAAGCCAAAGACCATAAAGAAGAAGCTCACCGAAAAATACAATTGGCTTAAAGAGAACGACGTGCTCACCGAAGAATTCATAAAGAAACTCGACGACGACAAGCAGGAAATATGCAACCAGCTCAACCGCCGCACCGAATTCATCGTGCTGCGCACCACATACGGAATGTTCGACGAAAAGGGCAACCTGAAACAACAGCTCAAGAAACCGACAGAGGGAACAGACAGAAAAGAGAACATAGACAACGAGGATTTCTATATAGAATAAGTGGCCATAGCCTTTTCGCTTGCCGAAACTGCCAAGGTGCCCGTTTTTGCATAAAATGAATTATCAGCGAAACATATGAAACGACTTTTAATGATTATTGTAGGCATGGCATTTGCCGTGCTTTCAACCAATGCGCAGGAAGCATTGAAAAGGGTCTACGATGAAAGCATTGACCCTATTGCACAGATTGACGATGCTGTGGCCAAGGCCAAAGCCGAAAACAAGTTTGTCATTTGCCAATTGGGCGGCAACTGGTGTCCCTGGTGTCTGCGTTTTGCCGATTTCGTGGAGAAAGACACAACGGTGAACAAAGTCGTTAACGAGAATTTTGTCTACATCCACGTCAATTACAATCCCCGCAAGTCGGCTGGCGACGAAGCGGCACAAAAGGGCAAGACTCTCTTGAAACGGCTTGGCAATCCGCAGCGGTTCGGTTTCCCCGTGTTTGTAATATTAAACCAAGAAGACGAAATCTTGCACATCCAGGACTCAAGTTTTCTTGAAGAAGGCAAAGGGTATAGTCAGGAAAAGGTGCTCCGATTCCTGAAAAACTGGACTCCAAAGGCTTTGAAATAATAGAAACACTCACCATTCAATTTCGGCATCTTCACCTTGCAACGGCGCGATGAAGATGCCGAAATTTCGTTTGCATGCCGCAAGACTTACCGGTTGGAAGCCTTTATGCAAATGCCCAATTCACTCTTTTCCGTGCATATTGCGCCTTGTGCCTCTCACGGCCTCGGCTTCCAGCGGATTTTCAGGCCAATAATGTTTTGGGTATCTGCGCTTCAATTCCTTGCGCACTTCAAAATAGGTTGAGTGCCAGAAACTTTCCAAATCCTGTGTGAGCTGCACCGGCTTGAATCCCGGCGAGAGCAGTTCGAGCAGCAGTCGGCACCGCCCGTCGTCAACGCTTGGTGTCTGTTCCATTCCGAAACACTCCTGCAGGCGCACGCTGACAACCGGTGCCGATGCCCCTTTGCGGTAGTCAATGCGTATGTTGCTGCCCGTGGGCACTTTAATGTGGGTTGGTGCAAGCCGGTTTATGGTTTGCTGCAAGTCGTAGGGAACGAGTGCCCACACCACTTTTTCCATGTCTATTTTCTTCAAAGCCTGCGTGTCAGTTGCCATGCGCCCGTTGTTTTCCAGATAAAACGGCAGCCAACTGTCGGCTGTATCCAGCAGAGCCGGTGTCGAGAGGTCGGGGATTTCCAGTTCGGGATGCCACACGGCAACCGTGGCCACACGGCATTGCAGACGTTCCACGGCATCGTTCCAGTCAAGCAGGCCCGCCCCGTTTTTCTTTACGGCATCGCACACAATCGCAGCCACCTGGTTTCTGTCGGCGTTTTGCATGGGTTTGCTGTCGGCAACGAGCCGTCCTATGCGCCACTCATGCCGTTGTATTACGCGTCCGGCCTTGTTGTCCCACGAAACATTGTCAAATTCGCCCACTATCGGCGAGCCCGACTCCACAACTGCACCAATGTCTATCGGCGCAGAAAGAAACACCCGTCCGCCGTTGGCCGACATGTTGAGCGAAGCCACGGCAATCCACTGGTAGGCCGATGCGGTGTCGCCCGGTGTCACACGCACGTCGCCCCCACCCGACAGCCTATACAGCCCTGCCGTGTCGGAAGCCTGCGCCACGCGTTCGGGCCATGCACAAGCCACGAGCATGCCTATGTCATAGGGCGACACCGCGCCGTTGTCAACACTCACATGCGCCATGCGGCGATAGTCGTGTGCTATTTGTTCTATGCGCGCCCAGCGTCCCAACGAATGCCGCATGCGACAGGCGCGCAACGAAGAAATGCGGAGAAGCATGGCAGAGTCGTTGCAGTCGGCCATAGGGTCTTTCTCCTCCACCAAGGCAGCTATGTCACAAGCAAGACATTTCAACGCATCGTCATCGGCCTCAAGTATCATCCTTGCAATGCGCGGATGGCACGGCATTGCGGCCAGACGCTTGCCAAAGGCCGTTATGCGCCCGTCGGTGGCTACCGCCCCGAGCGACACGAGCAAGTTGCGGGCCTTTTGCACATTGGCATTCGGCGGCGGTGTGAGCCAAGGCAAAGCGTAGATGTCGCTCTCGCCAAAGGCCAGAATGTCAAGCAGCATAGGTGCAAGGTCGGCCTCAAGAATCTCCGGCACGCGCTTTTCGGCCATGCGGTGCTCGGTGGCGAGAGTCCAAAGGCGGTAGCAGAAGCCGTCGGCCACACGTCCGGCACGTCCTCTGCGCTGTGCCGCCATGTCGCGGCTTATGCCTACAGTGGCAAGGCTGCTGAGCGATGTGCGCGGGTCGAACACCGGTTTGCGGCACAGCCCCGAGTCGACGACAACCCTCACGCCCTCAATGGTGAGCGAGGTTTCGGCCACGGGGGTGGCCAACACCACTTTACGGTTCCCTTGCCGTGAAGGCATTATGGCCTGCCTCTGCCTTTCGGGCGGAAGATTGCCATAGAGCGGCATTACCGTTGTGGGCGAAAGCGAGTCGGCAAGCAGCTGTGCACACCGTTCTATCTCGCCTTGTCCCGGCAGAAAAGCAAGGATGTCGCCTTCATGTTCTGCATGCGCACGGCTTATGGCCACGGCCACGGCGTGCGCTATGTCTTCGTTTTGCTGCTGTGGTTCGGCATACACGGTCTTCACGTCAAACATCCGCCCGGCACTTTCTATGGCCGGAGCGCCGAGGGCATTGCATGTGTCAACGGCATCGATGGTGGCCGACATCACGACAATCTTCAGGTCGGGCCGTATGAGCCGTTGTGTCTGACGGGCAAGGGCGAGGGCGAGATCGGAGTTGATGCTGCGCTCGTGAAACTCGTCGAACACCACTATGTCCACACCGTCGAGTGTGGCATCGTCTACAATCATGCGCGTGAGAATGCCCTCGGTAAGCACTTCTATGCGCGTATCGGCCGACGTGCAGCTTTCAAACCGCACCCTAAAGCCCACAGTGCGTCCCACTGGCTCATGCAACATTTCGGCCATACGGCAAGCCACCTGCCTTGCGGCAAGCCGCCGTGGTTCGAGCATCAGTATTTTTCCGCATCCGTCAAGTCCCGACAACATAGTGAGCGGAAGCAGCGTTGACTTTCCTGCTCCCGGCGGTGCTGTCACCACCACAGTGTTGTTTGTGCTGAGAACATCGTTCACGCGGTGGGCTATCGATGCGGCTGGCATTGCGGCATACTGCCGCAAAAGGCCGGCAAGAATGCCGCCGTTTGATGAAATGTTTTGATTGGCCATTGTCTGGTGTCTTTTTTATAAGGTGAAACCTTTGCAGCTGCAAAATTACTACTTTTTCGTCAGAAACATTCATGCGCCCATGCAACAGCCTTTATGCACAAAGGCCGAAGTGCTGCTTTTTCAGTTTCTGCGAGGCAGAAGCGTTTGCCGCAGCGTGAGGGCACGCACATGGCCACATCGGCAACGCTTTCCACCCGCGTGCTGCATATGCGGCACGCACACACCGCATGCGCAGCACGCTTGTGCACCATATGCCCTGCCGTGCAAAAGCAGACATTAAAAGTTGCAAACAACGTGTAAAACGGTTGCGAAAGAGGTTTAAAGCGAAACAACGCTATTTTATTAATACACGCAAAACACGGATAATCAAAGTGTTACAAAACAACGATACAAAACACGCATATATTTGAAACAAAAGCTACACTTATATAAAACGTGTTTTCTCGGGTTGTTTTCCGTTTGTTTGTAGCTTTGCAAGCGAAACCTAATTCGCACCTGTAGAGCAAACGAAGACAACAACTTTAAACTTCAAACAATAAACTAAAAACGTCCACTTATGGGGAAATTTCTAATCAGGAAAGGCAGCATAAACATGCTTTTATGCAAGATTGCCTTAACGGTTTCACTGCTGTTTCCGGCAATGAACGTTCTGTCATCAGGCGAGCTGCACGCAAAACCTGTCAACGGCAAAGTGATTTCGGCAACCGACAAGGAGCCGCTCATCGGCGCATCGGTTGAAGTGCAGGGCCGCAAGGTGGCCACCGTGACCGACATCGACGGCAATTTCACGATTGATGCCGATGATGGCGAAACGGTTGTCGTGTCATACATCGGTTTTGTGCAGCAGAAAGTGAAAGTGCACGGAGCAGTTCTCGACATTTCGCTGCAAGAAGAGTCGCACTCGCTCAACGACGTGGTAGTGATAGGCTACGGCGTGCAGAAGAAGAAACTCGTGACCGGGGCCACCGTGCAAATCAAGGGCGACGACCTCGCAAAACGCAACACCGGCAATGCCCTGCAAGCCATGCAGGGACAGACACCCGGCGTGAACATCATATCGGAAAGCGGGCAACCGGGTGCCGACATGAAGGTAATAATCCGCGGCCAGGGGTCGAACACCAACAACAAGCCGCTCTATGTGATTGACGGAATACCGGGACTGGACATCACAACGGTAAACCCGTCGGACATCGAGTCGATTGACGTGCTCAAAGATGCCGCTTCGGCAGCCATCTATGGCGCACAAGCCGCCAACGGCGTGGTGATAGTGACCACAAAAAGCGGAAAGAAAGGACACGCGCAGGTTACGTTCGACGGTTATTTCGGCTGGCAGACTGTTGCCAAGAAGGTGAAAATGCTCAATGCCAAGCAGTATATGGAACTGATGGACGAGCAGAACATCAATTCCGGCGGCATGGCCTACGACTGGAAATCAATGGCCTCCATACACGACTCCAACGGCAATGTGTATGACACCGACTGGATGAACGAGATGTTCGAGTCGTCGGCTCCCGTACAGAACTACTCACTTGGCGTGAACGGCGGCAACGAAACCTGCACCTACGCTGTTTCGCTGGGCTACTACGGTCAGGACGGCATCGTGGGCGGAAAGCAGGCTTCCAACTACGAGCGTTACAATTTCCGCTCAAATCTCGAACAGAAAATCTACGGCGACATCCTGAAGATAGGCGAAAACCTGTCGTTCTCATACACAAAAAACCGCTCGGGCATCACCGGCAACATGTACAACAACAAGCTGCGCGGCGCCTACTCCACTTCGCCGTTGCAACCGGTGTGGCTCCAGCAAGACGGACGCGCCGACTTGAACAACGGCTACAGCTACTCAACGGCAAGCGACTGGAACCAGTATGACGGCAACCCGGTGGCCAACCTCTACCGAGGCAACAACCGCACCGATGCCCAGAACTGGATTGCAAACGTGTATGCAGAACTGCAGCCGGTGAAGAATCTGCGCATAAAGACACTTGTAGGCTTCAACCACAACTCCAATGCCTACCGCGCCTACAATCCCGACTATGTGTCGACAACCAACGACCAACGCACGTCGGGGTCAACCGTAGACCAGAGCATGTACAAGGCTTGGACGCTGACATGGACAAACACTGCCGCCTACGAATGGAAATGGGGCGGAAACGCACTCAATGCCATGATTGGCATGGAAACGGAACGGTCGCAGGGCGACAACCTCAGCGGCAAAAACGTACTCCTTTCAATCTACGACAAATGGAGCACCGCCTATCTGAGCAACGACCGCAACGGACACACCGGCGAGACTTTGGGCTACCCGGCAGAAGACTATCGGCGTATTTCTTATTTCGGACGAATAGGCTGGAACTATGAAGACAAATACATGGCCAACCTCACTGTGCGTGCCGACGGCAGCTCACGCTTTGCAAAAAGCCACCGCTGGGGCTATTTTCCCTCGTTTTCTGCCGGTTGGGTAGTGTCGGGCGAGAAGTTCATGGAGGGCACACGCTCGTGGCTCGATTTCCTGAAAATACGCGCAAGCTGGGGTCAGGTGGGCAACAACAACATCGATCCGTTTCTCTATGCAGCGACTGTCACACTCGACGGAGCAGGATATAATTTCGGTACTGGCAAGGGTTCGACGCTCAACACCAACGGGGCTATTTCCGACCGCCTCGGCAACGACGACCTGAAATGGGAGACATCAGAACAAACCGACCTCGGTATTGACGCGCGTTTTCTGAACTCACGGCTTGGACTTAACTTTGACTGGTATTACAAAAAGACAAAAGACTGGATTGTGCAAGCCCCGATTCTTGCCACAGCCGGAGCAAAAGCTCCTTACATAAACGGCGGCAACGTGACGAACAAGGGTTTTGAACTCGGATTCAGCTGGGACGACCATGTGAACGCCGACTTCCAATATCACGTCGCAGTCAATGTGTCCTACAACAAAAACGAGGTGAACGAAATACCGACAGAGGGTGGAATAATCCACGGATATGGCAGCAACTCAACCAACGCAAACATCATGTACAACAACCAGCCCGAGTTTTTCCGTTGCCAGAACGGACACGCAATGGGCTTCTTCTGGGGTTACAAGACAGCCGGAGTGTTCCAGAGCCAAAAGGAAATAGACGACTGGAAAGCCGCAGGCAACGGCACTCTGCCCAACGCCGCACCGGGCGACCTGAAGATTGTAGACCTTGACAACAACGGTGTCATAGACGACAACGACAAGACCGACCTCGGAAACGGCATCCCGAAATTCAATTTCGGCCTGAACTTGGGATTCAACTACAAGCAGCTCGACTTCTCGGCCGCACTCTCGGGAGCAGCCGGTTTCAAGGTGGCCAACGGCGGCTACCGCAACTGGGGCAACAGCTACAAGAGCAACTACACCGCCACTTTCCTCAACCGCTGGCACGGCGAGGGCACAAGCAACAAGTTGCCGCGCCTCACCAACGACGACAAGAACTGGACAAACTTCTCTGACATATACCTGCAGAACGGCGACTATCTGCGCATAGCCAATATCACGGTGGGCTACGACTTTGCGAAGCTCATCGCAGTAAAGGCCATATCGCAGGCTCGTCTCTACCTGCAAGTGCAGAACCTTTACACATTCACCTCATACGACGGCATGGACCCGGAGGTGGGATTCGGCGAACAGGCGTGGATGTCGGGCATCGACACGGGCACTTATCCGCACTGCCGCACATTCATCGTGGGTGTAAACCTGAAATTCTAAAACAATAAAAACGAACATTTATGAAATCGAATATAATAATTCTGGGACTTGCCTCAGTGGCATTGTCGGCATGCACCGACAGTTTCCTCGACACCACGTCGAAGACAAGTCTCAATACCACAGTATTCTATAAAACCGAGTCGCAGGCCGAATCGGCAGTCGTAGGCTGCTACGACCAATACCAGCGCACCGTGTCAAACGGTTCGTGGCCCACGCTCTATCAGGCTGCCGAAACCATGGGCGACGACTGTTTCGGCGGCGGAAGCTCAGGCGACATGAGCAACCGACTGCTCGACCGTATGGACTGCACCGTGAAAAACGACGAGACAAACATCTTCGGCGGCATATGGACGGACTATTACAAATGCATATACAACTGCAATCTGCTTTTAACCCAGCTCGACAACATCGGCTGGACATCGACCGACGACCGCGCTACAATAGAGGGACAGGCACGCGCAATACGCGGACTTGCTTACTTCGACCTTGTGCGCATGTTTGAAAACGTGCCTCTGCTCACGACCCCGACACGCGACATTGTGCCGCAAGCCAATCCCGACGATGTGTACAAACAGATTGTCGAAGACCTGAAATATGCTGCCGACAATATCCCGGCAAACAAGTTCACCGACAACAGCGCCACACTCGGGCGCATAAGCCGCTATGCAGCAGCAGCCATGCTGGCACGGGTTTATCTCTTTTACGACGGAGTGTACAACGACAACCAGGGCAAGACAATGCCCGGAGAGCTCGGCAAGGCCGACGCTCTTAACTATTGCGAGACAGTGATAAAGTCGGGCATATACTCACTGGAGAACAACTTTGCCGACCTCTGGCCGGGGGCAAGCACCCAGAAATCGGCCAAGGAATTGGGCCGCAAGACAACCTACAAGGAAGACTCCAAGGAAATACTGTGGGTTGTAAAGTTCAACAACGACCAGAACTGGAGCAACACCAACTACAACGGCAACCGCTTCATAATAAACATCGGCATGCCAAGCCTCAGCGTCGCACCTTACAATTTCGGCTGGGGGGCTTGTCCCATCACCCCGTATGCCCATTCTCTGTTCAGCAACGACGACACACGCGGCGAAGCCACCATAATAAACACGCGCAACCTTATTGACGACAACGGCAATACTGCATATTCACAGCAAATAAGCAACGACGTGGCCGATTTCACTGGCTACACAATAAAGAAATATGCACCGCTGTGTTTTGCCGACGGCACATCGATGCCGGTAGCTGAAAGTGATGTCACCGGGGCCAATTTCATGACCTCGCAAGACCAAGACTGGATTCTTCTGCGTTACGCCGACGTTTTGCTTATGGCAGCAGAACTTGGCAGCCAGAATGCCGCGAAGTACTACAACGAGGTTGTGGATCGGGCCTACAAGAACCACGACCATGATGTCAGCACCACGCCCGGACGCGAACTTATCTGGCAGGAACGCCGCAAAGAGTTCATGGGCGAGGGCGTGCGCTATTTCGACTTGCGCCGTCAGGGGCTCGATGCATTTGTCAAGGCCATAGCCGGACAAGCCTGCGACAACGGCCTTGCAGCCGGAACGCCTTCGGAAGTGTACACCAACAAGCAGAAAACCACGATTGCCGACTCTTTCAAGGAGCAGAACATCCGCGAAAAGCGGGGCTTCTGGCAGATACCGAGCAGCGAGATTTCGCTCTCAGGCAACACTTACAAGCAGAACGCAGGTTGGTAGATGTAATATTATATTAATTGTTTCAGGATGAAGCCGGTGGCGGCAAGCCTTTCAATACACGAGTATTCGGCATTTTGTCACACCGGCTTTTAACTGAAAAGCGTTTATCCTAAAATAACATTCTTTTTACATAATATGACAAAGCAGCAAATATCAGCAAGGAAAACATTACAATATACAAACAAAAACATTATTTTTGTGTGCCGAAAAAACCATAACCATACCAAATAACCATAAATCTGTATTCAAGCCATGCACCGTTCAGTCTTTGACACAAACATATTGCGCACACTCATCGCCACGCTTGTTGCGGTGTGGGCATTCTGCACGTCAGCCGCAAGGAGCATGGAATTCAGATGCCTCGACATAAACAACGGTCTTGCCGACAGCCACATAAGCTGCATAACCAAAGACCGTCAGGGCTTTCTGTGGATTGGCACTGCGGCAGGACTATGCCGCTACGACGGATTCAGATTCAAGAATTTCTATTCTAACCCAACAGACAAATCGTCGATACCAAGCAATCAAATCAACGAAATACAAGTATCAGCCGACGGGAAACTGTTGGTAAAGACCGACAACGGATACTGCATATACAATCCCGTCACCGAGAGTTTCGACCAAAACATAGCGGCATGGATGCGCGACAAAGGCATGAGCGGCAAGCCAAACCGCATTTTCATCGACTCCAAAGGCGATTTTTGGGTAGCAGTAAACGGTAAAGGCTGCTACTATTATTCGCGGGAAAAGAAGAAAGCATATCTGTTCGGCACAGCGCAAAATGCCGACATCGGCAATCCGGGATATGTCACCGACATAACCGAACGCGACAATTCGCTCGTTGTTTCCTACGACAACGGTTTGCTCGTAAGGCTTGACGGGAAACGGCACAAAGTGGTGTGGACCAACAGGCACATTGCCGAATGCAACAAATACCGCAAGCACTACTACCGCACATACATTGACAGCCAATACAACTATTGGGTGAGCAACTACTCTACCGGTCACACATGGGTGTATTCTTCTGCACAGAAGAAATGGTATTACTCACCGTCGGCCTTTTTGGCATCGCTTGGCATCGGCATGGACAAGCACGACATTTTCGTGAACGACATAAAAGAAGATGCACAGCACAATCTCTGGATTGCATCGGAACGGCACGGACTTTTTGTGGCCAACATCGGAAAACGTCAGCTGCAAAACCATATCCACAACAACGACAATCCCAATTCTATTCCCGACAACACACTACGCTACATATACATCGACCCCTCTGATGCCGTGTGGATAGGTTCTTACAACAACGGCGTGGCTTATTACTCGCCCACATTGTCGCACTTTCCCACAATCAAGCTCGGCGACATCTGCACCATCGCCGTTGACCGCAAGGGCAACTATTGGTGCGGCACTAACAACGACGGCATAGTTTGTCTGCAACCCGGCACGGGCTCTACACGCCGCTACGGGATGAAAAAAAACGGTCTGGGCTCGGACGTGGTCGTAAGCAGTCTATGCACTGCCGACGGAACACTGTGGTTCGGCACTTTCAACGGCGGACTTGCCCACTATGCCAACGACAAATTCACCGTCTACCGCGCTGCATCGGGACTCGCCAACGACTGTGTTTGGTCGTTGACAGAAGACAACAAGGGAAACATAATATTAGGAACGCTCGGTGCCGGAGTGCAATGTCTTGACCCACGGCGTGGAACATTTACCAATTACAACACATCAAACTCCGGCATACCGTCTGACTATGTTTCGTCGGTGAAGGTTGACAGCCACGGCAGATACATCGTAGGGCATTCGGTTGGAGTAACAGTTGTTGACCCAAAGACCCGGAAATCGACCGACATTCCCCCGACATCGAGTGCAACGGGCTTCTCAAGTCTTGCAGTGAACGACATCTGCATCGACAGACGCGGACTGTTGTGGAATGCCAACATGTCTGGTCTTGATGTCTACGATTTCAAGACACAAAAGGTAACGCACGTCTTCAACCATCCGCAAATGGTATGCGCGGTGGCCGAAGATGCCTACGGCAATATATGGGCAACCCTGCCCAATTGCGTAGTAAGGGTAGAGGTGGGTTGCAAGGGCGGCGAATACACATTTTTCACGAGCAGTTTCGACGAACTCGACGGACTGCAGAAACGCAGGTTCAACTACCGCAGCATAAGCAAGACACGCAACGGAGAAATCGTCATCGGAGGGCAAGACGGCATAAACGTGATAGCGTCGGGCAAGACATACCCGAATACTGTAACTTCAAGGGCGTTGTTTTCGGAAGTTGTCCTCTATGACCACATCCTCTCGGTAGGCGAGAAATACAACCGGCGCATAATACTCGACAAGGCCGTAAACGCGTCGCACGAGCTGCGGCTTAACCACGACGAGAATGCCTTCACCGTGCTTCTCGCGTCGGACAATGTAACCATTCCAGAAAAGAAACATTTTCTCTATCGTCTCAAAGGGTTTGCCAACGACAACTGGTTTATGACCGTTGAGTCGCAGCCAAGTGTCACCTACACCAATCTGCATTCCGGCAGATATGTGCTGCAAGTGCGTGTTGTGGAAAAGGATGGCCGCGTGAGCGACAAAACCGAGGAAATGGCAATCATTGTCAACCCTCCGTTGTGGCTCTCATGGTGGGCTTACATCATTTATGCGGTGCTTGCAGCCGGAATTGTCTGGCTCGTATGGTATCTCACCATACACCGGCAGATGACCCGTTTGCGCATTGAACAGATACAGCGCGATGCCGAACGCAAGCGCAAACTCGACGAGATGAAGCTCTCGTTCCTCACCGACATAAGCCACGAACTGCGCACTCCGCTGGCTCTTGTAATATCGCCTATAGAGAAACTTGCCGCCAATGAAGACGACGGCAAGAAGCGTTCGATGCTTGAACTTGTGCTGCGCAACGCCAAACGTCTGCTGACACTGGTCAACCAGACACTCGATTTGCGCAAGATTGAAACGAGAAGCATGGAGTTGGAAGCCAAGAAAGCCGACATAGTGAAATTCGTATCAGACACGACAACGGCATTCTCGCAGTTGTCGCAAAAGTCTGTCAGCTTTGCTTTCCACACCGATGCCGACTCGCTTGCAATGGCGTTTGATGCCGACAAGATGTCGAAAGTGCTGAACAACCTCCTCTCCAATGCCGTGAAATTCACTCCGGCTGCAGGAAAGGTTACTGTCAGCGTAAGGCAGAGAGACACTTATGTGGAATTGCCCGTAAAGACAAGACAGGTTGTCGAGATAGCCGTGGCCGACACGGGATGCGGCATAAGCGATGCCGACAAGCTGCACATATTCGACCGATTCTACCAAGTGAACAACCACATGGACAAAATATTCGGCGGAAGCGGGCTCGGACTGAACATTGCCAAGGAATATGTCGCGATGCACGGAGGCACCATATCAGTAACAGACAACCATGAGAACGGCGGCAAAGGCACTGTCTTTACAGTCATGCTTCCGGTTGCGGAGGACAACACCAGCACCTCGCCGCTGAACGGCAATGCAACAGATGAGTCTGCACAAAACGACGGCGATGCCATAACGCCCACTGCCGGGCAAGGCAAACTGAACAGAAAGCGTGAGGTGCTGATTGTTGATGACAGCGAAGATTTCCTGTCGTTCATGTCAGAAATACTCTCCACGCAATACACTGTGCGCACTGCCGTCAACGGCAAAGAGGCTTTGTCGGAAATAGCCAAACACCGGCCCGACGCTATTCTGAGCGATGTGATGATGCCAGTAATGGACGGAAACGCACTGTGCAAGGCCGTAAAGGAGAACCGCGACACCTGCTCCATACCGTTCATAATGCTCACCGCGCGCATTTCTACCGAGTGCAAGATTGAAGGATTCGGCTGCGGTGCCGACGAATATATAACAAAACCGTTCAATCTCGACTTGCTCAACATGCGCATATCAAAGCTCATTGAGTCGTGTGCATCAAACGGCACGAAACAAGCCATTGTCCCTACAATATCCGAAGAGCAGGTGGTCTCGGCCGACCAGCAACTGATTGACCGCGCAACGGCGTATGTGGAGAAGCGGCTGTCAGACCCGGATTTGTCGGTGGAAGCACTCAGCGAGGCTCTCGGCATGTCGCGTGTGAACATGTACAAGCGGTTGCTTTCGGTAACAGGAAGCACGCCCTCGGAATTCATACGCAACATACGGCTGCGGCATGCAGAGCAACTCTTGCGCGAAGGAAGCCTCAACGTGAGCGAGGTGGCCTACAAAGTGGGCTTCAACCAACCGCGCATTTTCTCGAAATATTTCAAGGATTTCTATGGCATACTGCCTTCGGCACTGACAAGAAAAGACTGAAACCGCATGCGGCACGAACGCCAAGCATACACAAACTAACAGAAAGAACAATTCACAACATAAAACAAAAACCAAAATGAAGAAAACCAAAATCATGCTATCAACATGCCTTCTGCTGGGGGCATCGGCCTCATTCGCATCGGGCTACACCGACACCGGACGGGGCATAACGCTCAATGTCAAAAACGCCGGTGCCAACGGCGCACGCATTGTCAGCCTCGAAGTGATGAACGACAACATCATACGCGTGCGGGCCACACGCGATGCGGCTTTCACCGAGAAGAAAAGTCTGATGGTAGTGCCGCAAAACGCACGCCCGAAATACACCGTCACCGAGAAGAAAGGTGTGATAACGCTGAAAGCCAAAAACGTGAGCGCGACAATAAACGAGGCCACCGGGCACATCACTTTCTATGACGCTAAGGGCAAGCTGTTGCTTAACGAAACACGCGACGGAATGACATTCAAGCCGTATGTTGTGCCCACAAGCGACATAGGCGTCGGAACACTCACCGATGCCCAGCGCCGCGGTTGGTCGTGGAACGCCACATTCGACAGTCCTGCCGACGAGGCTTTCTACGGACTGGGACAACATCAGGCCGACGAATGGAACTACAAAGGCAAGAACGAGGAGCTGTTCCAATACAACACAAAGATTTCTGTGCCTTTTGTAATGTCAAACAAAAACTACGGACTGCTTTGGGATTCCTATTCGCTGTGCCGTTGGGGCAACCCGAATGCATACAGACAACTGGGCGAGGAGTTCACCTTATATAATAAAGACGGCAAAAAAGGATGCCTGACGGGCACATACTTGCAGGCCGACGGCAAACGTCTGCAACGCGACGAAGACTCCATTTACTATGAGAACAGTGCCGAAGTGAAGCGTCTTCCAAAGGAGATAAACCTGATTGGAGCGAATGTTGTTTATGAAGGCGAGATAGAACCGCGCGAGACAAGCAACTTCCATTTCATCCTGTATTACGCCGGCTACACGAAAGTATTTATCGATGGCAAGGAAGTCGTGCCCGAACGTTGGCGCAAGGCATGGAATCCCAACAGCCACAAATTCGCCCTGCGGCTTGAGAAAGGCAAACGCGTGCCCATAAGGATAGAGTGGCAACCCGACGGCGACGTGTCGTATTGCGGCTTGCGCGTTGCGCCCCCCACGACCGATGCCGAGCAGAACCGCATAAGCATATGGAGTGAAATGAGCCGCGACATGGACTATTACTTCATTGCAGGCGAGAACATGGACGGCGTGATTTCAGGCTACCGCACGCTCACCGGCAAAGCGCCTGTCATGCCGAAATGGGCCATGGGATTCTGGCAGAGCCGCGAACGCTACCGCACATCCGACGAGATTGTGCAGACTCTCGGCGAGTTCCGCAAGCGACACATACCCGTTGACAACATCGTGCAGGACTGGAACTACTGGAAAGACGACCAGTGGGGAAGCCATGTGTTTGACGACACGCGCTACCCCGACCCTCAGGCAATGCTCGACAAAGTGCATGCCATGAACGGACGCTTCATGATTTCGGTGTGGCCCAAGTTCTACTGCAACACCGACAACTACAAGGAACTCACGTCAAAGGGTTGGATGTATACACAGGCCGTGAAAGACTCACTGCGCGACTGGGTGGGCCCCGGCTATGTGGGCGGCTTCTACGATGCCTATTCGGACGGTGCGCGCAAGATGTTCTGGCGGCAGATGAACGACAACCTGTTCACAAAATACAAAAAAGGCATTGATGCCTGGTGGATGGACGCATCAGAACCCAACGTGCGCGACTGTACGCCCCTTGGCTACCGCAAGGCACTCTGCGGCCCGACGGCACTCGGTTCGAGCACCGAATATTTCAACGCCTACTCCATAGTCAATGCCGATGCCATATACAACGGGCAACGCAGTGTGGACAACAACAAGCGCGTGTTCCTGCTCACACGCAGCGGTTTCGCCGGACTTCAGCGTTACAGCACCGCCTCGTGGAGCGGAGACATTGGCACACGGTGGGAAGACATGCGCGCACAAATGACTGCCGGACTCAACTACTCAATGTCGGGCATCCCGTTCTGGGGCATGGATCAGGGCGGTTTCTCGGTGGAAAGCCGCTACGAGAAAGCACAAGGACTGTATGACAAGACCGGGGAAGAGAACGAAGACCTCAAAGAGTGGCGCGAACTCCAGACACGCTGGAACCAGTTCGGCTGCTTCGTGCCCCTCTACCGCACCCACGGCCAATGGCCGCTGCGCGAGGTTTGGAACATAGCACCCGAGAGTCATCCGTGCTACAAGTCGATTGTCTACTACGACAAACTGCGCTACCGCATGATGCCTTACCTTTACAGCATCGCAGCATGGGCCAACCTGAAGGACTACACCCTCATGCGCGGTTTGGTGATGGACTTCGCTTCCGACGCGAAAGTAAACGACATAGGCAACCAGTGGATGTTCGGTCCGGCATTCATGGCATGCCCCGTGGGCTACTACAAGGCACGTTCACGCGAAGTCTACCTGCCCAAGCAATGCGGATGGTATGACCTTTACACCGGCAAGCACTTCGCCGGCGGACAGACAATAGTGGCCGATGCCCCGTATGAGAAGATGCCGGTGTTTGTGCGTGAGGGCGCAATCGTGCCGTTCGGCCCCGAAATTGAATGGAGCGACGAAAAGCCGGCCGAAACCATAAACCTCTATGTGTACACGGGCAAGGATGCCGAATTCTTGCTGTATGAAGACGAAGGCACAAACTACAACTACGAGAAGGGCAAATACGCAACCATCGGCATCAGCTACAACGAAGCCACAAAGACACTCACACTGGGAAAACGCAGCGGAGAGTTTGACGGAATGCTGAAACAACGCCGCTTCAACATCGTAGTCGTGTCGCCTGCACACAGCCAAGAACTCGACTTCGACAAGGCACAAGGCAAGCTCGTGACCTACGACGGCAGCGAGACTAAGGTGAAACTCTAACCGGTCGCTGCCCAGACAAAGACTTTCTGTCGTGCCGGGAAAGCCCTTGGGCCATCGTGTTGCATATGGTGTACGCGCATGCTGCATGTGCTGCATGCGCGTACACCATATGCGGTGCGCCGCCATTCCACGCACACAACGGTGGCCAAGAGGCTTTCCTTGCACGACACTCCCACAATGACACTGACAAAGAATACACTATCTGCAACAACCTACACAACATGAAGAAAATCATAACGCTAATAATCGCAGCCATAATGTCGCTGGAAGCCAATGCCGAGGTGCGCAAAAACTTCGACGAATGTTGGCGTTTCGCACTTGGCGACTCCGCACAAATGGCACTGGCCGACTATGACGACACGTCGTGGAGACTGCTCGACTTGCCGCACGACTGGGCCATAGAAGGCGATTTCCTCGACTCCAACCCTTCGGGAGCCGGAGGCGGAGCCTTGCCCGGAGGCGTGGGATGGTACAGGAAACACTTGCACATCGACCGCATAAAGGACAACACAAGCCGGTGGTTCATCGATTTCGACGGTGTATACATGAACTCCACGGTGTATATAAACGGCAAGAAGATAGGCACCCGTCCATACGGTTACAGCAGTTTCAGATACGAACTCACGCCGTGGCTCAACAATGACGGCGACAATGTGATTGCCGTGCGTGTGGACAACAGCGACCAGCCCAACAGCCGCTGGTATAGCGGTTGCGGCATATATCGCCATGTGTGGATTACACAGGCGGCCCCGGTTGCCGTGGCACATTGGGGCACCTTCGTGCATCCCACCGTGCTTTCAAACGGACAGGCACGCTTCAAGGTGGACGTGACGCTAGAGAATGCCACTGCAAAGAATGTGCGCGCGAAGGTGAAGAACACCGTGTTCGACCAGTCAATGAAGAAAGTGGCCTCATCGGAAAGCACTGTCACCCTGAAGGCACAGACGTGTGCAAACTACAAGGCAGAAAGCGACGGCATAAAGAAACTGCCCGTCAACACGCAGACATTCACCATGCGCGACCCCAAACTGTGGACTTTGGACTCTCCTTATATCTATACGGTGCAGACCGACATAATTGTCGGGGGCAATGTGGTGGACACTTATGTCACGAAAACAGGCGTGCGCACATTCCAGTTCAGTCCGTCAACGGGTTTCTCGCTCAACGGCAAGCCGATGAAAATAAACGGCGTGTGCCAGCACCACGACTTCGGGTGTCTCGGCGCGGCACTGTCTGAAGACGCGCTCCACCGCCAGCTGCGCATGCTCAAGGACATGGGGGCCAACGCCGTTAGGTGCTCACACAACCCGCCAGCCCCCGAACTTCTGGAAATGTGCGACACCATGGGACTCATTGTCATGGACGAATCGTTTGACATGTGGCGCAAGAAAAAAACGCAGAACGACTATGCCCGGTATTTCAACAAGTGGTATGAGCGCGACCTTACCGACCTTGTGCGCCGCGACCGCAACCACCCAAGCATACTGATGTGGAGCATAGGCAACGAGGTTCTGGAGCAGTGGTCGCACGCCGATGCCGACACTTTGTCGCTCGAACAGGCCAACCTGCTGCTTAATTTCGGGCACGATGCATCGACATTGGCAAAAGACGGGCACATGAGCGTCAACTCGGCACTCACGCGCCAGCTTGCCGACATCGTGAAAAGCCTCGACACTTCACGACCTATAACGGCAGGGTGCAACGAGCCTGACCCCAACAACCACCTCTTCAAAAGCGGAGCTTTGGACATCGTAGGCTTCAACTACCACCATCAGTACATAAAGGATGTGCCGCAGAATTTCCCCGGCAAACCTTTCATAATGACCGAAAGCGTGTCGGCACTGCAGACGCGCGGTTTCTACAAGATGCCGAGCGACTCGGTTACGCAGGCTCCCGACGCATGGTGGAAGCCCTATACCGACCCCAGCTACCAATGCAGTGCCTATGACAATTGCCATGTGCCCTGGGGCTCGACACACGAAGCCACATGGGACGTGGTGAAACACACGCCGTGGTGCTCAGGCCAATTCATATGGACTGGCTGGGACTATATAGGCGAACCTACGCCATACCCTTACCCGGCACACTCAAGCTATTTCGGAATCATCGACCTTGCGGGATTTCCGAAAGACGTGTACTACATGTACCAAAGCGAATGGACCGACAAGACCGTGCTTCACCTGTTTCCGCACTGGAACTGGCTTCAGGGCCAGGACATCGACCTCTGGTGTTACTACAACAACGCCGACGAGGTGGAACTGTTCATAAACGGGCGCAGCCAGGGCATACGCCGCAAAGCCGACAGCCATCAATACCACGTCGTGTGGCGCGTGAAGTTTGAGCCGGGCACGGTGAAAGCTGTGTCAAGACGGGCCGGCAAGGTTGTGGCCACACAAACGATGCGCACGGCAGGAGCTCCCTACAGCATCAGGCTCACCCCCGACCGCAAGTGCATTCAGGCCGATGGCCGAAGCCTTGTGTTTGTCACGGTCGAGGTGGTTGACCGTGACGGCAACCTGTGCCCCAATGCCATGAACGAGATTTTCTTCTCCACAGAAGGCCAGGCACGGATTGAAGGCGTGGACAACGGTTTCCAGGCATCGCTCGAAAGGTTCAAGGCCAACAACAGGCGTGCATTCTACGGCAAATGCCTTGTCGTGTTCCGGGCCGGAAAAGAAGCCGGGAAAGCCACGCTCACGGCACGGGGCTTTGACCTGAAAGAGGCAAAGACTGTCATCGACATCACGCCATGCAACGAATAACGAAAACCCAATAACCATAACACAACAACATGAAACCAATTGTTTTAACATCTGCTTTGCTCATTGCCTGCGCTACTGCAATGATGGCACAAACAAAATCGCCGGTGTATCTCGACCCGAACGCGCCGGTGGAAGAACGCGTGCACGACGCGCTGTCGCGCATGACGACACATGAAAAAGTGGCGATACTGCATGCGCAAAGCAAATTTTCGTCGGCAGGCGTGCCGCGTCTGGGCATAAGGCAGCTCATGATGAGCGACGGCCCTCACGGAGTGCGTGCCGAGGTGGACTGGAATTCGTGGAACACGGCCAACTGGACAAACGACTCCATCGTGGCGTTTCCCTCGCTCACTTGCCTCGCCGCAACATGGAACCGCAACCTTAGCGCGACATACGGAAATGCCGTAAGCGAGGAATTTGCCTTTCGCGGCAAGGATGTCTTGCTCGGCCCTGGCACCACGATATGCCGTGTTCCGCTCAACGGACGCAGCTTCGAATACATGGGCGAAGACCCTTATCTCGCCGGAGAAATGGCCGTGCCATACATCAAGGCGGCACAAAAGAACGGCGTGGCATGCTGCCTGAAACATTTTGCACTCAACAATCAGGAAACAGACCGGTTTACGGTGAACGTGAATGTGGGCGAGCGCGCGTTCCGCGAAATCTATATGCCGGCATTCAAGAAATGTGTGCAGGAGGCCGGACTGTGGTCGATCATGGGTTCCTACCCCTTATGGAACGGCGAACACCTTTGCCACAACGACTCGCTCCTGAACAAGGTGCTGAAAAAGGAATGGGGATTTGACGGCTGCGTGATAAGCGACTGGGGCGGAACCCACGACACTTGGCAGGCTGCCATGAACGGTCTTGACATTGAAATGGGCACCGACACAAACGGAAAGACCGAAGACCACAGCAACGGCTACAACAACTACCGCCTTGCCGACCCGTTTGAAAAGCTCATAAACGAAGGCAAGATTCCGATGAGCGTGCTCGACGAGAAGGCAGAACGCGTGCTCAGACTTATTTTCCGCACGGCCATGAATCCCGGCAAAGCAGTGGGTGCGCAATGCTCCGAAGCACACTATGACGCATGCCGGGAAATAGGCGAAGAAGGCATAGTGCTGCTTAAAAACCAACAGAGCATACTGCCGTTGCACCCCGACAAATACCGCAAAATACTTGTTGTGGGCGACAACGCGACACGCAACATGAGCGAGGGCGGCGGTTCGTCGGAGCTCAAGACAAAACGCGACGTGTCACCCTTGGAAGGCTTGAAGGCTCTCTATGGCGACAAAATAGAATATGCCCAAGGCTATTGTGCCGGCAAACCGTTGTATGACGCTATCGATCTCGTTGACGACACGAAACAGGCCGAACTGAAAAAAGAGGCTCTTGAAAAGGCGAAGAATGCCGACCTTATAATATTCGTAGGCGGACTGAACAAGAACTGGAAGCAAGACTGCGAGGACGGCGACCGCGAATCGTATGACCTCTCCTACGGCCAAAACGAGCTTATAAGCGAGTTGTCGAAAATACAGAAGAACATCGTCGTGGTGACTTTCGGCGGCAACGCTTTCGCCACTCCATGGATTGCCAATGTCAAGGCAATGATGCATTGCTGGTATCTCGGTTCGATGTCGGGCGTGACACTGGCAGAAGCCATATCGGGAAAGATAAACCCGAGCGGCAAACTGCCCGTGACTTTCGCGAAAAGACAGAACGACTATCCGTGCTTCAGCAATGGAAAGCGCGGTTATCCCGGCATAGACAAGCAGGTGTATTATGATGAAGGGATATTCGTCGGCTACCGTTGGTTCAACACCAAGAACGTTCAGCCACAGTTCCCGTTCGGCTACGGACTGAGCTACACTACATTCAAATACGGAAAGCCGCAGCTTTCAAGCAAGCAGATGACAAAAGACGGAAAGATAACCATATCTGTCCCGGTGACAAACACCGGCAAAGTGGCAGGAAAAGAGGTGGTGGAGCTGTTCATCGGTGAGGACAAATGGGTGGAAGAACGCCCGAAGAAGGAGCTGAAGAACTTTGCAAAAATCAGCCTTGAACCAGGCGAAACCAAGACCGTCAGCTTCGACATAACATGCAGCGACCTTGAATACTGGTCGACAAAAACGCATGGGTTCACCGCCACTCCAGGCCGTTTCTTCGCCTATATATGCGCGAGCGAAACAGATGTGCGTGCTACTGCCGAGTTTGAACTGAAATAGCAGCGCGCCTGCCAACATGCGCTTTTAGCGCAAACACACACCGAAAAAGAAGGGCTGGCTTCGTTTTTGCCGAAGCCAGCCCCTTTTGTAGTCTTGCAAAGAAACGGTGCAAGGAAACCGCAGAATTTAATAATTCTCGGCGTTCAGCTCGAAATAGCTCTTCGGATGCTTGCACACGGGACACACCTCAGGAGCTTTCTTGCCCACGACAATGTGTCCGCAATTGCGGCACTTCCAAATGCAGTCGCCGTCACGAGAGAACACAATGCCCTCCTCTATGTTCTGCAACAGACGGAGGTAACGCTCCTCGTGGTGCTTTTCTATTGCTGCAACACCGCGCATGGCAGCAGCAATTTCCGGGAAACCTTCTTCATCGGCCTCCTCAGCCATTTTGGCATACATGTCTGTCCATTCATAATTCTCGCCTTCGGCAGCAGCCTTCAGGTTAGCCATAGTGTCTTTTACGGCACCGCCTTCAAGAAGCTTGAACCACATCTTGGCGTGCTCCTTCTCGTTCAAAGCGGTTTCCTCAAACAGGGCAGCAATCTGCTCATATCCTTCCTTGCGGGCTTTCGACGCAAAGAACGTGTATTTGTTACGGGCCTGAGATTCTCCGGCAAATGCCTCCATGAGGTTTTTCTCGGTTTTTGTTCCTTTAAGATTTTTCATATTCATAATGTTTTATAAGGTTTTACAAACTTGTTTGCAGTTCTTTTTCACTATATTTCAAACCAAACATGCCTTTGACTGAAATCCATTTACAACATGTCGCCATGCCGTTGCACGTCTGATTACGGTTGCAAAGATAGCAAAAGCTTTCGTAAACAAAGAATTTAAAATTGTAATTATTTCAATTTTACGTTTTATTTGCATTTTGTTGGGATTTATCCGACACTTGTCTTACAGATTTTTTACAGACACATTTCTTGTTGGAAGAAAAAAAATATGTAATTTTGCAATACACTATACGATTATAATTTTAACGTTTTAGCATATGCTTACACTTAAACTCATCAGTGAGGAAACTGAACGCGTTGTCAAAGGCTTGAAGAAAAAGCATTTTGAGAATGCAGAAGAAGCAATAAACAAGGTACTCGAAATTGACAAACGCCGCCGTGAAGCGCAACAGAAACTCGACAGCAACCTTTCGGAGGTGAAGAAATTGTCGTCACAGATAGGCATGCTCATGAAGCAGGGAGCCAAAGACGAGGCCGAGAAAATAAAGGCTAATGTAGCCAAACTCAAAGAAAGCAACAAAGAACTCGAAGAGAGCGAAGCCAATGCAAAAAAAGAACTAGACGCTCTGCTTTGCACCATACCCAACATTCCCAACGACGATGTGCCCGAAGGAAAGGATGCCAGCGACAATATCGTGGTAAAAGAAGGCGGACAGATACCCGAACTGCCCGAAGATGCATTGTGCCATTGGGACTTGTGCAAGAAATACAATCTCATTGACTTCGACCTTGGTGTCAAGATTACGGGAGCTGGTTTTCCTGTATATATAGGTAAGATGGCCCGTTTCCAACGTGCCCTTGAAGCATTCTTCCTTGAAGAAGCACGCAAAAGCGGGTATCTGGAAATTCAGCCTCCGTTTGTCGTGAACGAAGCATCAGGCTATGGAACAGGCCAGCTGCCCGACAAAGAAGCGCAGATGTACCAATGCCAGCTTGACAACCTCTACCTCATTCCGACGGCTGAAGTGCCAGTGACAAACATCTTCAGAGACGAGATTCTCGACGAAAAGAGCCTTCCCATCAAGCGTTGCGCATACTCTGCATGCTTCAGAAGAGAGGCCGGTTCTTACGGAAAGGAAGTGCGTGGCCTGAACCGTCTGCACCAGTTCGACAAGGTGGAGCTTGTGCGTATCGACAAACCCGAGCATTCCTACGAGTCGCTCAACGAGATGCTGACGCACGTTGAAGGCTTGTGCCAGAAACTGGAACTGCCCTACCACATTCTGAAACTTTGTGGCGGAGACATGAGTTTCACCTCTTCAATATGCTACGATTTCGAGGTTTGGAGCGCAGCACAAAAGAGATGGCTCGAGGTTTCGTCGGTTTCCAACTTTGAAAGCTATCAGGCCAACCGCCTGCACTGCCGTTACAGAAACGCCGAGACGAAGAAAATTGAGTTGTGCCACACCCTCAACGGTTCTGCACTGGCACTTCCACGCATCGTTGCGGCCATTCTTGAAAACAACCAAACCCCCGAGGGAATAAGAGTCCCGAAAGCACTTGTGCCTTATTGCGGATTCGAAATGCTCGACGACAAGAATTTCTGATACGACCATACTATGGGTGTCTGGAGATAAAAATCCCCAGGCACCCATTTTGAATTTAGGGCCTTTACCATACCGCCATACCAGAAGCAACCGAACTACAAGCAACCATATACATAACACCATGAATAAAATAGTGAGGAAAGAACGCTTTTCAGAAAAAGTGTTTCTATTTGAAATTGAGGCTCCGCTAATTGCCCGAAGCAGAAAAGCAGGCAATTTTGTAATAATAAGAATAGGGCGCAACGGCGAAAGAATACCGCTCACGATTGCCGATGCCGACACAAAGAAAGGTACGATCACGCTCGTCGTGCAAAATGTAGGGCTTTCTTCCTGCAAATTATGCTCGCTTAACGTCGGCGACTACATAACCGATGTAGTAGGCCCGTTGGGAAATCCCACCGACATAAAGAATTACGGAACTGTCGTATGTGCCGGCGGCGGTGTAGGAACAGCCCCTATGCTGCCTATCGTTAGAGCTTTGAAGGCAGCCGGAAACAGGGTGCTCTCTGTGATAGCAGGCCGCAACAAAGACCTCGTGATACTTGAAGACGAGGTAAGAAGCAGCAGTGACGAGCTTATTATTATGACCGACGACGGGTCGTATGGCGAAAAAGGCGTGGTAACGATTGGCATTGAGAAATACATAAACCAGGAACACATTGACAAGGTGTTTGCCATTGGCCCTCCAATCATGATGAAATTCTGCTGCCTGCTCACCCAGAAATACAACATACCGACCGACGTTTCGCTCAATACAATCATGGTTGACGGAACAGGAATGTGCGGAGCATGCCGTCTTTCAATCGGAGGCAAGATGAAATTCGTGTGCATCGACGGCCCGGAATTCGACGGAGCACTCGTTGACTGGGACGAAATGTTCAAACGCATGGGCACGTTCAAGGATGCGGAGCGTGAAGAAATGGAACATTTCCAAGAACACATTGACAGTCTGTCGGAAACCGACCGCACCGAGAAAGAGCCTGAGCCAATGGACGAGCCGCCCGTTGAAGACACGATAGAACAGCTCACCGACCGCAATGCCACATGGCGTTCAGACTTGCGCAAAGCGATGTCGCCCAAAGAGCGGAAAGCCATAAGCCGTGTAAAGATGCCCGAACTCGATGCAGCTTACCGTGCCACAACGCGAACAGAAGAGGTGAATACCGGCCTGACCAAAGCCATGGCCATAACCGAAGCCCACCGCTGTCTCGACTGCGCAAAGCCCACCTGTGTCGAGGGATGCCCGGTGAACATCAACATCCCGTCATTCATCAAGAACATCGAGCGCGGACAATTCCTCGCCGCAGCAAAAGTTTTGAAAAGCACATCGGCTTTACCGGCAGTGTGCGGACGTGTATGTCCGCAGGAAAAGCAGTGTGAAAGCAAATGCATACATCTGAAAATGAACGAGCCAGCCGTGGCTATCGGCTATCTCGAACGCTTTGCTGCCGACTATGAACGCACCAGCGGCAACATTGCCATACCGCAGAAAGCCGCCGACAACGGCATAAAAGTGGCGGTCGTAGGTTCAGGCCCGTCAGGACTGAGCTTTGCCGGCGACATGGCAAAGAAGGGTTACGACGTGCATGTGTATGAAGCATTGCACGAGATTGGCGGAGTATTGAAATACGGAATACCCGAATTCAGACTGCCCAACCGCATTGTAGATGTGGAAATAGAAAACCTCAAGAAACTGGGAGTGAAATTCTACACCGACTGCATCATCGGAAAGACCATTTCAATAGACCAGCTTGAAGACGAAGGATTCAAGGGAATATTCATAGGTTCGGGCGCAGGCTTGCCCAATTTCATGGGCATCAAGGGCGAGAACTCACTCAACATCATGTCGTCCAACGAGTATCTCACGAGAATCAATCTCATGGATGCCGCAAACCCACACACCGACACGCCGATAAACATAGGCCGCAAGGTGCTCGTCGTGGGCGGAGGCAACACGGCCATGGACTCTTGCCGCACCGCGAAACGACTCGGTGGCGATGTCACTCTTGTCTACCGTCGCTCGGAAGCAGAGATGCCCGCCAGACTTGAAGAGGTGAAACACGCCAAGGAAGAAGGCATAAAATTTCTCACGCTGCACAACCCCATAGAATACATCGCAGACGAGAAGGGAGCCGTGAAGCAGGCCGTACTGCAAGTGATGCAGCTTGGCGAGCCTGACGCAAGCGGTCGCCGGAGTCCCGTTCCGGTTGAAGGAGAGACTCTGACACTTGATGTAGACCAAGTGGTGGTTGCCGTGGGAGTGTCGCCCAACCCGCTTGTTCCGCGCTCGATAGAGGGCCTTGAACTGGGCAGGAAAAGCACCATCGTCGTGAACGACTGCATGCAAAGTTCGAAACCCAACATATATGCCGGAGGCGACATAGTGCGCGGAGGGGCAACGGTTATCCTCGCCATGGGCGACGGAAGGCGTGCCGCCGCAAACATGGACGCACAACTGACAGGCAAGCAATAAGCAATCGTCACACACA
Organism: bacterium; assembly: GCA_963607545.1. Taxonomy (GTDB): domain Bacteria; phylum Bacteroidota; class Bacteroidia; order Bacteroidales; family Bacteroidaceae; genus Prevotella. The sequence continues at coordinate 121,794 of CAVDCP010000004.1, forward strand.
ACCTAACGCTGCACACTCGCGCGGCATACGGAGCACACACATGCACCGTATGCCGCGCGTTTGCTAAACGTATGCAAAAAAGCCGACAGTTGCAATTAATAGCCGTTAATATGCAATTTGGTTGTGTTAAAATGGAATAAAGATTACTGACAAATTGTCCCGTTAACAAATATTGCGCATATATTTGTACCACAATTAAAGACATGTGGAACTTGCAATCCACGCTATAAAACGAACAAGACATAATAATATAGCAAATGAAAAAGTATTCAAGAATTGCATTAGCCACGGCATGCATCTTCTCAATCGCATTGCCGTCAAGTATGCCAACCAGCGCACTGGCAAGCAACACACCCGCAGCAATAGCCGGACAACCAATCGACCTCACATTCGCAGCAGAAAAAGCTCTCCCCACTGTCGTGCACATTCTAAACACACGCAACTCAAAAATCCAGACAGTTGAAGTGGAAAGCGACCCGTTCAGCGATTTCTTCTCCGACCCGTTCGGATTCTTCAACTCTCCCGGACAAGGCAAGGGAGGCACAAGAAAGCGCAGCGTGCGCACCCCGAAACAGCAAGGTTCGGGCTCGGGCGTGATAATTTCGACCGATGGCTATATCGTAACCAACAACCACGTCGTGGAAGGTGCCGACGAGCTTACCGTCACACTCAACGACAACAAGGAATATTCTGCACGCATCATCGGCACTGACAAAACAACCGACTTGGCACTGATAAAGATAGACTGCAAGAACCTTCCGGCAATAACCATAGCCAACAGCGACGACATCAAGGTTGGCGAATGGGTACTGGCCGTGGGCAATCCGTTCAACCTCACCAATACCGTGACTGCCGGAATCGTGAGTGCAAAGGGAAGGTCGCTCTACCAAAATGGCGTGGAGTCGTTCATACAGACCGATGCCGCCATAAACCGCGGCAATTCGGGAGGTGCTTTGGTAAACGCGCGCGGCGAACTCATCGGAATCAACGCGATGCTCTATTCCGAAACCGGATCGTACAGCGGATACGGATTTGCCATTCCCACATCAATCATGAACAAGGTGGTTGACGACCTCAAGAAGTTCGGAACAGTGCAGCGTGCCATTATCGGCATCAGCGGTCAGGACGTGAAGAACTATGTGGATGCCCAAAAGGAGGAAGGCAAGGATGTTGACCTCGGAACAATGGAAGGCATATATGTGGCCAAAGTGTCAGACGAAAGTGCAGCCCAGGAAGCCGGACTTAAAGAAGGCGACGTAATCACGTCGGTCGATGGGCAACCGGTGAGCAAGATGGCCGAACTTCAGGAAATAATAGCCAAGAAGCGTCCCGGCGACAAGGTGTCGCTTACCTATCTGCGCGACAAGCACAAAGCCACGAAAACCGTCACTCTGAAAAACGAGCAGGGCAACACGCAAGTTGTGAAAAAGGCCGACCTCGACGTGCTGGGAGCCAATTTCCGCGAGATAACCGATGCACAGAAACGCCAGTACAACATAGCATACGGCCTTGAAGTGCTGAAAGTGAACAACGGAAAGCTCAAGACCGCCGGCGTGAGCAAAGGATTTATAATCCAGAAGGTGAACGACACGAGCGTGAAAACGATAGACGACCTTCAGAACATCGTGAAAGAAGCCTCTACAAGCAAAGACCCCGTGCTTTACATACAGGGCATCAACCCGAGCGGAAAGAAATCGTATTTCGCAGTTCCTCTGGAAGAAAACTAAGTCCGAGACAAGACAATTCCGACTCAAAACGTCGCAATACCGAAAAAGTTGTGCAGGTATTAACCTACACAACTTTTTTCGTCTTGACCACCGATTGTTACAAAATATGCAGTTGAATATTTGCCATTCTAAATATAATTAGCTAATTTTGTAATATTATCAAAATCGCTTATCCAATGAGGCAGTTGAAAATAACCAAGAAATTCACCAATTGCGAGAGTGCTTCTCTTGCTGCATATCTGCACGATATAAGCCGCGAGAGTGCCCTTTCGGTTGAAGAAGAGGTGGAATTGGCAAGACAAATAAAACTTGGCGATGCCAAGGCATTGGAGAAATTGACAAGAGCCAACCTGCGTTTTGTGGTTTCTGTGGCCAAGCAATACCAGAATCAAGGACTAAGTCTGCCCGACCTCATCAACGAAGGCAACATAGGTTTGATAAAAGCCGCCGAAAGATTCGACGAGACACGCGGCTTCAAATTCATCTCATACGCTGTGTGGTGGATACGCCAAAGCATCGAGCAGGCACTTGTCGAGCAGGGAAGAATCGTAAGAATACCCGCCAACCAAGTGGAGACAATGCGCAAAATAAAGCGCGAAGTGCACCGCTTTGAACAGGAGAACGAGCGCACACCAAGCATCGACGAGATTGCCGACAACACCGAAATTCCCCAAGGCAGGATTGAGGAGACACTGCATTTCGACGCAAGAAAGATTTCTGCAGATGCCCCTTTGTCGGGCATTGACAACGGCACAGCCCTGATTGACACCTTGCCCAACCAGTCGGCTTCGACCGACGACGAAATGGTTATGCAGTCGTTGAAAGACGAAATCGTGAATGCCATGCAAATACTTAACGACAGGGAGCGCAATGTGCTTGAGGCATTTTACGGCATCGGGCAACACGAACTCACCATGGAGGAGATTGGCAAGAAACTGGGACTGACACGCGAAAGGGTGAGACAGATAAGAGAACGCGCAATAAGAAAACTCCGAAACAACACCAAGAACAAAGCATTGAAATCATATCTTGGCAGATAACATCAAAACAAACATGAACATTAAAAAACTTTTCGTCCTAATACTGGCACTGATTCCTGCTATCACGCAGGCTTCAAACAAGCAGGAGAAACTTTACATGTATGGCTTTGCCGCATCGTTCAACGACTCCACTGTTTATTTCACAGACATAATGGAAGTCGATTCGGCATGGGTAGATGTCAAGACCAATTTCCTGTACAGCCGTGAGAACTACTCCTACCAGTTCCGCGACTTCCTTAAAATGCGCGGCGTGGACTACCCTACTTGCGTAACCACCTATGCACCTACGCGCAAGGCACTGGAGAAGAAATACTTCTCGATGAAGAAACGCTATACCAACAAGGGTAGATACGACATAAAATACATCGCAGCAAATGAGTTTGCCTTCACTCCGATAAAACCTGAGGCCAACGAAATTGCCACAAAAGAAAAAGCGACCAAGGAAAAGCCAGCAAAGAAAAAGAAAGGCAAATAACCACTTTTCCACATACCGATGAACGGCATCCATACACAAAACGCCGACAATGGCTTTATTGACAACGAAAGGACAACGACAGAGCGGTTTTATTCCATCGCCGGTTTGTGTATTAAAATAACGTTTGTGGGCAACAAGAACGACGAGAACGACTTGTTGCCCTCATTTCGTGTGTTCAGAACAGACACTCCCGCATCTGAAATACTGTTTTCGCTGACCGTTAACGATAACCTGCGCCCCATAAGCAAGAAATACCGTGAAAGAGTGGGCACATTCGACACCGGCAACGGCGACACCATTGTCGATAGCGTAAACGGCAATGACTATCAGTTCATAATAAAGGACGTAAAACGCCGCAACTGCTGCATGCTGCAATCAAACGGCGATTTTTCCATATGCTCATGCGCTCTGAACGGGGACAAACCCATGAGGGCTTTCGGACTGAACAATGCCATAATGATGGCTTTTGCATTCAGCGGAAGTTTCGTCAACACCCTACTCATGCACGCCTCGGCAATAAGGCAGGGGGAATGGGGCTATGCATTCACGGCAAAAAGCGGAACGGGGAAAAGCACGCACACAAGCCTGTGGATTGAAAACATACCCGGATGCGACCTTATAAACGACGACAACCCAGTAATACGCATCATCAACGGCGAGGCATACATATACGGAAGTCCGTGGAGCGGCAAGACTCCATGCTACCGCAACATAAAAACCCGACTCGGAGCGATAATCAAAATAGAACGTGCAAGCGAAAACCGTATCGCCAAACTTACGCCCACAATGGCTTTCTCGCAAATACTCCCTTCGTGTTCAACAATGAAATGGGACAAAAAGGTGTTCAGAAACACTTGCGACACGGTTATAAAACTCATCGAACTATCCACGTCCAACTATACATTGGAATGTCTGCCTAACAAAGAAGCCGCCATATTATGCCATTCAACGATAAAGAAATAAAACGCATCCATTTTCAGAATGAGGCGATAATCCCCCAGATTATAGCCTTGCTTGACAGTGGGCACACCGTAACCCTTATGCTAAGGGGAATAAGCATGCGCCCTTTTCTGGAAGACAACCGCGACAAGGCTCTGCTCAAAAAGGCCGAGAATGTGAATGTCGGCGACGTGGTTTTGGCCGAAATATCGCCCAAACGTTATGTGCTGCACCGGCTAACAGAAATCGAAGGCGACCGCGTTGTGCTTATGGGCGACGGCAATCTTGGCACAGAGCAATGCCGCATGTCCGACATACATGGGTATGCAATAGGGTTTTACAGGAAAGGCCGGAGCAAAATAGAGCGCACCGATTCGGTCAAATGGAAAACATATTCATTTCTGTGGATGCATCTGCGCCCCATAAGGCGATACCTTTTGTTCTTGTATCGCATTACATTAAAATCTGCAAAAAAGAAATAACAAAAGGTGAAGGAAGCCGTCTTTCATCACCAATTTCACCGGCTTCCGATATAAAGGAACACCATTCCGATTATCACAAGAAGCACATCCAAAGCCTTGGTTTTGAGGTTTTTCTCATGGAATATCATTGCCCCGAACAGAAAACTTACAACCACGCTTCCTCTTCTCACCATTGAAACGACAGCAATCATTGCCCCAGGCAAGCTCAAGGCGTAGAAATACAGGAAATCAGCCATACTGAGGAACACGCTTATCAAAACTATGCTCCAACGCCATTTAAAATGCGTTCCCTTCTGTCTGCCGGGAATCCATACGGCAAGTATGGCCGTTCCCATTATAATACTCTGGTAGACATTATACCAACTTTGCACAGCCATACGGTCAAGCCCCACGCCTCCATCTTGCGGCGAGGCCATCAAATACTTGTCATACAATCCGCTTATTGCACCAGTAACTGCTGCCCCGAGGAGGAATACAATCCATTTGTTGTGCTTGAAATCTATCCCTTCGCTCTTGCCGCTTTTACCGAGCAAGAACAACGACACGATTGCTATAACGACACCCACCCACTGATAGACATTAAGATGCTCGCCAAACACAACCATTGCACCTATAAGCACAAACACAGGACGCGTGGCATTTATCGGGCCGACAATCGTAATGGGCAGATGTTTCATTGCGAAATAGCCCATTATCCATGAAGACAGCACTATAAAGCTCTTGAGCAATATGCGTAAATGCAGGGCAATGCCGTAATGCCCTACATGAAACTGGCTGCCGTCCAACACATGCGTGCAAGACGACAAGACAATAAACGGCATGAAAATAAGGCTGCACAACAGCGTGTTCAGAAACAGAACAGGCAATACCTCATTGTTGTTCAGCGCGCTTTTCTTGCTTATGTCATAAAAACCCAACAGTGCCGCCGAAAGGAAAGCCAACAACAACCACATACAATAACTACTTATAAAGCCTCAATACTCGATTTTCTCCAGAAACAAGGCATTGCCCGGCATACTCTCCCCTGCATTCGAACGGTTTCCGCTTGCAACCACCTTGTCAAATTCTTCCAACGTAAGTCTGTGACGGCCCACCTCTACCAATGTCCCGACAACGGCCCTTACCATATTGCGCAGGAAGCGGTTGGCCGAAATAACAAAATGCCAATGGGTTTCATCGTCATTCACCCAAACGGCCTTTGAAATACTGCATATCGTTGTTTTAACGTCTGAATTGCTCTTGCAAAAAGCCCCGAAATCCTGCACATCCAGCAAATGTGCAGCCGCTTTGTTCATCAGTTCAAAGTCGAGTTCATAGTGCATTTCACAAGAAAACTTGCTCGCGAACGGGTCTTTTCGCGTGTGTATGTAATAATGATAGGTGCGTTTGGTGGCACTGAACCGTGCGTGCATGTCGGGGTTCACCGGATAAACCGAGTAAACGGCTATGTCGTGCGGCACGATACGGTTCATGCGGTAAGCCAATTGTACGCAGTCAATCACCTCTTCGGTATCGAAATGAGCCACCATCATCCGGGCGTGCACGCCTGTGTCTGTACGCCCTGCACCCACGACAACGGTTTCTTTCCGCAATATTTTATGCAACGCATCCTGCAACTCGGCCTGAACGGTATTGCCGTTGGGCTGTATCTGCCAGCCGTGATAGCGTGTCCCGTCATAACAGAACTCAATAAAGTAACGCGACATCACTTGCGTCCTCCCTTATGCGAACCAGAACGTGAGAACAACTGCCGGTGAAATTTGTCTTCCGCCTTCATTATCTGCAGGATTTTTGAAGGAGACAGCACTTTGAGAAACTTGCCGTGATAAGTGCTTTGTATTTTTTTTATCGCTATTTCATTGGCATCATGCTCCCTGATTGCCTTTTCGCAAGCCTTGTTGTCGTTGGACTTTATGTTTTTGAACAAGTTTCGGTCTTTCTTGAAATACGCCATCTGCTTCTGCCGCATTTCCCTGTACAGAGGGAAAAATTTAGCTGCTTCGCTCTGCGTAAGCCGTGCTTCGGCGGTTATGAACTTTTCCAAATCAGCCTCAAACCGGGCAGGATCGAATTTTCTGTTGCCCTGCGAGAACGCCACAGACACAGACAACACCGACAATATTATTATGATAAAGAATCTTTTCAAGGCTTTTAAGTTTAATAATTGGACACCAATGCATATATATCTTCATTGTCGAGCATCGTATAGTCTGCTATGCTCTCCATTGAATGGTCGTCAGACATTCCCGGCAAGTTGCCCTTGGCCACAGCTTCGTCGGCATCGTAAGCAGAATGCACATATATTGCCGTGCTGACAGCAAAGGCACACAAGCAGGCCGCAAGCAACAGGGCTTTTTTGTATTTTCCCCATAGCCCGGGTGTTTTCAAGGGCTGCCTGTTGTCGGTATGAGCCATTATCTGACTGGACAGACCTTCAAAATAGCCTGCCGGAACTCTGAATGGCTGGTGTTTTCCGTATTTTTCTTTAATGAAGGAATCTGTTGACATATTTATTTTGCATATTTACCTGTTAGACGTAACAAAGTGTCATTGGTTTAATCGTGGTCTTTCAAAAAACCGGTTATCTTGCCAACCGCGATATGATAGCTTGCCTTCAGCGCGCCTTCCGACGTGTCAAGCAGTTTGCTCATGTCCGAATATTTCATCTCTTCAAAATATCTCAGATTGAACACCACGCGTTGCACGTCGGGCAACCGGGCTATTGCCTCCTGCAACAAAGCCTGGGCTTCGTCGCCGTCGAAGAATTCGTCGGCCATGAGCATGTTGGCCACCGAGTTGTCGCCGGTTGCCGATGCGGCAGTCACCATGTGCTTCTGTTTCCGCAGAAAGTCCAAAGCCTCGTTTATCGCTATCCTATACAGCCATGTGGATATTTTCGATTTCTCGTGAAAGTCGTCCAGATTGTTCCACGCCTTTATGAACACGTTTTGCAGAACATCGTTTGCATCGTCATGACAGAGCACGATACGCCGTATTTTCCAATACAGAGTCTCACTGTACCGGTTCACTACATCCGAGAAATATTTTTGCCTTTCCGTCTTCATTCCGCTGCCAGTGCATTAAAAGTCTTTACATGAATCCGGTCAGGCGACCATACAGCAACTGGTCGTAACCATACACGTCAGGATATATCTGCAATGTCCCGTTCACGTCAGGATACATTGTATAATATGTGATAAACACCGGGATGTTTGGTTCTACGCGCAAACTCCCAATCGGTTTTTTCCGCTTTGCATAAGCAGTGCCATTCCCCCCGTTCACGTTTTCGCCATTGTCGGAGTATGTCATTGCATACTTGATGTCGTCGAGAACGTCATCATCGGTTTTTCCAAGCATGAACACCGCCAGTTCATAAGGTTTCTCGACCCTTACGCAACCGTGCGACACGCTCCTGTCTGCCTTTGAAAACACTCCGGGATTTGATGTGTCGTGGATAAAAATGGCACAATCGTTGTCAAACCTGAATATCACCCTACCGAGCGCATTGCCCTTGCCTCCACGCTGAATGACACGGTATCTTTTGTCAAGAAGCATCACGTCCGAAACCGACGACGGGTCTACGCTTTTTCCCAAAATGCGATCGTATATGTAATAGTTGTGGCTTTCGAAATAGGAACTGTTGCCGGCATGCTGCACGACAGACTTCTTCACGATGCTTTTCGGGATAACCCACTGCGGATTGAAGTCCATTCTGAATATCTTGCTTGTGATGAGCGGGGTTTTTGTATCAGATGCCCCGTATCCGATGCGCATTGAAAGGCACTGTTTGTTGTCTATTGCCCACAAGTGACTTGAAGGGATGTTAACAAGAACATACTTGTTGTTGTCCTGCGGATAGTCGTAAAGATTCCACCGGCTTCTCTCCATATTGCACAAGACTAGCTTGCGTTCATAGGCATCGTTGCTGTCGGCAAGGCGTTTTTCAAGTATGCGGAACAGATTGTTGTGCGGTGTTGAATTGTGCAAGAAATCCCCGGCTGACTGTGGACTGCGCAAGGCGGCGCACGCCTCGGCATAGAAAGCATTGTCAGGACGTTTTGTCTTCACGTCGTACAACATTCGGTAACTCACCCTTATCGAGTCGCTGTCTCTCACATCAACACTGTTAAACAGCTTTGAGGGATTTACGAAGCCGTAACGTTGCCCTATACAATATCTGAAATATGCCTTCGACAAACTGTATTCCAACCGTGCAAGAACATCGTTGACATCAGCCTTGCCTTGTCCGAAATCCAACGCGCGCGAAGCCGCAAGACTTTCCTTTATTGTCGAATAGCAGAATTTTTCCCTGTCGAAACCCATTCGGGGAATGTTTTCCAGATATGCCAATACGCTGTCGGCCTTAGGCGTAACACCCTGTTTGGTTATCCACAGAAACGGTTTTCCGTCGGAATAATATTCCCTCACAAAACGGTCGAGCTTGCAAACATCGTTGTCGGCAGCCAAAAGCCGGGACACATTGTGCCTTACGACCGATGCATCGACCGCATAACGGGAATCACTCAAACCGGCGAAACTTTCCAGTCTGATTTCTTTTTTGTGTTGCTTGTTTTGGCACGAAAACAACAATGCTGCGACGAGCATTGCAAATATACAACGCACTATTGCCAAACGACTTATTGCTTTATCACGATTTTACGCACAACCTTGCCTACTTTAAGGATATAGCACCCTTTAGGCAGATTCAAATCAAAGCGTTTGTCATTTCCTTCGACCTTCACTTTAAGTATGCAATCGCCGGTAATCCTATAGACAGAAAGCACCAGACCGTTGCCACCGCTCACATGTACCGACGATTCCGTTACCGAAATTGTGACATTCTGTGTTTCGGTGTCAATCATTTCCACCGCATTACTGCTGTTGGCAGATGCAGTGTTTACACCGAACACCAATAATGAGAATAGTATAGTAAGGACGAATTTTGTCATAATTGCACCATTTATTTCTTTATTACGGCAAAAATAGCCATTTTTATTTGAACAGAAAAACAGAAAGATTATATATTCCCCTTTTGTTAACCATATTTAACTACACGTCCACAATAATGTTCTCGTCGCTCAACATTGTATTTGCGAATACCGATTTTGCCTCGTCAAGCAGTTCGCTTTCGTCATCATATTTTGCACTGTAATGCCCGAGCACGAGCTTGCCCACCCCGGCATCCTTTGCCACTTGAGCCGCCTGTGCCGCAGTAGTGTGGCAATAAAGTTTTGCCCGCTCCGCGTCTCTGCTCAGATAGGTGGCTTCGTGATACAGAGTGTCCACACCCCGTATCATCTCGCTCAACTGCGGCAGATATTGCGTGTCGCTGCAATAAGCATAGCTGCGTGCGCTTTGGTTGGGCACCACAAGTCTTTCATTCGGCACGACATTGCCCTCGCTGTCAACCCAGTCGGCCCCGTTCTTTATATTGTTTATTTGCGAAACGGGAATCTTGTAGAAGTCGATCATGTCACGCCGGATGTGCGGCAGCAAAGGCTTTTCCCTGAACAGATAGCCCGAGCACGGCACTCTGTGACGCAACGGAATGCTCTCCACCGTAAGACTGCGGTCTTCGTATATCACCGCCTTTCTTTTGGTGTCAACTGCATGGAATTCTATTTCATATTCCAAGCCGTTGCAGAACTTGTCAATCATTATCTTCAGCACATCCTCCAAATCCTTTGGTGCGTATATGGCCAAAGGCGCGGTGCGTCCGAGCATCCCGAATGTCGAGATGAGACCAATAAGTCCGAAGCAATGGTCGCCGTGTATGTGCGTTATGAAGATGGCACTTATTTTAGTGAAGCGCAGCCTTGCACGCCGCAGCTGCACCTGTGCCCCTTCGCCGCAATCCACCATGAACAGTTTTTCGCGGATTTCAACAACCTGCGACGAAGCGAAATGCCTCATTGTGGGCAATGCGCATCCGCATCCCAATATGTGCACCCTGAATGGTTCCATAACAATCAATACTGCCGCTTGAAAGCGTATATTCCATTGTCGTTTTCTATGTAGAGGGAGTCGGCCCCCAAGTTATATATCACGAAAGTGTCACGGTTGAGCACGAGATTTCCGTTGAAAATCTTCCATGTTGTCCACGGTGCTGTTTCCGCCTTGACGCTCGACTTTACTGTCCCGCCCTCTTCGAGTTCGAAATTTCTGTCGATGCTTGTCCAGTGGCCGAGCAACGAAGTGAGGTTTATCACCCTGTCGGCAACCATCTCGCCGTCGTGTTTGGTTCCGACAACCGCAACATGGTCGCCGGCCATCAGTCCGCCCTGCACATCGGTCATGGGCTCGCCCTCGTCGTTTATCGCATAAGTCACCGTGTCGCCATAGTCGGTAACGAGTTGCAGACTGTGCATTGACGTGCCTTCGCCACACACTCCATATACAGTGGTGTCGGCAGTTTCGGAGGTTTCTTCTGCCGCCTCTGCATGCGGTTTGGTTTTCCTGTCACCGCAGCCTGTCGCAAGAAAGGCAATTGCGGCGCATGTCATAATGCTTGCAAACAGTATTCTTGGTTTCATTTTCCAGTTTTTTTTGTCGTTCACACTGTCCTGGCCGTTTCCCGAAAACATATGTCCGGGAATGTCTGCCGGAGTAATTTTATTTTTCCTGTGCCTTGGCTTCATTCCACAACCGGTCCATCTCGCCGAGAGTCATGTCCTTCAACGGCTTTCCCATTTTTATGCTGTGGGCCTCAATGTAGTTGAAGCGTCTTATAAACTTCTGGTTGGTCAGTTCCAGAGCATTGTCGGGATTAAGGTGATACAAGCGTCCGGCGTTAATCAAACTGAACAGGAAATCGCCATATTCTGCAAGCGATTTTTCCCGGTTGCCTTCACGCAGTTCTGCCTCAAGTTCGCCAAGTTCCTCTTTCACCTTGCCCCATACATCGCCTTTGTCCTCCCAGTCGAAGCCCACATTGCGGGCCTTGTCCTGTATGCGGTAGGCTTTGATGAGCGACGGCAAGGCATCGGGCACACCCGACAGCACACTTTTGTTGCCGTCCTTTTCTTTCAGTTTTATCTGTTCCCAGTTTTCTATGACCTCCTGTGCCGACGAAACGCTTGCCGTCTGTTCATCGGGATTCTCGCCGTAAGGCAACGGTTTCGGGTCGGGCGCGCCCACCTGCGAGGGGTGATAGACATGGGGGTGACGGAATATAAGTTTGTCGGTGAGTTTCTGGCACACGTCGGCAATGTCGAATTTTCCCTGCTCGTCACCTATCTTCGCATAGAAACAAATGTGCAGCAAGACATCGCCCAGCTCCTTGCAGATGTTGTAGGTGTCGTCTTTCATGAGTGCATCGCACAACTCGTAGGTCTCTTCTATCGTGTTCGGACGCAGACTCCGGTTTGTCTGTTTCCTGTCCCAAGGGCATTTCACGCGCAATGTGTCGAGCACATCAAGCAACCGCCCGAAGGCTTGCAGTTTTTCTTCTTTTGTATGCATACGCAAATTTGTTGTCTACAATGGCCTATATTCCCGTATGGCGGCAAAACGCCCGCCTGTCGGCTATGCCGTTGTTGTTTCTCCATGCAAAAGTACATCTTTTATGCAGAAATTCAAATTTTTGCGGGAAAGTTTTTCACCACGCAACGCCCAAGCGCATCACCCGAGGCTTGCTGATGCGCATTCGCAAGCCAAGCGGGCATGCCGCAGCCTCAGTCAAGCCCTGCCGCCGACACATCGGCCACCCCGCATGTAATGTGCTGCATACGCTGCACGCACATACTGCACACGCGGCACATGCGTACACCATACGCCACACACACGCCGCCGCTATGCGCAACAATGTGCAAGAGGCATTACGAAACGGTGCGGCAAGGCTCTTTTCGTTGGCATTGACACTTGCATGCTACGGGCGGTTTCAGTGGTTTTGCTATATTTTGCGTTTCAATATAACCGCAAAAACCACCGGCGCACCTATTACAGGAGTTATGAAGTTTATGGGAAAACAACCGCCTTCAGGCGGAAGGTAGCAACAGAGGCAACAAAGGAGCGACAATGCGCCGCCCACAAGTGCCGACGCTGGCAACAAGGTGCGGAAATCGTCGCACCGCAAGGCCATGCGCGTTATGTGCGGCACGGCAAGTCCGAGAAAAGTAACCGGACCGCAATAGGCTGTGGTGACAGCCGACATAAGACCGGCCACGACAAGCACTTTGTTGCGCAGCTTGCGTGTGTCTACGCCCAAATTCTCGGCATAGTTTGTACCCAACAAGGTGGCGTTGAGCGGTTTCACCAGCGTCATGCACAAGGCGAGTCCTACCAGTATAATGGCCGAGAACAAAGGGAGCTGGCCCGACGACACATTGTCGAAACTGCCCATGCCCCACACCACAAACGACTGCAGGCCGTCTTTCGAGGCAAAGAAATCGAGCAGGAGAATCACCGACGAAGCCACATAGCTTATGATTATGCCGAATATGAGCAACACGACATTGCTTCTCACGACTGAAGCGAGCGAAAACATGAGGAATGCCACGGCGGCTGCCCCGGCAAAGGCGGCTACAAGCACTGCCAAGGTGCCTCCCATGCTGAGTGCGCCAACGCTTATGCTGCCTCCAAACAGAAGCATGACAAAAGCGACGCCGATGCCCGCTCCGCTGCTGATGCCGAGCAACGACGTGTCGGCAAGGGGATTGTGGAATATTGTCTGAAGCATGAAGCCGCACACCGACAACGCGCTGCCGCACAAAAGCGCAACCACTGCCCTCGGCAACCGCGACTGAAGGATGATGAACGACAGACTTGCGTCGTCGTGTCCGCCCGACACCAGCACACGCAACACATCGCCTATGGGGATATGCACCGCCCCATAGACTATGTTCAAGACAAACAATGCAAGTGTCAGTAGAACAAGTACAGGCCAAAACACCAACCTGTCACGCATAAGCCAACGATATTCAGCAAACGGGAAATGTGCAACGCCACTGTGACGCAATGCCTGTGCAATGACACGGCACGGTGCGTTGCCTTACGAATATCAAATTTTCAATGTCTTCAATATGTCAGACATTTTCTGCAATGTAGTTATGCGTGTCGGGACAAGCGGCAGGCGCAACACGTTCTCGATGAACCCCATCTCGTGCAGCAGGGCCTTAACACCGGCCGGATTGCCGTCGACAAACAGCAGAGTGTAGAGCTCGGTGAACCGGTGGTGTATCTTGCGTGCTGCCTCATACTCACCGTTAAACTCAAGGCGTATCATGCGCGAGAACTCCTTGGGCAAAGCGTTGCCTATAACCGAAATCACTCCTGCCGCGCCACTTGCCACCATTGAGAAAGTCAAAGCGTCGTCGCCGCTTATGACATCAAAACGCGACGGCTTGTTTTTTATTATTTCGTCAACCTGCTCCAGACTTCCGCTCGCCTCCTTTATGGCTATGATGTTCTCGCAATCGGCGGCAAGCCTTACGGTCGTTTCGGGCTTCAGGTTAACACCCGTGCGCCCCGGGACATTATACAACACTATCGGCAGAGGACTCGATTCGGCTATTGCCTTGAAATGCTGGTAAAGTCCCTCCTGCGAAGGTTTGTTGTAATAAGGACAAACGCTGAGTATGCCCGAGATGCCGTTCCAGTCGGTATCGCGTATTTCTTCGATAACGGCACGCGTGTTGTTGCCTCCACATCCCATGAGAATGGGTACGCGCCCGTGATTGACCGAAACCACAAGATTCTTTATCTCAAGCTTTTCTTCTTTTGTAAGGCAAGGAGTCTCGCCTGTCGTAGCAAGTATGCAGAGAAAATCAGCACCGTTCTGTATCTGATATTCAACCAATCGTGCAAGTGCCTTATAGTCAACATCCCCTTCCGAAGTGAAAGGGGTTATCAGCGCGATGCCTAAGCCTCTAAAAATATTTTGTGCCATAATATATCAATAAATGAAAAAACGCGATGTTGACACACGCATTAAAACCGTTATCCGTTAGTTTACATGAAGAAACCGTCAATGCATCTTTTTCTCCATTGCAGACAAGGCTTTCTTTTGTTTACAAAGTTAACACTTAAAATTGAAAACATGAATATTTGCCGAAGAAATTATTTCAGACCCGTTAAGTAATGTTCAAAAAAACATTTGTGTCCTTTTGGTTTTTGGCGCACTGCTATAATATATAATAGGTGTAGGCCCACTCTCTGCGTGGCCACAGTTGCACGGTTGGCATCGGCAGAAGCCATTTGCAAGCAACTGGCAACCTCTTGTTAAAATAGTATTAGCGAATGTTGAAATTTATGTGTATCTTTGTGCAAAATCTCCAACCGACAACACAAAGCCTTGAAAAGGTTTTTGTCAAACAATCAAACAAAATGAAAAATAACTGGAAACACTTAATCGTTGCATTGCTCGCCTTGCCCTTATGCACAACGGCGCAAGCAGAAAAGCTAAGTTTGTCTACACCGGCAACTTCGATTGTTGTCGATGCCACAAAGGGCGAACCCCTGAAATTTGTCTATTACGGTTGCCGTCTGTCGGCATCCGACATCGAAAATCTGCCGTTCGGCAACCCAACGTCACACGATGCCTACCCCACATTCGGATTGAGCGGTGCAGCAGAGGCCGCCTTGTCGGTGCGTCACGCCGACGGAAACCTTACGCTGAAAATGGGAGTGGAGAACGTCAGCCGTGCCCAGGACGGGCATTCGCAGACGCTTCGCATAAAGATGAAAGACTTGGTTTATCCTTTTTATGTCACCGTGTGCTACCGCGCCTACTCTGACGTGGACATCATAGAGAGCTGGACAGAGATATCAAACGAGGAGAACAAGGTCGTGATCCTGCGGCAGTTTGCCTCGTCATATCTTCCAATCAGACGCGGCAACGTGTGGGTTTCACACCTGTACGGGTCGTGGGCCAACGAGGCACAGGTGAGCGAAGAGCCGCTTAAGCCCGGCACCCTTGTCATTGAAAACCGCGACGGAACACGAAATTCGCACACTTCGCATGCCGAAGTGATGTTTTCGCTCGACGGCAAAGCCCACGAAAACGACGGCAGGGTTATCGGTGCAGCCCTGTGCTACAGCGGCAACTACAAACTGCGCGTAAACACCAACGACAGCGAATATCATCAGTTCTTTGCAGGAATCGACGAGTACAATTCCGAATACCGCCTACGCAAAGGCGAGAAATTCGTCACTCCGGTCACGGCGTTTTCATACAGCGACGAGGGGTTGAGCGGCGTGAGCCGCAATTTCCACAAATGGGGACGCGAATACATGCTGGCACACGGAGACAAACAACGCAAGATACTTCTGAACAGTTGGGAAGGCGTGTATTTCAACATCACAGAAGAAGGCATGGCACAGATGATGGGCGACATAGCATCTATGGGCGGCGAACTGTTTGTGATGGACGACGGATGGTTTGGCGACAAGTATAAGAGAAACACCGACAATTCGTCGCTCGGCGACTGGATGGTTGACACAGGCAAATTGCCCAACGGCATAGACGGTCTTATTTCGGAGGCCAAGAAAAAGGGCATAGACTTCGGAATATGGCTTGAGCCTGAAATGACCAACACGACAAGCGAACTGTTTGAGAAACATCCCGACTGGGTGATAAGGGCTCCGCGCCGCGAACTTGTGCTGGGACGTGGCGGCACGCAATTGGTGCTCGACCTGTCGAACCCGAAAGTGCAGGACTTTGTGTTCGGCGTAGTAGACGACATGATGAGCAAGCATCCCGACATAGACTATATAAAATGGGATGCCAACATGGACATGAGCAGCTATGGCTCACAATATCTGACAGCCGACGAGCAAAGCCACATCAACATAGAATATCATCGCGGCTTCATAAATGTGTGCAAGAAGATAAGGGAGAAATATCCCGACCTCACCATACAGGCATGCGCCAGCGGTGGCGGCAGGGCCAACTGGGGAGTGCTGCCCTATTTCGACGAGTTCTGGGTCAGTGACAACACCGACGCTCTGCAACGCATTTACATGCAATGGGGCACATCTTATTTCTATCCGGCCATAGCCATGGGCTCGCACATAAGCGCTGCCCCCAACCATCAGACATTCCGCACCATACCGCTGAAGTTCCGCATTGACGTGGCTATGAGCGGCAGACTGGGCATGGAAATACAGCCCAAGAACATGACCGACGACGAGAAAGAGTTGTGCAAACGCGCAATCTCAACCTACAAGCAGATACGCCCGGTGGTGCAATTCGGCAACATCTACCGTCTGTTGTCGCCCTACGACCTTCTCGGAGCAGCATCGCTCATGTATGTTGACGATGCCAAATCGAAAGCAGTGTTTTATTGGTGGAAAACAGAAACATTTGTAAACCAGCACATACCGCGCGTAAAAATGGCCGGACTCGACCCCGACAAGCAGTACACCGTGAGCGAACTTGTGCGCATCGACAACAAACCGTTGAGCTTTGAGGGCAAGACCTTCAGCGGAGAATATCTCATGAGCAACGGTCTGGAAATACCTTACACGCACGATGTTGACTACAACAAGCTCAACGACTATTCAAGCAGAGTGCTCTTGATAGAAGCCAAACAATAAAAGCAGTTATCTCCAAAAGAGCCGACAACGCATCATTGCATTGTCGGCTCTTTTGTTATAAGTAGGTGTTCTGAATTATCCGTATTTGTGAGACTGTTCACCCGAAAACAATTGCCAAGGTTTCCAAAATGCCATAGACAAGCATGTTGCGGGAGTTCTCGCCAAGAATGCCGTTCAACGCCCTACCCTTGCCTATCCGTTTCATCCTCAACCATGTCTTTACATGCAACGGCAAATACAGCATAGGCAAGAAAGAAACCACGCTTAACTGCTGCCGACAACACGCCAAGTTGACAATTACCGCACAAAACGGGAGCGCGAGAAACAGCATGGCAGCTGGCGCACGGCCAATCCGCACCACCAAGGTGTTCTTGCCTGAACGCCTGTCGTTGTCAATGTCACGGTAATTGTTCACCAACAACATGGTGTCAATCACCAGACCGCAAGCCATCGAATCGGCCACGACCCAAGCAGGCATGCCTGTGGCGAAAGGATGCGGCGACATCAGCCAATAGGTGAGACACACCGGGACTATGCCGAAAAACACGAGAACCAGCAAATCCCCCAGTCCGAGATAAGAGAACGACACCGTGTAGACGAAGCAGAACAACAGACTGGCAAAGCCTACCAATATCATGTAGAATCCCCCATACGCCACCAAAGGAAGCCCCACCAGACAAGCCAAAGCCGACACTACCGCGATTCCACGGCGCATTGCAGCTGCCGTAATCCATCCCTGTGCGCAGGCACGCTTCGGCCCGAGGCGCGTTTCGTCGTCGGTTCCTTTCATGTAGTCGAAATAGTCGTTCACGAAATTAGCGTCGATTTGCATGACAAACGCAAACAGGAGGCACAGGCAAGCAGGAACAATTCTCGCATGTTGGCCGAAAGACGACACCGCACACCCAATTCCAATCATAACGGGTATGACTGCGCCTATGAGAGTTTTGGGTCTGGACGCAAGCAACCAGGCCGTTGCCGAATTAACAGAAATATTTTTGTCGTGCATAAACAATTGGTTGATTGTTCTTGCAAAATTAGCCATAATAGATTAATTTTGCAAATTATTGTAACAGCATTGCTATGACAAGACGCACCGTAAGCCTCGATTTAATGGAGTTTGTAGAGCGAAACATTCTTCCAAAATACAACGCATTCGACAAGGCACACCGACTGGGCCATGTCAGCCGGGTAATAAAAAACTCTCTGAATCTTGCCGTGTCGGTGGGGGTTGACGTGGACATGGCATACACGATAGCCGCCTACCACGACTTGGGACTGTCGGGACCGCGCGCCGCACACCATATTCTGAGCGGAAAGATACTGCTTGCCGACAAACGGCTGAAGCGGTGGTTCAACGACGAACAGATACGCATAATGAAAGAGGCCGTGGAAGACCACCGTGCATCGGCTTCGCACACCCCCCGCAACATATACGGGAAAATAATAGCCGAGGCCGACCGCGACCTTGACCCGATAGAGGTTTTCACGCGAGCCATTGAATATGGACTTGAACACTACCCCGAAAAGAACGGCGAGGAACAATGGCTCAGGTTTGTGGCACACATGGAAGAGAAATATTCCAGCCATGGCTACATACGCCTGTGGATACCGCACTCTCCCAACGAAGCCAAACTTTCCGAAATAAGAAACACGATAAACGACACGGTTGCACTGCGGCGCATATTTGACGAGATATACCTGCGGTGCACAACGTCGCCGCAAAGCCCCGCAAAAGGAACTGATGCCAATGCTAAATGAAAAGTGCGACATTGTTGCATGCTGGCACAACATTAATAATGTAACGAACAATATATTAGAAAGAAAATTTGTAACTTTGTGCCCGTTGGTCTGTGTGGAGATGTATGCAACATCTCCACACTATGTCGTAATGACCGTGTAAGGCTACTGTAAAGACACATGCCTGACACGGGGAAGCAGAAAAACATGTATTTGCGGCAAGACATTTTAATTGGAAAAGGGGTTAGTATGTTAATAGAATATCAAGAAGCCAATATATTTCAAGCCGACGAGCAGGTGCTCGGCAATGTAAATTTGCAAGTGGACACCGACCAGCTGGTATACATTATCGGCAAGGTGGGCTCGGGAAAGACTTCGTTATTGAAGACCCTGTATTGCGAACTGGATTTCAAAAAGGCCAATTCGGCAAAGGCGGAGGTACTTGGCCACAATCTCCTGACAATCAAACGCCGCGAGATACCGGCTCTTCGCAAGAAAATGGGCATCATATTCCAAGATTTCCAACTTCTCCACGACCGCAGCGTTAAGCAGAATCTGGAATTTGTGTTGCGCTCAACAGGCTGGAAAAAGCGTAAGGACATTGACGAACGCACCGCTCAGGTACTGTCGTTGGTGGGCATGGCCGAGAAGGGAAACAGGTTTCCGCACGAACTTTCAGGCGGCGAACAACAACGCGTGGCCATTGCCCGCGCACTGCTCAACAGTCCGCAACTGATTGTGGCCGACGAACCCACGGGAAACCTTGACCCCGACACAGCCGAACAGATTATCAGTCTTTTATATGACATAAGCCACACCGGGACTTCTGTAATAATATCCACCCACAACTTGGGAATAATCGGCAAATACCCTGGCTACGTCTACAAATGCGAAAACGGATGTTTCACCGACATTACAGACGATTACAACAAATAGGCAAAAAACAGAAAAAACAATGACACGTTGCTGTGTAACACGAGGCGATAGGTGCAGACAGGATGCACAAGCCGCAACAAAGCAGCACAAATAAACAAATATCAGGATGAAAGTAATGAAATTTGGCGGTACGTCAGTAGGTACCCCGGAACGCATGAAGTCTGTTGCATCAATGGTATGCGAAAGTGGTGAACAGACATTCGTTGTCCTGTCCGCAATGTCAGGAACGACAAATTCACTTGTGGAAATTTCCAACTATCTCTATAAAAAGAACTCCGACGGGGCAAATGAGATTATAAACAGCCTTGAGAAGAAATACATGCAACACGTCGAAGACCTGTATTCCACAGAAGAATACAAGTCGCTAACACGCGAATTTCTCACAAGCGAGTTCAATTACCTGCGCTCTTTCACGAAAGATCTGTTCACAAGCTTCGAGGAGAAGAACATCGTGGCGCAAGGCGAAATAATAAGCACCAACATGGTTACAAACTACATGTTGGAGAAAGGCGTAAAAGTAAAGCTCCTGTCGGCATTCGACTTCATGCGCACCGACAAGAATTCCGAGCCCGACACACATTATATAAAAGAGAAGCTCGGTGCGGTGATGAAAGAAAACGAAGGCTACCAGATATATATAACACAAGGTTTCATCTGCCGCAACGCATACGGTGAGGTGGACAACCTGCAGCGTGGAGGAAGCGATTTCACCGCTTCGCTTATCGGTGCCGCACTCCCTGCCGAAGAGATTCAGATATGGACAGACATCGACGGCATGCACAACAACGACCCAAGAATCGTTGACAAGACAGAGGCCATACACCA
The DNA here is from genome assembly GCA_963607545.1 of bacterium. Lineage (GTDB taxonomy): Bacteria > Bacteroidota > Bacteroidia > Bacteroidales > Bacteroidaceae > Prevotella. The sequence continues at coordinate 142,492 of CAVDCP010000004.1, forward strand.
GCTGAACTTTGAAGAGGCTGCCGAATTGGCCTATTTCGGGGCAAAGATTCTGCACCCGACATGTGTGCAGCCTGCAAAATACTCCGGCATTCCGGTCAGACTCAAAAACACTCTCGACCCGAAAGCCGAAGGCACCATCATCGACAACGTGCTGATAAAGGGCAAAATCAAGGCCGTAGCCGCAAAGGACAACATCACGGCAATAAAGATAAAGTCAAGCCGCATGCTCTTCGCCACGGGATTTCTGCGCAAGGTGTTCGAGATTTTCGAAAGCTACCAAACCCCCATCGACATGATTACGACCAGCGAGGTGGGCGTATCCATGAGCATCGACAACTGCTCGCACCTGAACGACATCGTGGACGAGCTGAAAAAATACGGAACAGTGACTGTCGATACCGACATGTGCATCGTTTGTGTCGTCGGAGACTTGGACTGGAGCAATATCGGATTTGAGACCATTGTGCTTGATGCAATGAAAGACATTCCAGTAAGAATGATTTCATACGGCGGGTCAAACTACAACATATCGTTCCTTATAAAGGAGTCTGACAAGAAGCGGGCTCTCCAAAGCCTGAGCGACACACTTTTCGCCAAAAGCGACAAGGCATAACGACAAGCAGGAAAGAAGCACTGCTGCATGACATGTGACACCAATGGCGGTGTCACATGTATATTGTTTATAAGATTTACATTTCACACTGGCACACCAATGTGTGCATTACCATATAAAAGATGTTTCCAGTAGATAATTTCAACAAGATAAGAACCCCGTTTTATTATTATGACACCGACTTGCTGTGCAAGACTCTTGACACGATAAGCAAAGAAGTAGGAAAACACAGAAACTTTTTCGTGCACTATGCAGTGAAAGCCAATGCCAACGAAAAGGTGTTGCGGATCATAAGCCGATATGGCCTCGGGGCCGACTGTGTAAGCGGCGGAGAGATAAACGCCGCAATCAATGCAGGATTCCGCCCGACATCGATAGTGTATGCAGGAGTGGGAAAAAGCGATTGGGAGATAAACCTCGGGCTTGACAAGAGCATTGCCTGTTTCAATGTAGAGAGCATTCCCGAACTGGAAGTGATTAACGAACTTGCCGGAGAAAAGGGCAAAATAGCCAAAGTGGCATTCCGTATCAACCCTAATATCGGGGCACATACACACGCCAACATCACCACAGGATTGGCCGAAAACAAATTCGGTATAGCCATGGAAGACATGGAGAATGTCATCGAGGAAGCCGCAGGCATGAAGAACGTGGAGTTTGTCGGCCTTCATTTCCACATCGGTTCGCAAATAACCGACATGGGTGATTTCGAGGCACTGTGCAACCGCATAAACGATTTGCAGGACAAGTTGGAACGGGCTGGCATTAGAGCAGAAAGCATAAATGTGGGCGGTGGCCTCGGAATAAGCTACGACCACCCTCAGGAAGAACCAATCCCCGATTTCAAGGCATACTTTGACACTTACGCCAAGCACCTCAACTTGCGCCCTGAACAAACCCTGCATTTTGAATTGGGACGCTCCATCGTTGCACAGTGCGGCACTCTCATCACCCGACTGTTGTATGTAAAGCAGGGAAGTTTCAAGAAATTTGCCATTGTAGATGCCGGAATGACCGATCTGATTCGCCCTGCATTATATCAGGCACTGCATAAGATTGAGAATCTTTCAAGCCATGATGACAAGGAGACGTATGATGTTGTAGGGCCAATCTGCGAGTCAAGCGATGTCTTTGCAAAAGCCATCGAACTCAACAAATGTCACCGTGGCGACTTGATTGCAATACGTTCGGCAGGAGCCTACGGCGAAATAATGGCAAGCCAATACAACTGCCGTCCGCTACCCCAAGGATACACATCTGAAGATTTATGATTATTGATACACTTACACTGATATTCGGAAGCATCGTCATTCTGTCCGCCGTACTCTCCGTACTTGCCAATCCGTTTCTGCGAAAAACCGGCAACAACGGCAAGTCTGAGATTTCGGCAGACAGCAATGAGCCGGTATCGGTAGTAATACTTGCCCACAACAATGCTAAAGCGTTGGATTTGCACTTGCCAGTCATACTGACGCAGGACTATGAACCCGGATTTGAAGTGATAGTAGTATCGGAACAGGGCGACTTGGCAACAGAGGCTGTGATAAACCATTACAACAACCCGAAACTACGCAGTACGTTTGTTCCGGCCCACTCTTTGTTTATGAGCAAACAAAAGTTGTCGGTTTCGTTAGGAGTAAAAGCCGCAAAGAACGAATGGGTTGTCTTGCTTGATGCCGAATGCGCCCCTCAAACCGACACATGGCTAAAAACCATGGCACGGAACTTTTGCGAGAGTTCAGACTTGGTTATCGGCTACAGTAACTATACCCCTTCTACGAAGCCGTTCTACCGTTTTGTGCGGCTACGCACAATGTGCTACCTTATGAATCAGGCACGGCGCGGCACCGCATACCGCACAAACGGAACCAACATCGCATTCCGCAAAAGCATGTTTGTAAACGGGGACGGCTACCGAGGCAACCTGCAACACCGCAACGGGGAATATGATTTCATCATAAACAAATATGCCACGCAAGGCAACACATTGGTAGAAGCATCATACGAAGGCTCGGTCAGAGAAGATACACCCACGAAAAAAGGATGGACAGACAAGAACATGTATTACATGCACTTGAAACATCATATGCAAACTCCGTTCCGGTATCGTCTGCTTACATTTGCCGACAGTTTCGCAATGCACGCCAACTACATCTTGGCAATTGCCGCAGGAGTTTTCGCGGCAGTCACTCACAGGTGGAATCTGCTTGCCGTTTCGATATTGTCGATTGTACTTTCCGTCACAATCAGGACATTCATCGCCAACAAGAAATTCAAGTCATTCAACGAACCCATGCAGAAAATACGGATTGTGCCGTATGAAATCAGTCTTTTGTGGAACAGTTTAAAAAACACGCTAAAATACATAAATACCGACAAGACTGACTTTACAACGCACAAGTTATGAGAATAAGTTTCATAGCACCGACAAGCAACAGGCGCGAATACATAAACTACGAAATGTATGAAACGCTTAAGCACACATCAGAAAAGGCCGAAGGCATTACCGTGGCCGACGACTTTCCTGATGTCGTGCATATCTTCGGCACATGGAACGACTCATTCACAAGACTTTGCGAATCTTTTTCAAAGCGCGGAATACCCATTGTTTTCACTTGTATAGAAGGTCTTCCTGCCTCGACAAGGCTTGGAAAGTCGCCAATCAAGAAATATTTCAAACGCAAAATCAGCCATCTTGCAACGGGACTGCATGTATGCGGCAACGCGGAAAAGGCTTTAATCAAAGCCAACTGCAATATATCCCACATATATTGCATAAACAACGCATGCCAAACCTCACTCATTTCAAGTGAAGAAATGGCCAACAATGCACTTGAAATGTACCGTAAAGTCATCGACGACAACGAATGCCTCACCAGAAAACGCATCGTTTCGTTTCTGAAACGGAAGAAAGTCAACGACGACACAATAAAAACAATCTGTTTCAAGTTATTATATATAAAACATCTGTTACGGCGTGGTAATCTGCCACGGCACTTACTACAAGACCTTGCCGACTATTTGACACTCAACAACTACGACGAGGACAAGATGTCAACAACACTCAAAAGAGCAGGCATAATAAGATTTGCGTCGAGAATGATGTATGTTTTGAACAACAACTCTACACTTACCGAAGGCTTCATGCCCATTGCCGCAACCGACGACAAACTGGCAAAGCATATAGAAAGCCTCATCACCAACTTTTAAATATGGCGGACATGAAGAAAAACAACATCCCTACAATAAACGACTTAAAGTATCTGCAGCTTCTGTCGCAATCATTTCCGAACATTTCCGAAGCAAGCACCGAGATAATAAACTTGCAGGCAATCATGAATTTGCCCAAAGGCACGGAACACTTTCTGGCCGACATTCACGGAGAGTTCGAGGCATTCCAGCATATTTTAAAGAACGCCTCGGGCAACATACAGAGGAAAGTGAACGAACTGTATGGCAACACTTTGCGCGAAAGCGACAAACGCGAGCTTTGCACCCTCATATATTATCCCGACCAAAAGCTTGAATTAATCAAAGCCACTGAGGACGACCTTGACGACTGGTATCACATAACCATACACCAACTCGTGTCAATATGCCGTCTTGTGTCGAGCAAATACACGCGCTCAAAAGTAAGGAAATCGTTGCCGAAAGATTTCAGCTACATCATACAGGAGCTCTTGCACGAGCGCACCGACGATGCCAACAAAGCCGACTATGTGAATGTCATCATCGACACCATAATTTCAACAGGCCGGGCCGACGACTTCATCATCGCGATTTCCAACGTAATACAGCGTCTGTCTATCGACCAACTGCACATCCTCGGCGACATCTACGACCGGGGGCCCGGGGCACACATCATCCTTGACACACTGTCGCGCTACCACAGTTGGGACATACAGTGGGGCAACCACGACATTCTGTGGATGGGGGCACTTGCCGGAAACAACGCCTGTATATGCAATGTCATTCGGTTGTCGTTGCGCTATGCCAACCTTACAACCCTTGAAGAGGGTTACGGCATAAACCTCGTGCCGCTCGCAACATTCGCGATGGAAACCTATGGAGACGACCCCTGCAAGGAATTCATTCCCAAACTGTCGTCGTCGGACTCGCTCCACATCGACGAAAAGTCACAACGTCTTATTGCTTTGATGCACAAAGCAATAACCATAATACAGTTTAAAGAGGAAGCAGCTATCTACGAAAAGCATCCGCAATGGGGCATGCAAAACCGCGAACTGTTCAAGTTTATCGACTACGAGAACGGAACGATACAACTTGACGGCAACACCTACAGTCTGAAAAGCAACTCATTCCCCACCATTTCGCCCGACAATCCCAACGAGCTGACCCCGGAAGAGAAGCAACTTATGGCAAAGTTGCACCACTCTTTCCAAATAAGCGAGAAATTGCACAAGCACATCAGACTGCTACTCCAGCATGGCTGCATGTATGCAATATACAACAACAATCTTCTTTTCCATGCCTCCATCCCGTTGAACGATGACGGTACGCTCAAAAATGTTGAAATCAGTCCGTCAAACACATTCCACGGAAAAGACTTGTTGCAGAATATCGGCATAATGATACGCACTGCTTTTCAGGACGACACTACCAAAGAGGAACGCTCTTATGCCACCGACTATTTCCTGTATCTGTGGTGTGGCCCGGACAGTCCGTTGTTCGACAAATCGAAAATGGCCACATTCGAGCGGTATTTCATTGCAGACAAAGACACGCACAACGAGGTGAAAGGCAATTATTTCCGCCTGCGCAACGAGGAATGCATCGTTGATAGAATCATGGACTCCTTCGGACTTGTGGGCAACAACCGCCACATAATAAACGGACATGTACCCGTACACGTCTGCAACGGCGAAAACCCGATAAAAGCCAACGGCAAACTCATGGTCATCGACGGCGGTTTTTCAGAGGCTTACCACAAGGAAACGGGCATAGCGGGCTACACTTTGGTGTATCACAGCCGTGGATTTGTATTGGTGCAGCACGAACCTTTCACAAGCACAACCGATGCTGTGCAGAAATGCACCGACATTAAAAGCACCACACAAATCGTGGAAATGGCCTCACACAGAATGCGCGTGGCCGACACCGACATAGGCATGGAACTCGGAAAGCAAATTGCCGACCTTGAACGATTGCTTTACGCCTACCGCCACGGTTTGATAAAAGAGAACATACCCAACAAATAGCAAGCCACATTCCATGCCGTCCCGGCCCAACAAACCGCCCGGCATGGGAATTACATTTCACGACAAATTCCTTAAACGCGACAATATATGAACTATTGGTTTGTTTTTTACAACGACGAAGTTCTTCTTGAAAAGCAGGATGATGACACCTACACCATTCCTTGCCAGATTGACGCGCCGACACACATAAATGCCGACACGCATGTAATGGACATATCGCCGACAGACAATGACGTGCAAATAAAAGCTTACAGGATAGACACTCCCGTAGAGCAGAGCAGCCGTTACGAGATGTGCGGACTGCGCAAGTCCTACTACAAACTGCCCTACAAGCTCTACTTGAAGGCCGGCAAATGCCATGAACTGCTCTACTGGGATTCCAACACACGCTTCTGCGGAGCATGCGGAGCACCGACAACAATGCATACCGAGATTTCAAAGAAATGCACAAAGTGCGGAAAAACCATGTGGCCACAATTGGCCACTGCCATCATAGTGCTCATACACAAAGGTGACGAACTGTTGTTGGTGCATGCAAAAAACTTCAAGAGCAATTTCTACGGTCTAATTGCAGGTTTCGTGGAAACCGGAGAGACACTCGAAGAAGCAGTCTGCCGTGAAGTGAAAGAGGAAACATCGCTTACGATCAAGAACCTTCAATACTATGCATCGCAGCCATGGCCATACCCCTGCGGCTTAATGGTGGGCTTTTATGCAGAATATGAAAGCGGCGACATACACCTGCAATACTCCGAACTTGCCACCGGCGGTTGGTTTCACAAGGATGCCCTGCCGACAATACCCGAAAAGCTGAGCCTCGCGCGCATACTTATCGACCATTGGCTTGAAACCAACAACAACCCTAAATAACAATCAGAGCAGCATGAAAGAAATAAGTTGGGGATTCATAGGTTGCGGAGAAGTGACCGAAAAGAAGTCTGGGCCTGCATTCAATGAGGTTTCGGGGTCGCACGTCGTTGCCGTAATGAGCCGCAACGCCGAGAAATCAAAGTCATACGCCAAACGCCACAACATAGCAAAATGGTATACCGACCCGCAAGAGCTCATCGACGATCCCGATGTCAACGCCATTTATATAGCCACGCCACCGTCAAGCCATGCCACATTTGCCATAATGGCCATGAAAGCAGGAAAGCCCGTCTACATAGAAAAGCCGTTGGCTGCCAGCTATGAAGACTGTGCGAGAATCAACCGTATAAGCGAACTTACCGGTGTGCCGTGCTTTGTTGCCTACTACCGGCGTTACCTGCCTTATTTCCAGAAAGTGAGGCAGATTATCAATTCGGGCACTATCGGCAATATCGCAAACGTACAGATAAGGTTTTCCGTCCCACCTCGCGACCTCGACTACCAAAGCTCGCGCAACCTGCCGTGGCGGCTACAGCCCGACATTGCAGGCGGCGGATATTTCTACGACTTGGCTCCCCACCAACTCGATCTTCTGCAAGATATATTTGGAGTGATAACAAGAGCACATGGATATTGCGCCAACAGAGCCCACCTGTACAAGGCAGAAGACAGCATAAGTGCAAGTTTCATGTTCGAGAACGGAGTTCCGGGCAGTGGATCATGGTGCTTCGCCGGACACAAAAGTGCCAAGGAAGACCGCGTTGAAGTGATTGGCGACAAAGGCATGTTGTCGTTTTCAATCTACAACTACGACCCTATAACGCTGGTGACAAGCGACGGCACCACAAGCATAAGCGTGCCCAATCCGCCCTATGTGCAGTTGCCCATAATCAAGTCGGTCATCGAAGACCTGCAGGGAATAAGCATCTGCAAATGCACGAGCGTGAGCGCGACTCCCGTAAACTGGGTCATGGACAGAATTCTCGGCAAGCTATAACAACCGCCACGATGTCGTTACGCCACATTGCACTCCTCTTGTCGGTTGCAGCTTTGGCATCGTCAGGATGCAAGGCGCAAACCGACAGCACACGCCTGAAGCGTCCGTTCTTCAAGCGTGCGGTGCAGAATATGTACAAATTTGTGAAGGAATTCAGCAAAGTAGACACCAACTACATCGAGCCTCAACACTACAACTACACGTTCATGCTGCAAAACACCAACAGTTATGAACGATACCGCATCAGAAGCCAACGCGGCAACGACTTTTCCTTTTCTCCCAGCCTCACGTCGAAGGTTGGCCCATACATTGGCTGGCGTTGGATTTTCCTCGGATATACACTCGATTTCAAGCACCTGAAAGGCAACAACAATAAAAAGGAATTCGACTTGAGCCTATACAGTTCGCAAATAGGCATCGACCTTTTTTACCGGAAATCAGGTGCCGACTACCGCATAAAAGAACTTTCGCTCGGCGACGACATCGACACGAGAAGCATAAGAAACCTCCGATATGACGGGCTCCGCGTCGGCATCAAGGGATTTAACCTTTACTACATATTCAACCACCGCAAATTCTCCTACCCCGCCGCCTTCAGCCAAAGCACAGTGCAAAGAAAAAGCTGCGGTTCGCCTCTTGTGGGGTTAGGCTATTCACACCACACGTTAAGCGTAGACTGGAACACGCTTTATACTCTCGTGGCAAACGAACTGGGCGAGGATATAGCCAAAGAGAGAATGGACAGCAGCCTCACTTTCGGCAAGATACGCTACACCGACTACTCTCTGTCGGGCGGATATGCCTACAACTGGGTTTTCGCCCACAACTGGTTGTTTGCCGCATCGCTGTCGCTGGCAGTCGGCTACAAGCAAGCTACAAGCGACACCAAGCACAAAGGGTTTTCGCTGCGCGATTTCTCCATGAAAAACCTGAACATCGACGGCGTGGGCCGGTTCGGCATTGTGTGGAACAACACCAAATGGTATTGTGGGGCAAGTGTCATAATACATTCATACAACTACAAGAAAAAGCAGTTTTCCACAAGCAATTTCTTCGGCAACACAAACGTGTATGCCGGCTTCAATTTCGGAAGACAAGGGAAGAAGAAAAAAGACAAAAGCCATTGAACATGAAAGCAAAAATCATCGTCCTCATCGCATTTCTGCTCTCGTTTGCCGCAGTCAAGGCAAACACACAAACCGGTGTCTGCAGCACCGACAGTGCCATCATCGTGCGCATCATGCACGATGCGGCAAAGCAGTCACAGTCAGAAAACCTGATACTTTACATAGCGCGGAAACTCATCGGCACTCCTTATGTGGCAAAAACCCTCGACCGCAATGCCAAAGAAACGCTTGTCGTGAACATAAAGGAACTCGACTGCACCACCTACGTTGAGAATGTGCTTGCCATTTACCAGTGTGTAAAGCAAGCCAAGACATCATTCAACGACTATCTGCATTTCTTGCGCATGATAAGATATGCCAACGGCGAAGTGTCGTATGTCAACCGCCAGCATTATTTCACCCAATGGATTGAAGAAAACACCAAGAAGGGTTTTGTGAAGGAAACGCAGTCGGCGGCCTATCCCTTCACCGCCGTCCAAGACCTAACCGTGAACTACATGACCACGCACCGCGAGCAATATCCCATGCTTGCAAACGACACAACATTGACCAATGCCATACGCAAGACAGAGAAAGCCATTTCAGGACACAGATACCGGTACATTCCGAAGAAAGCGATTGCAAACAACCGCGCTTTCAGAAACGCCATACACGACGGTGACATCCTTGCCATAGTAACCAAGAAGAACGGACTCGACACCTCGCACATCGGCATTGCCGTGTGGCACAACGACGGACTGCATCTTCTCAACGCATCAATGCTGCACAAAAAAGTCGTGGAAGAACCCATGACACTCTACCAATACATGCAGAAGCATCCGTCGCAAACGGGCATAAGAGTAATACGCATTCTTTAATCTGCCGCAGCCAGACGAAAGACCCTCTGCGTTTCACCTCCGTTTCTGCCGCGAAGCGGCGAGGCAGCAAAGCCCCGCCGCCAGGCAAATTCTACAGAAACGGGGCGAGCAAATGCGCAAACCATCCGACAAATTTCTGCCAAGGCGTGCGGAATTCATTCCATGTCTGCGGCGTAAGTTTGAAACTTTCTTTCTTGTCGGCATCAAACATTGCATCCAATTGCTTTGTGGTGCAACGGTCAACAATCACGGCATTTTCCTCATAATCGAAGCGTAAGCTGCGCGAATTGAGGTTGGCGCTACCCACCGTGCAGAACTTTCCGTCAACCATTATCACTTTTGTGTGGTGAAAACCCGGCTTGTATATATACACGTCAACACCGCGTTTCATAAGTTTATGCACATTATAGAACACGCAGTCGGGCGTAAGCGGAATGTCGCTATGTGCCGACACCATCACCTCCACCTTCACGCCGCGCTTCACGGCATTGCGCAAAGCCTTCTTCAACTTGCGGTTCAGAGTGAGATACGGGTTCACTATTTTTATGCTGTCGGCGGCATCGTTGATGGCATCAACATAAAAGGTGCGTATTATCTCGTTTGACACCAGCGGTTCACGGTTGACAATGCCTACCGTCTTTTTACCGGCAGTGGCACAAGTGTCAGGTTTCAGTCCTGTGAAATGGCTGGAGTTTCCATACGGTCTGTAATATTTGCTGCCGCAGACATTCTGCCGTGCAGTTCGGTTCCATATGCGTAGGAATATCGCCTGCAGACTGTTCACCTCGTCGCCTTCAATGCGGCAGTGCATGTCACGCCATTCCCCCACCTGCCGTGTGCCGTTTATGTAATAGTCGGCAACATTCATCCCGCCTGTATAGGCAATCTGCCCGTCGATGACCACTATTTTCCTGTGGTCACGATGGAACACATGGTTCAGCCAAGGGAAACGTATCTTGTCGAACTCATATATTTCCACTCCCGAATTTCTGATTGAGTCAAGATGCACTTTCCTCAGCGGACGGTTGTTCGACTCATTGCCGAAACTGTCGAAAAGAGCCCTCACCTCAACCCCCTCGCGCGCCTTTTCGGCCAACAGTCCGAAAAGGATGTGGGCTATGGAGTCGTTGCGGAAATTGAAATACTCCAGATGTACGCTGCTACGGGCCTGACGAATGGCCTTGAACATATCGTCGAATTTTTCCTGGCCGTTCATCAGCAGCACCACACTGTTGTTGTGCGAGAAACTCACGCCCTCATTCTTCAGCTGCTTGACAATAAGCGAATCACTCGGCAACGAATGACCTTGAAATGCTATACACGACAAAAAAAATACAATGAAACTTCGCAATTTCATATATGTCATGTTAAAGCATACAACTATAATGGTCAACGATGCCCTTCAACCGGCATTCCTCGTCTACAACCAACACTGTGTGTATCTTATAGCGGTTCATCATTTTCTGTATCTCGCTTATCTTCGCCGAGGGCAGAACCATCTTCGGCGTAGTGGTCATTATGTCGGCCACGGTCTTGTCGAAGAATTTCTCCTGCCACTTTTCCATTGCCCGGCGAATGTCGCCATCGGTTATCAAGCCAATGACACGGCCCTCTTCAAGTGCCACGCCAAGTCCCAGTTTGCCTTTGCTTACGAGGATTATGGCCTCGCCCAGATTCATTGTCTTCGGGACAATGGGCAGGTCATCGGTGCGCATCACGTCGCTTGCCGTCGTGAGAAGGCGTTTGCCCAGCTCGCCGCCGGGATGGAACTGCGCGAAATCCTTTGGCTTGAAGTTTCTCACCTCCATTAAAGCCACGGCGAGCGCATCGCCCATGGCAAGCGTGGCAGTGGTGCTGCTTGTCGGGGCAAGGTTGAGCGGACAGGCCTCCTTTGCCACTTTAATGTTAAGGTGCGCCGTAGAATATTTGGCAAGGAGCGAGTCGGGGTTTCCGCTCATGCCTATAATCGGGATGTTCATGTGCAGCACCATGGGAATAAACCGCAGCAACTCGTCGGTCTGCCCCGAGTTGCTTATGGCCAGCACCACATCGTCGTGGGTCATAACCCCCAAATCGCCGTGGTAGACATCAAGCGGGTTTATGAAAAACGAGGGAGTGCCCGTGCTCGACAGTGTTGCGGCAATCTTCGCGCCAATATGTCCGCTCTTGCCCACGCCGGTCACGATCACCTTGCCATGGCAATTAATTATCAGTTCGACCGACTTGTCGAAATTCGCGTCAAGCTGCGGCACAAGCTCCAGCAGAGCCTCGGCTTCGTCTTTTATGCACTGTGCGGCATACTCACGCACATGCTTCAATTTCTCAATATATTTTTCGTCCATTGCGTCAACTGTTCAATGTTCTGACCAAACCTTCGAGGTCATCAAGCTGCAACATGTTAGGGCCGTCGCTCAAAGCGTTGTCCGGGTCGGGGTGAACCTCAAAGAAATATCCGGTTGCACCGAATGCCTTTGCCGCCATTGCCATTGCCGGCACGAAGCGGCGGTCGCCCGACGTGCAGCCGCCTCCCCCTCCGGGACGCTGCACACTGTGCGTGCAGTCCATAACCACCCGGGGCACTATCGAAAGCATGTCGGGGATGTTGCGGAAGTCAACCACCAGATTGTTGTATCCGTACATGTTTCCCCTCTCGGTGAGCCACACCTCCTTGGCACCTGCATCAAGAGCTTTTTCAACGGGATAGGCCATGTCTTTGCCGCTCAAGAACTGTGCTTTTTTTATGTTCACCACACGCCCGGTCTTTGCAGCCTCAACGAGCAAGTCGGTCTGGCGGCACAAGAATGCCGGTATCTGTATCACATCGACCACTTCGCCGACGGCTTTCGCCTGCCAACTCTCGTGTATGTCGGTCAGCACGCGCAGTCCATACCTCGACTTTATGTCGGAGAGCATCTGCAATCCTTTCTCAAGTCCCGGTCCACGGAACGATTTCAATGAAGTGCGGTTTGCCTTGTCAAACGAAGACTTGAATATTATGTCAACGCCAAGCCGGCGGTTTATTTCCACAAGTCTTTCGGCCACTGTGTCAAGCAGCTCTTGCGTTTCTATCACGCACGGGCCAGCTATAAATATAGGTTGCATATAAGTAGATGTTCAAAATTATCCGTATATATCATATGTCAGCAGGTGTCTAATATACTTTGACATGTCTCTACACATTCTTTTCGTCTGTATATCCAACATTCATCGGTCGTG
>CAVDCP010000005.1:0-138669 GCA_963607545.1 bacterium
TCCGCCAGGCGAGCCACTGCGTGAAGTGCGGAGAGTGTATTTCCCATTGTCCGCAACGCATCCAGATACCTGACGAGTTGGCGAAAATCGACCAGTTCGTGGAGGGGCTGAAGCTCAGCAGCGACAAACTGTAAACATCGTGTTTGTATGGAACAAATCAAGAAAATGCTGCACGAGGGAAAACACTCGTTGGTGATTAAAACGAAAGAGGGAGAGAGATTTGCCTTCGACGGTTCGGGCATCAGCGACTTGCTGCAACTGCTGCATCGCTCACCCGACATCCTCGCCGAGGCAAAAGTGGCTGACAAAGTGGTGGGCAAGGCTGCAGCCGCCCTCATGATATTGGGAGGCGTGAAGATTGTCTTTGCCGATATCATCAGTCTGCCGGCACTGGAACTCTTCGCATCAGCTGCGCCAGATATTGATGTCACCGATAATAACAAGGTGGAATATATCGTCAACCGAACCCAAACAGGCTGGTGTCCGATGGAATTGGCGACAAAGGATGCCGAAACTCCCGAGGAATGTCTTGAGAACATCAAGGCCAAGCTTGCCGAGTTGCGCAAAAAGCAATAACGTTAAAGAGAAAACGTTTTTATGCCAGAAACAATAAACTTTAATCGAAATCGTTTTAAAAATAAAAGAAGATTATGACAGAATCATCCGTAAGATTATACCAGTACGGCTATACGGAGGCGAAGACCTATCTATTGGCTCTCGCTTTCGTTGTTGGCAATGTCGTGATGCCCCAACTCTTTCATACCGTCCCGCAGGGCGGAATGATATGGTTGCCCATTTATTTCTTCACGTTGATAGGCGCTTTCAAGTATGGTTGGCAAGTGGGGTTGATGACCGCCATCGCATCGCCCATCGTCAACCACCTGCTCTTCGGCATGCCCATGCTCGCCGTGTTGCCAGCCATCCTCACCAAGTCGGTGTTGCTTGCCATTGGTGCGGGCTTCATCGCCCACCGCTGCCAAAAGGTCAGCATCCTTGCTATGGTGGAAGTGGTGGCGTTCTACCAGTTGTTCGGGTCGTTGGCAGAATGGGCGATTACCGGAAGCCTCGCTGCCGCCCTACAGGATGTCCGCCTCGGAATCCCCGGCATGTTGCTGCAAGTGGTGGGCGGATATCTCTTTATAAAATATCTCATCAAAAAATAAAAGAACATCTTAATTATAATAGGTTATGTTAGGAACACAAGAAATATTACTGATAGCCCTCATAGTTCTGCTCCTCTTCGGAGGCAAGAAAATCCCTGAATTGATGAAAGGCTTGGGCAAGGGCGTAAAGAGTTTCAAAGACGGAATGAACGGAATAGAATCCGCTGATGCTGATTCCAAGAAAGAAACCGAGGAAAAGAAAGAAGAAACGGGGAAGTAAGTTTTCTACAGAAAATTCCGGTCTAAAGAATGGAAGAAAAGAATGAGGAGCTCATGTCCTTTTGGGATCATCTCGAAGTGCTGCGAGGAACTATCTGGAAGATAGCCCTCGCAAGCATCGTTTGTGGGGTCGTGGCGTTCTTCTTCAAGGATGATATCTTCGCCGTAATCCTTGCACCAAAGGACAATCATTTCATCACCTATCGTTTCTTTGAGCGTCTGGGCAGTTGGATGCCGGGCAACGAGGGCATCGAGGCTTTCTCGGTCAGCTTAGTGAACACCGGCTTGGCTGGACAGTTCGCCATCCACATGAAGGTGGCACTCTACGCCGGGCTCATCGTCGCCTCCCCTTACACCCTCTACCTCCTGCTGCGATTCATTACCCCCGCCCTTTACGAGGGCGAACGTCGCTACACCTATCGCTTGGTGACGGGCGGCTATGTGATGTTCGTGCTGGGCATGCTGCTCAACTATTTCCTCATCTTCCCCTTCACCTTCCGTTTTCTCGGAACTTATCAGGTGAATGCAGAAGTGGCGAACATGATTACGCTGGAGTCGTATATGGACACGCTGCTGATGCTGAGCCTTATGATGGGCATCCTCTTCGAGTTGCCGATGGTGTGCTGGCTGCTCGGCAAGTTGGGCATCCTCACCAAGCATTTCATGCGCCACTATCGCCGCCACGCCATTGTGGCGATATTAATCATCGCCGCCGTCATCACTCCGACGAGCGACATCTTCACCCTCACCCTCGTCTCGCTCCCCATTTGGTTGCTCTACGAGGCGAGCATCCTCTTCGTTCCCGGGAAGAAAAGTTGAGTTTTGGAGAAAGGAACAAACTGTATGGCTGTAGGAACAAATCCTACAGCCTTATTTTTATGCCTCCCATCACGTTGAATCCCGGCATCTGATAGCCATTGTTTATCATGTACTTTGCATCGGTTAGGTTGTCGAAGTGGGCGAAGATATCAAGCTGACGCAGGGGTTGGTAGGTGAAGCGGAGACCCAGCAAGGCGTAGTTCTGGTGCGCTACGTCATCAGCCACATACAAACCGCCGATGCCCTTCAGTTCTGCGTCAACAGCAAACTGCCTCAAGGCTTGCCAACCGATACCTAAGAAATACTGGTTCTTGGGTGCCGCCGTAAGATTGCTAAGAGATGTGTGCATGTAGCTGTAGTTGGCACGCAGGGTGAGAACATCGAGCGGACGGCTTTGGGCACTCACCTCGATGCCCTTGTTGATGAACGATCCGGTGTTCATGTTGCGGTTGGCGGTGCCGCCTTCGGCGGTCGGCACGCTCGCAGTCTGAATCATGTTGCTGCCCTCAGAGAAGTAGGCGGTGATGTCTACCGAGAAGTAGCGTGAGAAATGCTTGCCCACGGTCACCTCATAGTTCATCATGCTCTCGGGGGCGAGGTCGGGATTCGCCACGGCGTAGAGGTACAGTTCGCGGAAGGAGGGGTTGCGGTAGCCCTTGGCGAGGGATGCCTTCAGCGTCCAGTCTTCGCCCGGATGCACGGCAAAGCCCACCTGCGGCAACCAGTGCGTGCCGAAGCGACCGCTGTTCGCCATGCGCAGTCCGCCGCTAAGTGTCAACACTCCACGGAAGAGAGCCTGCTGGAGCGTGGCATAGGGCGAGTATTCAGTAATGCTCTTGCGATTGATGGTCTGCATCTGTGCCGGGCGACTTCCGTCGCCATAGGCATGTCCGCCCGACATAGGAATCTTTCCAGTGTAGGTATTGAAGTCGAAACCGAGAGTTGCGGTAGCCAGTTTCCACGGCGTGAAGTTCTGGTAAGCGAGGATACCGAAACGGTCGTCGAGACTATGGAAGTGGCTCGGGTCGTCGATGTAGTGGTTGCCGTAGCTGTAATAGAGGCGAACGGCTCCGTTGGTACCCGATGCTGTGCCAGTGTTTGATGCATCACCATATTGGTTGGTCAGTGTGAGTGATGCCTCACCGCGTATGATGTTCTGGTGATATATGTCGTTCGATTCGGGGTTGCGCAGCTTGGCATAAATTGGGTCGTTACCTATGAAATTCATCAGCGAGTAGTCGGCGGCAATCTTCCATTGTCTGCTGAAGTCATACCCCACCTTGGCATAGAGGTTCGACTGCTTGAAGTCGAAGTTATCCTGCAGTCCGTCGGTGCGGTTGTAGCCCAAGGAAACAAGCGACGAGAACTTGCCCTTGCGCACCGTGTTGGTGAGCGAACTGAGCCAAGTGTTGTAACTGCCGTATTGCGTGGTGAGCGTGGTATGCACGCCATCCTTCGTAGCTTGCTTTGTGATGACGTTGATGACACCACCCATGGCATTCGACCCGTAGAGCACCGAACCCGGTCCGCGCAGCACCTCCACATGGTCTACATGCTCCGTTGCGTAGAAATCGGCAACGGGATGAGAGTAGAGTCCGGCAAACTGCGGTTGTCCGTCAACCATCATCAAGATGGAGTTTGTGGGCGATCCCCCCACTCCACGTATCTTGATGCCGCCGCTGCCGCCATTGCTCACGCCGAATCCGAACATGTTGCGTTGGGACACAAATAGGCTCGGCACCTCGCCGGAGATAGCCGAAAGAAGTTGCGTATGCCCTGAAGCCTCCATCTGTCGGCTGTTGACAACCGACACGGTATAAGGCAACAGGTTGCGTGAAGTGGCTTGGTTGCTGCCAGTCACCACCACCTCGCCAAGTCCATGCACACGGGTGGTGTCCGCCAAGTTGCTTACGCCCATCGCAGATGATGCCGTCATTGCCAGCATGGCGGAATACAGTATTCTTCGGTTCTTCATTTTTTCTCCTTTTTTACCTTTTTACTTTTTTACCTTTTTACTTTTTTACTTTTATCAGTTCATATTTCTTGCTTCCCAGCCCTATTTTCTCTGCATAGTCGGTAATGTAAGTGCCGTGCTGCCGGTTGATGCGCTCGATGAGCGGTTTCTCGTCATCGCCCGGCTGCGCCTTGTGGTTGAACACTAGATCGAGGCAAGCCTGGTCGAGTGCCACGGGGTCGGTGCTGGCAAGGATGCCCATATCCTTGAGCTTCGGGTCGGCAGGATGACTGTCACAATCACAGTCCACACTCATATTATTCATCACATTAATATAAATGATGTTCTTGCCGTGGCCGAAATACTCGTGCACTCCCTGTGCGGCGGCAGCCATGCTCTCCAGAAAGTCATCCTGCTCGGGCAGGTTCTGCCACAGTTGCGATGCATCTTGCACCTTGCCAGCCGTGTGTATGTATGCTTTGCCGTCGGTAGATGCCACGCCGATGCTCTGGTTCTTCAGCACGCCTCCGAAACCGCCCATGGCATGTCCCTTGAAGTGGGCGAGGTTCACCATGAAATCGTAGTTGGCAAGATGGTCGCCCACGATGTCATACTTAAGGTGTTTCTTGTCCTTCACGGGTAGGCGCATCTGTCCATATTCGTCCATCAGGTCAACAGCGGCTATTGAGTCGAAGCCATGGGCATGGATTGTCTCCCAGTGCTTGCCCTTGTCCTGTCGGCTGCCGCCATAGGCGGTGCAGCACTCCACGAGCGTTCCGTCCACCTCGTCCACGAGATTGCGTATCAGTGTCGGCTTCAGATAGTTGTTGCCGCCCATCTCGCCCGTGCTGATTTTCACTGCCACCCGTCCGTGTGCTGGCACTCCCAAAGCCTTGTAGATACGCACCAAAGCCTCCGGACTTATCTCCTCGGTCATGTAAACCTTCGGCTGGGCATGAATCGACATTGTGCCCAGCATTGCCATTGCCACTATCAGCATTTTCTTTTTCATATTTCCTATATTTTAATATTCAACAAGTTCTGCTGCAAAAATACGGAAGATAGCAGAAATCGGCATTACCACGATTACGGATTCTTGTACATAAAATACGGCATAAGCAGATATTCAAAAAAAAAACGGTCTTTGTTTTTACTTTTCATTTTTCGCCGGGTCATATAATCGTAACGTTCAACAAAACAAAGGAGAGTACAGTTATGAAGACAATGATGAATTTCAAGAAAACAATGATTATCGGAATGATGGCATTGATTGGCACAACTGCCTTTGCGCAACGCAGACACCACGCCCATGTGCACCCTTATAACTATCGCCCTGCCGTAGTAACGGTGGTCAACCGCCCGACTGTCACCTCCCACGTCAGCAATCGGCTCAGCAAGAAAGACCGGCTCGACATGGCTTTGGCTTATTTGAAGAACAATAAGACGCTCAGCATTTCCAGATACAGCAAGATGACCGGCCTGACACATGCCACGGCAGAGGCCGAGCTTGACGCCTTCGCAGTAAGCAAGGGCAATCCCATCAAGATGGTCGTAAGCGGCAAGAAAAAGCTTTATGTAGTATGACGATTGACGACAAAGACATCATTCAGGCTATTCGGGAGAAATCCGAAAGGGGATTCCGGCTCTTGATGCAGAAATACAAGCAACCTATATATTGGCACATACGCCGACTGGTGGTTGCACACGACGATGCACAGGATGCCACACAGGAAACTTTCATCCGCATCTTCCGTTCCTTCGACAAGTTCAGGGATGCAAACTCTTTCCGGGGTTGGATTTTCCGAATAGCCACCAATGAGGCACTCCGGCTTATTGATGCACGGAAGCAAGGGCAAGTCTCGCTGGACGAAGAAGAGAACGGGGCAAATCGCATCATGGCAGGCGACTATGTGGACTACACCGACTTGGAGGCCGTAAAACTGCAAAAGGCAATCCTCTCGTTGCCCACCAAGCAGCAGGCGGCATTCAACCTACGTTATTACGACGAACTCAGCTATGAGGAGATAGCCGAAGCCACTGGCTCAACCGCCACATCAGTCAAAGCAAATTTCCACATTGCCAAGGAGAAGATTATCAAATATATGAACTCAACCGACTAAAACGCGTCAATATGAACAAAGAATTTGATTTCAACCATATAGGTAAGCGAATGCCTTACACAACTCCCGACGGATTCTTCGACCAGCTCGAAGATGACCTTTGGAAAGAAATGAAGGACGACTTTCTGGAGAAAGGCAAAGACGATGCCGACATAGCAGAGCGACCCCAAATCGGACGCAAGTCTGCAAAGTTGCACATAGTCATTCGGAGTGCCATAGCCGTAGCTGCATCCATAGCCGTGCTGTTCGTCATAGCCATGAATTACCCCAAGTCCAGCGAAGTCTCTATCAACGACGTTGACCAGGCCTTCAGCCAACTCACCACCGCCGATCAGGCTTACTTGCTGAACGTGTATCAGGAAGATGTCTTTATCAACGAATAAGCGACATAATAGAAAAAGAAGTGTAACATTTCAAAATACATGATTATGAAATATTTAATGAAAACTTTTGCTATCGCAATCATTATGATAGCATCCTGTGCCACAGTGTTTGCACAGCAGAACAACCCGCAGCGTCCTAACCAGAAGCAGCGACTCTCACGGGAGCAACTTGCCGAGGTTCAGGCCAAGCACATTGCCAACGAACTGGCTTTCGGCGATGAAGTGACAGAGAAGTTTATAAAGACCTACTGTGACTGCCAGAAGGAAATTTGGGCACTTGGGCCTCGCCAACGCCCCAACAAGCAGGGAGCATCTGAGCAGGAAAACGGCGAACGCATAAAGCAACGCTTTGCCATGAGCGAGAAAATCCTCAACATCCGCCAAAAATACTACAAGCAATACTCCAAGTTTCTCACCCAGACACAAATAGAAAAAGTGTATGAGCAAGAGCGCAAAATGATGCATCGCCTTTCAAAACGAGGAACAAAGAAACCTGCAACCAAACAGAACTAATAATGAAACATAGAATATTCATGGTCTTCACCCTGCTGGGGCTTCTCTGTGGGGGCAAGACTTTTGCCCAGGAAATAACATTCTCCAAAGAAACTTTTTCTAACGGAAACATAAACTTACAATACCGAAAGGCCACTATTCCCGGTTTCGGCGACAATGCTTCGCTTGTAATCTACTTGCACGGCGGCACCAGCAAAGGCAACGACAACGAGTCACAAATGCAAGAGCCGGGCATCAACGCCATAAGCACATGGTTCAGCAATAACAAGCGCAAGGCCATAATGCTTGTTCCGCAATGTCCCACAAACATGTCTTGGCTCGGTCCGATGCAAGATGCAATAGTAAGTCTGCTGCAGACTTACATAGACAAAGGTGTGGCAAGTGCCTCCATGGTTTATATCTTGGGAGGCTCTATGGGAGGAACCGGAACTTGGAACATGCTTTCAAATCACCCTGACTTTTTTGCAGCTGCAATGCCCGTTGCCGGCAATCCCACGGGACTTGATGCAGAAGCAGTGTCAAAGACTCCGCTCTTTACAGTGATGGGCACAGCCGACAGAATAATGAAGCTATCCAACGTGGAAGATTTTCTGGAAAAAATGGACGACTGTAACGCTGAATACAAATTCGACATCGAAGACGGGTGGACTCATGAAAATGTGTGCGAACAAAGCTATACCGACGAACGTCTCAACTGGTTGTTCCAACACACCAAGGAGTCGGCAACGGGCATCAACGACATCACCAATGGCGAATGCGGAGCCGCAAGAGTCGTCTGGTATTCTGTCGGAGGGCAAAGGCTCACTTCCCAACCCGTGCAAAAAGGCATCTATATCAAAACCTCTATTTATAACAACGGAAATGTTGCATCGGAAAAACACTACATAAAATAGAACGGCATTTCCACATCACACACGTTTGCAAAAATCCCTTTCTCATGTCATTTCACGAGAAAGGGACTTTTTTGTGCTTCCTCCTGCGCCTCTCACGCACGGCAAGCTAAGCAATGTTCACCGAAAGATAACTTTTTTATTATATTGGTGTCCGGTATAAATTCTTATATTTTCTCCAAAGCATAGTCTGCACTACCCCTCTCGTCATCATATAGGCAAGGAAAGCTATCCAAAGAGCATGGTTGCCGATTGACGCACGGAAACCATAATAAACCATGAAGAATATTGCTGAAGAGATGAACATTGACTGAAGCATGCCTCTCGTCTTGGTGCAACCGATAAATACACCGTCCCATATGAACGCCGCCACACCAGTCAAGGGCATCAACAATATCCACAACGAATACTCGCTTGCAGCCTCAACAACAGCTTTCTCGTCTGTCAGCAAAGACAAGAAACAGTTGCCGCCTATCATATATAATAAGGTGAACGCCACCATCATTACCGCTCCCCACACAAAAAGGTTCTTCACTACACCATGCAGTCCACCATAATTGTTTGCGCCATAGCATCTGCCGCTGATAGCCTCTCCGGCATAAGCAAACCCGTCCATAAAATAAGAGAATATCATATAGAACTGCATCAACAGTGTGTTCACCGCAAGAATTGTCTCCCCTTGCCACGATCCTGCCGAGGTAAAGAACATCATTACACATATAAGACAAAGGGTGCGGAAGAAGATGTCGCGGTTTACTTTCAGGAAGTGTTTCATCTGCCGCCATGCAAATACACCTTCTCCACTATAGTGCTTGCTTATTTTGCCATAACAGATATACCACATCACAACAGCCATAAGAAAGCCCGAATACTGGGCGACGAGCGTGCCGAGTGCGACACCCTCCACTTTCAGTCTGCATACATAGACGAAGAACAGACTGGCTATTATATTAACAACATTCTGAGTAATCGCCACAATCATAGGCAGACGGGAGTTCTGCATCCCGATAAACCACCCCGTAAAACTATACAAACCCAACATTGCCGGTGCTCCCCATATCAGCAAATTAAAGTATAGTTCCGCATATTCACGAACATTGGCCGTGGGCTGCATTAACTCAAATGCCAATAAGCGTATAGGATATTGCAAAAGTACAAGACCAAAAGCTATCGCCATACCCATCCCGAGCGACCGCACAAGCAGTGTGACAACATCCGTAAGGTTTCTCTGTCCTAAGGCTTGAGACACCATTCCGCTCGTCCCCATACGCAGAAAGCCGAACAGCCAATACATCACATTGAATATCATTCCGCCAACGGCAATGGCTCCTATATAGGCCGCCGAACCCAGATGCCCCACTATTGCCACATCAACCAATCCCAACAAGGGAACCGTGATGTTGCTGACTATAGCGGGAATGGCGATGTGTAATATCTGTCTGTTTAATGCTGCCATTGCGCAACATTTGGTTTCATAAAGTGGAAAAATCCCCCCAAAATTACTAAACTGTTATCTCGCCGCAAATGCTGCGGCTCATATAGCTCCTTATCAGATGACTGTCGGAATATTTCGCTTGCAGAAACATCAGTTTGGTGACGGCACTCTCCACCGTACTGTCAGCTCCGCTCACCACACCGGCTTCTTTAAGTTGGTATCCCGTGTCATATCGGCTCATTTCTACACTTCCGGCAATGCATTGGCTTATGTTAATCACAGTCACGCCGCGCCGCGTGGCAGCCTTAAGCAGTTTCAGCAGCCATTGGCTCTGCGGAGCGTTGCCGCTGCCAAAGCTACGCATCACAATACCGCGTATTTCAGGAGCCTCAAGCACATGCCTGACAATAGTCTGCTCTATTCCCGGAAACAGCGAAAACACCACGACATTTGAGTCGAGGGCGGTGTGTGGAATCATCGGTTTGTCGAAATCGGGACGTAGAATATAGTGGGTATTGAAATTGAAAGTCACGCCTGCCTCACACAAATGAGGATAGTTGAACGAGTCGAAAGCATTGAAGCCGTCGGCGTTTTGCTTGGTGCTGCGGTTTCCGCGCAACAACCTTCCGCTGAAATATATGCACACCTCCGGCACGAGGGCGTGCCCGTTGCTGTCGTATGCCGATGCTATTTCTATGCTTGTCACGAGATTTTCCTTGCCGTCGGTGCGCAGCTGCCCTATCGGCAGTTGGCTTCCGGTGAGCACCACGGGCTTTGTAAGGTTTTCGAGCATAAACGACAGAGCCGATGCGGTGTAAGACATAGTGTCGGTGCCGTGCAGTATCACAAATCCATCATAAAAGTCATACCTGTCGGCTATTATCCTCACAAGCTGCGCCCATTGTTTCGGCGACATGTCGCTTGAATC
This sequence comes from bacterium, assembly GCA_963607545.1. Classification (GTDB taxonomy): domain Bacteria; phylum Bacteroidota; class Bacteroidia; order Bacteroidales; family Bacteroidaceae; genus Prevotella. The sequence continues at coordinate 10,425 of CAVDCP010000005.1, forward strand.
TATCGGCTGGCTGAACTGATAGGTGTCGATGTCGGTTTGCAGATAGGCAAACTCGGGCAGATTGCCTATGAGATGGCCAAAATCGAGGGGCTCGAGGGCGTTGGTCTTTGGGTTTCGTCCCATACCTATTGTTCCGCCGGTGTATATAAGCAGAACTTTATTGAGGCGTTTGTTGGCTCTTTCGTTGCTCATAGCTCGTTGTGATTGTGATTTACAATCGCAAATTTAATATAAAAAAAGGTTTCACGCAATTCTGCATACACGTTTTTTGAAACAGTATTTTTACAAAATTACAATATGCAAAAAAATACCGCCCTATAATGTTAATTTATAACCCCATAACGACAGAATGTAAGTGCGATAGCCAAAAACCTCTTGATATCGGAGCTTACATCTTTCTTTTTGTCGGCAACACCCGGCAAGGCAAGTGATATGTTAGTTTTTCAACGGTCTGGTCGCCAAGAGATGGGATTAGCAAACGTATTTCGAGGAGGATGATTGACAAGATACAACATGACAAGTTCTACACATTTTCGTTGGCTAACAAGACAACTTGAAACAAAATGGCGACTGCCAATGTCCCGCCGGACTATGACAGTCGCCTCAGAAATTATTGAGAGAACTATTTTCCTTGTTATTTCACTAACCAGTGTTGAAACATGACAGTGGCATTCACTTCACAAGACAACCCGTTGACTGCCTGTCCGAGTGCACGTCTGTTGCTGACAGTTGCCCTTCCGACACTGCCTTTCGGGTGCAGTACTTGAAAGTCACGCTCTTGTCGCCCGAAAAAGATTTCCATTTAAGCGTAAGATCCACGGTTTTCCCATCGGTATCGGGCAGTTGGTCGAGCCGGAACGCAACTGTTGCATTGCCCCATGTGCCATCGAGTTCACCGGCGGCATCGTGGAAGAAAGTCACCTCATAAGGGTTTTCCTTGCTTGTAGCCACAAGACGCACTGCATGAGATTTCTGTCCGCGCCACATTGTTCTGAAACGCACTGTCAGATAGCCGTCCTCTGAAACAGTCCAGTCACGCAACAGTTCCACCGGGTCTTGGCGGTATTTTTCAACGGTCTGGTCGCCAAGATATTCCGACATGGGCTTTGTGAGAATGCTGTCCATCCAGTCAACTGTCACATCATAGCAGTCTTTCCTTGTAGGTTGCCCGAAATAGCGGAAGAACACAAACGCCCTCACTTCCTTGTCGCCATAAGGTTTCTTAGGCATATTCTTGGCAACGAGGCGCGTGCTGTCGTCAAGCTGCATGTAGAAAGAGTCGCAACCAGCAACGGGTTTCACCGTCACCAATGCATTAGGGTGCTCCACCGGGCAGATAATTACCCCGTTGTCGTCGTCACTACACGACATCACTCCTACACCCACCGATAAAATCATGGCAAGCACGAGCGACCTGCCCCATAATCTTCTGTATTTGTCCATAATACTTTATGCAATTATCCGTTCTTTTTTTATTCACCATTGCACAGACAATGACACGTGCTTTTGTCCTTATGCATCCTTATAATTCACGGCAAAGGCAAACATTGCATGTGGAAACCTAAAATGATGTTAATATGAATATTGTCGGAATAGGCCACACACTCCACCCCCCCGTAAAGTTTACAAAGAAGACAAATCGCTCAGCTCATTCCATACAACCAACCGTTGCCCATGATTTGAAACAAAAGCAATTCCGGCACAACATTTTTGCCACGCGACTAAAACAAATATAATATATAAAACACTTAAAAACACATGCAATTATCTGAACAACGGAGCAACATGCTGCACGGCGTGTTGCTCATCACGCTTTTTGCCTGTGCCGCCTTCTACATAGGAGAGATGCACTGGGTGAAGGCTTTGTCGTTAAGTCCAATGGTGGTGGGCATCGTATTGGGAATGCTTTATGCCAACAGTCTGCGCAACAACCTGCCTGAAACGTGGGTGCCGGGCATCAACTTCTGCTCAAAACGCATTCTGCGCACGGGCATCATTCTCTACGGCTTCAGGCTTACCTTCCAGGATGTAATGCAGGTGGGTGCATCGGCCATCGTCATCGATACAATCATTGTCGTCGGCACAATAGCGATAGGAGTGTTGGCCGGCAAACTGCTGAAAATAGACCGCAGCATTGCCTTGCTCACCTCATGCGGCAGTGCCATTTGCGGTGCGGCTGCGGTGTTGGGCGTTGACGGAGCCATACGTCCCAAGCCCTACAAAACCGCCGTGGCCGTGGCCACAGTGGTGATATTCGGCACTCTCTCGATGTTTCTTTACCCCATTCTCTACCGCGCCGGCATCTTCAGTCTTTCTCCCGAAATAATGGGAGTGTTCACAGGTGCCACAGTGCACGAAGTGGCACATGTGGTTGGGGCAGCCAATGCAATGGGGCCTGAAGTGAGCAACACTGCAATAATCGTGAAGATGATACGCGTTATGATGCTTGTTCCCGTCTTGCTGGCAATAGCATACGCCGTGGCCAGAAATGCCCGCACACGGGCATCGCACGACGGCGAAGTGCCAGGAAAGGCAAAAATCACCATTCCGTGGTTTGCCATCATGTTTCTTGTGGTCATCGGCTTCAATTCGCTCAATCTGTTGCCCGGCACTGTCGTGGACGGCATCAACCAGCTAGACACCTTCCTTCTGACCATGGCCATGGCCGCGCTGGGTGCCGAAACGAGCATCGACAAGTTCAAGAAAGCCGGCTTCAAGCCTTTCCTGCTGGCCGCTCTGCTTTATTGCTGGCTCATGGGCGGAGGCTACTGCTTGGTGAAATTCGCCTTGCCTGCCGTCATGTAACGCCTTCTGCCCTGCATGCACCGGCTGCAACACGCATGTGCACCAAACGCAACACGCATGCACACCAAATGCGATGCGCCCGAAACGGGAGCGACTTCAATGCACGAAGTCGCTCCCGTTGCCTGTCAGCAAAGCCTTTCTTTCGCCGTCACCGGGTGGCGGCGAAGAAATCGTTTGGCGTTATTTGTGCCCGAGGTTGTCCTAAAAGTTGTTTATTGCTTGCATTTCTTTTATATTTACACTATCTTTGCATAAAGTGGACAGTTATGACAAAGCCGCAACAAGTGCCACATTTACAAACGACGTTTAAGGTAAAAAAAGAAAACAAAACATGAAAAAGACAATATTCGCCGCTTTATTTGCAATGGCCTTCACACTGCCGTTGCCGTCAATGGCCGACAGCTACACATCGTTGTGGAAACAGTATGACACTGCGGTGAAGAAAGACTTGCCGCGCAGCCAACTGAAAGTGCTCGACGCAATAACAAAGAGAGCCACGCGCGAAAATGCCTACGGACATTTGCTCAAGGCCCAGCTGGCCTCGGTGTCGGCCATGGCCTCGATAGCCCCCGACTCGCTTGCGGCGGCAATCAACCGTCTGAAGGCGGCAGAGAAAGCCGCCGCAACATCAAATGCCGTGCTGGCCGCCGTCTACCAGTCGGTTCTCGGAACTGCCTACGCCCACAACCCTTCGCTCGACGACGACAACGAGGCAATGAGCAAGGACTATTTCAAGAAGTCGATGAGCAACCCCAAAGCTCTGGCCGGCACCTTGACTACGGGCTACGAACCGTTTGTGGTTGACGGCGTTGACAGCCGTTACTTCGGCGACGACCTGCTGCACATAATCGGAATGGCCGCCGGCGACTATCGCGGCATGCACGACTACTACGACAGAAACGGCAACCGCGAGGCCGCATGCCTCACGGCTCTTGAACTGGAAAACGCGAAACGCGACAACAGCACCACACGACTTAAAAAGTCGAAATATGTGCTTGCACTCGACTCGCTGCTGAAAGAATACGGCGACCTCACCGTTGCCGGCGAAGTGGCAATAGCGCGTTTCACGTTTATGAACGACTGTGCCGAGGACGTGACAGCCGAAGAGAAGATGAACTACATAAACTATGCCCTGACAAAATGGGGGGCATGGCCAAGAATGAACATCTTGCGCAACGCGCAGAGAAAACTCACGCTGCCCATGTTTCACGCCTCGCTGGGCAACGAACTCATGATGCCGGGCGAAAAGCGCAAGGTGGTTGTGCTGGAACTGTGCAACATTGGCGAACTGAAAATGACCGTCAGCCGACTCGACCTTGACGGCACAACAACGCTCAACCCTTCCGATGCGAAAGACTACGAGAAGCTGCGCCGACACATAATGCCGTCGGAAACGCCCGTCACGCTATCAAAACGATACATAGGCAATGCCAACTACAAGGTGCTGCGCGACACCCTTGAAATAGGGATGTTGCCTGTCGGCACTTATCTTGTGGAACTGTCTACCGACAATATCAGCATACCCACCGAACGGGCATTGCTGCGCGTGAGCGACCTTTACCCCGTGACCGAGGCTCTTCCCGGCAAGAAAACGCGCATGGCGGTGCTTTCTGCCACAACGGGCGAGCCTGTGGCCGGTGCACATGCCGACATAACATTATATGACAGAAGCGGCAACGAGAAAGTGGAGACACTAACATGCGACGAAAACGGCGAGGTGACGTTCGACAACTCCGTGGGCGATCCCATCAGTTGCAGGGTGTATACCGACACCGACCGGGCGTTCCCCAAAAGCGCGCTGCACTCTTATTTCAGCTACTACGCAAGCAAAGGGCAATACGACAATGCCCGGCTCTATACCGACCGCAGCATATACCGCCCCGGACAAACGGTACATGTGGCGGCAATCGTCTACCACTACGACAACGCGGCACGCAAGGCCGAGGCCGTAAACGGGAGGCAGATAACACTGAGTCTGCGCGACACCAACTACAAGGAGGTGGCTACACAGACCGTTACCACCGACGAATTCGGTACGGCCAATGCCGACTTTGCTATTCCGCAGAAAGGACTTTGCGGCCGCTATACGGTGCGCGCCAGCTACGGACAGACGTGCTACACCAGTTTTTCGGTGGAAGAATACAAACGCCCCACATTCCTCGTGGAATTTGACAAGCAAGACAAAGAATACCAAGACGGCGACACCGTGGCCGTAACGGGAAGCGCGAAAAGCTTCGCCGGAACGCCCATACAAGGCGCACGGGTTGCCGTTAAAGCCACGCGCCGCCCTGCCATGTGGTGGCGTTACGCAACTGGCATGGCCAAAAGCGAGCAGGTTTTCTGCGACACGATAATGACAAACGCCGACGGAAAGTTCACCGCAAACATTCCGCTGACGCTGCCCGCAACCGGCGACAGCCACCCGAAGCGTTATTACATGTTTGACATAAGTGCCGACATCACCGACGGCACAGGCGAAACACGGCACGGCGAGACATCGGTTCCGCTGAGCGACACGCCCACACTCTTCACATGCGACCTGCCGGAACGCATCTTGCGCGACAGCCTCAAAACCATAACGTTCGGCTACAAAAACAATGCCGGCATGCCGATAGAGGGCAACGTGACCTACATAATAAACAACACGATAAAGACATGCAAGGCCAACCACCCCGTGAAGATTGATGCTTCGCAACTGGTGTCGGCACGGCACACGCTTGTAGCCTACTGCGGCAACGACACGATAAGCAGGGGTTTCGTTACATTCACCCTGCACGACACGCGCACACCCGTAGAAACCCACGACTGGTTCTATCTGTCTGCAGAAGAATTCCCGGCCAACGGCGCGCCCGTGTATGTACAGGTGGGGTCGTCGGACAAGGTGCAGCACATAATGTACACCATGATTTCAGGCGACAGCATTATAGGAAACGGGGCGTTTGATTTGCACAACAAAGTGAACACCAAGGCTATTACCTACAAAGAGGAATATGGTGACGGTGTGGTGTTGTCGCTCGTGTGGGTAAAGAACGGCATTGTCTACAAGCACACGGCACGCATAAAACGCCCGCAACCCGACAGAAGTCTGAAACTGACATGGACTACATTCCGCGACCGTCTCACCCCAGGACAAAAAGAAACGTGGGTGCTTAAGATAACCGACAAAGACGGTAAACCGGCCAAGGCCCAACTCCTCGCTACGATGTACGACAAGTCGCTCGACCAGATAAAGCCCCACTCCATTGCTTTCAGTCTGCCGGGCAGCATCTCCATTCCCTATTTGACGTGGAACGGAATAACAACCAGCAACACGACCATGTATGGCGAGATGCCCGTGAAGTTCCTCAACGACAACCAACTCGACTACAGTCATTTCTTCATGCCCAACATTGCGGCGTTCAACCAAACGTACTACCCGACCGACGGTATGGGCGTTCGCAGTGCCAAGCCCATGTACACCCGCGCCAACAGAGTTCTGGGCACAAGTGCAATCATGTACAAACAACAGTCAGGGGCAGCAATGCCGAACGGTACGGCCATGGAAGAAGTAACTGAACAGTCTGCCCTCGACAAGACATCCAACGAGAGATACACCGACGCGGAATCATCTGACGGAAGCAAGACAGATACCGGCAGCAAGGAAATGCAGGTGCGCGAAAACCTCAACGAAACGGCTTTCTTCTACCCTGCTCTGCTTGCCGACGGCAACGGCAACGTTTCAATGAAATTCACCTTGCCCGAAAGCGTAACCACATGGCAAGTGTACGGTCTGGCACACGATGCCGCAATGAACTGCGGCACACTGTCGGCGACAGCCATCGCGGCCAAAACCGTCATGATTCAACCCAACATGCCACGATTCCTGCGCACAGAAGACACCGGCAACATATCGGCACGCATAACCAACACATCGGCAAAAGCCGTCAGCGGAACGGCCAAACTGTCGTTCATCGATGCCGAAAGCAACCGGGAGGTGTATTCGCAGGAAAGGAAATACACCGTGAATGCAGGTGCAACATCGACCGTTGATTTCAGTTTCGACATGTCGAAAATCAAGAACAACGGCATTCTCATCTGCCGGACAACCGCTTCAGGACACGGATACAGCGACGGCGAACAGCATTATCTGCCCGTTCTGCCCGACAGAGAAATGGTGACCAACACGCTGCCGTTCACGATAAACGGCAAAGGCACCGCATCATTCAACGTGGAAAACCTTTTCAAGGAGAACGGCGAAGACAAAAAACTCACAATAGAATACACCGACAACCCTGCATGGATGATGATACAGGCACTGCCCTGGGTGGCAAATGCCAACGAAGAAAATGCTGTCAGCCTTGCTACAGCCTACTATGCCAACAGTCTCGGCAGGCACATCATGCAGTCGTCGTCGGCAATAAAACAGGTGGTTGCACTGTGGAAAAGCAACGACAACGACGGAAAATCGCTGCACAGCTGCCTTGAAAGCAACCAGGAGCTCAAATCGCTCGTTCTTGAAGAAACGCCGTGGCTTGCAGAAGCCGAACGTGAAACCGAACAAATGCAGATGCTTTCGACATTCTTCGACGAGTCTACAATCGACTACCGACTTGACAACTGCATAGAAAAACTCGGAAAGCTGCAGAATGCCGACGGCTCGTTCTCGTGGTGGAAAGGCATGAAGGGCAACCCGTATATCACGACATCGGTGCTGAAACTGCTGACACGACTCAACAACATGGTGGGAACGCAGCAACAGACAAGCAGCATCTTGCAGTCGGCATTCACCTATACGGCACAGGCAGCAAGCACTGCGGTGAAGGAAATGAAAGCGAAAAAGGCGACGGGCGAAAGCATGCCATATGTAAACGATGCCCTTTTCGACTATCTGTATGTCTGCGCAACAGGCAACCGGAAGCTCTCTGCGCAGCAGAAAGAAGACGTGGATTATCTCGTGAATGCCATTGCAAGGCAAACCACCGCATTCTCGATATACGAAAAGGCACGCGCCGCCATAATCCTTGCAAAGTTCGGCCACAAGGCAGAAGCCTCAACCTGCTTGCAGAGCATAACCGAACACACCGTTTACAAAGAAGACATGGGACGCTATTTCGACACCAACAAGGCGACCTACTCATGGCGCGACTATCGCATACCCACACAAACCGCAGCGATTGAAGCCCTGCAACTGCTCGACAGCAACGCCGGCAATACAATAAACGAAATGCGCCGCTGGCTGCTGCAAAGCAAGCGCACTCAGGCATGGGACACTCCGCTGAACAGCGTGGATGCCATATATGCATTCCTGAACGGCAATGCGGCATCGGTTTCAGAGGCTCAGACACCGAACGCAAAGATAAGCATTGACGGGAAAAAGGCCAACATGCCTAAAGCGACATCAGGACTCGGATATGTGAAGACCTGCAAAAACGGCAGCAGCTTCAAGACCATAACGGTTGAAAAACTTTCCGACAACACATCGTGGGGCGCAGTGTATGCACAATTCATGCAGCCCACAAAAGACGTTGAAGCATCGTCGGCAGGGATGTCGATAACCCGCGAAGTGGTGAAAGACGGCAAACGGCTGGCCGACAGCACAACAAAACTTAACGTGGGCGACATGATAACAGTGAGAATAACAATAAATGCAGAACGCGACTATGACTTTGTGCAGATTGTGGACAAGCGTGCCGCATGCATGGAGCAGGCACAACAGACAAGCGGCTATGCTGGCGGCTATTACTGTTCGCCCAAAGACAATTCCACGGTGTATTGCTTCGACCGCCTTGCCAAGGGCAAGCATGTGGTAGAAACACGCTACGGCATCGACCGCACCGGTACCTACTCCACCGGCACATGCACGGCACAATGTGCATACAGCCCGGCACATTCCGCACGTTCTGCAGCTAAGACATTCACCGTCTGCAAATAAACAAGCATTCAAATATAACGACAAACAATAACAAAGGACATTCGATGAAAATAACATTTATAACGGTTTCGGCACTGATGCTCGCATCGGCAGCAGCCAATGCCCAACGTATAGAAGCAGTGAACAAAGTTGTTGACTGCGGACAGACCACCTACAACACGCCCGCAACCGCCGAGTTTGAAATAAAGAACAAGGCCGGACACCCCATACGCATAAGCAACGTGCGCACAAGCTGCGGCTGCACCACCGTGGAATATCCTCAGGGAGAAATTGCCGACAACGCCACTTTCACGGTGCGCACCACCTTCGACGCCAAAACCATGGGGCACTACGACAAGATTATCGGCATATACAACGACGGCAGCAAGAAGCCCCTTGAACTGCGCATGCGCGGTGTCGTGGTGCGCGAGATAGTGGATTTCGGCGGCGGCTACAACTTTGCTCTCGGAGACATAAAGGCCGACAAAAACGATTTGGAGTTTGACGACGTTAACCGTGGTGAGCGTCCGCAGCAGAAAATACACATATTCAACACCGGCAGCAACACCATACAGCCCATCGTGATGCACCTGCCCAACTACCTGCAGGCCGACGTGTCGCCGTCGAAGATTGCCCCCGGGCACAGCGGCATCGTGACTGTAACACTCGATTCACGTCTGCTCAAAGACATGGGACTCACACAAACCTCGGTGTTTCTCGGCGCGTTTCCGGGCGACAGGGTGAGCAAAGAAAAAGAGATAAGCGTTTCGGCCGTGCTCCTTCCCAAGTTCGACAACCTCTCGACAGTGCAACTTGCCAACGCCGCGAAGCTCTGGCTGTCGGCAACAGAACTGAATCTGGGGGCATTCAACGGCAAGAAAAAACTGAAAGGCGAGATAATTATACGCAACGACGGCAAGTCGCCGCTCAACATCAAAAGCCTTCAGATGTTTACCGTCGGCATACAGATATCGCTCAACAAGACAAAGCTCGCCCCCAACGAGGAAGCCAAACTGAAGATTACTGCCGAGGAAAAGCAGCTGAAATCGGCACGCAGCAAGCCGCGTGTGCTCATGATAACCAACGACCCCACGCACCCCAAGGTAACGATAGACATAAACACTGGCGAACAACACGACTAATCATCATGCAGGTAGAAATTGACAACGGCAGCGGATTCTGCTTCGGCGTCACGACAGCAATAAAGAAAGCCGAGGAAGAACTTGCCAAAGGCAACGCCCTTTACTGTCTGGGCGACATCGTGCACAACGGAATGGAGGTGGAACGCCTGCATGAAGGCGGACTTCAGACAATCACCCACGACGACCTCTACAACCTGCACGGGGTGAAAGTGCTGCTCCGCGCCCACGGCGAGCCACCCGAAACCTACGAGACTGCACGCAGGAACGGCATCGAGATAATCGATGCCACATGCCCTGTAGTGCTGCAACTGCAACGCAGGATAAAGCGGCAATATGACGCTAATCCCGATGCCCAGATTGTGATTTTCGGCAAGACGGGGCATGCCGAGGTGCTCGGTCTTGTGGGACAGACCAACAGTCGCGCCATAGTGGTGGAGAAATTCGACGACGTGAAATGCCTCGATTTCACACGCGACATTTACCTTTACTCGCAAACGACCAAGAGTCTCGACGAATTTCACAAAATCATTGGCTACATACAGGAGCACATCTCGCCCGAAGCCACATTCAAGAGCTTCGACACCATATGCCGACAGGTGGCCAACCGCATGCCCAACATAGCGGCATTTGCCACACGCCACGACCTCATACTCTTTGTTTCGGGGCGCAAAAGCAGCAACGGCAAGGTGCTATTCCACGAGTGCCACAGGGTGAACAGCAACAGTTTCCAGATAGAACGTGCCGACGAGATAAGGAAAGAATGGCTGGAAGGCATTGAAACGGTGGGCATTTGCGGAGCCACAAGCACCCCCAAATGGCTCATGGAAGAATGTCGTGACAGGATTCTGAACGAGCTTTGCCCGTAGAACGACGAGGCATAGCTTGCAAAGCGGCAACATTTTGCGGGTAAAGTGACAAGGTTTTGCCCGCAAAACAAAAAAAGGACGGTTTCTCACGAAAGCGCCCTTTAAATGAAATCAGTAATTAACTCAAAATGTATAATCTAAATCTTTAACTCACTAATGTACCTTATGATACACAATTAATATATGGAATCTGAAATAAAATGTTCCTTTTAAATAGCTTTGTTTGTTCTTGGAAATCGTGTTACAAAGGTAACGTATTTTGTCTTTTTGCGCAATTTATTTCAATCATTTGCCGTTTTACATCAACGAAAAGTTTGTTGTGAAAAAAGAAAAGCCGTACATCAGCATCGGCACTGCACCGTAAATGCCGATAAACGGCTTACCGTCATCGCCTTGACGATGTTGTTAGCTTCATGTGCAGCGTCTGCTGCACGCATGCACTCCAAGTGCAGCACGCGTGTGCACCAAACGGAGCACGTCGCACCAAAGGCTTTGTCCGGGCACAACAAGCGGTCTGCCGGAGGCAATGCAACGCTTCTCCCGGCTTTTGCCAGCCGCTGCATCCCTACGGCAATGCAGGAAACGCGCATGCGGCATTGCCGCACGGCGCACGTTTTTTCGACACAATGGACAGATTCTAAAATATAGTATGCAACGCTATGCTTTGTTGCATGCTCGGCGGATCAACCGTTACCGCCAACGCATAGCGTGTGGTGTTTCCGCAACAGAAGCAGGCCGGTACTGCTACCTTGGAATCGGATGCCAAGAAATTCACGCTCTCAAACAACCGGCTGCCAACCGACCGGCTGTTCAGATAGACAAATATGACTTCAGATTCTTCAAATACGACGGCATCAGCACACAGTCGGCTGCCGTGTGACCCGACTTGACCAATGCCGGACTGGAGAACTGCGAGACCATAATAAGAATTGAAAACGACGTGCGCAAGAAGCGCAACGACATATTCTGCAACACCACGGCGGGCACATGGGCATTGCCGTTCTGAATTGCCCCGAATTGCATTCATTGAAAAGTCCTGCTACATGAAGGCCGCAAGAGGTCTGCATGCAATTACGGCACGCGCTTCTTGCACTTAATCGGTTGAATCACCATCCATTGTCGCCGCAACCGTCGGTGGGAAAGTCGTCGGGATCGGAAAAGCCGTTCCATTTTCTTTCCGGCGCATCGCATTTCCTGCGCGCGTTATTGCGCGGCCTCTCATTGCTGCCTTTTTGCGGAGTAGCGTCGGAAGACACGGACAGAACGGCGGCAAGGGCAATAACAAAAATTGCAGCAAGGGCAATAAACAACAGTATCATTTTTTACTGATATGAATGTTAAGTAGATTTCTCTCCGAAGCAGACGAGGCGTGAAACGGCAACATTCACATCGCCCTTCCACGCCTCGCACTTTATTATCATCTAATTATTTCAGCTTCGGTGCTTTGCCTTTCAATCCTTATTGTCGGCAGACGGAGCCTCGGTTGCCTTTTCAGCAGGTTCAGCTTCAGCTGCTGCCTTTACCGTTTTCTTGGTAACGGGCTTCTTGGTTGTCGGCTTCTTTGCAGCCGGTTTGGCGGCAACTTTCAGTTTTTCAAGCTTCGCACGGAGCTTAGCCTCGGCAGCTTCTATCTTTTCTATCTTTGTCTGCAGACGCTCCACCTCCTTGGTCTTGATTTCAATCTTCTCGTCCTGATTCTTTATTGTGGTGAGCAACGCACTGAGTTCGTCATTGTCAACGTCCTCGGGGTAAAGCGAATTTACACGGCTCAGGAAATCGCCGAGAATGTTCATGTAGTTGGTGAAAGCATCGAACGGACTGCTGTAGATGCCCCTGTCAACGGCAATGTTGGAGGGCTTTGTGGTCATCTGACGGAAATTGTTGGATGCCTGCAGGTAGTCCCAGTCCTGATTGATGCGCGGGTCGTTGGCGATACGCACACGGTCGGCCACGCCATAAAGTTTGTTGAAAGCCTCACGCTGCATGGGATTGCCGAGCCAGCTGCTCACGTCGCGCTCCTCGTCGGTCCAGCTCAAAGTGTCGGGAACGTCGAGTTGTCCTACGCTCTTGTATCCGTCACACACCTCAGAGGGTGTGGAGAATGTTATGCCGCGCTGCTTGGCACATTCGGGCAAAGCCTTCAGGAAGTCGAGGATGTTGCTCGACAACGGCTGTGCAATGCCTATTGCCGAAAGTTCCATGAATATGTTCACCACCTTCTCGCCCTCGGGCAAGGCGGCAATCTTGTCGATGTAGTTGTCGGCAAACAACGGGTAGCCTTCCCAGTCGCGGTTGTTGAAGCGCAACGAAATGTCGTCGCTCAGCACAACATCGCGCAACAGAAGCTTAAGGTTAGGTGCAAGCGAGCAGTTATAGACGTAGTGGGGCGATTTCCATCCCAAGACATGGCGCGCACCTTCGGTCAGCATGCCCTTGAAGCCAAGCTGCGCAGCCTGCAATCCTATGTCGTCGCTGTAAATCAACGACGAGTTGCGGAGCACTTTGGGCGTTTGTCCGAAATATTCCTCCATTTTCTTGCACTGGCGGCGCACCTCGGCTGCAAAGCTTTCCTCATTGGCAAGCGACGCAAGTCCGTGCGAGTATGGTTCGGCAAGAAACTCCACGCAACCCGTTTCGTTGAGTTCCTGCAGTTTCTCGATTACCTGTGGGGCATGCGTTTCGAGCTGTTCCATGCCCACGCCCGACAGAGAGAAAGCCACTTTGAAATACTTTCCGTTCTGCTTTATCATCTCGCCTATGGCATTGAGAGCCGGCATATACGACCGCTCGGCAATGTCGCTGATGATGCGTTCGTTCTCGTAATCGTCGTAATAGTAGTGGTCGGTACCTATATCGAAGAAGCGGTAACGCTTCAACTGGATTTTCTGGTGTATCTCGAAATATAAACAGATTGTTTTCATCTTGTTTTCATTGTTTGATTGTTGTAAAGATATTTAGTAGTCACTAGTGCACGGGCCGTCAAAGGCGGTTGTCAATCACACGCTCGTAAAGGTCTTTTATTCTCGCTCCAACCTTCTCCCATGTAATCTGGTCAACCTCGCGTTTTCCTTCATCCTGCAGGTAATGGAAGAGGCTTTCGTTGCTGCAAATGGAGTATATCGCGTCGGCAAGGGCGTTGATGTCCCAGTAGTCAACCTTGATGCAGTTGCTCAGAATCTCGCCGCATCCGCTCTGTTTCGATATGATTGTGGGCGTTCCGCACTGCATTGCTTCCAGCGGCGATATGCCGAACGGCTCGCTCACCGACGGCATGACATACACATCGGAGTCTTTCAGACACTCATACACTTCCTTGCCGCGCATGAATCCCGGGAAATGGAAGCGGTCGGCTATGCCGCGTTCGGCTGCAAGATAAATCATCTGGTCCATCATGTCGCCGCTACCAGCCATGCAAAAGCGCACATTGCGGGTGCGCTGAAGCACCATGTTGGCAGCCTCCACGAAATATTCAGGCCCTTTCTGCATTGTCAGTCGGCCGAGGAATGTCACCACCTTTTCCTTGCCCGTGTGGTCGGGACGCGGAATGTCCTGCAATTCCTGGCGCAGGGGATAGACGGCGTTGTGCATGGCGAAACACTTGCGCGGGTCTTGGTGATATTGGTTTATCACCGTCTGGCGCGTAAGTTCAGACACGCACATGATGCAGTCGGCATTGTCCATGCCGTCTTTCTCTATCGAGTAGACGGTGGGGTTCACCTTTCCACGGCTGCGGTCGAAGTCGGTGGCATGCACATGTATGCACAGCGGCTTGCCCGAAATCTTCTTGGCGTGTATTCCGGCAGGGAATGTGAGCCAGTCGTGGGCGTGTATTATGTCGAACTCTTCGGCACGGGCCACCACCCCGGCAATAACCGAATAGTTGTTGATTTCGTCGTGCAGGTTTGAAGGATAGCCCCCGGCAAACTCCATGCACCCCAAGTCGTTGACGTGCATATAGTTGAAATCGGCATAAATGTTGTCGCGGTAACGGTAGTAGTCGTCGGGACTCATTATGTTGCCCACGCGGTTTTTCACATAATCATGGTCTACGTCGCGCCATGCAATAGGCACGCAGTTCATGGCAACTATCCTTGCCGCGCTGCGGTCTTCGTCGCCGAAAGGATGCGGAAGGCACAATATTGTTTCTATGTCACCTTGGGCGTGCAAGCCCTGTGATATTCCGAAATTAGCGGTTGCAAGTCCACCAAACACATGAGGAGGATACTCCCATCCGAACATTAAGACTTTCATAACTGTTAAATCCTCCTTATTTTAATATTTATACTTTTCGAGAAGTTCAAGCGTGCGCAATATCTCTGCCACGTTTATGGCGAAAGACATGGCCCCGCGACCGTGGAACGGAGGATTGCCGTCGAACAGTTCGGGTATTGTCCCGAGGCAGTGCTGCACCATTTCGTCCTCATATCCCACCATTTGGCGTTCGATGAAGCTCAAGCGCGTGCGCTTGTATATTTTGAGGCAAGCCTCCATGTAGAAGCCGCCGAGCCATGGCCACGCCGTGCCCTGGTGGTAGGCGTAGTCGCGCTGTGTCTGAGGCCCGACATAAAGAGGATTGTATCCGCCGCTCTTGGGCGACAGAGAGCGCAGTCCCTTGGGCGTGAGCAGCTCGCGCGTACACACGTCGAGCACGCTTTTCTGCTGTGCCGGACTGAGCGGTGAATAGTCGAGTGCAACGGCGAAAATCATGTTCGGGCGCACGCTCCAGTCCTGTTCGATGTCGTCGGCCACATAGTCGTAGAGATAGCCGTATTTGTTTACGAACACATTGAGGAACGAGCTCATGCACAGTTCGGCGCGTTTTTCAAGAGCCGCGGCCTGTGTCTCGTCGCCGAACTCAGTAACCATTGCAGCGCAGAATTTGAGGGCGTTGTACCAAAGGGCATTGAACTCCACGATAAACCCGGTGCGCGGCACGACGGGACGTCCGTTGGCTTTAGAGTTCATCCACGTCACCGCCTTTTCAAGACCCTCACTGTAGAGGAGTCCGTTGTCGCGCAATGCAAGGTTGGGATGCTTTCCGGCAATGATGAATGTAACGATGTCGTGCAGCAGCTTGCCGTATTTGCGGTAGCATTTCTCAACCGACGAGTGCTTTGCATACTGCTGCAATGCCCACACGGCCCACAGCATTACATCGGGCTGGTCGATTTCATATATCTTAACTGTTGACGGTTTGCCCTCCATAAACTCATAGAGTCCGCGCGAGGCAGTTTCCATCACGAGTTCGAAATAGTCTTCTTCGCCTATCGAGAGCGTGAGTCCAGGCAGTGCGATGAAGGTGTCGCGGGCACGGCACTTGAACCACGGATAGCCGGCAAGGATATAACGCTCGTCCTTGCTTGTGCGGTTGTGGAACTGGTGGGCGGCATTGACAAGGCAATGGAAGAAGTTGTCACGCGGGCTGCGCTCGTCAACTTCCTTGTCGAACAGGCGTTTCAGTCCGGCGGTCTTGCACTCCGACGTTGACGCCGAGAACACTATGCTTTCACCTTTCTTTATAGGCATCTCGAAATAGCCGGGCACATAGAGGTCTTCGTTAGAGGCATATCCGCGTTCCTGTTCCTTGGGATATTCCACGCCGCGATACCAGTCGGGGTGGAAATTGAAGGTATTGTCTTTGCTGAACTGCATGAAGAGGTCGGGATAGCCGGCATACATGCAGGTGCGTATTCCGTTCTCCACCTCGCTGTATTCGCGCGAGGCCACCGCGTTTTCGTGCGTGAACTGTCTTACGCTGCGGAACGCCAGAAACGGGCGGAAGCGCAGTGTCGTGGGCGAATGTGCATCCATAAGCGTATAGCGCAGCAGGATTCTGTCCTCGTAGTGTTGGAACACCACTTCCTTTTTAAGCACCACTCCACCCACGCGGTAGATTGTGGTGGGCACTTTGTCGCAGTCAAATTCTCGGATATACTTGTGTCCTTTCGGGCTGTAGTTGTTGCCCTGATACTTGTGGAGACCCAGATTGAACTCAGCGCCATGCTGCACCACCGTCACGTCGAGCGACGACAGGAGCACATGATTCTCGTCATCCAGCCCCGGCACAGGCACTACGAGCAGTCCGTGATACTTACGCGTGTTGCAGTCTACAATGGTGGAACACGAGTAAGCTCCCGACCTGTTGGTGCGCAGCAACTCTCGGGGAAGAGACTCTTCCAGGTTAGTCATCAGAGCTTTTTCGAATCGCAAATAACTCATAGGTTTAAATTAAGGTTCGTTATTAGTCAGTCTGCAAACATGAACTGCTGCCACTGGCATGCCGAACATATTGCAAACCAAAGTTAGTAATTTTTGATTTACAGACAAAGAAAAACATGTTTTATTTTCAAAAAAAAGCGGTTGGCTGCAAAAAACCGTGTATTTCACCAAAAGCCGTGTGCCAGCCTATGCTTTTGCATTGGTTTGCAGAGATGTGAAAAAGAGCCGCGCCGCAGCCCGGGCAAGGGATTTTGGCGGCTGAAGCTGCCCTTGCCTATGGTTCGAAGGCATTCGGCGCACGAGCGTGCGGCATACGATGCACATGCGTGCAGCGCAAGGTGCACGCACGCATGGCACACGAAGCAAGACACAGACTGGGGCTTGCCCGTATGGCATCTCAGAAAAAAATCGGTTGTAGGCCCGTTGCTTTTCAGGAAACACCGTACTGGTTTCCACAACAGGCAGCGATGTGCTTTATATAATAAGGTGCATGTATCGGCAATCAGTCGGGTATAAGGAAATTTATCACCTCCTGCTCCACCTCTACCGTGAACGGCCCCACCGGGGTGTTCATAAGCCGCCCGTCAACCCCCACCATGGCCTTGCGCGCCTCAATCACTTCCACCTTGCGCGTGCGGAAAGGGTGCACGCTGCGGTGGTTGAGGAATTTGCCGCGCACAAACAGGTAGAAGCCTTCAAACAGCTGGGCCATTTCGGGATGATAGACAACCGACACGTCGAGCAGACCGTTGTAGGGCACGGCGTTGGGTGTCTGCCCGTAGCCGAGCGAATTGCCTATGCACACGGTCATTATGTTGCGCTTCATCTCGTCGGTGTTTATCTTCAGGTGCATCTTATATTCAAGCCGTTGGAACACCATGAGCAAGAACGAGAAGAAGAAAGAGAGTGTGCGCGAACCGAACATGTGGCGCGTGCGTCGCCGCAGGTTCATTATTGCAGCCACAAGCCCGATGTTGACGCAGTTGAGGAAGTATCTGTGGCACTGTTCGCCGTGTCTGTTGCGGTAGCGTATGCAGCCGAGGTCGATCTTCCTTATGCGCCGTTTCTTGAGCCACACCACCGTCTGTTCGATGTCGTTCTCCCTGAATCCCCAGAAATGGGCGAAATCGTTCATCAGTCCGTTTGGAATTATTCCGAGTGCCACCTCGCTGCGCTTTTGGGCACTTGTGTGCATGAGGCAGTTCACGGCATCGTTCAGTGCCGAGTCGCCGCC
Source organism: bacterium (assembly GCA_963607545.1). Lineage (GTDB taxonomy): Bacteria > Bacteroidota > Bacteroidia > Bacteroidales > Bacteroidaceae > Prevotella. The sequence continues at coordinate 28,581 of CAVDCP010000005.1, forward strand.
CACTATGACGATGGTCTTGTAGCCGTTGTTTATCATCATGTTTACAAGACGCTCCACACTCGCCGAGTTCTCGCTCTGCACATGGTCATAAGCCACGCCATGGGCTTTAAGGCATTTCTCGACGCTTTCCCATTTCACTGTCCGGCGGAACAGTTCGTGCTTAGGGCAATAGACAATTCCCCAACGTTCTGACTTATCCATACATTTATTGCATTACACGGTTTTAGTTTTCATTCAAGATGCGCTCTATTTCGTCCACCCTTCTGTCTAACGGGAGCGTCCCGTCCACCCAGTTTATAGAGAAGCCGCGGCGTTCCATGCCGCGAAACCATGTCATCTGCCGCTTGGCAAACTGGTGTATGGCTATTTCGAGCGACTTGAACATGTCGTCGTAAGACAGTCTCCCGATTACATATTCGGTGACATATTTGTATTCCAACCCGTAGTATATGAGTGCTTCAGGGTCTATGCCGCTGTCGAGCAGCCCCTTCACCTCGTCGGCCATCCCGTTGTCCAGACGTGCGCGGAGACGTTCCGATATGCGGCGGCGGCGCGTTTCCCTGTCTATGTCCACGCCTATTACCACAGAATCCACTGCCGGAAGGCAGCGTTCGGGCATGGGGTGTTCAAGGTTGTAGGTTTCGATTTCAATGGCGCGTATGGCCCGTTGTGCGGTGTCCACATCGGTGCTGTTGTGCATTTTTGTGCCCGTTCGGCGTTTAAGTTCCACAAGCATGGCCGTAAGTTCGTCAAGGCTTTTCGCCGAAAGGCTGTCGCGCAACGGCTGGTTCTGCGGCACTGGCGACAGGGAATAGCCCCGAAGCACCGCTTCTATATAAAGTCCGGTTCCGCCGCAGAGTATGGGCCGGTGTCCGCGCGCCACTATTCCGCAATACGCTTCGTGGAAATCGCGCTGGTATTCAAACAGGTTGTATTTCGTGCCCGGCTCCACAATGTCAATCAAGTGGTAGGGTATATGCATGCCGCCTATGGTGTAGTCGTCGAGGTCTTTGCCCGTCCCGATGTCCATGCGGCGGTAGACCTGTCGCGAGTCGGCACTTATTATCTCGCCGCCCACACGCAACGCGAGAGCTGCGGCCACCGAAGTCTTGCCGCTTGCAGTAGGCCCGAGTATTGTTACCATTGTCTGTTTGTGCATGTATCAGTATTGCCTGTGGATATGTTTTTTATTACGCAAACTTACACAAAATACGCGTAACTACAAAATACTATCGTGGAAAAACTGAAAAAGCCGCCTAAATCGGTCACGGCTTTGGGTCTGTCATTCAGGCATCAGCGTCTTTCCGCATTCCGGAACATAAGGCGGTGCCTGCAGAAATGCCCGACATACAAGAGAAAGAAAAGACGCGCAACGCCCCTTGCGCCTAAACGCAAAAAAGCCGGAAACCTCCGTTTGAAGGAGATTTCCGGCTTTACTCCGTGGAGCTGGTGGGATTCGAACCCACGTCCAAACAGGGAAACCATATGCTTTCTACACGCTTATTCCGGCCTTCGGTTTTCGTGTTGCAACAAGACCCGGACCACCAATTGCAACCTTATCCTCTAAATTTCACCTGTACGGCGAGGCACATACAGGCTATTCCCGATTTTACTGCACCGCTTTGCCCTCAGATTCGGAACAACATCCTTGGAGCGATGTCTCGTTCGGCCACCTTGTGGCCGAATAAAGCTAATCTACTGTGCTTCGATTAAGCAGCGAGAGCGTAGTTGTTTTCGCCAATTAAATTCTTGATCACTCAGATTTAGGAGCTAGCCATCGAGGCTCCGCGTGCTTACATACCATTTCGACCCGCTGTCAAATCCAGTCAACCCCAAGTCGATACCTGTATGCAAACGGCCTGTGCGCACCCGCACCTGCCCTTGTTGTGCCTACATCGGCCAAAGCCATGCGGCACATGCAACAAGCGGGTGCAAAGTTACTAATTTTTCGACACACGGCAACTGTGCGGCAATGTTTTTCTGCCGTTTTCAAACTTTTTTACGTTGTTTTATAAAAAAATACGCCTAATTCGGCCACAATATTATAAAACATAGGCATGCAAGCATGCGAGAAACGGAACATTTTTATTAACTTTGCAGAAAACCTTTAAGTTAACACAAACCGCAAGAAAATGAAACAGAAAGTGACGAAAACGGCAATTTCGCTGTCGGTTGCGGCCCTAACCGCAATGTTGTGCCCTACCCTGACGGCCACGGCCACCACGCCGATTGCCCGAGCTGAAGCCACTCAGCAAATGAAATGCGTAAACACCACCTTCAACACGGTGAAGGTTTTCGACAAGTATAACGCACAGTATCGCATTCCGGCAATAGTGCAGTGCAAGTCGGGCAAAATCATAGCATTCGCCGACCACCGCTACGACAACAGAGACATCGGCGGCGGAAGGCATCTCGACATCGTGATGAAAGAAAGCTACGACATGGGCCGCACCTGGACCAAGAACGAGAAAATAGTGGCCCGTGGCGGAATTGGCGGAGCCAACAGCTTCGACTGCGCCCACGGCGACGCTGCCGTGGTGGTTGACCGCAAGTCGGGAGAGATTCTCCTGATGTGTGCATCGGGAGGCATCGGCTACTGGGAATCGACGAGAGAAAACCCGCAGAAAATGGGACGCTACTACAGCAACGACGAAGGAAAGACCTGGCAGGTGAAGGAAGTGACTGCCGACATATACGGACTTATGGACGACATGACCTCGGCTTTCTTCACAAGCGGACGCATCTGCCAAAGCAAGCACATCAAAGCGGGCAGCCACTACCGCCTGTACACCGCTCTCACCACCCACAAGGGCAACCGCGTGCTTTACAGCGACGACTTCGGTACATCGTGGAAGGTGCTCGGCGAGAATGCCGACATGACCGCGCCCAAGGGCGACGAGGCAAAAATCGAGGAGCTGCCCGACGGCAATGTGCTCATAAGCAGCCGCACAAGAATAGGCCGTTTCTTCAACATCTACAAATACGACAACAAGAAAAAGGCCACCGGCAAATGGCTTGACGTGGCACTTTCGAGCGCTGAATGCAACGGCGTGGACGGAAGCAAGAGCGCGTGCAACGGCGAGGCCATCATCGTGAAAGGCAAAGACAGAAAAGGCAAGAAAGCATGGGTGCTGCTGCAAAGCGTGCCCACCGGGCACGACCGCTCCAACGTAACGGTATTCTACAAGGTGCTGCGAAGCCCCTCCGACTACGCAACTCCCGAGGCCATAGCAAGAAACTGGGACGGAAGATGCCAGATAAGCACAACCACGTCGGCCTATTCCACAATGGTGCAGGCAGACAACGGCGACATTCTCTTCCTTTATGAGGAGAACGCCTTCCACCGCCCTCCCACCGAACCGGACGATTATTATGACATAATCTTCAAAAAGTTCGATTTGGAAGATATCACCGGAGACGACTACGAATAAACGGGCCTCAACCCGCAACCTATGCCTCGGCACATTGGGCAACTGCTCACGGCAAGCGCACTGTGCCGAGGCACAATCGTATAATAACGGGCATGCACCTTCCTGTTGCCAATGATGCTTACCAGCCAAGACGGAATGGTGCGGAAACAAACGGCAGACCAATGCAGTGGCGCAACATGCCGCATTGTGCGACACAAGCGTGTTCATCGGCAACACACGATGTTTGCACTATATTTGCGGCAAGCAAGACAAGCCGACAAGCCAGCATGATTTTATAAAAAACCGCCAATCAAAATCAAGGAAACAAAGGTATATTCAACAAAATAGATTAACTTTGCACCATACATACGGCCAAACCATGCCGGACAAGCCCCATCTGCATGTCCATTGCACAGAGATGTTTCATCTTGAAACGCAATGATGCAACAGACAACGCGGCAGCTTATGCCAACTGTCATGGCTTTTACGGTATGCAAGAAAAGCACGATTAAGGTGGAAGGGAAAAAGACATACAAAGCAGACTTGGAACGCAGACGCCCGGTATGGTTTCTGCTGGGGCTGATTGTTGCCCTGTCGCTTTTGCTGACTGCACTCGAATATTCCACGACAAACGGCAACGGCACCGCGTTTGATGACAATATTGACGACATCTCGCAAGACCTTGACTTGCTGCCTTCGCTCGACAGACACGACATGACAACTGCCACGCCCCGCAAGAAGGCAATGCAGAAGACCGACAAATTGCTGATTGTTGACAAGCCCACCGAGAAAGCTGAGAAACTCGATGCCGTTGCCACGTCAAACACCAACGAAAACAACGGCGACGGAGCCGTCGAAGGCAGTTCGACAGAGTATGCCGGGCAAGCCTTGCAAACACAGGAGCAGGCTTCTGTGTCCGTGGATGCCAACGACACACCACTTAATTTCAGGATTGTAGAGCAATTGCCCGAATTTCCCGGAGGCATGTCGGCCCTGGTAAAATGGCTCACCGACAACATCAAATATCCCAAACCGGCACAGATGCAGAAAATAGAAGGGCAAGTAGTGGTGTCGTTCATCATAAACCGCGACGGCACTGTAGCCGACATCAAATTGGCAAAATCGGTGCATCCGCTGCTCGACCGCGAAGCATTGCGGGTGGCAAGGATGATGCCCAAATGGAAACCCGGACTACAAAACAACAAGCCTTGCCGCACTTTGTTTGCAATTCCTATCATCTTTAAAATTTAGCAACAATAACAAAATATGTTCAAAGCCAACGAAATTCTTGATTTGGTCAACAAGTATCTTGACCAGATGCCATACGACAGAAAGCCGCAATCACTCTACGAACCTATAAAATATGTGTTGTCAATAGGCGGCAAGCGCATACGTCCGACACTTATGCTGCTTGCATACAACCTGTTCAAAGACGACCCAGAGTCGATACTCATGCCGGCATGCGCACTCGAAACCTACCACAACTACACCCTGTTGCACGACGACTTGATGGACAACGCAGAACTGAGACGCGGAAAAGCCACCGTACACAAGAAATGGAACGCCAACACAGCCATACTCTCTGGCGACTCGATGCTCGTGCTTGCCTACCAGCGCATGGCCCAGTGCCGTCACGACAAACTTAAAGAAGTGCTCGACCTTTTCACCGAAACTGCCCTTGAAATAGGCGAAGGACAACAATACGACATGGATTTCGAGCACCGCAACGATGTAAGCGAAGACGAATACATCGAGATGATAAGGCTCAAGACAAGTGTCTTGCTCGCCTGTGCAATGAAAATCGGCGCGATACTTGCCGATGCTCCGGCTGCCGATGCAGAAAGGCTTTACCACTTCGGGGAGCAAGTCGGACTTGCATTCCAGTTGCAGGACGACTATCTCGACGTTTACGGCGACACGAAAATATTCGGGAAAGCCATCGGGGGCGACATCGTTTCAAACAAGAAGACCTACATGCTGATAAATGCATACAACCGTGCCGACGACCGGCAACGCGCCGAACTGGAGCATTGGGTGAAGCTCGACGAATTCAATCCAAGCGAGAAAATCGCGGCAATAACACGGTTGTACAATGAAATAGGCATAGACAAGCTGGCAAAAGAAAAGATTGAACAACATTTCCGCGCAAGCAAGAAGATTCTCGACGAAGTGGCCATCGACGCACAACGCAAGGCAGAACTGACCGCTTATGTAGACAATATGATGCACCGCCAAAACTAAAGGCAAGGTCATGCGGCAACAACATGCTGCCCGACAAAATCATAATGGAAGCCGGAAAATACACTCAGCAAAATGCTACAATTCATAGATACACACGCACACATCGACGGCAAGGAATTTGACGAAGACCGCGCCGAAACCATAAGCCGTGCCAAACAGGCAGGGGTGGCAAAGATTTTCATCCCCGCCATCGACTTGCAGTCGCTCCACCGCACGGTAGAAGTCTGCAAAGAATTCCCCGGTTACGCCTATCCCATGATTGGCCTTCACCCCGAAGAGGTGAAAGCCGACTGGAAAGACGTGCTCGAAAAGATGAAGCAGCAGCTCTCGCCTGGCCACCCGTTCATTGCCATTGGCGAAGTGGGGCTTGACTACTATTGGTCGAGAGAGTTTGAACACGAGCAGCTGCTCGCATTTGAAAAGCAGGTGGAATGGTCGATAGAGCAGAAATTGCCGCTGATGATACACTGCCGCAAAGGGCAGAATGAGATGGTTGCGATGCTGCGCCGCTACAAGAACAATCTTCCCGGCGGAGTGTTCCACTGCTTCACTGGCAATGCACACGAGGCCGAAGAACTGCTTGAATTCGACAATTTCGCGCTTGGCATCGGCGGTGTCCTCACCTTCAAGAAAAGCCATTTGCCCGAAACATTGGCCGAAGCCGTGCCGTTGAGTCGCATTGTCCTCGAAACCGACAGTCCATACATGGCTCCCGTTCCCAAACGTGGAGAGCGCAACGAAAGTTCGTTTGTAAAGCACGTCCTGACAAAACTTGCCGAATGTTACGGCGTAAGCGAGCAGGAAATTGCCAACACTACAAACGCTACAGTAAAGAAAATATTCGGGATTACGGTGTAAACACCACCGGAAACCGACACACTATGCGGGAAAATCATGTTCCCGCATGACCATGAAAAAAGGCAGTGTCCGTGGTGCGGACACTGCCTTTTCTTCTTTTACATATTCCGTCAGACAAAGCGGCGCATATCTGCCGTGTCGAAGACAATCACTGCACACATGGCAACAATAGCCACAGACACGAGCAGCGGCGACGTTGCCGTGTACGGAACCGACACCAACATGCTGAAAGCATCGGCAATGACATTGCCCAAGGCAGTCTTCAGCGATGCCAGTCCGCCAAAGAAGAACAGCAACACAGCCGTTGCCACAAGGCACACGACACGCAATGCAATGTCGATACGGTACAGGCGCACGCCTTCAGGAAGACTGCGCATCACCCGTGCCGAGAACCCGTTGTCGGCAATGTCGCCCACTCCATATTCTGAAAAGAAGCTGGCAAGAAGTTTGTCATCATTATCTGTCATAACCATTCTGTCTTAAAAAGTTGGCAAGTTTTTCTTTTCCACGAAACAAATGCGACTTGACCGTACCCGTGGCCATGCCTGTTATCTCGGCAATACGGTCAATCTTATACCCATCCACAATCTGCAAGGTCACACACAGACGCTCTTTCTCGCCAAGCCTACGCAATGCGTCATACACATCCATGTGCAAAACCGTGTCATGTCGGTCGGTGTTGCGTCGCGCCGCAACAGAACTGTCAATGTCGTCGGTGGGTCTGTTGCGCCGCGTGTAGTCGTAAAGCACGTTGTAGGCAATGCGGTAAAGCCATGTAGAGAACGCCGACATACCGCGAAACTGGGCTATGTTTGTATAGGCTTTTATGAAAGTGTCCTGGGCAAGGTCGTCGCTCAGCTGGGCATTTCCCAATGTCTGGTTGAGAAAGAAACGGCGTATGGGCGACTGATATTTCACGACAAGCCTGTCAAAAGCCCGTCTGTCGTGAAACACAGCCACCCTGGTAATTAAAGAGAGATCGCTAATTTCTTTCATCAAAACATCGTGTTTCGAGCCATGCTATGTTATTTGGTGCCATCACCGGCAATGCCGTTGTCACCGGTTTTATTCTCGCCCGGGACGTACACGTCGCATGACGGTTCATCGGGGTCGGCATACTGGCCGTTGCCATCGCGTCCGTAATCGCCGCTACCCGAACTGTTGCCACCGTTAGCCGGGCCTTTCCGTTCGTCAGTGTCACAGTTGGCCTGGCGGCTATAACGCCCTATATACATTTTTCCTGCACCCATACAGGCCACCAAAGCGCCTATGCCCACAAGCGGTGTTGCGCCAAGGAAGAAGAAGAAAAGCATAAGTCCCACGCCTACCGCAAGATTCTGCACGCCGCGTTGCCACATGCGCGATGCCGTATAATCACCTGTCCACGCGTTGTTTCTGGCGGGCTGATGCCCCGGAGGACAATTGTGCCGGGCGTTGTCAACCATTTTTCCGTGTTTACGCATAAAATAACGCACTATAAGAAAGACTATAACCAACGGTACAACTATCACCAGCAAGATGCCAAGAAAGAGCATCATACAGGCCAAGATGCCCAAGCCCCCGAAGCCAAACATCATCTTAAACAATTCTTCCAAGTCGTCAGAAGTTGTCTGAACGACCGAGTTGCCTCCCCTTTGCGCACCGTCATCAGCATCATCGTCAGTATAAGCACCGTCATCGGCCCAGCTGGTGGTATCAGAATATGCCTCTATCGCCTGCGACGTGGTGTCCGCATCAACCTTCTGCACCGTGTGACGGTGACGGTGGTTAGGTGCTGCCGGTGCAGCTATTACGCCAACGGTGAGCAGCATTGCCATTGTTATCAAAATCTTTTTCATGTGTATAGTTTTTCGTTTGTTTTTTGTTTGTTTGACGCAATGTAGTGCGTTTTGGTTGCACAGGCCATGTCTTTATTGCAAAAATAGCTATTCTGCGCGAAACGGCAAAAACCCGTTGACGCCATCCGCACCGCCACCTGCACTGTGCATGCAACCCATTGCATACGGCCAAAATAAAGGTGTAGCCCTGTGGGGAAACCGATTTTTTAGTGTAATTTTGCACCCGACAACCATCAATCACCACAAAGATGCAGTTACCCAAAGATTTTGAAACGTACACGCGCGCACTAATGGGCGAAACGCTCTACTCCACCTTGCGCGACGCACTCGATGCCGACGCGCCCACAAGCATACGCCTCAACCCGCTGAAAGCGGCCTCGCGCGACGTGAACGAGGCCATGCGCGCGGGTATAGTGCCGTGGTGCCGGGCCACAGGCAGGTATTTGCGCGAGCGTCCCAACTTCACCTTCGACCCGCTAATGCACGCCGGGGTGTATTATGTGCAGGAAGCATCGTCGATGTTTGTCGATTTCGTGGTGAGCCAACTCATACACAATCCCGTCACAATGCTCGACATGTGCGCAGCGCCGGGAGGCAAGTCTACGGCCATCAGGGCGGCATTGCCCGACGGTAGTCTGCTTTTCTGCAACGAGCCCATGCGCACCAGGGCACAGATACTTGCCGAGAACATACAGAAATTCGGGCATCCCGACGTGGTTGTCACCAACAACTATCCGCGCGACTACCGCAAGTCGGGGCTTGAATTCGACGCAATACTCACCGACGTGCCATGCTCCGGCGAAGGAATGTTCCGCAAGGACGACGGAGCAAGAGCCGAATGGAGCACGCAGAACGTGGACAACTGCCAGCGCGTGCAACGCGAAATCGTAGCCGACGCATGGCAATGCCTAAAACCCGGCGGACTGCTAATCTATTCCACATGCACGTTCAATGCCAAGGAAAACGAGGAGAACGTGGAATGGGCCATGCATGAACTCGGTGCACAATGCGTCAGTCTGCCCACCGACAAGGCATGGAACATAACCGGGGCACTCACTGGCGGCGTGCCCGTCTGCCGTTTCATACCGGGCATAAGCAACGGCGAAGGCCTGTTCATGACTGTGCTAAGGAAACCAGGCGAGCCCTTGCCCGACACCCAAGCGAAAAAGAAGAAGCCGACAACAAGGCGCAACGGCACCGCAAAAGGCAAAGCTCTGCCACTGCCAAAGGGGCTGCTTCATGCCGACGATTTCACATTGCGTCGGCGCGGCGACGTTGTCTCGGCCATTCCAAAGCGTTGGGCCGACAAATACGATGCCGCCGAAAGCACGCTGCACATAATAAATGCCGGAGTGACAACAGGACGGATGAAAGGCAAAGACATCATACCCGACCAGGGGCTCGCACTCTCGGCATGCCTCGACAGGGATGCCTTTGCCACTGCCGACATCGACCTTGCAAAGGCAATTGCATTCCTGCGCAAAGAACCGGTGGTCCTGCCGCCCGACACTCCACGGGGATTCGTGCTGCTGAAATACGCCGGAATACCGCTCGGGTTTGAGAAAAACATAGGAAACAGGGCCAACAACCTGTATCCGCAGGAATGGAAAATAAAGACGACACACCTGCAGGAGTCGCCCGACATAATAGCCTACTGACGGCGACCCACACCCCACCCCATGCCAATGCTGCACATAAACAAAAAGAAACATAACGACACGCTGAAATGAAACAATACCTCAACTTGCTCGACAGAATACTCAATGAGGGCACACAAAAACACGACCGCACCGGAACGGGCACTGTAAGCCTGTTCGGCCACCAGATGCGCTTCAACCTCGAAGAGGGTTTCCCGTTGCTCACCACAAAGAAACTGCACACCAAATCGATAATACACGAACTGCTGTGGTTTCTGCGCGGCGACACCAACGTGCGCTACCTGCAGGAAAACGGCGTAAGGATATGGAACGAATGGGCCGACGAAAACGGCGACCTCGGACCTGTCTACGGCCACCAGTGGCGTTCGTGGCCCGACTACGACGGCGGAACCATCGACCAGATAAAGAATGCCGTGGACATGATAAAGCACAACCCCGACTCGCGCCGCATACTCGTGAGTGCATGGAATCCGGCCGAAATAGAAAAAATGGCACTGCCGCCGTGCCACTGCCTGTTCCAGTTTTATGTGGCCGACGGACGGTTGTCGCTGCAACTCTACCAACGCTCGGCCGACACTTTCCTCGGAGTGCCTTTCAACATAGCGTCGTATGCACTGCTGTTGATGATGATGGCACAGGCAACCGGACTGAAAGCCGGCGACTTCATACACACCACCGGCGACACTCATCTGTATCTTAACCATATAGAACAGGCCAAACTGCAACTCACGCGCACGCCGAGAAAGCTGCCCGTGATGCGCCTCAACCCCGACGTGAAGGACATATTCGACTTCAAATACGACGACTTCACGCTCGAAGGCTACGACCCGTGGCCGCACATAAGTGCTGCCGTGAGCGTGTGAAAGCACTGCAATGCCGGGGCATGCAACCGACCGGCAAAGCCTGGAAACGCAAAACCGGCATCAAACAACCCAACATTCGGAAACAAAAGAAAACCACACCCGACATGATAAACATTATAGCCGCCGTGGCGCGAAACCGTGCCATTGGCAACGACAACAAACTCCTGTACTGGCTTCCCAACGACCTGAAACGCTTCAAGGCACTCACCACAGGCCACACTATAATAATGGGACGGCACACTTTCGAGTCATTGCCCAAAGGAGCGTTGCCCAATCGACGCAACATTGTGCTCAGCCGCACACAAGGCGAGTTTACAGGATGCGACACATACGCCTCGCTCAACGAGGCTCTCGCCAGTTGCAAAGAAGACGAAGACGTGTATATAATAGGTGGAGCAAGCGTGTATGAACAGGCCATGGACATGGCCGACCGCCTGTGCCTGACCGAAATTGACGACACGCCCGGCATGGCCGACGCGTTTTTTCCGCCTTACGAAGGATGGAAAGAAGCGGCACGCGAACACCACGAAACCGACGAACGCCACCAATATGCCTATGATTTCGTTGACTATGTGAGATGACCGCCGTGCGTGGAAACGCCACGCACGCCCCCGGAAAACGCAAAGATGCAATGCAGCACACTACGGTCTGCATTGCATCTTTTGTTTTTTCTTGCCCTATTGGCGCAAGACGCGTGTCTCGGCATCACCCTGACAACTGCCGCATGGCCATTGCCACAGGCCGACAACCTTAGGCGTTACTGCTCTTCCTTTTCCTCGTCGTCAACCTGAAGGTCGCACACCGGCACCTGACGGTTGATTGCCGCATTGAACGAGATAATCGTTTCGCTACGCGACAGTCCCAGAGGCTGAAGGCGGTCGTGTATCACATTGAGCAAATGGTGATTGTTGCGGGCATAGATTTTTATGAACATGTCGTAGCCGCCGGTGGTGTAATGACACTCCACCACCTCGGGAATACGGCGCAACTCCTCAACCACATCGTCAAACTTTGCCGGGTTCTGCAGGTAAAGTCCTATATAGGCACAAGTTTCATAACCCACCTTCTCGGGGTCGATTATAAACTGCGAACCTTTGAGAATGCCCAGATTTGTAAGTTTCTGTATGCGCTGATGAATTGCCGCGCCACTCACATTGCACGAGCGTGCCACTTCGAGGAACGGAATGCGTGCGTCGTTCGCTATAAGGCGAAGTATTTTCTTGTCAAGTAAATCTAAATTGTGATGTGCCATCTCTGTTGTTCTATTTTCACTGCAAAGGTATAATAAAATAACGAATATGACAACTTTTAAATTTATTTTTGTGACAATTCAACACTTTCTTTTTGTGCAGAATAACTTATGCGCCTCACATCTGCCTTGCGCAGAGCCATTTTCACCTGTGTCACAAGCCACATTGGCGTGTTGCGGTCGGCCTTTATCGATACTGTCATGCGCGCGCGGTCGTCGGGCGACATACGTTCTCTTTCGGCTGAAATATAGTCGGTTACATCGTTGGGCGAAACAATTTTGTCGTTAATCTGCACGCATCCGCCGTCACATACGCCACCCTTTATGCCTACGGGGCGGCCTATATATATGTATGTCACTGCCGATTTCTTTGTCAACCGTGTCAGTTCGGTGCCCTGCGGCACTGTGTATTTCACTTTCAGCGTCACCTTCCGCATGTGCGTAACAACCATGAAGAAGAACAGCACGGTGAATATAAGGTCGGGAAGCGATGCCGTGTTGAGCATGGGCACTTCACGGCGGCGATTGCGCAATATCATTGTCTGCCCCCTTTCTGCACTCCGGCTGCATTTTCGGTCGGACTGCCGTCATTGTAGGTCTCGGCTATGCGCTGCGGACAGGCACTCCGTATGGCCTCGCGCTGCCACTCGGCGCAACAGTCGTAAGGACGATGGAAGCGGCTTCGGGCAAGCCCGTCGCGCACGGTGCGGTAGGCCGCCATGATATCGTTCTGCAACTGGAAATAGGCATTGTAGTTTGCCGACGGATGGGCATCTATATATATAATGTGGCTGTCGGGGCGTGACGACACAAAAGCCACAATCTGCCGACGCAGCGACTTCACATCAACGGGTTTGCCGTCGAGCATGATGCGGCTGTCGGCAGTAATGCTGAAGCTCAGCGTATTGTCGCGGCTGACCTCGGCAGCAGACTGCTGTTGCGGGTTGTCGTTGTCGGCCGGAGGCAGCTGGCGCACCAGTCCACTGTCAACATCCATGGATGTTGTCACGAGAAAAAACGTCAGCAGCATGAACGAGATGTCTGCCGTTGCCGTCGTGTTCAATATCGGGACACTGTGTTTTCTACGCTTTATGAGCATCGACTCCATCTTTTTCCTTTTTTCTTATATAGCGTGTCGCTCCGAAAGCCACTGCGGCCACGGCTATGCCTGTCATTATGAGCGACGTGTTGACAAACATGTCGGCCACACGCAGCCACAAGGTGTCGGCATATTTCTCGCCGTTCACAACCAACGGAGCGGCAGACCCCAAGGCCAGCGTGACGAGCAGGAGCACGAGAGTGCCGCCCGCCGTAGCCCATGCTATGCGCGCTGCCGGCACGCCGTTTATCACCCGGGCCTCGTCACGGCTCTTGCGCATGCCCGAAACAGCCGAAAACACCGTCACGGCAAACGCAACGGCAACAAGCAGCACCATGAACCACACGAGCACGCCGGTGAGTAGCGGCGCATTGAAATCGGGGTTTTCAAGATAAGGCATGTCGTAGCCCACAAAACGGAATGCGGCAAACAACACCGCCGTCATGCCCACAAGAATGTAGAGGACACGCCGCGATATGCGTTCGGCAGACCATTGTCGTATGTCAGATACTTTCATTTGCCGGTCTTGTATTTCTGAATTTCGTCGAGAAGCGTTATCGCGCTCTCTTCCATCTGCGACGTGATGTGGTCGATTTTCGACAGCACATAGTTGTAGAACAGCTGCAGGATGAGCGCGACGATTATGCCGAAAATGGTGGTGATGAGCGCCACCTTCATTCCCGAAGCCACAATGGTGGGATTGATGTCGCCCGCCTGTTGTATCTGTTCAAACGCCATCACCATGCCTATCACCGTGCCCAGGAAACCGAGCGACGGGGCCATGGCTATGAAAAGCGTTATCCACGAACAGCCTTTCTCAAGGTTGGCCGCCTGCACGGTGCCGTAGGCCGCCACCGAACGTTCAATGTTGTCAATGCTGTCGTCGATGCGTTCAAGACCTTCACAGCATATCGATGCCACCGGACCGCGCGTGTCGCGGCATTGCTGCAAGGCCGCGCCGATGTCGCCTGAAGCTATCTTCGCGCCAAGGTCGGCCATAAACCGTTTGGCGTTTATCTCGGAAAGACTCAGATATATCACGCGCTCAATGCAGAACGCAAGGCCGAGCACAAGGGCAAGGGCCACAAGCGACATGAAAGAGGCGTTGCCCTCGATGAACTTTGTCTTGAGCACCTGATGAAAGCTCGGGCTTTCTTCGGGCACAATGTCCACCGTGCCGTCCTGCATGTCGGCCATAGTCGGAGACACGCCTTGCCCAACGAGCGACGTGTCAGACAGTTCGGTGCCGTCATTACGGACACTGTCAAGTCCCGGAGCTGCCGTTGCCGTCATGGCGGCAAGCCACACAAGCATGACCACGACCGTTGTTTTCACATTGAATATCGACCTGAAACTTAGTTTTCTTTCCATTTTTTACCTTTATTCCCTATGCCGGGCGCACGGCAACCATGTGCCTGCCCCACGGCAACATTGCTTTTCAACCGGGCTTTGCCCACCGCATTGCAGCACGGCAAAAACCTTTTCGTTTGCTGCAAAATTACAGATATTTTTTCTATTGGCATCGGCTTTAATGCCGTTATTTTCGCCATTGCACACATTAGTCTTATCACGCTGCCGCAAAAAGCCACGGCTGCTGCCCAGCGCAACGGCATGCCAACACGCATGGCACAAAAAAAGCGACAGACACAAATGCGTCTGTCGCCTATGCTTATTTGCAAGAATTGTTTATGCCTCGGCAGCTGCTGCCTCCTCCTGTGCGGGAGCTTCAGCCTCTACAGGAGCTTCAGCCGGAGCCTCTGCCACCTGCTCGTTCTCGGCAACAACCTTAACGGGCACCTTAACCTCAACCTCCTTGTGGAAGTGAACGGTAGCCTCGTAGTCGCCAACCTTCTTGATGTCGTGCATGGTGATAATCTTGCGATCGATGTCGAAGCCCTTCTTCTGGAGCTCATCGGCCACGATGTTTACGTTTACAGAACCGTAGGTAACGCCTGTTGCGCTCACCTTGGCAGTGATAACGAGCTCAACACCATTCAGAGCCTCAGCCTTCTTCTCGGCCTCAGCCTTGATTGCTGCAAGCTTGTGAGCCTGCTGCTTGAGGTTTTCAGCCAACACTTTCTTTGCCGACTCCGATGCGATAACACCCTTGCCGGTGGGGATAAGGTAGTTGCGGCCATAACCGTTCTTCACGGTCACGATGTCGTTCTTGTAACCCAATCCTATAATGTCTTCCTTCAGTATAATTTCCATAATTGCTGTTCCTCCTTAATTTTATTTCATCAAATCGGTAACGTAAGGAAGCAATGCAATCTGGCGGGCACGCTTCACGGCCTGAGCCACGCGGCGCTGATACTTCAGCGAAGTGCCAGTGATGCGGCGCGGAAGGATTTTACCCTGCTCGTTCAAGAATTTCTTGAGGAACTCGGGATCCTTGTAGTCGATGTATTTGATGCCGCTCTTCTTGAAACGGCAATACTTTTTCTTCCTTGTGTCCACCGAAGGTGGGGTCAAATAGCGAATTTCTGATTCTACTGCTGCCATAATTTAAGCCTCCTCTTTTTTACCAAACTTGTTACGTCTCTTCTCGGCATACTGTGCTGCATACTTGTCGAGCTTGACGGTGATGTAACGGATTACTTTCTCGTCGCGGCGATAGCCGGTCTCAAGAGTCTTGATGACAGTAGGCTCTGCCTTGAACTCCAGCAGGCAATAGAATCCTGTGGATTTCTTCTGAATAGCATAAGCCATCTTCTTGAGTCCCCAGGCCTCCTCATTCACGATCTCTGCACCATTGTCGGTGAGAAGCTTCTTGAATTTAGCGACCGTTTCCTTCATCTGTTCATCAGACAAAACGGGAGTCAAAATGAAAACGGTTTCGTATTGATTCATTTTTTAATTGATTAATTTGTTGAGTTTTTAAAAATTCGGGTGCAAAGGTAGTGATTTTTCCTTTAATACAAAACACACGCAGACTACATGCAAGAAATTTTAACATTGTTTACCTAAAAAAGTTGCCCTACTCGCAGCAACTTGAATATCTTTGCCACCGAAACAACGAAAAGACACATCATCATGGGAATTTTTCCAAGCAACAACACGCTTGCGCAAAAGCTCAAGGCAGCCGCACGGGCGGTGCGGCAAGCGGCACGCCGCCTCTACGGAATACCGCTCGTATTGTCGGGGGTGGTTTTGCTGATTTCTGCAACAGCCGCCGACGGAACGCTGCGCAACGCGGCAATGATTGCGGCCACCGCCGTAGTGATGCTCGGAGTGGCCAGCTTCGTGGCAAAAGAACGCGACGGTTCCAAATACTGAAAGGCACACACGCGGCGTGCGGCATACGCGCTGCATGCGTGCGGCATAAGGTGCACGCACATGCCGCACATGCGCCGCACACGCACACCATATGCCGCACTACGGCACCGAAGATTCCACGGGACATCTATATACTTTATTATATATGCAAAAAAACTAAATTTTTCGCATATTCTGCAATACAGAGTTTGCAAATAAAGAAATTAGTGTTAACTTTGCAAAGATTTTAAAGCCCCGCAACAACCGCTCCACAGGGCGGAATGTGACACTGCGCAATGCCGCAAAGGCAACACTCTTGCACAATGTCACGCAACAGTAAAGGCAACACCTTAAACGGAAGCCAATTCAAAAGAAACATAAACGAAAGGCGAATGGAAGCTTTCTTCAAAACCCATACATACCTCGTTGAGCACACCGGCGCACCCCTCAGAAGAACCCTGATGGACGAAATTGACTGGCGCGACAGGCTCATCGGCATCAAGGGGACACGTGGAATAGGCAAAACGACATTTCTCCTGCAATATGCCAAGGAGCATTTCGCCTCCACCGACCGCCGTTGCCTTTATGTGAACATGAACAATTTCTACTTCCAGGGACGCGGCATAGCCGACTTCGCAAGCGATTTCTACAGACAGGGAGGCGAAGTGCTGCTCATCGACCAGGTGTTCAAGCAGCCGGAATGGAGCAAGGAGCTGCGGCTCTGCCACGACCAGTGCCCGGGCCTCAAGATTGTGTTCACAGGCTCAAGCGTGATGCGGCTGAAAGAAGAAAACCCCGAGCTCAACGGCATAGTGAAGAGCTACAACCTGAGGGGGTTCTCGTTCAGGGAATACCTTAACCTCGTAACCGGGAGCAACTTTGAATATTACAGCCTCGACCACATAATCGACCATCACCAAGACATTGTTGCCGAAATCAAGGCCAAAGCCGACGTGGAGGCGCATTTCGACGACTACCTTCGCCACGGCTTCTATCCTTTCTTCCGCGAACAGCGCAATTTCGAGGAAAACCTGCTCAAGACAATGAACATGATGACCGAGGTTGACATCCTGCTCATAAAACAGATTGAACTGAAATATCTCACGAAGATAAAGAAACTGTTCTATCTGCTCGCGCTCGAAGGCCTGAAAGCCCCCAACATAAGCAACCTCGCACACGATATAGAAACAAGCCGCGCAACGGTGATGAACTACATAAAATATCTCTCCGACGCGCGCCTTATAAACATGATCTACCACCCCGGCGAGGAATTCCCAAAGAAACCGTCGAAGATAATGATGTACAACCCCAACCTCATGTATGCCATCTATCCCATAACGGCCGACAGACAGGACGTGATGGAGACATTCTTCGTGAACTCGCTGTGGAAAGACCACGCCGTGAACCAAGGGCCGAAAGACTCGTGCTATGTGATTGACGGACGGCTGAAATTCAAAGTGGCCAACGAGGCAAAGGCCATGAAGCAGCGCAACAAGAAAGACTCGGTAATCGCCGTGTACGACACTGACAAAACAGACAACGACTGGATTCCGTTATGGCTATTCGGTTTCCTGTATTGACAAACACATACATTAACATTTCACTTATAAAAAAATGGCTAAAGAAAAAAAGTTTATCACTTGTGATGGTAACACAGCTGCCGCTCACGTGAGCTACATGTTCACCGAGGTTGCTGCCATCTACCCCATCACTCCGTCATCTCCGATGGCAGAGCATGTAGATGAATGGGCTGCCAAGGGCCGCAAGAACCTCTTCGGACAGCGCGTTTCTATCCAGGAAATGGAATCGGAGGGAGGCGCAGCAGGTGCCGTACACGGTTCGCTTCAGGCCGGCGCACTGACATCGACCTACACGGCTTCACAGGGCCTGTTGCTGATGATTCCCAACATGTACAAGATTGCCGGTGAGCTTCTGCCCTGCGTGTTCAACGTGTCGGCACGCACTTTGGCTTCACACTCGCTCTGCATCTTCGGCGACCATCAGGATGTTATGGCCTGCCGCCAGACTGGCTTCGCAATGTTCTGCTCGGGTTCGGTGCAGGAGGTAATGGACCTTTCGGCCGTGCCTCACCTCGCCACTCTCGAAACCGAGGTGCCGTTCATCAACTTCTTCGACGGCTTCCGCACATCGCACGAGTATCACAAGATTGAGGAGATGGACATGGAAGACATCCGTCCGCTCGTAAATCCCGACTATATCAAGCGTTTCCGCGACCGTGCGCTCACACCTGAGCGTCCCGTTACACGCGGTACGGCAGAGAACCCCGAGACATTCTTCACCCACCGCGAGGCATGCAACGAATACTACGACCGCATACCCGAGGTTGTGGAGAAGTACTGCCAGGAAATGACAAAGATCACTGGCCGCGAATATCACCTCTTCAACTACTACGGAGCAGAGGATGCCGAGAACATCATCATACTCATGGGTTCGGCAACAGAGCCTGCCCGCGAGGCCATCGACTACCTGAACAAGCAGGGCAAGAAGGTGGGTATGGTTGCAGTGCACCTCTACCGCCCGTTCTCGGTGGACTTCCTGAAGAAGGCAATACCCGCCACCGTGAAACGCATCGCAGTGCTCGACCGCACCAAGGAGCCGGGCGCAGAGGGCGAACCGCTGTATCTCGACGTCAAGTCGGCTCTCTACGACGACGAGCGCAAGCCGCTGATCGTGGGCGGACGCTACGGTCTCGGTTCTTCAGACACCACTCCTGCCAAGATCGTCGCTGTGTTCAAGAACCTTGAACTGCCGCAGCCGAAGAACCATTTCACCGTTGGTATCGTGGACGACGTTACCTTCACTTCACTGCCCGAAGAGGAAGAAATACCTATGGGCGGCGACGATTTGTTCGAGGCCAAGTTCTACGGACTGGGAGCCGACGGTACAGTGGGTGCCAACAAGAACTCTGTCCAGATTATCGGTAACAACACCAACAAGTACTGCCAGGCTTATTTCTCTTACGACTCTAAGAAGTCGGGCGGTTTCACCTGCTCTCACCTGCGTTTCGGCGACAGCCCCATCCACAGCGCATATCAGGTGAACACCCCGAATTTCGTGGCTTGCCATGTACAGGCTTACCTCCACATGTATGACGTGACACGCGGTCTGCGCAAGAACGGCTTCTTCCTGTTGAACACCATCTTCGACGGCGAGGAACTCGTGAACTTCATCCCCAACAAGGTGAAGCGCTGCTTCGCACAGAACAACATCACCGTATATTATATCAACGCAACCAAGATTGCACAGGAAATCGGTCTGGGCAACCGCACCAACACCATTCTGCAGTCGGCATTCTTCCGCATCACCGAGGTGATTCCTCTCGACCTTGCCGTTGAGCAGATGAAGGCTTTCATCGTGAAGTCTTACTCGAAGAAGGGTCAGGACGTGGTTGACAAGAACTTCGGTGCCGTTGACCGTGGCGGCGAGTACAAGCAGCTCACCGTTGACCCGGCATGGGCAAACCTCGCCGACGAAGATGCCAAGGAAGACAATGCACCCGCATTCGTGAAAGAACTTGTGCGTCCTATCAACGGACAGTCGGGCGACTTGCTGAAAGTTTCCGACTTCGTGAAGCACGACACCGTTGACGGCACATGGCAGAACGGCACCGCCGCATTCGAGAAGCGCGGCGTTGAGGCATTCGTTCCGGTGTGGAACGTGGAGAACTGTATCCAGTGCAACAAGTGTTCGTTTGTTTGTCCTCACGCAGCCATACGCCCGTTCGTTCTCACCGACGAGGAACTTGCCGGCATCGAAGGCCTGGAGACACAGGAAATAAAGGCTCCCGCAGCCCTGAAGGGCATGCACTTCCGCATGGAAACATCGGTGCTCGACTGTCTGGGATGCGGCAACTGCGCCGACGTTTGCCCGGGCAAGAAGAACAAGGAGACCGGCGAACTTGAGAAAGCACTGAAGATGGTGCCGTTCAACGTTGATGCCGACGACATGGTGAAGGAAGCACAGAACTGGGAGTATCTCGTGCACAAGGTGACATCGAAGCAGGATTTGGTTGACATCAAGCAGACTCCGAAGAACTCGCAGTTTGCACAGCCTCTGTTCGAGTTCTCGGGCGCTTGCTCGGGATGCGGTGAAACACCTTATGTGAAGCTCATTTCGCAGCTCTTCGGCGACCGTCAGATGATTGCCAACGCAACAGGTTGCTCGTCAATCTACTCTGCTTCAATTCCTTCAACGCCCTACACCAAGAACGCAAAAGGCCAAGGCCCGGCATTCGACAACTCACTGTTTGAGGATTTCTGCGAGTTTGGTCTCGGTATGGTATTGGGCAACAAGAAGATGAAGGAGCGCATCTGCCACTTGCTCGAAGAGGCAAAGGCCCAGGAAGGCATACCTGCCGAATTTGTTGAAGCAGCCGACAAGTGGATTGCCAACAAGGACGACAGCGACGGTTCGAAGGCTGCTGCCGCCGAACTTAAGCCTCTCATTGCCAAGGGAGCAGAAACCGGCTGCCCGATTTGCAGCGAGCTGAAGACTCTCGACCACTATCTTGTGAAGCGCAGCCAATGGATTATCGGCGGCGACGGTGCTTCTTACGACATTGGCTACGGCGGTCTCGACCATGTGCTGGCATCCGGCGAAGACGTGAACATCCTCGTGCTCGACACTGAGGTTTACTCCAACACCGGCGGACAGTCGTCTAAGTCGACACCTCTCGGTGCCATTGCACAGTTTGCAGCACAAGGCAAGCGCATCCGCAAGAAAGACCTCGGACTCATGCAGACAACCTACGGCTACATTTATGTGGCACAGGTGGCCATGGGAGCCGACAACGCACAGACACTGAAGGCAATACGCGAGGCAGAAGCCTACCACGGACCTTCACTCGTGATAGCCTATGCACCGTGTATCAACCACGGTTTGAAGCGCAAGGGCGGCATGGGACGTTCGCAGAACGAGGAGAAACTTGCAGTTGAATGCGGCTACTGGCATCTGTGGCGTTTCAACCCCGAGCTTGCCGAGCAGGGCAAGAACCCGTTCTCGCTCGACTCAAAGGCTCCGCAGTGGGAGAACTTCCGCGATTTCCTGCTTGGCGAGGTGCGCTACCTCTCGGTGCAGAAAGCCTATCCGAAAGAGGCCGACGAGCTGTTCTCGCAGGCCGAGAAGATGGCAAAACTGCGCTACCAGACCTATGTGCGCAAGAGCCAGGAAGACTGGAGCGAGCAGATTTAAGCCACAACAACACTCTTTCGCCCCGCGGGCGGCACAAGGCCGCAACCGTAAGGGCATGAAAGATTTATAACGACAAGCCACGCTGACAAGAAAACACTGTCAGCGTGGCTTTTTCGTATGGCGGCACACACCTGCAGCCATACAACGGTTCTGCCGTATACACACACAACCCGGACATTTGCACGGGACACCAAACATCGCGGTTTGTCACCGCATGTCACACTGAAAAACTTCATGTGCAAGTGTTGCACTGCCCTGCTCCACCGAACACACATGTGCAATAATGCCAAAAGCCGCACAAGCGTTACAATGCTTGTGCGGCTTTTGCCTGTGACCCCAATGAGCGGCCTGTTGCCAACGGTCAATATTCCTCGTCGTCACTTATGCCCTCGGCTTCGAGGTTAAGGTCGCCCGGATCTTCTTCAAACGTCGTGCGGTAGCTCTCTTCGGTGAGGGCATCGTCATCGAAATCATCATCGTCGTCGTCATCCTCATTGTAGAGGTTTTCCGGCAGGTCGGCATCTTCGTCGTCTTCATCGTCAACCAGTCCGAGCTTCTCTTTCGGCTCGTCCTCGGGCTGCACTTTCTCGATTTCGGGCTTTGCCTTGGCAAAAATGGCCTCGACCCAGTTGCCTTTCTGGATTTCGAGCACCTCGTATCCATCGGCGACTTTACGCTCATACATTCCGCCCACCTTATGCAGACGGTCTTTGGGGAGAGTTGTCGTGCTTATATCGAAACCGCTCTCTATGATGTCCTGTACGCTCTGCGACAACGAGTCCCAGCCTCCTCCGAAATTGCGGTCGAGCACCTCGACGAGCTTTGCAGCCGTGATGTGCCTTATATTCTCGTAAGTAAGGTCGGTTACGCGCATTATAGGACGCTTCTTTATAGCCCATTTTGTCTTGTCGCTGTCGTCGGTGCGCATCGTGCCCACCTTGAATCCACGGGCCTCGTATTTGCCCACGACCTCGGGACGGTCAACCTTCACCTCTTCTATATCAAACGCGCTACGTATCACATCGATGTAGTGGCGGCAGTTGTCCTTTATGTCGGAATCTTTTTCTGCGGCTTCCCACATTCTGAAAATGTCATTTTCCTGAACTTCCCACACGTTGCTTTTTGTAAGAGTCTTGAGCGTCAACGCTTTTTGTTGCTTCATATTTTATTCTGTCTACTTTTAATTTATCAACTTTATGCCGTTACGCCACTTCTGCAAGCATTCCGGCCGATGCCGCCGACAAGCCGTACATACCGTGGCACACGGCCTTCGCCCCCGAAAAAACGGGGCCGAACAAGGCCGTAACGCGGCGCTGCAAAAGTAAATACTTTACTCCTATCTCACAAGTTTTTCATATAGATTTTGTTTATCTCGCATATATTTTTTACTTTTGCGCAACATATGAGTGAGCCATTAGCAGAAAGAATGCGACCTCACACTTTGGACGATTATGTCGGCCAGAAGCACCTTGTGGGTGAGGGCGCGGTGTTGCGCGGGATGATTGACGCGCACCGCATCTCTTCGTTTATATTATGGGGCCCTCCCGGAGTGGGCAAGACCACGTTGGCACAGATTATCGCCAACCGTCTCGAAACCCCTTTCTATACGCTCAGTGCCGTGACCAGCGGCGTGAAAGACGTGCGCGACGTGATTGAAAGGGCAAAGAACAGCCGCTTTTTCAACACCTCGTCGCCAATCCTGTTCATCGACGAAATACACCGTTTCAGCAAGTCGCAGCAAGACTCGCTGCTTGGAGCCGTGGAGCGAGGAGTGGTTACGCTGATTGGCGCGACCACCGAGAACCCGTCGTTTGAAATCATACGTCCGCTGTTGTCGCGCTGCCAAGTGTATGTGCTCAAACCGCTTGAGAAAGACGACCTGCTTGAACTTGTGCACCGGGCGATAGCCACCGACACCGAACTGAAGAAGCGCAAGATAACGCTCGAAGAAACCGGCGCACTGCTGCGATACAGCGGCGGCGACGCGCGCAAGCTGCTCAACATTCTCGAACTCGTGGTCGAGGCAGAGGGAGAAAGCGTTGCCATAACCGACAGCATGGTGGAAAAGCGGCTGCAGCAGAACCCGCTCGCCTACGACAAAGAGGGTGAAATGCACTACGACATAATATCGGCGTTCATAAAAAGCATACGCGGCAGCGACCCCGACGCGGCGCTCTACTGGCTGGCAAGGATGATTGAGGGCGGCGAAGACCCTCAGTTCATTGCCCGGAGACTCGTGATAAGCGCAGCCGAAGACATCGGGCTAGCCAACCCCAACGCCCTGCTGCTCGCCAATGCAGCATACGACGCGGTGATGAAGATAGGGTGGCCCGAAGGCCGCATACCGCTTGCCGAAGCCACGGTGTATCTCGCCACAAGCCCGAAGAGCAACTCTGCATATCTGGCCATAGACCAGGCTCTGGCCACAGTGAGGCAGACCGGCAACCTGCCTGTGCCGCTGCACCTGCGCAATGCCCCCACGGCACTGATGAAACAACTGGGCTACAAGGACGGCTACAAATACGCGCACGACTACGACGGGCATTTCGTGCAGCAGCAATACATGCCCGACGCGCTGCAAGGGCAGCGCCTGTGGCACGCGCAGCACTCGACGCAAGAGGAAAAACAATACCAGCAGATGCTGCGGTGCTGGGGCGACAGATTCAAGGATTAAAACTATTACATAAACAAAGGAAATGAAAATTGTTGTGATGGACGGCCACGGGGTGAACCCGGGCGACATGTCGTGGAAACCATTCGAGGAGTTCGGCGAGATAAAAGTTTATCCGCGCACGACACAGGACAACGTATTGGAACACGTCGGCGATGCCGAGATTATACTCACCAACAAGACGGCATTCGATGCCGCAACAATAGCCAAGCTGCCGCACGCAAAATACATAGGCGTGCTGGCCACGGGCTACAACGTGGTGGACACGGAAGCCGCAAGACGGCAAGGGATAACGGTTACCAACATTCCGGCATACAGCACCGACAGCGTGGCACAGATGGTTTTCGCCCATCTGCTCAACATTGCCAACCGGGTTGACCACTACGCACGCTCCGTGCGCGGCGGTTCATGGAGCGAATGTCCCGATTTCTGCTACTGGGACACACCGCTGATGAACCTCGCCGGAAAGACGATGGGAGTTGTGGGACTGGGAAACATAGGCAGCAAGGTGGCAAGTCTTGCAGCCGGTTTCGGCATGGACGTGTTCGCATACACAAGCAAAGGGGCAGCCGAACTGCCGCAGGGCATACAGAAAACCACCCTCGACGGACTCTACGGGGCATGCGACATAATATCGCTCCACTGCCCGCTTACGCCCGACACCCACAAGATGATAAACGCAAAGAGCCTCGCCAAGATGCGCCGGGGCGCGATACTCATCAACACCGGGCGCGGACCGCTGGTGGACGAGGCCGACGTGGCCGATGCACTCCAAAGCGGACAGCTCGGGGCATATGCTGCCGACGTGATGGCAAGCGAGCCTCCGGCACACGACAACCCTCTGCTCAAACTTGAAAACGCCTACATCACGCCACACATAGCATGGGCCACGACCGACGCACGCGAACGGCTCATGGCGACAGCCGTAGGCAACCTCAGGGCATTCATGGCCGGAAAACCCGTAAATGTAGTGAACCGATGATGCCACAGCCCGAATTGTACGAACCGATACTCAAGATTATCGAGTTTCTCGGAACATTTGCATTCGCCATATCAGGCATAAGGCATGCGGCGGCAAAGCACTTCGACTGGTTCGGAGGCTTCGTGTGCGGCATTGCGGTGGCAATAGGCGGCGGAACGATAAGAGACGTAATGCTCGGCGTGACACCCTTCTGGATGACCTCGTCGGTATATATAATATGTACGGTGCTGGCCCAAGTGTTTGTCATAGTGTTTGCGCGCTCGCTCAAACGCATCGACAACACATGGTTTTTCTTCGACACTCTCGGCCTCGCACTGTTCACCATTGTGGGCATGCAGAAGACGCTCGACTGCGGACATCCCTACTGGGTGGCCATAATAATGGGCTGTATAACAGGCGCGGCAGGCGGAGTGATACGCGACGTGCTGCTCAACAACGTGCCGGTGATATTCCAGAAAGAGATTTACGCCATGGCAAGCATACTTGGCGGACTTGTCTACTGGGGACTGATAAAGCTCGACTGCGACGTGAACATTGCCGTAGTTGCAGCATTCGCGATAGTCTGCGCCACACGGCTTCTGGCAGTGAAATACCACATATCACTGCCCGTGCTGAAAGGAGAAGAATAAGGAAGCAGGCCCACGGCATGCAGAAAACGCGCATTGCCGCGCCATAAGGCACGGGCGGCAATGCCTTGACAGAAAAGCGTGAAGACGCTGCGGAACATAAAACCGCGCGTCTTCACGCTTTTATTTTTAACCGGATGCAACACAACCGGGGCTTCGCTGCCCTCCGTTCTTAGGCTTCACCGGGGCAGAGAAAGCCCTGCAACCGCTCGTGCTGCATACGAAGCACGAGCGTGCTGCACAAGGAACACGCATGTGCAGCATACGAAGCACGCGGCACCGACAACTCCAAAAGCCCCGGACAACGATAGTTTCAAGACGCAGACTGCACTTGGCGGCAATGCAGCCACAACCTGCGCGACATTGCATCTACTTTGACTTGGGCACGAATGTCTCCCAAGTCTGGTCGTCATAGAAAATGCGTATTTCGGTAATGGAGCGTTGTGCGCGGTCAAAATTTTTTACCGACACGACATGTCCGTTACCTGGTCGCGAAACAGACTTCGGTGCGGTTTGGTTTAGTCTGGCCGATGTGTTTTCGCCAGCATTGCCAAAGTCGGCTGCCGGGTCGGCCATGAAGTCGAACGACGGTTCCATGCCTGCCTCCGAGTCGGTGTCCATGCCTTCATTGGCACCGTCGGCTGCATTGCCTGAAATGCCGTCTCCGCCATCTGTATTGGCCAACATCGGTTCCTTGCCAAACAGCAACCAGTCGGTTGACACTTCGGGAAACCGGTTTTTCACCGCATCAACGATGGACAAGGTGGGGCGGGTGCGTCCACGGAAAATACTGCTCAACGTGGCAGGGGCGATATTGATGTATTCGGAGAACTCCTGCTGAGTCATGTGACGGCTATCCATCAGTTGTTTTATTCTGTCTTTCATAACTGTCTTGCCAAATTTGCACGCTATTCAAGCGCATTCTTACTGATTTACAAAATTAATGTATTTTTTCGAGATTCACAACATTTGTATACTCAAATTTGTATCTACAAATTAAGATTATAATTCTTGAATATACAAGTATGTTTGGGTAAACGACTGTCATCCGATTTGTGTTTACATATCAATACTATACATATCGATATTGTCATACATTCCACTTTAACCATTTTTATTCAATAATATCATATCCAAATAATTACATTGTCTATATACATTGCATTTACAATGCGTTTAAGCCTAATTTGAACGATATTCGCACAATCCGTGTTCCTTAAAGTTATCCAATCTACATAAATCACTTAATTTCAGACATATAACCACATTTACTGTTTTTTGGATAATCATAAATGTATGTTTACATATCCACAAAAGCATAATTTTATATTGTTAATATACATTCCTGTTGTATTTCTAATATAGATTTAGAAATATAAATATCGCATATTTTTCAGAACAAATCCGCACTATATAGATTTGTAAATACGGTGTTTTAAACGTTAATATATTTGAATTGTGAATATTTCAAGCTGCAGACAAGCGAAAACAACCTATTTTCAAGAATTACGCACCGGGAGTTTTTCCGTTGAAAATGTTGACATTCTCAGAGGGTAGAAAAAAGCCTAAACCTCCGAGAACAAGAGATTTAGGCCCAAAATTAAGGTTGTCGGACTTCTGCGAAACAGAAAAACGAGAAGCCCAAAATGACTGTTTTCAATGCAAAATAAAGAAGATTAGCTCCTTCACGAGGTCGCCCGTGTCGGTATTTGGGTTGTCAACACCCTTGCTTTTGGCATCAATTTCCCTTATTTTGGATATTATCTGCAGAGTCTTCATTGCAGTGTAGTTTCTCATGCCCACCATATAGTCTTTCACCGACCATACACTCCTCGCCTCCATGTATGCTGCGAGCGATTTCTCGTTGTTTCTGTCGGGAGCATAGAAAGCCACCATCAGCCCCTGAAAATAATTGAACAGCATCGGCAGATAGGAATAAAGCGATGCCGCCTTTGGATTCTTGTCAAAATAATTTACAATTTGGTTGGCCTTGAACACGTCCTTGGCCACGATGGCATTGCGCAGTTCAAACACATTGAAATCCTTGCTCACCCCCACTTGGCGTTCCACCGTTTCCGGGGTTATGCGGCGGTCGCCGTCTTTGGGCAGCGAGAGCATCACCTTGTCGAGTTCGGAAACAAGCCTGGCTATATCGGATCCCACACACTCGGCCACCATGGCTGCGGCCTTCTTCTCGATAGCCATGCCCCGCATCTTGAGATAGTTCTCGATAAATGCGGGCAGCTCATAGTCTTTTTTCTTCTTGCTCTCAAACACCACTCCGGCCACTTCGGCCTTTGCCACGATTTTCTTGCGGCGGTCAACGCTCCCGTTCTTGTGGCAAAGCACGAGAATGGTAGATTTCACCGGGCGGTCGAGATATTTCTCCACAGCATCCCATGTGCGGAAATTCTGTGCCTCCTTAACCACTATTACACGGTGCTGCGAGGGCATCACGGGGTATTCCCTCGCCATGTCGGCCACCTGTGCCGGCGTAACGTCCGACCCGAACACCACGGCCTGGTTGAAGTCGCGTTCCTCGTCCGACAGTATGTTGTCGGCAATATAGTCTGAAATCTTGTCTATGAAAAAGGCCTCTTCGCCCATCAGAAGATAAACCGGACTGTAAATACCGGCTTTCAAATCTTTCATTATCGACTCATAGGTGGCCAATGTCTTCTTTTCTGCCATACAGATTGCGTTATCTTTACTTTCGCGGCCACACAGCAAAACTACGGAATGCCGGCTTTGCGTTGTCGCCAAAATGCACTAACTTTGCATAAGCAAAGATAATAAAATGATTCGATTAAATCTCCCCTCTTTCGAAATAAAGTTGTCGGGCACACCGCAACGCCCCTTGATATTCGACATGCTCAGGCACAAATATGTAGCCCTCACGCCCGAAGAGTGGGTGCGGCAGCATTTCGTGCATTTCCTCATAGAGCACAAGGGCTACCCGGCCGCGCTTCTGGCCAACGAGGTGGGGCTGAAAATCGGCAACAAGCAGATGCGTGCCGACAGCGTGCTCTACTCGCGCGACCTCACGCCGAGGATGATTATCGAATACAAGGCTCCCGACATACAGATAACGCAGAAGACGTTCGACCAGATAACATCCTACAACACCCTGCTGCATGTGGATTATCTCGTCGTGAGCAATGGCATAAGCCACCACTGCTGCAAAGCCGACTATGCCGCCCGTTCATACACGTTCCTGAAAGACATACCCGACTACCGCGACCTGTAGCAGCCGCCACATTGTTGTATATACGCACGCGCGCATACGGCGCAGGGAAACGGCAGCCCGACGAAAGAAAATACCCATGCGGCAAAGACAGCCCGACATTTTTTCGTAAATTTGCAACAATACTAAAAACCTAAAAACTTTATATGAACACAACAATCCTGCCAGAAGCATTGCTGGCTACCGCCTTTGCAGTAGCAGCAGCGCCTGCCACGGCACAGAACAGCAACGTGGCTTACCAAGACAAAAACGTGCGCTTCACGGTAATAACCGACGGCGCAGTGAGAATGGAATACGCACCCGACGGAGAATTCTTCAACGACAGTTCGTTTGTAGCCGTGACGCGCAGCTATCCCGCATGCCAATACAAGGTGAAGGACGGAAAGAAAACTGTGGAGATAACCACCAATCGGTTTCACCTGACCTATGCAAAAGGCACGGGACAGTTCTCACCGTCAAACCTCACGATAACCTCGGCAAAGGGAAAAGGCACTGTGCCGTTCAGTTGGAAACCCCGAACCGCCGACACGAAGAACCTGAAAGGCACCTACCGCACACTCGACGGCTATGACGGCGACACGCATTCAGAATCGGGAAAGATGCCGATAGAGGACGGACTGCTTTCGCGCAGCGGCTGGACTCTCATCGACGACTCGCAGGGCTATGCCTTCGACCACTCCGACTGGCCTTGGGTGGCACACCGGCACAACGAGGGAAAGACGCAAGACTGGTATTTCCTGGCCTACGGACACGACTACAAGAAGGCACTGAAAGACTACACCGCATTCGCCGGAAAAGTGCCACTGCCGCCGCGTTTTGCCTTCGGCTACTGGTGGTCGCGCTATTGGGCATACAGCGACAACGAACTGCGGCAGAACGTGGACAACTTCAAAAACTACGGCATTCCGCTCGATGTTCTCGTAATCGACATGGACTGGCACTACACCGAACCGGGAAAAGGCGGATGGACGGGCTACACTTGGAACCGACGGCTGTTTCCCGACCCGAAAGGTATGCTGAAATGGATTGACGACAACGAACTTGAGAAAACCGTAAACCTGCATCCCGCCGACGGAATAAAGCACTACGAGGAACACTATGCCGACATGGCACGGTGGATGGGGATGAACCCCGACGAAAAGAAAGACATTGCATGGAATTCGTCGGACAAGCAGTTCATGCAGGGCTGGTATGAAACCCAACTGCGGCCTATGGAGAAAGACGGCATAGACTTCTGGTGGCTCGACTGGCAACAGTGGAACAACGACAAGGAGTTTCCGCACCTCAGCAACGTGTGGTGGATAAACTACACCACATTCACCGACATGGAACGCAACCGCGACACTCGGCCCATGCTCTACCATCGCTGGGGCGGACTGGGCAACCACCGCTATCAGATAGGTTTCTCGGGCGATGCCATAATAAGCTGGAAGTCGCTCGATTTCCAACCTTATTTCAACTCCACGGCATCAAACGTGCTCTATGCCTACTGGAGCCACGACATAGGCGGACACATGGGGGCACACAGCATCGACCCCGAAATGTACATACGCTGGATGCAGTTCGGCGCGCTTAGCCCCATATTGCGCACCCACTCCACAAAGGATGCCGGACTCAACAAGGAACCGTGGGTGTTCGACTACAAGAATTTCACCATATTGCGCGACATAATAAACCGACGCTATGCGCTCGCGCCCTACATTTACACAATGGCCCGCAAGACCTATGACGAGGCTCTGCCCATGTGCCGTCCGATGTACTACGATTATCCCGACAACGAAGAAGCGTATGACAACCGCAACGAATACATGTTCGGCGACAACATGCTCGTCTACCCCATTACCGCACCCATGACCGAACGGCTGTCCACCAAGGACGTGTGGCTTCCGGCAGGCTGCAACTGGTATGAAACGTCGTCAGGCACAATGCTCAAAGGCGGACAGACAACTACACGCAAGTTCCAGATCGACGAGTATCCCGTATATGTAAAGGCCGGTTCGGTTATACCCGAATACGGAACAGTGAAAAATCTGAGGCACAACGACGAGGACATCACCGTGGCCGTATATCCCGGCGGCACAGAAAGCACGTTCACGATGTATGAAGACAACGGCAACGACAAGAACTATGCCACCGATTATGCCACGACAAAGCTGTCAGCAAAACGCAGTGACAACACCCTAAGGGTGAATATAGATGCGCGCAAGGGCAGCTACAAGGATATGCCGAAACAACGGCATTTCAAGGTGAAAGTTGTGGCATCGGCTGTTCCGACAAGCGTGAAGGTAAACGGAAAAGAGGCCGGATATGAATACGACGGCAACAATCTGGCACTCATCGTAGACATAGCAGAACGCGACTGCAACACGCCAAAGACGGTAGAAATAGTATATCCGCAGGATGCACCGCTGCTCACCGACGGTCTTGTAGGCAAGTTCCGTCACATACAGCAGAACACGACTGAAATAAAAAAGAAACAACCGGGCATCGTGTTCGACGAAAGGCTCGGCACAATGGAGTCTACCGGCATCGCCCTCACCTATCATCCCGAACAACTTGCAAGCCGCATTGCCGCATTCCGCGACAACTATGCCAACTTGCCTGAGATATTGAAGGAAAACGGACTGAGCGACAGCGATGCTGCCGAGTTTGCACGACTCTGCTATTAGACACCGCAAGCCACATCACCGCAGCCGCCTTGTGTGGCTGCGGCCAACGGCTGGCTGATGACTCAAGCAAAGCCGCAGACTTAGCAAAAGCATACAAGAAAAGCCTGTCTCTTTTATTCCGCACGCTATGCACATGCTGGAATAAAGAGACAGGCTTTTTTATTGCGGCCTGTTTATCCCAGGCGTTAGGGCTTTATTTCACCCGCGTCACCTCGCCGTCACTGGCCACAGTGAACTCAGGAACGCTTCCCACCTTGGTTTCATTCATCGTAAGGTTCACATATTCAAAAATAAAGCTGAACGGAATATCATCAGAAACATCTTCAAGCGCCTGATAAGACAGCGGGTATCGTGATGTCACAGGTGCCGTACCGATGGTGTCGCCTTTCTCGTCAAACGACGCAAGCGACCACTTTGCGCCCACTCCAATGCAGATGTTGTGGTCTGCAGGAAATCTCTGTATTTGGGTACTGTCCTTCAATTCCCACGTCAAGTGAGAATTTGCCGTGGCAGGAAATTTGGTATACTCGATGTCCTTCGTCAGACCATATATTTCATAATAGTCATCAATCAACTTAATCCTGTCTACTACTTTCAGGTCTTTCTGCTCCACCGGCATCGTAACGGTCTTGCCTTCGCCATCGGTGTAAACCATGGCCACGTTGCAATAGGAAAGCATGTCACGGCCGAAAGTATAGGTCATTGTCAATTTGGCACTCTTTGCAACCTTCGGGGGTTCGGGAGTTTCGGGGTCATCATCACTGCCACACGACACAGCCAAACCGGCCATGCACAACACCGCCGCAAAAAAAGCGGCCTTAACAAAATAATTAGCTGTTTTAATCATACACGTTTGTTTTTGTTTAAACAAGAATTTGCGTTTGCAAAATTAAGCATTTTTTACTTTCGTTGCCCCCAATCACGGTTCCTTTTTTCATTTAATTGCTGTTTTTATGCCACATTCCAGCAAAAACAGACAAGCATGCCCGCTTCGGAAAGTCACACTACATACACGCAAACAAAAAGGCACGTCCATTTTACTGTGGACGTGCCTTTCATATAATCTGTTTATGCTGTTTCTTAGAAGAAGAGATAGCGGTTGTCAACCACGTTGGCCTTGATGTAAAGCTCGTTCATGAAATTGCCGGCCATCTGCATTGTCTTCTGGCGAAGTGTGGCCTCTTCGGTCTTGGCATCAAACTTGCCGGGACGCTGAACTTTGCCTACAACCTGGAAAAGATATACTCCGGCATTGCCCTTTACAGGCTTCGGCGAGAACTTACCCTTTGCCACTGCCGACACAGCACCGCTCAGTGCAGGCTCGCTTGCGCCAGTTGCTGCGACGAATGCAGGCGACGAGAAGGTGATTTGATTGATTTCCGACACCTGAGCTCCCTTGCCTTTGGCTGCCGAAATCGACTTGATTCCGTTGGCTTTGGCCATGAGCTGCTCTGCCTTTTTATCCTTTATCACCTCATTCTTTACATATTCCTTCACCTGAGCGTCGTCAAGCGAGCGATAGCCTTTCTTGTGTATCTTGTCGAGAACGACAATCATCATGTGGTCATTGTCACCGCACTCATACATGGAAGAAACCTGTCCGGCCTTGGCATCAAACAACCAGCGCAGTGCTTCACGCGTGTTGCGTATTCCGGCCAAGTAGTGCTCGGCGGTCGTAACATCCTTGCGCTCCTGAACGGCATAACCGCTCTTGCTTGCATTCTTCAGAATATCCTCGGCTGTCGGGTTGGAGCTTATAAACTGGCTGAACTTGTTGAAAGCGGCAGAATAAGTTTCCTGTGAGAAAGTGATGTTTTTCTTAACCACGGCTGCGACATATTTCGTCACCATAGCCTTGCGGTCAACCACCTGAACGATAAGGTTTCCCTGTGTCAAGGTGATGTTTTTAACCTCGTTCACGGGCATCGTATTCAAGTCGTTGATATAGCCCTTGGTGTCCTTGTCGAGCGACGGTGCACTCTGATATTGGCGTGAAGTCATCCACACCTTTTCCCCTGTCTGGCCGTAAGTCTTGGCCAATGCCTCGAAATCAGCACCTGCTTTCAATGCGTTGCTGATAGAGTCTGCACGCGCAGCAATATCCTTTGTATCGGTTCCGGGCACCTGTATCTGGCGGAACTGTATCGAGTCGGGCAACTGCTGCTTCGACATGAGCTTGATAATGCAAAGAGAATTGTCCTGTTTGTTCTCGAAAACCTTGCTTGTGCTGCCCACTGCCATAGAGTCAAGATGCTGTGCAACATCATAGCTGAAAGCGTCTTTTGTCACGGGCACGCCGAGATAGCTAACCAACGAAGCACTCTTACGCACCACATCCGAGGGATCTGATGCTGCGGCAAGCTCTGTGTCATAGCCGGCGAAGTCCTTGTTGAGAGCTGCGCGGTCTTTTGCCGAAGCCGTAACCTGCACATCAACGTATTTCACGTCGCGTGTCTCTACATACTGCTTGAAGCGTGCTTTGAGCTCATCATATTTTGCTTTCAGGTCGGCATCGGTCACAGTAACTTTGTTGTCGTCGATGCTTGAATAGGGGAATGCGGCAAGTTGTATCTGGCTCTCGGTGCTTCTGTCATCGAACGCCATTTTAGCCTCTACCTTATTTGAAAGCAAGCAATGTGCAAACAGGCTCTGGTATTTCTGTGCAAGAAGCTGGTTGCGCAGCGTCTTCTCTATGAATGTCCAGTACTTGTAGTAAGTTTCGTATTGCTTTGCCAACTGCGGGTTGGTGTTCTGCTGGTTCTTGTAGTCTGCAAGGAACTTCTTCAGCATGTTGGCATCAAAGCGTCCCGTCTGCTGGTTGACAAACGGAGTCTGCAACAACATGGGGTTTGTGCCCTCGTTGAGCACATTCTGCATCTCGGCATCTGTAACGGTGAGTCCCAGTTTAGCAGTCTCGTCTGCTATAATCTTTGTCTGGACAAAAGTGTTCCACACCATATCTTTCACCTGATTGAGCTGGTCTTCGTTGAGATTGTCCTGACCCTGTTGCATCTTTATCACATCTGAATACTCGTCAACGAGCTTCTGGAATTCCGTGACATTGATTTTTTCTCCCAACACCTCGCCTACTTGCTGCCGTCTGTCGTTGCTTGTAGTCTCGAAAGAGCGGAACAGTTCTTCGGCGATGAACGCAAAAAGGCCCAGACTGATAATGCCTATCAGGAAGACTCCTTTGCTTCTGATTTTTCCTAATGCTGCCATTATTTTTTATTGTTTTGTTTATTGTTTTTTTACTATTCAGAGTTCATGGCCACCTTTCAAAAAGGTTGTCAGCCAAGATTGGAGCACCGTTACATATATCCCGATGCCGCACAAAATGCGTACAAAAATACTAATTAATTGCCAAACAAGGGCATTTTTGCTTGAAAAAACGCCCCTACCTGTTAACTTTTAGCTTCACAAGCTCGATTTTGGTCATCGTACTCTTTATGATACGGAACTCGAATTGTCCTATTTTCACCACCTCGTTGAGTTTCGGGAAGCTTTGATATTCATGCAATATATAACCGCCCACGGTCATATATTCGTCGCTTTCGGGCAGTTCAAGGTTGAACAAATCGTTCACTTTGTCTATCTCCAGGCGTGCAGACAACACATACTCGTTCTGTCCTGTCTGCTTCGCTACATATTTCGAGCTGTCGTGTTCGTCCTCTATGTCGCCCAGAATTTCCTCAACGATATCCTCAAGCGACACGATTCCACTCGTTCCGCCGAATTCATCCACCACCACTCCAAGGCTTTTTTTCTGCTGCAGGAACATCTGCATAAGTTTCTGTGCGGTCATAGTTTCGGGCACAAACGGCATCTTGCAGATGCAGTCACGCCAGTTTTCTCGGTTGCGGAACATCTCAAGACTGTGTATATAGCCCACGATATGGTCGATGTCATCCTCATAGACAATGATTTTCGAGTTTCCGCTTTCCACGAATTTCTGCATCAGTTCCTCCAGCGAACAGTCGTTGATGTCAACCGCGTTGATTTCCGTGCGGGGCACCATACAGTCGCGTACTTTAGTGTCGGAGAAGTCGAGAGCATTCTGGAATATCTTCACCTCGTCGTTGATTTCCTCGTCATCGGAAGCATTGTCGATGCTCGACTGCACGAGATAGTCGAGATCAACCTTTGAGAATCCGTCGTCAGTGGTATCCTGCTGCATCCTTATCCCCACCACCCTGAGCATGCATTTCGACAGGAACGTGGAGAAACGGCTTATCGGCCACAGGACAATATAGAACACATAGGCAGGCAAAGCGAACAGCGAAAGCATGCGGTTTGCATTGTTCTTGAACAGAGTCTTGGGCAGAAACTCTCCCGTGAACAATATTATTATTGTAGAGAGTATGGTATCGGCAAGCACGGTGAAGCCTACATCCATTCCCTTGAAAATGGTGTTGTCGAACAGTTTTGCTATGAGAATACCGTAAACCACAAGCACTATGTTGTTGCCCACGAGCATTGTGCTCACAAAACCGTTGGGATGGCTGTAAAACGCTGAGATTACCTTTTGAATGACTCTGTTTCTTCCCTTGTCCATCTCCGCAAGCATTCTGTTGCTTGAAACGAAGGCAATTTCCATTCCCGAGAAGAATGCCGACAAAGCCATCGTTACGGCGATGCCGACCAAAAGAGGTATGTCGATGTCCACTTTAAATATTTGTTTTCTTTATAATCAATTTGCATCCGCATGGCACGGTGGCCATGTCACTGGGGTGTCTTGCGCTGCGGCAATGCCTGTTGGCGCACTGCCGCCTTCACTGTATCGGGAGCCGACGCTATGGTGTCGCCCGTTCCGGCAATGTCGGTCTTCTCAAACGAACCGCGACTGTTTGACACAAAATACTTTGTCATGCGCTCGTCGCTCCTGAAATAGGTGCCTTCAAGGGTGCGTTCGGGTGTCACAAGTTTCGAGGGGACATAAGAATACAGTTCGTGCGAGCTTTCGTCCCAAAACAGTTGTTGGCTCGTGAAACGCAAGCCATCCTTTGTGAGAATGCTGACACGGCTGCGCAGCTCCCACAGTTTCTTCTGGTCATAGAAATATGCCGTATCGCATTGCACATACGACTGCACATGAAATTTCTCGTCGAACTGCTCGAAGAACACGCCTTTCTCGAATATCCACCTCGAAGGCACGCGCACGGTGTTCACCTCCCAACGCTCGGCCACGATGCGGTATTTTATCACCCCCGAGTCGGAAATGAGAGTGTTTACGCCGTAGCTTGTCATCATCGACACCGAGTCGCGGTCGTGAATGGCTCCGGCCGTGTGTTCCTTCTGCTCCTGACATGAGCAGAAGCACACGCAACCGACAAGTATCGGGAATGCACGTTTTGTTATTTCCAAGACCAACTGCAATAGGTTTCTCTTCACTGCATCACTCCATCTTCCACTTGGCGAACCAGCGTTCATTGAATGTCACGCCGATGTTTATGCGGAAGGAATTCTCTGTTATGAATGTCTTCGAGTCCTGACGCACCCATTGTGCCGATATGTTGAGCAGCGAACGGTTGTTGTAGCCATTAACGATAGGTATGCCGAAACCTGCGCTCACGCTATATTCCTTCGGCCCGTCAAGTCCGTTGATTTTCAGATAAGGCGTGGCATACGACGCACCGAGGCGGTAGTGTATGCGCTTGAAGAAGTTGCGGCCAGTTTCATCGGGGCACAACTCGCCTCCGACAGTGACTTTGTGGCGATCGGAGAACAATCCGCTGGTAAGCTCATAGCCCACTTTTCCGTTGTTTTCGGTGTATTTCGGGAACGATGTCGAGCCCCATTTCTGCAGCGTATAGTCCACACCCACTTTCCAGCGGTTGGCATGCACCCAAGCGATACCGGCACCATACACTGTGGGCATCTCAAGTCCGTTGTGCACCGAATATGATGCAGTGTCGGCGACTGCCGTCTGTGAGTTGGTGGATATGACCTCGCATTTCGGGTCGGAAGCCAGTTTGTGGCCGAGACTGTAAGTCAAGCCGATTGTAAGCATGTCCGATTTCGACATTTTTGCCGAATACTGCAAACCGAAATCCAGCTTGTAGCTGTTGACCGTGGCCGAATAGTACTTTGACAGGGTGTTTATGCTTGCATCGTCATAAGAGTTGATGACCGAACGCGTGTAGTTGCCCCAAATGTAGCCGCCGTTCACGCCCACCGAGAAATTCTTGAACGGGCTCCAGCCCAAACCAAGATAAACCTGGTGCAATCCGCCGTTGCCGCTATAAGTATTGGTGTATCTCGTATAGGTACCGTCAGACGCAATCTCGCCTATCATTGTAGTGCTCGAATATGTGTAGCCCACGTTTGTATAAGGCAGGATGCCGAAGCTCACGCCGAGCCGTTTGGCCACTTTAAACCCGGCAACCACATACTCAAAATTGGCGTTGTTGGCATTCACCTTGGTGCCGTGCTCGTCAAAATTGGTTATCTGCCCGGAAATGCCGGCATCGAAGATGAAAGACAACGAGTCTATCGACGAATAAGACGCGGGGTTGAGGAAATTCACCTGATTGTGTTCACGGAATCCATAACCCAATCCGTTCATTCCACGGTTGAAACCACTTGTCTGATCGCTGAGCACTCCCAGACCGTACTGACTGTATGGAGAGTTGGTGCCGCTTTGTGCGAATGCCACCGCAGGTGCGGCCATAAGCGAAGCAGCCAATAGAAAATTCTTCATCTACCTTTACCTTATTTTATATAACGCGCGCGGCAGGTGCAACAAGCAGCGCATCCGGCGCAATATTCTTCTTTTGAACAATTAATTGCATGCAAAATTATCGAAAAAAAACGAGACAGGCGCACATTGGCATAGAAATAATGACATTTTAACCAAGTATACAATTCAATAACCTTCAAATTGTGGCTGTGCGCAGCATTGCCGCATCGTGGGCATTGTCCGCATTACACGACGGCACGTCTACAAACACGAAACCGCCCTCACGCTTTCCGAAAAACGGTGCAGCGTGGGGGCGGCTATTATCGCACAGCGCAATGCCTACTTGGCATAGGCCACCGAACGGGTTTCGCGTATAACCGTAATCTTCACCTGTCCGGGATAGGTCATCTCTGTCTGAATCTTGTTGGCAATCTCGCCCGAGAGTTTCTCGGTATCCTTGTCGTCCATCTTGTCAGCCCCTACAATCACGCGGAGCTCACGTCCGGCCTGTATGGCATAGGTCTTGGTCACTCCGGGATAGCTCATGGCTATGGCTTCGAGGTCGTTGAGACGCTTGATGTAAGCCTCCACTATCTCACGGCGGGCACCGGGACGGGCACCCGATATGGCATCGCACACCTGCACGATGGGCGCAAGCAGGGTGTTCATCTCCATTTCGTCGTGGTGTGCGCCAATGGCGTTAACGATGTCTGGCTTCTCCTTGAACTTCTCAGCAATCTTTGCGCCGTAGAGGGCATGCGGCAGTTCGCTCTCCTCGTCGGGCACCTTTCCTATATCGTGAAGCAGTCCGGCACGCTTTGCCTTCTTCGGGTTCAACCCCAGTTCGGCAGCCATCACCGCACACAGGTTGGCAGTTTCGCGTGCATGCTGCAAAAGGTTCTGCCCGTAAGACGAGCGGTATTTCATTTTTCCGACGATGCGTATGAGTTCGGGATGCAGACCATGTATGCCGAGGTCAATGGCTGTGCGCTTACCTGTCTCCACGATTTCGGTGTCGAGCTGCTTCTTCACCTTTGCCACAACCTCCTCGATGCGTGCCGGGTGTATGCGTCCGTCGGCCACAAGCTGGTGCAGTGCGAGGCGGCACACCTCACGGCGCACGGGATCGAACGCCGATATAACGATTGCCTCGGGAGTGTCGTCAACCACGATTTCCACACCTGTTGCTGCTTCAAGGGCGCGTATGTTGCGGCCCTCGCGGCCTATGATGCGGCCCTTCACCTCGTCGTTGTCTATGTGGAACACGCTCACCGAGTTTTCTATTGCCGTCTCGGTTGCCACACGCTGTATCGTCTGTATAACGATTTTCTTTGCCTGAGTGTTGGCGTTGAGCTTGGCCTCGTCCATGATTTCGTTCACATAGCTTGCGGCATCGGTGCGTGCCTCGTCCTTCAAGCTCTCCACAAGACGGTTCTTGGCTTCCTCTGCGCTGAGCCCGGAAAGTTCTTCCAACTTCTCGCGCTCCTTGCTCTGCATCTTCTCGAGTTCCTCCTGTTTAAGGCTGAGCAGTTTCTTCTCGTTGTCTATGCGCTGCTGGTTCTGCTCCACCTCCTGCTTGCGCCGTCCGAGTTCTTCCTGACGCTGGTTGAGCGAAATCTCGCGCTGCTTGAGCCGGTTCTCGTTCTGTTGTATCTTCTGGTTGCGCACTTGCACTTCCTTTTCGAGTTCCGACTTCTTGTTGAGGAATTTCTCCTTCACCTCAAGAAGTTTTTTCTCTTTCAGCACTTCGGCTTCCTTGTTGGCAGCCGCTATCATTTCATTGTATTTCCCGCGTATAACATAGCGGAAAACGGCATATCCGCCCAATCCCCCCAATACGAGAGCCACGACGGCCGTTATTATGATAACCATTATTGTTTATTGTTTTGTTAAAAATATTCTCATTTGTCACTTCACCACTTCCTCGATTTCCGAAGTCAACTTTTCGAGAATATCACGATACGGTTGAGTATCGTTGCGCTTCAGTTCAATCTCGTAGCGCAACGCTATCTCAATGAGGGTCATGTAGAGAATTTCCTTCTCGTTGGCAGGCCCTTTGTATTTCGACGCATAAGCGTTTACCGTGCTGGTGATGAGCGAGGCGGCATCGCGGTAAAGCGGTTCGTCCTCAGGCAACACGTTGACCGGAATATCGGTATCGTAGACGTGCAGCCTTATGCGTATTTTCTCTTTGTTTTCTTCAGTCATCGCAAAGTTTTACTTTTCGCTCACGAGCGTGATACACTTGTCAACATCGCGTATAAGCTTTGCCAGACGTTTCTGTGCGGCTTCCATGTCGCCATCGGTTATCTCGAGCATGCGTGCCGTTTTAAGGCATTCGTAGTCGTTCTTGAGCTGCGCCACCTGCATTTCGAGTTGCCTAATGGCAGAGTCGCGTTGCTCAACGTCGGCGCGCAATGCGGCATTCTCACCCTGCAAGTCGTTGTATTGCAAGACAAGTTGCCTCACGCGGGTAGAGAAGCGGTCAATCAATTTCGAGCCGTCATCCATAATGCCTTATTTGGTTACAAAATTAGCGGAAATATTTGACAACCGCAAATATATCGCATATATATTTCCCTACGGTGCATGCCGTGCCGTGAGATGCCGCGCCGGCCGCCTGTGCAGCTGCGCCCGGCCTGTTCACTTGCCTTTCGTGTCGTCGTCGGCAGGTTTAGGTTCTTTCTTGGCGAGCATCAGCACCTGATAGGCAAAATCGGTGACCCACTGCTGCGAGAACCCCAAACGCTTGTTGAAGCTGCGCACCTGCAAAACGGTCTTTATCACCCCTGCATCGCTGTAGTCGTTCTTGTTGAATATGTCGGCCACGGTTTTCTGGGTCATGGTGTAAAGCGCACTCTTGAAGAACGAGGGCAGACGCAGCTTGAACTTCATCAGATTGCCCATCAGCATCATCAAGTCCTGCGTAAAGCCTTGGAACTGCACGAGGTAGGTTTGCACGTCCTGCATCTTGCGGCAGTTCTTCTTTATACTGAGGTCAATTTCCTTGAAGAAATCGTCTTTTGTACCATAGATGTCCTTCAGCATCTTGCTGCACTGTTTCTTCTCGCCCAACCCGAGCTTGTTGTTGAGCGTGGGCACATGCAGAGTGGATTTGAACACGCGCAAGTCGGGCAGCATTGCAAGGTTGGTTATACCGAGGTTGGCTGCAAGCGAAGCCTGGAAATACACACGGATGAGATTCATGTAGTCTTCCATTCCGCCCACTTTGTCGCCGTTGTTTTTTTTATTGAAAAGTTTTGATAGCAAACTCATTTCTCTTTTTTTGATTAAATTGTTCACGCAAAATTACAAAAAAAATCCCGAACAAGCCAATTTCGCGTCTCCATTCTGACACATCCATGCAAAAAACTGCACTTATTTGCCACCGCAAGGCATCGGAGGCACACATGTGCGGCATACGGGGCACGGACATGCACCGCCTGCAGCACGCACATGGCGCGGTTGGCACACGTCGCGGAAAGGTGCCGGCACGCTTACAAACAGGCGGCGGTGCGGCCCTGTTCAAGTCACTGTTTTTTCACAGGGCAATGTTGTGTTTTTCAAAACTTTTTTAATAACTTTGCACAAATAAAGCACACGCTGCGCATAAATATGAAACTGACATCCGCCAAGAAGGGCGGACAAAGCACAAACTCAATAGATTACCCTATTTACACAAACCCCAGTAAAACATTCGGAAACTTATGAAAGGAATCGTTTTGGCAGGCGGATCGGGCACCAGGCTCTATCCCATCACAAAGGGAATAAGCAAGCAGCTTATCCCTATTTTCGACAAGCCCATGATATACTACCCCATATCGGTGCTCATGCTGGCCGACATCAAGGACATACTCATCATATCCACCCCCACCGACTTGCCCATGTTCCGCCGTCTGCTTGGCGACGGACATGAACTGGGCGTGCACTTCGAGTATGCCGAGCAGCCCTACCCCGGCGGCCTGGCACAGGCTTTCATCATCGGGGCCGACTTCATTGGCGACGACTGCGCGTGCCTCGTGCTCGGCGACAACATATTCTACGGGGCCGGGTTCAGCGCAATGCTGAAGGACAGCGTGGCCGAGGCCGAAAAGAACGGCAACGCCACCGTGTTCGGCTACTATGTGAACGACCCGGAGCGTTACGGCGTGGCCGAGTTCGACGAAAACGGACATTGCCTCAGCATCGAGGAAAAACCCGAGCATCCCAAGAGCAACTATGCCGTGGTGGGACTGTATTTCTATCCGAACAGTGTCGTTG
Source organism: bacterium (assembly GCA_963607545.1). GTDB lineage: Bacteria > Bacteroidota > Bacteroidia > Bacteroidales > Bacteroidaceae > Prevotella. The sequence continues at coordinate 71,394 of CAVDCP010000005.1, forward strand.
ACATTGCAAAGAACATAAAGCCGAGCGCACGCGGCGAACTTGAAATCACCACTGTAAACCAGGAATATCTGAAACGCAACGAACTGAAAGTGCAGACACTGCAGCGCGGTTTTGCATGGCTCGACACCGGCACTCACGACAGTCTTTCGGAGGCAAGCACCTTCATCGAAGTAATAGAAAAGCGTCAAGGACTGAAAGTGGCATGCCTTGAAGAGATTGCCTACAAAAAGGGATGGATTGACGCCGCGCAGCTGAGCGAGGACGCACAGCCCATGAAGAAAAACGCATACGGGCAATACCTGTTGCGTCTGCTTGAAGAAAAACAATAAACACACCGATTAATAAATGGAAGAAAACAACAATCTTGGGCTTTACAACGTCCAACAGGAGAACGAGGAGGAGTCGTCGTTCAATTTCAAGACCATTTACACAACACTCATCCTGAACTGGAAGTGGTTCGTGCTGTCTGTTATTATATGTCTCGCTGCCGCCGCCATCTATCTCAGATATGCGACACCGAGATATCAGGCTCACGCAAGACTTCTCATTAAAGACGAAAACAACTACTCCAACGGACGCAGCAGCAACATGCTGCGCGCGTCGTCGACGCTCGGAACGATTTCAAACTCCAACGGTATCGACAACGAAATGGAGATACTCAAGTCGGCATCGCTGGCACAGCAGACTGTGCGCGACCTGAAACTGTATGTCACCTACATGCACAAAGGCAGGGTGAAAGACAACCCGATGTATCTTAACCAGCCTGTAAGCGTAGACATCGACCCCGCGCACCTTGAAAAGCTGGCATACCCCATATCGCTGACAATCAACCGCGAAGGCAAGAAATATGTGGTCACGGGCAACTACACCTTCGTTCCCGAAGACCGCGACAAGGCTCCGGTGGAATACTCCATCAACAAGTCGTTCGACAATCTGCCGGCAACCATCAACACAAGCGTGGGCATAATCAGCCTCAACGCAAATTCTTCGGTCCCGATGCCCGAGAGCGAGACACTCATGGTGACTATAAAGTCGCCCACGGCGGCAGCATGGAAATATGTGAACGCACTGTCTATTTCACAGGCTTCGAAGACCACCACCATTGCCGAACTCGTGCTTAGCGACGAGATACCGCAACGTGCCGTTGACTACCTTAGACAGCTCGCGGTGTGCTACAACCGCCAGGCCAACGAGGACAAGAACGAGATTGCAATGCGCACCGAGAAGTTCATCAACAGCCGCCTTGCAAAAATCAACACCGAACTCGGACAGACCGAGGGGCAGCTGGAGTCGACAAAACGCCGCTACAACATCGTGAGCACCGAGATGAACTCGGCACAGTCGGTGGCCAACCAGGACGCATTCAACCAGAAGCTGGCCGAGGCCAACACGCAAATGGAGCTTCTGCGCAGCCTGAGCGACTACATAAGCGAACCGGGCAACCGCTACCAGACGCTTCCGTCGAACGTGGGCCTGTCCGACCCCACCGCAACTATGCTCATCAACAAACACAACGAGGTTGTAATGGAGCGTAACCGCCTGCTGCGCAGCGCAAGCGAGTCGAGCCCCACGGTAGCACCGCTCACTGCACAGCTCGACGAACTCAACAGCAGCATACGTCGTGCCATGTCGCAGGCCCGCCGCAACATGGAAATACAGCGCGACAACATTGCACAGCAATACAACAAATACTCGGGCATGGTGTCGTCCACGCCCGAGCAGGACAGGATTCTCACACAGATAGGACGGCAGCAGGAAGTGAAGTCGGGACTTTACCTCATGCTGCTCCAGAAGCGTGAGGAAAACTCCATATCGCTCGCCGCCACAGCCGACAAGGGACGCTTGCTCGACGACCCGCAGTTTGCAGGCAAGATTAGTCCGAAATCGTCGATAATCATGGCATCGGCCCTCGCTGTCGGCATTGTGACTCCGGCACTTATCATGATTCTCATGAGTTTCTTCAGATACAAGATTGAGGGACACGACGATGTGGCCCGACTCACCTCGCTGCCCATAATAGCCGACGTGGCAATAGCGAGCGAGACGGCAAAGACAAAGGCCGACATCGTGGTGCACGAAAACCAGAACAACCTCATGGAAGAGGTGTTCCGCTCAATGCGCGTGAACCTCCAGTTCATGCTCAAGGAGACCCAGAAGGTGATAATGTTCACGTCGAGCAATTCGGGAGAAGGCAAGACGTTCACCGCAGCCAACCTTGCCGTGAGCTTTGCGCTGCTCGACAAGAAGGTGGTGCTCGTGGGTCTTGACATACGCAAGCCGCGCCTTGCCGAACTGTTTGAAATAAACGACCATCACCACGGCATCACGCCTCTGCTCACGCGCGACAACGTGACGAAAGCAGACGTGCGCTCGCAGATTCTCGAATCGGGCATAAACAAAAACCTCGACCTGCTCATGGCCGGGCCTATTCCGCCCAACCCCACCGAGCTTATATCGCGCCCCGCGCTTGAGGCCACAATCAACATCCTGAAAGAGGAGTACGACTATGTGCTCATCGACACCGCCCCCGTGGGTCTTGTTACCGACACTTTGCAGATAGGGCGCATAGCCGATGTCACCGTCTACATGTGCCGCGCCGACTATACTCCGAAAGCCTGTTTCCAGCTCATCAACCAGCTCAACACCGACAAGAAGCTGCCGCACATGTGCATAGTAATCAACGGCATCGACATGTCGAAGAAGAAATACGGCTATTATTACGGCTACGGAAAATACGGACGCTACAGCCGCTACGGCAACTACGGCAGCAAGAGCTACGGCAACTACGGCACTTACGGCGGTTACGGCACCTACGGCACCTACCGCTCAAGCAGCTACTCCAACGAGAACGACGACTCCATAAAACAATGATGCCTTACAGCAGAAAATGACATGATGACAATAGCTGTTGATTTTGACGGAACTATAGTAGAGCACAGATATCCCGAGATTGGGCAGGAAATACCTTTCGCGACAGACACCTTGAAGATGCTGGCGAAGGAGGGCTACCGGCTCATCCTCTGGAGCGTGCGCGAGGGCGACCTGCTCAACGAGGCTGTGGAATGGTGCAGGGCACGCGGCCTTGAATTCTATGCGGTAAACAAGGATTATCCCGAAGAAAAGGTGGAATACAACAACCATTTCTCGCGGAAACTGAAAGCCGACATGTTCATCGACGACCGCAATCTCGGCGGACTCCCCGACTGGGGCACAATCTACCGCATGATACACCATCAGCTCTCCTTGCACGACTTGCTGCGCGAAGAGCGTCAGGGCACGTCGCTCGACAACAGCAAAGCGCCGAAGAGAAAGGCTTGGTGGAAGTTATGACAGGCACGCGGCACCGCACGGCATAATACTGCCGGATGCCGCATCGGCATGCAATACTGAAAAAAACGCTACGGGCAGCCATTGTGGTTGCCCGTAGCGTTTTTCAGCATTTAATTGGTGCACTGATAAAGTTTTGCGGCGCCTGCGGTTTTTATTATAATAGGTGTAAACCCGAATTACAGTCCCTTTGCAACGCGGAAACAGTCGGCATCCTTGAAACCGTTCAGGAAATCGCGTGCCGCCATGCGCTTCTTGCCCGAGCATTGCAGTTCGGTTATCTCAAGCCATTCGTCGGAAGCGGCCACAAACAAACGCCCGTGTTGGGCGCTGAGACTGCCGGGGACTGCATCGGCAGCACGTCCGGTGCGTGCCGTGCGGAATATCTTGAGCACCGAGGGGCGCGCGCCTTCGTCGGCAACAGGCACGAGATTGGTCCATGCACCGGGCACGGGACAAAGTCCGCGCACGAAATCATGCACACGCTTTGCCGTCATGTTCCAGTCTATCTCGCACGTTTCCTTGAATATCTTGGGCGCGGATTTCATTTCAGCGGCCTCCACCTGTGGCACCGACGGCACATTCCCGTCGGTTTCAACAACCCGGGCTACAGTCTCAACGCAGATATCAGCTCCGAGCTTCATAAGTCCGTCGTAAACATATTCAACGTCGGCATCGTCGGGAATGGCAAATTCCTTCTGCGCTATTATGCGCCCCGTGTCGATGTCGTGGTCGAGGAAAAACGTCGTGACCCCGGTTGTTTTCTCGCCGTTTATCACCGCCCAGTTTATGGGCGCAGCACCACGATACTGCGGCAGCAGAGCCGCATGCACATTGAAAGTGCCGAAGCGCGGCATGTCCCAAACCACCTCGGGCAACATGCGGAACGCCACCACCACCTGCAAGTCGGCCTTGAAGGCGGCGAGAGCCGACACAAAGTCGGGGTCTTTCATCTTCATCGGCTGCAAAACGGGAATACCGTTGGCAAGCGCATACTCCTTCACTGCCGACGCGCGTAGCACCGAACCGTGCCGGCCCACCGGCTTGTCGGGCTGCGTCACCACAGCCACCACATTATATTCTTCCTCCACGAGCCGCTGCAAAGAAGCCACGGCAAACTCGGGGGTGCCCATAAAGACAATACGCAAATCTTTCTTTTCCATATAAAAAAATTATCACGCGACACTAAAATCGCACTGGTTTCAAGCTGCAAACTTACCGAAAAATTTCTGAATAACCCATTTTTTGCGTAACTTTGTATTCGGTAAGTAGGTGTTCAAAATTATTTGATATGGATATGCACCTTATTTTTTACTGTATGTTCGGGTTGAAGATGGAGTGTAGCGGGCTACACAACCGATGAAAACCGGGCAGACATTCAAAAAGAAAGTGCAGAGACATATCGAAGTATAATAAACATCTGCTGACATACACGGATATACGAATAATTTTGAACACCTACTTATAATACACAAACTACCATAAAGAATGACACAGGCAGAAGACATAAAGAACGCAATAGAAACGATGCGCAACGGCGGAGTGATACTCTACCCCACCGACACGGTGTGGGGAATAGGCTGCGACGCAACCAATGCCGAGGCAGTGGCCAAGGTGTACAGGATAAAGAAACGCGACGACTCAAAGGCTCTCATCTGCCTTGTCGACTCCGACGCGCGCGTGCAGCGGTATGTGAGAAACGTGCCCGGCGTGGCGTGGGACATCATGGATTTGTCGCCAAAGCCCACGACCGTAATCCTCGACGATGCCGTCAACCTTGCGCCCAACCTGATTGCCGACGACGGCAGCATTGCCATGCGCATCACGAGAGAGCCGTTCTCGAAAGAGCTGTGTTTCCGTTTCCAGAAGCCCATCGTGAGCACAAGTGCCAACATAAGCGGCGAACCTGCCGCCCAAAACTACCGCGACATTTCGCCCGAACTGCTTGACGCTGTGGACTATGTGTGCTGGACACGTCGTCAGGAGCACAAGCCCCACACCCCGAGCAGCATAATAAAGCTCACCAAGGACGGCGTGGTGACAATAATAAGAAAGTGACGCAGCACCGCGAATGCACCCCACCCGTTAGCGGCTGCCAACCAGATGCCGCAGTGCAGGAAACACGGTCTGCACAACAGAAACATCCCTACAACGACACAACAGAAAATGGATAACACACTTACTGCCGACGAAAGCATCGCCACACGACTCTACAGGTGGCGCTCACGCCACATATCCGACCGCAAACTTACGCTCCTGCTCGCATTCGCGATAGGACTGTTCGCGTCGGTTGCAGCATTCACGCTGCACACAATAATACACGCCATACAGCAATTGCTTACGTCACGGTTCAATCCCGACTCGTTCAACTGGCTTTATCTTGTGTTTCCCGTTATCGGAATCTTCTTCACGTCGCTGTTCGTGAAATATGTGGTAAAGGACAACATTTCACACGGTATCACGCGCATCCTGTATGCCATATCGTCGAAACAGTCAAGACTGAAGCCGCACAACTGCTGGACATCGGTCATTGCCTCGGCCGTGACCATCGGTTTCGGAGGGTCGGTGGGAGCAGAGGCACCCATTGTGCTCACAGGGTCGGCAATAGGGTCGAACCTCGGGCAGATGTTCAAAATGGACAACAAGACGCTGATGCTGCTCGTGGGCTGCGGCGCAGCAGCTGCCATAGCGGGCATTTTCAAGGCCCCGATAGCCGGACTGGTGTTCACACTCGAAGTGCTCATGGTTGACCTGAGCATGGCTTCGCTTCTGCCCATCCTAATTTCGAGCGTCACGGCCACCTGCTTCACCTATGTTTTCATGGGCAGCGACTCGCTTTTCAACTTTCATCTCGACAGCGCATGGATGATTGAACGCGTTCCGGCAAGCATCCTGCTTGGCATAACGTGCGGATTAGTGAGCCTGTATTTCATACGCTCGATGTCGATGTGCGAGAACATTTTCGCACGCTTGAAATCGCACCGCTACAAGAAACTGCTGCTGAGCGGACTGATGCTCAGTTCGCTGATATTCCTCTTCCCCGCCCTTTACGGCGAAGGCTACAGTGCCATAAACATCCTGCTCAACGGCAAAAGCGAGGCCGACTGGAACGAGATGCTGCGCAACTCCCTGTTCTACGGGCATGGAGAAATGCTCATAGCCTACATAGCCCTTGTCATACTCACCAAGACATTCGCCACGGCCTCGACCAACGGCGGCGGCGGATGCGGCGGAACATTCGCACCTTCGCTCTTCGTAGGGGCGTTTGGCGGCTTCCTGTTCTCAAGACTCTGGAACACTTACCAGATAGGTGTCTACATTCCCGAGAAGAATTTCACCCTCCTCGGAATGGCCGGCGTGATGGCCGGCGTGATGCACGCTCCGCTCACAGGCATATTCCTCATTGCCGAGATTACCAACGGCTACGACCTCTTCATGCCGCTGATGATTGTCAGCATATGCTCGGTAATGACAATAAGCATATTCGAGCCGCACAGCATCTACGCCATGCGTCTCGCCCGCGAAGGCAAGCTCATAACCCACCACACCGACCGTTCGGTGCTCACACTGATGAGCCTCGACAGCGTGATTGAAAAAGATTTCACCGCAGTAAGGCCCGACATGCCACTCGGCAAACTCGTCAATGCAATAAGCCGAAGCCAGACAAGCTTCATTCCTGTGCTCGATGCCGCCGGCACACTGCTCGGCGAAATCGACATAACAAAAATCAGGCACATCATGTTCAGGGCCGAACTGTACAACAAATTCGCCGTGCGCCAACTGATGACAACGGTTCCGGAAAAGCTCGGAATAAGCGACCCGATGGAAGAGATCATGCGCAACTTCGACAAGACCAACGCCAACTACCTCCCCGTGGTTGACACAAACGGTAGACTCACAGGCTACGTTTCACGCACCAGAATGTACAGCATGTACAGAAAAATGGTGGCCGATTTCTCCAACGAATAGGGCGCAAATATAATACACCGATTTAATATAATAAGGCAAAAAGCGTCAAGCTTCAGAAATATTTCGTAATTTTGCATTTGCTTACTGTCGTCGTACAGTCTAAACAACACCGCCCCTATGCGGCTCACATGTGCCATGCGCAGCGGAATGCGGAAGAACGGCAAGTCCCAACAATAAAACAACAGAAAATAATATATGAACGTTTTAGAGCTTAGTGAACAAGAAATAGTCAGAAGACAAAGTCTGCAGGAACTGCGAAACATGGGCATCGACCCGTATCCCGCAGCCGAATTCCCCACCAATGCCTTTTCTGAAGACATCAGAAACGAATTTGACGAGGACGAAAAGCGCGAGGTGGTAATCGCCGGACGTATGATGAGCCGCCGCGTGATGGGCAAGGCCAGCTTCGTGGAATTGCAGGACTCGAAAGGCAGAATACAGGTGTATATCACACGCGACGACATCTGTCCCGGTGAAAACAAGGACCTGTACAACACCGTTTTCAAGCGTCTGCTCGACATCGGCGACTTTATCGGCGTGAAAGGTTTCGTGTTCCGCACACAAACCGGCGAGATTTCGGTTCACGCACAAAGCCTCACACTGCTTTCGAAAAGCCTCAAGCCGCTGCCCATCGTGAAATACAAGGACGGCGTAGCCTACGACAAGTTCGACGACCCGGAACTGCGCTACCGCCAGCGTTATGTTGACTTGGTAGTGAACGATGGCGTGAAAGACACTTTCCTGCAGCGTGCCACCGTGCTGCGCACAATACGCCGCATTCTCGACGAAGCCGGATACACCGAGGTGGAAACCCCGACGCTTCAGGCAATAGCAGGTGGTGCAAGCGCACGCCCGTTCATTACACATTTCAATGCGCTGAACATCGACATGTACATGCGCATTGCTACCGAGCTTTACTTGAAGCGGCTCATTGTCGGCGGATTTGAAGGTGTCTACGAAATCGGCAAGAATTTCCGCAACGAGGGCATGGACCGCAACCACAACCCCGAGTTCACATGCATGGAACTGTATGTCCAGTATAAGGACTACAACTGGATGATGTCGTTCACCGAGCAACTGCTCGAGGCTGTATGTATCGCTGTCAACGGCAAGCCGGAACGCGAAATCGACGGCAAGACAATCAGTTTCAAAGCTCCATACCGCCGTCTCCCAATTCTGGATGCCATAAAGGAGAAGACCGGTTTCGACCTCAACGGCAAGAGCGAGGACGAGATACGCAAGATCGCAACAGAAGATTTGAAGATGGAGGGCATTGACGAGAGTTTCGGCAAAGGCAAGCTCATCGACGAGATATTCGGAGAATTCTGCGAGGGAACGTTCATACAGCCCACATTCATCATCGACTATCCCGTCGAAATGTCGCCGCTCACGAAGATGCACCGCACAAAACCCGGCCTTACAGAGCGATTCGAGCTTATGGTCAACGGCAAGGAGCTTGCCAACGCCTACTCCGAGCTCAACGATCCGATAGACCAAGAGGAACGTTTCAAGGAACAGATGCGACTCGCCGACAAGGGCGACGACGAGGCAATGATTATCGATCAGGATTTCCTGCGTTCTCTCCAGTACGGAATGCCGCCCACTTCAGGCATCGGAATAGGCATCGACCGTCTCGTGATGCTTATGACCGGCAAGACAACTATACAGGAAGTGCTCTTCTTCCCGCAGATGCGTCCTGAGAAAAAGATGCCGAAGAGCACCGTGGCAGAGTGGAAAGCGCTGGGAGTTCCAGAGGAGTGGGTTCCCGTATTCAACAAAGCCGGATACAATCTCATTACCGACATAAAGGACGTCAAAGCACAGAAACTGCAAATGGACGTGTGTGGTGTAAACAAGAAATACAAGCTTGGCTACACCAATCCCAAAGTCGATGAATTCCAGCAATGGATTGACAACGCCAATGCGTAATGCCCTTACGCAGACCATCTGCCCCTGCCAGCCGAAAGCGGAGGCACGGGGCAGACGGTCTGCAGTCACATACTGCCACCGCACGACATCATATCACGGCGGCACACACCAATTGGCCAATACGAACAAACAAGCAAAAAGGCTATGTACAATTGCGGCAAGATTGCAATAATCGGCGGTGGAAGTTGGGCAACCGCTATCGCCAAAATCATTGTAGGGCACACGCATCATATTGGATGGTATATGCGCAGTGATGACCGCATAACCGAGTTCAAGCGCATAAGCCACAACCCGGGCTATCTTACAAGTGTGCATTTCAACGTAGACGAGATATTCTTCTCAAGCGATATCAACAAGATTGTGGAAGCCTACGACACGCTTGTGTTTGTAGTTCCTTCTCCTTATCTCAAGAATCACCTCCGCAAGCTCAAGACACGGTTGCGCGACAAGTTCATTGTTACCGCAATCAAAGGGCTTGTAGCCGATGACAACCTTGCATGCTCTGAATATTTCAATCAGGTCTACGACGTGCCTTTGGAGAACCTTGCGTGCATCGGCGGCCCGTCACACGCCGAAGAGGTGGCACTCGAACGCCTTTCCTACCTTACAGTCGGCTGCTGCGACCAAGACAAGGCACAGGCTTTTGCCGACATTCTCGTGTCTGATTTCATAAAGACAAAAACGAGTGCCGACGTGATTGGCATAGAATATTCCTCCGTTTTGAAGAATGTTTATGCCATAGCATCGGGCATTTGCAGCGGACTTAAGTATGGCGACAATTTCCAAGCCGTGCTCATGTCGAACGCCGTGCAGGAAATGTCGCGCTTCCTTACGGCCATAAACCCGATAAACCGCAGCGTGTACGACTCGGTATATCTTGGTGACCTTCTTGTCACCGGCTACTCCAAATTCTCGCGCAACCGCACTTTCGGAACAATGATAGGCAAAGGTTACAGCGTGAAGAGTGCCCAGATAGAAATGGAAATGATAGCCGAAGGATTCTTCGGAACGAAGTGCATGAAGGAAAAGAACCGCCACATGCATGTCAACATGCCTATACTTGATGCCGTTTACAACATTTTGTATGAGCGCATCAGTCCACAGATAGAGATAAAGTTGCTTACCGACTCATTCCGGTAAGCAACTTGCAAAGCGAAAAACAGGATTTAATCAAAACATAAACAAGAAAGATGAAAAGTATCAGCTTAGACATTACAAAAGCAACACAATTCCTCGGCGAGGGCGCAGTAAAAGCCTATGAGCCGCAAGTGGTTGCTGCCCAGAAGGCATTGGAAGACGGCACTTGCCCCGGAAACGATTTCCTCGGTTGGCTTCACTTGCCGTCTTCGGTGACCAAAGAATTTCTCGCCGAAATACAGAGTGTGGCCGACACACTGCGCGAGAAGTGCGAAGTGGTTGTCGTTGCAGGCATAGGCGGGAGCTATCTCGGTGCGCGTGCCGTGATTGAAGCGTTGGGAAATTCATTTGCATGGCTCGTGGGCGACACCAAGAACCCCACCATCGTGTTTGCCGGCAACAATATCGGCGAAGACTATCTCGCCGAGTTGACTGATTATCTGAAGGACAAGAAATTCGGTGTAATCAACATATCCAAGTCGGGAACCACCACCGAGACGGCGCTTGCATTCCGTCTTCTGAAGAAACAATGCGAAAACCAGCGCGGCAAGGAAGAGGCAAAGGATGTAATCGTTGCCGTTACCGACGCGCACAAAGGTGCTGCACGCGCCGCAGCCACGAAAGAAGGCTACAAGACTTTCGTCATTCCCGACAACGTGGGTGGCCGTTTCTCAGTTCTCACGCCGGTTGGACTTCTGCCCATCGCAGTGGCAGGTTTCGACATAAAGGCACTTGTTGAAGGTGCTGCCGACATGGAGAAAGCCACTGGCAAAGACGTGCCTTTCGCCGAAAACCCCGCTGCCCTCTATGCAGCTACACGCAACGCACTCTACAGCCAGAACGGCAAGAAGATTGAAATAATGGTTAATTTCCAGCCCAAGCTGCACTTCTTCAGCGAGTGGTGGAAACAACTCTACGGCGAAAGCGAAGGCAAGGACGGCAAGGGAATATTCCCGGCATCGTGCGATTTCACCACCGACCTGCACTCAATGGGCCAATGGATACAGCAAGGCGAGCGTTCAATCTTCGAGACAGTCATAAGCGTGGAGCAGGCAAACGAGTCGGTTCTGTTCCCCAACGACGACGAGAACCTCGACGGTCTCAACTTCCTTGCCGGAAAGCATGTTGACGAAGTGAACAAAATGGCCGAACTCGGCACCAGAATGGCACATGTTGACGGCGGCGTTCCCAACATCCGCGTTTCAGTGCCGCAGCTCAACGAGTATTACATCGGACAGCTTATATACTTCTTCGAGATTGCCTGTGGCATCAGCGGAAACGTTCTTGCCGTCAATCCCTTCAACCAGCCGGGAGTGGAAGCATACAAGAAGAACATGTTTGCACTGCTCAACAAGCCCGGCTACGAGGCTGAGAGCGAGGCAATACAGAAGCGTCTTGCCGAGGAGAAATAAGCCACCGCACGAAAAAGCAATTGCCGGATTGCAGACAGAACGGATCTGACACGACCGGCAAATTGCCAAGAAACAATGAAACGGACTGCACATGCGCAGGAAACTGCAATTGGCAGTCCGTTTCCATTTAGGTGGCTTTCAAACCCAACCCCACATTACGATATGATTAAAGAAGCTATTGACAAATACAAGGCATCACACAACTATCCTGCATTCTCGCCCAAGGTTGTGCTCTTCGACATGGACGGCGTGCTCTACGACTCCATGCCCAACCATGCAGTGGCATGGCAAGAGTCGATGAAACAGTTCGGTATAAACATGACCGCAGCCGACGCCTATGCCACAGAGGGCGCAAAGGGAGTGGACACGATACGCCATTTCGTGAAGCTGCAGAAGGAAACCGACATAACACCCGATGAAGCCCAGCGCATGTACGACGTGAAAACCGACATTTTCCACCGCATGCCGACGGCACAGATATTCCCCGGTGTACGCGAAACCATGAGCAAGATAAAGCAATCGGGCATGGGTATAGGTGTCGTGACGGGAAGCGGACAACGCCCGCTCATAAAGAGACTGCTCGACGATTTCGGCGATTTCCTCGACGAGGAGCACATCGTTACGGCCTACGACGTAGACCACGGCAAGCCCAACCCCGACCCTTACCTTATGGGACTGCAGAAAGCCGGTGGCTTGAAACCATGGCAAGGCATTGTCGTTGAGAACGCGCCGCTCGGCGTGAGAGCCGGAGTTGCCGCAAACATATTCACCGTAGCCATAAACAGCGGGCCATTGCCCGACAAGGCCCTTGCCGACGAAGGGGCCGACATCGTGCTCAAACGCATGACCGAGCTATACAGTCTGCTCGACGACATCACAGCCCTTGCAGACCGATAAACACGAAACAATGCCGTTGCCGACCGCACCTTGCAGCCTGACAACGGCATTGTTCTTTTACATGCCCCCGTTATCCGGCAATTTTGCCACGGCTCCGCGTCATTGTGCGGAACCCGTACACGGAGATAACGATGAAACATACAAGCGGAAGTACAAACGAGACATTCACCGAAGGCATGCCAAACACCGTGCCCAAATCGATAATCATGGCCTGAAGCGGCGGCAGCACGCTGCCTCCGAGAATGGCCATTATCAACCCGGCAGCCCCGAATTTGGCATCATCGCCAAGCCCGGTCAACGCTATTCCGTATATCGTGGGGAACATTAGCGACATGCACGCGCTTACAGCCACAAGGCAATAAAGCCCGTAAATGTTCTGGAACATTATCACGCCCACCGTAAGGCAACCTCCCACTATCGCGAGAATCATGAGCAGCTGCCCGGCATTGAGATAGCGCAGGATGAAAGTGCAGATGAAACGCGAGCAACAGAACACCACCATTGCCACGATGTTGTATTTCTGCGACAACACCTCAGCGTCGATTTCGGCCATGCCCTCGCCCATGAACACCCGCGTGCCGTATTGTATGATGAACGTCCAGCACATAATCTGCACGCCCACATAGAAGAACTGCGCAACAACGCCCTCGCGATAATGCGGCATGCCGAAAATGCGCCGCAGCGTAGGCACGAAATTTATGTCGTGGTTCTTGTCGCCGTTCTTAGGCATCCTGGCAAACAGAATAACCAGGAACATGGCGGCTATCACAAGTCCGATGGCCAGATAAGGCCCTATGAGCACCGACAGGTCAGAATCCTTCACCGCCTCGAAATCGGCTTCTGAGAGCTTTGCGCGTGCAGCCGTGTCGAGCGGATTGAGCTTTGCCTGTATGAAATTCATGGCCACATACATTCCGAGCAACGACCCCATGGGGTTGAACGACTGGGCAAGATTGAGCCGCCGCGTGGCAGTAGCCTCGGTGCCCATTGACAGGATATAGGGATTGCTCGACGTTTCAAGAAACGACAGTCCGCACGTCAAGATGAAATAGGCTATGAGAAACGGGTAGTAGTCGCCCGAGAGCTTGGCCGGATAGAACATGAATGTCCCCACGGCATACAGTCCCAAACCGAGAAGTATGCCGGCCTTGTAGCTGAACCGGCGTATGAATATGGCTGCCGGGAAAGCCATGGCGAAATAGCCGCCGTAGAACGCCACCTGCACGAGAGCCCCGTCGGTGGCCGACATTCTGAATATCTTCGAGAAAGCCTTCACCATAGGGTTGGTGATGTCGTTGGCAAATCCCCAGAGGGCGAAGCACAATGTGATAAGGGCAAACGGCACTACATAACTCACGCCGTCCTTCCACAACATTCTTTCTTTTTTATTTTCCATTGGTAAACAGTTTAATAATTTTTGTCATAAGGCCACGGCAGAACCCTGAAGGCCCGTCACTGCGTGTCACACCGAGGCGCACGCCATGCTGTTGCGCACTATTTCGCGCATCTCGCACACATCCTTCACCTCGCCTTTCGCCAAGGCCTGCGTGAGGATGTTGCCCATGCCCGTGGCTTCAACAGGCCCTGCCACAACCGGTATGCCGAGAGCCTGTTCGGTAAGGCGGTTGAGCAGCTTGTTCTGCGAGCCGCCGCCTATAATGTGCAGGGTCTTTATCTTTTCTGGAATCATGGCGTTGAGCCGTGCAGTGGCCTGTGCATACTTGCATGCAAGCGACTGCAACACGCAACGCACAAGCTCGCCCTTGGTCTGCGGCACGGCAAGCCCATGACTTGAGCAATACTCCTTTATTGCGGTTTCCATTGAGGGCGGGTTTCTGAAAGCCTCGTCATCCACCGGTATCACGCTTTCTGCCTCGGCCCGCTCTGCCTCGGCGAGAACCGTGTCATACTGCTGCCCCTCGCCTTTTTCTTTCCATTCGGCCATCAGACGCTGCATGAACCACAGCCCGGTGATGTTCTGCAAGAACGTTATCTTGCCCCCCACTCCACCTTCGTTGGTAAATTCGGCTATCCGTGCCTCCTCTGTCAGAATCGGACTGTCGGTTTCCACGCCTAACAGCGACCATGTGCCCGAACTGATGAATGCCACGGGGCGTTCGCCGGGACATGCCGGCACGGCGGCCACCGCGCTTGCAGTGTCGTGCGACCCCACTGCAATCACGTCCACCTCGCCAAGTCCTGTCTCTTCGGCCAAGTCCTTGCGCAGCCGTCCGCGCACCGTGCCCGGCATGACAATGGGGCAGAAAATACGGCGCGGCAGACCGAGCCGGTCTATAGTGTCCCAGTCCCAGTCTTTTGTCCGTGCGTTGAGCAATTCCGATGTCGAGGCTATCGTGTACTCGCAGTTAGCCTCTCCCGTGAGGAAATAGCTGAAGAGGTCGGGGGTGAAAAGCAGACGTTCGGCAATGTCGAGCTGTCTGCTGCCCGACAATTTCATGCTGTAAAGCTGGAAAAGCGTGTTTATGGCCATTACCTGTGTGCCGTTCACCGAATAGTGTCTTGCCCTGTCAAGCAGTTCAAACACGCGTTCGGGCATGCCGTCGGTGCGGCTGTCGCGATAGCACACGGGATTGCCCACGAGGTTGCCGTTGGCATCAATCAACCCGAAGTCAACCCCCCATGTGTCTATTCCTATGCCGCTGACGTGCAATCCCTGTGCCGCCGCCTTCTTCAACCCGTCCTTCATGTCTTCAAACAAGGCTGGGAAATCCCAGTAGACATGGTTGCCAAGGCGCACCTGCCGGTTGGGGAAACGGTGCAGCACCTTCATTTCCAACCGACGGTCGTGCAATGTCCCGGCAAGGACACGGCCACTGCCGCCTCCGAAATCAATAGCAAGATATGTCATCTTCCACGTTTTTAAATGAATAAAAAAGGCATTGCCGCCATACATACACGCCCGTGCCGACGCGCCGCCTTGTGCTGGCTAAGGCGCGCCGTCACGGGGTCACGCACGGTGCAGGTCAATGCTTCTTGCCCAGAACATAGGTTTCGAGGTCGTCAATCTCGGCCGGTGTCAGGGTGTTGTATTTTCCGCCGCTGAGCACAATGATGCGGCACGCCATTTCAAAGAACATGGCACGCTCGAACACCTCGTCGAAATCCTTTCCGCACACCACCTGCCCATGCTTCAACATCAGTGCCGAATTGTGGTTGCGCAGAGCCTCGATAACGGCGGCTGCAAGTTCGGGCGAGCCCGGACGGTAGTAGGGTATCACGGGAATCTCGCTGCCCACATGGCACGGAATCTCGGCTGTCACGTTGAAGTCTTGGGGTGTTTCCTTCATGCAGGCCACAGCAGTGGCATAGGTAGACTGGAAGTGCAGCACCACATCGCAGTCGGGCCGCTCGCGCAGCACGCCCAGATGAAAGCCGCTCTCCATTGAGGGCTTCACGCCGTTGAGCACCTCGCCCGTAGCCACGCGGCACATTGCCACCTTCTCGCGCTGCAGACTCGGCACCCACGAACCGGTGCCCGAGACGAGAGCCTCGTCGCCAATGCGCCACGAAAGGTTGCCGCTGCTGCATACCGTGAGCGCCGCATCGCCCACACGGTGGGCCTGTTCAAGAAATTTCTCTATGTGTTGTTCGGTTATCATATATCGTATTTTGTTGTTAAGTAGGCGTGCGGCACACCGTGGCTCCGGTTGCCGGAGCAAAAGCCCCGGCATGCCGCACGCGCCGTTGTCAGTTTACCTTATTATTTGTAAATAGGGCCATAGTTCTTGCAAGCGCGGAAATCGGCCCCTTCCTTGTCCATTCCGAAAGCGTTCCATGCTGCCGGGCGGAAAATCTTGTCCTCGCCCACGTTGTGCATGCACACCGGAATGCGCAGTATTGAGCACAGCGTTATGAGGTCGGCGCCGATGTGTCCGTAGGTTATTGCGCCGTGGTTTGCACCCCAGTTGTTCATCACCGAGTAGACATCCTTGAAGGGAGCCTTGTCGCAGAGGCGCGGAACAAACCATGTTGTGGGCCATGTGGGGTCGGTGCGGCGGTTGAGCTTCTCGTGTATTTCGGGGTCGATGTCAACCGTCCATCCCTCGGCAAGCTGCAGCACGGGGCCGAGTCCTTTCACGAGGTTAAGGCGCACCATGGTGACGGGCATGCCGCCCTTGGTGAGGAAGTTGCTCGAGAAGCCGCCGCCACGGAAATAGTCGCGGTTGGCAGGAAACCATGTCGTGGCTTTCAGGCACTTGTCGGCATCCTCCTCGGTCATTTCCCAGAAAGGCTTCATCACGGGATTTCCCTCTGCATCTGTGGCCTGTCCTGTTCCGTCGAGCGTCGTGGCACCCGAATTTATAAGGTGTATGATGCCGTCCGAGGCACGCCCCGTGAGTTCTTTGCCCGTAACGCGCTTCACGGCCTCGGGGCTCCAGTAGGTGCGCACGTCGCTGAATATCTGCGCACGCCCCGTGAGCAGGTGGTTGAAGAGCATTGCCACGCCGTTGCCGGCATCGTTCTCGGTGGCGAGCACATAAGCCTCGCGCAGACCGTTCCAGTCGAACGACGTGTTGAGCAGAGCCTCTGGATAGTCGCCGTTGGGATAGAAGTCGGTCCACTGGCGCTGGCCCTGGAATCCGGCAGCAATGGCATTGTGGCCGAGAGCCTCCTCCTTGAATCCCATTTCGCGCAGTTTCGGGTTGCCCTGCATAAGGTCGCGCATGATTATCATCATCTTCACCACAAACTCCCAGTCGGCATCCTTCTGCTCGCGCGTCTTGGCTTTCTCCGGGCGGTTGCCTATGTCTTCGCCCTCGTTGCATGCGCAATGCTCGCGCGTCCAGGCCATGGCCTTTTCAAACTCGTCCTTGTCGTAGATGCCTTCGGTCATTCGGCGTATTATTTCGGTGAGGTCGACGCTCTCGTTGCGCATGCCCAGATATTCCTGGAAGAAATCGGGATTGACAATAGACCCGGCTATGCCCATGCAGGCACTGCCCATCGACAGATATGACTTGCCGCGCATTGTGGCCACGGCCTGTGCCGCGCGTGCAAAGCGCAGCAGCTTTTCGGCCACGTCGGCAGGAATGGTGTCGTCGTCAAGGTCTTGCACATCGTGTCCGTATATGCCGAAGGCCGGCAGCCCCTTCTGTGCGTGGGCGGCGAGCACGGCAGCAAGATAGACAGCTCCCGGACGCTCGGTGCCGTTGAATCCCCACACGGCCTTGGGCCAATGGGGGTTCATGTCCATCGTTTCGGCACCGTAGCACCAGCATGAGGTGACGGTGATTGTAGAGCCCACGCCCTCGCGTTCGAATTTCTCGGCACATGCAGCACTCTCGGCCACACGGCCAATCGTGCCGTCGGCAATGACGCACTCCACGGGAGAACCGTCGCCGTTGCGCAAGTTTTCAGATATGAGCTTGGCCACAGAGCGGGCCAGATTCATTGTTTTCTCCTCAAGACTTTCGCGCACGCCACCCTGACGGCCGTCGATGGTGGGCCGAATACCGATTTTTGGATATTTCTTCATAAGTTTTGTTGTTATTTGGTTTTAAGTAATTGATAGTTTTCCGATAAGACAGCAATTGTTTTGCATGATTTCAGACTCCACTTGTTTTTCGGCGGACACCGGTCTTCGCAGCACCGTGCCGATTGCAATATGGTATTGGCAAAATTAGCTATAAAAAACGTAACTGCTGCTTTTTTCCGTGTTTTTTTGCTGCTCCGGCTTTCTTTTTTGCACATGTTTGCACGGCGGCGGCAACCAAGACGCGGCGTGCGGCGGCTGAAAGACATGTGTGCGGCGCATGCCGCATGTGCGTGCACCGCATGCCGCACGGCGGCACAAAGCCTCCACTTGCAGCGGGTTGCGACTTGCCGGGCACGCCGACAGGTGCGGACATTCAACCCGCGAGCAGTGTTTTGTAAGAAATATCACATTTTTTGAAAAAAAAATCCTAGCGTGCAAGTCACTGTAATGGCTACATTTGCAACCGGATAGAAGCCACATGCCATTCTGCCTTAAACCTGCGGTAAAAAACGACAAACATTTACTTCAACACATTTATAAACCAATCTTCTGGAGGCAACGGTTGCCAAAAGGTGATTAAAACTTATCGATTATGAAAACAAAACTTACCACTTTCGTCAAGTGTGCGAGGGCAAAGACATTGTTGCTGCTCGTTCTGATTCTTGCAGGCACGTCACAAGCCAAGGCCGTAACCTATGGTTTGAAGATAGCCGGAATAGACGTTACAAGCTATATCTACGAAGACCTGAGCGTAATTCCGGGCGTGGAAGGCACTGTGACATTCGACCCCACGGAAAACATTCTGTATCTTGAAAATGCCATTATCACCGTGACCGGCGATAGTGAAAACGCCCTTGTCATCAACAATTCTGTCACAATAATTGTAACGGGTGAAAACACCATTTCGTCTGTTGACAAGGCCGTGCTACTAAACGGCGCACAAACTGTCATCAAAGGAAGCGGAACGCTCAATGTGAAGTCTTCCGAATGGGATTGCATCAACCTGACTACGGACGGTTATCTTGAAATCGACGGATGCACGGTGAATCTCCAAGCACATGGAAGCGGAATCAACGGTGACGATCGTAAGAGCTCAACTGTCCACATACGCAACGCTGCTAAAGTAACAGCGCAAGGCTATTACGGTTCAATACGCTATCTCAAAGCCCTCACGATAGAGGGCGGCACAATAACCCAACCCGACGGCGCAGCGTTTTCTTATACGGAAGGAGCAGTGGTTGTTGACGACAATCCCACAACAGAAACAGTCACGATAGAACCGAAATCAAACTACAGCATATTTGTTGCAGGCATGGAGATAACCAGCGACAACTGCAACGACCTGAGCGTGATACCGGGCGTGAGCGGAACCGCGAATTACGACCCCGCTGCAAAGACGCTCTATCTGGAAAATGCAACCATCGACTATTCAAAAGGCGCAATTAGAAACAATTATATCAACGGATTTACGATAAACGTAACGGGAGAAAACACCGTTTCTTCAAACCCAACCGCAATTATATCCTTAAAAAACTTCGCCATTGACGGAAGCGGAACTCTCAACGCCAACTCTGTGACAAGCTGCGGCATTTACGTTGACAACAGTTCTCTTAAAATACGCAACTGCACAGTGAACGCCAAAGGAGATTATGGCATCGCAGGATCCTATGGAACAGAGACAGAGACATTATCCGTATATGAGGCAAATGTAACGGCTGAGGGCACGAAGGGTTCTATCTGCGACTTCGCTTCGCTAACTCTCAACTACTGCAAGATTGTCCAGCCCAACGGCGCGGTGTTTGACGAATCAAAGAATGCCGTGGTGCTCGACGGAAAAACAGTGACCGACAAAGTGGTGATAGAAAAGTTCATAAGATACGGCTTTAAAATCAACGAGGTAGAAGTAACCAGCGACAACTGCAACGACCTCAGCGTAATCGAAGGGGTGAGCGGAACTGTGAAATACGCCCCCGAGGGGCAAACCCTCACTCTCGAGGATGCCACAATCAATGCCACAAATAAAAACAAGGGCATATACAACCTCAAATTAATGGGGTTGACAATAAGAGTAAAGGGAGAAAACAACATCAATACAGAAGGAAATGCAGGACTTTACCTTCAGCGCTTTACAACCATTAACGGAGACGGCATTCTTAATATCAAGACCCCAACAAGCCACGGCATTTTTGCACAATACTATGGTTCTCTGGAAATCGAAAAATGCACGCTAAATATCGAAAGTGGAAAATACGGTATCTACGGATATTCATCCTATCGTCCTGCGCTTAACATTTACGAAGCAAATATAACGTCGCAAGGTGCCGAAGGAGCTATCAGCGGTTTCTCATCGCTCACGCTTGAAGGATGCTCAATAATCCAGCCCGAAGGTGCAGCGTATGACCCACAATACAAAAACGTGATGGCAAACGGAGAAAAGGCAACCCGAGTGGTTATAGAATACGACCCGACATCAGACATTGGCAACGCAACAACAATCAAGCCGGCACACAAGCAAGGCATATACAGCCTCGACGGCATTTACCTCGGCAATGATTTCGGTGCTCTGCCCAAGGGCATCTACATAAAGGACGGCAAAAAGGTGTTGAAGTGAAAACGCCTGCAACTTCGAGTTGAAGGCTCACTCTGCAAGAGGGACGAGACGGCCATCGGCCGACTTGTCCCTCCCTTTGCATATACTTTATGCAAAACATAAAGGGCATAGCAATGGTTAATATTAGTTAAGCGCGCAATCAACACCACCCTGCGGTTTGGCCGACCCAGTTTGTTTTAGTAATTTTGCAAGGTTTTAATGTATATAAGGATAAAGTCGGTTACAGTTTCGTTAGAAATAGAAGGTAAACAAGATGAGACAACTAAAGATTCAAAAGAGTATTACAAACCGTTCGAGTGAAGCCCTCGACAAATATCTTGTAGAGATTGGCCGCGCTCCGTTGATTTCCATAGATGAGGAAATCGAGCTTGCGCAGAAAATCAAGAAGGGCGGCCCGGAAGGCGAACGGGCAAAAAACAAGCTGGTGACAGCAAACCTGCGTTTTGTCGTTTCGGTTGCAAAGCAATACCAGCATCAGGGTCTCACACTTACCGACCTTATCGACGAGGGCAACATCGGCCTCATAAAGGCCGCCCAGAAATTCGACGAAACACGCGGTTTCAAATTCATTTCCTATGCTGTTTGGTGGATACGCCAGAGCATTCTTCAGGCCATTGCCGAGCAGAGCCGCATTGTGCGCCTGCCGCTCAATCAGGTGGGGTCGCTCAACAAAATCAACCACGAGATAAACAAGTTTGAGCAGGAAAACCAGCGTCACCCCTCGGTGGGCGAACTTTCCGAGGCAACAAACATCGACGAAGAGAAGATAGGACAGAGCCTCATGGCCGACGGACACCATGTAAGCATCGACGCACCGTTCCAGGATGGCGAAGAGAACTGCATGCTCGACGTAATGCCAAGCGGAGAAGACAGCAGAACCGACCGTCAGGTGGATCACGAGTCGATGGCCCTGGAGCTTAACTCCGTGCTGAACAAGGTGCTGAAAGACCGCGAGATAACAATCATCAGAGAGTGCTTCGGCATAGGCTGCCACGAAAAGGGACTCGAAGAGATAGGCGACCAACTCGGACTCACACGCGAGAGAGTGCGCCAGATACGCGAAAAGAGCATCGCAAAGCTAAGAGACAGCGGCAACGCAAAGATATTGATGAAGTATCTGGGGTGAGCGGCAACAGCCACCACAGACCGATGAGGGTATGCACTCTTGCGCCGACGGCGCACGACGCATACCCTCATTGTCGTTTTCACCGCCACCACCCGACGCGCGGCACTGGCACAACGAAACGTGCAGCCATGACGCACATGCCGCCATGCGGTTTGTGAGGTTTGTGGCACCACTTTCGCAAATTAAGGCCGACACAACAGGAATTTACCAAATAAAAGCAGTATTTTTGCTGCGGCAAACACCACGGGAAGCCACCTGCGGCGCATCCCGGCATCAAACCTACAAAAAAAAGACAATGAAAAACAAGTTTTATATCGCGGGCCTGAGCCTGGCCCTGATTCCGGCAACCATTCAGGCCAAGAAGGCGGCAGCACGCCCCAACATCCTGTTCATACTGTGCGACGACATGGGCTACGGCGACCTTGCATGTTACGGACAACCATACATAAGCACACCCAACATCGACCGAATGGCAGCCGAAGGCATGCGGTTCACACAAGCCTATGCCGGAGCCCCGGTGAGCGCACCGTCGCGGGCAACAATAATGACGGGGCAACACACGGGACACACGCATGTGCGCGGCAACAAGGAATACTGGAACCAGTCGGAACCCGTGTATTACGGAGCCAACCGCGACTTTTCTGTTGTGGGACAGGAGCCCTACGACCCCGACCATGTAATACTGCCCGAGATAATGAAAGCCAACGGCTACCGTACAGGAATGTTCGGGAAATGGGCCGGAGGCTACGAGGGGTCGGCATCGACACCCGACAAACGAGGCATCGACGAGTTCTACGGCTACATCTGCCAGTTTCAGGCCCACCTGTATTTTCCCAATTTCCTCAACCGGTACAGCCGAAGCCAAGGCGACACGGCGGTGGTGCGCGAGGTGCTCGACGGCAACACGCCCTACCCCATGTTCGGCAAAGACTACCACAAGCGCAGCCAGTATTCGGCTAAGATGATACACGACAAGGCTCTGGAATGGCTCGACCGGCAGGACGGCAAACAGCCGTTTGTGGGATTTTTCACCTACACCCTGCCCCACGCCGAACTGGCGCAACCCGACGACTCGATACTGGCCGGCTACGAGAAAAAGTTCTTCACCGACAAGACATGGGGCGGACAGGAAGGCTCGCGCTACAACGCCGTGGAGCACACACACGCCCAGTTTGCAGCAATGATAACGCGCCTCGACGGCTATGTGGGCGAGATTTTCGCCAAACTGCGGCAAAAGGGTCTCGACAAAAACACCATTGTGATATTCACAAGCGACAACGGCCCGCACGAGGAAGGCGGTGCCGACCCCGAATTCTTCGGGCGTGACGGCAAACTGAAAGGACTGAAAAGACAGTGCTACGAGGGCGGCATACGCATACCCTTCATTGCATGGTGGCCTGGCCACATAAAGCAAGGAACCACAAGCGACCTGCAGTTTGCATTCTACGACCTCATGCCCACATTCTGCGACCTTGCAGGCATAAGCCATTACGAGAAGAAATATGCCAACGGCAAGAGCGACGACCATTTCGACGGGCTGTCGATAGCCCCGACACTGTTGGGCGACGACGCACGGCAGAAACGCCACGAACACCTTTATTGGGAGTTTGCCGAAACCGACCAGATTGGAGTGCGCATGAACGACTGGAAACTCGTGGTGATAAAAGGCACACCGCACCTGTACAACCTTGCCGACGACATACACGAAGACAACGACATAAGCGCAGAGCATCCCGACATAGTGAGGCAGCTCGTGGATGTTATACACAAAGAGCACATCGACAATCCCGACTATAAAATCACGCTTCCGCAATAGCACACCGGCAGGCGGCGCAAACCTCCGTGTGCCCCGCCTGCATCTGCAAGCGGCCACAAGCCCACGGTTTTTGCAGCCGGAAGCTTTCATTATTCGTTTTTTTTGCCTAAATTTGCACATTAATATATGTGTCTTCGGGCAACTGCATGCACTGCGGCATCATAGCCCCGACAATTGCAGGAAACTTGCCGAACAAACAGAATTTGCATGAAAGAGATTATTGTTAGAGACGAAGATTTGCGCAAGGCATCGGCACAAGACTTCGATGCCTTCCTGAAAGTGTTCTACGATGCCATAATGTCGCACATAGGCGGAAAGCTTACAGCCGAAGCCATGCAGCAGCTCAACACCCAGCAAATCACGCTTGTGGCCTACATACAGATGCGCGACGAAGTGATGGACGGAGGCTTCGTGCAGCTCATATACAACGGCCTTGGCGGTTTCATATTCATGAATCCGTTTGCCAAGATGATGCGCGTATGGGGCATTGCCGACTTGGCAAAACTGCTTTTCGATGTGCGCAAGCTCTATCTGAAACACCATGAGACAATAGAACGCGACTGCGACGACGACGAATTCATGGCCATGTTTGAGCAATATCCCGAATTCGACGATTTCGACGACGCTTTCGTGGAACACGAGGAAGAGTGGACCACGGCGGTTGCCATGTATGTAGACGAGCACATAGACGAGTTTGCCAAAATAGCTTAACTGACATTTTGACGATGAACAAAGAAGAAGAACTGATAAGGAAGAAAAGTCCTGTAAACATAAGAAACAAGAAAGCCTCGTTTGAGTATTTCTTCGTTGACACTTACACAGCCGGAATCGTACTCACCGGCACCGAGATAAAGTCGATAAGGCAAGGCAAGGCAAGCCTTGTCGATGCGTTTTGCTATATAAACAACGGCGAGATATGGGTGAAGGGAATGAACATATCGCCATATTTCTACGGTTCATACAGCAACCACGAAAGCAAGCGCGACAGAAAACTGCTGCTTAACCGACGCGAGATAAACAAACTGCAGGAAGCCACCAAAATGGTGGGCTTCACAATAGTGCCCATTCTCATCTTCATCGACGGCAACGGACGGGCAAAGGTCGACGTGGCCCTCTGCAAGGGAAAGAAAGAATATGACAAGCGGCAGACACTGAAAGAAAAGGAAGACCGCCGCGAAATGGACAGAGCCATGAAACATTATTGACCCGCAAATTGCAAAGCATGGGAATAAGAGAGGCAATAAGAAACAGGGTGCTGGTGCTCGACGGTGCCATGGGCACTATGATACAGCAATACAACCTCACCGAACAGGATTTCAGGGGCTACCGATTCTTGAACGTCGAGGGCATGATGCGCGGCAACAACGACATGCTCAACATCACGCGCCCCGATGTCATATCAGAGATACACTGCAAATATCTCGAAGCCGGTGCCGACATCATAACTACCAATACATTCAGCAGCCAGCGCATTTCGGAGGCCGACTACCACTTGGCCGACTATGCGCGCGAAATGGCATACACCGGCGCACGGCTGGCACGCGAGGCTGCCGACAGATATTCCACAGCCGAAAAACCGCGTTTCGTGGCAGGTTCGGTAGGCCCTACCAACAAGACTTGCTCGCTGAGCCCCGACGTGAGCAACCCGGCAGCACGCGACGCTACCTACGCCATGTTGTTCGACGCCTACCACGAACAGATAGAGGCTCTTGAACAGGGAGGCGTGGACACGGTGCTGATAGAGACCGTGTTTGACACCCTGAACGCCAAAGCCGCTATCGACGCGACACTGCAAGTGTCACGCGAACGGGGCAGAGACCTGCCCATAATGCTGAGCATCACAGTGAGCGACCTTGCCGGAAGAACCTTGAGCGGACAAACACTTGAAGCCGTTTTGGCCAGCGTCAGCAGTTACCCTATATTCTCTATAGGTTTGAACTGCTCGTTCGGGGCAAGGCAAATGAAGCCGTTTCTTGAAGAACTGGCGCGCAAAGCTCCATACTATATAAGTGCCCACCCCAACGCCGGACTGCCCAACAGTCTCGGGCAATACGACGAGTCTGCCGAGACAATGGCTCCGCAAATAGCAGAATTCATCGACGAACGTCTGGTGAACATCATTGGCGGATGCTGTGGGACAACCGAGAAATTCATCAGCAAATACTCGGAAATCGTGGCCGGGAAGCCCATACACGTTCCCGTCGCGCCCCCCGATACACTCTGGCTGAGCGGCCTTGAGCTTCTCGATGTCACTCCGTCGGTGCATTTCGTTAACGTGGGCGAACGCTGCAACGTGGCAGGTTCAAGAAAATTCCTGCGCCTGATAAAGGAAAAGAGCTACGACGAAGCCGTGGGCATAGCACGGAAACAGGTGGCCGACGGCGCATTGGTTATCGACATAAACATGGACGACGGTCTGCTCGACGCAAGGCAAGAGATGGTGACTTTCCTTAACATCATCGCCTCGGAACCCGAGATTGCCAAAGTACCGATAATGATCGACTCCTCAAAATGGGAGGTCATACTGGCCGGACTGCAGTGCGCCCAAGGCAAGTGCATCGTCAACTCGATATCGCTTAAAGAGGGCGAGGAGGTGTTTCTGAGCCATGCCCATGACGTGATGCGCTATGGCGCAGCCGTTGTCGTCATGTGTTTCGACGAAAAAGGACAGGCCACTTCATACGAACGCCGGATAGAAATAGCGCAGCGCGCCTACCGTCTGCTCGTGGACAAAGTGGGGATGAACCCGCTCGACATCATCTTCGACCCCAACATTCTGGCCATTGCAACCGGAATGGAGGAGCACGACAATTATGCGGTGGACTTCATAAGGGCCGTTGAATGGATACGCAAGAATCTTCCCGGGGCACATGTCAGCGGCGGTGTGAGCAACCTTTCGTTCTCGTTCAGAGGCAACAACTACATAAGGGAGGCCATGCACGCCGTGTTCCTGTATCACGCCATCGGCAAAGGCATGGACTTCGGCATTGTCAACCCGGCAACAAAAGTGGCCTATGCCGACTTGCCGCCTGAACATCTCAGCATCATCGAGGACGTAGTACTCAACAGAACGCCCGACGCTTCGGACAGGTTGATAAGGCTTGCAGAAGAGATCAAAGCGCAGAACGATGCCGACAAAGCCGCGAAATCGGCCAATGGAGCACCTGTCAAGGCTGGTTCAGAACCAGAATGGCGCAAGGCTTCGGTAGAAGAACGGCTTGCCACGGCTCTTGTCAAAGGCATACCCGACTATCTTGAAGACGACCTGAAAGAGGCTCTCGGCAAATTCCCAACGGCAGTGAACATCATCGAGGGGCCGCTGATGAACGGAATGAACACCGTGGGCGACCTTTTCGGCTGCGGAAAGATGTTTCTTCCGCAGGTGGTGAAGACGGCACGCACCATGAAGAAAGCCGTCGCGATATTGCAACCTTACATAGAAAACGAACGGAAGACGGGACAGACGAAGAACGGGAAAGTGCTGCTTGCGACTGTCAAAGGCGACGTGCACGACATAGGCAAGAACATCGTTTCGGTGGTGATGGCCTGCAACAACTACGAAGTGATTGACTTGGGGGTCATGGTTCCTGCCGAACAGATAGTGAACAAGGCAAAAGAGGAACACGTTGACATGATAGGGCTCAGCGGACTGATAACTCCAAGCCTTGAAGAAATGGTGCATGTGGCCACAGAAATGGAAAAGGCGGGCCTTGACATTCCCATTATGGTGGGCGGAGCAACAACGAGCCAACTGCACGCCGCACTGAAGATAGCCCCGGCCTACAGCGGCATCGTGGTCTGGGTGAAGGATGCCGCGCAAAACCCGATAGTGGCCTCGAAGCTCATGAACGGCGAAGAACGCAAAGTGTTCGAGAAAGATTTACAGGCCACCTACAAGCGTCTACGCGAAGAATACGCTAAAAAACAGGAACGCATATCATCGCTCAACGAGGCACGGAGCAACAAGCTCAACCTCTTCAACGGCGAATAATGTCTGCAAACCGCCCGACACACGGCATCCTGCATAGGCGAAATGCCGTGGAAACAAAGAGTGACGGGCACATGACAACGAAAACATACAAGCACCTCAGCAATTTGGGGAATCTACAATAAACAGTAACAACGGATATGACTTTCAAACGAAAAAGGGTGTGGCACTGCCTTTCCGGGCAAGAGCCTACCGAACTTGACAAGAAAGTAATGTATTGGGAGAACAAGGGAAAGGAAGTGCCTTCCCGCGAGTTGATAAAGACTCCCGAACAGATAGAAGGTATACGGCGCAGCGGTGTGGTAAACACCGGTGTCCTTGACGAGGTTGCCAAGCACATACACGCAGGCATGAACACCCTCGAAATAGACAAGATATGCTACGACTACTGCGTGGCACACGGGGCAACACCAGCCTGTCTGGGCTACGAAGGCTACCCCAAAAGCGTGTGCACAAGCATCAACGAGGTTGTATGCCACGGCATTCCGAAGGAAGAAGACGTGCTAGAGGAAGGCGACATCGTTAACGTAGACTTCACGACAATACTCGACGGCTACTACGCCGATGCTTCGCGCATGTTCATCATAGGCAAGACGACACCCGAAAAGGAACAGCTCGTGAGGGTGGCAAAAGAATGCCTTGAGATTGGAGCAGAGGCCGCCAAGCCCTACGGATTTGTTGGTGACATAGGACACGCAATACAGAAGCATGCCAAAAAATACCACTATGGCGTGGTGCGCGACCTGTGCGGACATGGCGTAGGACTGAAATTCCACGAAAAACCCGACGTGATGCACATCGGACACAAGGGACAGGGCATGCTTCTCGTGCCCGGAATGGTGTTCACGATAGAGCCTATGATAAACATGGGCACATGGGAGGTGTTCATTGATGCCGAAGACGAATACGGTTGGGAGGTAATAAGCGGCGACGAGAAGCCGAGCGCACAGTGGGAACACACCTTCGTGATGACCGAGCACGGCGTGGAAATACTCACGCACTAAACGCCGTTTCGGGTGAAACCGGCGGAAACAACAGTAAAAACATCATTTTCTGAATTGATTTTGTCGAACATAAAATGGCCGAACCAATATATATATTAGGAATAGAAAGCAGCTGCGACGACACGTCGGCAGCTGTGTTGCGCAATGACGTTCTGCTCAGCAACGTCACGGCATCGCAGGATGTCCACCGCGAATACGGCGGTGTTGTGCCCGAACTCGCGTCAAGAGCCCACCAGCAGAACATTGTCCCGGTTGTCAGCGCTGCCTTGAAACGGGCCGGAATAACCAAAGAGCAGCTGGCCGCCGTGGCCTTCACGCGCGGCCCGGGACTTATGGGTTCGCTTCTGGTAGGCGTTAGTTTTGCCAAAGGCTTCGCACGTAGTCTCGGCATCCCCATGATTGATGTCAACCATCTTCAGGGACATGTAATGGCGCATTTCATAAAAGAGAGCGACGACGACAGTACCAATCCCCCACTGCCATTCATCTGTCTGCTCGTGAGTGGAGGCAACTCACAGATAGTCAAGGTGAATGCCTACAACGACATGGAGGTGCTCGGACAGACAATCGACGATGCTGCGGGCGAAGCGATAGACAAATGCTCGAAAGTAATGGGCTTGGGCTATCCCGGAGGGCCGATAATCGACCGTCTCGCAAGGCAGGGAAACCCGTTGGCCTATAAGTTTGCCGAGCCGCATATCGCAGGTCTCGACTACAGTTTCAGCGGCTTGAAGACCTCGTTTCTCTACAGTCTGAGAAAATGGATAGCCGACGATCCCGACTTCATCGAGCATCACAAGAACGACCTTGCCGCAAGCCTTGAGCACACTATCGTTGACATTTTGATGAAAAAGCTGCGCCTTGCCGTAAAGCAAACGGGCATAAAGCATGTGGCTGTAGCCGGTGGAGTGTCGGCCAACAACGGGCTTAGAAACGCGTTCCACGACCACGCGCAAAGATACGGCTGGCACATATACATACCGAAATTCAGCTACACTACCGACAATGCCGCCATGATTGGCGTAACGGGCTATCTGAAATACCTCGACAAGGAGTTTTGTTCGATAGACAAACCGGCTTTTAGTAAAGTAACATTTCAATAAATAAAAAGATGGAATTCGAAAAGAAAATATTGAGCAGAGAGATACAACAATACCTGTATGAGTCTGGCAAGACCGTAGGTTCGGCCGAGAGCTGCACCGGAGGCCGCATTGCCGAAGCGATAATCGCCGTACCCGGAGCGTCGACATACTTCAAGGGCGGCATCGTGTCATACACTAACGAGATTAAAGAGAACCTGCTTGGCGTAAGCAGCGAACTGCTCGCCGAAAAGACAGCAGTGTGCGAAGAGGTTGCAGTGGCCATGGTGCAAGGAGCCATAAAAGCCCTGAACGTGGACTATGCCATTGCCACTACCGGCATTGCAGGGCCTGGCGGAGCAACCCCCGGCAACCCTGTAGGAACGATATGGATAGCCTGCGGCAGTGCCGACAAGGTGGAAACAATCAAGTTGCAGGAGGACTACGGGCGCGACATCAACCTCGCGATTGCCACGAGCAAGGCTTTGCAGCTTTTCCTTACATTCCTGAAAGAAAACGATCCGAAGCAACAGTAAGACGCGTTCTCAGGCAAGTGTTCCCCGAACAACGAGCCTACAACACGAGATTTCGCAATATACAGAAAGCGGTGGCGGGTGAGAAAAATCACCTGCCACCGCTTTTTGCATTGCGACACATGTGCCAGATCCTGCACCATTGCAGCCTGTCTGCGCACATTCGCATGCGCCGCGAACTTAGAATTCGCTCGTGAAATGGAATTTTATGTGCTTGAAGTCCTGTTGTGCCATGCTCAACACATAGCCCGAGTCGGCAAGGAACACGTCGCGTCCGTCACGGTCTTTGGCCATATACTGATACTTGCGCTTCTTGAATGCGTCGAGTTCTGCATCGTCGTCACTCTCAATCCAGCACGCCTTGTAAAGGTGCACCGGCTCCCAGCGGCACTTGGCATTATATTCATTTTCAAGGCGATACTGTATAACCTCAAACTGCAGCTGGCCCACAGTGCCTATAATCTTGCGCCCGTTGAACTGATTTACGAACAACTGTGCCACACCTTCGTCCATAAGCTGGCTTATTCCCTTTTCGAGCTGTTTCGACTTCATCGGGTCGTCGTTCTCTATATACTTGAACATCTCGGGCGAGAACGACGGCAGCCCCCTGAAATGCAGACTCTCGCCATCGGTCAGTGTGTCGCCAATCTTGAATATCCCGTTGTCGGGCAAGCCCACAATGTCGCCTGGCCACGCCTCTTCTATAGTGCTCTTGCGCTGTGCCATGAACTGTGTAGGCGAAGAAAAGCGCACTGTCTTGCCGAGACGCACATGCAGATAAGGCTTGTTGCGCTCAAACTTGCCGCTGCACACCTTGCAGAAAGCTATGCACGAGCGGTGGTTGGGGTCGATGTTGGCCGTTATCTTGAAGATGAAGCCCGAGAATTTGGGTTCTTCGGGGGTAACATCGCGCTCCTCTGCCTTTGTCGGACGCGGCGACGGAGCTATTTCAACAAAACAGTTGAGCAATTCCTGCACTCCGAAATTGTTGAGTGCCGAACCGAAGAACACCGGGGCCACCTCGGCAGAGCGATAGGTATCGACATCGAATTCGGGATAAACGCCGCTCACCAGTTCAAGGTCTTCGCGCAGTTGCGTCGCGTCCTGTTCGCCGATGTGCGCCTCAAGTTCGCTGGAATTGATGTCAACCTCCACTTTCTCGGTCACGCGCTGCTTGTCGGGCTTGAACAGGTCGAGTTTGTTCTCGTAGATATTGTAGACACCCTTGAATTTCGCCCCGATATTGATAGGCCACGAAAGCGGGCGCACCTTTATCTTGAGTTCGGCCTCAAGCTCGTCGAGCAAGTCAAACGGGTCGCGTCCCTCACGGTCCATCTTGTTGATGAATATTATTACCGGAGTGTTGCGCATGCGGCACACCTCCATGAGCTTGCGCGTCTGCGTCTCCACACCCTTTGCTCCATCTACGACAATTATGGCCGAGTCGACGGCGGTCAGAGTGCGGTAAGTGTCCTCGGCAAAGTCCTGGTGTCCGGGAGTGTCGAGGATGTTCACCTTATAACCCTCGTAGTCGAACTCCATCACCGACGTTGACACCGATATTCCGCGTTGTTTCTCGATATCCATCCAGTCGGATGTGGCAGTCTTGCGTATCTTGTTGCTCTTCACCGCACCGGCTACCTGTATCTGTCCTCCGAACAGAAGGAATTTCTCGGTTAGTGTGGTCTTACCCGCATCGGGGTGCGATATGATGGCGAACGTTCGCCTGCGTTCTATTTCCTGATTCATGTTTACTTGTTGTCCAATTGACTGATGCACTCGGCGAGGCTCTCCTCCCAATGCGGTATTTCGATGTTGTATGTTTGCTTTATCTTTGTTTTGTCGAGCACGGAGTAGTGCGGGCGGTGAGCCGGTGTGGGATACTCGCTCGTGTGCAGAGGCCGCACATGGCAATCTGTTATGCCCGCGATGCGGTGTATGGCCTTGGTGAAATCATACCAGCTTGTCACTCCCTCGTTGGAGAAATGGTATATTCCCGGCACTATGCCCCTGTCAACAGCCGTCATTATGGCCACGGCGAGGTCGCGGGCATAGGTAGGCGTGCCAATCTGGTCGAATATCACCCCCAGTTCGGGCTTCTCTTTGCCGAGCCTCATCATTGTCTTCACGAAATTGTTGCCGAACGTGCTGTAAAGCCATGCCGTGCGCACAATCATGCTCCGGCTGCAGTTCTTCACAACGAGTTGTTCGCCGGCGAGTTTTGTGCGCCCGTACACGCTGTCGGGGCAAGTGCCGTCGGTTTCCACATAGGGAGTGTGCTTTGTGCCGTCAAACACATAGTCGGTAGACACCTGCACCATCCATCCTCCACGGCGGCCCATTGCGGCTGCGAGCCAGCCCGGAGCGTCGGCGTTGAGCTTGCCGCAGAGAGCCTCGTTCTCCTCCGCCCTGTCCACGGCTGTGTATGCCGCACAGTTTATTATACCGTCTATTGAATGTTCGTCAACAAAGCGTTCGATGGCTTGCGCATCGGTTATGTCAAGTTCGTTGACATCGGTGTTGAAAAATTTATGGTTTTCGTGGCTCTTTTCCAAGAGCTGGATTTCATTTCCCAGTTGGCCGTTACAGCCTGTAACCAATATGTTCATAGTATTGAAATACAATTAGTCGTCTTCAAATTTCAGACCCTCGTTACGGTCTTTTATGTAATAGTCGCTGAGCATGCCCACGAATGTCGATATTTCCTTCACGGCATGTTCCGTGTCGGGGCTTATCGGTTTGCCCTGCAGCCTCAGCAACATCGTGCCGTAGAGTGCGTCGAGACACGTCTCAATCTCGCTCACCTGCCGGTCGCCCTTGTTGCGCAGCTCCACGATAAACGGCAGCACCTTGTAGTATTCGGCGTTGTAGAACGGGAACTTGCCGCTCTGCAGCAGACGGTTGTGCAGGTCGTTCATGTCCTGCACCAATATGGTGTTTATCTGCAGATGCCCTTTTTCGCGTTTCCCCTCCTGATTCATCATGGTTATCAGGTTGCCATACCAGTCGGTCATTTCCTCCTTCTGCTCCTCGGTATAGTCGAAACGGCTGATATATTCCTTTTTCAACCTCGACAACTGGCAACCGTAGGCACGGATGATGTCCTCAACCTGCCACATGTAAAGCATATATTCAGCTATGCTTTTCTTTCTTAATTCCTGAGCGATATACATCCTTTTGGCGTTGAAATATATTGTTTTTGAACTGTCACTCCCCCACTGCGCAACAAGCCGCACGGGTTTCCCGTCGCGGCACGCCGTTTCCGCCGCAGCGCGTGTGTGCCCACATGCTCCGTCAAGAGTGCCCCGGGGCACGTCAGTAAGGCAACTTGTAAAGGTTGAAAACGGTGCCCACAAGCATTATCACCGAAAAAATGATTACTATCCAACCCACTATTCTGTTGATAATCAAGATGCCGTTGTCGTCGAATATTGCGCGCACCTTGTCGATGAGCCACGTCAGTCCGAACCACCACAGCACTGCTCCGCCCACGATGCTCGCATAGCCTATGCCCATCTCTATCGGACGGTTGGGCACGACAAACGCAAACTGCGCGAACAGGAAGATGAAAAGGAATATTATGAGCGGGTTTGACAGCGTGACGAGAAATGCCGTGATGCCGTTGTGCACAAGCGACCCCTTGCTGCGCCGCGTGCTCCTGTGCAGCTTGCGCGTGGGGTTTGAACGGTAGCAGTATATGCCGAAAATGAGCAGGAGCACGCTTCCGCTTATCTGTAACAGAAACCTGTTGCGCTCATTGTTCACGAAATTCATCACAAAGCTCATGCCGAATCCTGTGAGCAGGGCGTATATAATGTCGCTCACAGCAGCCCCGAGGCCCGTGATGAACCCATACCAACGGCCTTTGTTGAGCGTGCGCTGTATGCAAAGCACACCGACAGGGCCCATGGGCGCCGATGCCATAATGCCTATCAAGATGCCCTTCAATACAAAGTCCAATATGTCTAACTGAATAGGAAACTGCATAACGGGTGCAAAATTGCGAATTTTATGCGATATGGGCAAATTTTATATTGAAAACTTTGTGCGTTACGGTATTTTTAATACCTTTGTCTGAAAATGGCCGGAACGCCAGACACGCGCATAAACACTGCATAAAGCCCTGCCTTGCGCGTGCTGAAAAGCGCGTCGGTCGCCTATCGTTACCAATTAATTTACCAAATAAAAACATCGAAACATGACTACAGAAGAATCTTTGAAACCGTATGTTATCGGTCTTGACCTTGGCGGAACCAACTCCGTTTTCGGCATCGTTGACAGCCGTGGTGACATTAAAGCAACCACAGCCATAAAGACTCAGGGCTATGCCGATGTCAACGATTATGTTGACGCAGCAGTTGATGCCCTGCAGATAATCATCGACCAGGTGGGCGGAATCGAGAAGATCAAGGCCATGGGAATAGGTGCTCCCAACGGCAACTACTATAACGGAACCATCGAATTTGCGCCCAACCTTGAATGGGGACACAGCGGCATCGTGCCTCTGGCCAAGCTCTTCTCCGACAAGCTCGGCATACCCGTGGCACTCACCAACGACGCCAATGCCGCAGCAGTGGGCGAAATGACCTACGGCGTGGCACGCGGAATGAAGAATTTCATCGTTATCACACTCGGCACCGGCGTGGGTTCGGGCATCGTTGTCAACGGACAGCTCGTTTACGGATGCGACGGTTTCGCCGGAGAGCTCGGCCATGTCATCACCAAAGAAAACGGACGTCCATGCGGATGCGGACGCAACGGATGCCTTGAAGCCTATTGCTCGGCAACAGGCGTGGCACGCACGGCACGCGAACTCCTCACCACAACCGACCAGCCGTCGCTTCTGCGCGAACTCGACCCAGAGAAAATCACATCGCTCGACGTGTCGATTGCAGCGTCGAAGGGCGACAAGCTCGCACTCGACATCTACGAGTTCACAGGCAAGATGCTTGGCGAGGCTTGCGCAAACTTCGCTGCTTTCTCATCGCCCGAGGCTTTCATCTTCTTCGGCGGACTCACCAAAGCAGGCGACCTGATTATGAATCCCATAAAGAAAGCCTACGAAGAAAACGTGCTCAACATATTCAAGGGCAAGGCAAAATTCCTTGTCAGCGGTCTTGAAGGCTCTTCGGCAGCAGTGCTCGGAGCTTCAGCCATTGGTTGGGACATCAACTAAGCCACAGCAACGATTGCCTTTCCAAGGGGCAACCAAGTGCGTGTATGCACGGCACAAAGCCTACATACACGCACTTTCTTTTTGTCCTTTGCGGCATGCACCGCTCGCGGCACGCACACACCGCCTGCGCTGCACGCGCGTGCACCACATGCCGCACGGGCCCGGTGTCGGCTTCTTTCAGTTGTTCTTGCGGTAGCTTGCCACCGCCCACACATTCACAATTACGGCAAAGGCCGCAAGGGCCGCAACCTGGTTTGCAATGCTCGCGAATCCGCCGCCGCGCACAAACACCGTGCGTATGGCATCGATGAAATAGTGCATAGGGTTGACGGCGGTAGTGAGCAAGGCCCAGTCGGGCATGGAACGCACCGGTGTCAGCAGTCCGCTCAGAAGCAACAGGCACATCACCACAAACCACATCACAAACACGGCTTGCTGCATGGTGTCGTTGTAGTTGGATATCACCAGTCCGATGCCGCTTACTGTGAACGCAAGAAGCATGGCCAACAAATAAACCAGACCGAGACTGCCGGCCGACGTGATGCCGTAGACCGCCCATGCCAGAACGAAACACACGGTCATCACCACAAGGCCGATAAGCCAGTAAGGTATGAGTTTGGCGAGAATGAACTCCCATTTATTCACGGGTGTCACGTTTATGGCCTCTATCGTGCCGCTCTCCTTTTCGCCCACGATGTTGAGCGCGGGCAGAAAACCGCACATCAGCAAGACGAGAATGGCCATCAGCGACGGAATCATGAATAGCTTGCAGTTAAGGTGCTTGTTGTAGAGGTAGAGAACCAACACTGCCGTGTCGGCAGACAACAGTCTGCCCTGCATGCCATGACGCGTAGCCATGGCCATGTGTTGCGAAACGATGTTGCCCATATAGGCCACGCCCATGGTGCCCTTCGAGCCGTTCACGGCATTGGCGGCCACAAAAAACTTAGGACAGGTACCCCTTTTGGTTTCACGCTCAAAGTGCGGCGGTATTTCCAATATCATGTCGGCCTTCGAGCGTTCCACGTCGGCCACAGCCTCGGCATAGCTCGCCTTCTGTCCGCCGAAAACGAAATAGCTGCTCGCCCCAATGCGGTGCACCAGCTGCGACGACAATGCCGAACGGTCGTTGTCAACCACATCCACCACGATATTCTTCACTTCGGTGTCCATAACCCAAGGCATGACACACATTATCATCACTGGAAACGCCACGACGATGCGCATGACAAAGGCATTGCGCCTTATCTGCAAAAACTCCTTGCGGAGCAAATGTTTAAGCTGCATAACTATTCCAACCGGTTTTTAAAATTCAACAGTGCAGCCGAAAGCAGCACTGCGGCCATGGCCGACAACACACTTATCTCTGACACCACGTCTTCCACGCCCACGCCCATTACCAGCAGCTTGCGCATTGCCGAAATGTAGTATCTCGGCGGCATTATGGCCGAAACCCACCGAAGTGCCTCGGGCATGCTCTCCACCGGGTAGACCAGTCCGCTGAGCAATATGCACGGCACCATGAGCACCATGGCCGACGCAAGAAGCGCCACGAGCTGCGTCTGGGCCACGGTGCTTATCAGCAGTCCGAGCGACAGGGCCAGAATGATGTATATGCCCGATACCACATATATCCACACAAGGCTTCCGGCCACAGGCACTGTCAGCACGAATTTCGCAAGGACAAGGATGCAGGTGAGAATGACGAAGGCAAACACCATATAGGGCACTGCCTTGGCCACGATTATCATCAGCGGACGCACGGGGCTCACTAGAAGCACTTCCATTGTGCCCCTCTCCTTCTCTCTCACTATGCTTATGCTTGTCATCATCGCGCATATAAGCATGAGTATTATGCCCATGATGCCCGGCACGAAATTGTAGCAGCTCCGCAGCTGCGGGTTGTAGAGCAGTCTGGACGAAACAGCCGACTGTGGCATGTCGCCGCCGGGCTTCACCGCCGGCGCGGCCAATATCTGGGTGGCATAGTTGGCATACATCTGCGCCATGCTCGGGTCGGCACCGTCGGTTATCACCTGCACGCTCTTGCCTCCGTTGCCGAACACCACCGCAATGTCGGCCTTCTGGTGCCTTATGAGCGTTTCGGCTTCTGCCGTGGTGTTCACCTTATATAATATGTTGAAATACTCGTTTGCCCCCAACCTTTCCACCATTTGCTGCGCCGACAGACTGTTGTAGGAGAGCACTGCCACGGTGCGCACATTGCGCACGTCGGTTGAAATGGCAAAACCGAAGAGCAGCATCTGCACTATGGGGATGCCGAAGAGGATGAGCATGGTGCGCTTGTCGCGCAATATGTGCCGTGTTTCCTTTATAACGAATGATACAAACCTGTTCATATTGAATTTACAAAACAAAAACCGTAATAACCGAAAGCCCGCCTGTTGGCCGTCATTTTCTCGTTGCCTGCCGGGCCAGACAGGTGAAAACGCCGTCGATGTCGGGCTGGTGCCACTCACGCTTCAGCTGCGCGGGCGTACCCATAGCCTTTATCCTGCCGTCTACCATTATTGATATGCGGTCACAATACTCCGCCTCGTCCATGTAGTGGGTGGTTACAAACACCGTTATGCCACGCCCGGCGGCATCGTAGATGAGTTGCCAGAACTGGCGCCGCGTGGCCGGATCTACGCCCCCCGTGGGCTCGTCGAGGAACACTATTTCCGGCTCGTGGAAGATGCTTACCGAGAAGGCAAGTTTCTGCTTCCACCCCAACGGCAGACTTGAAACGATGTCGTCGCCGTGTTCGGCAAACTGCAGACGCTGGAGCAGGTCTGCGGTCTTGCGCTTTATTTCAGCACCACTCATGCCATATATCCCGGCAAACAGGCGTATGTTCTCACGCACGGTCAAATCGTTGTAGAGCGAGAATTTCTGGCTCATGTAGCCTATGTGCTTCTTTATCTGCTCATGCTCGGTTATGATGTCGCAGCCGGCCACCCGGCCGCTTCCGCCCGTAGGTCGCGTCAGTCCTGTGAGCATGTGCATGGCCGTGGTCTTACCCGCACCGTTGGCACCGAGAAACCCGAATATTTCGCCACGCTCCACCGAAAAAGATATGTCATCGACGGCGCGGAACGTTCCGAACGCCTTCACAAGATGCGATATTTCCATCGACTTTCCGCGCTCTGCCGATTGTCTGCCACTCTCCGAAACGGTGCTGCCACCGTCGCTTCCCCGGCCATCCAACCTGTCGGGACAGAACACGTCCTTGAACTCTTCGAGCATTTCGCCGGGCTTGCCTATGCCCATAATCCTGCCTTTCTGCATGAAGGCTATGCGGTTGCAGCGGCGCACCTCGTCGAGGTAGGGCGTTGACACTACAATGGTCATGCCCTGTCTGGCAAGCGTTTCGAGCATGTCCCAGAACTCCTTGCGGCTCACGGGGTCAACCCCGGTGGTTGGTTCGTCGAGCAAGAGGATGACAGGCTTGTGCACCAATGCACACGAAAGGGCGAGTTTCTGTTTCATACCGCCCGACAATGCTCCTGCCCTTCGTTTTTTGAAAGGCTCTATCTGTGAATATATTGCCTTTATGTTGTCATACTCCGCCTCAACTGTCGTGCCGAAGAGAGTGGCAAAGAAATCGAGGTTTTCCTCTACCGACAGGTCTTGGTAAAGCGAGAACCTGCCGGGCATATACCCCACCCGTTTCCTTATCTCGGCCATGTCACACACTACGTCGAACCCGTCTACGGCGACAGAAAAGCCCTTGCCGCCGCCAGAGCTTTCCATGCCCTTGCCACGACTCGCCTCTGACTGCCTTGCCGCGCCGTTTCCGTCGGGAAGGACAAGCGTTGCAAGAATGCGGAACAACGATGTCTTGCCCGAACCGTCGGGTCCTACAAGTCCGAATATCTCGCCTTTGTCCACCGAGAAGCCCACGTCGTGCAATGCCTCCACATCGCCGTAATGCTTGGAGACATGCTCCACTATTATTGCCTTACACATAATTTCGCCATAACAGGCAAGACCTCAGAATTTTGCCTCGCCATACATTCCTATCTTTATGTAGCCGTCGTTATTCACGGCAATCTTCACTGCATACACCAGATTGGCACGCTCGTCGTCGGTAAGGACGGTCTTGGGCGTGAACTCCGATTTGGACGAAATCCACACGACCTTGCCTTGATAGACGGTTTTGCCGTTGCCGCCATAGTCGGCAAACACCTTCACGCTCTGGCCTATCTTCACGCTTTTGAGCTGGGCCGAGGTGATGTAGGCGCGCAAGAACATGCGGTCGGTGTCGGCTATCTTGAATATGGGTTTGCCCGTAACGGCATATTCGCCTTGCTCCATGTATTTTTCGAGAACCGTCCCCGATATGGGCGAAACGACATGGCATTTTCTGAGTTGGTCGGCCACCTGCAGTTTCTGGATGTCAGCCGTGCTCATCTGCGCGTTAAGGCTGCTTGTCGAGGTGTTGAGCGAGGACCTCAACGCTTCGAGCTGGCGTTCAAGCACCTGCACCTGACTCTTGGCATCGTCGAGATTTTTGCGGTTGGCCGCTCCCTCTCTCACCAGTCCGGCAAAACGGTCATACTCCTCGCGCGCCTTTGCCAGCTGCTGCCGTGTGGCCGCCATCTGCTTTTCGGCATCGGGGCGTTGCGTTGCATACACCAGACGTGTTGCCCCTATCTGCCGCGCTTTCAGGTAGAGCTGCACCGTATCGATGAGTCCCACTTGCGCGCCCCGTTCTATTCTGTCGCCTTCGTTCACGTCAAGATGCAGCAGCGCGCCGTTCTGTTCTGCCGAGACTGTTACCTCGGTAGCCTCGAAGATGCCTGTAGCGTCAAATTCCTTTTCATTGCTGCCGCATGACACCAGAGCCATTGCCGCCAGTGCCAAGCCTAATGCATATTGTTTTTTCATAACCATTTTGTTTACATGCGTGTTATAGGTAATGTTCAAAAAAATCACCAAACCACAAATATTAATTCTTTCATTTTCATTCAATCGTTGTTCAAAGTCTTCTGCCTGTACAGTTCCTGCAGCAGCTGCATCTCGCGCAACGCCTTCTGCGCCCTTGCCATGCCCACGGCATTAATGTCGCGCACCAGTTCGTGCACGCTCTCTGTGCCGAGCTGCACCTTCTTGCGCCCACGCTGCATTATGCTTTCACGCAGGCGCACAATCTCGTCGTCTTGCGCCAACTGTCTTTCGAGAGCCTCGGCAGTTCCGCGCGTCTCCTCGTTTTGCAGACGGTTCTGGAAAATGAACACATCGCGCATGTTGTCGTTTACGGCCCTCTGCACATCCAGTTTTCTGATGTCGTTCTTGCGGGTGTAGAGTGCCCCTATGTTCCACGAAACCGACACTCCGCCAGCAAGCACGGCATTGTTGAACAGTCCGCCCAACTTTGTATGCGCTGCCCCCATACCGAAAATGCTCACCGTGGGGCGCAGCAGGGCATCAAGCCGTCTGCGCTGGGCTTCAAGCAGGGCATTCTGCGAGGCGTAATACTTCATTTCGGGGCGGTTAAGGCATTGGCTGCCCTGCATGGCGGCTGCGCCATCGAGTGTGGCCAAGGCCGAAGAAACAGGCAACGGAGGCTTCTCAAATTTCTCGTCTGCACCCATGTCTTTTCCCAAGAACACTCCCAACATTCTGACATAAGCCTTGCGCAAGGCCAGCAATGCCTCTTTCTGCTGGCTTGCCTTCAGTTTCTCCACGAGCAAGGCATCGAGGTCGTCCTGGTTGGCAATGCCGCCGCCAATCATGCTCCGCACGGTCTGCTCGCCCGTTGCAAGGTCGTTCTGCAACAAATTGTTTTGTTCTATTTGTTCGTCAAGCAGCAAGATACCGAAAAAGAGCTGGTCGATGCGTTCGTTGAGTACATACATCGACACGTCGAGCTGGTGCCTTTCCACCTCCGACTGTGCCGAAACCACATTCTTGCGGGCCATTGTCTGCCCGCCGTCATACACGTTTTGCGTGACCGTGACCGACGCATTAGCCAACCAGTTTTTCATGTCAAGCCCCATTTGTGCCGTCACGGGGGTGGCCTTTACAATGTCGGTGAAGGCATAGGCCCCTGCCGATGCGCTCAGCTTGGGCAACCATTCCTTTGCTGCATTGTCCAACGTGAAATCGCGACTCTGCTCTATCATGCCATACTGCCTGACGGATGGATAGTTGTCGTGTGCCATTTGCCGACACTGCTGCAGCGTAAGTGCCTGTGCCGTGAGCCTTATGGGACAAGCATACAACGAAAGAGCCAATGTCGAGGCCAACAATAAACGTCTTTTCACCATACAGTTTTGTTTGTCTGTCATTATCGTTTTGTACTTTTACCGATTCAAGTTATTTTGCAAAGTTAACCCCATATAACGGGCTTTCTGTTATCAATAGCCAACGAGAAATGTTCGTTTTGTTCGATTTTCGGCTTCAAACGGCAACATCAAAGAAACAATCATTATCTTTGCACCACACGCCCTACAAACAGAACATCGAGGAGAACAAATATGAAACAGCCGCAGCTACTCACACTACAGAACATTTTCGACACGTTCAACAAGAGCAACAACCTTCCAGAATATTCTTTTTTCAAAGAAGGTTTTGGCATTGTTGTCAACATGAGCCAGTTTCTGCAACCCTTCATCCACGCCACCCCTACCCCTTACCTGTTGGAAGACTACCGCATGGGCTACATAAAGCAAGGCTACATGCGCGGAAACATCAACCTGCAGGAATACACCATCACGGCGGGACACATGGTTTTCATAACGCCGGGCACGATAGCCGAACCTATCGAGATAAGCGACGATTTTCTTCTCGTGGGCATGGGCATACACTCCGACCTGTTCCACATAGCGCTCTCAGGCAAACTGCCAAACCTTTTCAACGGCAAGCAGAAACACGGCTTCATTGCCGTAAACGGACAGGAGGGGGCACTGATTGACCACATGTTCCACATGCTCTATGAAACAGCCACGACACTGCAAGAGAACGAAGAGGCCGGGACTGCCGCCAGCGCAAGCCGCCCGACACAGAACACGCACCGCTACCACGAGACAACCCTACACATGCTGGCCGCAATAGCGTTCTTTTTCGACCGCGTCTTTGCACGCAGCCATCCCGCGGCACCCGTCCGCCACAATGCCAACGACATCTTCGACCGCTTCATAAAACTCGTGAATCTGCATTGCAAGGAACAACGGCAGCTGGCCTTCTATGCCGACAGAATATGCCTCACCGAACGCTATCTGGGCACGGTGATACGCCAAGCGAGCGGCATCACGGCAAAAGAATGGATTGACAAAGCCGTCATCACCCAGGCAAAGGTCATGCTGCGACACACCAATATGCAGACAACCGAGATTGCCGACCGACTGCATTTTTCCACCCCGAGCTTCTTCTGCAAATATTTCAAACGGCTGACGGGATGCACACCGCAGAATTACCGCGACGAAAAGTAGAGGACATGCCCAAGCAACTGCCGCCGACGGCATGCAACGACACGGCATTACTGTTTTTTAACCTTATTAATATATACCCGTTGGCATATTCTTAATACCTTTGCACAAATGAAGCGATGCCTCGCCCAAATACAGCAATGCCGCCGGGAATCATCCCTAAAGCAAGACGGCAGACAGGCGCATCACTCGCAAACAAACATATTTAAAACACGACACTCTCCTTACCGGAGCAAGTCATTTCTGCACTGTGAAACATTTAGTTTGTCTTTTAAGATACGCCATATTGTGCATTTTCCTGTTGCTGCCAAGCATGCTTTCGGCACAACGGCAACAAGACACCGCACACGACACCGACTCAATAGAGGTAAGCCTGCTCACATGCCGGCCACGCCAGAATGTGTACAGTCTTTACGGCCACACCGCAATAAGGTTCACCAACTACACGCGCGGCATTGACGTGGCCGTAAACTACGGCATGTTTTCATTTGCAAAACCGTTCTTTGTCCTGCGCTTCGTGTTCGGTCTTACCGACTACGAAATGGGAATAGAACCCATCGATGCCTTCATGGCCACCTATTCGGGCTACGGATGCGGCGTGTGGCAACAGACGCTGAACCTCACCCAAAACGAGAAAGAGGCCCTGTCGAAGGCCCTCGCCGCCAACTACGAACCGCAGAACAGGGTCTACCGCTACAATTATTTCTATGACAACTGCACGACACGGGCACGCGACATGCTCACTGGCAACGTAGACGGAAAGGTGGCATACACGGCACGGCACGACAACGGCCCTTCGTTCAGGGAGATGACCCACCAGTATAACACCCAACACCCGTGGGCACGCTTCGGCAACGACCTGCTGCTCGGGGTCAAGGCCGATATGCCCACGACCCTGACCGAACAGCAATTTCTGCCCGACAACCTGAAGAACGACTTCAGCCGGGCCACAATAACCGGCAGCAACGGACAGAAACGCACGCTGGTGTCAGCCGAACGCTGGCTCGTGCCGCCCACGGCACAAGTGGTGGAAAAGGAATTTCCCCTGTCGCCAGGCGCATGCGCCATAATCTTCGCACTCGCCGTCATTGCGGCAACGGTTTTCGAGGCCGCAAGAAAGAAGAACTACTGGGGCATTGACTGCATAATCATGCTCGCCGACGGACTGTGCGGAATGATTTTGCTGGCAATGGTGTTTTCAGAACACCCCACCGTGAGCTTCAACCTGCAAATTCTTCTGCTCAACCCATGCACACTGCTGTTTCTGCCACACGCAATAAAAAGTCTGCGCCACAAACGCCACGGAGTGTGGTTGCCTGTATGGTGCTTGTGCATGGTTTTGTTCTTCATCGGAGGATTTTTCCAAACCTATGCAGAGGGAATGCACATTGTGGCATTATCTTTGCTGTTAAGATACTTATTCAAAATAAAGCAATCGGTCAAAGCACATGAATAGATATTTATCGACAATAATAATACTGTCAGTACTGACTGGCGTGGACTTGCACGCGCAAAGTCTGCAGCCGGCACCACGTCTTGTGGTGAATATCGCGGTTGACCAATTGCGCACCGACTACATTGAGCAATTCGCTCCACTCTACGGACAGGACGGTTTCAAGAAACTCTTGCAACAAGGCTGCGTCTATGAAGCCGCAAGCTATCCGTTCTCGCCCGTTGACCGCGCGTCGGCAATAGCCTCCATCGCCACCGGCACCACCCCACATTATAATTATATAGTGGGCAACCAGTGGCTCGACCGGGCCACACTGCGCCCCGTCTACTGCACCGACGACGAGAAAAACGGCACTTCGCCGCAGAAAATGGCCACATCGACAGTGGGCGACGAGCTGAAGGTTGCGACCAAAGGGGCTGCCATAGTCTACGGCGTGGCACACGAACGCGATGCCGCCGTACTGTCGGCAGGACACGCTGCCGACGGTGCTTTCTGGGTGAACGAGAGGAACGGACAGTGGACCACATCGGCCTACTACCCCAAGGCGGCACAAAGTCTTGTGCGCGCCTACAACAGTTCGATCAGCACGGGCAACG
Source organism: bacterium (assembly GCA_963607545.1). Lineage (GTDB taxonomy): Bacteria > Bacteroidota > Bacteroidia > Bacteroidales > Bacteroidaceae > Prevotella. The sequence goes on from CAVDCP010000005.1 coordinate 116,380, forward strand.
ACAACGATGCCGTGGCCGACCTTTCAGTGGCATGCGTGAAGAACATGTCGATGGGCCGCGACAACATAACCGACATGCTCTCGGTGACACTCTCGGCCAAGACCAACGACATTGCCAACTGGCAAACGGCCATGGAGATTGTGTATGTGAAGCTCGACAAGACCATAGCCTCACTCATAAAGCGCATAGAAGACAATGTGGGCAGCAGCAACGTCATGTTCGTGCTGACAAGCACAGGCTATACCGCCGACCAGCCCGTTGACTACGAACGCTACCATATACCGTCGGGCACATTCTACATAAACCGCACCTGCAACCTGCTCAACATGTATCTCGGAGCAATCTATGGCCAAGGGCGTTATGTGGAGGCCAGCTACCACAACCAAATCTACCTCGACCGCAAGCTCATAGAGCAGCGGCGCATAAGCTTCAGCGATGCCGTGACGCGCTCGAAGGAGCTTCTCGTGCAGACAGCCGGCGTGCGCAACGTCACGACAAGTCCCTACAACCCGTCCGTGAGCGGCGACCTCATAATCGAGACCGCGCCGGGATGGCACATAATAAACGAAGACAACAACGAGAACTACTACTCACGCGCAGCCTTTGTGCCGTTTCCCGTCATTCTCTACGGGGCCGGAATAAAGGCCGGACGCGTAAACACTCCGGTTACAGTCGACCGCATCGCGCCGACAATAGCCAAGGCAATACGCATCAGAGCCCCCAACGCCTGTTCGTCCGCGCCACTGCAATAGACATGCCAACGATGCCCGAAAAAAACGCAAAAAGGGAGTTTCGTGGCATAAAGCAAGGGTGTTCGGATTTTTTTTAGTAATTTTACACCCAGTTAATAAATTTTGCGAAACAATAAAAACAACATAAACAATGAATTTAAACAAATTTCTGCAATCATTGTTTGGCAACAAGTCTACCAGGGACATGAAGCTTATCCAGCCTCTCGTTGAGAAAGTAAAGGCTGCATATCCCGAAATAAAGGCTCTGAGCAATGATGAACTGCGCGCCCGCACCAAGCAACTCCAACAGTATGTGCAGGATTCGGCAAAAGAACAAAAGCAAAAGATTGCCGAACTCAAAGCCAAGATTGAAGAGACACCAATCGATGAGCGCGAGGCAATATTCAACGCAATCGACAAGCTCGACAAGGAAGTGCTCGACCTTTACGAAAAAGCACTCGACGAGATAATGCCCGTGGCATTCAGCATCGTCAAGGACACCGCGCGCCGTTTTGCCGAAAACGAGGAGACAATCGTCACCGCAACCGATTTCGACCGCGAACTCGCCGCCAACCCGAAGAACGATTTTGTCACCATCGACGGCGACAAGGCTATATACCACAACCACTGGACTGCCGGCGGTAACGACCTTAAATGGGAAATGGTGCACTACGACGTGCAGGTGTTCGGAGGTATCGCCCTGCATCAGGGAAAGATTGCCGAAATGGCAACCGGTGAAGGAAAGACACTCGTGGCAACCCTGCCCGTGTTCCTGAATGCACTCACCGGCAACGGCGTGCATGTGGTCACGGTCAACGATTATCTTGCAAAACGTGACTCGGAATGGATGGGACCGCTCTACATGTTCAACGGACTTTCGGTTGACTGCATAGACAAGCACCGTCCCAACTCGCCCGAACGCCGCAAGGCATACATGGCCGACATCACGTTCGGAACAAACAACGAGTTCGGTTTCGACTATCTGCGCGACAACATGTCGCTGTCGCCTGCCGACCTCGTGCAGCGTGCCCACAACTACGCCATAGTCGATGAGGTTGACTCTGTGCTCATCGACGACGCACGAACACCGCTCATCATCTCAGGCCCCGTGGCCAAAGGCGACGACCAGATGTTTGAGGAATACCAGCCGCTCGTGGAGCGTCTCGTTGATGTGCAGCGCAAGCTCGCCACACAATACCTTGCCGAGGCTAAGCAGAAAATAAGCGAAGGACAGACAAAGAACGACCAGAAACTGCTCGACGAAGGCTTCCTCGCACTCTACCGATCACACAAGGCTCTCCCCAAGAACAAGCCCCTCATCAAGTATCTCTCCGAAGAAGGCATCAAGGCAGGTATGCTCAAGAAGGAAGAGTATTACATGGAGAACAACAACCGCCGCATGCCGGAGTGTGTGGAACCGCTGTATTTCGTCGTAGACGAGAAACTCAACAGCTGCGACCTCACCGACAAGGGTACGGAATGGCTCGCCAACCAGGTGAACGACAGGGAACTCTTCGTGCTGCCCGACATCACATCTGAACTGTCGGCACTCGAAAACGAGACCGGACTCGACGATCAGGCACGCCTCGACAAGAAAGACTCTCTGCTCAACCACTATGCCGTGCAGAGCGAGCGCGTGCACACATTGCAGCAGTTGCTCAAGGCATACACGATGTTCAACAAGGACGACGAGTATGTGGTAATGGACGGAGAGGTGAAAATTGTGGACGAGCAGACAGGCCGAATCATGGAAGGCCGCCGTTGGAGCGACGGTCTGCATCAGGCCGTGGAAGCCAAGGAACATGTGAAAGTGGAGGCCGCCACGCAGACATTCGCCACCATTACGCTCCAGAACTATTTCCGCATGTATCACAAATTGTCGGGTATGACCGGTACAGCCAGCACCGAGGCAGGCGAGTTCTGGGACATCTACAAGCTTGACGTGGTGGAGATTCCTACCAACCGCCCCGTGATACGCAAGGATATGGACGACCGCGTTTACAAGACAGCACGCGCAAAGTATGCCGCAGTAATCGAGGAAATCGTGGAGATGCGCAATGCCGGACGCCCCGTACTCGTAGGTACGACATCGGTCGAGATATCGGAGCTCATCTCGAAAATGCTCACCATGCGCAAGATTCCGCATCAGGTGCTCAATGCAAAACTGCACCAGAAAGAGGCCGAAATCGTGGCTCTCGCGGGACGCAGCACACTCGGTCGCGTTGAGATTACCGACGAGGAAGGCAACAAGCACACTGAGGAGCGCATGCTCGGAGCCGTGACCATTGCCACCAACATGGCTGGTCGTGGAACCGACATCAAACTGTCGCCCGAGGTAAAGGCCGCCGGCGGACTCGCCATCATCGGTACAGAACGCCACGAGAGCCGTCGTGTTGACCGCCAGCTGCGCGGACGTGCCGGACGTCAGGGCGACCCCGGAAGTTCTGTGTTCTACGTCTCGCTCGAAGACAAGCTCATGCGTCTGTTCGCATCGGAGCGCATCGCCAGCCTTATGGACCGTCTGGGCTTCAAAGACGACGACCGCATCGAGAACCCGATGATTTCGAAGAGCATAGAGCGCGCGCAGAAGAAGGTGGAGGAAAACAACTTCGGTATAAGAAAGCACCTCCTCGAATACGACGACGTGATGAACAAGCAGCGCACCGTAATCTACGAGAAACGCCGCCACGCACTCATGGGCGAACGTATAGGCATGGACATCACCAACATCATTTGGGACCGCGTGGTGAACATCATCGAGACGAACGACTACACAGGCTGCCGCGAGGATTTCCTCAAAATACTCGCCATGGAATGTCCGTTCACCGAAGAGGAGTTTGAAAACGCCAACAAGGCCGACCTTGAAGAGCGTGCTTTCCAGGAGACCATGGCCACATTCAAGCGCAAGACCGACCGCATAGAGGGAGTGGCCTACCCGATAATCAAGCAGGTGGAAGAGACACAAGGTGCGATATACGAGCGCATCATGGTGCCCATTACCGACGGAAAACGTCTCTACAACATACCCTGTAACCTGAAGGAAGCCTACCGCACCGAAGGCAAGGATGTGGTGAAGCAGTTTGAACGCGTCATCATGCTCCATGTAATCGACGACTGCTGGAAGGAAAACCTGCGCCAGCTCGACGAGCTGCGCCACAGTGTGCAGAACGCATCTTACGAGCAGAAAGACCCGCTTCTCATCTTCAAACTTGAGAGCGCGAAACTCTTCGACTCGATGGTGAACGACATGAACAACCGCATTTCGAGCATCCTCACACGCGGACAGATACCCGAAATGCAGCAGGATGAGGTACGCGAGGCTGCTCCCGAGCAGCACATCGAGCAGCACTACAACGAAGAGAAGGTTGACCTTGACGACCCTGCACAGGCAGCGGCAGCAAACCAAGACACAAGAGAGAATGCAGCAGCTGCACGCGAACCGATTGTAAAGGACAAACTTCCGGGCCGCAACGACCTGTGTCCGTGCGGAAGCGGAAAGAAATTCAAGAACTGCCACGGCCGAGGCTTGGCATAAGCCCGAGGCATTGACATACTGCAAGTCCTGTCGCCATATAGCGGCAGGACTTGTTTTTTGCCCTCTACCCAATGCTCGGCAGACGGATGCATTTACAAAAAAACTTTTACATGTGCCCCATTACTCTTTTCAGCATACACGAGAAACGAAACCGACAAAAAAGCAGTAACTTTGCTTTCAGTTAAGACATGACCATCGACACCCGCCCGGCTATGGCGGGCCTGCAAGGGAAATGCCGTCACACAAGGTAAAAAGATGGAAGACAGCAAAACAAGAAACCGTATCGACATGCTCCACGGCCCGCTTCTGGGCAAGATAATAATGTTCACCATTCCGCTCGCGGCAAGCAGCATACTGCAGCAGCTTTTCAACTCGGTTGACGTGGCCGTTGTAGGGCGTTTTGCAAGCAGTCAAGCGTTGGCGGCAGTAGGAAGCAACGCCCCCGTGATAAGCCTGCTCATCAACCTTTTCCTTGGCATATCAATGGGTGCCAATGTCATAATATCCAACCATATAGGACAGAACAACCACCAAAGCATACACGATGCCGTGTCAACAGTAGGGCTCGTGGCCATTGTGGGCGGACTCGCGCTGATGTGTATCGGGGTCGCGGTGTCGCGCCCGATACTCGAACTGATGAACACTCCGGCTGATGTGCTCGACATGGCCATTGTCTATCTGCGCATATATTTCCTCGGCGTCCCGTTCTTTCTGATTTTCAATTTCGGCGCAGCCATACTCCGCAGTATGGGCGACACGCGCCGTCCGCTCTATATCCTCGTTGTCGCCGGCGTGGTGAACACGGTACTCAACCTCGTGTTTGTCATCGTGCTGCACATGGGAGTGGCCGGTGTGGCCATAGCAACATCCATTGCCAACGGCGTGAGCGCAGCCCTCATTATATGGCTTCTCATGCACGAGAAATACCCGTTCCGCCTCGACATACACGCCATGCGCGTGGAGTGGCGCGAACTGAAGCGCATGCTTCAGATAGGCATTCCGGCAGGTCTGCAGGGTATGGTGTTCTCTGTGTCAAACGTGCTGCTTCAGTCGGCCATCAACGGCTACGGTGCAAGCGCGATAGCCGGGTCGGCAGCCGCCCTGAATTTCGAGTATTACAGCTATTTCGTGATAAGCGCATTCAACGGTGCGGCAATAAGTTTCATCGGCCAGAACTACGGAGCCGGCGACATGCGGCGCGTGAAACGGGTGTTCTGGATATGCATGGCGATGGGCTTCGGCGGCTGCGCCCTGCTCAACTGGATGTTCATTTGGCAGGAAGATTTCTTTCTCGGTCTGTTCACCACCGACAGTGCCGTTGTGGCATTCGGCAAGACACGCATGCACATAGCCCTCGCCACGCAGTCGATAGCCGCATCCTACGAACTGTCGGGGTCGGCCATGCGCGGCATGGGCAAGTCGGTGTCTCCCACACTTATAACCATTTTCGGCACCTGTATGCTGCGCATAGCATGGGTGTATGCCGTGAGTCCACACTGGCAAGGTTTCAACCATCTTATTACCGTATACCCTATTTCGTGGATTGTAACCGGGATAATGATGCTGGCACTCTATGCCGTGATTTGGAAAAAGGCCTGTCGGAAAGCCGCTATGCGCCACTTGTCCACCCGGTGTGCCGCATAGCGGCATTGTGGCAAGACGCAGCCGATACATCCTGCAAATTCTGCCGCAAGGCGAAATAGACACAAAAAACGGCAGATTCTTTCAAAAAATATGTGTAAGTTTGCAACACACATCACACTTCAAGCTATATGATAGAAATGTACAACGGCTCTGTATCGATGCACGGCAAGCCCCTTTTCAAAGGCGTGACGTTTCAGGCCGCAACAGGGCACAAGGTGGCCGTAACCGGGAACAATGGCTGCGGCAAGACTGCACTGCTGCATGCCATGCTCGGACTCACGCCGATGAGCAGCGGATGGGTGTGCGTCGACGGTGAACCCGTGCTGCCCGACACTGCCCAGATGTTCAGGAACAGAATGTCGTATATGCCTACTGGCGAAGGACTCGAAAACGTGTCGGTGGGCGAACTAATGGAGGGGGTGTTTGCACTGCGTGCCAATTCCGACTGCATCTACACCAAGGAAGCCGTGTTCAAGGAGTGGGACAAGTTGGGAATAACACATGACTGCTACACAAAGAAATTCGGCGAGACCGATGCCGCCACCGCGCAACGCATACGGCTCGCACTCACCGGGCTTGCAGGAAGGCCATACACGCTGATAGACGACCCTCTGTCGCACCAGGATGCCGAAGGACGCGCGGCTGTACTGGCCTATATGGGCTCGCCGGTGTTCAACCGTTCGGCCATGATTGTAGCCACACGCGACAACGACATACTTTCGGTGTGCGACAAGACAATAAACCTCAACGACTATTGACATGACTATAACAATAACCCAACTGGCTCTCGGAGCCCTTTTCCTCGTAATTCCTTTCTATGCGGCAAGTACCCTCCACACTGGATTTGGACGGAAACTTGCGGTGGCCGTCATCCGCATGCTGATAAAAATGGGGCTGCTCGGCGGCACGCTCTACGCCCTGCTCAAACTTGACAATATAGCGGTTGCCATAGCCTTTGCCCTGCTTTTCATAGGGCTTATGACCCTGGTGGCCGTAAAGCGTGCCCACCTGAAGATGCGCCAATATTATATTCCGGCACTCGCGGGCATGGGCACGGCAGTGGTTGTAAACTCGCTTTTCCTGCTGTTTGTCAATCTTTCGGCAAGCACGGGCGAACTTGCACGGATGCTGGCCGTGGTTATGGCGATGCTTGCAGGGTGTTGCGCTGACACAATGGGCAAGTCGCTTGCGACATACTACGCCGGACTGCGCAACCACGGACAACTTTACTACTATCTATTAGGCAACGGGGCAACACGCTCCGAAGCGTTGCGCTATCTCGCCCGGCGGGCCGTGACCAAGGCCATGCTGCCCGAAACGGCGCGCATGGCAGGCATGGCGGTGAGCGTGGCACCGGTATTGATGTGGGCGTTGCTGTCGTGCGGAACAGACTTGCTCACGGCCATAGCGTTCCAGATACTCGTCACTGCGGCATCGCTCAACACTTCGGTCGTGGCCACACTCGTGGCACTTGCCGTGGCACGGCATTATGCCCTCGACGAATACGGACGCATGAAAGCCCAATAAAAAGGTTGCCCGGAATTGATATATGTCAAAAAACACCTATAAACAGCTCTTTTTTTCCGATAAACAACCTGTCAGTTTTATGGCAAAAATGTAACTTTGCAATAAAGACATACGGCACACGGCATCTGCATCTTGTCTTTACAGTTGTAGGGTCTACGTTGTCTTTGTATAGAATGACGATATGCTTCAAAACTTCAATAGGAAAAGATGCGATGTTGCGAAACATCAAAAAGCCCAAAAATGACGGCACGACAGATGCGTGCCACGACATGAGGCTTGGGCGTACGGCACTCGACAGACACCGCAGAGAGCATGCAAGGTGCAACCGAAGAGCCGTCACACAAGTATCGAAACCAATAGAAGAGCTGAAAGAGGGTATGCCTGAGGGGCACACCCTCTTTTATTTTTATACCAAACAAAAACAATTACGTCCGCGCGCTTGCATCCTGGTGCACAGAAAAGATAACTTCCATTGAACACGGAAACGACACGGCACAAAAAAAGAGATGCCTTTTGTAAAGACATCTCTCTGTGTCGGGGCGACAGGATTCGAACCTGCGACCTCCTGGTCCCAAACCAGGAGCGCTACCGGACTGCGCTACGCCCCGCTGCAAACACGTTTCGATTTTGCGAGTGCAAAGTTACTCATAAATATCGACCCGTGCAAGCAATGGTTTACTTTATTTTATGATATTCTGTTCAACGAATATCTTCTTGAGTATCTGCACGCCACGCTCAACCTGCTCCTCGGTGTGGGTTGCCATCAGGGCAAAGCGCACGAGAGTGTCCTGCGGTGCACATGCCGGCGGAATAACGGGGTTGATGAACACGCCGTTGTCAAACGCGAGCTTCGTAACAAGGAATGTCTTGTCAACATCATGCACATAGAGCGGGATAATCGGGCTTTCTGTTTCGCCAATCTCGAAACCTTCCTCACGGAAACGGCGCAATGCATATTTCGTCACTTTCCACAGGTTGTCTATGCGTTCGGGCTCTTTCAGCAAAATATGCAGAGCCTCGCGGGCTGCGGCAGTGGCTGCCGGAGTGTTGGAAGCACTGAATATGTAAGTGCGGCAAGAATGGCGCAGATAGTTTATAGTGTCGGAGTCGCCTGCAATAAAGCCTCCTATGCTTGCCAACGACTTGGAGAAAGTGCCCATGATGAGGTCAACCTCGTCGGTAAGTCCGAAATAATCGCACACGCCACGACCGTTCTCTCCGAACACGCCCAGACCGTGTGCCTCGTCAACCATAATCGAGCAGTTGTACTTGTGCTTCAGCTCCACAATCTTGGGGAGGTTTGCAAGGTCGCCTTCCATGGAGAACACGCCATCGACAACGATAAGCTTGACAGCCTCGTGAGGCAGACCTTTAAGAATGTTCTCAAGGTCTTCCATATCGTTGTGCTTGTAGTGCAGCTGACGGGCAAACGAGAGACGGCGTCCGTCAACGATGCTCGCGTGGTCGCGGTCGTCACAGATGATATAGTCGCCACGGCCCACAACAACTGCGAGCACGCCCGAGTTTACGAAAAATCCTGTGGAGAAGCACAGAGTTTCATCCTTGTGCACAAACTCTGCAAGCTCCTTTTCAAGCTGCACATGAAGGTCAAGGGTTCCGTTCAAGAACCGGCTTCCGGCGCAACCGGAACCGTATTTGTCCAAAGCATCCTTTGCGGCATCTATTATGCGTTGGTCGCCAGTAAGCCCGGTGTATGCGTTCGATCCGAACATCAGCACCTTGTGGCCTGCCATTTCAACTTCTGTGCCCTGCTTACTGGTTATTTCACGAAAATAAGGATACACACCGGCCTCCATAAACTTTTGAGGCTCGCGATAACTTTTGTATCTTTCCTGTAATTGTCCCATTATAAATTAGTATAGGGTGTTGACCCAATTTGTTGTTTTAGGCTGCAAAGTTACAAAAAAGATGCAATATAAGCCTCTTTTTTCCAAGAAATGTACTTTTTTGAGAATTTTGCCCACCCGAAAGTAGGCATACAACAATATTTTACTAATTTTGTAACGATTTCATTACAGGAGACACTGTGCGCCGACGCGGAGAGAATCTGCACGCGCCCAAAACACCGCCATGGCACGCCCCACGGCACACAACAGCAAAAGCACGGCAACAAAAAGACACACAACGGGAAACATGAAAAAGAGAGTCGTCTTCATCATCAACCTCACCTCTGGAACATCAAGCAAGGCTGAAATTCCCGCCTTGATTGACAGCACTATCGACAAGGAAAAGTTCGACTACGAGCTTGTTGTCACGCAATATGCGGGCCACGCCTCCGAAATAGCGACAAAAGCCAAGGACGATGGCATTGACATTGTTGTGGCAGTAGGCGGCGACGGCACCGTGAACGAAGTGGCGCGTGCGATTGTACACTCACAGACAGCACTCGGCATAATACCGTGCGGCTCGGGCAACGGACTGGCACGTCATCTGTTGTTGCCCATGAACGTGCGGAAAGCCCTCGACATAATCAACGCCTGCGAGATACGCGACCTCGACTACGGCATCATAAACGATCACCCGTTCTTCTGCACATGCGGCATGGGATTCGACGCTTTCGTGAGCATGAAGTTTGCCGAGGCAGGCAAACGCGGCCCCATGACCTATGCCGAAAACATACTGCGCGAAGGACTGAAATACAAGCCCGAAACCTATATTCTGCAAGACGACAACGGAACGATAAAGTATGAAGCGTTCTTGATATCGTGCGCAAACGCCTCACAATACGGCAACAACGCCTACATAGCCCCCCAGGCTTCGATGAGCGACGGCCTCATGGACGTGATTATAATGGAACCTTTCGACGTGTTTGAAGCTCCGCAGATAAGCATCGACATGTTCAACAAGACCCTTGACAAGAATTCAAAGATAAAGACATTCAAATGCCGCAAACTGAACATTCACCGCAACAACCCCGGAGTAATACACTACGACGGCGACCCGGTGATGACCGGCGAAGACATAAGCGTGGAACTGAAGCCGAGAGGGGTGAAGATGATTGTCAACCCGTTTGCCGACCGCAGCGTGCGCAAGCCCAACGCCCTGCAAAATGCCGCCGCCGAACTGTTCAACGAGCTTAACGTGATGCGCGAGGACATTTCAAGACAAGGCCAGCACATTCAGGCTCTGGGCAAGGTGATACAGAAGAAGCTCACCGGCAAAGACTGAAAAGCTGAGCATATCGGCGGCATACCCACAGCAGCAATATATAATAAGGTGTAACCACACGGAGAAAACGCGCCAAAGCATGGCAAACACTGAATTCACATTCAAGCAATTCACAATAAAGCAAGACCGATGTGCCATGAAGGTGGGCACCGACGGCGTTTTGCTCGGCGCATGGGCCGACGGCGGGCAAAACATTCTCGACATAGGAACCGGCACTGCCCTGATAGCACTTATGATGGCGCAACGGTTCAAGCATGCACACATCACCGCCTTAGAAGTCGACGAAGAAGCAAGCCGCCAGGCCCGCGAAAATGCCGGAGCAAGCCCGTTTGCCAATCGCGTGGAGGTTTTGCACACAGCCCTGCAAGACTTCTTTCCCGGATGCCAATACGACTGCATCGTAACCAACCCTCCCTTTTTCACCGACAGTCTGAAAAACCCCGACTCGCAAAGAGCTGCAGCACGGCACGCCGACACCCTACCCTACGGCGAACTTTTCAGCCGCGTTGCCGCACTGCTTGCCCCCGACGGCGTTTTCAGCGCGATAATTCCCACCGACTGTCTTGACCGTTTCATAGCCGAAGCCTACTTTTCCGGTCTGTCACCCATACGCAGATGCGCCATAAAGACCACCACACGCAGAGCACCGAAACGGCAACTTGTGGCATTCGCCCACCAACCGTCAGCTAACAACGACACACAGGAAGCCACACTGATGACAAACGACGGCGAACGCTCGGAGTGGTACAGAAAACTCACCGAAGACTTCTACATAAGATAAACACAAAGCCCCTGCACTACACTCGCCTTGCCGCCATCCGACAAGCAGCAACGCGATGCCTGACAATGCCGTTCTGCGCGGCATTTTTCCCAAAAAACATTAAAACACCATATATCTGAAATCTTTTGCGTACCTTTGCACAGATATAGGCACAATATTTGTTTGTCCGAAATAAAACAACGTATGAACAAGAAATCCAATACATCCATACATATGATAGCCGACTACGAAGGAGACGTGACAACACTCTTCAACACCAACGTGGAAGGTGAACTACCCATTCTTGCCACACGCAACATGGTGCTCTTCCCGGGTGTCATCTCCCCCGTACTCATAGGCCGCAAGCAAAGCCTCAACCTCCTTGAATGCATGAAAGACACTCCCGACGGAGTGTTCGCAGTGTTCTGCCAGAAAGACCAGGAAGTGGAGTCGCCGCACGAAAACGACCTGTACAAGTATGGAGTGTATGCAAAGCTGGTGAAAGTGCTTGAAATGCCGGGACCCGGACACAACGTAACCGCCATAATACAAGGTCTTGGACGCTGCCGCCTCACCGGCATCAACAGCGAGAAGCCCTTCATGACGGGCACCGTGAAGACCATAATCGAGTCTATGCCCGAACCGGGCGACCGCGAATTCAAGACCGCCCTCGACGACTTGCGCGAGACTGCAACAAACTACATAAAGCAAAACGAAGACATTCCCGACGAATCGCAGTTTGCCCTCAACAACATCTCCAACGACGTGATAGCCGTCGATTTCATCTGCACCAACATGCCGTTTGAAATCGACGACAAGATACACCTGCTAATGGCCAACTCGCTCAAGGAGCGTGTCATACGCACATTGAAGGTGCTGCACAAGGAGTTGCAGCTGCTTGAACTGAAACAAAACATACGGTCGAAGACGCGCGAAGACCTCGACGAGCAACAGCGCGAATATTTTCTCCAGCAGCAAATAAAGAACATCAAGGAGGAACTCGGCAACGGCGAAGGCTCGCCCGAGCGCAAGGAACTCGAAAAGAAGGCCAAGGGCAAGAAGTGGCCTGAAGAAACCGCCAAGGTGTTCCAGAAAGAACTGGACAAGCTCGACACGCTCAACCCGCAAAGTCCGGAATACAGCGTGCAGCTCACCTACCTCCAGACAATGACAAGTCTGCCGTGGGGCGAGTACACCAAAGACAACCTCGACCTCAAGCGCGCGCAGCGCACACTCGACCACGACCATTACGGCATGGACAAGGTGAAGGAGAGAATACTCGAATACATGGCCGTGCTCAAACTGCGCGGCGACCTGAAATCGCCCATAATATGCCTCTACGGCCCTCCCGGCGTGGGCAAGACAAGCCTCGGCAAGAGCATCGCCTCGGCCATGAAGCGCAAGTATGTGCGCATGTCGCTCGGCGGACTGCACGACGAATCGGAGATACGCGGACACCGCCGCACATACATCGGGGCCATGCCCGGACGCATAATAAAGAGCATTCAGAAGGCCGGTTCGTCAAACCCCGTGTTCATACTCGACGAGATTGACAAGGTGACACAGAACAACATCAACGGCGACCCGGCCTCGGCCCTGCTCGAAGTGCTCGACCCCGAACAGAACAACGCCTTCCACGACAACTACCTCGACGTGGACTACGACCTGTCGAAGGTGCTCTTCATTGCCACGGCCAACGACCTCAACACCATTCCGCGCCCTCTGCTCGACCGCATGGAGCTTATCGAGGTGAGCGGATACATCACCGAAGAGAAGACAGAGATAGCCAAACGCCACCTCATACCGCGCGAGCTTGAAAACACCGGGCTTGCCACGCTCGACGAAAAACCGCAGTTCAACAAGGCGGCAATTGAGAAAATCATTGAGCAGTACACACGCGAAAGCGGAGTGCGGCAACTCGAAAAGCAGGTGAACAAGGCCCTGCGCAAGCTCGCCTACTCAAAGGCCGTCGGCGAGGATGTGGCACTGGGAAAGATAACGCCCAACCAGATAGAAGACCTTCTGGGCAAGCCGCCTTTCTACCGCGACATTTACCAAGGCAACGACTATGCCGGAGTGGTAACTGGACTCGCGTGGACAAGCGTGGGTGGAGAGATTCTTTTCATCGAGACTTCACTCAGCAAAGGCAAGGCCGGAAAGCTCACGCTCACCGGAAACCTCGGCGACGTGATGAAAGAATCGGCTGTGATAGCCCTCGAATACGTCAAGGCCCACATCGACAAGCTCGGCGTAGACTACCGCATATTCGACCAGTGGAACATACACATACACGTTCCCGAGGGCGCAACACCCAAAGACGGCCCGTCGGCAGGCATCACTATAGCCACGTCGATAGCCTCGGCGCTCACGCAGCGCAAGGTGCGCAAGAACACAGCCATGACCGGCGAGATTACGCTGCGCGGCAAAGTACTGCCCGTGGGTGGCATAAAAGAAAAGATTCTCGCCGCAAAACGCGCCGGAATAACCGACATCGTGATGTGCCGCGACAACAAGAAAGACATCGACGAGATACCCGAAATCTACCGCAAGGGCGTGTCGTTCCATTATGTGGAGAACGTGCAGGACGTGTGGAACTTCGCCCTTACCGACGAAACAGTAGACAATCCCGTGGCACTCACCGTAGAAGACGACAACGCCAAAAAGCAATAAGCCGAACAACAAGACAAGAAATGACATTCGAACTGCAACACACCGACCCTGCGTCAGACGCGCGCACCGGACTGATAACAACCGACCACGGACAGATAAAAACCCCGATATTCATGCCAGTGGGCACTTGCGGATCGGTGAAAGGCGTGCATTTCGCCGAACTGCGCGACCAGGTAAAGGCGCAAATAATACTCGGCAACACCTATCACCTGTATCTCCGTCCCGGACTCGACACATTGCGCGCCGCCGGCGGACTGCACAAGTTCAACACATGGGACCGCCCCATACTCACCGACTCGGGCGGTTTTCAGGTGTTTTCGCTCACCGGCATACGCAAGCTGCGCGAGGAAGGGTGCGAATTCCGCTCCCACATCGACGGCTCCAAGCATTTCTTCACTCCCGAGAACGTCATGGACACAGAGCGCATAATAGGCGCCGACATAATGATGGCACTCGACGAGTGCCCTCCGGGAGACAGCGACTACGCCTATGCAAAGAAGAGTCTGGGCCTGACACAACGCTGGCTCGACCGCTGCATAAAGCGTTTCAACGAGACCGAACCGCTCTACGGCTACCGGCAGAGCCTTTTCCCCATTGTGCAGGGCTGCACTTTCAAGGATTTGCGGCGCGAGGCTGCAAAGCACGTTGCCGACAAAGGGGCCGACGGCAACGCCATTGGCGGGCTCGCCGTGGGCGAACCTACCGAAGTGATGTACGAGATGATTGAGGTGGTGAACGAGATATTGCCCAAGGACAAGCCGCGCTACCTCATGGGAGTGGGCACCCCGCAGAACCTGCTTGAGGCCATTGAGCGCGGCGTCGACATGTTCGACTGCGTGATGCCTACACGCAACGGCCGCAATGCAATGCTGTTCACCTACAACGGAACGATGAACATGCGCAACAAGAAGTGGGAACAGGACTTCTCGCCAATCGACCCCGACGGATGCGACATCGACCGCATACACAGCAAAGCCTACCTGCACCACCTGTTCAAGGCTCAGGAACTGCTCGCCATGCAGATAGCCAGCATACACAACCTCGCATTCTACCTGCGCCTCGTGGGCGATGCGCGGCAGCACATAGAGCAGGGCGATTTCGTGAAATGGAAGGCAAGTGTCATCGACCGGCTCGGATGCCGCATATAGAAGACACCCCGGCACCGACACACTTTTGCAAAGTAATGGACAGAAAGAGAACAAGACGATACTTGAAACCGCTGAAGGCCGCACGCGCGGCAAAACGCCGCACGGCATGGGCCAAGCCCGCGCTGCGCCGCATGGCACGCCTGCTCGGCCTGTTGGGCTTTCTCAATCCGCGCCGCTACATAAAGCGTCTCGACTGGTATATAATCAGGAAATTCATCGGAACATACATCTATTCCATCATCCTGATTATATCCATATCCATAGTGTTCGACATCAACGAAAACCTGGCGAAGTTTACACAATACCACGCGCCGCTCAAAGCCATTGTCTTTGACTACTACGCCAACTTCGTGCCCTACTTTGCCAACCTTTTCAGTCCGCTGTTCGTGTTCATCGCCGTGATATTCTTTACGACGAAACTCGCGTCAAACTCCGAGATTATCTCCATGCTTGCCGCCGGCATTTCTTTCAAGCGTCTCATGCGCCCCTACATGATTTCGTGCGTGCTCATATCCGCCCTGTCGTTCTATCTCAGTGCCTACGTCATTCCGCACGGCACTGTAATACGGCAGAACTTCGAGACCATGTACAAGAACAAGAAGAAGAACACATCGGCCGACAACGTGATGCTGCAAGTGGGCAAAGGCGTGATAGCCTACATACAGCACTACGACAACGACACCAAGCGCGGCTACGGGTTCTCGCTCGACAAGCTTGAGAACAAGAAGCTCGTGAGCCACCTCACGGCAATGGAGGTGCAATACGACACCATCTCCGAGTCGAAATACCACTGGACAATATCCAACTGGAAGGTGCGCGAACTGCACGGACTGCGCGAGCACATCACCAGCGGCATGCGGCGCGACACGGTAATACAGATGGAGCCCACCGACCTGGTCTACTCCAAAGGCCAGCAGGAAACGTTCACGAGCCCCGAACTGAAGGAATACATCTCGAAGCAAATCGACCGTGGCAGCAGCAACGTGGTGCAATACCAGGTGGAATACCACAAGCGCATAGCCTCGTCGTTCGCCTCGTTCATCCTCACGACAATCGGTCTGTCTCTGTCCTCGCGCAAGCGCAAGGGCGGCATGGGAATGTATCTCGGCATAGGTCTGGCACTGAGCTTCGGCTACATAATGCTGCAAACGGTGTCATCGACATTCGCCATCAACGCCAACACGCCCCCGGCACTGGCCGCATGGATTCCCAACGTCATCTTCGCCGTCGTGGCATGGTTCTGCTACCGCAAGGCCCCGAATTAAATTTAAAAGAAACAAGAAACACACGGAGCGCGACACGCCTGTGCTCCCGATTAAAAAGAAAGACAACAAGACATGTATTTTGACGAACTCGACCTCAACGACAATGTGCTCGACGCTCTCTACGACATGCGTTTCGACGAATGCACACCAATACAGGAACAATGCATACCGGCCATTCTCTCAGGTCGCGACCTGCTCGGCGTGGCACAGACCGGCACCGGCAAGACTGCTGCCTACCTCCTGCCCATACTCAGCAAGCTCGACGATGGGGGCTATCCCAACGATGCCATAAACTGCGTGATAATGAGCCCCACGCGCGAACTGGCCCAGCAAATCGACCAGGCAATGCAGGGCTTCGGCTACTATCTCAACGACGTGAGCAGCGTGGCTGTGTACGGCGGCAACGACGGAAACCGCTACGATCAGGAACTGCGCAGCCTCACGCTGGGTGCCGACGTGGTGATAGCCACCCCGGGACGCCTCATAAGCCACCTCACCATAGGCAACGCCGACCTCAGCCGCGTGTCGTTCTTCGTGCTCGACGAGGCCGACCGCATGCTCGACATGGGTTTCTCCGAAGACATAAAGCTCATAGCAAGCCGTCTGCCCAAGACCTGCCAGACAATAATGTTCTCGGCCACGATGCCCGACAAAATAGAGGAACTGGCCAAGACCCTGCTCAACGACCCCGTTGAAGTGAAGATTGCCGTGAGCAAACCGGCCGAAAAGATAAAGCAGAGCGCATATATATGCTACGAGGCACAAAAGATAAACATCGTGCGCGACATATTCCGCAAGGGCGGACTCAACCGGGTCATAATCTTCTCGGGCAAGAAACAGAAGGTGAAAGCCATAAACCATGCCCTGCAGCAGATGAAGATAAACAGCGGAGAGATGCACTCCGACCTTGAGCAGGCTGAGCGCGACGACATTCTCTACAAGTTCAAGAGCGGACAAATCGACGTGCTCGTGGCCACCGACATCGTGGCGCGCGGCATCGACATCGACGACATTGCCATGGTGATAAACTTCGACGTGCCCCACGACCCCGAGGACTATGTGCACCGCATAGGCCGCACCGCACGCGCCGATCGTGACGGAGTGGCCATAACATTCGTTAGCGACGACGAGATTTATCTGTTCAAGCAAATCGAGAAATTCCTCGAACGCGAAGTGGAGAAAAACGCCCTTCCCGAAGGTATAGGCGAAGGCCCCGACTACAACGCGGCCCCATCGCGACAGAAGAACGGGCGCGGCACATCGCGTCGTGGCGACAAAGGCAACGACCGCAAGCGCAAACCTCGCCGCGACAACAACCGCGCCGACAAGCCAAAGGCTGATGCCAACGCCGAAACGGCAGCCGATGCCAACGCACAGGACAAAACCGAAAAGCCGCAACGCCAGCGCAAACCGCGCCGCGAGAAGCCGCAGAACGCCGCAGCCGAGCAGCAGGCCGGCAATGCAGATCCAGTAAATGCCACTGCCGAAAACGCTGAAAAGCCGGCTGCAGCAGCTTCCAAACGCCGCAAACCGCGCAAGCGCAAGCCCCAAACCGACAACGGCGAACGTGCTGTCGACACTGCCGGACAGACAAACGCCGCACCGCAAAAGACTGACAAAGGCAACAACGGCGAACGCCGACAGCAAAACCGCAAACGCCGTCCCAACCAGCACCGCCAAGACAACCGCCGCCAGCACGGCGACTCCAACGCGGCAAAGCCACAGACTGCACCCGCCGCACAGGCCCGGCAGGACGAGCCGAGCGCAATAGGCAAACTGCTCAAGAAACCGTTGAGCTGGATAAAATCGATAGGAAAGAAACAATAACCGCACAACACCGCCGCGCACCGCAACGGCGCAAACGGCCCAAGCAACGGGGCAGAGCCACAACACAACGGCTCTGCCCCGTTTTTCGTGCCGCAAAACGGCATCGTCGGCACGGCAGACACGCCCGGAAAGCACAGTGCGCCGCATGGCACACGCATCTGCTGCATACGCTGCACGCACACACCGCAAATGCCGCACGCCACGACGAAACCCCGAAACCAATGCCACTACCGCCACACGGCACAATATCGGCGCACTAATCCAAAATAAACCGATGCCGCACGGCACATGCAGAATATTTTGCCTAACTTTGCAACAAAGGTATTCAACAACACCACACCACAGAAAACCAGACACCACACCACAGAAAATGACACACACACCAACCGCAAACACCATAGCCGCCATTCTCCTTGGCGCAGCATTGTTCACATCGTGCAACGGCACTGCCACACGGCATGCAACCGGTGCAGGCATGAACGCACAGGCAGCTACCGCACAAAAAGACGAAACCGCCCAAACCGCTGCGGCAGCAACGGCAGACGGCAGCGAAGCCCTTGAGCTGCCCGCACCGCTCAAAGGCACACCCGAACAGATACTGCGGCGCGAGGGCTACACCGTGTCCTACAACACGGCGACGCGTCTGCCCAACTGGGTGGCATGGCATCTCACCGCCGACAGGCTCACGGGCAAGGCCAACCGCAAAGGAATAAGCTTTGAAGAAGATGCCGAAGTGCCCTCACCACGCGCCACCGACAGCGACTACTCACGCTCCGGCTACGACCGTGGCCACATGTGCCCTGCCGGCGACAACAAGTGGAGCGTGACGGCCATGCGCGAGTCGTTCCTCTTCACCAACATCTGCCCGCAAGCCCCCAGCCTCAACCGGGGCGACTGGAACGAGATGGAACTTGCATGCCGCAAGTGGGCAAAAAGCCAGGGCGGGCTCTACATCGTGTGCGGCCCGATACTCTACAAGGGCAAGCACAAGACCATAGGGCGCAACAAAGTCACTGTGCCCGAGGCTTTCTTCAAGGTGGTGCTCTGCACGACAGGCACGCCCAAGACCATAGGCTTCATCTACAAGAACACCGACGGCAACCGCCCCAAGGGCGACTATGCCAACACCGTTGACGAAGTTGAGCGCATAACCGGCATCGATTTCTTCGCATCGCTGCCCGACGACGTGGAACGGAAAGTGGAGGCCGAATGCGACATTGACGCATGGGACTGATTGCTATTTCCAAATAAGAAATGCCGATTAGGTTAAAAAACAATAACAAACAATCCTTAATCGGCAATCTTCCATAAAAAAACAGTAAATTTGCAGATTATACATAAAGGCTGAAAAGCGTGAAAATAAAGCAAGTGACTGAAGCCCTTGAACTATTCGCGCCTCTGCCCTTGCAGGAAGGATGGGACAATGCCGGCCTGCAAGTAGGACTGACAGAGGCGGAAGTGTCAGGGGCATTATTGTGTCTTGACGTTACCGAAGCGGTGGTGGACGAAGCCATCGCACTCGGCTGCAACCTCATTGTGTCGCACCACCCACTCATCTTCCACAAGCTGGCGCGCATCACCGGCGACGACTATGTGCAGCGCACCGTGATGAAAGCACTGTCGGCAGGCGTGGCAATAACGTCGATGCACACCAACATGGACAACGCCCGTGGCGGAGTGAACTTCAAGATGGCCGAGAAACTCGGTCTGCACGGCGTGAAATTCATTGCCTGCAAGACTGTTGACGGCATAGAGTGCGGATCGGGAGTGATTGGCGAGTTTGACACACCCGTTGCCGCCGATGATTTCGTGATTATGCTGAAGCACACCTTCGGCGTGGAGTGCGTGCAGTGCAACCAGCTTCTCAGGCGCGCCATAAAGAGCGTGGCACTGTGCGGCGGAGCCGGATCGTTTCTCGTAGACGAAGCGGTGGTAGCCGGAGCCGATGCCTTCGTGACTGGCGAGATGCACTACCACGAGTATTTCGGTCGCGAGCAGCAGATACAGATTGCCGTGATAGGCCACTACCAGAGCGAACAATACACAAGCGAAATATTCAAAACAATAATCGAGGAACGGTGTCCCGGCGTGCCGTGTCACATCACGTCGGTATGCACCAATCCGATAATCTACTTTTAAAATATGGCAAAGAAAGAATCCACAGACTTATCGGTAGAGGAGAGACTGAACGCCCTCTATCAGCTTCAAACCACATTGTCGGCAATCGACGAGAAGCGCGCCCTGCGCGGCGAACTGCCCCTTGAGGTGCAAGACCTTGAAGACGAGATTGAAGGACTGCACATCCGTGTAGAGAAGATACAGGCCGAAATCGAGGAATTCAGCACTGCCGTGGCACAGAAGAAAAACGACATTGCCGAGGCAGAGGCCAGCGTGGCACGCTACAAGGAGCAGCTCAACGAGGTGCGCAACAACCGCGAATATGACACGCTCACAAAGGAAATAGAGTTCCAGAGCCTTGAAATCGAGCTTTGCAACAAGAAGATAAAGGAGGCTCTCATAAAGATTGACGAGAAATCGCACGACCTTGAGCAGACCAACGCGCTCATTGCCGACCGCCAGACAGCACTCGACGAGAAGAAGAGCGAGCTTGACGAGATAATGCAGGAAACGCGCGAGGAGGAGGAGAAGCTGAAAGTGAAGTCGAAAGACCTTGAGGCTTGCATAGAGCCACGTCTGCTCGCCAGCTTCAAGCGCATACGCAAGAACGCACGCAACGGCCTCGGCATCGTCTATGTGCAGCGCGATGCATGCGGTGGCTGCTTCAACAAGATTCCGCCACAGCGCCAGCTCGACATAAAGATGCACAAGAAAATCATCGTGTGCGAGTATTGCGGACGCATCATGATCGACCCGGAACTCGCCGGTGTGGAAACTGCCGTGCCCGAAGCCGTGGAGGAAAAGCCGAAGCGCAAGCGCACACCTACACGCAAGACTACATCGAAGAAGTCGGAAGAGTCGGAAACAAAACTCAGCTGACACATCATGCAAGCCATGCGGCAGCGGCAAGAACGCACCCGTGACAAAACATCTTTTGCTGACACGGAAGCTACAAACCGTCACAAAATCAATTTGCACTGACGTTCAAGCACAAGAATGAAATAAAGTAGGAGGAAAACGAAAGGTGTTTTTCTCCTACATTTATTTTCTGGCATCTCACACCGACATACATGCGATTTTTACGCCATTGCTTATTCATACCTATTTTATCCGCAAAATGCAAATTGAGAGAAAACGAAATTATTTATTATATTCTTACCCTTAAACCTAGGGCGTTCAAAATCTGAATTGTTTTTGCGTTAATAAAAAAGCATAAAGCCCTAGCCAATCATAGCTCTGAAAGAGCGCAACGGTCGTAGCCCAGTGTGAGCCGTTTGCCCCTGCAAACGGTGTAACTCTGGGTATAAACGACAAATGCAAGGTCTGGCCTGTAAGGTCAGCACCGCTGGTAACAACCCCATGTTGTTGTGCTGACCTTTCAGGCCATCCGCCTTCTCTGGACCGTGAAACCCAGGGTTACAGATGTCACTGCGTTCCCTCTTCACCCCGAGCTACGAACGTTACGCCCCTCCGGGGCTGATAGCGGTCTCAAGCTTTTTGCCAATTTTGAACACCCTACCTTAAACCCCTTTTTACTTTTTTACCCTTTTACTTTTTTTACTCTTAAAGACAGCCTTTCTTATAAAACACACACTTGCCGATTTCTCACGGCAAGCAAACAAGACAACGGGGACGCTTCGTGCCATGCAAAGCGTCCCCGTATTCATTCTGTGCGAAACTGGTTACTCGTTGTTATCGTCCCATGTTCCGTCATTGTCCCACGGTGTGTCGTTGCGGTTGCTGAGCGATTCCTCGCCCTTTATCTCCTGGTTGCCGTTCTTGTCGTAGGAATTTATCGACCCACTCAGAATGTCGCACACCACGACACCTACTTCTGTTACGCGGGGAGCAACGTATGCCTTTTTTGCACTTTCCA
>CAVDCP010000006.1:0-135545 GCA_963607545.1 bacterium
TTCTGCAGGTTCTTGCCCTTTATTGTAATCTGGTCGCCTGCGCAAGCCTCCGACGGGTCGATAGACGAGATGGCGGGCGCGGTGGCAGCCTTGACGGTAAGCGTTCCGCTTATCTCTACGGTCGTGCCGTTCTTCAAATTGAGCGTGAAGCCTGTTCCGGCAGCTGCTGCGGGAACGGAGAGTCCTATGGCCGACGCGTTCTGTGCGGTGAAGGTCTCCACGGTCTGCGGCTCGTCGCCGGGGAAGGTGATGCTCTTCACGAGGTCGAGGTCGGTGCCCTTAATGGCCACCTTGTCGCCGGCAGTAAGCTCGGCAGGAGTGCATGCCGTGACGGTGGGTTTCACAAGAGTGTAGGCCACGGTAACGGTCTTGCCGTTGGCAAGGCTCAGTGTTATGTCGCCTTCCTGTGCGGTTTCGGGCACAGTGGCAGTAACCTTTGTGGCAGTAACCGTGAGTTTGGCGTCAGCTCCATCGGCATTGGGGAAGGAGATGCCTGTCACGAGGTCGAGGTCTTTGCCCGTTACGGTGACTTCGGCACCGTTCTTCACGGGAGCGGGGGCTGCAACCAGTGCAGAGGGCACCACGGTGGTGATGCTTCCGGCAGGAATCTCGACACCGCTCTTGGTGATGAGGGTAACTTCACCGTCGGTAGCCTTTTCAGGAAGTGCCACGGCGATTTCGGTAGCAGAATGTGTCTTGAAGTCGGCAGCGTCAACGGTAGCACCGATGAATGCCACGCTTACAATCTGGTCAAAGTCTGTTCCCTTTATGGTGACGGTATTGCCGGCCTTCACGGTTTCGGGAGTCAAGCCCTTCACCTCAGGCAGATTGATGGTAATGGCTTCACGGCTCTCCAATTCAGAAGGCTCCGCAGCGAGGTCGGTGACTTTGATGACACCCGTCTTTGCCTCGGCAGGGATGGCCACCTTAATGGTATAGCGGTCGTGAGCGATGAAATCCTTCTCGTAGACGGTGTCGTTCTCCTGGAAGATGACGCCGTGCATGAGGTTGAGGTAGTCGCCCTTGATGGTTACGACATCGCCTACGTTGCCCACGAGATTGCTCTCGTTGTCGCCTACATAGAATTTTTCAAATTCGATGTCTTCGCGGTATGTAACCGGAGTCACTGAAGTTATGGTGCCGCCCTTTATGGTTTTGAGCACCACCTTGCCGGTGTCGCACTTCTCGACAGGCACCATAATGGAGATTTTGCTCTCACGTCCTTTCTGCAAAACTTCAATCGAAGTGATGGGGTCGGCTCCGGGAAGATCCACCTCGCTCACTTGGTCAAGATTTGAACCATAGAAGAAGAGTGTACCGCCGCGCGGAACGGGGCACGGGCCGAAGGAGTTGAGTGCCACCTCATTGCCATACTGGTCGGTAGAGAGGTCGTCGCCGTCGTCGCACGCAGTCAGCGACAGCCCTGCGAGGGCCAACACCAACATGGCGAAAAACTTATTTAATGTTTTCATATCAGTTCTTTGTTAGAAGTTTTTTACTTGTTCGGGACAACTCGGATGTTGTCGATCTTGATGATAGGCGTACAGTCGGTGCCTGAAGGAATGACGGTCTTGTTGTTGTAAGAACCGTTGACAACAAAGATGGTGAGGCTGGCGAAGTCTTCCACGCTCTTGAATGTAGAGGCGAGCTTGTTGCCGTCCCAGTCGTAGGCAAACTCCGAGAAGGGGATTGTCACAGTCACCCACTTGTCGCCGGTGTCATAACTTCCGCCGTTGCTGTTCCACGGCATGTAGAGCGCACGGCTGATTTCGCCCTGCACATGGAAGAAATCGTTGTTGGCGTTGAAGAGAGTCACCTTGTCTGTTCCGGCAAAGATTACCTGCATTGCAGCTGCCTGCCAGGGGTTGCTCGACGGTACGAACATCTCAAACTTAAGGCTCTTGTTCTCCCAGTTGCTGAAGTCGGCCACGTCGCAGAGCTTCACACCGTCGCCGGTGAAATCACTATCCCATGTTCCGGCCCAGTACTCGAAGGCAAAATTGCCGTCGTTCCATCCACCGCCTGCATCCATGCTGGTGTTGCCGAGCATCAGGTAGTTGCCCTTGAGTGATGTCTGGTCGCTCTGGATTACCTGGTTGTGCCATCCGTGGTTGCCAAGCACAACACCGGTAGCAGCGTTGGGCGTATCGAAGTCGAACAGCATGCCGCGCTCGTCCTTATACTGGAACGGAGCCTTTGTCGTACCATACTTTGTATTGATGTAGATATTCGTATGCTCGGGCATGTCTTCCGGCATATTGAATGTGAGGCTTGTCTTCGTGATCTTCATGTCAGACGCATTGATCATATAGTCGTCGCCCACTCTGATAGACAACGGGAAGTTGTCGTAGTCGAGGAAATAGTCGCCCTTGATGGTAACTTCTTCGCCAGCCTCTGCCCACTCGTTGCTCATCGAGCTGACGGTAGGTGCGGGAACGATGACCTTGAAGTCGTAGGACACGGTGTCCTGCGATGTGGTGATGAAGTATATCTTGTCGGTCACTACATCGGGGATATTCTTCGGCACGCTCACGATGATGGTGTTGTCGGTCATGTAGCTTGTATTGAGCGTAGCCGTCTGGTCGTTGAAGTCGATCTGCTTCACGCTGCGCAGGTTGCTGCCCACGATACAGAGCGTGTTGCTCATTGAGGCTTCGGTGAGGAGCGAGTCCTTCGAAGCCACGTCAATCGGACGTATATAGTTGATGACGGGCTTCCCGCCGGTGGTCTCATACTTGTCGGGCTGGTCTTCGCACGATGCGAGACCTGCCGACACCACGGCGAGAGCCACGGCAAACATTGCCTTGTTTATATTCTTGATTTTCATAATTGTCAGCTATTTTGATTATTAATAACTATATGTGCTGCGCACGTCTACATGTATAGGCTGAACGTTGCTGCCGAGATTGGGGTTCAGAGCCACGTCCTCAGACGGGAAGGGCAGTGTGAAGCTGCTTGCAGTGACGTTGGGCACAGCCGTGTTGCTGTCGTACTGAATGTTAGAGCCGTCCCATGTAGCGTAGCCCGACTCATAGAAAGCCTTGTATGCATCGTTCACTCTATACATGGAGTTGCGGCGCTGCGACTTGAGTTCCTTGATACAAGCGTCTACATCGTAGTAACTGCGGCGTACGAAGTCGTACCAGCGGTCGCCCTCGCCGGCAAGTTCGAGGCGGCGTTCCTTCCAAATGTCGTCGAATGTGAGCACGGTCTTGTCGGGGTCAGCCCACTTCACGCCACGTCCGTGCACCTTGTTGAAGCAGTCGAGTGCAAGAGCGTCGCTGGCATTGCCCTGCAGAACTTCTGCCTCAGCATATATCAGGTAGACGTCGGCAAGACGGAGAATAGGAGTGGGCAGGGCATTTGCCATACGTCCGGCAGCCATTCCAAGTTCTTCCTGATGGTCGGCATTGTCGCCGAAGAGGTGCTTCACGTTGTTTCCGCCGGTGGGACTTTGCAATTCGCCCGTGGAAGAAGAGTTGTAGCTCTTGTCATAGAGGAACTGCAGATAGTTGAATCCCTTCGCACCGTTGTCCATTGTTCTGTCACGCCAGAAGTAGTCGTAGGTATCGCCAGCCATCATGATGGTAGCCTTGCGGCGTGTGTCTTTGTCAAGACGTGTATTGGGGTTGTCGGCAGGTGATACGCCGAAAGCGTCCATAAGGTCAACCGACGGGCCGCCGTATCCACCCCAGCAGTCGCCGTTCTCGTCGAAGCCCACAGGAGCGAGGTCGCTCTGCAGAGTGTTCTGTGAAGTCCAGTGCGAACCTACAGTCCAGCGCCATGCAATCATGATCTCGTCGCAGAAGCGGTTGCTGCCGCGGAAGATGTCGGCATAGTTCTCCATGAGTTCGCGCCCGGAGTTCTCAATCACGTCGCGGCTGTATTGTGCAGCCTTGGCGAGGTCGTCCTTGCTGAGCGTGCCGCTCACGCCGGCCTTGGTGAGATAAACCTTGGCGAGCAGACCCTCGGCACAGTAGTAGTCGATGCGGCCTGTAGTGCTCTTTGTCTTGGGCAGATACTCAAGAGCCTTCTCGAGAGTGAGCACGATGTAGTCGTAGACATCGCTTCTCTGAACCTTCGACAGCGTGTTGTAGTCACCGTTGGCGAGAGTAGCCGAGTTGCTGTGGATGATGGGCACATCGCCGAAGGTGCGTGCCAGATAGAAATAGGCCATGGCCTTCCATGCGAGGCACTCGCCCAGACACTGCTTGCGTGTAGCGTCGCTGCAGTTCTTGGCGTTCTGCAGTGATTCATACACGGTGCTTGAATGTCCGATGACGGCCCAAAGCGAGTAGGACATGTTGATGAGGTCGTCGTCGGTGCCGTTGGTGGAGAAGTTCATATAAGGACTTGACCCCCAATACATGTTGCCCGACATTACCTCGCCGATCTTGATGAAACCGCGCTGGAAGTCGTACCAAGGAGAATTGTAGAGATAGTTGACGCCCGAGATGCAAGCATCGTCGCCATCATAGAAATTCTCCGTATTGTAGTTGTCTTCTACCGGACGGTCGAGGAAATCGTCGCACGACGTCATTCCCAGGCCGAGTATCAGGGCAACTGCTGCATATTTAATGTTCTTGATTTTCATAGTTGCAAATCTTTTTAGGCGTTAGAATGATAAGTTCAGGCCGAAGGTGACGGCGGTCGGCGACGGATAGCGTCCGTTGTCAAGGCCGAACACGTTGGAGCTCTGAGTGGAGAGACCGACTTCGGGGTCGTAGCCAGAATATCCGGTTATGGTAAAGAGGTTGGTGGCATTGAGGGTGAGTCGGAGATTGGTAAGTCCGATGCGGCGGATGAGCTTCTGGTCGAATGTGTATCCGAGGGTGATGCTCTTCAAGCGCACATATGATCCGTCCTCAATGTAGCGGCTGCTCCATGCGTCGTTGTCGTTCGGGTCGTTGATAGAGGCGCGCGGCATGGAAGCTGAAGAATTGCTCACTATCACGTTGTCGATGTTGTCATACCAGTTGCCGGAGGTGTTGCCGTCCTTGGGACTGAGTATGGCGCAGTCTTTCACGTCGGCAAGCTGGTTGACCCATGCCGAGTTCATGTGGGTGAGTTTCTTCTTCATGTAGTTGCCCACCTTGCCGCCGACGCTACCGTTGATGAATATGTTGAGGTCGAAATTCTTGTAACGGAAGGTATTGTTCCAACCGAAGGTGAACTTGGGCAGCGGCGAACCGATGTTGGTCTTGTCGTTCTCGTCGATGATGCCGTCGCCGTTTACGTCCTTGTATTTCAAGTCGCCCACATATGTGGTGTTGGAGCGGCTATACTTGGTGGGGTCGGTGCTCCATGACTTCTTGCCGTTTTTGTCGGTTTCAATGGGGTTGTTCTTCTGCAGTGTGTTCACGGGAGAATTGATGATGTCCTCCAACGACTGATACACGCCTTCAACCTCGTAGCCGTAGAAATTGTAGAGCGACTCGCCCGGAGTAGAACGCGACACTACGTCAGTCCACTGGCCGTAGCCCAAGATGGCTGTACTGCCCGAGAGACTCTTCAGCTTGTTGCGGTTGATTGAGAATGTCACCTCCGACGACCAGTCGAAGTCAGCAGTCACGACGGGTTTCACATTGAGCGACATTTCTATACCTGAGTTCTGTATTGTGCCGTAGTTGCCGTAAGGAGCGGCAAGTGCCGACGATGCGTTTCCGCTGGTACCCATGATAGAGGGCAGGATGAGCTGCATGAGCATGTCCTTCGACTCCTTGCGATACCAGTCGAAGGTGAAGTTGATGCGGTTGTTGAGGAATCCGAGGTCGAGACCTACGTTGAACTGTTCCTGTGTTTCCCACTTGATGTCGAGGTTCTTGAGGTTGGCGGGCTTGTAGCTTGTGCCCAGTCCGGTCTCCATTACGCCCATTGACGATCCCCACTTGTAGCCGCCGATACCGGCGTTACCTGTCTGACCCCAACCAAGACGCAGCTTGCCGTTGGTGAGCCATGCACCTGCAATCTTCTGGATGAATTTCTCGTTGGAGAAGCGCCATGCGAGGGCTACGGAGTGGAAACCAGCCCAACGCTTGTTGGGGCCGAAGTTTGACGAACCGTCGTAACGGTAGGTGTATGTAGCGAGGTAGCGGTCGTCGAAGTTGTAGGTTTCGCGGGTGAAGAACGAAGCCATTGAAGAGCTTCCCCAACCTGAGTTGATTTGCGGGTCGCCCGTGCCGAGAGCCGGATTGTGCACGATGTCGCTGGGAAGGTTGGTGTTGTATACCGATGCATAGTCGTACTTAGACTCCCAGCACTCCTGACCGAGCATGGCCGACACGCTGTGCTTGTCGATGTTGAAGTTGTAGGTGAGGTAGTTGTTGAGCGACCAGTAGTTGGCGCTGTTCTTCTGTATGCGGCTCTGGTTGTTGTCGCGTGTCCAAGTTCCGAGGTCTACCTTCGGCTTGTAGGTCTCGGCCTTCGACGAGTTGATGTCATAACCGAGCTGAACGTGCCATGTAAGGTTCTTGATGGGGGTGATGTCGGCGAAGATGCTACCGTTCAACGACTGGCGTCCGAGCAGGATGTCGTCCATGAGGGCCATGGCAATGGGGTTAGGATTGGTATATCCTTCCTTTGACACGCTGGAGTAGCTTCCGTCGATATTATAGATAGGTATATCAGGAGTTGTGGTGAGCGAGTAGCTGATAAGGCCTTCGTCACCTTCGGCCAGTTTCAGACTTTCGTTTGTCTTTGCAAATGTGGTGTTCACACCCAGCTTGAACCACTTCTTGAGCTGTGCAGTAAGGTTGACGCGCACCGAGAAACGGTTGAAGTCGCTGCCGAGGATGGTACCTTCCTGGTCGGCATAGCTGCCCGATACATAGTAGTTCACCTTGTCGGTACCGCCCTCTGCCGAAATCTGGTGGGAGTGCTGCCATGCAGTGCGGAACACAGCATCCTGCCAGTTGGTACCTACACCAAGAATCGAGGGGTCGCTGAAAGTCTTGTCGGGCTGCGAAATCTCGCCCTGCGAAGCCAGTTTGTTGTAGAACTGTGCAAACTCGCGCAGGTTGAGCATGTCGAGACGCTTGTTCTGCCGGCTTGCAGTCACCGAACCGCTATAAGAGAATTTGGCCTCGCCGGCCTTACCCTTCTTGGTGGTGATGAGCACAACGCCGTTGGCGCCCTGCGAACCGTAGATTGCAGTAGCCGATGCGTCCTTGAGCACTTCCATGCTCACGATGTCACTGGGGTTGATAAGTGAGAGAGGAGACACGGCCGTGTGGGAGCCGTTGCCGAGGGCATCGCCGAGTCCGAGCGACGAACCGCTGTTGCTCTGGGAGTTGTAGATGACACCGTCGACAACGTAGAGAGGCTCTGTGTTGGCATTGATGGTGGCGATACCGCGCACGTTAACCGATACGGCCGAACCCGGCTGACCGGAGGTCTGTGTGGCTGTCACACCCGAGATGCGTCCCTGGAACGCCTGGTCTACATTGGTGATGGGAGCCGACTTCAGCGTCTTCTCGTCCATTGAGGCGGAAGCGCCGGCGAGGTCGCTCTTCTTCATCGTACCGTAACCCACCACGACAACTTCGTTAAGGGTCTGGTTGTCTTCTTTCAAGACAATCTTCACATTGTTCTTGCCCGTGATGTCTACAGTCTGCGGCATAAAGCCGATGTAGGTCACCTCGAGCTGTTTCTTGCCTGCGGGGACACTGATACTGAAGTTTCCGTCGATGTCGGAAACGGTTCCTGTGCCACTTGCCCCTTTGACAGTCACGCTCGCGCCGATGACAGGTTCGCCGGTCTCGTCGCTGACGTTACCGGTTACTTTCGTCTGCGCGAATGTCAGGCTCGTCATGATGAGAGCCATCATAAGCATCACTAATTTCTTCATTAGGCGAAATTTAATGGTTGTTATTAATAATAAGGAAAATTGATTTTAAAACATTATGTTGTGCTTTGAGAAGCCATGATGTTTCAGTCTATGGACAGAATGCCGGAATGCCATGCCACACACGGGGACACAGGCATACGGCCCTACACAATAATGTGCTCGAAATAGTCATTGCGTTTTTAAGTTTGAAGTTATTCGGTATTGCTTTTCGGTTGCAAAGATATATCAAAACCCAAAATTTCTGTAATACTATTTTAACTGGATATTGTACAATTATAACATTGTTTGAAATTTTCCGTGGCACGGCTGCACGGCCTGTAAACTTTAACAAAGAATGTGTTTTAAAGACATTTCAGTACAGACAACCACACAAAAACGCCTGTGTTCGTGCACATTTTCAGTAAATTTAAACATTCTGCCCATTTTCGCGCAAAACCTGCCCGTCGGCATTCCACAATGTCATGCCCATGCGCCGCCGTGCCGCCACGGCAACAGGCAACCCCCGGAGGTGATACTTTTCTACCTTGACACAGGTCAACCCCGCACCCTGCATGCGCCCTGCGCAAGCCATAGCGTTCAAAATCCGAATTGATTTTGCGTTTATAAAACACGTCCCCAAAAACCATCCAAAGCCCCGGAGGGCAGGATGTTCAAAATCGGCCAAAAGCATGAGACCATAACCAGCCCCGGCGGTTTTGCAGCATATATAATAATTGTACGCATGCGCGTGCGATAGTGTGCCGCGCGGGCTTGTCCAAAAAATCGGGCTTAAAAAGGCTTATTGTCGGCCAAAAGGCGTAACTTTGCAATATAACACTTTACACACCGCATACACATGAAAAAAAACATCGCAGTGATTCTGGCCGGTGGCGTGGGCTCGCGCCTCGGGATGTCCACACCCAAGCAGTTCTTCAAGGTGGCCGGCAAAATGGTGGTGGAACACACCGTCGACGTGTTTGAGCGCAACCCGCGCATCGACGAGATTGCCATCGTGTCAAACCCTGCACTCATAGCCGATTTCGAGAACATCGTGCTGCGCAACAAATGGGGCAAGGTGAAGAAGATACTCAAGGGCGGAAAAGAACGCTACGACTCGTCGCTGTCGGCCATAAGGGCCTATGCCGACGACGACGTGAACCTTATATTCCACGACGCGGTGCGCCCGCTCGTGAGCCAGCGCATAGTGAACGACGTGATTGACGCGCTCGACACACACCGGGCCATTGACGTGGCCATACCGTCGGCAGACACCATAATTGAGGTGGACGACGACTTCATAGCCGGAATACCCGACCGCGCACGGCTGCGCCGGGGACAGACGCCGCAGGCTTTCGACCGCGCGCTCATCGAGGAGGCTTATGCCAAGGCACTCACCGACCCGCAGTTCCGCACCACCGACGACTGCGGCGTGGTGCGGCGCTACACCAGCGAACCCGTGTTTGTGGTGCGCGGCGAGGAGAGCAACATGAAGCTCACCTACAAGGAAGACACCTACATGCTCGACAAACTGTTCCAGCTGAAGAACACCGAACCCGACAGCACCGCCGACACCGGCACGGCATTCAGGGGAAAAGTGGCCGTGGTGTTCGGCGGCAGCTACGGCATAGGCAAGCACATCGTGGAGATGCTCGAGGCCGGAGGGGCCGAGGTGCACGCGTTCTCGCGCTCGGGCAACGGCACCGACGTGGGCTGCCGCGACAGCGTGGCACAGGCCATGGCCATGGCGGCACGCAAGTCGGGACACATCGACTATGTGGTGTGCACCGCAGGAGTGCTCAACAAAGAGCCGCTCGCCACCATGGACTATGCCACCATACTGCAGGCCGTGCAGACCAACTACATGGGCACGGTGAACGTGGCACTCGAAGCCTACCCCTACCTGAGGGCCACCGCCGGCAAAATAATCTTCTTCACGTCAAGCTCCTACACCCGCGGGCGCGCATTCTACAGCATCTACTCGTCGACAAAGGCGGCCATCGTGAACTTCGTGCAGGCCGTGGCGCAGGAGTGGGACGGCGACGGCATAAAGATAAACTGCATAAACCCCGAACGCACAAAGACCCCAATGCGGCAGCGCAACTTCGGCATAGAGCCCGACGACACGCTGCTCATGCCCGAACGCGTGGCCGAAGCCACGCTGCGCACCCTCGCAAGCGACTGCACCGGGCAGGTGATTGACGTGCGGCGCGAACGCAAATAAGAGGACAACGGTGCAACAGCCCGCACGGGCCGACGCACGGCACCGGCAACAGACATAAGGACATGGACAACAACCTTGAACAATTCAAGCAACGCCAGCTGCGCGCATGCCAGCTGAAGCAGCTCTCGATACTGGAGGAGATAGACCGCATCTGCCGCAAGCACGGCATTGAATACTGGCTCGACGGCGGATCGCTGCTCGGGGCGGTGCGCCACGGGGGATTCATTCCGTGGGACGACGACATAGACATTGCCATGCGGAGCGACGACGCACAGAGGTTTGCCGCCGTGGCTCCCGGCGAACTGCGCGACGGACTGCGCCTGCAGACTCCCGAAACCGAGCCTACACGCGAACCGATAATGAAGGTGCGCGACACCGACTCGTTTTATGTGGAAACCCACGACGACTTCTCGCTCGCATACGGCAAGGGCCTGTTCGTGGACATATTCCCGTTCATCGACTATCCCGACGTGTCGCCGGCATTCTGCAAACGCTACGGCAAAGGCATGTCGAAATGCTATTCCATTCTGCACCACTCGCACCAGTATTCGTGGCGCGCCGCCGCCGAACTGGTTTTCTTCGGCGCGAAATACGTTTGGTGCAAAATGGCATGGCGCATGGCTTTCGCCCTTAGGCCGAAAGGCACATACATTTCAAACGTGCTCATAAACAACGGCTACGGCATAATGCACCGCAAAGACCAGCTCTTCCCGCTATCGACAATAACGTTTGAGGGCAAGAGCTTCGCCGCACCGCACAACCCCGACGCCTATCTGCGCGACCTCTACCGCGACTACATGCAGATTCCGCCCAAGGAGAAGCAGAAGGTGCACGCCGTCTTCATCATGCCCACGCTCAACGGCGGCGATGCCCGGCACGACGGCAAATAGCCCGCAGCAGCTTTGAGGTGACTGCCTCGGCAAAGACCGGGGAAAAAGAAATGGGGAGCAGCATTCCTGAAACTTTGGAACGCGCTCCCCACTCTACCTAAAAACCAATCGTTTTTCCTGAAAAAACATCCTTACCCGTATCACGGCACAATCCCTGTCTGCCGAAAGGGGCCATACCTTTTGCGGCAATGATTCCCGGCAAGCGACAAGCACGCCCAAAAGCCGGGAGCGCGCCAAAACCTTCTCCGCTCACGCGGCACGCGCAGCTCTGCCACAAGATAAAATTACCAATCAATTACCTAAAACCAGTCTTACGGGCAGAGAACACGCCGTTCTGCCCACAACAGAAAGCCACTGTCCCAAGGCCGCGCCGCACGGCGCATCTGCAAGGGCAAAGCCGCTCTGTTGTTTACGCCTGCAAAATTATACATCTGCCCCCTAAACTTATGATACTATCTTAACCGCTCTTTTGCCAATGTGCACGTCCGCACAGACAAGGCAAAAGAAAGGTTTGAAAAGGTCAACAAAAACAACATTTTCCTGCGCGGCACACGCGCAAAACAGTGCTTGCAATGCAGCAGAAACCCGAGCGGGCACTGCCCGTACTGCAAGGAAGCCTTGTTTGCACCGCAAAGAGGCCTTGTTTGGAGTGCAAGGAAGCCTTGTTTGGAATGCAAAGAAGCCTTGTTTTAAAATATTGCAATCCGGCAAAACGTTGTAACAGGAAAAATCCCGTAAGGACTTGGTCTTGAGGTCATGCCGGACACCAATGGCTTTTAAACGCGGCTGCATGCCATAAAAAAAAACAGGACAATCCCGTGACACTGTGTCCCGGAATTGTCCTGTTATATTTACGGCAGAATCAGTCTGCCTGTGTGCGGTGCCGCGATTACTTCACCACTACCTTGCGGCCATCTACGATATAGAGTCCGGGCTGCAAGCCCTCGACACCTGCGCCGGAGCGGCGCACGGTGCGGCCATCGATTGAGTGTACGCCGTTGCTGCGCACGTTGTCGGTAACGATGCCGCTGATTGCATCGATTACGTTCTCTACGATGCTGAAGCCAGTGACATAGAGCGAGCCCTGGGCTTTTTCGCTCGTGACATGGAAACCTACGCTGAGGAGCGTGTCGTTCTCGGGATTCACGTCGAACGAATATTCGGCATCTTCCTTGGCCGTCACCTCTATCGCATTGTCAAACGCTGCGTTGGTCATCGCCTCGGCGGTGCTGCCCTCGCCGTATTTCACCTCAAGAACGTTGGTGTATTTGGCGTTGCTCTCTTTCACGCTGAACTTCACTTTGTAGCTCTTTCCGCCCGACACCTTGGCCGGAGGTGTTATGAGCCAGTCGTCGGCAGCATAGTTGTAGCTTGCACTGTATTGTGCCGATTTCGGTGTGTAGTTGTAGTATTTCCACGATGTGTTGTCGCCGTTGGCATCGACCACGGTGAACACGTTGAACTGGGTGTCGGCTGAGAAATCGGTGGAGTAAGGCACGCTCACATGGTCGCCAAGCACTACGGCGTTCGACTTGCCCGACACTTTCTTGGTGCCGCACTGTGCCTCTACCTTGTAATAGTAGGAAGCCATGTCGGCATCGGCAGGAAGGACTTCGGAGAATTCGGTTTCGGTGAGCCCCGTGGCCACCGTGTCAACGGCATTGCGCAGCACGGCATAGGTAACATCGCCCACATAGCCGCCGTGCGAACCGGCAAGCGCGTCCCACGAGAGGCTCAACGCGCCTGTCTGCTTGTCGGCTTCAAGACTAACGTTGGCAAGCGTGTACGACGGGGTGTCGAGTCCCACATACACGGAAACCTCTTTCTTCGGGCCGGCTCCAGCGGCATTCACCGCCCATGCCTTGTAGGTGCATGTCGTCTTTTCGGTGCCGATGACGGGCACGCTCACCTTTGTTCCGGGTGCCTCGGTGCCGTGTGCTATCGTGTCGTTGCCCGAAACCACATAGTATTCCACGTCTTCTTCGAGCAATTCGCCGGCAAATGTCACGGCAGGTGTCTTGAAGCTCACGGTGCCTTCGGTGCTCTCGCCCTCAAACACGGCCTTGAGATTGGTGACGCTCGACGGGGCGTTGTCCTCGGCTATGGGGTAAGGCACGGTAAGGGCATACACGCGCTCGCCTGCGGGGAACTGCGACTGCAGGGTGGCAGCACCCGTAGCAAGGTCTACAGTGTAAAGGCCGGAATTGCCCTCAGAGTCGGTTGCCGCCCAATAGAAGGTGTTGTCGCGCTGGTCTATTTCGCCGCTCTGCACATAGGTCGCGCCGTCGGCGTTGAGCAGTGTCAAGCCAGTAGCGCCCACGAGGGTTTCTGTTCCGTCGGCGGTGGAGATGCTGTAAAGGTTGCCATCGGTTGCGATGCCATACATCACAAGGTCTGACGTAAGGCCGATTGCTACATATTTGTGGGTGGCCGGGCCTATGGTTGTACGCGTGAGAGCGTCATAGTCGGCTACACCGAACTCCATTTCGCTGAGCGACTGGTCTTTGTAGAACTCACCGTACACCTTGCCTGTCTGGCGGTCGAACGCGGTCTCAACACCGAGCATGTTCACCGACACCGACTTGTGAGTGCCTGATGATGTCCATACGTCGTTTTCGCCCACCGAATAGTCAAAGAGATTGGCCGAAATGGAGCCCTGGGCTGCATAAGTGTAGTCGGCATTGATAAAACGGAAACGCTCGTTGTAATATACGCTTCCGGCATTGGCGACAAACTTGCTCGATGTCACCATGGCCTTGGGGTCGATGCTCGTCACACCGAACTTGTACATACCGTTGCTCGTGGGAGCAGACTCGCTCACGACATTGCCCCACAATTCGCGGCCACCTTGGGTGCGCAGCACCAACTGCTTAACACCTGATGCATCCTGCGCCACGGCAGGAGGTATCGACATGGCAGCCAGACATGCAGCCAGACACAAATAGAATTTTCTCATAAATAATTTCTTAAAATTAGAATAAACTTAATCTTTTACGGTGTAAAATTACACAAAAAAGGCCATACCACACAATTATTTGACAAAATTCACCGCATTTTACTTACACAATGCCGCCAAAACACCGTATAATGCCGTACTTATACATTTTGTATGCACACCGCAAGGCATCAGAATATTGCGGTTGTAAAGCCTGGTTTCCCTAAATGTGGAAGCCCCGACAAACCGTTCCCCAATCATACCGGACAAAAGAAACAAACCTGCGGAACAAAAAAAAGTCTGCCGACACGGATGTCGGCAGACTCTATTGTCTGTGATAAAAAATCCCAGTAATTATTCAGCCTTTGCCTCCTCAGCAGCAGGAGCTTCTGCAGCGGGAGTTTCGGCAACAGTCTCCTCAGCCTTTGTGGCCTTGCGGCTACGGCGGGTCTTCTTGGCTGCCTTAGCAGTCTTGGCCATGTTCTCGTCGAAGTCAACAAGCTCGATGAATGCTATCGAAGCTGCGTCGCCCTGACGAGTACCGAGCTTAATCACACGGGTGTAGCCACCGGGACGGTCGGCCACCTTGGCGGCAACAGTTCCGAAAAGCTCCTTCAGAGCCTCCTTGTTCTGCAGGTAGCGGAACACTACACGGCGAGAATTTGTGGAGTCGTCCTTAGAACGGGTGATAAGCGGCTCAACATAAGTCTTGAGAGCCTTTGCCTTTGCGAGGGTCGTAGTGATTCTTTTGTGCATAATCAGCGAGATAGCCATATTTGCAAGCATGGCGTGACGATGAGATGCAGTACGACCTAAGTGGTTGAATTTCTTATTGTGTCTCATTTTTTGTTATTCTTTATCTAATTTGTATTGAGAAATGTCTGTTCCAAACGACAGATTCAGACCTTCGAGCAAATCATCAAGCTCAGAAAGCGATTTCTTACCGAAGTTGCGGAACTTGAGAAGGTCGGTCTTGTTGTACTGAACGAGGTCGCCGAGTGTCTCGACATCGGCAGCCTTCAGGCAGTTGAGCGCACGAACCGAGAGGTTCATGTCAACAAGCTTCGTCTTCAG
Source organism: bacterium (assembly GCA_963607545.1). Lineage (GTDB taxonomy): Bacteria > Bacteroidota > Bacteroidia > Bacteroidales > Bacteroidaceae > Prevotella. The sequence goes on from CAVDCP010000006.1 coordinate 14,946, forward strand.
AAGCTGGCGCATGTGCAGCACTTCCTCGTCAAACTCCTGGTTGGCCTCGTGCTCGGGGCTTTCGAGAGTAATCTTTTCGTCGGAGAACAGCATGAAATGCTGGATGAGGATCTTTGCAGCCTCTTTAAGCGCATCCTTCGGGTGTATGGAACCGTCCGTGGAAACTTCAAGTACGAGTTTGTCGTAGTCGGTCTTCTGTTCAACGCGATACGGCTCAACAGCATACTTTACGTTGCGGATAGGGGTGTAGATGGAATCGATTGGAATTACGTTGACATCGGTGCAGTACTGACGGTTCTCGTCGGCAGTGATATAACCACGGCCCTTGTTTATCGTCAGGTCAATCTGCATCGAAGCTTTGGCATCTAAATGACATATCACCAAATCAGGGTTTAACACTTCAAATCCAGTCAGATACTTGCCTATATCACCTGCTTTGAATTCGGTGGAATTCTCTACGGTGATACTAACTTTTTCGTTCTCGAATTCTTCTACTACTTGCTTGAATCTTACTTGTTTCAAATTCAAGATAATGTTAGTTACATCCTCCTTGACGCCGGGAACTGAAGAGAACTCATGCTCAACGCCACCAATCTTGATGGTGTTGATGGCATAGCCCTCCAGTGACGAAAGAAGAATGCGGCGCAGGGCGTTGCCGATGGTAACGCCAAATCCTGGCTCCAACGGACGGAACTCGAACTTGCCGAACTTGTCGTTGGACTCCAACATTACAACTTTGTCAGGTTTTTGAAATGCTAATATCGCCATTAATTTAATGATTATTTAGAGTACAACTCAACGATTAACTGCTCCTTGATATTCTCGGGAATGTCAGCACGCTCCGGCTTGTGGAGGAACTTGCCGCTCTTTGTGGTATCGTCCCACTCTATCCAAGGATACTTGCTGTGGTTGAAACCTGCGAGAGCTGCTTCGATGACCTCGAGAGACTTCGATTTCTCACGAACGCCTACAATCTGGCCGGGCTTTACAGAGTAAGAAGGAATGTTAACCACCGCGCCGTCAACGACGATGTGCTTGTGGCCTACCAACTGGCGGGCAGCTGCACGGGTGGGAGCGATACCCAAACGGAACACCACGTTGTCGAGGCGGCACTCAAGATTCTGGAGCAAAACCTCACCGGTGATGCCGTCAGCCTTGGCTGCTTTCTCAAACATGTTGCGGAACTGACGCTCCAAAACTCCGTAAGTGTACTTAGCTTTCTGCTTCTCTGCCAACATGACAGCGTACTCAGACTGTTTTCTGCGACGGTTGTTGCCATGCTGTCCAGGAGGGAAGTTTCTCTTGGACAAAACTTTGTCAGCGCCGAAAATGGGTTCACCAAAACGACGTGCAATCTTAGATTTCGGACCTATATATTTAGCCATAATATAAAATGTACTTTTTGTTTGTATCTTTATTGTAATGCCGGTTCTCAAACAGAACCGACAAAGGGAATATTACACCTTACGTCTCTTCGGAGGACGGCAGCCGTTGTGGGGCAACGGAGTAACGTCTACAATCTCCAAGATTTCGATGCCTGAGCTGTGCACACCACGGATGGCCGACTCACGACCGTTACCCGGGCCCTTCACATAAGCCTTGACCTTGCGCAGACCAAGATCGTAAGCTACCTTCGCGCAGTCCTCGGCTGCAGTCTGGGCTGCATAAGGAGTGTTCTTCTTTGAGCCGCGGAAGCCCATCTTACCTGCTGACGACCATGAAATAACCTGTCCCTCGCTGTTTGCTAAAGATACAATTATGTTGTTGAACGAGCTATGAACATGAAGCTGTCCGATAGCGTCAACCTTTACATTTCTTTTTTTAGATGTTGCTGTTTTCTTTGCCATGATTTTTTTAGTTAAAAGTTAAAAGTTAAAAGCCTGCATACATTATCGCTAACCAGCGGGCTTCGCTTCCAACTAAATTTTACTTAGTAGCCTTCTTCTTGTTAGCAACAGTCTTCTTCTTTCCCTTGCGAGTGCGGGCATTGTTCTTTGTGCTCTGGCCGCGAACAGGAAGACCGTTACGATGACGAACACCACGATAGCAACCAATGTCCATCAGTCGCTTGATATTCATCTGGATCTCAGAACGGAGATCACCTTCTACCTTGAATTCAGCGCTGATAATTTCACGGATCTTGGCTGCCTGATCGTCTGTCCAATCGCAAACCTTCAGGTCGCGGCTGACGCCGGCTTTGTCCAATATCTTTGCTGAACTACTTCGACCGATACCATAGATATAGGTCAATGCGATTTCGCCACGCTTGTTCTGGGGCAAATCTACTCCAACAATTCTTATTGCCATTTGTTAAATAAAAAAATTGATTAATTAATAATGATTATTTTAAGGCTCGGACTGCGATTTTCGCAAATTCGCACAACCGTCACCCAATGTCTTTTTAACCCTGACGCAGTTTGAACTTAGGGTTCTTCTTGTTGATAACGAACAGACGACCTTTGCGACGAACAATCTTGCAGTCGGGTGTACGTTTCTTTAATGATGCTCTTGTTTTCATATCGTTGATGGTTATTTGTATCTGAAAACGATTCTACCCTTCGTCAAGTCATACGGACTCATCTCGACCTTCACTTTGTCGCCGGGAAGAATTTTAATGTAATGCATTCGCATCTTTCCTGAGATGTGCGCGATAATCTGCACGCCGTTCTCAAGCTCTACTCTGAACATGGCGTTCGACAACGACTCAATTATTGTCCCGTCCTGTTCGATAGCGGATTGTTTAGCCATAAATTTCCTTTTCTCTTTCTAAATGTTCTATTTCCTCAAACGTTGACAAAATCTCCGCCTTACCACGGCGTATAGCTATTGTGTGCTCAAAATGAGCCGCCGGCTTGCCATCGCGCGTGGATATTCCCCAGCGGTCGGGCATAAGCCAAACTTTCCTGTCGCCGAGAGTTATCATCGGCTCTATGGCAATGCACATGCCAGCCTTTAGCATAACGCCATTTCCACGTCTCCCGTAATTGGGAATCTGCGGGGCTTCATGCATTTCCTTGCCAATTCCATGGCCGGTAAGCTCGCGAACTACGCCATAGCCCTCATTCTCGCAACAAGTCTGCACTGCGTCACCAATGTCACCGACATGATTTCCGGCAACTGCCTTTTCTATTCCTTTATAAAGGGATTCCTTTGTCGTTCTAAGCAAATTCTTGACTTCTTCGCTTATTTCACCGACAGAAAAGGTATAGCAGCTGTCGCCGTTATATCCAGCAAGAAGTGTGCCACAATCAATCGAGATTATATCTCCGTCACGCAATACTGTCTTTTTGTCAGGTATTCCGTGCACGACGACATCATTTACAGAAGTGCAGATACTTGCAGGAAACGGCTCGCCAAAAGGATTGGGAAAGTTTTTAAACGTTGGAATCGCCCCGTTGTCACAGATGAATTCCTCTGCAACCTTATCCAATTGGAGAGTCGTTACGCCTGGTTTAATATGTTTTGCCAATTCCGCCAAGGTTGCCCCAACAAGTTGGTTGGCCTTGCGCATCAGCTCGATTTCATCCTCGGTCTTAAGAAATATATTCATTTCTTACAGATCAAATCAATATGCCGAGACAGCTCCCCCGTTGCGGGTACGTCCCGAATTAAGCAATCCGTCGTAATGACGCATCAAGAGATGACTCTCAATCTGCTGAAGTGTGTCGATGACAACACCGACAAGAATCAAAAGTGATGTACCTCCGAAGAACTGCGAGAAAGCCTGCTGCACATTCAGCAGTCCTGCCAATGCAGGCATTACCGCGATGAATGCGATGAACAGAGAACCGGGAATGGTGATGCGCGTCATTACGGTGTCGATGTAATCGGCAGTGTCCTTGCCCGGCTTTACACCGGGGATGAATCCGTTGTTGCGCTTCATATCCTCAGCCATCTGAGTAGGATTCAATGTTATCGCAGTATAGAAGAACGTGAAGAGGATTATCAATACCACATAAATGATATTGTAAGCCAAGCTGCGGTTGTCCATAAGGGCATTTGTCCATGACGAGCCGCCGTCGCTGTTGTAGCGCACGAAAGCAAGGGGAATGAACATGAGAGCCTGTGCAAAGATAATAGGCATCACGTTAGCAGCAAACAATTTCAGAGGTATATACTGGCGGGCACCGCCATACTGCTTGTTCCCGACAAGACGCTTTGCATATTGTACGGGGATTTTGCGGGTACCCTGAACCAGCAGAATTGAGGCACATACGACTGCATAAAGAATCAATATCTCGACGATAAACATCACAAGTCCACCACTTGTTATTGCGGTGAAACGTGAACCCACCTCCTGCACGAATGCTTGCGGAAGACGGGCCACGATACCAATCATGATTATCATTGAGATTCCATTTCCGACTCCCTTGTCGGTGATTCTTTCGCCGAGCCACAAAATGAACATACTGCCTGCGGCGAGTATGATTGTGGCAGGTATCATGAACACCGGCCATGAAATGCCCGAGGCAAGAGCCTGGCTTGCCTGGGCTTTAAGGTTGAGCAGATAAGAAGGAGCCTGGAGCAAGAGAATGAACACTGTAAGTATTCTCGTGTACCAGTTTATCTTCTTTCTTCCGCTCTCACCCTCACGCTGCATCTTCTGGAAATATGGCACAGCCACAGCCAGAAGCTGCATAACGATTGAGGCGGAGATGTAAGGCATGATTCCAAGTGCAAAGATTGACGCATTGGAAAATGCACCACCAGAGAACATGTCGAGCAGAGACATAAGCCCGCCAGATGTTTGCGACTGGAGTTTATCCAACATGCCCGGGTTGATGCCGGGAAGCACCACAAACGAGCCAAAACGGTAAATTGCCGTAAACAAGAGAGTGATGAGGAGTCGCTGGCGCAAATCCTCAATTCTCCAACAGTTCTTCAGTGTCTCAATAAACTTTTTCATCTACTTAGATTATAGTTGTGTTACCTCCAACTGCCTTGATAGCTTCTTCGGCAGTTTTCGAGAAAGCGTTTGCCTCGACATCAAGCTTAGCCTTGAGTTCGCCGTTGCCGAGAACCTTGACAAGCTCCTTGCCGTTTGTGAGGTGTGCGGCCTTCAGTTCCTCTATGCCGATCTTTGTGAGGTTTTTCTCCTCAGCAAGCTTCTGCAGAGTGGAGAGGTTGACAGCGAAATACTCCTTATGGTTGATGTTCTTGAAACCAGCCTTCGGGACACGGCGCTGCAAAGGCATCTGACCACCTTCAAATCCGATCTTTCTCTTGTAACCTGAACGAGCCTTGGCTCCCTTGTGACCGCGTGTTGATGTTCCGCCAAGTCCCGAACCGGGACCGCGGCCAATACGACGACGCGACTGAGTTGAACCCTCGGCAGGTTTTAAATTATTTAATTTCATAATTCGTTCTGTTTAAAGGTTTATTATTCAACTACGTTCACCAGATGATGAACCTTGCGAATCATTCCGCGGATGCTCGGAGTGTCCTCAACTTCAACAACCTGAGAGATTTTACGAAGTCCCAAAGCCGTCAGAGTGCTTTTCTGATCCTTGGGAGCACCGATTTTGCTCTTTACTTGCTTTACTTTAATTGTTGCCATTGTCTTTCTCCTTTATCCGTTAAACACTTTGTCCATGCTTATGCCGCGGACACCAGCCACGGTATATGCGTCGCGAAGTTGTGTAAGAGCCTCAATGGTGGCCTTGACAAGGTTGTGGGGGTTGGAAGAACCCTTCGACTTTGCCAGGATGTCCTTGATGCCCACGCTGTCGAGCACAGCACGCATAGCGCCACCAGCCACGAGACCGGTACCGGCTGCGGCCGGACGCATGAACACATGAGCACCGCCGAAACGAGCTTCAACCTCGTGAGGTATTGTACCCTTGAGCACAGGAACTTTCACGAGATTCTTCTTTGCAGCCTCCACGCCCTTAGCGATGGCAGCTGTAACCTCGCCAGCCTTTCCGAGGCCATGACCGATAACGCCCTTGCCGTCACCTACAACGACAATAGCAGCGAATGTAAAGGTGCGGCCACCTTTTGTTACCTTTGTAACACGGTTGATAGCCACCAAGCGGTCTTTCAACTCAACGTCACTGTTTACTTTTACTTTATTCATTGCCATAATCGTTTAGAATTTGAGACCTCCCTTACGAGCTGCGTCAGCAAGCTCCTTCACACGTCCGTGGTAAAGATATCCGTTACGGTCGAAAACAACTGTCGTAACACCGGCAGCCTGTGCATTTGCAGCCACGAGCTCGCCCACCTTTGCAGCCTGCTCAATCTTCGGCATCTTCTCGAGGCCGAGTGATGAAGCCGAAGCCAAGGTCGTTCCGTTCAAGTCGTTGATGACCTGTGCGTAAATCTGCTTGTTGCTGCGGAATACGCTCAGACGGGGACGCTCTGCCGTTCCGCTGATGCGTTTACGAACTCTATATTTGATTTTGATTCGTCTTTCTACTTTCTTTGTTGTCATAATCGTAAAATTAAGAATGTTACTTAGCTGAAGCTGACTTACCAGACTTCCTGCGGATGACTTCGCCTTGGAACAATATACCTTTTCCTTTGTAAGGCTCAGGCATACGGAAAGAACGAATTTTGGCACAAATGAGACCGAGAAGCTGCTTGTCGCAAGACTCCAGGGTCAAGAGGGGGTTCTGGTTTCTCTCACTCTTGGTCTCAACCTTCACTTCAGAGGGAAGTTCAAGGAAGATAGGGTGAGTGTAACCGAGAGAGAACTCGATGACGTTGCCCTGATTTGACACACGATAACCGACACCGACAAGCTCCATAACTTTCTTGTAGCCTTCGCTTACTCCAACAACCATGTTGTTGACAAGCGAGCGGTAGAGACCGTGGAATGCTGATTTCTGCTTGTAGTTAACGGGGCTGTTCTCGTCAACCTCGAAAGTCACATGTCCGTCCTCTACCTTTACGATGATAGACGGGTCTACTTTCTGCGAGAGTTCGCCCTTCGGGCCTTTTACATTTACCACACCATTGTTCAGGGTGACTGTCACGCCTGCGGGAATACTAATTGGTAATTTTCCTATTCTTGACATATTCAATCCTCCAATTAATAAACATAGCAAAGGACTTCGCCACCTATCTTAAGAGCGGAAGCCTCCTTGTCGGTCATGACACCTTTGGATGTGGACAAAATTGCGATACCCAATCCGTTAATTACTCTCGGCATATCCTTGTAACCGGTGTACTTGCGGAGACCGGGAGTGGAAATGCGCTTCAAAGACTTGATTGCGTTTGTCTTTGTTGCAGGGTCGTACTTCAAGGCAACCTTGATTGTACCCTGAGGACCATCTTCAACGAACTTGTAGTTCAGGATGTAGCCCTTCTCGAAGAGGATTTTTGTAATCTCTTTCTTCAAGTTAGACGCAGGAATCTCGACGACACGATGATGTGCCATGATTGCGTTTCTGAGTCTTGTCAGAAAATCTGCTATTGGATCTGTCATTATATATAAAGATTTAATTAATCGGGACTTCCCCGACAATATTAAAAGTATTTACCAGCTTGCTTTCTTTACACCCGGTATCAAACCTGCCGAAGCCATCTCGCGGAACTGGATACGCGACAGGCCGAACTGGCGGAGATATCCTTTCGGACGGCCAGTTATCTTGCAACGGTTGTGCAGACGGATGGGGTTGGCATTCTTGGGGATTGACTGCAGTTTGCGGGCTGCCTCGTAAGCCTCAGAAGGATCTTCGCTTGTTGCGATGATTTTCTTCAGTGCGGCACGTTTCTCAGCATAGCGTGCCACGAGTTTGGCACGCTTCACCTCGCGGGCGATCATTGATTCTTTTGCCATATTGCTTAATCGTTTTTAGCGTTTTTAAAAGGAAGGCCGAATGCCTTGAGGAGAGCATAGCCCTCTTCGTCGGTTGTAGCCGAGGTAACGAAAGTGATGTTCATACCCTGTATGCGGTCAATCTGGTCGATGTTAATTTCAGGGAAGATAATCTGCTCCTGAATACCGAGGGTATAGTTGCCACGTCCGTCGAACTTGCTCTCGATGCCCTTAAAGTCGCGGATACGGGGGAGTGCGATGCGCACGAGTTTCTCAAGGAACTCGTACATGCGCTCGCGGCGCAGTGTCACCATAACGCCGATAGGCATCTTCTTGCGCAGCTTGAAGTTGGCGATGTCCTTCTTTGAGTAAGTAGCCACAGCCTTCTGGCCTGCGATGGTGGAAATCTCGTTGATGGCCACGTCAATGATTTTCTTGTCCTGAGTAGCGTCACCGAGTCCCTGGTTGATGACGATTTTCTTCAGCACGGGAATCTGCATTGCAGAAGAATAGTTGAACTGCTTCTGAAGTGCCGGAGCGATGCTCTCGGCATATACTTTCTTTAACTGTGCTGTATCCATTATTTGATTTCCTCCCCAGATTTTTTAGCGATGCGTACTTTCTTGCCGTCGTCACCGACCTTGATGGCGATGCGAGTAGCCTTGCCACTCTTCGGGTCGATAAGGCTCAGGTTAGAGATGTGTATCGGAGCTTCCTGCTTCACGATGCCTCCTTGAGGATTCTTGGCAGAAGGCTTTGTGCTCTTCGAGACGATGTTCACACCTTCAACGATGGCGCGGTTCTTCTCCACCTGCACCTTGAGCACCTTGCCAGTCTTGCCCTTATCCTCACCGGCAAGGACAACGACTGTATCATTTTTCTTGATATGTAATTTACTCATTACTTGATTGCGTTTTTAAACATTAAAGAACCTCAGGTGCCAAAGAAACGACCTTCATATTCACTGCACGCAGCTCACGGGCAACGGGGCCGAAGATACGGCTTCCGCGAAGTTCGCCGGCGTTGTTGAGCAGGACGCACGCGTTGTCGTCGAAACGGATATAGGAACCGTCAGCACGACGTATTTCCTTCTTAGTGCGAACGATCAAAGCTTTAGATACCGCACCCTTCTTCAAATCGCTTGACGGGATAACGTTCTTGACAGCTACGACAATAACGTCACCAACACTTGCATAACGGCGTCCGGTACCACCGAGTACGCGGATGCAGAGAGCTTCGCGCGCGCCGCTGTTGTCACATACTGTAAGTCTTGATTCTGCTTGTATCATAATTACTTAGCTTTTTCAATTATTTGAACTAATCTCCATCTCTTGGTCTTGCTCAAAGGACGGGTTTCCATGATGAGCACAGTGTCGCCCATGTTGGCTTCGTTCTTCTCGTCGTGAGCGTGGTATTTCTTTGTCTTCTGGACGAACTTACCGTAAATAGGGTGCATCTCCTTGAACTTAGCTGCGATAACAATGGTTTTATCCATTTTGTTGCTAATAACGACACCCTGTCTTGTTTTTCTTAAATTTCTTGTTTCCATCTGGACCATTGTTATTTGTTAAGTTCTCTCTGGCGGATTTCAGTCTTCAGACGTGCGATGTCACGACGAACAGCCTTTATCTGTGATGGATTTTCAAGAGGAGTTACCGCGTGGTTGAGCTTGAGTTGGTCAAGTTTTTCCGTGAGGTTCTCCAAGGTCTCTGCCAAGGTCTTGGCATCCATTTCTCTTACTTCTTTACTCTTCATAGCTTAAGCGTTTTTATCGTAGTCACGTCTTACAACAAACTTTGTCTTTACAGGAAGTTTCTGGGCTGCGAGGCGGAGGGCTTCCTTTGCGATGTCGAAGCTTACGCCTTCAACCTCGAAGAGGATGCGTCCCGGTGTCACGGGAGCCACCCATCCTGCGGGATCTCCCTTTCCTTTACCCATACGCACGTCAGCCGGCTTGCGGGTGATTGGTTTGTCCGGGAATATGCGTATCCAAACCTGTCCTTCACGCTGCATGTAGCGGTTAACGGCCACACGAGCAGCCTCTATCTGACGGCTGTCTATCCATTTTGCCTCAAGTGTCTTGATGCCGAACGATCCGAAAGCCAATTGTGTGCCTCTGTGGGCGTTGCCTTTGTTGCCGCGTCCGTCTTGCGGTCTTCTATATTTTACTCTTTTTGGCTGTAACATGATAATCTACTGGTTTTAGCGGTTATTGTTTCTCTTACGGTTACCGCGGTTGCCGCGTCCGTTGCTTGAACCACCGTTCTGCTTTTCCTGTGCGAAGTTGGGTGTCAAGTCGCAGTCACCGTAAACCTCACCACGGCAAATCCATACCTTGATGCCCAAGAGTCCCACCTTTGTGAGGGCCTCTGCCTGGCAGTAATCGATATCTGCGCGGAAAGTGTGCAGCGGGGTACGTCCCTCTTTGTACATTTCCTTGCGTGCCATTTCGGCACCGTTCAGACGGCCAGTGATTTGTATTTTCACACCCTCTGCGCCAGCGCGCATTGTGTTCTGGATAGCCATCTTGATGGCGCGGCGGTAAGCGATTTTGCCTTCAACCTGACGGGCGATGTTGTTGCCCACGATAGTTGCGTCGAGTTCAGGCTTCTTTACCTCGTAGATATTGATTTGGATATCCTTCTTGTAGAGTTTCTTCAACTCTTCCTTCAATTTGTCTACATCCTGACCACCTTTGCCAATGACGATGCCCGGACGGGCTGTGCAGATTGTGATAGTGATGAGTTTCAAAGTACGCTCGATGACGATTCTCGAGACGCTGGCTTTCTCCAGACGCTTGTTGAGATACTTGCGGATTTTTCTGTCCTCTACGAGGTTGTCTCCGAAGCTCTTTCCACCGAACCAATTTGAGTCCCAGCCGCGGATGATGCCGAGGCGGTTGCTTATTGGATTAACTTTCTGTCCCATTCTACTTATTATTTTTCGTCATTAGTTTTGGAATCAACAAACAGTGTAACGTGGTTGCTGCGCTTGCGGATGCGGTATCCACGTCCCTGCGGTGCCGGTCTCATGCGCTTCATTGTCACGCCTTCGTCAACGAACACCTTCGAGATGTAGAGTTCGCCGTCTTCTGCCTTGCGGTCGTTTTTAGCTTCCCAGTTGGCGATAGCCGAGCGCAACAGTTTCTCAACGTCAGCAGCGGCCTGCTTCTTGGAGAATCGGAGTACTCCGAGGGCGCGGTTCACCTCCATGCCACGCACCATGTCAACAACATAGCGCATTTTGCGTGGTGAAGAAGGAACGCCCTTGAGCTTTGCGAAGTACAAATTCTTACGGGCTTCTTTTCTTTTTTCAGCCGATATATGTTTTCTTGCTCCCATTATTTGTTTCTTGTTTTAAATGGTTTTAACCCTTTTTACTTTCTGTTGCCGGAATGGCCTCCGAATCGACGTGTCGGCGCGAATTCGCCGAGCTTGTGACCCACCATGTTCTCGGTTACGTAAACAGGGATAAATTTATTTCCGTTATGAACTGCAACAGTGTGTCCCACGAAATCGGGTGAGATCATTGATGCTCTGGCCCAAGTCTTTACAACAGTCTTCTTGCCGCTTTCGTTCATGGCGAGAATTTTCTTCTCAAGCGACACGTTGATATATGGACCTTTTTTTAGTGAACGACTCATAATTTACTCTTGTTTGATTATTTTTTAGCTCTTTCAATGATATACTTGTTTGAATGCTTCTTGGGTGCACGAGTCTTGAGACCCTTAGCATACAAGCCCTTGCGTGAACGAGGATGACCTCCAGACTGACGTCCTTCACCACCACCCATCGGGTGGTCAACAGGGTTCATCACGACACCACGGTTGTGAGGACGGCGGCCAAGCCAGCGCGAACGACCAGCCTTACCAGACTGTTCGAGAGCGTGGTCGGAGTTGCCCACACTACCAATGGTAGCCTTACAAGCACTCAGAATCTGGCGTGTTTCACCAGAAGGGAGCTTAATAATACAGTAACTGCCTTCACGAGAAGTCAACTGAGCGAAATTACCAGCCGAACGAACGAGCAGAGCACCCTGGCCTGGACGCAACTCAATGTTGTGTATCACAGTACCAACGGGAATGTTTGCGAGCGGAAGTGCGTTGCCCACCTCAGGTGCAGCGTCAGCACCCGACATGAGGGTAGTTCCCACTTCCAGTCCGTTAGGAGCAATAATGTAACGTTTTTCACCATCTGCATAATACAACAAAGCGATACGAGCCGAACGGTTCGGATCGTATTCGATTGTCTTAACTACAGCTGGAACACCATCTTTCTCTCGCTTGAAGTCGATGAGACGATACTTCCTCTTGTGGCCGCCGCCCATGTAGCGGACGGTCATCTTTCCGGTGTTGTTTCGACCACCAGTAGAGCGCTTGCCGAAAACGAGAGACTTCTCTGGCACGGATGCAGTAATCTCCTCGAACGTGCCAATAACCTTGTGTCTTTGTCCCGGTGTAACCGGTTTCAATTTACGTACTGCCATTTTTTATTTTAGATATTGCTGTAAAAATCGATTGTATCGCCTTCCTTCAGGGTGACGATTGCTTTCTTGAACGCATTCTTCTGACCTCTCACGAGGCCCTTGCGTGTGTAGCGGCTCTGACGCTTGCCTGCGTAACGCATTGTGTTCACGTCAATCACCGTCACATTGTACTTGCCCTCAACTTCCTTCTTGATTTCGAGCTTGTTGGCCTCAGGCTTTACGATGAAGCCAAACTTGGCCTCTGCCTTTTTGGTGCGCGTCTCGCCCTTAATCTTGTAGGACTTTTCTACAGAAGACTTTTCTGTGAGCTTGGTCATTTTCTCTGTGACCAATGGTTTTATGATAAATGCCATGTTGTTTTGTCTCCTATTTATTTGGTTAAGGTCGCATCAATAGCTTTCAGCGAATTTTCGGTCACGACGAGCACGTCTGCATTCAGCACTTTGTAAGCGTTGAGGGCAGAAGCTGTCATAACTTCGGTGCGCTGCAAGTTACGGGACGACAAAAATACGTTTTTATTTACTTCCGGCAAAAGAAGAAGGAGTTTTTTGCCCTCAACTTTCAGATTTTTAGTAATATTTACGAAATCTTTAGTCTTCGGGGCCTCCATTGTGAAATCTTCAACCACTACGATGGCACTTTCCTGAGCCTTGTAGGAGAGAGCAGACTTGCGTGCGAGAAGCTTAACTTTCTTGTTGAGTTTGAAACGATAGTCGCGAGGTTTCGGACCGAACACGCGTCCACCGCCCACGAGCACCGGCGAATTGATGTCACCACGGCGTGCACCGCCGCCGCCCTTCTGGCGTCCGAGCTTGCGTGTAGAACCGCTTACTTCGCTTCTTTCCTTAGATTTCGCCGTACCCTGACGCTGGTTAGCGAGATATTGCTTTACGTCGAGATAAAGGACGTGATCGTTAGGCTCGATTCCGAATACAGCTTCGTTCAACGTAACCTTTCTTCCAGTCTCCTGACCGTTGATATTTAATACGCTAACTTCCATTATTTCTTTATTAATACGGTTGAACCTTTGCATCCGGCAACAGAACCCTTCACGATGAGGATGTTGTGCTCCGGAATTACTTTTAACACTTTCAGATTCTGGGTTGTAACGCGGTCGCCGCCCATCTGGCCGCCCATGCGCATTCCCTTGAACACCTTTGCAGGGTAAGAGCAGGCACCGATAGATCCCGGCTTGCGGGCGCGGTCGTCCTGACCGTGTGTGCTCTGGCCTACGCCGCCGAATCCGTGACGCTTAACGACACCCTGGAAACCTTTTCCCTTGGATGTGCCGACGATGTCGACAAACTCTGCATCGTTGAACAGCTCAACGGTGATGGTGTCGCCGAGGTTGTATTCCTCGTCAAACTTGAACTCGGCCAAGTGCTGCTTAGGTGTTGTGCCTGCTTTCTTGAAGCAACCCATCATAGGCTTTGTGGTGTTCTTTTCCTTGGCTTCGCCGAAGCCGAGCTGAACAGCCTTGTAACCGTCTTTCTCTACGGTCTTAACCTGGGTTACGACACAAGGACCAGCTTCGATAACAGTGCACGGCACATTCTTGCCGTCGGCACTGAAAACGGATGTCATTCCGATTTTTCTTCCAATTAATCCTGGCATTTCAATTGATGTTAAATATGTTTTTAAACCTTGATTTCTACCTCAACGCCGCTGGGCAGTTCGAGTTTCATAAGAGCGTCTACTGTCTTTGCGGTAGAGCTGTAGATGTCGATAAGACGCTTGAAGTCGCTGAGCTGGAACTGCTCGCGTGCCTTCTTGTTTACGAACGTACTACGGTTTACGGTGTAGATGCGTTTGTGTGTGGGCAATGGAATAGGACCGCTGACGATTGCGCCTGTGGCCTTCACAGCCTTCACGATTTTCTCTGCTGACTTGTCTACCAACTTGTGGTCGTAGCTCTTCAGCTTGATTCTGATTTTCTGACTCATTGTTATTTTTGGATGTTGTGATTGTTAAAGTTCAAGAGAAGCGGGGCACCGCTTAAGAGTCATTCGCTAAACGGTGCTCCCTGCTTCAGTTGTTTCTTTCAGTGTTTATACCAATTACACCAAGTCGGCACGGCCCTTCACTTCCTCAAGCACAGCCTTTGCTATCGAGCTTGAGAGCGGTGAGTGGTGGTCATACTCCATGGAGCTTGTGGCACGGCCCGAGGTGATGGTGCGGAGAGCGGTAACGTAACCGAACATTTCCGACAGCGGAACCATGGCCTTCACGATGCGTGCGCCTGAGCGAGCCTCTTCCATGCCTTCAACCTGTCCGCGACGCTTGTTCAAGTCGCCGATTACATCACCCATGTTCTCTTCGGGTGTCACTACCTCTACCTTCATGATGGGCTCCATGAGCACCGGACCTGCCTTCGGGCAAGCGTTCTTGTAGGCGTTGAGGGCAGCAAGCTCGAACGAGAGCTGGTCGGAGTCAACCGGGTGGAACGAACCGTCGGTGAGCACAACCTTGAGGTCGGTCATGGGATAGCCGCCGAGCACACCGTTCTTCATGGCGTTCTCGAAGCCCTTCTGCACCGAGGGGATGAATTCCTTGGGAATGTTACCGCCCTTAACCTCGTTGACAAACTGGAAATCGCCTTCTTTGTAATCGGCATCCTTCGGGCTTATTGTAACGATGATGTCGGCGAACTTACCGCGACCACCGCTCTGCTTCTTGTAAACCTCGCGGAGAGTAACGGGCTTGGTGATGGCCTCTTTATAGTTAACCTGGGGCTTGCCCTGGTTGCACTCAACCTTGAACTCACGCTTCAGACGGTCGATGATGATGTCGAGGTGAAGCTCACCCATACCCGAGATGATGGTCTGGCCGCTCTGCTCGTCGGTACGCACGGTGAATGTCGGGTCTTCCTCGGCGAGTTTTGCAAGACCGTTGTCGAGTTTTGCGATGTCGGCCTGACTCTTCGGCTCCACAGCGATAGAAATCACGGTGTCGGGGAATGTCATCGACTCCAGCACGATAGGATGTCCCTCGTCGCAGAGAGTGTCACCGGTACGGATATCCTTGAAGCCCACACCTGCGCCGATGTCGCCGGCGTCGATTGTCTCCATCGGGATTTCCTTGTTGGAGTTCATCTGGAACAGACGGCTGATGCGCTCCTTCTTGCGTGAGCGAGTATTGTAGACGTAAGAGCCAGCGGCAACCTTACCCGAGTAAACGCGGAAGAACACCAGACGACCCATGAACGGGTCGGTAGCGATCTTGAACGCGAGAGCCGATGTAGGTTCGTCCTCCGACGGCTTGCGGTCTTCCTCTTCCTCAGTGTCGGGGTTTACGCCCACGATAGCTGTTGTGTCGAGCGGTGAAGGAAGGAATGCGCAAACGTAGTCGAGCAGCGGCTGTACGCCCTTGTTCTTGTATGAAGAACCGAGGGTCATAGGAGTCAACTCCATTGCTATCGTACCCTTGCGGATGGCGGCGATGAGCTGCTCTTCGGGAATTTCCTGTCCCTCGAGATATTTCTCCATGAGGTCGTCGTCGAAGCTGGCGGCACTTTCCACCATCTTCTCTCTCCACTCGTTGGCCTCGTCAACGAGGTCGGCGGGGATGTCCTCGATGTCATACTCTGCACCCATTGTCTCGTCGTGCCAGAGGATGGCCTTCATCTTGATGAGGTCAACAACGCCCTTGAAGTTCTCCTCAGCACCGATAGGTATCTGCACGGGGCAAGGATTTGCGCCGAGGATGTCCTTCATCTGCTGCACTGTCTCGAAGAAGTCAGCACCCGAACGGTCCATCTTGTTCACATAACCGATGCGCGGAACGTTGTACTTGTCGGCCTGGCGCCACACTGTCTCCGACTGGGGCTGAACGCCGTCGGCGGCAGAATAGGTGGCAACGGCTCCGTCGAGCACGCGCAGTGAGCGCTCAACCTCGGCGGTAAAGTCAACGTGTCCCGGAGTGTCGATCAAGTTAATCTTGTACGACTTGCCGAGATAGTTCCAGTTACATGTCGTGGCAGCCGACGTGATAGTGATACCACGCTCCTGCTCCTGTGCCATCCAGTCCATGGTTGCTGCACCGTCGTGAACCTCACCAATCTTGTGTGTCTTTCCTGTGTAGAAAAGGATACGCTCAGAAGTGGTGGTCTTACCGGCGTCGATGTGTGCCATGATACCGATGTTGCGAGTCAAATGTAAATCGCGATTTGCCATTTTCCTTTTACCTTATTTAATAGATTAGAATCTGAAATGAGCGAAAGCGCGGTTAGCCTCAGCCATGCGGTGCATGTCTTCCTTGCGCTTGTATGCGCCACCCTGGTTGTTGTAGGCATCCATAATCTCGGCAGCGAGCTTGTCGGCCATTGTCTTTCCGCCGCGCTTGCGTGCATATGCGATGAGGTTCTTCATCGAGATGCTCTCCTTGCGCTCGGGACGTATCTCGGTAGGCACCTGGAATGTGGCACCACCGATACGGCGGCTCTTCACCTCCACCTGGGGAGTGATGTTGTCGAGAGCCTGCTTCCATATTTCGAGAGCGGGTTTCTCTTCTTTGGCCATCTTCTCCTTAACGGTATCAAGGGCTTTGTAGAAAATCTCGTATGACGTGTTCTTCTTTCCGTCATACATCAAGTGGTTTACAAACTTCGACACTTTCTGGTCGTTGAACACGGGATCCGGAAGGATTACGCGCTTCTTTGGTTTTGCTTTTCTCATTTTGTTTTGAAAAAATTCTGTCTGCTTGGGGCTGTTTCTTGATGTTCTTCAACGTCCGCACCCGGACATTTACTCAACCTGTCGTTTAACAATTCTCCAGCAAAACGTTTTGATAAATAACTTCGTCCTGTATCAGCTTCGCCTGATTACTTCTTTGCCTTAGGACGCTTTGCACCATACTTCGAACGGCGCTGTGTACGGTTGGCAACACCGGCTGTATCGAGTGTTCCGCGAACGATGTGGTAACGCACACCGGGAAGGTCCTTGACACGACCACCGCGAACCAGCACGATTGAGTGCTCCTGCAGGTTGTGGCCTTCTCCCGGGATGTAGGAGTTCACTTCCTTCGAGTTTGTCAGACGAACACGGGCAACCTTACGCATTGCCGAATTAGGCTTCTTAGGTGTGGTTGTGTAGACACGCACGCACACTCCACGACGCTGAGGACATGAATCCAAAGCCGGAGATTTGCTCTTGTCTACGAGCACCTTTCTGCCTTTTCTTACCAATTGTGAAATAGTAGGCATAATTTTACTTTTTAAATTTATATATTTTATTGTTTTTTGTCGAAGTTATCGTACACAGCATATTACAAAGCTGTTTCGGGCTGCAAAGGTACAAACTTTTTCCCTAACTACCTAATATATAAAAAAGCAACCGCACGCCGATAAGTCCATATTATACAAATACAAGTTATTTTAACTTATATTTACACATAATAGACATTGTTCCACCCAGTGTTGCTGCACTGCCGATGCGGCAGCACAGCCTCGCACACAGTCAATGCTCGCACGCATCGCGATTGAAATGCATCTGCACATGTGCCGGAACACGAACGTGCTGCGCACGGAAACGGTCAAAGTTGTTCTTTCACCAATTTATAATAAGCACCGCGCCGCGCCACCAGTTGGTCGTGCGTACCCTGCTCCACCAGTTCGCCACGACTCATAAATATAATGTTGTCTGCACGGCGCACCGTACTCAACCTGTGCGCCGCCACCACCACTGTCCGCCCCTGGTTGTAGTGGGCGAGGTTTTCCACTATAGAAGACTCGTTGCCTGCATCGAGCGACGATGTCGCCTCGTCAAGAAACAGCACTTGCGGGTTCTTGTAGACGGCGCGAGCGATAAACAGTCTCTGCCTCTGTCCGCCGCTGAGTTCAAGCCCCGCCACTCCGAGTTTGGTGTGATAGCCCATGGGCAGCAACGAGAAGAAATCGTCGATGCAAGCTACCCTTGCCGCATCACGCGCCTTTTCAAGGTCTGGCGAAACGTCGGCAATGGCTATGTTCTGCAATATCGTGCCGCTGAATATGTAGCCGTTTTGCATCACCACGCCGCAATGCCGCAGCCATTCGTCGCTATCCAACTGTACAAGGTCGGTGTTGCCAACGCGAACGCTGCCGCCCTGCGGCGCATAGAAGCCGAGCATCAGTTTTATCAGCGTTGTCTTGCCGCAGCCGCTCGCCCCCACCACTGCCGTAGTCTTGCCGTGCGGAATCACTGCCGAGAAATTCTTCACCACGAAAGGAGAGTAAGAGCCGGGATATTTAAACGACACGTTTTCAAGGCGCAAGTCTTCGCCTTCGACATGTGCAGCCGTGCGTTCCGCCGTTGTTTCTTCTGGCGTGTTGAGCACCTCGTCGAGGCGTTCATACGACATCGAAGCGTCTTGCAGAGTGCCGGGCATGCTCACGATATTGGAAAAAGCCCCCGAAAGCCGCCCTGCTATGTAGCTTATGGTCATCATCTCGCCTATCGTCAGGTCGCCCTTTATCACCATTGTGGCACAGATTCCCGTCATTGCAATGTCTTTTATGCGCGAGAAGAACAGGTTTCCGCTTCCAATGGAAAGGTTGACATATGCCGACTGCATCGAAAGGCAGTTTATTTTCTGCTGCACCTCGTTCCACACCGCCACGCGTGTCTGCTGTGCATTGTTTATTTTTATCTCCTGCATGCCGTTCACCAGTTCGTACACGTTGTTCCTGTTCTCTGCCGAATAAGAGAACAACGAGTAGTCTATCGACTTGCGGCGACGCAGGTGCAGCCTTGTCCATGCGAAAGAGAGCAATGTGGCAGCGAGGAATATAAGAAACACCGTCCTGCTATACCACACGAGAAGCACCGAGAATACGACGAGATTGACAATCGTGAAGAATATCGTCTCGGGCATGTTTAGCAGAAAGTTCTTCAAGCGGTTCTGATCGTCGAGTTTCTGTATGAGGTCTGCGCTCACTTTACGGTCGAAGAACGACACCGGCAAGCGTATGAGTTTTTGCAGATATTCGCCCATCATCCTCACGCCCATGCGCAGTCCCATCTTGGTGAGCAGCAGGTCGGCAACGCTTCCCGACACATAGTTGCCGAGAAACATGCAGAACTGCCCTGACACAAGTAGCCACACCAACCCTATGTCTTTGCCGTTGATGCCATCGTCCACAGTGCGCTGGAAGAGCACGGGGGTCACCACATCGGCTGCCATGCCTAATGTGGCGAGCAGAATCACCGTGCAAAACACAATTTTGTTTCTGCTCACCGCGCCTCTCAGCATCAGCCACAGACCCTTGCCGCTATGCCGTTCCTTGGGGTATTCCTTGTCGTAGAATTCATCCGTGGGGTCCATCACTATCGCCATGCCACTGCCGTCGTGCGCCTGCCAGTGGCGCATGAAGTCGTCGCGCCCCAAGCGCACCTTGCCGCGTGCCGGGTCGGCAATGTGAAAGAGTCTGCCGCCCCTGCTTATCCTGTAGAGCACCACATAATGGCGCTGCTCCCAATACAGAATTGCGGGCAGCGGCATGCGCTCCACATCCTCCAGCCCGATCTTCACCGCCTCGGAACGGAAACCCAACTTGCGCGTGCATTCCATAATGTCGCGCAGGGAAATACCCATGCGCCCCACATCGCACAATTCGCGCAGCATCTTCAGCGGAACCTTCTTTCCGTAATAATGCGCCACGATGCGGATGCACGTGATGCCGCAATCGGAATGTTCAAGTTGCTGGAACGACTTTATACGCCTCATCAGCACCTATTTTTTACTGTCATCGTCCATTCTTGACTCGAATTTGAAATTCGACCGTTTAGCCGCCCCGCGCACGCGTTTCTTGCCAAACTTCTGCGAGAAAGAAACCGACACTCTTGCAGACGACGTCAAACTGCGCGATTGATAGTAATACGAAGGCGTTTCATAGGAGCACTTGTATTTCCGCGGGAACTCGTCGCCGTACCCAATCTCCAATGTGCCGCCGAAAGCGAATGTCTTGGAGATTTTGGCGGCTATAATATGCTTCGCCGGGCGGGCTTCAGCCATTTCATGCCTCTTCGCCGAAAAATCATAAAACAAGAGCAAGCCGAAATCACGCGCCTTGTTTATGAAAAAGGTATTTGTCAAAGTACACCCCCCTCCCCAATAGCGCCGATTCACCAAGTCATTTTCCACATTTCCTTTCATTCTGTCATATCCGAAGCTCGCCTCTGCATTGACATAATATCTGCCACCCCAGAAACTGCGGTAGGCACTAAACATAAATCCGACACCCTTCGAGTTGCCCAAATCTCCGTATCCCGTTTTTGAAACGCCGTTGCCTTCTTGCGTTGTATAAGAAGTAACGACATTAGGAGAGATTAAGGCACGGACAGCAACTTCATACCACTGCAAAAAACGATAGCTTAATGACAAGAAATGAAATTTTCCCGGCTTCAGATTCGGATTTCCCACCCTATACGTGTTTGGGGAAGTCCAATACTTAAACGGATTGAGCCTAGTGAAAGGCGACCTCCAACCGGACACAGAATAATTTATTCCGAATATGTTTTTCTGGTTGAGCGTATTGAAGCTAAGCGACACATTCGGGAAGAACTGCAGATAGTCGCGTGTGAAAGTCTCGCCGGTGGAACGCTGATCGCCATGTATATGGGTCTGCTCCACACGCAGCCCGATGGTAGAGCTGAAAAAACTTGTCCAATCCCGGCTGTAATCGACATACGCCCCTGCAACATTCTCGTCATACAAGAACCTGTTGCTGCGCAGGGCATTGTCCACATAGACACCGTCAACCAAATCGGAGAACCGCCCGTCATCGTCCACATGCGAAATGTCATAGGCTCCGCCAAAACCGATATAACCACCATTGGCAAACATCTTGGTGTATTTCACTTCCACTCCGAATCCGTGGGCTGCACTTCTGTCAAATTCCTCATAAGGGGCCGCAAGCCAACTGTCCATTCCCATGCCGGAAGGTATTTTCACGTTGCCAGTAGTTCTGTTTTTTCTGTTTGAATACGACACGTTGGCTTCAAACGTGCTCAACTTTCCGGGCTTCAACGAGTAAAAGGCCAAAAGCGAATAGCCAGGCAACCGGGTGGGGGTCTTGTATTCAGATGTCTGCGTTCCACTGTTCCCAGTGCCTTCCTTGCCGTTTTTCAGAAGAATTGAAGTCTCGTTCGCCGACGTGCTCCTTTTCAAGCTTGTCGCCACCGACAAGCCGATATCGCTCTTGCTGTCAATCTCATACACGGCATTCATGTTTATGCTGCCGCTGAAAGACTTGCTCTCCGCCCTGCCGGTATTCAGCACGCTGATCGCATCTGATTTGTAATCATATCCATATTCACTTTCAGTCACGCCGCGAGTGTCATCCAATCTTATATTTGCAGAGAATTTAAATGGGCCGTGCCCATATCCCAAATATGTTCCGCCACTTTCAGACAACCGTTTGTTTTGCAGGCCGCCATACAAATCGGCGCGCCCCGTCCAACCGTAATCAGGACGGTTCATCACCACATTGACGATGCCTCTTTGGTCGGAAGCCCTTTGCGATGCCCCGGGATTATACATAATGTCTATACGCTTTATGCTCTTTGGCTCCACCGTGTAGAGCATGTCAAGCACCATGTCTGCCGGCATGTGGGGGTCCTTGCCGTTTATATAAATTTTCGCGTCACCTTTTCCTATTATGCTGATGCTCCTTCCGTCAACATTAAGCATGGGCGTTACCTTCAGCAAGGTATATCCGTCCTCCAAAAGCATTTCAGCCCCTCCAGGAGTGAATGAATAGCCGCCGGGCAACCCCTCTATCCTTGATTTAGCCGTTACGGTTACACCTTTCAGCTGGTGTGCAGTTTCTTTAAGCGTGACAAGCACATCGTCCCTTGTCTCTTTGCCAAGCACGATTTCCTTACGCTCGTATCCCACACAGGAGACAACTATAAAACTATTGTCAGCCGCACTGTCGCCTACAATTATATTAAAAACGCCGATACTGTCTGTTATAGCATTGGCAACAAGCGTGCTGTCCGCCAAAGAAAGGCATGAAGCCACTGCGCCCTCTATCGGTTTCCCGGTGCCGTCTACTATTTTCCCTTTTATATTTGTGTTGTCAGCAAAAACGCTCACCGACATAAAGCTGCAAACAAGCAGAAACACAAAAGCCCGAAACATTTTTCCCATAACAGGTTTGGTTTAATTCCGCCCACAATATATTCAATACTGCAGGCGGAAGAGTTTCACAAATCAAGAATTACTGCACAATGTCTTTGGCATAACACAGAATGCCAGTCTTTCATCTGTCGGCACGGATTATCCTCCGCACGACATTATAGAAAGATTTTTCCCGATGTTTCCTGTTCCACATTCTTTTACTGGATTGGTTTCTACTTGTTTGCATGCAGGCGACAACAGATTTGTGTTTTTGCAACTTCCATTTATGGCATCATCGGAACAAACATCAATATTCGTACAATACCCATTCACCCCATTGCAACCATTGCCCCCATTAGAACAATTTTTCTTTGCAGTGCCTACATTGTCACCTCCCAACATGCCAAAGTCAGGAGAGAACACCATAGACTGCATCTCAGCCGTAATGACTCCTTTGCCTTCTAAAGACTTCAGGAATCCGTCGATTCGTGTTAATCGTTTCATGTTGATTAAAAGTTTGGATTGTTTATTGATTACGACAAATTCATTTGCCGCCACACATTTCTTCATAAGTCTGCGATTTCAGAAGCACAAACTTGTCAGATACGGCATTATAGCAAATTCCATATTGAGTACTGATTCTTAAAGTTGTGTTATACTTACTGGATTTCTTCATATCGCTTTAGGTTATGTTGATAATAGTCAGAGTAATCGGGCAATGCCTCTATTCAGTTCTTATGCGGCCAAATTTATATATTATATTCCAACCATACAAATTTTTCGGAAAGAAAAAGATAAAAAATGTAATAAACAGAAGAAATTTGTTATCAGCTCGGCAAACAGTGGACAATATTCAATAAAACAACATATTTCTTCGGTAAAAGAAACAGACAATGCGTTGGAGCATTCAAGGACGAAGGAAGAAATTAGCACAACAACATAGGGTTGTGATTACGGTGCTGACCTTACAGACCAGACCTCGTATTTGTCGTTTAGACCCAAGGTTACACCGTTTGCTGACGCAAACGGCTCACCCTGGGCTACGAACATTGCGCTCTTACAGAGCTATGATTGGCTGGGGCTTTATGCTTGTTTATAATCGCAAAACAATTCGAGGTTTTAACGCCATGCCTTTCAGCACCGACCTTACCCTACGGGACTTTTCATGTTGCAATATTTTTACCGGGCAAAAAAACAAATTGAATTTGATGTTCGGCTGTTTATTCCGCGCACGCGTTTCTTGCCAATTATCTGCGAAAGAGTGACCACTACTTTTGCCTTGCTTCAAATGCGCTGTCTTTGCGCACTCTTGCACCACGCACACGCTTCTTGCCAAACTTCTGTCTGAAAAAAACGCTAACACATGTCGGTGACGTAAGATTGCGTGACTGGTAATAATATGTGGACGTTTCATAGAATGTCTTGTCTTTCCACGGGAAAACCCCCGAGAAATCCAACGAAACCGAACCGCCAAACCCAAACGATTTGCTGACACTCAGCGAAACCATATGTTTTGCCGGTCGGGTTTCCGAACCTTCGTGCCCCGCCGCACTAAAAGAATATACCGTGCTAAGCTCGAAATCGCGCGCATTGTTTAAGAACACCATGTTATGGACATAACCCGAGAAGCCCCAACTGTGTTCGTTTAACGGGTACACATCCACCTTTCCTTTCCTTCTTCCATATCCTGCTCTAGCATGAGCTCTAAGATACCATCTGCCGCCAAACAAACCGCGATAGGCACTCAGTTCGAAGCGCACGCCTCGTGAACGCCCCAAATCGCCGTAGCCGACTTTCGACACGCCGTTCCCATCCTGCACTGTATATGAAGTCACGTAGTGCGGAGCTATCGTTCCACATACTGCAAACTCATACCATTGAAAGAATCTGTATTTGAGAGTCAGGAAATGTATTTTTCCTGGATTAAGGTCGGGGTTTCCTACATTATAAGTATTCTGCGATGTCCAATATTTAAACGGATTAAGTCTTGAATACTCCGGCCTCCACACAAACACATAATAATCGACGCCAAATATGTGTTTGTTGTTCAATGTATTGAAACTAAGCGACACATTAGGAAACAGTTGCCAATAATCGCGGGTGAAAGTTTCGCCCGTAGCGCGTTGGTCTCCATGTGTATGCGTCTGCTCCACACGCAAGCCTAAAGAAGAATTGAAAAACTCAGCCCATTGCCGGGTGTAATCAACATACGCCCCTGCCACATTCTCGTCGTACACGAACCTGTTGCTGCGCTTGGCATTATTTACATATCCGCCATCCACTACATCATCAAAGCGGTTGTCCTCGTCAACATGAGAAATGTCATAAGCACCGCCAAATTTCAAAGTACTACCGTCTGCAAACATCTCCGTATATTTTGCTTCCACGCCAAATCGGCTACGGTCTGACCTGTCTTTTTCCGCATAAGGCGAAGAAAGCCAACTGTCCATTCCCAAGTCTGACGAAATGTATGTTTCTCCGGTTGACTTTCTTATGCTGTTGGAATATGTAGCATTCACATCAAGGTTGCTTCCGCGCTTGTCCGTCTGCAACGAATAGAAAGCCACAAGCGAATATGCAGGGAATCTGAACGGTGCGTTCGTCTCGTCAACCTGTTTGCCTTGTTTCACGGTCCCAGTTTTGCCGTCGGACAATACAATGGACGTTTCATTTCGACTGTCACCTCCAAGCAGACTTGTACCCACTGATATTCCCACCTGACTTTTATCCGTAATGTCGTATGTTGCATTCGCGTTTATCCCACCACTGACAGTGGCGTATTTTCTCCATAGTTTGTTAGTCACACCAAGCGACTCCGTCTTGTATTCATACCTTTTCTCGCTTTCAGTCACCCCACGCATATCGCCCACTTTGGCACTGACAGAGAATTTGAGCCGTCCATGACCATAGCCCATGTAGATTTCAGGAATTTCAGACACTCTGTTGTCTTGATACAATGCGCTTATGCTTGCAGTCCCCATCCATCCATAATCGGGACGTTTCATCACCACGTTCACGATTCCGCTTTGGTCGGAAGCCTTTTGCGATGCCCCGGGGTTGTATATTATATCTATACGCTTTATGCTCTTTGGCTCCACTGTGCGAAGCATTTCAAGCACCGCATTTTCCGGCATATGGGGGTCGCGGCCGTTTATGTATATTGTTGCGCCACCTTTACCCCAAATACTCACACCGGCTCCCACGTCAAGCATCGGGGTTACTCTCAACAGTTGATATCCGTCAGGCAAAAGCATTTCTGCACCGCCAGGAGTAAAGGAGAAACCGCCAGGAATGCCTTTGACAACAGACTTGGCAGTTACGGTTACGCCTTTCAACTGGTGTGAGGTCTCTTTGAGAGAAATCAAGATGTCTTCATCCTTTTGTGCCTCCACATGCCGCAATTGATTTTCAAAACCTATACACGAAACATAGAGTGCAATGTCATTTAAGGCTTCGTCGCCACAAACCATGCGGAATATCCCGACACTGTCAGTTATTGCATTTGCAACAAGAACGCTATCGGGTAAAGAAAGGCATGAAACCACAGCTCCCTCAATGGGCTTGCCTTCAGTGCTTTCCACTACACCTTTTATTATATGATTGCCATCAGAGGTTTTGGCAAAGACAAAAAGAGGCGAAAGAAGCAATAAATATACAAAAAGGAATCTCTTCATAATCATAATCTTTTTTAAAGTGAGACCGTCACCGGTTAAAGCTGCTCATAAAGGTCTGGATAATGTTACTTTATATTTTCTATATTGCCGCCACACATTTCTTTAAAAGCCTGCGATTTCAGAAGCACAAACTTATCGAACATTGCATTATAGCAGAATCCTGATTGAGCCCCCTTTCTTTGAGTTATGTTTATTTACTGAGTTTCTGCATGTCATCTTAGATTATGTTTATTAATAGTCAGAGTAATCGGACTATGTGTCTATTCAGCTTTTATGCGGCCAAATTTATATATTATATTTCTTCCATACAAATTTTTCGGAAAGAAATAATCAAATAATGTAAGAAACAGAAGAAATTTGCCGTCAATTCGGCCAACAACGTATAACAATCAATAAAACAACGAATTTCTTCGGCAAAAGGAAGGACAACGAATTGGAGAGTTCAAGGACGAAGGACTACATTGAATGTATTTCCTTTGCATATATTCTGACAAATGAAGCCTTACTTTTTCGCAGCACCTGTAGATAGGGTGTTCAAAAAACCGGCAAAACGTGGAACCAATGTCAACAATGAAAGGCAGGACGTTCAAAACAGGAAAGACACAAGACCATTATCAGCCCTGACAAGGGCGCAACGGCCTCGCGCTTTTGCTTACTTCTAACACCCTACCTACTGGGGCAAAAACCGTACAAACGTTGCATGATTTTGAAACGGATTTTGAACACCCTACCTTGCAAAAATCGAAATAATATTACGCCGGACAGCAAAAAAAAATCCCAAACACACCGATTTCCTTGGCAATAGACTAAAGGGAATACGCTGTGTTTGGGATGCGACAGTGGCAGGAAGCCGTGCTTTATGCCTTGCCTGTATTGAACGGTGTGGCCGTGCGGGGAGCGGGCTGCTCTTCGAGCTGGATTTTGCCGAATACCTGTTCATACTTGGTTATGTTGTCGTTGAGAGCCATAAGCAGACGCTTTGCGTTCTCGGGAGCCATAACTACACGGCTTGCCACCTGAGGGTTGGCACCCGGCATCATGCTCACGAAGTCGAGCACGAAATCGGTCTTAGAGTGTGTCAGCAGCGCGAGGTTGGCGTAAACGCCTGTTGCGAGTTCGGGTTTGAGCTGAATCTGGAGACCCTGCTGGTTCTCCTGTGGGTTTTTCTGTTCTTCCATTTTCGTTTGTTTTTTAATTATATTGAATGTTATTTTTCATGATTTCATGCACATCCACGGCAACGGGAATCCGTTCCGGCTGCCGGAATGCCTCACTATCTCTAATGCAAAGATAACACTAAAAGCCCGTTCACACAAGAAACATGCCGACAAATTGGAAAAGCCCGCACGAGTTTTCATGTTTTTTGCCGATGTCGGGTTTCACTTCGAGGGTTATGCCCAACCATAAAAATAGTGTCTACCAACAACCCCGCTTGTAACGACCTTGTTTGTAGATGCCTTTTTATAACTGCCCTCATAAAACCTACAATCCGCATAATAAATAATGTATGGGGAAAAACTACACCATGACACCAATATTCCTCCCCCAAAAAGAAGGCTTCTTTGCATTGCAAGGAAGCCTTCTTTATGTCGCAAACAAGGCTTGTTTACACTGCAAGGAAGCCTTGTTTGCAACACGGCAAAACATGCCTTGAAAATGCACACGAAAAACCTTGCCGACAACGGCGCGGTTGGCGCGCGAAAAGGCATGCCGCGCAGAAGCGCGGGCAGACACTTTTCAGTTGCAAACAAAGCTTTGTCATGGTGTGGATAAAGTACAGTTTATTTGTGGATAAAGCAATGCTTTTTTGTTAGCAATGTTGTTAATTGGTTGTATATCAGCGTAAAGTTATCAACACCACGATTGTTGATAAGTTGACAACTTTGTCTTGTTCCCATTGACGTGAGCAAAAAGACGGGGCGGCACAATGGCTTTACGGCCAGAGTGTCGCCCCAGAGTTTAAACATAAAAATAACATGCCGCCAGTTTGCGGCATGGTTCTGCATGTGCCGCCGTCGGCGTGTGCACCTGTGGGTCAGGCGTAGGCCTGTTCGTGCACACCGGCCACGGCACGTCCGCTCGGGTCGTTCATGTTCTTGAACGCTGCGTCCCACGCGAGAGCCTCAGCCGTGCTGCACGCCACACTCGGCACGCTCGGCACGGTGCGTGCCGCCGAGTCTGACGGGAAATGCTCGGCGAATATCGAGCGGTAATAGTATTCTTCCTTGTTGCGCGGAGGGTTGATGGGGAAGCGTTCGGCGGCGTGCGCCATCTCCTCGTCGCTCACGCGCTCGGCGGTGATGCGCTTCAGTGTGTCTATCCACGAATATCCCACGCCGTCGCTGAACTGCTCCTTCTGGCGCCATGCCACCTCTTCGGGCAGCATGTCGGCAAACGCCTCGCGCACGATTTTCTTCTCCACCGTGGTGCCCGGGCACATCTTGGCTTCGGGGTTGGTGCGCATGGCCACGTCGAGAAACTCCTTGTCGAGAAACGGCACGCGCCCCTCCACGCCCCATGCCGACAGGCTCTTGTTGGCACGGAGGCAGTCGTAGAGGTGCAGTTTGGAGAGCTTGCGCACGGTTTCCTCGTGGAAGGCGCGCGCATCGGGGGCTTTGTGGAAATACAGGTAGCCGCCGAAAATCTCGTCGGCGCCCTCGCCCGAGAGCACCATCTTTATGCCCATCGACTTGATGACGCGCGCCAGCAGATACATCGGGGTGGAAGCCCGCACGGTGGTCACGTCGTAGGTCTCGATGAAATATATCACGTCGCGCAGCGCGTCGAGCCCCTCCTGTATGGTGTAGTTTATCTCGTGGTGCACGGTGCCTATGTGTTCGGCCACGAGGCGCGCCTTGGCAAGGTCGGGCGCACCCTTCAGTCCCACGGCAAACGAGTGCAGACGCGGCCACCAGGCCGTTTCGCGTCCGCCGCTCTCTATGCGCCGCGCCGAGAATTTCTCGGCCACCGCCGATATCACCGACGAGTCGAGTCCGCCCGAGAGAAGCACGCCGTAGGGCACGTCGCTCATAAGCTGGCGGCGCACGGCATCCTCGAGCGCGTCGTGTATGGCCGTGACGCTTGCCGCGTTGCCGCTCACCGCGTCGTAGCTGAACCAGTCGCGGTTGTAGTAGCGGTGCATCTTGCCCTCGCCGCTCCAGTAGTAGTGTCCCGGGAGAAACGGCTCGTAGCTGTCGCACATGCCCTCAAGGGCCTTCAGTTCGCTTGCCACATACACGCGCCCGTCGGCATCGCGCCCTATGTAAAGGGGTATCACGCCTATCGGGTCGCGCGCGATGAGATACTCGTCGCGCTCCACGTCGTAGAGGGCAAAGGCGAAAATGCCGCTCAAGTCTTCGAGAAAGTCGATGCCCTTGTCGCGGTAGAGGGCGAGAATAACCTCGCAGTCGCTGCCCGTCTGGAACTCGTAGCTGCCGGCATAGCGCCGGCGTATGTCCTTGTGGTTGTATATCTCGCCGTTGACGGCAAGCACCTGCCGTCCGTCGGGACTGTAAAGCGGCTGCTGTCCCGACTCCGGGTCGACGATGCTGAGCCGCTCATGGGCAAGTATCGCACTGCCTCCGCAGTAAATCCCGCTCCAGTCGGGTCCGCGATGGCGTATTTTCTGACTCATCCGCAGCGCCTTGCTGCGCAGTTCAGGAGTCTGCTCCTGAATGTTGAAAATGGCTGCTATTCCACACATATCGTTTTGGTTGTTTAAGTTGTAATGTCCGCTGCGGCAGGGCCACAGCCCCCTCCGCAACGGAACGAAAAAGTTAACACTGTAAGGTCAGGTATCAGATGCATGTCAGTTGTAGGCCGACTCGCCGTGCTCGTAGACGTCGAGTCCCTCCTCCTCCACGCGCCTGTCAACGCGCAGACCTATTGTCTTGTCGACAGCCACATACAGAATGTAGGTGACTACCGCGCTGAACACTATAGAGACGAGCGTGGCCACTACCTGCACGCCGAGCTGGTGCCAGTCGCCGTAGAGCGCGCCCTGCACGCCGCCGTCGCCTGTGACGCACCGCGTGGCAAACACTCCCGTGAGCAGCGAGCCCACGATGCCGCCCATGCCGTGCACGCCGAAGGCATCGAGCGCGTCGTCGTATTTGAAGAACGGCTTCACCACCGCCACCATTACGAAGCACACAATGGGTGTGATGATGCCTATGGCAAACGCCCCGAGCAGGTCGGTTGATCCGGCGGCGGGCGTTATTGCCACTAGTCCGGCCACTGCACCTGTGCATGCGCCCACGGTGGTGGGCTTGTCGTTGCACGTCCAGTCAATCACCATCCACGTCACGGCAGCAGCCGCAGCGGCCACATGCGTCACGAGGAGGGCGTTGGCCGCGATGCCGTCGGCACACAGTCCGCTTCCGGCATTGAAGCCGAACCACCCCAGCCACAGAAACGACGTGCCCATGAACACCGTTGTGACGTTGTGGGGCAGTATGGCGTGGCCCTTGTCGTAGTCGTCGCGGCGGCCAATCATGAGAGCCATCACGAGTGCCGACACGCCTGCGTTGATGTGCACCACGGTGCCGCCGGCAAAGTCAATCGCGCCCATCTGCTGCAGGAATCCGCCGCCCCACACCCAGTGGGCCATTGGAAAATAGGCTATCACCACCCAAAGAATGGTGAACACCATGTAGCCCTTGAACTTTATGCGCTCGGCAAACGCCCCGAGGATGAGTGCCGGCGTGATGAGCGAGAACATGCACTGGAACATGGCAAACACCGCCTCGGGAATGCCAGTTTCGGTTATTGTGTCGGGCGTGATGCCGCGCAGGAAGCACTTGTCGAGACCGCCCATGACGGCCCAGAGCGGCGAACCGCTTTCCTTGAAGCCCGTGCCGAAAGCCCACGAATAGCCCACGGCCACCCAGAGCAGCGTCACCACACCCACGATGAGCATTGTCTGCATTATCACGCTGAGCACGTTTTTCTGCCGCACGAGTCCTCCGTAGAAAAGGGCTATGCCCGGGATGCTCATCAAGAGCACGAGTATTGTGGCCATAATCATCCACGCCGTGTTGCCGGTGTCGAGTGCCGTCGCTGTAAGTAATGTCGTTGTCATATCCTGAAATTTCTTTTTACTTTATTAATATGTTTCTTGTGCCGTCACGTCATCGGCCCAGTCGCGGGCAAGTGGCGGCAAGACGGGGTTATTTTTCCTGTTCGGCGTTGTACAAGGCAATGTCGCCGCGCTCGCCTGTGCGTATGCGCACGGCATCCTCTATGGGTATCACGAATATGCGCCCGTCGCCTATTTCGCCCGTCTGGGCAGCCTTGAGAATGGCGCTCACGGCACGCTCCACGTTCTTGTCGCGCACCACGAGCGAAACGAGTATGCGCTCAATGCTGCTCGTGTCGTAGACTATACCCCTGTAGATGCGTCCCTGACGCGCCTTGCCCACGCCTCGCACGTCATAATAGGAGAACCATTCAATGTCGGCGGCGAGCAATGCCTGCTTCACATCCTCGAAGCGCGACTTGCGGATAATGGCTTCAATTTTCTTCATGTGTTTATTTCTTTTTGGTGTTATAAAAATGACTTTCCCTATCGTTCTGCAACTATTCGACTGCAAATTTACGACAAAATGACAAATAATAATACTTTAACTTAACAAAAATATTATCCTCGCTTCATTTGTATTTCACAATGTTCAGAAAAATACGTTCCAATATTTCAATTTGAAACCATTTTGTTTAAAATCGCTTACAAATAGCAACTTAATGTTTATTAACTCAAAAATTTATAGCCGGAAATATTGATTTCCGCACAAATCATTGTAATTTTGCAAGCGAATAAAAAGAAATAGTAATAAAAAGACAGTAAAGAGGATAAAAATGGCAAGGTCGGTTAAATTCACGAAGATGCACGGGGCAGGCAACGACTATATATATGTAAACACGTTGGAACATGACATCCCCGACCCTGCGGCAGCCGCCGTGAAATGGAGTGCCTACCACACGGGCATCGGAAGCGACGGCCTTGTGCTCATAGGCAAGGCATCGCCCGAGTCGGGTGCCGACTATTCCATGCGCATCTTCAACGCCGACGGATCAGAGGCAATGATGTGCGGCAACGCATCGAGGTGCATAGGCAAGTATCTCTACGACAAGCAACTCACCGACAAGCGCACCATTCTGCTCGAAACACTTTCGGGCGTGAAGACACTCAACCTGCACACAGGCGACGACGGCAAGGTGGAAAGCGTGACGGTTGACATGCTCAAGCCCGCATTCCATGTGCCGGCACAATACGACGAAACCGCCGGCGACACGCTGTCGGCAGCGTTCCGCACGTTCAGGGGCACATTCGTGTCGATGGGCAACCCCCACTTCGTTACCTTCGTCGACGACATCCACGACATAGACATAGCAAAATATGGCCGCGTGCTCGAACACGACGCAGCCTTTCCGCAACGCTGCAACATCGAGTTCGCACAAGTAACCGGCGACGGCGAGATACGCACCCGGGTGTGGGAACGCGGCAGCGGCATAACAATGGCATGCGGCACCGGGGCATGCGCAACCGCCGTGGCGGCTGCACTCACCGACCGCAGCACACGCAAGAGCAACATAGCAATGGACGGCGGCACGCTCACCATTGAATGGAACGAGGCCGACGGACATGTGTACATGACCGGCCCGGCGGCATTCGCCTTCGAAGGCGAGGTGGAACTGCCCTGAACGGCAACCCACACAGGCCCTGCCCGCCACGCCGCGACACGGCCATCACCGGCACGGGCCACAAGCAAACTGCCAAGAACAACCCATAAAACCACATTCCAAAACATGGCACTAGTAAACGAACATTTCCTGAAACTCTCCAACAACTACCTCTTCGCCGACATAGCCAAGAAGGTGAACGCCTTCAAGGTGTCGCATCCGCAGGTGCGGGTGATAAGCCTCGGCATAGGCGACGTGACGCAGCCGCTCTGCCCCGCAGTAATCGAGGCAATGCACAAAGCCGTAGACGAGATGGCCGTGCAGGCCACATTCCGTGGCTACGGGCCTGAAAGAGGCTACGACTTCCTGCGCGAGGCCATCGTGAAGAACGATTTCGCGCCGCGCGGCATACACCTCGACCCGAGCGAGATATTCGTCAACGACGGAGCGAAGAGCGACACCGGCAACATAGGCGAAATCGTGCGGTGGGACAACTCGGTGGGAGTCACCGACCCGATATACCCCGTATACATCGACTCCAACGTGATGTGCGGACGCGCCGGGGTGCTCGAAGACGGCAAGTGGAGCAACGTGAACTACATGCCATGCACCGCCGAGAACGGTTTCACGCCCCAGATACCCGACCACCGCGTGGACATGATATACCTGTGCTACCCCAACAACCCCACGGGCACGGTGATAACGAAGGAAGAACTGAAGAAATGGGTGAAGTATGCACTCGAAAACGACACGCTCATACTGTATGACGCAGCCTACGAGGCATACATACAGGACGACGACATACCCCACTCCATATACGAGATAAAGGGCGCGAAGAAATGCGCCATAGAGTTCCACAGCTATTCAAAGACGGCCGGCTTCACCGGAGTGCGCTGCGGATACACCGTCATACCCAAGGAAGTCACAGCAGTGACAATAGACGGAAAACAGCGCGTGGAGCTCAACCACCTGTGGGACCGCCGCCAGAGCACCAAGTTCAACGGCACGAGCTACATCTCGCAGCGTGCCGCCGAGGCCATCTACTCGCCCGAAGGCAAGAAGCAGATAAAGGCCACCATTGACTATTACATGGGCAATGCGCGCATAATGCACGAGGCACTCACGGCACTGGGACTTGAGGTTTACGGCGGAAAGAACGCCCCCTACCTGTGGGTGAAGACTCCCGGAGGCACCGAAAGCTGGAAATTCTTCGAGCAGATGCTCTACGGAGCAGGCGTGGTGTGCACCCCGGGCGTGGGCTTCGGGCCTAGCGGCGAGGGCTACATACGCCTCACGGCCTTCGGCGAGCGTGCCGACTGCGAGGAGGCAATGCGCCGTCTGGCCGAATGGCTGAGCAACAAGTGAGCCGCACAGCGGCCCGCACAGGATAACGGAAAATACTAAGGTAAAAGAGTTTAAACAATAAAAGCTTAAAGAAACAATGGCAAATTTGAGATTTGAGGTTGTAGCCGAAGCGTTCAGGAAAAGACCCCTTGACGTGATAGCACCGATAGAACGTCCCTCGGAGTTCTTCGGAAAGAACGTGTTTAACCGCGCCAAGATGTACAAGTATCTGCCGCGCGACGTCTACGAGAAGCTCGTCGACGTTATCGACAACGGCGCGCGCCTCGACCGCTCCATTGCCGATGCCGTGGCAAAGGGCATGAAGCAGTGGGCCGACGAAAACGGCGTGACACACTACACACACTGGTTCCAGCCGCTCACCGAAGGCACTGCCGAGAAGCACGACGCTTTCATAGAGCACGACGGCAAGGGCGGAATGATTGAGGAGTTCTCAGGCAAGCTGCTCGTGCAGCAGGAACCCGACGCAAGCTCGTTCCCCTCGGGCGGCATCCGCAACACCTTCGAGGCACGCGGCTACTCGGCATGGGACCCCACGTCGCCCGTGTTCATCATCGACGACACCCTCTGCATCCCCACAGTGTTCATCTCCTACACCGGCGAGGCACTCGACTACAAGGCACCGCTGCTGCGCGCGCTGCATGCAGTCAACGTGGCTGCCACCGACGTGTGCCATTACTTCTATCCCGACGTGAAGAAGGTGGTTTCAAACCTGGGATGGGAACAGGAATACTTCCTCGTGGACGAGGGCCTCTACTCGGCACGCCCCGACCTCATGCTCACCGGACGCACGCTCATGGGACACGACTCTGCAAAGAACCAGCAGATGGACGACCACTATTTCGGCGCAATTCCCGAGCGCGTGCAGGCTTTCATGAAAGACCTTGAGATACAGGCTCTCGAGCTGGGCATACCCTGCAAGACGCGCCACAACGAGGTGGCTCCCAACCAGTTTGAGCTTGCCCCGATATTCGAGGAAACCAACCTCGCCGTTGACCACAACATGCTCCTCATGTCGCTCATGAAGAAAATCGCGCGCCGCCACGGCTTCCGCGTGCTGCTTCACGAGAAGCCCTTCGCCGGAATCAACGGCTCGGGCAAGCACAACAACTGGAGCCTCAGCACCGACACCGGCGTTCTGCTGCACGGACCGGGCAAGACTCCCGAGGACAACCTGCGCTTCATCGTGTTCATCGTGGAGACACTCATGGGCGTGTACAAGCACAACGGACTGCTCAAGGCGAGCATCATGAGCGCAACCAACGCACACCGTCTGGGCGCAAACGAGGCTCCTCCTGCAATCATATCGTCGTTCCTCGGCCACCAGCTCACCGAACTGCTCGAGCATGTGGAGAACTCCGACAAGGACGAACTGTTCAACATTGCGGGCAAGCAGGGCATGAAGCTCGACATTCCCGAGATACCCGAACTGCTCATCGACAACACCGACCGCAACCGCACGTCGCCTTTCGCCTTCACGGGCAACCGCTTCGAGTTCCGCGCCGTGGGCTCTGAGGCCAACTGCGCAAGCGCAATGATTGTGCTCAACACCGCAGTGGCAGAGGCTCTGCAAGACTTCAAGCGCCGCGTCGACGCGCTCATCGCATCGGGCGAAGACAAGATAAGCGCAATACTCGACGTTGTGCGCGAGGACGCCAAGTTCTGCAAGCCCATACATTTCGAGGGCAACGGCTACTCCGACGAGTGGGTTGTCGAGGCAAAGCGCCGCGGACTCGACTGCGAGACATCGTGCCCGAAGATATTCGAGCGTTACCTCGACGAGTCGAGCATCAAGATGTTCTCCGACATGGGAGTGATGTCTGAAAAGGAACTTGAGGCCCGCAACGAGGTGAAATGGGAGACCTACACCAAGAAGATACAAATCGAGGCACGCGTGTTCGGCGACCTTTCGATGAACCACATCATCCCCGTGTGCACACACTACCAGAGCCAGCTGGCCAAGAACGTGCAGAGCATGTACGACATATTCCCTGCCGAGCAGGCCGCCAAGCTCACCTCGCGCAACAAGAAAATCATCGAGGAGATTGCCGAGCGCACACAGAAGATTGAAACCGGTGTAGAGGAACTCGTCAACGCACGCAAGGTGGCCAACAAGATTGAGGACGAGCACAGCAAGGCCATTGCCTACCACGACACCGTGGCGCCGAAGATGGAGGAGATACGCTACCAGATTGACAAGCTCGAACTTGTGGTGGCCGACGAACTGTGGACTCTGCCCAAATACCGCGAGCTGCTGTTCATCCGCTAAGGCATACAATGATAATCACAAAGGCTCCCGTCGGCAGCATGCTGCGGCGGTAGCTTTTGCACCGGCACGGGAGGCGTGAGCCTCAGTGCAACGACAAGAGCAATCTATTTCTTTTATTGGTTGTTTAAGTTTGCTGCGGAGTGTGGTTGTGAAATCATGCTTCGCTTTGTCGTGCAGGGCTTGCAACGGCCGCCGCACGGCATATGCGCCGCACGCGTGCGGCACAAGGCGCACATGCGCGCTGCATGCGCCGTGCGCCGCAGACAAGGCACCAATACACGGGAAACACACTTCGGCGGCACTGCCGGATACATACGGTTACGGGCCGGGCGGAACTTGCGTTCTGCCCGGCCCGTAATGTTTTCGCGGCAAAGGCCGTCAGTCTTTTTCTGCTGCGTCGCCGTCGGCGGAGTCGTCGGCAAGCGCCACGCGCTGGTATTCGGAGGGAGTCATGCCGTAGACGCGCTTGAAGGCGCGTATGAAGCTCGCCGCGTTGGTGTAGCCCACCGCCTCGTAAACCACCTGCATGGTGTAGCTGCGGTGCTGCTCGCGGTCGGTGAGCTTGTGGCAAGCCTCGCGTATGCGGCGCTCGTTGAGCAGCGTCTTGAAGTTCTTCTGGTAGTTGGCGTTTATCACATGCGACACATAACTCGTGTTCGACCCTGCCGCATCGGCGAGCATCTGCAGGTTGAACTCGGGGTTGGCAATCATCGTCATGTCGTTGAGAATGGCGTCGATGCGGCTCAGCAGCTTCTTCTCCTCGGTGTCGCTCAGGCACGGGGCGGCTGCCCGGGGCTGTGCGGAGGCCGCGGGCGCGGCATCGGTTGCATCGGCGCTGCGTGCATCATCCTCTCCGCCGCGCAGTTGTTCGAGATACTCTTCGAGCAGACGGCGGTTCTGCCGCTCGCGTGCCTCGAGGTCGTTGTTCTTCTCTATGAGCAGCCGCTGCGTGATTGTGAGATGCCGGTTCTTGCGGCAGATGACATAGGCAAACACGGCTATGAGCATGAGAAAAGCCGCCACGCCGCTTATGACATACACCTGCATGCGTATGCGCTGGTTGAGCAGCGAGAGCTGCGCGTTGTGCTCGCGGCTCTCGTATTCGCTCAGCCGGTAGCGCGCGTCGTAGAATTTCTTTATGTTGTACACCGAGTCGTTGAGCGAGAAATAGAGTTCGCGGTAGTGACGTGCCGAGTCGTGGGCGCGCAGTTGGCTGTAAGCGTCGGCAAGCATCTTGTAGGCGTTGACGAGCAGTTCGCCGCTGCCTAGCCTGCGTGCCATTGCCACGCAGCTGTCGCCCATGTCAACGGCGGCTCCGTTCATGCCGCAGCGCACATAAAGGTTGCCTATCTCGCTCATTTGGAAGAGCTGCAGCATGGATTCCATGTGCCTGTCGGTTGCAAGGCGGAGTGCGCGGCGGTGCTCGCGCAGAGCCTCTTCGTAGCGGTTTTCGGCGGTGAGTATGCGCGCCTTCTCATAATAAAGGTAGTAAAGGTAGTGCTTGTCGTTCTTGTCGCCCGGCATGTTCTGGAACAGGCGGTAGTAGCGTTTGGCCGATCCCACGTCGCCCATGCGCGTGTAGGCAGTGACGATGTTCGACAGAAAACTCGACTGTAGCCGTGTGTCGCCCAGCCGGCATGCGGCAGCATAGCCCTTGAGGTAATAGGCCACGCTGCTCTTGCTGTCGCCGAAGGCATCGTAGATGTTGCCCACATAGCCCGTGCATGCTATGTAGTTGGCGTCGTTGCCCTCGGCAGCGGCCTTCTCCATGGCCTGAATGTAGAGGTTGAGGGCTTCGGGATACTCCTCGCAGTAGTATTTGGCATCGGCCTTCTGGCGCAGCTGCATCGACGTGTGCCCTCCGCTGCGTGCCGTTGCCGCCGCCGTCACGCAGAGTGCGGCGGCAACGAGCAGTGTTATGATGTATTTCATTTTTGTCTGCATGGTGCTGCAAAGATACGAATTTACAAGTAAATTGCACCGGATAAACGCAAAAACGCCGTTTTCTGTTTGCATTTCATAAAATGCAAAAACGCAAACAGGCCATTTCCGGCGATTTTGCCCAAGGTTTGATAACTTTGCGACATGGACTTCACATGGTCTGCGAAACGACAAACAAACCAAAACGCTATACTTATGAACAGATTATCTACACTCCTCGCCGCACTCGCATTGGCGGCATCAAGTGCATCGGCACAGTGGAAACCCGACGACAAGGCGTTCGCCGTAGTGGGCCAAGACAGCATATACGGCCAGATGTTGCCGAAGACTCTGCGCATGACAGACGGCAGCATCGTGGTGACATGGCTCAAGACTCCAAGCGGAATAAAGTATTCCGACGCGAGATTCGGCTACTATCTCTACATGCAGATATACGACAAGGCGGGCTATCCCGTGCTCGGCAAGGAGGGCAAGGCGATAGTGGCCGAACCCACGAAGACGTGGGTGACCGACTACGGACTGCAGCAGTCGCCCGACGGCAACATTCTCGTTGCCTACTCCGACACGCGCAACAGTGCCGACAGAAGCTGCAACAGCAACTACATGTACTGCTACAACACGCAGGGCGAGCCAGTGTGGAACGCCGAAGGAGTGGAGATAACCACGGAGAGCACCGGCGCAAACCACGACACTGAAGACCTTATGCCCACGCTCTACACAAGCGGCAGCAACATCTACGGGATGATATACCACTCGGAAACATACAACGTGAAGGCCGACTCCACCAACTGGCAGCCCAGCGAGTGGTATCCCGAGGAGGAGATGCCCGACTCGATAAGCATTGAAGAAGGCAGCTACCAGATTATGCGCTACAATGCCGACGGATCGAAAGCATGGCAGAAGCCGGTGAGCATAAAGCACGACGAGACATGGGCCTACGCCGGACCCGACGGCGGACTGTATGTGCTTTATGTGAACAACGGCTCGGGATTCGACGCGCGCCTGATTGACAAGGACGGAAACGACGTGTGGGCCGAACCCGTGAACGTGGAAAGCGGATGCGTGACCAACGGTTCGTTCACCAGCGACCCCAACGTGGTGCCCGACGGCAAAGGCGGACTCGTGCTGGCCTACCGCAAACTGCTGAGCTACAGCGCATATATCGTGACCAACCACCTCACGCCCGACGGCAACGTGCTGGCCGACGAATTCATACCCAACGGGACAATGGACGGAAATGCCGAATCGGCTGAAATGGCAGTGAACGGCGACCGCGCAATGCTCGCATGGAGCTATGAGGATGTGAACGGGGCAAAGAACCTGTGGGTGAATCAGATAGACGTGAACGGCGACTACACGCTCGAAGGCGACAGTCTGTTGGGCTACAGCTTCGACCAGAACGCCATGTGGGGACTCACCCCGGTGAAGGTGATTGCACAGGACGACGGATGGGTGGTGCTCTACGGCAACTGCACGAGCTGGAACGGCGCGACTTTCTATGTGACGAAGATGGGCTTTGACGGAAACATGAAGTGGAGACGCCAGATTGCCGAGGAAGATTTCAAGTCGGCCGGCTTCTCGGTGGTGAACGACGATCACAACGCCTACATCTTCTACAAATGCGACGTGGAATATGACGACAACTGGAATGAGATACCGGGCGACGGCGGACTGCGCGTGATGTGCATCGACATATCGGGCACAACCGACGGCATCAACGGCATTGCCGACAACACTGCCACGGGAAAAACCGTTTACACCATAAGCGGCGTGAGCACAAACGCTGCATCGGCCCCCGGTATATATATCGTGAAGGAAAACGGCAAGACACACAAGATTGTAAAGAAATAACCGTCAGGAAATGCGACATAACACCATGCGTAAAATTTTCATAAGCATATTGTTAAGCATCGCTGCCGCCGGCACGGCACTTGCCCACACCATAGGCGTGGGCTATGTGAGCCGGCGGGCAGGCAATGCCACTGGAAAGACCATCACTGGCAAGACATGGGCCGAGGCCGCTGTGAGTATCGACGGCTCAATGCTTGCCCTCTACAAGGGCAACGCCGTGCAGACGGTGAGGGTGAGCCTCCCGGCCACCAAGCTCTTCGTAGACTCGGTGGTGGTGTGGGTGCGCACATCGCTCGACGGCGAAAATCTGGCCACGGGCAAGGCCACGCGCTTTGCCGACGACGCTCTGCCAACGATGAAGGCAGGGTGGAACGAAATAAGCCTCGACAAGCCCGTCGCCATTGACGGCACACAGACTCTGTATGTGGGCTACACCTACTACCAGCGCACCAAGGTGTGCGCCACGCAGGCA
Source organism: bacterium (assembly GCA_963607545.1). Taxonomy (GTDB): domain Bacteria; phylum Bacteroidota; class Bacteroidia; order Bacteroidales; family Bacteroidaceae; genus Prevotella. The sequence continues at coordinate 55,538 of CAVDCP010000006.1, forward strand.
GTAATGGGCGAAGATGCTGGAACGTCATACTTCAAAATGGGCGAATATGCCAAATGGACGAAAGCCACCGGCATGAACCTTGCCATAGAGGCCGGCATCGACGGCGACATGATGCCGCAGAACGACGTGTGGCTGATGTCGGCCAAGGGAACGATACTCGCCGACGGCACAAGGCAGGTGGAGGCGCGCGTGTACAACCGCGGGCAGCAGACGGCACGCAGCATAGCATTCGGCTGCACTGCCGACGGCTACAGCTCAACCACGGCACTGACGGCGGACATTGAGCCCGACCGCCTCGACACTCTGTTCTTCGCCATTGACGGGGCCGACGCCATAGAGCCCGGAACGGCTGCAAGGATCACGGCAAGCGAAGTGAACGGCTGCGCCGACGAGAACGTGGCCGACAACACGGTGGACTATCTGTTCAACTACATGCGCATCGTGCTCATAGAGGAATTCACCACCGAGAGCTGCCCGAAATGCCCTGCCGCCGCCAAATATCTGCACGAAATCGCCGAAGAGGACAAGGGACTGGCCAAGCAGATGGCCGTGGTGTGCCACCATGCAGGCTTCAACACCGACAGATTCACCACCGCGACCGACACTGAATATCTGTGGTTCTACAACGACGGGACTTATGCTCCGGCCATGATGTTCAACCGCACGCCCGACGAGTATGTGAACGAAACGACTCCCGTGATATTCCCGCAGGACAAGGATTTCGTGCGCGACGAGATAAAGACATACGCCGACACCGAATCGGCACTCATCATCACTGCCGACGCGAAGTTTGCCGACGGCGGAAAACGCATCGACGTGACGGTGAACGGGCGCAGGCTGCGCGACTTCGGCTACACCGACAAGCGCGTAACGGTGTTTCTCACCGAGGACAACGTGCTTGCCGATGCCCAGGCCGGAAGCGGCACCGACACCTACTACCACCAGCATGTGATGAGGGGAATAAACGAAACTTGGGGAGTGCCCGTAACATGGGACGGCGACACGTTCAGCTACTCGTGCCAGTTTGACACCGACTCTGAATGGAAACCTGCCGACCTGAAGGTGATTGCATCGGTGGGCGACTACGACAGTTCCGACCCGTGCAACTGCAACGTCGAGAATTCGGCCATTGCCGTGCCGCAAGGTTCTACCGGCATCGACACGGCATGCAGCCAAGCCACGCGCCGCCTTGTGGCCCGCACCACGGTTGACGGGCGCACGGTGCAGTCGGCTCCGCGCGGGATAAGCATAGAGCGATACAGCGACGGCACGGCACGCAAAATAGTTACTTGTAAATAGAAAATAGGAAAAGCATTGCGCCGGGCATGCCCGACGCTACATGCACAGGGCCTCGACCTCTTGCACTTGCGAGCGGTCGAGGCTCTTTCCGTCTACCACGACCTTGCGCATGTAGCGCGGCGAAAAACGCACTATGGCCTGTTCGTCGGCCTCGCCCGAACAGATGTAGGTAAGCCCTCCTACGGTAATGGTGTCGCCCGGGGCACAACCGCGCAGGGTGACGCGCACAAGACCGTAGAAGCCGGGCGAGAAATCGTAGGCCACGGCATGGCCCCAGGCATCGGAATAGCGCGGACGGAGTATAGCCCGGGGGCGTGCCGCATCGTCGGCGGCAATGCCGTAAGGCACAGACGGACAACCGAAGAGGCATTCTGCCGACAGGCCAATCCACGCCACGCTCTGTCCGCACGGCGGCGATGCAGGGCAGGCAGGCATCCATTCGGGCATGAAAAGGTTGCCGTAGGCGGCAGGATGCGCCTCAAGACGCGCATCGCAGGTCTCTGCATCGCCCGGCGCAAGCCTCACCGCCGCAGCACGGCACAGCCATCCGTCGTGTCCGGAGAAGGCAAAGCGGCTGCCGTCGCGCCCCACTCCGCTGTAGCCCACGGCCAACGGTGCCCCGGCAGTGCGGCCATCGGACACCGAAAGCACCGCTATGGTGTTGGAGTCGGGCCGCAGAAAGCGCGTCACGTCGAAATCCACGGCCACGGCGGCGGTGTCGCCGTCGGCACGGCACGGCATGTAAAGCGAGGTGGAGACGTTGCGCCCGTTGACATAAAGCACGAAGCGTCCGGCCGTGGCCACGCTCACCGTGGCACTGCGCGGACGTGACGTGCCTACAAACGTGCGGCGGAACCACACGCAGGAGGTGTCGCCCGCGAGAGGCGCGAGCATCCACCGCAACGCGGGAGGCTGCGCTGCCGACGGCAGAATGGCCGCCATGGCGGCGAGAATGAGTGTTGTGAGCAATTTCATCGGATGTGGTATAAATGAAAAGGCTTGCACCCCGATTCGGTTGAATCGCGGTGCAAGCCTTGCAGTTGTAGCGGTTGCGCTCCGTGGGCGCGCCTTCTCAGTGCCGCCGTAGCGGCTTGGCAGGACACGCACCGTCAGGCGTCGATGTTGGCATAGGTGGCGTTTTCCTCGATGAACTGGCGGCGCGGCTCCACGTCGTCGCCCATGAGCATGGAGAAAATCTCGTCGGCCTCGGCGGCATTCTCTATCGTCACTTGCTTCAGAAGGCGCGTCTGCGGGTCCATGGTGGTTTCCCAAAGCTGCTCGGGATTCATCTCTCCCAAACCTTTGTAACGCTGCGTGTGGATGTTGCTGCTGTCCTCACGTCCGTTGCCGTACTTGTCGAGGAATGCCTGGCGCTGCTGCTCGGTGTAGCAATACTCCTTTGCCTCGTTCTTGTAGGTGCACAGATAGAGGGGCGGAGTGGCTATGTAGAGGTGGCCTTCCTGTATCACACGCGGCATGAAGCGGTAGAAGAGTGTCATGATAAGGGTGTCGATGTGAGAGCCATCGACATCGGCGTCGGTCATGATTATAATCTTGTCGTAGCGCAGCTTGTCGATGTTGGCTTCCTTGTCGTCCTCGCCGTCAACGCCGAAACGCACTCCAATGCTCTGGATGATGTTCATCACCGACTCCGACTCGAACACTTTGTGCCACATCACCTTCTCTACATTGAGAATCTTTCCGCGCAAGGGCAGGATGGCCTGGGTGTAGCGGTTGCGTCCCTGCTTGGCCGAACCGCCGGCAGAGTCGCCCTCGACGAGGAATATCTCGCATGCCTTCGGGTCGCGGCTGGAGCAGTCGGCGAGCTTTCCGGGCAGTCCGCCGCCCGTCATGGGGTTCTTGCGCTGCACGCTCTCACGCGCCTTGCGTGCAGCGACACGCGCCGTGGCGGCGAGAAGCACCTTGTCGCAGATGAGCTTCGCTTCCTTGGGATGCTCCTCAAGATAGTTGCTCAGAGCCTCGCTCACGGCCTGCTGCACGGCACCGGACACTTCGCTGTTGCCCAGCTTGGTCTTTGTCTGGCCCTCAAACTGCGGCTCGGCCACCTTTATCGAGATTACTGCGGTGAGGCCTTCGCGGAAGTCCTCGCCCGTTATCTCCACCTTGGCCTTCTCGATGTTCTTCGAAATCACCGCGTCGGCATCGGCGTATGCTTTCAGTGTACGCGTAAGCGCGATGCGGAAACCGGTGAGGTGGGTTCCGCCCTCTATGGTGTTGATGTTGTTCACATAGGAGTGTATGTTCTCGGTGTAGCCTGTGTTGTACATCACGGCCACTTCGATGGGCACGCCCTGCTTCTCGGTCTTGAGGTATATCACGTCGTCGAAGAGATGGTCGCGGTGTCTGTCAACATAGCGCACAAACTCTTTCAGGCCGTCCTTGGCGTGGAAAACCTCCTCACGCGTCTTTCCTTCCTCGTCGGGGCGCATGTCGCGCAGAGTGATGTGTATGCCTGCATTGAGGTAGGCAAGCTCGCGCATGCGGCGGGCAATGATGTCCCACTGGTAGTGGGTGGTGGTGAATATGGAGCCGTCGGGCCAGAACTGCTGGCGGGTTCCGCGCAATTCGGTCTCGCCCACTACCTTGACGGGATAAAGGGGCTTGCCTTTTTCATATTCCTGCTGATATATCTTGCCGTCGCGGAACACCTGCGACTTCATGTGCGAAGACAACGCGTTGACGCAGCTGACACCTACTCCGTGCAGACCTCCGCTGACTTTGTAGGAGCCCTTGTCGAACTTTCCTCCGGCGTGGAGCACTGTCATCACCACTTCAAGAGCCGACTTGTGCAGTTTCTTGTGCTCGTCGACCGGGATTCCGCGTCCGTTGTCCTGAACGGTTATCGACTCGTCCTCGTTTATCGTCACCTCGATGTGGGTGCAGTAGCCTGCCATTGCCTCGTCGATGGAGTTGTCCACAGTCTCGTTGACAAGGTGGTGCAGACCTTTCTCGCTTATGTCGCCGATATACATCGCAGGGCGTTTGCGCACGGCTTCAAGGCCTTCCAACACCTGAATGTTGCTAGCGGAGTAATTGCTCGGATTGTTTTGTATCTCTGTCATTTTCAGTTTTCAATATTAAGTGTACAAAAGTACGAAAAAACTGCGACTTAATGAAATTTTTGACACTAAAAAACGGCCTTGCAGACACGCAACCGGGGCGTGACGGCCTCGTGTGCGCCGGCACCGCGATTTCGGCCCGTAGCGGCCTGTATTCGCCCTTGCGGGCAGTCTGCCGACGCACAAACACGGCGCATGCAACACATATATTGCCGGTGCGGCAATGGTGCATGACATTTTTTCGCTAATTTTGCGTCATGTTTTCAACTTACAGAAGAATGGCAGTTGCGGTTTTGGCGGCTGCAAGCGGAACGGCATCCATGGCCCAGGGATATTTCGACGTGATGACAATGGAGTGCCGCGAGGGGGCCGACGGTAGGGAATACAAGGCCATCGTTGACTTTCCCGTGGGCGGCAACGATGCCGTCGTGCGTGCAACAAAGCTTTGGTTGGGCGACATCCTTGAACTTGACGGAGTGGAAAACGCCACCGCCGACGGCTTCAGGACACTGCTTGCCACCGCCGCAAGGACGTGGCAGGGCGAGGTGCAGGACGGAAACCGCACTGTGCAGATAACATGGCTGTATGAAGACCCGTCATGCGTGACGTTCGAATCCGTGGTGTCCGACCGCGACTCCGTATCGTGGACAACCTCCGACATTGCCACGTTCAGCAAGCGCGACGGCCACCGGGTAACGGCGCAGGAGATATTCCGGTGCGACGAGCGGCAGATAAAGCGGCTCATGTGGCAGTCGCGCGGTACGCTGCCAATGGAAGTCGGCAACGCCGACGCGCTTTATGTGGGCAATGCGGGGTTTATAGACGGTTGGGTGATAGTGATAGGCCCGGCACGAAACACGTCGGGAGCGGAGTTCCGCATACGCTACAGCGATGCCGAACAATGGCTTAACGAAGGCAGAGAAGGGTATGTTCCGTGATGCCGTCCGGCCAACATTGCCGATGTCCGAGCCTTACATGCGCTCTTGCTGCGGCTCCCCGGAAAGAAGGAAAAAACTTGCACAAAAAAAAGCTACACCTTGTTCGGATGTAGCTTTCATTGGTTTTAGGCCAATTTTGCGATATGGTTGCACAAACTTGACTTCAAGTTTGCGGCCTTGTTCTTATGAATGATGTTGGTTTTGGCCAACTTGTCAAGCATTTTCTGTACAGTAGGATAAAGCTTTACGGCTTCTTCCTTGTCTGTAAGCGCGCGCAACTTGCGTACTGCGTTACGCATTGTCTTTGCATAATATCTGTTGTGCAAAGCCTTTGCTTTGTCCTGACGGATTCTTTTAAGTGATGATTTGTGGTTTGCCATCTTGTTTTGTTTCTTCCTTTTTATTCTTGTTTGTAGTCCCTAGGAGAGTCGAACTCCTCTTTAGAGAATGAAAATCTCTCGTCCTAACCGATAGACGAAGGGACCAATACCAATTGCATTTTTGCGGATGCAAAGGTACTGCTTTTTATTATTCCCTCCAAATTTTAAACGATTTATTTTCGCATAACGTCTTGTTTTTCGTACTTTTGTGGCAAAATAACACTACAATGCTCATAAAATCGCGTGCAATAGTGCTCAATTCGCTCAAACTTGGAGAGTCACAGGTGATAGTGGATTTCCTTACCGAGACCCAGGGACGAATGTCTTTTGTGCAGCGTGTGCCACGCTCGGCACGCGGAAGAATGCGCACAAGACTTTTCCAGCCGCTCACGCTGCTGCAGGTGGAAATCGACTTCAGGCCGAACCGCCGCTTGCAGACTTTGCGCGACGCGACGATAGACATTCCCTTCCAGTCGATACCGTTCGACGCTCGCAAACTGGCCATAGCTCTTTTCGTGGCCGAATTCACCACCTACACCACACGGCGCGAGCAGGCCAACGCTCCGCTCTTCGATTACATATACAACAGTGTGATGTGGCTCGACACCTGTACGTCGGACTTTGCCAACTTCCACATTATATACATGCTGCGCCTGTCGCGCTTCGCCGGTTTCTACCCCAACCTCGAAAGCGCGTCCGAAGGGGCATGCTTCGACCTTCGCTCGGGATGCTTTTCAGCGCACACGCCGCTGCACCGCGACTACATAGGTGCGGAGGAGGCGCGCAAGATAGGTTTGCTCATGCGCGTCAGCTATGCCACGATGCACCTCATAGCCATGTCGCGCGAAGAGCGCAACAGGTGTGTCGAGGTGATAGTGCACTATTACAGGCTGCACGAACCCGACTTTCCCGAACTGAAATCGCTGCCCGTCCTGCGCGAACTCTTCGTGTGAGGCCACCGGCAGAACGCGAAACGGCCGCCGCACCTGTTGCCATGGTGCGGCGGCCGTATTGCCTTTACAGCCTTGTGTCAGGCCAATATTTTCTTGACGATTACCGATATGCGTCCGCCTTCGGCCTTGCCGGCCATCTGTTTCGACGCTGCGCCCATAACACGCCCCATGTCCTTCATGCCCTGTGCACCGGTTTCGGTAACGATGCGGCGCACCTCGGCTTCTATTTCCTCGTCGGTAAGCGGCTTGGGAAGATACTCCTCTATTATTGCAGCCTGTGCGAGTTCGCCGTCGGCCAAGTCCTGGCGGTTGTTGTCGATGTATGTCTTTGCGGTTTCGCGGCCCTGCTTGGCGAGTTTCTGCAAAATCTTCAATGCATCAGCATCGGCGAGCGTGTCGTTTGCTCCCGGTGCAGTCTTGGCCTCAAGAAACACCTTCTTTATGTTGCGCAGCGTTTCGAGGCGCACCTTGTCTCGGGCCTTCATGGCCGCTTTGATGTCTTCACTTATTGTCTCGTAAAGTGCCATAACTTTTTTGTTTAATATTATATATGTATGCGCGCCCGCGATGCGGGCGCGTGGCTAAACTGTTTTTTCTCAGCCGAACTTTATCGTTCCCGTCATGTCTTGGGCCGTGGGCGTGTCGGTTTCGGCAGTTGCCGAAGCCGTCCTGCGGTGCATGTCCTCAACCTGTTGGCGCGTGCGTTGGAAGGTGGGAGTGCTTTCCACATCGACAATCACCTCCTCGTCGTCGAGGTCGGCCTCGTTGAACAGGAAGATGTGCGGACGGCGCTTGTATTGTCCCGTACCATCCGACGGACCGTAGTAGCGTCCACGGCGTTCGTCCTTTTCCAACTGCTCCTCCACAGTGCGTGCCATTCTGTCGGCATTCTCCTGCGTATAGCGCTGCAAGTGGTCGTTCATGCCATCGACATTGCTTATGCCGAAGCCGGTGGCAAGTATGGTCACCTTCACTTTCTTGTCGAGGTCGTTGTCGAGCGCGAGTCCCCACTTTATCTCGAAATCGCTTCCGAACTTGGCCATGAAGTCGTTCACCTCGTTCATTTCCTCCATCATGAGTCCTGCATGCTCGCTCTTGTCGTTGTTGTCCTTGCAGAAGTTTATGCTCAGAAGGATTTTCTTGGCGTTGAACACGTCGTTGTCGTTGAGCAACGGCGAGTTGAGCGCGTCCTTGATAGCCTTTCCGAGACGGCCCTCGCCCTCACCGTAGCCGGTGCTCATTATGGCCACTCCACCGTCTTTGAGCACTGTCTTCACATCGTTGAAGTCGAGGTTTATCAGTCCGTGGTTGGTGATTATCTCGGCTATGCTCCTTGCCGCCACACTGAGAGTGTCGTCGGCCTTGCCGAAAGCGTCGAGCACGGTGAGGTCGGGATAAATCTGCCGCAGACGTTCGTTGTTTATCACGAGCAGCGCATCGACATGCTTTGCCATCTCCTCCACGCCGTCGAGAGCCTGGTCAATCTTGCGCGGACCCTCGAAACGGAACGGGATGGTGACGATTCCCACCGTGAGTATGCCGAGTTCCTTCGACACGCGGGCTATCACGGGAGCGGCGCCGGTGCCGGTGCCGCCGCCCATTCCTGCGGTGATGAAGGCCATTTTTGTCCCGTCGCTCAGCATGGCCTTTATGCTGTCGAGGCTTTCCTCGGCGGCCTGGCGTGCGCGCTCGGGTTTGTTGCCAGCCCCGAGTCCTTCCTTACCGAGCTGCAGCAGCACCGGCACGGGCGAATCGTGCAGAGCCTGGTTGTCGGTGTTGCACAGCACGAACGACACATCGTGTATGCCCTCGCGGTACATGTGGTTGACGGCGTTGCCTCCGCCGCCTCCCACTCCAATCACCTTTATTATGTTGTTTTCCTTTTCCGGCGCACCGAAGTCCACCATTATATGGTTGTTGCTGTTGTCTGGCATGGTTGTATGAATTATGGTTGTATTCTTATTTTTCTTCTTCAATCAGAGTCTTGCCGAAATTCTTCAACGACGAGAACAAGCGCGACATCATCCCCTTGCGGTGCGGCTTCTCCTCCTCTTCTTCGTCTTCGGGCTCCACAGGCTGCGGCTGTGGGGTCTTGCGGGTGTCGGGTGCAGTGTCGGGACGCGCGTCAGCATGGATTCCTGCGGCGACAGTCGGCGTTTCCGCCGGTTTTGGGTCAGACTGCTGCAGCTGGTTTCCGAAGAGAGTGTTGTCTATCTCGTTGCCGGCGCAGTCCATCTCGCCGCGCGACAACAGACTGAGTATCGTGTTGGCCGTACAGTCGTGGGGCAGCACAATCTTTGTCCCGGCGGCGTTTATGTTGAGCGACACAAACTTGGCCATGCGCACTTTCTCAATGCGTGTCGTCTTGCTGAACACCTTCTCTATGTTGCGCAGGTTGGCACCGCCGCCTGTCAGCACGATGCCCCCAAGCAGTTTGTCGGCATACTCGTTGGGCACCATGCGCCACACGTTCTCCACAATCTCGAGCACGCGGGCCTCAACCACCTCTATAAACTTGCTGCTCGGCACGCTGCGCGTGCTGTCCACGGCCCACATCATGGTGTCGTCGATGTCGGCCGACTCGGTGTAGGCACTCGCATATTTCAGTTTCATGCTCTCGGCCTCGCGCTCGTCCATGTGCAGCGACGTGAGGTCTTTAGTCACGTTGTTGCCCCCAAGCGGCAGAACCGCCAGATGACGCAGCGTGCCACGGTAGTACACCGACACGGTTGTAGTCTCGGCCCCGAGGTCGACGAGCAGGCATCCGGCGCGCTTCTCGGCCTCGGTGAGCACGTTGTCGGCCATGACCACCGGCGAGAGCAGCACGTCGCCTATGATTATCCCGGCCTGGTCGAAGCACTTGTTGAGGTTGCGCAAGAACGACTTGCGCCACACTATGTTGAGGAAGTTGCCCTCCAGACGGCGTGCCTGTATGCCCACCGGGTCGGTTTGGTATTGCGTGTCAACCTTGTATTCCTGCGTTATTGCCCCCAGCTGCTCGTAGTCGGGATAATCCATGCTGCGGTTTGAGTCCATGAGTTCGTCAACCATGCCCTGCGACACGATGGTGTTGGCGGGCAGGTTTTTTATTATCACGTTTTTCTGGCCTTTCATGCTCTGTCCGCCCACGCCCACATACACACGCCTTATGTCGGTCTGCAGTGCTGTGCGGAGCCTGCCCACGATATTTGTGAGCACCTGCGCGGTCTTGTCGATGTTATACACCGCGCCTTTGCGTATGCAAGAGGTGGAATCTTCCTTGGCCACAGCAAGAACGCTGATGCTGCCGTCGGGGTTTTTCTTCCCTGCAATGCCTGTCATCTTGGATGAACCAAGCTCGATAGCTACGATAAAATCCTTTGCCATACGTGTTTATGTTGTTTCTTTGTTTTTTGTTGCTTTATTTAAGTTCTCTTCTTTCTTCTTGTCGCCTGAGGGCGTGGCGGCAGGTTGCGTTGCGGCCTCCTGTCCTTCGGGCTGCGCCGCCACGTTCTCGTCGAGATGCCTTTGCGGCGGCACATATCCCTTTTTCTTGCATATTATCTGGTTGTCGAACTCTATGTTTATGTAGGAGTATTTGTTCCATCCCACCTGCGACAGACCGTATTTGTAGAATTTCACGAGGCGCGTGAGCTTGCGGTCGACGAAGGCGGCAATGGTCTTCTCGCGTTCAGCCGGAGTCTCTCCGCCGGGCAAGTGGCCTATGTACACCACATGGTCGCCCACGCGCGGTATTATCTCGATGCCCCCGTCAGGGCAGACATGTATCTGCTCTATGAGGTTGCTCCACATCGGGTTGGCCATGAGAGTCTTGCCGAGAGCCGAGATATAGTCGGTGGCAAATTTCCGGCTGACGCTTCCCGAGACGATGATGAGGTCGCTCGTGTAGTCGGATTTCGGCATTATCCGGTCGTTGTCGTCCACATAGTAGTCGTCGCCGTTGTCGGCCTTTATGCGTATTACCGGCATGCGTTGCGTCACGCTCACATACACGTTGCCGCGCATTGTCTTGTAGCATTCGGCTGTTTCCACAAACGGGCTGGCCTTGAGCCTGTCCTCTATGCGGCGCGTGTCGATGCCTGCAAGCGGCGCGCCCATGGGGTATATGCCTTCGGCCACGAGGCGGCGTTTTATCTCGCGGGCGTCGATGAAGCCGTTCACGGCATCGTCGGCAATGTCGATTTTCACTCCCGTGCAGCGTCTGTCGGGCGTGCCCTTCTTGTCGAACACGGCCAGAGCCAGCACCAGATACACCGCCAGCACGGTGTCGGCCGCCACGAGCAGCACCTTGCTTACCGAGACTTTCACTTCTTGCCTTCGAGTATTTTGGTTATTTGCGGCACATAGTTGTCAAGGTCGCCCGCCCCGAGCACCACGAGCACGTCGAAGTTGCGGCTGCGCACAAGCTCCAGCACGTCGTCCTTGCCTATCATGCTCTTCTCCACGCCCGGCTTCAGGTTGTCGTAGATGAGCTTGCTCGTCACGCCGGGTATGGGTTGTTCGCGTGCCGGATAAATGTCGCACAGTATCACCTCGTCGAGCTGGCTGAGCGCATCGGCAAACTCCTTGTAGAAATCGCGTGTGCGCGTGTAGAGGTGAGGCTGGAATATCGCCGTTATCCTGCGGTTGCGGTAAAGCTCGCGCAAGCTCTTCGCGCTCTGGTAGATTTCCTTCGGGTGGTGTGCATAGTCGGAGAGGAACACGAGGCGGTCGGTCTTTATCTTGAAGTCGAAGCGGCGGTCAACGCCACGGTATGTCTTCATTCCGTAGCGCAGTTCGTCGGGCGTGCAGCCGTTGAGCTGTGCCATGGCCATGGCGGCCACGCCGTTCTCGATGTTTATGGGCACGGGATGCCCGAGCGACACGCCGCTCACGTTCTCCACGGGCGACACGAAGTCGAACGTAATCTCGCCGTTGTCAATCTTTATGTTTTCGGCGTGGAAGTCGCCCTCGTCGAGTGCGTAGTCATACACCTTCACGCCCTCCTGCACATCCTGCTGCATTTCCAGTCCACGGTGCACTATGAGCGCGCCGCCCGGCTGTATGAGCGTGGTGTAGTGCCTGAAGCTCTCCAGATAGGCTTCCTTGGTGCCGTATATGTCAAGATGGTCGGGGTCGGTCGAGGTGATGACGCTCATCCACGGCCTGAGCCAGTGGAACGACCTGTCAAACTCGTCGGCCTCTATCACCACGCAGTCGCTCTCGGGCGAGAGGATGTAGTTTGAACCGTAGTTCTTTGATATGCCCCCGAGAAAGGCGTTGCAGTCAACGTGGCTCTGGTGCATGATGTGCGCGCACATCGTCGATGTGGTTGTCTTGCCGTGTGTGCCTGCCACGCAGAGTCCGCGATGGGTGCGTGTGAGTGTGCCGAGCACCTGCGCGCGCTTCTCCACGGTGAACCCTCCCTCGCGGAAGAACACCAGTTCGCGGTGTTCGGCAGGTATTGCCGGGGTGTATATCACGAGGCACGACTTCGGGTCGCGGCACGCGTGCGGAATCTCGTCGGTATTATCCTCGTAGTGTATGAGCATGCCCTCGCGCTCAAGTTGGCGCGTGAGTTCCGAGGGGGTCTTGTCGTAGCCGGCCACGACCACGCCCTTGCGTATGAAATAGCGTGCTATGGCGCTCATGCCTATACCGCCGGCCCCTACGAAATATACTGCTTTTATGTCTTTTATCTCCATTGTCGTTCTTTGTTTTTCACTTTCTGTCGGCCAGCCTGAGCACCTCGTCGGCAATCACGTCGGCCGAGTCTTTCTGTCCGAGCTTGCTTATGTTGGCTGCGAGCTGCGCCAGTTTGCCGTCGTCGGCCACGGTGTCAACTGCGAGGCGCAGCAGCGTGTCGGGTGCGTCGGCATCGCTCACATATAGAGCCGCGCCCTTGTCCACGAGAGCCATGGCATTCTTTGTCTGGTGGTCTTCGGCCACATTGGGCGACGGCACGAGTATCACGGGCTTGCCTATCAGGCAGAACTCGCTTATCGAGCTTGCCCCGGCGCGGCTTATCACGAGGTCGGCGGCGCGGTAGGCAGCCCCCATGTCTGCTATGAAGTCGGTGGCCTTGAGCATGGGCAGTGCCTTGTGGGCGGCCAGGCGTTCGGCCACCGAGGCGCTGTAGTGCTTGCCCGTCTGCCAGACAAACTGCACGCCGCTCTCCTCCACGAGGTCGAGGTGGTGCAGCACGCTCTCGTTAATGGTGCGGGCACCGAGGCTTCCGCCCACGAGCAGTATGGTTTTCTTGGCCGGGTCAAGACCGAACGATTGTATGGCCTCGTCGCGCGTCACCGTCGTTGCGGTGATGTTCTGGCGCACGGGGTTGCCCGTCTTCACAATCTTTTCTGCCGGGAAGAAGCGTTCCATGCCGTCGTAGGCCACGCAGATGCGCTCCGCCTTGCGGGCGAGGTGCTTGTTGGTGACACCGGCATAGGAGTTCTGTTCCTGTATGAGGCAGGATATGCCCATCGATGCTGCCGCGTCGAGCGTGGCGGCACTGGCATATCCGCCCACGCCCACGGCCACGTCGGGGCCGAACTGCTTTATCGTCTTGCGTATGGCATGCTTGCTGCGCAGGAAATCGAGAGCCACGCCTATGTTGCGCGGCGACCACAGCGGGCGTATGAATCCCCTCACCGGGAGGCCCACTATCTCGTAGCCCGCCGCCGGGACGCGCTGCATCTCCATGCGGTCGCGCGCACCCACGAAGAGAATCTTCGCTCCGGGGCGTTTGGCCTTTATCGCGTTGGCTATCGACACAGCAGGGAATATGTGTCCGCCCGTGCCTCCGCCGCTTACTATGACTCTTGTCTCTTTTTCCATTTTCTATATTTCTTTTAAAATGACAAAATTAGTCATTTTTTTTCATATTGCCGTTTCTTGCACTCCTTATTATTCGCGTGCGCGAACAATAATCTACACTTTGTCCAACACGTTCAGGCCGTGGCCACCGCGACGGTCGGCTCCTCGGCCTGGGGAGTGTCGTTGCGTTCGGCGGTGCGGCTGATGCTCAGTATCATTCCTATGTAGACACAGTTGATTATCGACGACGTTCCGCCCTTGCTTATGAGCGGCAGCGGCTGGCCCGTGACGGGGGCGAGCCCCACGGCCACGCACATGTTGAACAGGGCCTGTGTCACGAGCAGCAGCGCAAGCCCCATGGCGAGCAGTGCCGGGAAGTTGTTCTTGCAGCGTGCCGCTATGTGCCCCGTGCGGAAGAGCAGGATGATGTAGAGCATTGCCACGAAGGCCGCGCCGAATATTCCCGTCTCTTCTATGATTATGGCATAGATGAAGTCGGAGAAAGCCTGCGACATGAAATCGCGCTCCTCGGAGTTGCCCGGGCCTTTGCCCACGAAGTTGGACGAGGCTATGGCTATGTTGGCGTGCGACTTCTGAGCGTCGCGGTCGAGGTCAACGTCGCGCGGCGATGCCGGGCCGGGCTTGCCGAAGTCTTCCAGTCGGCGCTTCCATGTGTCGAGACGGTGCAGCGGCGACGACATGCCCGACTTGCCTTCCGATGACGTTGCGCCCTTTGCCGCGCCCTCGGTGAGAGTCTTGCGCTCCGAGGGTGCGTCGCCGGTGTTGCCCAGCAGCATCACCGCGCCCACGGCCACAACGCCTGTGAGCACCACCACCCCGAGCAGCCGCCCGAGCTGGCGTGTGGGCACTCGCCCCACGACCATCATCATGAATATCACCGAACTGAGCAGTACGGCGGTGGAGAAATTCTCCACGAAGATGGGGGGAATGATGAACAGGCACACGATGAGGATGTATTTCATGGCCTGAGGCGACGCGCCCTTCTCGGTTTGCAGCACGCTGAGTATCTGCGCGGTGGTGAGCACGAGCGCGCCCTTTGCCACCTCCGACGGCTGGAACTGAACGCCCAGTATCGACATCCATCGCTGCGCGCCGTTGGTGGAAGCTTCCATCAGCAGCACCCACAGCAGCGACAGAAACGCGCCGCCGAGCAGGAACGGCATGGCCAGCTTGAAGTAGCGGCACTTTATGTTGAGTGTCACCACCATGAATACCACTCCCACGAACAGAAGCCCTATGTGCTTCACTATGGGCTGCATGTAGTTGCCGGCCTTGTAGGTGAGCTGCGACGAAGCCGAGTACACTTCAACTATGCTTATTATGCACAGGAAGAAGAACACCATCCATATCACCTTGTCGCCCTTGAAAATGTTGTTCAGTGTCTTGTTTATCATTTTGTCTGTTTATGGTTGCGCCCGCCGGCAGCCGGAGCGCGGCGCGCTCCGCCGCCGGCGGTCAAAGGTTTCTCACGAGTTGCTTGAACTGCTCGCCCCTGTCTTCCATGTTCTTGAACAGGTCGAAGCTCGCGCAGCACGGGCTGAGCAGCACCGTGTCGCCCGGACGTGCCATGTCGCGGCATGCCTCCACGCACTCGCGCATGGAGTGGGTGTCGCGCGTGGGGATGCCGAGCGGGTCGAAGAAGGCGTGCAGCTTGGCGTTGTCGGCCCCGAGGTAGACAATGCCCACACACTTCTTGAGCACCAGGTCGCGTATGGCCGAGTAGTCGTTGCCCTTGTCCTTGCCGCCGATGATGAGTATGGTGGGCGTGCGCATGCTTTCGAGCGCATACCAGCAGGCATCCACGTTGGTGGCCTTCGAGTCGTTCACATACTGCACTCCGCCCACCTTGCACACCTTTTCAAGGCGGTGTTCCACACCGGGGAAATCGGCAAGGCTCTTGCGTATCACCTCTTTCTTTATGCCCGAGATGTTGCCCGCTATGCCAGCCGCGAGCGAGTTGTAGATGTTGTGCTTGCCGGTGAGCGAGAGTGCCTCCTGTTCCATGTTGAAGGGGGTGGGCTTCTCTATGGTGTACTCGCCGTCGTCGATGTAGCCTATCGACCCTTTTTCCTTCAGTTCGGAGAAGGGATACTGTATGGCCTTGATGTCATATTTCTCGAGTTCGCGCTTTATCACGGGGTCGTCGTTCCAGTAGATGAACGAGTCGCCCTCGGTCTGGTTCTGTATTATGCGCATCTTGGCCGCCGCATAGTTCTCGAACTTGTAGTCGTAGCGGTCGAGGTGGTCGGGGGTGATGTTGAGGAGTATGGCGATGTCGGCGCGGAAGTCGTACATGTTGTCGAGCTGGAACGAGCTAAGTTCTATTATATAATACTCGTGCGGGTCTTCGGCCACCTGCAGTGCCAGCGAGTGGCCTATGTTTCCGGCGAGGCCGGCATCGTAGCCCGCCGCCTTGAATATGTGGTAGATGAGCGACGTGGTGGTGGTCTTGCCGTTGGAGCCTGTTATGCATATCATCTTCGAGCGCGTGTAGCGTCCGGCAAACTCAATCTCGCTGATTATGTGTATGCCCTTCTCCACCGCCTTGATCACCATGGGTGCCTCGGCGGGTATGCCCGGGCTCTTTATTATCTCGTCGGCGTTGAGTATCTTCTCTTCGCTGTGGCGGAGTTCCTCCCACTCTATGCCGTGGCTGTCGAGCAGTTTCTTGTATTTGTCCTTTATTGCCGACATGTCGCTCACAAACACATCGAAACCTTCTTTCTTTGCCAATACTGCGGCTCCGGCGCCGCTCTCGCCGGCACCGAGGATTACTATGCGTTTCATCTTTCTGTCCTTATCTGATTTTCAGTGTTATTATCGTCATGGCGGCGAGTATTATCGTCACTATGAGGAAGCGTATCGTGATTTTCGACTCGTGTATCACCCCTTCAGGCTTGCGTATGAGATACTTGCACTCGGGGTCGAGCTGGCTCGGCTGCGTGCGGAAGTTGTCGTGTATGGGGGTGCGCTTGAATATGCGCTGCTTCACGCCCCGGCGCTTGCCCAGCCTGTACCAGTACACCTGCATTATCACGCTCAGGCTCTCCACGAAGAATATGCCGCAGAGTATGGGCAGCATGAGTTCCTTGTGTATTATTATTGCCGTGACGGCGATGATGCCGCCTATCGTGAGCGAACCGGTGTCGCCCATGAACACCTGTGCCGGGTAGGCGTTGTACCACAGGAAACCTATCAGCGCGCCCACGAAGGCGCACATGAACACCACAAGTTCCTGCGAACCGGGGATGTACATAATGTTCAGGTAGGAGGCAAACTCCATGTGCGAGCTCACATAGGCCAGAATGCCGAGCGCCACGCCTATTATGGCCGAGTTGCCGGCGCACATGCCGTCCATGCCGTCGTTGAGGTTGGCGCCGTTGGACACGGCCGTCACCACGAATATGGTCATCACGACAAACAGTATCCACCCTGCCGCCGTGCTGTATTTGCCGCAGAACGACGTGATGCGCGAGTAGTCGAGGTTGTGCCCCTTGACAAACGGTATGGTGGTCTTGAGCGACTTGCGTGCCTCGGTGCGGTGCTTCACCACCGTCTCCTGCCCCTGCCGCTCAATGGCGAGGTTCTCGTTCATCTTCACGTCGGGCGAGGCCCACAGCGTGAGGCCCACGATAAGGCCGATGCCCACCTGCCCCACTATTTTATACTTGCCCTTGAGCCCCTCCTTGTTGCGGCGGAAAATCTTTATGTAGTCGTCCATGCCGCCGAGGAATCCGAGCCACACCGTGGTGACAATCATCAGCAGGAGATAGACATTGCGCAGGCGGCCGAGCAGCAGCACGGGCACGAGTATGGCCACGATGATTATCACGCCGCCCATTGAGGGCACGCCTATTTTCTGCACCCCGAACGGGTCTACCGACGCGTCGCGCTGCGTTTCGGTTATCTGCTTCTTCTTGAGAAACTTTATGAAACGTCCTCCCATCCACGCCGAGATTACCAGCGACAGCATGAGGGCAAGCAACGAGCGGAACGATATGTAGCCCCACATGTGCGAGCCACTTATACCATATTGCTCAAGAAATCGGAAAAGATAGTATAACATTTTTTTCTTTACGGGTTTTGCGTCTCGCTTTTGCGGCTGCCGGCAGTTGCCGATCAGCCCCGAGACTGATGTTCAGTGTCCACTGTTTCAGAAGCATTCCCTCACCACCTCATGGTCGTCGAAGTGGTGTTTCACGCCCTTTATCTCCTGGTAGTCCTCATGTCCCTTTCCGGCAATGAGCACCACGTCGCCCTTCTGTGCCATCATGCACGCCGTGCGTATTGCCTCGCGTCGGTCGGCAATGGCCACCACCTTGCGCATCTGCTTCTCGTCGAGCCCGGCGAGCATGTCGTCGATTATGGCTTGCGGCTCCTCGAAGCGCGGGTTGTCGCTCGTTATTATCACGCGGTCGCTCTGTTTCACGGCCTCGCGGGCCATGAGCGGGCGCTTGCCCTTGTCGCGGTTGCCGCCGGCTCCGCACACGGTGATGACGCTGCCCTTGCCGCCGAGCACCTCATGTATGGCGGCGAGCACGTTTTCAAGCGCGTCGGGCGTGTGCGCATAGTCGATGATTGCGGTGTAGCCCTGCGGCGAACGTATCGGTTCGAGCCGTCCGCTCACGCTGTGCAGGGTGCTCATGGCCACGAGTATCTCCTCCTTCGGCTTGCCGAGCATCACTGCCGCGCCGTAAACGGCGAGCAGGTTGCTCACGTTGAACTTGCCGATGAACTGCACCCCCACCTCGTGCGAGTCGATGTCGAGATACATTCCCTCGAAGTGGCACTCTATTATCTTGGCGCGGAAATCGGCCATGGAGCGCGTGGAATAGGTCTTCACCGTGGCACGCGTGTTCTGCACCATCACCATGCCGTTGCGGTCGTCGGCGTTGGTTATGGCGAAAGCCGTCTTTGGAAGCCCGTCGAAGAACGCCTTCTTTGCGTCGCGGTAGTTCTCGAAGGTCTTGTGGTAGTCAAGATGGTCGCGCGTGAGGTTGGTGAATATGCCCCCGGCAAAGTTGAGTCCGCCAATGCGCTTCTGTGCCACGGCGTGCGACGAGCATTCCATGAAGGCATATTCGCAGCCCGCGTCAACCATTCTGGCGAGCAGTTCGTTGAGTTCTATGGGGTCGGGAGTGGTGTGGCTTGCGGGTATTGCCTCGCCTACAACATAGTTGCACACGGTGGAGAGCAAGCCGCACTTGTGCCCCATTTTGGTGAACATATTATATAATAATGTGGCGATGGTGGTTTTGCCGTTGGTGCCGGTCACGCCCACGAGTTTCAGTTTCTCCGACGGGTTGCCGTGGAACTGTGTGGCCACGGGGCCCACGGCATCCTCGGTGGAGGCCACGCTCACATAGGTGACGCCTTCGGCAAGCTGGCCGGGCATGTCCTCGCAGAGTATGGCGCGTGCGCCGAGTTCCACGGCTTTCGGTATGAACTTGTGTCCGTCCACCTGCGTACCCTTCATTGCCACGAACAGGTGTCCGTCCTTCACCCGGCGCGAGTCGATGTCTACGCCGGTTATTTCCACTTCCAGGCTGCCTGATGTGGCGGTCGGTGTGATGCCCTTGAGCATATCCTTTAATTTCATAGCTTTTATTTTGTTTGTTCTGTTTTTACTTTTTCACATTGCCGCGAAGCCCTGCCTCACGACATTTTCAGCGTGCAGCGCATGCCTTTGCGCACCGGTTTTCCGGGCGGGATGCTCTGCTCCACCACGCGTCCGCGCCCCGAGATGGTCACTTTCACGCCCCGGCTCTCTATGATGTACACCGCGTCGCGCGCGCCCATGCCCGTCACGTCGGGCATCACCGAGCGCGGGCATGCCGGCGTGCGTTCGAGCTTTATGCCGTGCCGTCCGCCCTTCTCGGCCCTTCCCCATATAGGGTTGCCGTCGGTGTAGGAGCCGCTCCAGTCGGTGCGCGGCTCTATGCCGAGCCTTGTGAGCACGAAGTCGGCAGCCGCGATGTTGCCGCTCTTCACCTGCGGGATGAGCACCGAAGCGGAGTCGCGCGCGTCTTTGGCCTCAAGTTTCAGGCTTTGCGCCATGATGCCCTCGGCAATGTCGTGGAACACCACTCCGCTCATGCCTCCGCCCGATGCCGGAAGGCCGGTTTTCTGTATGCACACTATGCAGCTGTAGCGCGGCTTGTCGGCAGGGAAGAAGCCCGCGAAGCTGAGCAGATAGCTCACTCCGCCGTTCTTGTAGCCCGCCGCGCCCTTTGAAATCTGTGCCGTGCCGGTTTTTCCGGCCACGAGAAACGACGGCGAACCGGCTTTCTTGCCGAGTCCCACGCTCACTACCTGCTCGAGTATCTTCTGTATCTTGCCTATCGTGGAGGGGCTTGCTATGCTGTTGCGCTCCACCACGGGCGGATATTCGGCAATCACCTCGCCGTCCTTGCGCACTTCCTTGACGAAGCGCGGGCGCATCATGCGTCCGTTGTTGGCTATGGCGTTGTAGAAGGTGAGCGTTGAAATGGGCGGCACCTGCGTCTCGTAGCCTATGCTCATCCACGGCAGTGTGGTCTTGGCCCAGTTGACATACTGTTTTCCGCGCTTGTCTTTCTTGGGCATCCTTATGCGTGCCGGCGAGTAGCCGAGTATGGGTATGTGCAGGTCGTCGGCCAGTCCGAGCCGCCTTATGCCCTCGACGAATTTCTCGGGAGTGTTCTTGAAATGGTCGTCGATGATGCGGCTCACGCCGATGTTGGAGCTGACCCACAGTGTCTGCGGCAGGGTGAGCATTCCGTAGCCGCCCCTGCGCCAGTTGTGGTCTTTCATCTCGCGCCCGTACATGGGCCACACTCCGCATCCCGTCTCCACCCTGTAGGTGGTGTCAACCACCCCGGCTTCGAGGGCCACCATTATCGATGCCGTCTTGAACACCGACCCCGGCTCGAGCAGGTCGCTCACGGCGTGGTTCTTTATCTCGTGGTATTCGCCGTCGGCGCACTTGTCCATGTTGACAATGGCCTTTATGTCGCCGGTGGCCACTTCCATTACTATGGCCACGCCCACGTTGGCGTTTATCTTGTGCAGTTCGTTGAGCAGGGCGCGCTCGGCAAGGTCTTGCATGTCAACGTCGATTGTCGTCACGATGTCGGCCCCGTCTTCGGGGGGCGTGTCGGTGAGGTCGAGATAGCGGTTGAGCACCTTGCGGCGGTGCTTTATGCCCTCGGTGCCGCGCAGCACCGAGTCGTAGGCCAGCTCAAGGCCGCACTGCGCCGTGTCCTTGGCCCCGAACATCTTGCCTATGGTGCGCTCGGCGAGCGACCCGTAGGCCTGCTTGCGCGCGTTGAACTTCTCCCAGTGGAATCCGCTGGCGTTCTTGCCGAGGCTGAACACGGGCAGCTTGCGCACCTCGGAGTAGGTGCTGTAGTTTATGCGCCGCGGCCATATAGCCCAGTGCGCGCTGTTTTTCTCGCGTCCCTCGTCGAGCAGGCGGCGGAAATGGTCGGCCGTCTTTTCGGGGAAGATGCGGCTCAGCCCGTCGCACACGGAGTCGAGTTTCGCGCTCCACAGCGAGTCGTTGCCCGCAGCGTGCAGCGCGCGGAAGTCCATGTATATCTTGTATTGCGGCAGCGACGAGGCAAGGAGCTGCCCGTTGCTGCTGAGGATGTTGCCCCTGACGGGCGGTATGGGCTTGTTGTTCACCTTCACCCGGTCGGCCACCTGCATCCAGAAGTCGCGCTTGGCCGCCATTATATACAGGGTCTTGAACAACACGGCAACAGCCAGCAGGGCCATAAGCCAGGCGAATCCCCGGAAACGCCTCATGGAGTTCTTGCGGTCGAAATTGCTCATTTGTTGTCTTGGTTTGGAACGTTTATTATATACGGCGGCTGCGTGGCTATGTGCAGTGTGCTGTCGCTGCACATGCGCAGCATCTCGAGCACCTTGCTCTCGCGGCTCAGGCCGGTGAGTTCGGAGTTGCTCGACATTGCCTTGAACTTGGCGTCCTGCAGCTCCTTGTTCAGGTCGTCAATCTTTATCTGGCTCTGCTGGCAGCTGTAGCGGTTGGATATGTAGACGATTATGAACGCCGTGATTATCACAATGAGCCATATCTGCCGCTTCACGAAACCTGCGGTGAGCATGTCGCCCACGAGAATGTTGCGCAGTGTAATGTCGCTCCCGGTGAGATGTTCGTCCTCGGCCACGCGGTTTTTCAGGATGTCGCCGAGCGAAGGTTCCGCGTTGCCGTCCGACGTTGCGCCGCCGTCGGGCTGTGCGCCGCCGTCATCGGCTTGCTTGCTGCCGCCGGGCTGCGTCTGGCCGGCAGTGCTGTCTGCGCCCTGTATGGCCTCCAGCTGCTTGCGTGACTCGCGTGCCGATATGTCGCGCAGTATTTGCCTGGGGTCGGGTTGCGTGGTGTTTCCGTTCTCTTTCATTTCTTCTCGGCTATTCTCAGTTTTGCGCTGCGGCTTCTCGGGTTCTCGGTCTGCTCGTCCTGCGACGGCACTATGGGCTTGTTGCACACGGCGCGCAACGGTGCGTCGACGCGTCCGTAGAAGTCCTGCACGACACGTCCTTCGGGGTTGCCCGTCTTCATCACGTTCTTCACGATGCGGTCTTCGAGCGAGTGGTAGGTTATGACCGACAGTCTGCCGCCCGGTGCGAGCAGTTCGGTGGCGGCGTGCAGCATCTCGCGCAGGGCATCCATCTCGTGGTTCACCTCGATGCGCAGTGCCTGAAAGAGGCGTGCCATGTCTTTCTTCTCGCGTTCGCGGCGGAACAGCGGCTCCACGGCGGCGAGCAGGTCATTGGTGGTGGCTATCTTCTTGGCCTGGCGTGCCTTTACCACGGCGGCGGCCACGCGGCGCGAGTTCTTCATCTCGCCGTAGACGTAGAAGATGTCGGCCAGGCGCGTCTCGTCGCAGGTGTTGAGCAGGTCGGCGGCGGTGAGCCCGGCACGCTTGTTCATGCGCATGTCGAGCGGCGCGTCGAAGCGGAACGAGAAGCCGCGCTGGGCATCGTCGAAATGGTGCGACGACACGCCGAGGTCGGCAAGCAGACCGTCGATGTGTCCGATGCCGTAGTAGCGCATCCAGTTCTTGAGGTAGCGGAAGTTGCTGCGCACGAAGGTGAAGCCCTCGGCACCGGCGGGGATGTTGGCTTCGGCATCGGCGTCCTGGTCGAAGCTGAACAGGCGTGCGCCGCCGCTGAGGCGCGACAGTATCTCGCGCGAGTGTCCGCCGCCGCCGAACGTAACGTCTACATACACGCCGCCGGGACGTATGTCAAGTCCGTCGATGCTCTCGTTGAGGAGCACCGGCACATGATAGGTCTCTGCTGTCTTTATGATTTCCATTTTCTTCTTTTCGTTTTCGCGTTGTCGGAGCACCGTGCCCCAATCACTCTCCGCCCGGCACGGGCGCGCTGTCGGGCGCGGCCTGCGGCGCATCCATTATGCGGCTTATTGCCTCGCCGAACTCGTCGGGCTCAACAAACGGGCGGCGTGCCCGCTCGTCGCACCACACCTCGATGGTGTCGCCCATGCCTATGAACCTCACGCCTTGCTCTATGCCGGCCATGGCGAGGTAGCGGCGGGGCAGCAGTATGCGTCCGCTCGCGTCGATTGTCAGTTGCTCAGCATCGGCCACAAACTGGCGGAACAGCTGCTGGTGGGCGGCGTTCCATCGGTTGAGGCGTGCCCTGAGGGCATCCATCTGTTCAAACCACACGCTCTGCGGATACAACACGAGGCAGGGCTGAAACACGTCCTTGCGCAGCACCACGCTGTCCTCGCCGGCAGCTTGCAGTGCCTTGCGGAAGACGGCGGGCAGAAAGACGCGCCCTTTTGAGTCGGTTTTGGCCTCGGTGTTGCCTAAAAATCGCATGTGTACATTATAAATGTGGTTCAAGGTTCAAAGTTAAGCATTTTTCCCCATAGTGCCCCACTTTTCACCACAAATATTTGCTTTCGCCCTTCTTTTATTGCCGCAGGACAACGGCCCGGCTCTTCGGGCGCGGCAAAGGCATTGCATGCCGACCGAAGAAGCGGCCCGGCGGCACGATGGCCTATATTTCCAACGGTATGCACAAAGTATACACAAGTATTTATATTTATACAAAATCAGCCGCCATGCGAGCCGCCAGCAACCGCGCGAGAATGCCAACACGCCGCACTGCCGCACAAACGGCGGCGAAAACCGCATTTTCGGGCGACCGGCACAACAACGTGCATATCAATGCTTTACACAAAGCACATGTAAAGCCACATCGGCAAAACAGTGAAAAGCAAGCGTTATTCTGCTGAAAACAAGGCTATTTTGCACGGCAAACAAGGCGAGTTTTCTCACAAAGCAAGCCCTGTTTGCAGCACAAACAAGCCTTACTTGCAGCACAGCCATGCCCCGGCAAGCGCAAAACCACGCCAAACCGGCGCAAAAACAACGCATCGCGACACTCAAAACACCTGGATGCCGCACCGCAGACACAACTTTTCCACACCATAAAACGCATAAATATACGCCAATAATATTTCGCATATCGAACACACGCGCTTTTCCGCCGATGCACGCAAAACGCCAATCCGCAGTCAGACAATGTTACAATCATTTGTCAATAGGCAAAAAAATGAAACATTTCTTGCACGAAAACGGCCATATTCGAAAAAGATATGCTATTTTTGCAAAACCAAAAACAAGCCAGCCGCACCGCACGGCAACGCCCCTGACAAGGCAAACCGCACTGCATGCGGAGGCCGGAGACGAGAGAGCACATGAACAACATCACAGAGAACACCATCGACATCGACCAGTTGCTGCGCAGCAAAATGGGCAGCAAGGCGCGCTTTGTGCCCCGCTTTGCAGCCTCGTGGCTCAAGCGCACCATACACCAGGAACAGGTGAACAAGTTCATATGGGAGAACCGCCACCTCACGGGCATCGACTGGCTCGAGTCCACCTTGGAATATCTCGATGTGCACCTCGATGTCGTGGGCATGGAGAACCTGCCGCCGAAAGACGACGGACGGCTCTACACCTTCGTGTCGAACCACCCCCTCGGCGGGGCCGACGGAGTGGCACTGGGCGCACTCATAGGACGGCACTACGACGGACGCATACGCTATCTGGTGAACGACCTGCTGATGAACCTGCCCGGTCTGGCACCGCTCTGCATACCCATAAACAAGACGGGCAACCAGAGCCGCGACTTCCCGGCCATGGTAGAGGCCGGATTCAAGAGCGACAACCACATGCTCATGTTCCCCGCCGGACTGTGTTCGCGCAAGACGGGAGGCCAGATACACGACCTGCCGTGGCGCAAGACGTTCGTGACGAAGAGCGTGGAGACACACCGCGACATAGTGCCCATACACTTCGGCGGACGCAACTCGGAACGGTTCTACCGCATAGCCGACGTGTGCGCACGCCTCGGACTGCGCGTCAACCTCGCGATGCTGTTCCTCGTAGACGAGATGTACCGCAACGTGCACAAGACATTCCGCGTGGCAATAGGCAAGCCCATACCGTGGCAGACATTCGACCGCACACGCACCCCGGCGCAATGGGCACGCCATGTGGAGGACACAGTGTATGCCCTGTGACACGCCGCGCCGCACAAGACAACGCCACACACCCACGAAGAAGCGATAACCAATTAGCAAATGGAAGAAGCCATCATTCAACCCATCAGCAAGGAAATCCTGAAAAGCGAGCTCACACCCGAGCGGCAGCTCAGGATGACAAACAAAAGCCACAACGAAATCTACGTCATCACGGCGCACAACGCGCCCAACGTGATGAAGGAAATAGGCCGTCTGCGCGAGATAGCGTTCCGCGAGGCCGGCGGAGGCACCGGGAAAGCCCTCGACATCGACGAGTTTGACACCGCCGAAAACTGCTACAAGCAGCTCATAGTGTGGAATCCCGAGGCCGAGGAGATAATAGGAGGATACAGATATCTGCTCGGATCGGACTGGGAACTCGACGACAACGGGCAGCCGATACTCGCCACAAGCCACATGTTCCACTTCTCGGAGCAGTTCCTGCGCGACTACATGCCCTACACCGTGGAGCTCGGACGATCGTTTGTGTCGCTGCCCTACCAGAGCTCGCGCATGGGGGCCAAGAGCCTGTTCGCACTCGACAACCTGTGGGACGGGCTGGGCGCGCTCACCGTGATAAAGCCCGAAGTGAAGTATTTCTTCGGAAAAATGACGATGTACCCGTCGTACATACGGCGCGGACGCGACATGATTCTGTATTTCCTGAAGAAGCATTTCGACGACAGGGACAACCTCGTGATACCCATGAAACCGCTCAACATAGAAACTCCCGACAATGAACTGAGGGAGATTTTCTGCGAAGACGACTTCAAGAAAGACTACCGCATACTCAACCGCGAGATACGCAAGCTGGGCTACAACATCCCGCCACTCGTCAACGCCTACATGGGTCTGTCGCCAACGATGAAACTCTTCGGCACGGCCATAAACTACGGCTTCGGCGACGTGGAGGAGACGGGCATCCTGATTGCCGTCGACGAGATACTCGACGAAAAACGGGTGAGGCACATCGACTCGTTCATAAAAGAACACCCCGAGGCACTGCACATAACAAGCGGAGCCAACAAGGTGATTTACAAGACAAAATAAGCGCGCGGCGAGAGCCGCCCGCGCACCCCGACACACCGACACTACTAACGAAGGCGGCGCGCCACTGCGCGCCGCAACACCAATCATCAAACAATAACTAAAAACTAAAAACAACATGAAAATCAAATTCATTGCCACCGCAGTGGCAACAGTAGCCTTTGCGCTCGCGGCACACTCGGGCGCAAAAGCACAGTCTACGCCGCGCCCGGAATATCCGCGCCCGCAGTTTGAACGCGCCGACTGGGTGAACCTCAACGGCACATGGACCTACGACTTCGACTTCGGACGCACCGGCAACGAGCGCGGATGGCAGGCAAGCAAGGGCTTCGGCAGCAAGATAACGGTGCCGTTCTGCCCCGAGAGCAAACTGTCGGGCGTGGCACACACCGACTTCATCAACTCCATCTGGTATCAGCGCGGCATCGAGATTCCGCAGGCATGGCAGGGAAAGCGCATTCTGCTCAACTTCGGCGCAGCCGACTATGAAACGCACGTCTACATCGACGGCAAACCGGCCGGGGCGCACTACGGCGCGGGATCGTCGTTCTCGGTAGACATAACAAGGCTCACCGAAGGCGCTGCACGCCACAGCCTCGTGGTGCAGGTGAACGACAACCTGCGCGACGGACACCAGACAGGAGGCAAGCAGAGCACACGCTCAGGCTCATACGGATGCCTGTACACACGCGTGACGGGCATCTGGCAGACAGTATGGCTTGAAGCCGTGGACAAGGAAGGACTGAAATCGGTGTTTGCCGTGCCCGACATCGACCAGAAGCAAATCACCATACACCCGCAGTTCCACGCCGAAAACCCCGACAACCGCCTCACCGTGACTCTCTACGACGGCAAGAAAGCGGTGGCATCGCGCACGGTGACGGCCTCAAACGCATCGACCGTGACGCTCAGCGTGCCGGGAATGAAACTGTGGTCGCCCGAAAGCCCGTTCCTCTACGGCATCGTCTACAAGGTGACACGCGGCGGAAAGACTATCGACGAGGTGCAATCCTATGCCGGAATGCGCAAGGTGGCACTCAAAGACGGCTTCTTCTGGCTCAACAACCGCAAGTATTTCCAGCGGCTCGTGCTCGACCAGGGCTACTATCCCGACGGAATATGGACTGCACCGAGCGACGACGCGCTGCGGCGCGACATACAGCTGGCCAAGGACGCGGGCTTCAACGGGGCAAGACTGCACCAGAAGAGCTTCGAGGAACGCTACTACTACTGGGCCGACAAGCTGGGCTACCTGACGTGGGGAGAGTCGGCCAGCTGGGGACTCGACGAAAACAGCGAACTGTCGGCACGCAACTTCATCGCGGAATGGGCCGAACTGGTGACGCGCGACCGCAACCACCCGTCGCTCGTGACGTGGACTCCGTTCAACGAGACATGGGGATGCTCCGACACGGGGGCATACTCGCGCATGGTGAACGACGTGTATGACCTGACAAAAGCACTCGACCCGACACGTCCCGTAAACGACGCGAGCGGCGACGGACACATAAAAACCGACATATGGAGCGTGCACGACTACGAGCGCGACCCCGTGAAGCTCGCCGCCAACCACACCTTCGCACCCGGAAAGGCTGTCTACCGCAACCAGCCCGACAAGAGCTCGTGGCTCGTTCCCTACGAGGGACAGCCCTACATGGTTGACGAATTCGGCGGACTGCCGTGGATTTCAAAGGCCGACCGCAACTCTTCATGGGGCTACGGCGACAACATCGACGACATGGAAGACTTCTACCGCATACTCGAAAACGAGGTGAAGGCCCTCAAGTCGTGCCCCAAAGTGACGGGATTCTGCTACACGCAGATAACCGACGTGGAGCAGGAAAAGAACGGCATATACCATTACGACCGCACACCCAAGTTTGACACGGCACGCATAAAAGCCATATTCGAGAGCATTCCCTCATATATCAAGTAAAGGACGCTCCGCCATTTAACCGGAACATCTCCGCCCTGCCACACGGCAAGACGGCCACACTGGCCGCCGCACACCTGCACGCTGACACAAAGACAAGCAGCCTACGGTGGGCGGCGGCTTCTGCATTGCCGCTGCACAACACCTATACAATAATGCCGGGACGCAAAAAACAACGGGCAATGTTTGCATAAAAATTTATTTTGGATTAACTTTGCACCCGAAAAACCTATCTGCCGTCACTCCCGACAAGCGTTGCGCGGCACGCAAAAAACCTACGACAAGCAAATCTTCCGATGCCCGGCGAGGGTAACACGAAACGTAATTTACATTTACAACCAAATAAAAGCAAACTTAAACAACCAATCAACATGAGAAAGATTTTTACTCTTCTCGCCCTGTTGGTGTCTACGCTCATGGCCATGGCCGGCGTATATACCGACAAGAGCAAAGTGACCATCGGCAAAGGGGCAACCACCGAATGGGACGCAGCCACAGTAACCGTAACCGAAAAAGGCGACAACAAGTATGACGTGGCGTTCAACGCCGTTTCAAACAAAGACGGCAACTACACCGACAACTACGGCACAGTGACCTTCACCGACCTCGAAGGCACCACCGCCAACGGCCTTACCACAATCGACGCAAAGCTCCAGACAGGCGCAGTGACAGGCTCCGACCTGGGCATAACATCGGTGATAAGCACCGACGTGGCCGTGAAATTCACCGCCGACAAGGCTTACGCCAAGATGGACGGACTCATCTCTATGGTTTTCAGAGAGACTGCCATCGTGGTTGAATTCGGCACCGACGACTTCAACACTGCACCGAAAGACTCGCTCATAGGCGAAGAAAACTACACACCCGCAGGCAGCTCGTTCAGCTGGGATTTCCCCGTTGACTTCAAGAAACAGTATCTCAAGGCCGAAATCAACCTCAACACATGCGACAACGAAGCACAGAACGAGAACGTGTTCTCGATAGGCACCGACATACAGAACTGGAATTCGGGCGTGGCCAACGGCGGAAACATACACTGCTACTACACTAAATCGACGAAGACACTGCTCTTCCACTACCTCTCGGCCAACGCTTCGCTCGGCACCTACCGCTACGACATAGCTTTGGATGACGTGGAAGGCACCATAAACGTGGAACTCTCCTACCAGTACGGCCTCGTGGTGAACGGCAAACAGATGTACACTCCCGCACGCCTGGTGAACATCCTCACACAGAAGAGCCTCGTGTTCGGAAGCCTCGAAGGCAGCAAACGCAGCAACGCCACCTACAACTCGGTGCGCCTCGTGGACTGCACTTTCGAGCAGACCGAAGCCATGACATTCTCGGAGCGCGCAAAACTGGGCTACAACGGAGCCTTCACCCGCTTCGAGACTCTTGACGCCGAAGTGGCACAGACCGGCCTCGACACCTACGACATAACCGTGAAGCAGGTGGCCGTGGGCGGAAAGACACTCGGCGACATAACCCTCAAAGACATCACTGGCACGCTCAACGAGGGCGAATATGTGAGCTTCGACACCGAAAACGCCACCGCAACACTGAGCAACGTGGGCGAACTGGCCACTGCACTCGGCCTGGCCGAAGGATCGACACTGCCCATCGGCGTGAACGGATGGATTTACAAGGGCTATTTCTCGGCCGTGTTCAACACCACACTCAACGAGGTGGCAGCAAAACTGAGCTACGGCATCGACGAACCGCAGACCCGCGAGTATGCCGACGTGCTCACCACATCGCTCAACGGCGAGGAGACCAGCTACGAAGGAAAGACTCTCTCTTTCACCGACCTCTCTGACAACCTCTGCAACATAAAGGTGAACAACGTGCAGTTCAGCTCCACCGGCGACACCGACATGGGCACGCTCACATTCAACGAGCTTCCCTACACCATCGGCGCCGACAACGACACCATATTCAACTCCACCGGTCTGACAGCCGAACTCGCCGGATGCCCGACACAGACAATGGCCAAGATTGAGAACGCCACGGTGACCGGAAAGATCACCAACGGCCAGGCTTACCTCGTGGTGGAAGGACAGGCGTCGGAAATGCCCGTGCTGCTGACATTCGGAACGAAGCCCGTTGAGCCCGTAGTGTTCACCGACACCGTGACAGTGATAAACAACGGCGAGGTATGGGGCTACAAGGAAAAGGAACTTGCAGTGGTGCGCCTCTCCGACACCAAGTGCATCATGACACTGCGCGACGTGATAGGCGAGTCGTTCAAGTTTGAGGTGAACACCGAAACCAACGACAAGGGACAGGTGGTTTACACCGCCGACAACGTGGAAGCACCCAACACCGCCGAAGAATGGGAGGGCTACACATCCTACATTTCGGTCAACGGCAAGAGCCTCGGCGACAAGTTCTACGGCACGTTCACAATCGACCTCGGCGGCTTCGGCACGTCATATCCCGACTACATGTACACCGTCAAGTTCGGAACACGCGACAACATCACCAACGAGATACGCTCAATCGACAACGCCCAGGAGGCTGCCGAGGAGGTATTCAGCGTGGGCGGCGTGCGCCAGAACGGCCTGAAGAAAGGTCTGAACATCGTCCGCCGTGGCGGAAAGACCTTCAAGGTGGTGAAGAAATAACACTTGCCCTCAGGAGCAGCAACAACATAAAGGGGAGCGGCGCAACAGTGCCGCTCCCCTTTTTCGTGCTTTTCCGTATGCCGTCGGTGCCAACGCCGCGCAGCCAAGGGATGGCGCACGGCGGACTGACAGGCTTTCATTTCTTCATGCTCTCAAGGAATTTCACTAGTCCCCATCGCACCGACCGCAGCCCGAACTGCTCGGTGTGAATGTCTTCGGGGGCTACCCACATGCACTCCGCCGCGTCGTCGGCAGGGGCGAGAGCCTCAACATTGTCAACCCGGCAGCGGTAGAACATATCGAGCGTGGGGATGTCGATGTTGCTGAAATGGTAGACATTGGGCAGGCTGAAAAGATATTCGGCCTCAACCACGTTGAGGTTGGTTTCCTCATGCACCTCGCGCCGCACGCCTTCCTCGGCAGTCTCGCCGGGCTCGGCAAAGCCTCCGGGCAAGTCGAGAGTGCCCTTCGCAGGCTCGTTTCTGCGTCTTTCGACAAGGATTTCGCCCTTGCCGTTGACGATGAAAGCGACGTTGGCCGCACTGGGGTTCATAAAATACTCGAAGCCGCAATTGTCGCACTTCTTGCTACGCTCGCCCGACGCCTCGAAATGATGGCTGCCGCACACGGGGCAGTACTTGAATTTCTCCAATAAATGCATTGTCGTCATTTTATAGTCAATGTTCTTCTGCTGAATAGCCGTTACACCCTGCCGCCCGTCACTGGGCGTCCCACGAGTCGGTGCGGAACGGCAGCAGCGGCAAGCCGCCCTGGTTGCGCACGTTGCCGAGCTCGAAATTGTGGAAACAGTAGCGCACGGCCACCGGCTGGGGCACCTCCTTGCTGCTCACCTCGATGCTTCCGTGCCAGTCGTAGTGGGCCTCGGCCTTGTGGAACTTGCGGTCGGCCCCGGCAATCTCGAAGCCTTCCATGCCGTAGATGGGGCACATGCCGCCCCCGGTGTCGCGCAGTTTCACCACTATTTTGCCGTCGGCCACGGTATAAGACTCCATTGAGGGGCTCTTGGCTATGAAGCCTTTCTTGCCATAGGTGTCGGTGAGGGCGAGCCATGCAAGCCTTTCGCCCACCTTGCGCTTCTGGCAGGGGTGTATCTGGTAAGTCTCCCACGGGTAGGCACAGTCGTTTGTGCCCACGATGCCCGAGTGGGCTATCTGCCGCGAAGCCAGCTGCTGCTGTTCGCGCAGGAGCGCTGCCCCGGTGCCGCCGTTGTCGTCGTAGGAGTAGGGGGCGATTTCAACGAAATAGAACGGCATGTCGGCCTGTGCGAAGTCGCGCCTCCACTGCTGCACGAGTATGCCCAGTCGCCGCGCATACTGGTCGGTGTGGTAGCCCACGTTGGAGCATCCCTGATAGTAGACTATGCCGCGTGCGGTGTAGTTGTGTATGGGAGCCACCGTGCCGTTGCCCCATATCATGGGCCGGTAGTAGTCGGTCTGTATGGAGTATATGGAAGCCGAGTCGAGACGTTCGTCGGTATATTTCGCGAGGTTGTCGGCATCGAGCCACGACTCAACGCGCGATCCTCCCTTGTTGGCCTCGATTATTCCCACCGGAACCCCGAGCTGCCCCGACACCATGCGCGCGAAGAAATAGCCCGTGGCCGATGCCCACTGCACGCCCTCGGCGTCGCATTCGGTCCACCGGCAGTCGGCGTCGTCGAGCGGACGCATGCTCATCACGCTCGGCACCTTGGCGTGGCGCACGCCCGGATAGTTGCGCGTGTCGGCCACCACGTCGTTGTATCCCTCCACGGGACAGTTGTCGAAACCGCGCACGGGCATCTCCATGTTCGACTGCCCGGCACATATCCACACCTCGCCCGAGAGCACGTTGCCCACGGTGAGCGGATCGCCGTCGTCGAAGGTGATGCTCAGCGGAGTGAAACCGGCTTCGGGCGTGGACACCGAAATCTGCCATTTGCCGTCGCGTCCGGCACGCGCGGTGTAGCGCGCGTCGTTCCACGACACGCTGACGCGCACCTCGCGCCCGGGCTTGCTCCATCCCCACAGGCGTGCCTGTGCATTGCTCTGTATCACCATGTTGTCGCCTATTATGTGCGGCAACCTCACCTTTGCCTGTGCCGTACCGCACAACGTGGCGGCAAAGGCAACCATTAAAAATAGTTTACTCATCGTAGCTTTGCTTTAATCACAATGCAATATTACGAAAAAAACGCTACCTTTGCAAGCAATCAGTTTAATAAATGAGCAAAGCCATGACCACACTACGCAACCTTTTCACCGCACTCGCGCTCGCGTTCTGCGCCCTTCCCACGCTCGCGCAGAGCGTGTTCGACATAAACCTATGGCCTGCCAAGGCCCCCAACAACAACGGCATCAAGGGCGACTCGGCCAAGGTGCGCGTGTTTCTGCCCGACGCCAAGACCGCCACGGGGCGTGCCGTGGTGATATGTCCGGGCGGAGGCTACGAGCAGCTTGCCATACACCACGAGGGTTACGACTGGGCTCCGTTCTTCAACAACATGGGCATTGCCGCCGTGGTGCTCACCTACCGCATGCCGCACGGCAACGCCAAGGTGCCCGTGAGCGATGCCGAAGAAGCCTTGCGCACGGTGCGCCGCAACGCGCGCGAGTGGCACATCAACCCCGGCGACGTGGGCATCATGGGATCGTCGGCCGGAGGACACCTCGCCTCGACACTGGCAACACAGTCGAAGGCCGACGCGCGTCCCGACTTCCAGATACTCTTCTACCCCGTGATAACGATGATGCCCGACATCACCCACCAGGGATCGCACGACAACCTGCTGGGAAAAGGCGCGCACAAGAAGGACGAACAGAAATACTGCAGCGACCTGCAGGTGTCGCGCATAACGCCCCGCGCCTGCATACTGCTGTGCGACGACGACCATGTGGTGCTGCCCGTAAACGGCGTGAACTACTACACCGAGCTTTACCGCCACGACGTTCCGGCCTCGCTCCATGTATATCCGTCGGGCGGACACGGCTTCGGCATGAACCCGGCGTTCAAATACCATGCCGAGATGCTGCTCGACCTGCAGGCGTGGCTGCGCTCGTTCTGAACGCACTCCGCGCCCAAAGGCACGGCACGACACGCCCTACAGGTTTCCACACACCACACACCCCGCAAGCATGCAAAGGCCACGCCGGCACACGGCGTGGCCTTTGCCGTTTTCAAGCAAAATGCCGTTGCTTTTCAAGCTCCATTTCCCTGCTTTTCAAACAAGGCTTCCTTGCACTCCAAACAAGGCTTCCTTGCACATCAAACAAGGCTTCTTTCGGGTGCAAACAAGGCTTGTTTGCAAAACCGCCTGTATATGCCCTCGACGCGGACAAATATCTTTCTATATTCACTATTTATTCAACGCGGTGAGTGTCTTGCTGAAAAAAACATAAAAAAGCGGCATCTTGTTGACAAAATCGGCAGAAAATTATTAATTTCGCGGCACATTTCAATCTCGCAGTCAACCTATTAGCGCAGTTGCGGCAATTGCACGCGACACACAAAAGGCAAAGAGTAAAAAGATAAAAGGATAGATAACAACAAATTGCTTATGAAAAAGACTCTACTCACACTCGCTGTCATCGCGGCAGCAAGTTATCAGTCGTTTGCACAAAACGGTCTGACAGTGTTCACCAATCCCGAAGACGGAATGCTTGAGCTCACCGCCATCTCGCCCGACGGCAAGTACATCGCCGGCGCTGTTTACGGCAAAGGCCAGGCATTCGTGGCCGACTGGAAGAGCGGCAACTTCACCTACGTTAACGCCACCGCCGACCAGTGGGGCGAAGTAGAAGATGCCAACATCAACCTCTACAAGGTGAACAACAACGGCAAGGCCGTGGGCTACGACGGCGAAACAGCCATCACATTCAACTTCGAGGGCGACACCCTGCACCTGGAGACTCCCGGAATTGCCAAGGACCTCACCGAAGACGAATCGCTCATCGTGGGCAACTGCGACTGGGACGACTCCTACTACACACATGCCTGCTACTGGACCGACGGCGTGAAGACACTGCTTCCCGAGCCCTCAGACAGCTGGGCAACCTACACCGTAAACGGCGCGTCGGCCGAATTCGTGAGCGAAGACGGATCCGTGATTGCTGGCTACGGCGAGGACGACCTTGCCACCTACCCGCTCCTCGTATGGACACGCAACCGCGACAACAAGACCTACTCGGTGGACGTGCCCTCGAAGCGTTTCTTCGAGCCGGGCTACGGCGACAATCCTTACTGGCAGTTCAACCCCGTGGCCATGAGCAAGAACGGCACCTACGTTGCCCTCTGCATGGAGACATCCGACGGCTACTATGCCGTGGGACGCTACAACACCGAGCTTGACAACCTTGAGGTGTACAAGTTTGACGGCAGCGTGGAAGGACAGGAAACAGGATGCATGCTCTATCCCTTCGGCGTGGCCAACGACGGAACCATAATCTTCATCTCGCAGGACGACAACACCAGCCGCGAGGGCTACATCTGGTACAACCTTGAGGACGCAAAGGCACAGAAACTGGCCGAGGCTTTCCCCAATGTGCCGCAGTTTGCCGAATATGACACCAACGGCATGCACACCCCGTCGGCCATCTCGGCAGACGGACGCTACATCGCCGGATTCGCTACCGACTCCGAGGGCAACTTCGTTTCGTATGTGTTCGACGTGACCGGCGTAACCAACGGCGTGAAGAACATCACCGACAACGCAGTGAAGGGCACCGCCACACGCTACACTCTGGGCGGAGTGCGCGTGAACCACGCAGTGCGCGGCATCAACATCATAAAGGATGCCAACGGAAAGGTGAGAAAGACAATGGTGAAATAACAACCATACGCTACAAACGGCAGCGTGCCGCCAAGTGCGGCGCGCGCCAAAACACGGCGGCGGCACGCTCCAGAGGGAGTGTGCCGCCGCTTCGTTTCCATGGGTTCAGCGTGCCTTCATGCCCGCCACCTTCGACGCTATGTAGGCCAGGAAATCCTCGCCGCCCCTGATTTCTATGTCGTCGTAAAGCCCCATGACAAACCGCCCCACGCCGTGAAACGACGCCACGTCGGCAGTGAAACGCCAGCGCGACGGCCCGTCGGGGGCCAGGCAGGCCGCCGACATGGGATACTCCTCAAGGATG
The DNA here is from genome assembly GCA_963607545.1 of bacterium. Classification (GTDB taxonomy): domain Bacteria; phylum Bacteroidota; class Bacteroidia; order Bacteroidales; family Bacteroidaceae; genus Prevotella. Next base: position 91,303 of record CAVDCP010000006.1, read on the forward strand.
AGGTTGTGCGACAGCTGCCCGAGCACAAGCTCCACGCGGTGCCGCTGCTCGCCGCTGAACATGAAAACGTCGTTGTAGACGGGACGGTGCTCGGCCTCGCTTATCCACGGCACGTCGATGATTTCCACGCTTTCCATGCGCGATAGCTTGAAGGTTTTGTTCTCGTGCGAGCGTATCTCGTGGCATCGCACCTCGCGCCCGTCGTTCATCAGGAGGAAAGGCTCCACTATGCGGTCGGCCACACTGTGGCTGTGCGGCGACGAATAGTTGTGCAGCACCACCATGAGGCGGCGCGCCATGGCATCCTTGAGCGTGGCTATGCTGGCATTGACACGGCGCAGCAGCTCGGGGTCGGACGTGTCGGCGAGGTTGAACGACCGCGCGAGCTTGGCGCGCACGGCGCGTGCCGTGGCCCCGTTGTTGCCGGTGGTGTCGAGCATCCGGCAGATGTATGCGGCCTCGTCCTCGGTGAGCGCGATGTTCTCGTGCAGTTTCCTGAAGAACGGCGACGATCGGTCGAGTCGGTAGCACAGTCCGCTCTTTATGAGCGAGAAGCCGCACTCGCGCAGATAGTCGAAATAATAATAAAGGTTGCGGCGCGTGATGCCGAGCCTGTCGGCAATCTGCTGCGCCGTGTAGTTGCCGCCGTCGGTGAGCATGACTATGAGGTCGAGCTCGCGGCCATACTTGTCCATTCGCATATTCTGTGGGTGTTAAGGGTTGCGCGGCACGGGCCGCCGCACGGGTTGCGGTTCATCCGAAGTCGAGCTCCAGCTGCGCGTCGCCCAGAAGGTTGTATGACTTGCGGTGGTAGGGCGACACGCCGTGCAGCCTTATGCCCTCGCGGTGGGCACGCGTGGGATAGCCCTTGTTGCTCTCCCATCCGTAGTAGGGATATTCGCGGGCTATACTGTCCATGTAGTCGTCGCGGAATGTCTTGGCCAGGATGCTCGCCGCCGCAATGGCCTGATACTTGCCGTCGCCCTTCACCACGGTGGTGTAGGGCGTGTCGCCGTAGGGCACGAAACGGTTTCCGTCGACGATTATTGCCTCGGGACGCACCGACAACTGGTCGAGGGCGCGGTGCATGGCCAGGAAACTCGCCTTCAGGATGTTTATCCTGTCAATCTCTTCGGGTGTCACCACGCCCACGGCCCACGCCACGGCATCGGCCATTATGGCATCGCGGAGCTCATAGCGCAGACGCTCCGAGAGCTTCTTCGAATCATCAAGCAGCGGATTGTCGTATTCGGGCGGCAGTATCACGGCGGCAGCATACACGCTTCCGGCAAGGCATCCGCGCCCGGCCTCGTCGCATCCGGCCTCTGTCATGCCTTTATAATAATGTGGCAACAGACGGTTCTTAGTGTTCTTCATCTTAAAATGACATTTGTTAGGGTTGAATGCAAATTTACAAATTCCGCCCAAAAGGGCGTAAATCTGCTAACAAATGTTAACATTAATGTTTTGTTAACAAATATTTTTCTGCATGGAAAAATTGCTTCCAAACGTGAAGGTAAATTTGCAAGCGTAACAAGAAACACAACACCAACCCCGCAACAATATGGAAAAACACATCACCCTTCAACCGCAACGCCCCTCGCTTGGGGCACAACGCATTGCCAGTGCAGCCAAAACCCTGTCAGCCCCGGTGGAGTGGCTGCGCAAATACTACTCGTCGGTGCTCCGGCGCGACATCAGCATGCGCCAGACCATGCACCTGCTGCATGCCCAGACGGCCTTCGCGGCTGCCGCGTTTGCCTGCGGCTGCACGCTTCTCACGCATCTGCTGCTCGCCGCGTGGGCCATGGCCGCGATTGCGAAATGCCGCATTGCGCTCGCAAACAAGAACTGAACCTATATATACCGGCGTGTGACTGCAATGCCGCCAGCACGCCGCCATGCCATGAAACCAACGACGCCGGCCCACGTTTTGTGGGTCGGCGTCGTTCCGTAAGTGTTTCTCCGTAATGTCTTTCTGCGCGCTCCGGCTGTCGTAAAAGCCTTGGCCGCGCTGCCGCGACGCGTCAGAACATGCTACTCACGCGCCTTACTCCGGCCACGAGGGCATCCACTTCGTCCTTGGTGTTGTAGAGCGCGAACGACGCGCGCACCATGCCCTGCACGCCCATACGCTCCATCACGGGCTGGGCGCAGTGGTGGCCCGTGCGCACGGCTATGCCCAGACGGTCGAGAAGGGTGCCCATGTCGAGGTGGTGTATGTCGCCCACGAGAAACGACACCACCGCATCCTTTCCGTCGGCAGTGCCGAAGAGGCGCATGCCGGGCACCTGGGCCAACTCGCGCATGCAGTAGTCTGTAAGCTCGCGCTCGTGCCGCGCTATGTTGTCGAGGCCCAGTGTCTCCATATAGTCGATAGCCTTGGCAAGGCCGTTGGTGGCCACATAGTCGGGAGTTCCGGCCTCGAACTTGAACGGCAACTTCTCAAACACCGTCTTCTCGAAGCTCACGCTCTCTATCATCTCGCCCCCGCCCTGATACGGAGGCATGCGGTCGAGCCAGTCTTCGCGCCCGTAAAGCACGCCAACGCCGGTGGGGCCGTACATCTTGTGGCCGCTGAAAGCATAGAAGTCGCACCCTATGTCGCGCACATCAACCGCGAAGTGCGGGGCCGACTGCGCGCCGTCTATCAGCACGGCGGCACCGTGTTCGTGGGCAATGCGCGTGATTTCCTTCACGGGATTCACCGTGCCCAGGGTGTTGCTCACATGTGCCACGCTCACAATCTTGGTGCGCCCCGTGAAAAGGCGTTCGTATTCGTCCATGCACAAAGTGCCGTCGTCGGCCACGGGAATCACCTTTATCGTTATACCGCGCTTTGCGGCCTGAAGCTGCCAGGGCACTATGTTGCTGTGGTGTTCCATTGCCGAGACGATAACCTCGTCTCCTTCCGACATGAACGCCTCGCAGAACGAGGCGGCAACAAGGTTTATTCCCTCCGTAGTGCCGCGCGTGAATATTATCTCGCACGCCTTCTCTGCATTGACAAACGAGCGCACCCGCTCGCGGGCGGCCTCATGCAGGTCGGTGGCGCGCTGCGAGAGATAGTGCACGCCACGGTGCACGTTGGCATTGGCGTTGAGGTATTCGTCGCGCATTGCATCGAGCACGCAGAGCGGTTTCTGCGTTGTCGCGGCGTTGTCGAGATAAACCAGCGGTCTGTCGTAGACCTTGCGCGAGAGTATGGGGAAATCCTCGCGCACCTTAATTACATCATACATGTCTTCCAGTTTTTCACTTGCACATCTTGCATCCGGCACACTTGCTCAGTTCTCCACGGAACCGTTTCTCCACGAGATAGTGCAGACGGTCGCGCAGGGGAGCCAGCTTTATCCCGTCAACCACCTCGCCTATGAACGCCAGTTCGAGCAGGAGCTTCGCCTCGCGTTCGCTTATTCCGCGCTGACGCATGTAGAAAAGGGCGGCATCGCTGAGCTGTCCCACGGTAGATCCGTGCGAGCATTTCACGTCGTCGGCATATATCTCGAGCATAGGCTGCGTGTACATGCGGGCCTCGCGTGTGGCGCAAAGGTTCTGGTTCACCTCCTCCGACACCGTTTTCTGTGCCCCGTGGCGCACCAGCACGCGTCCCGCGAACGCGCCGACGGCCTTTCCGTCGAGCACATACTTGTAGAGTTCGTGGCTCGTGCAGTGCGGCACCCGGTGGTCGATGAGCGTGTTGTTGTCAACGTGCTGTTCCTTGTCGGCCACCACGCAGCCGTTGCACCAGCACTCGGCGCCCTCGCCGTTGAGGGCCACGTCGAGCCGGTTGCGCGTGATTCCGTTGTGCAGCGTGATGACATTGTGGTTGAAGCGCGAGTCGCGCTGCTGCTCCACATACACGTTGCTCACCCTCGTGTTGCGGCTGTGGGTCTCCTCCATGCAGTAAAGGTCAAGCGACGCGCCCTCGCCCACATAGGCTTCTATCACCTGCGTGGCCAGGAACCGGCGGTCGTCGGCGGCATGGTCGCAGAAAAGCAGCTTGGCGCTCGCGCCCTCCTCCACCACGATGAGCACGCGGCGGTTCACCATCAGGTCTACGTCGGAGCGCAGGATATTTATCACCTGTATGGCGCGATCGGCCTGCACTCCGCGTTTCACGCGCACGAGCATGCCGTCCTGCGCCAGCATTGTGTTGAGCGCGGTGATGCCGTCGGCATCTGTCTGCGCTATGCGGGCATAGTGTTTGGCCACGAAGTCGGGGTGGCTGGCGGCGTAGGAAGCAAGCGACGCCACGACAACGCCCTCCGGCAGGTTGTCTTTGGGCTGCAGCGCGGGGCGGAACTCGTCGTTGACGATAAAATACAGCGACGTACTCAGGTTGGGCACATCGCACTTGAACGCCTCATACGGGTCTACCGGCACCTCGAGCCGGTCGATGTTTAGTCCGTAGTCGCGGCTGAAGAGGCTGCCCATGTCGGTGTATTTGTAGCGTTCCGCCTTGCGCGTGGGGAAGCCGAGACGCGCGAAGTCGGCAGCCGCCGCGTCGCGCACGGCGTTGAGCGGAGCTGCGCTGTGTGCGCAAATCCGGTCGCGGTTCTGCGCGAACAGGTCGGTGTATTGCTTTTCGCTGTCCATGTCAGTCCTCCCCTATTTCTGCCTTTATCCAGTCATATCCGCGCTGTTCGATCTCTTTGGCAAGCTCGGGGCCGGCGGTTTTCACGATGCGTCCCTTGTAGAGCACGTGCACCACGTCGGGCTTTATCATGTCGAGAAGCCGCTCGTAGTGCGTAATCACGATTGCCGAGGTTTCCGGCGTGTGCATCTTGTTCACTCCGTCGGCCACTATGCGCATTGCGTCAACGTCGAGACCCGAGTCGGTTTCGTCGAGAATGGCGAGCTTGGGCTCGAGCATTGCCATTTGGAATATCTCGTTGCGCTTCTTTTCTCCGCCCGAGAACCCTTCGTTCACAGAGCGCCGCGTGAACTTGCTGTCGAGCTCCACAACCTTGCGTTTCTCGTTCATCAGTTTCAGAAACTCGGCGGCTTTCAGCTCCGGCAGTCCCTGATACTTGCGTTTCTCGTTGACGGCGGCCTTGAGGAAGTTGGTCATCGACACGCCCGGTATCTCCACGGGATACTGGAACGAGAGGAAAAGTCCCTCATGTGCGCGGTCTTCGGGTTTCATGCCAATCAGGTCTTTCCCGTTGAACAGGGCTTCGCCCGACGTTACCTCATAGAGCGGATTGCCCACGAGCACTGCGCTGAGCGTGGATTTTCCAGAACCGTTGGGGCCCATTATGGCGTGTATTTCGCCGTCGTTGATGGTGAGGTTGATGCCTCGCAGTATTTCCTTGCCTGCTATCGAGGCATGGAGGTCGTTAACTTTTAGCATATCTCGATTTTATTTTTGTTCATAAACATGATGCAAATTCCAAACCAGCCGTTTCAGCTTTTCTGCGTCACCCCACTGTCCCTTCGAGCGACACGCTGAGCAGTTTCTGTGCCTCGACGGCGAATTCCATGGGCAGTTTGTTGAGCACTTCCTTGGCATAGCCGTTCACTATGAGTCCCACGGCCTGCTCTGTGGGTATGCCGCGTTGGTTGCAGTAGAACAGCTGGTCCTCGCTTATCTTCGATGTAGTGGCTTCGTGCTCCACCACGGCGGTGTCGTTGTGGATGTCCATGTAGGGGAAGGTGTGCGCTCCGCAGTCCGACCCGAGCAGCAGCGAGTCGCACGACGAGTAGTTGCGTGCGCCGTCGGCATGCGCCGTGGCCTTCACCAGTCCGCGGTAGGAGTTCTGGCTGTGTCCGGCCGAGATGCCCTTCGATATTATGGTGCTCTTGGTGTTTCTGCCCATGTGTATCATCTTCGTGCCCGTGTCGGCCTCCTGGTAGTTGTTGGTCACGGCCACCGAGTAGAATTCGGCCTGCGATCCGTCGCCGCGCAGCACGCACGACGGGTATTTCCACGTTATGGCCGAGCCTGTCTCCACCTGTGTCCACGAGAGTTTCGAGTTTACTCCACGCAGGTCGCCGCGCTTCGTCACGAGGTTGAGCACGCCTCCCTTTCCGTTCTCGTCGCCCGGATACCAGTTCTGCACGGTGGAGTATTTCACCTCGGCGCGGTCGTTCACCACTATTTCCACTATTGCGGCGTGCAGCTGGTTTTCGTCGCGCATGGGTGCGGTGCAGCCTTCGAGATAGCTCACATAGGCATCGTCGTCGGCAATGATGAGCGTGCGTTCAAACTGCCCGGTGTTGCGTGCGTTTATGCGGAAGTAGCTGCTCAGCTCCATGGGGCAGCGCACTCCCTTGGGGATATACACGAACGATCCGTCGCTGAACACCGCGCTGTTGAGTGCGGCGAAGAAATTGTCGCGGTAGGACACCACGCTGCCCAGATACTGCTGCACGAGGTCGGGATGCTGCTTTATGGCGTCGCCTATGGAGCAGAATATTATGCCTTTCTCGGCAAGGTGCTGCTTGAAGGTTGTCTTCACCGACACCGAGTCCATGATGGCATCCACGGCCACGCCGCTGAGTGCGAGACGCTCCTCGAGCGGTATGCCGAGCTTGTCGAAGGTCTTCATCAGTTCGGGGTCGATTTCCTTCTTCTCGTCCTTTTTTCTGGCCAGAGGATCGGCGTAGTAGGATATGGCCTGGTAGTCGATGGGCGGAACATGCACATGCGCCCAGTCCGGCTGGCGCATCGTGAGCCAGTGGCGGAAGGCCTTGAGACGGAACTCCAGCATCCATTCGGGCTCTCCCTTCTTGGCCGAGATGAGCCTCACGACGTTCTCGTTGAGTCCTTTTTCTATTATGTCGGTATGCACGTCGGTGGTGAAGCCGTACTCATATTTCTGCTCGGCCACCTGGCGCACGAAGGCATTCTTGGTGTCTTTATTTTCCATATTCAGTAAGCATCGCGGCACACGTCGGCGTGCCATCACTTTAAGAGTGCAAAGTTACGAATAAAGCGACGAACAGGCGAATTTTTAAATGAAAATATGCTGCGCGCCCCGGTGTGTGCCGATGCCGCCCGAAGTGGCCGCGGCGCATGCCGGACGGGCGGCGGTGCGGAAGCGGTTTTCAGGCACTGTATTTGCTGGTGCAAACCAAAAACGCCACACACTATGGACTGCATTTCCCACGACAAGCCCGCGCGCCGCCAACCCCGGGGCCGCGAACGCACATGGCGCGACAACTACGCGCGCATGGAGGAGTTTATCACCGCCAACGGACACCTGCCCGACAAACGGCACATAGAGAACCGCGAACTGCTCAACTGGTGGAAATACAACCGCAAGCGTGCACTTGCCGGACTGCTCGACGACGAGAGGATGCGTCTGCTCGACAGGCTCAGCCGCATGCGCCGCTCCCACCGCGGCTGGCCCGCGCCGCCCCATACCGCGCAGAATCCGCGCTTGCCTGCCGACAAAAACGGGAAAAGAAAATGAAAAAATGTTATCCGCCCGCAGCGCGGCGGCAATTTATGCGTAACTTTGCCGCATCCTTACACAATTATACAAAGGACAGCAATGAACAGGTTTTTCGTAACAGCACTGTCGGCGGTAGTTTATGTGTGTGCCGCCGCAGCGCAGAAACCGGCGTCAGGTTTGGCGTTCGATGTTTCGAAAGGCGTGGCGGGGTCTGTGACGGTAGCCGACGGTCGGCTCGTTCACTATACTGCCTACACTAAGCTCTTCTACGTTGCCAACGTGGAAGATTCCACCTACCAGTATCTCAACATCTTCGTGCCCGACGGCGCCACACAGCGCACGCCCATCTTCATGCGCAACTATGTGGGCGGCTACATGGCGTCGGAGCCGCGCGGCATCGACCCCGGCGACGCTTCGGGGCGCGCCCTTGCCGAGGGCTATGTGGTGGCCATTCCGGGAGCGCGCGGACGCAACTCCACCGTGAAGGGCCGTCGCGGACGCACCGTCTACACCGGGCGCGCCCCCAAGGCCCTGCTCGACCTCAAGGCGGCAGTGCGCTACCTGCGCCTCTTCGACAGTGCCATGCCGGGCGATGCCGAGCGCATCATCACCGACGGCACAAGTGCCGGAGGGGCAATGTCGGCCCTGCTCGGGGCCACGGGCAACCACCCCGACTACGAACCGATGCTCAAGGCCATGGGGGCTGCCGACACTCGCGACGACATCTACGCCGCCGTGTGCTACTGCCCTATCATCGACCTCGAGCATGCCGACATGGCCTACGAATGGCTCTACCGCTGCACCAACGGCAAGAGCCGACCGCTCACCGCCGAACAGGAGCGCGTCAGCGACGAGCTTGCCGCCATGTATCCGGCCTATCTCGACTCGCTCTGCCTAAAGAAGGCCGACGGCACGCCGCTCAACTCCTCAAACATGCTCGACTATGTGAGGCAGCTCATCATGGCCTCGGCACAGGAGGCCAAGGATGCCGGTGCCGAGATTGCCGACACGCTGGGCTTCACGTTCAGCGCGTCGGGCATGTTCCGCGCTCCCGTCAACGGCGGGGTGCGCCCTGCCGGAGGCCCTGATGCACCGGGACGGCACGGCAGAGGGCACGGCCCGCAGCCCGGCGGACGCGGCGGCAAGGGCGAATACATAACGGGACTCGACATGGACAAGTATCTTGCCTATGTGGTTTCGACGATAGCCTTGAAGACACCGCCCGCCTTCGACAGCAAGGACGTGGCCGGAGGACGTGCCAGCGGCGAGAACGAGGAGTTCGGCAACGACAGCGGCAGCAGCGTCAACTTCACCGCCTACTCGCTGCGCCGTGCCACGGGCAACGCCAAAGCCGAACTGCCCGAAGAAACCGGGCGCAACGTGCGCATGCTCAATCCCATGCGCTACATAGCCGACCCGCAGTCAACCGTGGCGCCGCACTGGTATATAAGGCACGGCGCGCGCGACCGCGACACGGCATTCCCCGTGCCGGTGGCACTTGCGGTGAAGCTGCAGAACACCGGGCGCGACGTTGACTTCAAGCTCCCGTGGAACCGCCCCCACTCGGGCGACTACGCCTTGGGCGAGCTTTTCGGCTGGACAGCCGCAGTGGCCCCCGCGGCCGAATAGAACATCCGCACCGCGTCGTCAACCTTCACCTGCGGGTCGGCGGCGGCATGCCTCACCTTCATGCGGTAGTTGTAGACGGTCTGCACCGAGTAGTGCAGAATGTCGGCAATGTTACGGCTGTCGTCAACGCCGAGGCTCACGAGCGCGTAGATGCGCTGCTCGGGCGTGAGCGTGCCTTCCTTTTCGGCATGCAGCTGCGCATCGCCGCGCAGCAGCGAGTTGAGCATTCCGGGAAATCCGGGATGCAGCAGCAGGAAGTCGCGGTCGAAATTTTCGCAGAACAAAGCCGTCGTGCGGTCGCGCGCGACGCTCTCCTTCGCCAACTTGCGGGCTTCGGCCATTTGCCCCGAAGCCATGCGGTTGGCGATTTCGCGTTTGTATGCCCTCACGTCGTCGAGCACCCCCGACAGCAGGGCAAACTGCCTTGCCAGCACGCCGTCGGCCACTCCGCGCGCGGCCACGAGGTTTTCTATTGTCTTTTCCTTCTCGCTGGCGGTGCTCAGCTGTCGGCTCATGTCGCTTTCAAGCGTCTGCACGCTGCTGGCCAGGCGCGCGCTCTGCATGGCAATGGTCTTGTTCTTGCGGTGCAGCCGCCATGTGAGCGTCGCGCTCACCACGAGCAGCAGCGCAGCGAGCAGTGCGGCGGCACACTGCGCGCGCATGCGTGCCTCCACGCTTTTCTGGTAGCGCATGAGTATGGGCTGCTGCGCGTTGACGAGGTGTATGCTCCTGCCCGTGTCGTTGAACATGTTGATGTTGGCAATGTTGAGCCGCGTGTATTCGAGCAGCCGCCGCGTGTCGGTGTCGCCGCGCTTTATGAGTTCGGCGAGCAGCATCGTGAGCGCCGACGAGTTTTTGTTGGCGCAGCCTATGTCGGCGGCAGCCGAGAGGGCAAACTCCACTATGGCGCGGTCTTGCCTGTGCATGCGGTTGTAGCAGATGCCGATCATCATGCGCAGTATGCCCTCTTCGGGCGTGCCCCGGCGCGTGCCGGCAAGCACCGTTTCTATCTGCCGTGCCACCTTGGCGGGGTCGTATTCGGGGTGTGCTATGGTGTAGAAAAGGAAATAGCACATCGACCGCGGCGTGAAATACTGCGCCAGGCCGTCCCACGCCTCCCTTGCGCGTGAGGTGGTGAGCTGGTTCTTGCCGTCGTCGGTGAGCCTCACATACACCATCATCACGGCCTCGGCATACTTGTGGCGCAGCGTGGGATGCACGGCATCGATGCCGCCCAGGCGGTCGATGTTTTCCTTTGCTATGTGGTTGTCGCCACGGTCGGCGAAGACTATGGCCTGCAGAATGGCGGCCTCCTGTGCCCACACGGCGTTGCCCTCGGCCCTTGCAATGTCGAGGCAGCGGTGGTAGTAGACGAGTGCCGAGTCGCTCACGACGTGGGAGTAGACCTCGGCCACCTGCTTGCACGAGAGGTATCGGTCTACGGGAAGCGTAGCCGCGCGCAGGTTTCCTTTCAGCCGTTCTATCTCGTCGAGTTTCTTCCGGGTGTAGATCGAGTCGTTGGCCACGGCGCGGTCGAGCTGTTTCAGGGCCGAGTCAACGGCATCGCCGCCGGCCATCGAGGGGGTTGCCAGGGCAAGAAGAAGGGTAAGGATGACATATAGTTTTTTCATTTCAACGGTTCTTTAAGGTTTTGCAAAGATAGTAAAATTGTGCTGAAAAAGTAAAACGCGCGCCCCGTTTTTGACACGACGGCGGTGCATTGCACGCCATGTGAGCAGTGCTTCCGCGCCCACGAAGTGCAGTTTGCGGCGTGCAGCAGATGCCGAACGTGCGTGCGGCAGATGCAACACACACGCGCCGCAGCTGCGAAACGCGCAAAAACAGTTTACATCGGAGCGCGGCAAACGCTTCACTGCCTTTACTACGGCATTTCGCAACACATTGTTTCACAACCGTTTGCACTTACACGTTTTTACTTTCGGCCTATTAGCCCCGTGGGGTGTGGCCGCAAGGCGGCATATTGTTGATAATTTTGCAGCAACGATTTTAAACCTAAAAAACCTTATGTTATGAACATATTGCAAACCAAAATCATTGCGGCATCGCTCATGCTCGCGGCATCGCTCATGGGCGCACACTGCGCCACGGTGCAGAAAGGCACTCTGCGCGTGGGAGCCGCACGCGCCGACATAACCCCTCCGGCAGCCATGCTGCCCTTTCACCCCATGCACGAGGAACACCCCTACACGGCCATACACGACAGTCTGTATGCCCGCGCCGTGGTGATGGACGACGGACGGCGGCGTGCCGTGCTCGTGGAGATTGACGAGGTGCAGGTGCCCGATGCCCGCGCCCTGACAAGCGAAGTGGCGCGCAAGGCTTCGGCCGACCCCAGTGCGGTGATCATCTGCGTGAGCCACACCCACTCCACGCTGCATCCCGACGGGCGCGACAGGCGGCTGCAGCCCGTGGTCAACCGCATACACGACGGCGTGCTGGCAGCCGTGGGCCGCGCGGTGGAGGCACTCAGGCCGGCCAGCGTGGCATTCATGCGCACAAAAACAAACGTAAATATAAACAACGGCGAGGCCGACGGCAGCCGGGGGCAGTATTCGCCCGACGCCTACTCAGACAAGACCCTCGACATAGTGCGCTTTGCCGACGAAGGCGGACGTGCCATAGCTCTCGTGGTGAACTATGCCTCGCATGCCGAAGTGATGTTCCGCAGCGTGAGCCGCGACGGGGGCTTCGAGATTTCGGGCGACCTGCCGGGCCGCACCGCCGCCCTGCTGGAGAACGCCCCTGCCGACGGCAGCGTGGCGGGGGCAGCTCCCGTGGTGCTCACCACGGCGGGGGCCGAGGCCGACCAGCAGCCCGTGATCACCTCACGGCAGCGCACATCAACCATGGGCACCATTGACCAGGGCGCAGGAGGATGGGCCATTGTCGATGCTCTTGCCCACCGCATTGCCGACGCGGTGAACGAGGCAGTGGAGCAGATGCCGCAGGGCGAGACCCTGGCAAGCATAGGCGCGCGCTGCGGCGAGGCCATTGTGCCCGGCCAGCACCGCCACCGCGACAAGGACACGGGCAAGATTACCGACGAAGAGGCTCCCGACGTGCACATCCCGGTGGTGCGCCTGCAGGTGGGCGGAGTGACGTTTGCCGGAGTGGGGGCCGACCTCGGGGCGAGCATAGGCACGGCCCTGCGCGCCAGCGCGACCAATACGCAGACGATGATCATAACCTGCATTGCCGGAAACGTGGGCTATGTGCTGCCCGATGCCATGTATGACCGCTACACCCACGGGGTGATGGGATCGCCGGTGCGCGCCGGATTTGCCCAAAGCGCGCTTATTGAAGAACTGAACAAGCAATGACCATTATTTAACAACAAACCAAGAAAAGACATGAGAAAACTGAAATTCATCGTAGCCCTCGCCTTCGCGGCAGCGGCTACACTGGCCAAGGCCGCATCTGGGGCGGGCTACACGTCGGCCTATGTAGGCATAGGCCGCCAGCACGCGGTGGTGTATCAGCCGGTGAAGAAATCGGCCAAAAGCGCAGTGGGCATCGTGGTGATGCACTCCAACGACAACTACATGGGCTTAGCGGCCAACTCGCAGCTCGCCAAGCGCGGCTACACAGTGATTGCCACCGTGCCTGCCGACGGCGACATCATGGACTCGAAGCTCATAAGCATAAAGAACTGCGTCGACTACCTGCGCCGCCAGCCCGGAATAAAGAAGGTGCTGCTGCTTGGCCACTCGGGCGGAGCCACGGTGATGACGGCCTATGAGATGATTGCCGAGCAGGGCGTGCACGCCCTCGACGGCAAGCTGTTCAACGACTACCGTGAAGACCTCTCGCACCTTGCCAAGGCCGACGGCATGCTGCTGCTCGACGCCAACTACGGCAACTCAATCATGCGCCTCGTGAGCCTCGAGCCCAACATGCGCTCCAACGGGCGCGGAACGGGCGTGAACTGCCGCCTCAACCTCGCCGACCCGGCAGTGGGCTACAACGCCGACGGCCCGTCAGACTACTCCGACGCGTTTGTGAAAGAATATGCACAGGCACAGCGCGCACGCCTCAACGACCTCATGAGCGATGCCTTCAACCGCCTCTCGCTCATCAAGCAGGGACGCGGCGACTTTGCCGACGACGAGCCGTTTGTGGTGGCCGGAGCCAGCCAGATAAGGTTATACAACAAGCTTTTCCCGCAAGACCTGCGCCTGCTGTCGCACACCAAGCGCGCATGGCCGCTGCTGCACGGCGACGGCAGCGTGACCAACGAGGTGGTGCGCTCGGTGCGCGCGCCGATGAAAGCCGACGCGAAGAGCGACGGTCTTGACGCGGCCATGACGACAACGGTGCGCGGTTTTCTCTCGGCATGCGCCATACGCACCACCGACGACTACACAATCTGTGCCGACGGATTCCGCGGCGTTGACTGGACGTCGAACATCAACAACCCCATAGGCAACTCCGAAGGCATTGCCGTGCCCACGCTCTTGATGGGAATGACCGGCAGCTGGGAGTATCTCGCAGCCGAGGAGATTTATGCCCACATAGCATCGGCCGACAAGCAGCTGGCCTTTGTCGAGGGCGCGTCGCACATGTTCTTTGCCGACCCCGATGCCGAGAAATACAACAACACCCGGTATGGCGACACGGTGAAAGCCCTCTTCGACTATGTTGACAAGTGGATAAGCACGAAGGGGAGGTTCATGTGACATGCACACACAGACGACAGAAGCAATCCTTAAACCATAACACAAGCAGGTGTTGAAAACTGTTTGACATGTATATGCGCCTTATTCTTGGCTGCATGTTCGGGTTGAAAAGGGAGTGTAGCGCGCTGCACGACCGGTGAAAGCCGGACAGGCAGACGAAGAGAAAGTGCAGAGACACATCAAAGCACAACAGACACCTGCTGACATAAACACATACGGATAATTTTGAATACCTGCTTACAACTTAAAACCCTACAAACATGACTCTAAGAAAATCTTTAACGGCCATCGTCGCAGGGACGATGCTGCCCGGATGCCTGCTCGCGCAGGACGTGATACAGAAAGACTCGGTGATGAACACCAAGGAGGAGAAGAACCGCAACGTGATGCTCAACGCCTCGGCCACCGACCAGCCGCGCCAGATTAACGTGGGACTGCCCGGCACGCGCAGCGCCACGATATTCGAGGACGGCATTCCAGTGTCTTACTTCTTCTGGCCCGACATGCCGTTCTACTCGTGGTATGGCGGAGCCACCTACGACAAGACCTCGGTGATGAGCCTTTCGGAAGGCGCGATACAGTATGGCGAGGTGAGCTACATCATCGACAGCCACAACCGCTACTCCACCGACCGCTTCGGCGGACTGGTGCAGTATCAGGCCAACCACTTCGGCCGGCAGTCGCTCGACGCGGCCATAACAGGCCCCATGGGCCACGGATGGGGCTACACGATAAACACCCACCAGGTGTGGGATCCCGGCACATACAACATGCAGGCGGCACAGCTGCACAACCGCACACAGTCGTACAAGATAGGCTTCGACAAGCATTTCGCCGACGGACGCGGATCGATGAGCATCCTCTACCAGTTTGCACGCTATGTGAACAACAGTTCCGACTATGCCCCGTTTGTGTTCGTGGGCGATGGTTCGGTGAAGAAATACAACGGCTTCAAGATGGGCACCGACGGATATTTCGCCAAGGAAATGACCGACTTCACCTACATGGACGTGATGACGGGCGACATTAAGAGCACCTCGTGGCGCGACGCGGCAACCTCCGACAACCACACGGTGCGCTTCAACCTCGACTACAAGCTGGGCAAGACAACGGCGCTCTCGGTGGCCACGAAGCTCAAGATGGCCACGCCGAGCGGCGCGTCGACAGAGATGACCAACCTCACCGACAACAACGGGGCCTACTTCTATGCCGACGGCACGGCCTACACGGGCGAGAAGGTGCAGAACTTCAACGTGTCGTATGCGCCCAACAAAGACACCGAGTGGCTCACCACGGCGCAGCTCACGGGCAATAGCGCCGACGGGAAGCACTCGTGGAGAGCCGGACTCAACTACTGGTATCAGAAATCCTACTCGCACGAGATGTCTACATCGTTTGTGCAGGAAGTGATCAAAGAGCCCTCGCAGCTCTACACCAAGAATGCCGACGGCACGCTCTCGAAGGCTCTCATGTACAACCCGCACGTGGGATTCTACGACGGCCACGACAACACGCTCGCAGTGTATGCCAGCGACGACTGGAACATAAGCCCCAAACTGTGGATGAGCCTCGGTCTGCGCCTGGCCTACCAGGCCTACGGAGCAGAGACCGCCAACAACCTCGGAGGATCCACCGTGAACGACCGCAGGCCGGGATGGTATCTCAACGACGGCACGCACCAGCGCACACACATCACCGGCGACTGGATAAACCCGTCGGCTGCCTACAACATACGCTACACCATAGCAAAGGGATTCGGCGTGATGGGCGAATATGTGTACACGCGCCAGCGCTGCAACCTTGAGGACTATGCCAGCGAGAACTATCCCAACACGGCGGCAATGAACACCAACATGGCACGCGTGGGAATATTCTGGAACACGCCGTGGCTGCAGCTCGTGTCGCAGGTGTCGTTCATCAACAAGAACAACAACAAGCGCCGATCCACATTCTACCATGTGATGCAGAACGACGCAACCGACGGCTCCGGCCTGAAGAAGGGCGACGAGGACAGCCGGGGCATACAGATGGCCTACGGCATACAGACCCTCGGATGGACTACCGACGTGGTGCTCACTCCGTTCAAGGGCTTCTCGCTGCACGGCAGCTTCACGCTGCAAGACCCGAAATACAAGAACTTCAACCTCTTTGCCACCTTCTCCGACGGCGTGACCGACGGCATGGACGTGAGCGACAACACGGTGACGAGCATGTCGAAGATACTCGTGGAGCTCGACCCGTCGTACACCATCGACCGATGGAGGTTCAACCTCAACTTCCGCTATTTCAGCAAGCAGTACATAAACA
Source organism: bacterium (assembly GCA_963607545.1). Lineage (GTDB taxonomy): Bacteria > Bacteroidota > Bacteroidia > Bacteroidales > Bacteroidaceae > Prevotella. The sequence goes on from CAVDCP010000006.1 coordinate 107,339, forward strand.
AGACCAACACGCTCTACTTCAACGGATGGTGGGAATCGTTCGGAGGCGTGAGCTACCGCCTGAACGACAATGTTGACCTTGCAGTGAACGTGGTGAACCTGTTCAACCAGCTCGGGGCCAAGGGCGACATAGGTGCCGCCGACCTCGTGACCGACACCACGCCCTACAACAACTATGTGATGACGGGCTCATACATACGCCCGTTTGAGGTGTCGGCAACGGCAACGATAAAATTCTGAAAAGGTATTGGTGCTATAAAGTTTTAGGATAATCAACTGGCAGTGCAGGCAGACCCGAGGGTTTGTCTGCACTTCTTCGTTTTGCGGCGCACAAGGCAGGGCACTCAAAATAGGCAAAACGCGAAACCATTGCAAGCAATGGAAGGTAGGATATTCAAAATCCGAATTGTTTTGCAATTATTGGTGTCCGGTAAAAACAAATTCGGTTTTTAAATGCCCCAAACGCAAGGCGCGCGCCGCCACGAACACCCGGCAATGGAACGAAAAGAAAAGCGAAAAGACACGCCCATGCTTGCACGGACGTGTCTTTTCGCTTGTTGTTGTGTGCAGCGCCGCGCTGTCAGAGCAGCGACTTTATCTCGGCATCGATGTCCTTTATCTGCGCGTCGCGCTTGTAGACATTGGTGTTGCGGTCGAGCAGGAAGAATGTGGGCACGCTCTGCACGTTGTATCTCGTGAGCACGTCGGCGGAGTTGTCGTCGGCACGCACGCATATCCAGGGCAGTGCTGCGGTCTGCGTCTTCCAGAAATGCTCGTTGCCGTCAACCGACACCTGATAGATTTCAAGGCCCTGCGCATGGTATTTGTTGTAGAGGTCGCGCAGGAGCATGATGCGCTTGAGCGAGTTTTCGTCGGCGAAGATGTGGAAGTCGAGCATCACCACCTTGCCCTTGAGCGACGACAGGCGGCGCACGGTGCCGTGGTTGTCGGCAAGGGCTATGTCGAGCACGCCCGTGGTGTTCACGAGGCTCGCGTCTATCTCGCCGGCGGCCTGACGGCTGCGCACAATGCGCAGGTCTTTCATGCCCTCAATGGCGATGTTGTGCAGGTTCTGTCCGCGCTCTGCCCCGGGGTGGAAAGTGTCCCAGCTTGTGGCCACTGCGGCATACACCTTTATGTCGTCCTCGTTGCTCCGGGGATTGAATATGAGTGCCTGCTGGCGGCCGAGGGCTATCGTCTGGAAAAGGGCGAAATAAGAGTAGGCGCGCATGGGCTCCTTGAAGATGTAGTTGAGCTTCACCTGCGTCTTGTACTGCTCCACTATGCGCGCTATGCTGTCGTTGGCTGCCGACGCGCCGAGCTGCGGCGAGGCCGCAATGGCGTTGACACGGCTCTGGAGGTTCATCTGCATGAGCGTGAGCTCCTTTATCTTGGCGCATTCCTCCGAACCGCTCACCTCGTAGGCCGACCCCATGTCGGCATAGGAAGCCTTCACGCCGACGCTCTCGGTGGAATCGATTGCGATGTTGACTATCTGCCCTGCGATGCGCAGACGGTAGAACTCGGGAGCCTCGGGGGCGTTGCCGCTGAAGCTGAACGTGCCGTCGGCGGAGAGTTTCACAGAGTCAACCGCCACCGGGCCGTCAAGACTCATGTTCTCGAAATAGAGCGTGGAGTCTTCCGCGCCGCTTATCGTTCCCTCCACATGGAATTTCCGTTCGTTGCACGCCGTAAGCCCGAGCAGCGACAGCAAAAGGGCCACCATGGCGAGAGTTGTTGGTTTTGAATTCATACCGATTATGTAAATGTGGTTGTCTTTATAATACTTTCAAGGTGCAAACTTAATCATTTTTTCCGTAATAAAGGCCACGCCCCACGCCTTTTTGCGCCCGTGCGCCACGCGGCAGAGGCTGAAATGCAGAAAGAATACGCAGAAAACAAATATTTTGCGGAATATTACGGGATTTTTACAAAAAAACGCGAAAACTTGTCGTAGTTTAATATTTTTTCATATCTTTGCCACCGATATTAAACGAACGCCATACCGTCACTACATCATTTCCCATTGCCATCACCCCGGCAAACGGGCCAACGCCCCATTACGACATTAGGATTTGTATTTGAAAGAGAGTTACGACGAAAATGACTTTACACATTATTATATCTACAAAAATTACCAATCTATGGAAAAAGGAAGACAAACACTGACTTCTGCATGGAAAAAACGCACCATGCAGACGTTGCCTCTGGCCGTAGGAATGCTGCTTTGCACCACAGGAGCAATGGCAGCCGACGGCATTGCCGGTTCTGTTTACGGAATTACCCCCCCTGCCTCACAGCAGAACAATAAGATTACCGGACGTGTTGTCGACGCATCGGGCGAACCGCTCATAGGCGTAAGCGTTACGGTGAAGGGCAACAAGGGCGCGGGAGCTGTCACCGATGCCGACGGAAACTACACGCTCAACGCCCCGGCCAACGCCACACTGGTGTTCTCGTATGTGGGCTACAAAACCACCGAGAAAGCCGTAGCAGGCAAGAGTGCCGTAAACATAACGCTCAACGAGGATGCCGAGCTGCTCAACGACGTGGTTGTCATCGGCTACGGCACGGTGCGCAAGGCCGACCTCGCAGGTTCGGTGGCCGTGATGGACAACAAGGCATTCAAAGACCAGCCCATTACCCAGGTGAGCGACGCACTCCAGGGCCGCATGGCCGGCGTGAATGTGGTGAGCGACGGAATACCCGGCGGTTCGGTGAAAATCCGCGTGCGCGGTACAAACTCAATCAACAAGTCGAACGACCCGTTATATGTAGTGGACGGAATGGTGCGCGAGTCGGGTCTCGACGGCATCAACCCCGAAGACATACAGAGCCTGCAGGTGCTCAAGGACGCATCGTCTACCGCCATATACGGTAGCCGCGGAGCCAACGGCGTGGTGATCGTCACCACCAAGACCGGCATCAAGGGCGAAAGCAAGATAACCCTCGACGCTTCGTGGGGACTCAGCAATGCAACGCGCCTGCCCAAGATGATGGACACGAAGACCTATGCACAGGCTCTCGTTGACTACTACGGCACGAGCGAAAGCGAAATGGCCGACTACCTGAGCGGCAAGAACCCCGGCATAGACTGGGTTGACACCATGTTCCGCACAGGACTCACACAGAACTACAAGCTCGTGTTCACGAAAGGCACCGAAGGCATGCAGTCGTACATTTCGGGCAACTACATGAAGCACGAAGGCACGCTCGAGAAGAGCCAGTATGAGCGTTATTCGGCCAAGGCCAACATAAAGATGAACCTGAAGAAATGGCTCGACGTGACATTCGACGTCAATGCTTCGCGCGGAATAGGCAAGGGCATCGGCGGCCTCGAAATGAGCGCATACAACCCGTTGTGGATTGCCTTCAACTCGTCGCCCACACGAACGATGTTCGACAAGGACGGCTATTACACATGGGACGAATATGCCACAATCCAGGCAAATGCCTACGGAACCATAGCCGACAACAAGAACGAACGCCGCCACGACGTGGTGAACGGACACGTTGACCTGAAATTCAACATCGCACCGGGCCTCACGTTCACGTCGAGCAACGGCGTTGACTATTTCAACAACACTTCCTACTCGTTCTCTACCGAGAAGGTGCAAGGCGCAGGAAAGAACAGCATGGGCAACAGCAACGCTCAGCGCACCATGCTCCAGTCGTCGAACAACCTCACCTACATGCACACCTGGAACAACACTCACCACCTCACGGCCACAGGCGTGTGGGAGGCCACCAAGAGCAACACCCGCTCAATGGGCATCTCCGGCTCGTCGCTGCAGACAGAGACAGTGGAATGGTGGGACGTGCAGAACGCCAAGACACGCGACGCAAGCAACAGCTACAGCGAATGGTCGCTGCTCTCGGGCGTGGCACGCGTGATGTACAACTACGCCGACCGCTACATGCTCACCGGAACGTTCCGTGCCGACGGTTCAAGCCGCTTCACCAACAACAAGTGGGGCTACTTCCCCTCAGTGGCAGCAGCATGGACTGTGAGCAACGAGAAATTCATGGAAAGCACACGCAACGTAATCTCCAACCTCAAGATACGCGCAAGCTACGGAATCATAGGCAACCAGGACATCTCGGCCTACTCCACGCTTTCGCTCCTTTCTTCCACACAGACCTACTTCGGCACATCCAACGCCATTACCGGCTACTGGGAGAACTCAATCGCAACACCCGACCTGAAGTGGGAGAAGACAAAGCAGTTTGACATCGGCTTCGACCTCGGCCTCTTCAACGGACGCGTTGACCTGAGCGTTGACTACTTCAACAAGCAGACATCCGACGCCCTGCTCTCCACCAACCTCGCCAACTACCTCGGCGGAACATCCTACATGATAAACGCAGGAAAGGTGGCCAACCAGGGTATCGACATCGCCCTCAACACACGCATCATCGACACCAAGGACTGGTCGTGGACCACTTCGCTCAACGGCACTTACCTCAAGAACGAGGTGAAGAAGCTCACCGCACAGCAGCCCATACTCTACGGCGGATCGTTCCAATCGGTAATCACCGACTGTACCATTATAAAGGAAGGTGAAGCCATCGGCACATTCTACGGCTACAAGTGGGCAGGCATCGACACCGAAGGCTACGACACCTATTATGCAGCCGACGGTTCGGTGACACGCACCCCGACAACCGACGACCGCGTGGTGCTCGGCAAGTCAACTCCCGACTTCACCCTCGGATGGAACAACCAGGTGCGCTACAAGAACTGGAGCCTCAACGCATTCTTCAACTCGGCATTCGGCGTGCAGCGCCTCAACGCCCTGCGCTTCGCAATGAACTCCATGATTGGCAACTCGCGCATGTTTACCGATGCCGACTTCCTCAGCGAGATTGGCAAGACCATGCCCGACCCGCGCGTGGCTAACAACCAGTATCTGGGCAACTCCACCAAATTTGTGGAGAACGCCAACTACCTGCGCTGCGAAAACGTGACACTTGCCTACGACCTTCCCAAGTCGGTGGCAAAGGTTGCCGACTTCCGCTTCAGCTTCAGCGTGCAGAACCTCTTCACGATAACGAATTACAAGGGTTCCAACCCGGCTGGATTCTCGTTCTCAAGCGACTACGGCGACCGTGCAAACGGTATCGACACAGGTACATATCCAACGCCCCGCACATTCACACTCGGCGTGAGAGTCACATTCTAACCACCACTTAATGGAAAACTACATGAAAACAAATATTCTTACAGGCTGCATGCTTGCGGCCTCAATGCTGCTCACAACATCGTGCAGCGATTTCCTCACCGAAGACCCGAAGGGCAAACTCACGCCCGACACATACTTCTCCGACCAGCAGCAGCTCGACATGAGCGTGTATGCACTCTATGCCAAGGTTCAGGCCTACCAGTGCAACTCCAACCCGATGATTACGAAATGCCAGGGCGACGACGTTACCTCGACCACAGGTTCAAACAAAGCGGCCTACCTTTCGTCTGACGCTTTCGAGACTCCCACCGACACCAAGGGCGTGGAGCAGACCTGGAGCCGTCTCTACACGATAATCAAGGCAGCCAACTCTATCATTGCCAACACCGAAAAGGTGAACACTACGCAGGAAGAGAAAAACATCGCGCTGGGACAGGCTTACTTCTGGCGTGCCTACTGCTACTTCGGACTGGTGCGCGCCTACGGCCCGCTGCCCTTGATTCTGCAGAACCTGCCCGACAACAACACCACTAAGCTCACCGACGTGGAAGGTGTCTACAACCAAATAGTAGCCGACCTTACGGCTGCCGAAAACTGCAACCTGCCTACGCAGTACACCGCCACCAACCGCGCAATCGACGGCAGCAACATCTACGTTTCTGAACAGGCCGTGAAGTCGGCACTTGCCGCTGTCTACCTCAACATGGCCGGATATCCGCTCAACAAGACCGAATACTACGCCAAGGCAGCCGACAAGGCCAAGGAAGTGATTACCGGTGTCAACAGCGGCAAGTACAAACAGAGCCTGCTCGACGACTGGAACAACGTTTACTCCTACGGAATGAACCACCACAGCGAGACAATCCTCGGCATCGACTACAACGCCACGGCAGGCGGATGGGGCGAGGGCGACTCGCAGCTCACCTCGTGCCACCAGCTGGGCAACCTGCAGGGATGGGGCGACTTCCTCGCCGAACGCCGCTACTGGGCCGAGTATCCCGACGGACCGCGCAAAGACGCCGTATATGCAAAGACCGAACGCACCAACGACGGCTTCAACGTTGACTGGTGGGCAACTACCGACGGCAAGGCTTACGACGGCACCAACGCCGTGATTGCAGCCTACCGCCCCATGTTCGTGGCATTCACCGTGAACAAGGACGATGCTACAGGACAGGCCGCCGCAGCCGCCTACGACTGCACGAAACCGTTCTGGGGCGGCATGTGCCTCAACAAGCGCCACCAGCTCATACGCTACTCTGAGGTGATATGCTGGTATGCCGAAGCCGCAGCACGCGCCGGACAAGACCTGGCTCTCGCCAAGAGCGAACTGAAGAAGGTGCGCCAGCGTGCCTACAGCGATGCCTCGGAAGTGAGCGCAATCGACGGCATGAACGCCGAGCAGCTCGCCACCGCAGCCTACAACGAGCACGGATATGAAGTGGCCGGATATGTGCTGGCAATGGTGACACGCCGCGACGACCAGTTCCGCACCAACTCCCTGAAGGAAACCTACGACTACCGCAAGGGCGCGCAGAACGTGGTGCTCGTGAAGAAAGGCACTCTCACACACAGCGTGAAGGACGGTCAGGAATTCACCTACGCCCTGCCTGCCGACCTCGTTCTGAAAGAAAACATGGACGTGACGGCCACATGGGCCGGCGAGGAGTCGATATACAACATCTATCCTCCCACAGAATACGAGAAGAACCCCAACCTGAAGAGGTGACACACACCGCTGCCCGCCGTGCCGCACATGCGGCCACGGCCCGGCAGACGGCATGACAATGCAAAGAAACCGGCTCTCTTTCATGCGACAGGCAGAAAGAGAGCCGGTTTTCTTTTGCGCCAAACCATCGGCGGCGGCAAACGGTCAGAACCTCGACGCAATCCACATGCCGAGCGCAGCCGCACCCAGTCCTGCAGCCACGCTGCCTCCGGCATAAGCCATCATGGCCAGCGTCTGCCCGGCACGCAACAGCCCCACGCCCTCAGAACAGAACGTGGAGAACGTGGTGAAACCGCCGCAGAACCCCGTGGTGAGCAGCAGACGCACATCGCTGCCACCCAACGCGCCGCGCGACGACAAGCCGCCGAGAAAACCCAGGACAAGACATCCCGCCACATTCACCGCAAACGTGGGCCACGGAAACCCCGTCGCCACATGATCCTGCAAAGCCCTCGACACCAGATAGCGCACCGCAGAGCCGACGGCACCGCCAAGTGCCACAATCAAGACATTGTACATACGGGGCGCAAAGTTACGCTTTTTCCGCCACACCACACCCGGCAGCATGACCAATGTAGCGGCAATATGCCCACATATCATAAAAAAAGAAAATAAAACAAGCCGTTCTTTGCACAATCATTTAGAAATAGGTAACTTTGTGCGAATTAATTTTTTAGATGTTATTTTAATACTTAGATGAACGTAATTACGAAAACAGTATCATTGCCTGACGGAAGAACCATCAGCATTGAGACCGGGAAAGTGGCAAAGCAGACCGACGGAAGTGTTGTCCTGCGTATGGGCAATACCGTACTTCTGGCCACTGTTTGTGCCGCAAAAGATGCAGTTCCCGGAACAGATTTCATGCCTTTGCAGGTAGACTACAGAGAGCAGTACTCAGCAGCCGGCCGTTTCCCCGGCGGATTCACCAAGCGTGAAGGCAAAGCAGGCGACAACGAGATTCTCACATCGCGCCTTGTCGACCGCGTGCTGCGCCCCCTGTTCCCCTCCAACTACCATGCCGAGGTGTATGTGCAGATAATGCTGCTCAGTGCCGACGGCGTTGACCAGCCCGATGCACTTGCAGGATTTGCAGCTTCAGCAGCCATGGCTTGCTCCGACATACCTTTCGAATGCCCCATTTCTGAAGTCCGCGTAGCCCGCGTCAACGGCGAGTACGTCATCAACCCCACCTTCGAGCAGATGAAGGAGGCCGACATGGACATCATGGTAGGCGCTTCTGCCGAGAACATCATGATGGTTGAGGGCGAGATGAAAGAGGTTTCAGAGCAGGACATGATTGGTGCCCTGAAAGCCGCCATGGCCGCAATCAAGCCCATGTGCGAGCTGCAGACCGAGCTTTCGAAGGAACTCGGCACCGACGTGAAGCGCGAATACTGCCACGAGGTGAACGACGAGGAACTGCGCGAGCAACTCCGCAAGGAAACCTACGACAAGTGCTACGCCATAGCCGAAGCCGGCGACCACGACAAGAAGAGCCGCGAAGAAGCCTTCGACAAGATACTCTCCGATTTCAAGGAAGCCTACGACGCAGCCCACAGCGAGCTCACCGCCGAGGAACTCGACGAGAAGCACGCCATGATGGTGCGCTACTACGCCGACGTGATGCGCGACTCCATGCGCCGCTGCATCCTCGACGAGGGCAAACGCCTCGATGGCCGCAAGACCGACGAGATTCGCCCCATTTGGTGCGAGGTGTCGCCGCTGCCCATGCCCCACGGAAGCGCGATATTCACACGCGGTGAAACGCAGTCGCTCTCTACCTGCACGCTCGGCACCAAGCTCGACGAGAAGATGGTAGACGATGTGCTCGACAAGAGCTACATGCGCTTCCTGCTGCACTACAATTTCCCGCCCTTCTGCACAGGCGAGGCCAAGGCACAGCGCGGCGTGGGCCGTCGCGAAATCGGACACGGCCACCTGGCATGGCGCGGACTGAAAGGCCAGATACCCGAAGACTTCCCCTACACTGTGCGCCTCGTGTCGCAGATACTCGAGTCGAACGGTTCTTCGTCTATGGCCACCGTATGCGCCGGCACACTGGCACTCATGGACGCAGGCGTTCCGATGAAGAAACCCGTCAGCGGCATAGCCATGGGACTCATCAAGAACCCCGGCGAAGAGAAATATGCAGTGCTTAGCGACATCCTCGGCGACGAAGACCACCTCGGCGACATGGACTTCAAGACCACCGGAACAAAGGACGGTCTCACTGCCACACAGATGGACATCAAGTGCGACGGACTCAGTTTCGAGATTCTCGAGAAGGCCCTCATGCAGGCAAAGGCAGGCCGCGAGCACATCCTCGGCAAGCTCACCGAGACGATAGCAGAGCCCCGTGCCGAAATGAAGCCGCAGGTTCCGCGCATCGTTCAGATTGAGATTCCCAAGGAATTCATCGGAGCCGTGATAGGCCCGGGCGGAAAGATCATCCAGCAGATGCAGGAAGACACCGGCGCAACAATCACCATCGACGAGATAGACGGCGTGGGCAAGGTGCAGGTTGCAGCCCCCAACAAGGACAGCATCGACTCGGCACTCGCCAAGATAAAGGCCATTGTGGCAATACCCGAGGTGGGCGAAATCTACGAAGGCACCGTGCGCTCAATCATGCCCTACGGCTGCTTCGTCGAGATACTGCCCGGCAAGGACGGCTTGCTGCACATCTCCGAGATAGACTGGAAGCGTCTTGAGACCGTGGAAGAGGCCGGCATCAAGGAAGGCGACAAGATACGCGTGAAACTGATGGAAATCGACCCGAAGACAGGCAAGTACAAGCTCTCGCGCCGTGTGCTTCTCGACAAGCCCGAAGGATATGTTGAGCGTGAGCGCCGTCCGCGCGGCGAGCGTGGCGAACGCCGTCCCCGTGGCGAGCGCGGAGAACGCCGCGACGGCCACCGCGACAACCGCGAGCACCGTGAGCCCAAGGACTTCAACGGTCAGGCAGAAAACAACTGATAACCGCACGGAGGTGGCCAGTCGGCCGCCCGGCGGCAAAAACATTTAAAGCCAAGGGGCTGTATCGCAACCGCAACGTTGCGATACAGCCCCTTTTTCATTCCCATCGACATAGAAAATGCTGTCTGTCCAGCCGCATTGTCTGTTGCCCTTCACCCCGAAGCTGCGCGTTATGTTGCAGCGTGCGTCCACACATCCGGCAATGCCGTTTCTGTCGCAATAAAAAAGAAGCTTTTGTTGCGATGCAAATAAGCCTTTGTTGAAACGCAAAGAAGGCTTCCCTGCAATGCAAAGAAGCCTTCCTTGTTTTTTCACTTTTATTTTTGTGTTGATGCAGCCGTGCCGACATGATGCGGCGCGGGGTGCATTCGCTTATTTCTTTTTCTTGGGCTTTGCCTGTTCGGCGGTGTTTTTCGGTTCGGCGGCAGGCGTGAGCACGCTGCGGTAGCGGTCGGGGTCGTTGAGCAGTTTCACGGCCTCGGCAAACTGCTTGTCATAGCGCAGCGAGTTTTCTATCGCCCCGCGCTCGTAGTAGTAGGCGGCCATGATGTCCGATGCGATCATTTCCTTTATCTTCTGCTTGTTGTAGGGATAGTCAAGGTCGCGTGCCGTGTCGTGCTTGAGTTTCTTCGAAAGGGCCTCAAACTCGTCCTTGGCATCGTCGTAGTAGCCCTCGAACCGCGCGAGGCTTTCAAGGTCTTTAAGATATTTCTCGCTCACCTGGTCGTAGGTGAAGCCGCTCGCGATGACACTCTGCTTGAATTTCTCGTAGTCGGCGTCGGACAGTTCAAACTCCGACGGCGAGGCCACCGTGGGGTGCGAGGCCATGTATTCAATCTCGTAGTTGAGCAGCACGTCGGTGGTGTCCACCCTGTCGAGATAGAAGGCAATGTTGGGCAGCGAGTCGGGCAGCACCTCGATGTCGGGCTTTATGCCTCCGCCGTCGCGCACCACGCGTCCGGCTGCGGTGCGGAACTCATGCGTGAGCGAGTCGGCCACATGCTCGGTGTAGCCCCCGTTGGCGTGCTTGTAGTTTATGGCCTGTATGCAGCGTCCGCTGGGAATGTAGTATTTTGCAGTGGTGAGCTTGAGGTTGCCGTTGTAGGGCAGCTGTATGTTGGGCACCTGCACGAGTCCCTTGCCGTAGGTGCGCGTGCCCATCACCACGGCGCGGTCGAGGTCTTGCAGCGCGCCGCTGGTTATCTCGCTCGCGCTTGCCGTGTTGTCGTTCACGAGCACCACTATGGGCATCACGGTGTCGATGGGTTCCTTGGTGGTGGCATAGGTCTGGTTTGAGCTTTTCAGCTTGCCCTTCATGGTGAGCAGCGTCACCCCCTTTGGCACGAACATGTTGAGTATCGACACGGCCTCGGCCACCGACCCTCCGCCGTTGTTGCGCAGGTCGAGCACGAGGGCCTTTGCCCCTTTCTCGCGCAGTTCGATGAATGCCCGGCGCACGTCCTTTGCAGCGTTCTCCACAAACTGGTTGAGGTTGATGTAGCCTATGCCGCCCGGCTGCATGCCGTAGTAGGGCAGGTAGGGCAGCTGTATGGCGCGGCGCTGTATCTTGGCCGTGATGCGCTTTCCGGTGGAGGGCCTCAGCACCTTCACCACGAGCGTCGTGCCCGCGTCGCCGCGCAGTTTCTCGCTCACATAGGCCGTGGTCTTGCCGGCCATGGGCTCGCCGTCGATGCTCACTATCACGTCGCCCTTGCGCAGCCCGGCCTCGGCGGCAGGCATGTTTTCGTAAGGCTCGTTTATCACGGCATTCTTGCGCGTGAAGCTGTAGCTTATTATCGCCCCTATCCCGGCATACTTGCCGGTGAGCATCTGCTTGAACTCGCTTGTCTTGTCCTCGGGATAGTATTCGGTGTAGGGGTCGAGGCTGCGCAGCATGGCCTTTATGGCCGTGCCCACGGTTTCGTCGGCATTGAGCGAGTCAACATACATCAGGTCGAGGTTCTTGTATATCGCGTTGAACACGTCGAGGTTCTTGGCCACATCGAAGTTGTGGCCGCTGCTGTTCTGCGCTGCCGCGGCGAGCGAGAGCAGCATGGTTGCCATAAGTAATAACTTTCGCATGAGTGTCGTGTTTGTCTTGCCAGCCCGTGGGCTGCATTTATATAATAATGTGTGCGCGGCTTGCCCTGAAGGCCGTGGCGCGCGCTTTTTCTTTGTGCAAAAGTAATATATAAACGGCGTATAATGCCCTGCGGCGGCGATTATTTATCTAATTTTAGCCAAAAATCAAATTTTTCGCCGAAAAAGTTTGGTGGAAACAAAAAATAGCATTACCTTTGCAATCGCAATTCGGAAACGAGTTGAAACGGAATGCTTCAATAGCTCAGTTGGTTAGAGCACCTGACTGTTAATCAGGGGGTCGTTGGTTCAAGCCCATCTTGAAGCGCATCCTACAAAATCCCGCAAGCTCTTCAGCTTGCGGGATTTTTCTTTTTCCACGACATTCCAAGCCCCGCGCCACTCGCGCCAGCATTTTCTTCCGCGTGCATACACTTGTTTGATTCCGCCAGACAGCAACGGTGCCAAGTCGGCGGAATATCGGCAAGAACCTTTCATTTTCGCGACATTTTTGTAATTTTGCATTCTGAAGCCAAAGAGAAAGCAGCGACTTCGCCCGAAAAGCCTGCTTTGGGCGATTAAAGGACAAGACGGCACATGAGATATTCCGACATAAACATCGAAGACATAGACACCTACACTCTCAATGAAGCAAGGGCTGTGTATGGCGAAGGCATCCTCCCGCTGTGGAAGGATGCAGTCTACGCCAAGCCCTACAAGATAGAAAACCGCCGCTACATCGGGTGCAAGGCAAAACTGGTGGACTGGATTTTCGACATCATCGGGAGGGAAACCCACGGCATATCGAGCTTCTGCGACATATTTGCAGGCACGGGCACCGTGTCAAACCGGGCCATACAGTCCTATTCCAATGTCATAATCAACGACTTTCTCTACTCCAACAACATCCTGTACAAAGCATTTTTCGAGAAAGGCGACTGGGACAAAGAGAAGATACTGAATCTGCTGGACGCATTCAACGGCATCGACCACACGAAAATACCCGACAATTACTTCTCGCTGAACTATGGCGGGAAATACTTCGACGAGGCTTCCGCAAAAACAATAGGCCACATCCGCGACGTGATAGAAGACATAAGGTGCACGCTGACCCCGAAGGAATATGCCATTCTTATTGCATCGCTCATATACAGCATGGACAAGATTGCCAACACGCTCGGACATTTCGAGGCTTACATCAAGAAAGAAATAAAGCCGAGGAAATTCATCATGAGGATGATCGACGCGCAAAGCCTCGAAAAGGTGAGCATCTTCCAGAAGGATGCCAACGAACTGGCAAGAGACATACACACTGACATCGTTTACATGGATCCGCCGTACAACTCGCGGCAATACAGCAGGTTCTACCATGTATATGAGGTGCTGGTGAAATGGGACAAGCCCTGCTTGAAGGGCGAAGCGAGGAAACCCGAAGAAGAACACATGAGCGACTACTGCCGCACCAAAGCATTCGCCGCCTTCACCGACCTCGTTTCCAATGTTGACAGCAAGTATCTGGCCGTTTCATACAACAACACCTACAAGTCGAAAAGCACATCGTCACAAAACAAAATCAAACTCGAACAGATACTCGGAGTGCTTGACAAGTGCGGAGAAACAAAGGTGTTCACGCATTCGCACACGCCTTTCAACGCCGGCAAAACCGAGTTTGACAACCACATGGAATATCTGTTCATCACGGAAATAGACAATGAAAAACGGAATCGCTCGTTCCCCTCTCTTCTACGTGGGAGACAAGTATAAACTGATAAAGGAAATCAGGACACATTTCCCCGGCAAAATCAACCGGCTCATAGAGCCGTTTGTCGGCGGAGGGTCTGTGTTTATGAACATAGACGCAGACAGTTTCCTCTTGAACGATATCGATTCCAATGTCATTTCCATACACCGCATGCTATGCAACTATGTGGGCCGCAAGGAGGAATTCTACGACGCATTCTTTTCAACCATTGAGCGTTACGGCCTGTCGTTGTCTTTCAAAGAGAACACCGTTCCCGAGACTCTGAGAAAAGCCTACCCCAAGACCTACTTTGCGAAATACAACAAGGAAGCCTACAACCGCATGAAGGCAGACTACAACCGAAGCGACAGAAAGGACACTATACTGCTGTATGCACTGCTCATCTACGGTTTCAACCGGATGCTGAGGTTCAACAAGAAAGGCGATTTCAACCTGCCCGTAGGCGACGTTGACTTTAACCGCAACACATTCAACGCCTTGGAGGACTACTTTGCTTTGCTTGAAACAAAGCAAGTGGAATGGTCTTGCCTCGATTTCCGGGATTTTCTGGAAGGCATCGACTTTCAAGAAAACGACTTCGTGTATCTTGACCCGCCATACCTTATCACCTTCAGCGAATACAACAAACTGTGGAATCGGGAAACAGAGGAGCACCTTCTTGAATTGCTCGACAATCTCAATGCACGCAATGTGCATTTCGCAATATCCAACGTAACGCATTACAAGGGAAAGGTGAACGAACTGTTCCTTGACTGGTCGGCCCGCTACAGCAGCCACTCTGTCAAGAGCAACTACATAAGTTTCAACGACAACAGCATCAAGAGCTTCAGCGAAGTGCTCGTAACCAACTTTTAAAGCGAAGCGCAATGGCAAACAAAGTGAAACACAGACCGCGCCAGTACAAGCAAATGGCGCTCGAAGTGGCGGTAAGAAACCCCGAAAGATATGAGGGAATCCTTAAATCGTTCGCCAAACACGAGGGCGTGGTTTTGGATGACGAGGGCATCTTAGACGTTTATGCCCAACTCTATCTCGACGACGCAGTAACCGCCGACAAACTGGCCGATGCCAATCTGACAAAAAGATTTCTGCGCAGATGGATTAAAGCAAACTGCACCCACAACAACGAATGGGGCTACCCCACCGGCTATCAGGCGGCCTTCACAAGATATTTGAAGACCCTTTCTGAATTTGGTTTCATATATGCCCAATACCAGGAACCGCTCAAATTGTCGCCTGTTGCCAAAGCATTGGTAAGCGGAAAAATAACATTGTCAGAAGCCTTTGCCGTGCAATGTATGCGGTTTTGGAGAAAATCGCCCTACCGGCGTGTGCTTAACGATTTCAATTTCTTCGGGTTCATCATCGACTCTTTGATACAACTGAAGGAAAAAGGCCGTAAACTCTCCATAAACCAGTTCAACGTCGGTCTGTTCTCCGACAATGGAAACGTGGCCGATTTCCTTGAACTCTTGGAAAACAACAAGATAGGACATGATGCAGACAAAGCCTACAGCTTGGTTTTAGACAAGTATTCCAATCTGCCCGACCATGCCAAAATCGCGAAACAAGTATCGGCATTCAGAGATTACGGCAACACGGTGTTCCGCGTTCTGCAACTGACCGGCTTTGTTACTGTGGAATATCAGGGCATCATCATGCTGTCGCCGAACGAAAACCGCATGGGTTTGTACAAAGCCTTGAAAGCCGAAAGTTTCTCCGTTTCAGACGAAGCGAAAGAAAACCACAAACTGTATTTTGAAGAGTTGGGGTCTTTCGACGACAAACTGGAGGGCATTGTCGTGGCTCACAGAGAGGCCGAAAACCACTCCACTGCCGGATACAACCAAAAGATTTCAAACATAATCGCGGCTTACGGGTTGACACAGGAGACGTTGAAACAGTCGTTGCTGAAGGTTTCATGCGGCGACAAAGGCGGCAAAGACAATTTCTGGTTCATCCAAGACCCCGTTAAGTTCGAGTTCCTGCTCACGCTCTACGCCTACACCTTTTGGGGAGACGAATACATCTACAAGCCCAACTACAAGTGCGACGAGGCAGGCATTCCATACTCGCACGCCCCGGGAAACATCGGCGACATAGAGATTTACAACGACGAAAGATATTGGCTTATAGAAGCCACTTTGATACGATCGAAAGCCCAGCAGGTGAACAACGAGACAGTAAACCTTTTCAGGCACATTGACGAAACCAAAGAAGGCGCGAAATACCTCACGTTAGTGGCACCGTACGTTCACGGCGACACAAGGTTGATATTCAATGTGGCATCGATAATAACACTTATGCAGTCGGGAGCAATGTCGCTCTACTCCGACAGCCAGAGCACCGGCGATTTTGTTGAAAGCATGGAAAGCCACCGCTATTTCGGCAACATGCGCACAAACTCGCGCCGCTTTGTGCTGGAACTGAAAGAAAAGCTCAACGAAATCACGGCCATATAACAAGCACGGCCATAATGCAGCAAGCCCATCTTGAAGCGCATCCTACAGAATCCCGCAAGTTCTTCAGCTTGCGGGATTTTTCTTTTCCACGACATTCAAGTCATGCGCCACCCGCGCACGCATTTTCTTCCGCGTACATACACGACGCACTTTTTGTGCCGCGCCACAGACAGGCACGCCGGAGGCGGCTGCGGAAGGCTTTTTAATAAAACATAATTTTTCACATTATAATAATGTATAAATAAAAAAATGCTTACTTTTGCGCCCAAAATAAAGAAGTAGAATAAGATATGCAAGAAAACTTGGTCATCGTCGAGAGCCCTGCAAAGGCTAAGACAATAGAGAAATTCTTAGGTCCCGACTACAAGGTGATGTCGTCTTACGGCCACATCCGCGACCTGAAGAAAAAGGAACTGAGCATAGACAAAGATACACTCCAGCCCGACTATGTTATTCCGAAAGACAAGGAAGAACTGGTGAAGAAACTCAAGGAGAGCGCAAAGAAATCGAAGACGGTGTGGCTCGCAAGCGATGAAGACCGCGAGGGAGAAGCAATATCATGGCACCTGTGCGAGGTGCTCGGCCTCGACGAGGTGGCCACCAACCGCATCGTGTTCCACGAGATAACCAAACCGGCCATTATCGAGGCCATAAACAACCCGCGACACCTCAACATGAACCTCGTGAACGCGCAGCAGGCGCGCCGCGTGCTCGACCGTCTCGTGGGCTTCAAGCTCTCGCCCGTGCTCTGGCGCAAGGTGAAGCCGGCACTCTCGGCAGGCCGCGTGCAGAGCGTGGCAGTGCGGCTCATAGTGGAGCGCGAGCGCGAAATACAGAACTTCAACAGCACTCCGTTCTACCGCGTCAACGCCATCTTCGCCAAGGAAAACCCCGACGGATCGGCAACAGAGGTGAAGGCCGAGCTCGACACGCGCTTCGACACGCACGACGAAGCCCTGGCCTTCCTCGAAAAATGCAAGACCGCCACGTTCAGCGTGGGCTCGGTGACGAAGAAACCCCTCAAACGCGCACCGGCAGCGCCGTTCACCACATCGACACTGCAGCAGGAAGCGGCACGCAAGCTGGGCTTCTCGGTGTCGCAGACCATGATGGTGGCACAGCGGCTGTATGAAAACGGACTCATAACCTACATGCGTACCGACAGCGTGAACCTCTCCAAACTGTGCATCGGGGCAAGCAAGGAAGAAATAACAAAGCTCTACGGCGAACAGTACAGCTCGCCGCGCACCTACCACACAAGCTCGAAGGGAGCGCAGGAAGCCCACGAAGCCATACGCCCCACCTACATGAGCAACACCACAATAGACGGCACGTCACAGGAAAAACGCCTCTACGAACTTATATGGAAGCGCACGATAGCCTGCCAAATGGCCGATGCGCAGATAGAAAAAACCACTGCAAGCATCGACATAAGCACCACCGGCGAGAAATTCGTGGCCAGCGGCGAGGTGACAAAGTTCGACGGTTTCCTTAAAGTCTACCGCGAGTCGCCCGACGACGACGACCATCAGGACACCGCCGCAGGGGCAGCCCACAACGACAGTTTCCCGCACAGCTTGCCGCAGATGACCGAAGGCGAACCGCTGACGCGCCGCGAAATAAGCGCGACGGAACGCTTCTCGCAAGGTCCGGCACGCTACACCGAGGCAAGCCTCGTGCACAAAATGGAAGAACTGGGCATAGGCCGCCCGTCTACCTACGCCCCGACAATAAGCACCATACAGCAGCGCGAATACGTGCACAAGGGCGACCGCAAGGGCGAAGAACGCCCCTACACCATCGACACGCTGCGCGGACTCATCATAACCCCCACGCACAAGGTGGAGACAACGGGCAACGAGAAGGGCAAACTCATACCCACCGACATAGGAATGGTGGTGAACGATTTCCTCATGGAGAACTTCCCTGCCATAATGGACTACAACTTCACGGCCAAGGTGGAGCGGCAGTTCGACCGCATAGCCGAGGGAAAGGAAGAGTGGACAACCATGATGCAGCACTTCGACAGCAACTTCGAGCCCACCGTGGACAAGGTGATGAACGCCCGTTCCGAGCACAAGGCCGGCGAACGCCAGCTCGGCACCGACCCCGCCACGGGGCATCCCGTGTTCGTGAAGATAGGCCGCTACGGCCCGGTGGTGCAGATAGGCACCGCCGACGACACCGAGAAGCCGCGCTTCGCCCAGCTTCCCGCCGACAAGAGCATAGGCACGATAACGCTCGACGAGGCCCTCGAACTGTTCAAGCTGCCCCGCACGATAGGCGAATATGAAGGCAAGGAAGTGTCGGTGGGCGCAGGCCGCTTCGGCCCCTATGTGCTGCACGACCGCAAGTATGTGTCCATTCCCAAAGACCAAGACCCCATGTCGATAACGCTCAACACGGCCATCGGCCTCATCAACGACAAGCGCAAACAGGAAGAGCAGCGTCATCTGAAGACATTCGCCGAGGACGCGAAGCTCGAAGTGCTCAACGGACGCTACGGGCCATACATAGCCTACGACGGCAAGAACTTCCGCATACCCAAGGAGCTGCACTCCACCGCCGCCGAGCTCACCTACCAGAAATGCATGGAAATAGTAAACTCCACGCCGGCAACCACCAAACGGCGCGGCACATCGGCACGAAAGAAATGACAAGGGTGATGCTCATAGGCTACATGGGAGCCGGAAAAACCACACTGGGGCGTGCCCTCGCACAGGAGCTGGGGCTGCCCTTCTACGACCTCGACTGGTATATCGAGACGCGCATGCACCGCACCGTGAAGCAGATATTCGACGAATGCGGCGAGGAAGGGTTCCGCCGCATAGAGCGCAGCATGCTCCACGAGGTGGCAGAATTCGAGAATGTCGTGGTGAGCTGCGGCGGAGGCACGCCCTGTTTCTACGACAACATCGAATACATGAACGCGCAGGGCGACACCGTCTACCTCAAGGCCACGCCCGAAGTGCTTTACGGCCACCTGCAGATGGGACGCTCGGTGCGCCCCCTGCTGCTCGGCAAAAGCCCCGACGAAATGCGCACATTCATAACACAGCAGCTCGCCCAGCGCGAGCCATACTACCTGAAGGCACGCCACACGCTCGACATCAGCCTGCTCGACAACCACGACAAGATATGCCAGTCGGTGCAGCAGCTGCGCCGGATTGCAGGCATCTGAGCAGAAACCGAGGCAATGCCTTGCCTTAACAACCCACCAGACAAAACCGCTTAAAGACATTCGAATGAAAAAATGGACGATTGAAGATTCCAAGGAACTCTACAACATCAACGGCTGGGGCACATCCTATTTCGGCGTAAACGAGGCCGGCGACATGTATGTCACGCCCTGCAAGGACAACACGCAGATTGACCTACGCGACGTGATGGACGAACTTGCGCTGCGCGACGTCACGCCTCCGGTGCTGCTGCGCTTCCCCGACATCCTCGACAACCGCATCGAGAAGACATCAAGCTGCTTCAAGAAAGCGGCCGAGGAATACAACTACAAGGGCGAGAACTTCATCGTCTATCCCATAAAGGTGAACCAGATGCAGCCCGTGGTGGAGGAGATAATCTCGCACGGACGCAAGTTCAACCTCGGACTCGAATGCGGATCCAAGCCCGAACTGCACGCCGTGATTGCCGTGCAGTGCCAGAGCGACTCGATAATAGTGTGCAACGGCTACAAAGACCAGAGCTACATAGAGCTCGCGCTGCTCGCCCAGAAAATGGGAAAACGCATATTCATCGTCGTGGAGAAGATGAACGAGATAAACCTCATAGCCACGGCGGCCAAGAAACTGGGCGTGAGGCCCAACATAGGCATACGCATAAAACTCGCGTCGAGCGGTTCGGGCAAGTGGCAGGAGAGCGGCGGCGACGCAAGCAAGTTCGGCCTTACATCGTCGGAACTGCTCCACGCGCTCGAAATACTCGACGAGAAAGGACTGCACGACTGCGTGCGGCTCATACATTTCCACATAGGTTCGCAGATAACCAAGATACGCCGCATACAGACCGCCCTGCGCGAGGCCGCCAACTTCTACATACAACTGCACCGGCTGGGCTACAACATCGACTTCGTTGACTGCGGAGGCGGACTGGGAGTGGACTACGACGGCACACGGTCTTCGTCGAGCGAGAGCTCGGTGAACTACTCCATACAGGAGTATGTGAACGACTGCATCTACACATTCGTCGATGCCGCCGACAAGAACAGCATAGCCCACCCCAACATCATCACCGAAAGCGGACGCTCGCTCAGCGCGCACCACTCCGTGCTCATCATCGACGTGCTCGAAACAACGTCGCTGCCCCAGATGCGCGAGGAATTCGTTCCGGCCGAAACCGACCACCAGCTCGTGAAAGACCTCTATGAAATATGGGACAACCTCAACCCCCGCACCATGCTCGAAGACTGGCACGACGCCGAACAGATACGCGAGGAAGCACTCGACCTCTTCTCGCACGGCATCGTTGACCTGCGCACGCGGGCCGAGATAGAGAGCATGTACTGGAGCGTATGCCGCGAGGTGAACAGCATGGCCAAGTCGCTTAAGCACACGCCCGAAGAGCTCAAGAACCTCGACAAGACACTTGCCGACAAGTATTTCTGCAATTTCTCGCTCTTCCAGTCGCTCCCCGACACATGGGCAATCGACCAGATTTTCCCTATCGTGCCCATACAGCGGCTCGACGAACGCCCCACGCGCAACGCCACACTGCAGGACATCACATGCGACAGCGACGGCAAGATAGCCAACTTCGTGACCAACCGCATGGCATCGCACGTGCTCCCCGTGCACCCGGTGAAGAAGAACGAAGACTACTATCTGGGCGTGTTCCTCGTGGGAGCCTACCAGGAAATACTCGGCGACATGCACAACCTGTTCGGCGACACCAACGCCGCGCACATCTCGGTAAAGGACGGCCACTACAACATCGACCAGATTTTCGACGGCGAAACCGTCGAGGAGGTACTCGACTATGTGCAGTACAACCCCAAGAAACTCGTGCGGCAGCTCGAGATATGGGTGACAAAGAGCGTCAAGGAAGGCAAGATATCGCTCGAGGAGGGCAAGGAGTTCCTCTCCAACTACCGCTCGGGGCTCTACGGCTACACCTACCTCGAATGACAACCAATGCACACCGCACGGCGGTGGCACGGCAGGCCGAGGGCCGGCCATGCCACCGCCTTCTTCATATATACACCACACCATAGCAACGACAATCATGAAACAGCCATTCAACATAGTTAAAGTGGGCGGCGCACTCGTCGACGACGACGCACGCCTCGGCGCACTGCTCGCCAAATTCGCCGCCCTCCCGGGCCGCAAGGCACTCGTGCACGGCGGCGGAAGGCGCGCCACACGCACCGCCGAGGCACTCGGCATAGAGAGCCGCATGGTGCAGGGACGGCGCGTGACAAGCCGCGAGATGCTCGAAGTGGCGGCCATGGTCTACGGCGGACTCGTGAACAAGGGCATCGTGGCACGCCTCCAGGCACTCGGCACCGACGCCATTGGGCTCACCGGAGCCGACATGGACACGATACGCTCACACCGCCGCCCGCCCGTTGACGGCACCGACTACGGCTTCGTGGGCGACATCGACCGCGTCGACGCGGCAAGACTCAAGGCCCTGGCCGAGGCCGGGCTCACCCCCATACTCGCGCCGCTCACCCACGACGGCAGCGGCAACCTGCTCAACACCAACGCCGACACCATAGCAGCCGAAACCGCCAAGGCCCTTGCGCAGCACTTCGACGTGACGCTCACCTACTGCTTCGAGCTGCCCGGCGTGCTCGCATGCCCCGACGACGCGGGCAGCGTGATAGAGCGCATAACGCGCGCCGACTACGAAAGGCTCGCCGCCGAAGGCGTGGTTTCGGGCGGCATGCTGCCCAAGATAGCCAACGCGCTGAAAGCCGTGGAAGCCGGAGTGGGACGCGTGCTCATAACCAATGCCGAGGCACTCGGCACCGGCAGGGGCACAACCGTGACACGCTGACGGCGCGCCCGCGGCGAATGTTAAAGAAAGCTAAAGCACCCACGGCGTTGTAACAAAACCCCTCCACAACCGTCATCATTACAGAGAGCACAATGAACACAGTCAGTTTCAAGAACGATGTACTGCCGCTGAAAGACATGCTTTACCGTCTCGCCCTCCGCATAACCCTCAACAGGGCCGAGGCAGAAGACATCGTGCAAGACACACTGATACGCGTATGGAACCGGCGCGACGAATGGCAGCAGATAGAATCGATAGAAGCCTACTGCACCACCGTGTGCCGCAACCTTGCCCTCGACCGCACCCGGCGCGCCGACAACCGCACCGCCTCGCTCGACGAAAGCGGCCCCGAACGCGCCGACAGCACCTCGACACCGCTTGAGCAGGCACAGATTCACGACCGTGTGGCCATTGTGCGCTCGCTGGTCGACACTCTGCCCGAGAAGCAACGCAGCTGCATGCAGCTGCGCGATTTCGAAGGAAAAGCCTACAAGGAGATAGCCTCAGCCCTCGGCATAAGCGAGGAGCAGGTGAAGGTGAACATCTTCAGGGCCCGGCAGACGATAAAACAACGTTTTGACCAACTCGACAAATATGGACTATAAATACATCAACCAACTGCTCGAACGCTACTGGCAATGCGAGACGACGCTCGAAGAGGAGCAGATACTGCGATCCTTCTTCAGCCAGCTCAACGTGCCGCGCGAGCTTGAGCGATACCGCAGCCTGTTCGTCTACGAGCAGACTGAGCCGAAGACCGACCGTCTGGGCGAGGATTTCGACAACAGGCTGATGTCGGCAATAGGCCAGACTGGCAAGGTGCAGGCGCGCCGCATCACCATGAAGCAGCGGCTCGCACCGCTCTACAAGGCCGCAGCCGCCGTGGCCATAGTGCTCACGCTGAGCAACGCCGCACAGTTCTCGTTCCGCAACGACAGCTACACCGAAGTGCCGGCAAGCCCCTCGGCAAACCACGGGGCATCGGTTGCGCTCAACGACTCGGCACGCGCCGACTCCTTGAAGAGGAGCTTGCCCGACGTGGGGCAGACACAGAGCACCGCCATTCTCAAATGATTGAAATTTCTATGCTTTCACAATAAAAATCATGTTTAGTAAAACAAAAAAGACGAAACTGTGAAGTTTCAGATTCTCTCAAATTTTTCATAACATACTAAAGTTTGAAGGCTGCTTTCCGGCAATGCGGGAAGCGGCCTTTTTTCTTGCCCCGAAACCATGCCGTTTGCGCCTTCTCCGTACAACGGCACCAGCGCAGGCGGGTGACGAAGGATTGATTTTGCTATTATAAAACACGCAAAACCCATAAACCTACCCTTAGCCCCGGAGGGGCGTAACGACCGTAGCCCAGAGTGAAGATGGAATTAGGGAGGTGTGGACTAACAATCGCAACATCCATTCGGATTGTGAACTCACTGCCTTACAGGCACTCCACAAAAGCTGCGGATCACAGTCCTACATAGCGTGAAAAGCGATAACGCCCCATCCACCATGTCACTGCCCAACTCATGGCAAGGACAAAGACAAACTGTGCCACGGGATAAATGCAGTAATGTGTCTGCATGATGTGGTGCATCACGTCAATCCGGTTCATGCCGATTATCACTATGTGGTGCACGATGTATATGCCCATGCTGCATTTGTCGAGGCTTTTCATCCAGCGTGGCAGACTGCCTACATGCGCCGTGCACAACGGGATGAAAACCAGAAGCACAAACACCGCGCCTGCCGGCATAATCATTCCGCCATATACCGACGAAGCCACCACCAATGCCAGCGACACTGCCGCAAGCCACACAAAGGCTTTTCTGTGTTTCTCCAGACAGGCCTTGCCGAGCGATGCAATGAGCATACCGGCAAGATAGAAGTAGAAACCTTCGATGAAAGTGCCTCCGAGAGGAAATCCAAAAATTCTCGCCAACATCATCGCCATGCATGACGCGACAAACACTCCGGCCTTTATGCGCGGCTTCTCCCATAGCACAAAATCAACAAGTTTGCCCACGGCATAGCATTCGAATATGGTGACAAGAAACCAAAGATGGCAAATATTGCCCTTGAAGAAAGAACTCAAATGCCCTTGACGCAGCACAAGAACCAGCAAACCTACCGTGACATAGGGCACAAGCACCCGCTCGGCTTTACCGAGCAAGAACCCGCGCGCGTCAGCGTACCCCCCCCTAATTCGTTTATAACCAAATAGATAGCCTGCTATAAGAAAGAATATGGGCATATGGATATTTCTCAATGCCGTTGCAATTCCCACATATACGGGCAAGTAGAACCCCGCGCCTTCGGGCACTCTCCACATGGAATAAGGGCAAATCACATGGTAATATACAACCATCAGCATAGCCACCACCCTAAGCAGACTGATGTAGTTCAGTTTGTTCTGCATATCGTCTTTTATTTTTCAAAATGCTGATAATCCTTTCGGTCGTCCCAGTCGCCGCCCCAAGTGAACCCGGCCTGGGTGAACAGGCGGTAGCACAGGTCGCCTTTCTCAATCTTGTAGTCGAAGTTCTTGGTGCGGTCGAGATAGGGTGCGCCGGCTGCCGGTTCGATTATCTCCTTCGTTTCGCCGCCCTCGGTCACAAACTTGTGGTAGGGGTTGTAGAGCGTGTTGATGTCGATGGCCAGTCCGTTGCCGTGCTTCGAGACGGTCTGCGTGTGCGAGATGAAGCGGAAGTTGAACGACGAGGAGTTGTTGTCGGTCATCGACCTCTCGTCGTCGGCATCCCAATAGTCAACGAGGCGCATGCGCTCAATGGGATATTTTGCCGCATAGAGCTGGCGGAATATCGCGAGCACCGTTGCGGCCACCGACTTGTTGAGCACCATCTCGCCCACGAGCGTCACGCCGTTGCGGTCGGCGTGCAGACACTGAATGTAGCGCAGCGAGTCGCGCGGCACGGTGCAGTAGTCCTTGTAAGACTTGCCCTGCATTATTGCGAATATGGTGTCGGGTATGGGCACGACAAAGAAGAAGGCATCTGAGCCGAGTTCCTGCAGAGCCTTTACGGGCACGGTGTCGCCGGGATGAAACTGCGACACGTCCACATAGCGCTGCTCATCGTTGCCGTCGTGGCACGATGCGGCAAACATTGCACACAAGGCGAGCGCGAGAGCCACGAGGGTGCACCTTGAAAAACCGTTGTTTCTTGCTTGTTTCTTTTTCATTGCTTTTGGGGATTGGTGACAAACACGGGTGCAAAATTACTCATAAAAAACCGAATATGCCCGACCATAGGTCTATATTTGCCGCCACGCATTCAGCCCATACACCACGGGGAAAAGCCGCGAGAATGCCCGCGAAACGCAGTGCCGCGGCTTCGGTGACGCAAAACACGAAAATCGGGAGCACTCCTTAAACTGCTGATTTTCATGTGTTTAATTTTTACAGACCGACATTCCGCGCTCATTCGGGCGGCAAAAAGCACCGAAAACAAGCCTTGTTTGCACTGCAAACGGGCTTTTGTTGTGCGCCAAACTGCACTTCCCGGCACAACGGGCAAGCCTTTGTTGCGACGAAAACGCCCCAGTGGCGGGGCGCATTCAAGGCAAGACGCGCCCCGCGAGGCAGAAAGAAGCCATGCAGACGCGCTGGTTTGCAAGTGGCGGCGGTCAAAAAAAATTACCGCCGGGCGGCGTATCTTTTAATTCTGCCTACGGCATTATCAGCCCCTCCAGGTAGGGTGTTCAAAATCCGTTTTTTTTGCGTTTATAAAATGTACAAAAACGCGAACTAACCAAAGCCCAGAAAGGGCTGATGATAGTCTTACGTTTTTACCAATTTTGAACACCCTACCCTCCGGGGCTAAAGGTTGGTTTGCGGGGTGTTTTATAATCGCAAAATCTATTCATGTTTTGAACTATTGGTGTCCGGTAAAAACAAATTTTTGTGCGACGGGGCATCTTCAAGGACAAAAGTCACTGATTCAATAATTTGCATCATTGGGACAATATTTTACCTGACACCAATATTTTTCTATCGTCACTTCTCATGTCTTCCCCTTGCGAAACGCGCAAAAAACATCAGGAAAATGCGTAAAAAACGGCGGTTTTTGCCCGAAATGAACGAAATCGTCTATTTTTTGTAAAAAATATCCTAACCTTCAGGTGGTTTTTTGCCGAACTTTGCCAGCGGAACTACAACCCATTTCCTTACGTCGCCGCACATGTGCGGTGCGTATGCATACTTGACATTTATTTATATAAAGCTACAACCCGAAGAACATGAAAATACTCAAACAAGGAACACAAGACACCGCAGTCGTGACACTCAAGCAAGAACTCGCACGACTCGGATACAAGACCGACACCACAACACTCTTCGACGAGGCCACACGCACGGCGGTCATCGATTTCCAAAAGAAGCAAGGACTGTCGTCCGACGGTATCGTAGGCTACAATTCCTGGGAGAAACTCTTCTTTGCCCAGCGTCCCGCCGGGGCGAAACTCTCCGAGGAGGACTTCTCGATGGCAGCCCGTCTGCTCGATTGCGAGACCGCTGCCATGAAAGCCGTGCAGGAGGTGGAAACGGGCGGAAGGGGCGGTTTCTTTGCCGCCGGCAAACCGGCCATACTCTTCGAGGGGCATATCTTCTGGAAACAACTCAAACAGCGCGGGATATCTCCCGAAAAATATGCGGCGGCCTATCCCGACATCGTGTACCCAAAGTGGAGCAAGAAACACTATATCGGCGGTATAGCCGAATATACGCGCCTTGAAAAAGCACGCAAAATCAACGTAGACGCGGCCAACGCATCGGCCAGTTGGGGCATGTTCCAGATTATGGGTTTCAACCATGCCCTGTGCGAACAGAAAGACGTGGCCACCTTTGTCAAGGCCATGTGCGCCAGCGAGCGCAGCCAACTGTTGCTCTTCTGCCGCTTCATACGCCAGTCGGCAACGCTCCATCAGGCACTGAAAGCCAAAAACTGGGCGGCATTTGCCCGACAATACAACGGCAGCGCCTACGCCGAAAACCAATACGACAAGAAACTCGCGAAGGCATACAGCAGACATTCCGTCAAGTGACGGTATTCAACACGCCCCTTGTCCAGTATCATTTCAGTCAACGCAAAAAAACAACGTACCTATGGCAAAGAGAACACTTGACGACCGCAGACAGAAGAACAAGAAGAACACCAAGCTGCCTTCTGTAAAAGTTTCCTCTACGGTGAAGGATGCATTGTCGGCGGCACAGAAAAACAGTGGTTCCACGGCAACTTCAACCGACACCACACAAACTTCAACTACACAAACTTCAACTATGGAAAAAACTGCATCGACAACCCAAACCAATACTGCCACCGCCAATCAAGCCGTACTGAAAAGGCAGATTGTAGACACGGCAAAGAAGGAACCCGAGGCCGTGAGCAGTTCGCTTATTGCCATCAAGGGCATCTGCAAGAGCATCCGCGACACGCTCAGCCAGCTGGGTGTCTACGACGTGACCGGTCTGCTCAAGGCTGGCGCCACCGCTGCCAAGCGCAATGCGCTCGGTACACGGCTTGTCAACAAGATGATTGAAAACAACAGCAAGATTGTCGACGAGCAGTTGCCCACCATGCAGCAAATAAACCTGTGGGTGAGGCAGGCCGACCTGTGGCGCGTGTCGGGCATCACCGTCGATGCCGCATGGCTCATAGCCCAAGCCGGAGTGCGCTGCGTGGAAGATTTGGCTAAGTGCGATGCTGCACGGCTCTATCCGGTGGTGAAGGCTTTGGCCGACGGACAGCTCACCGCAGTGAACTGTCCCACGGAGAGCGAACTGACCCAGTATATCGCTGCCGCCGGCATCATCGTGCCCAAGAAGACCCGTGTGAGCAATCTGGTCAACCTCCGCACCATGATGGGCGTGCAATGCATGGACGATGCCCTTGTGCGTGCCCTCCATGCCATAGGCATCTACCGCATCTTTGCATCGGACAGCGACAACGGCAAACAGACCGACGACTACAGTCTGCTCTCCCTCGATGCCA
>CAVDCP010000007.1:0-112299 GCA_963607545.1 bacterium
ATGACGTGATGGACAAGTCGCAGAACCGCCTCGTGGGCATGGTCACCGTCTCCGTACCCATCAGCAGCTGGTGGGGCGGCTCGCACGACATGAAGCGGCAGAAGCTGCAGGTGGAGAACGCCGAGAACGAGAAGCGCGACAAGAGCCAGTTGCTCGTGGTTAAGATGCGCAAGGCATGGAACGACCTTAGCGATGCCTACCGCCAAGTGGCGATAGCCCGGGAGAGCATCGAGCAGAGTGACGAGAACCTGCGCCTCAACACCGACTACTATGAGGCGGGCACCGCCACCATGAGCGACCTCCTCGATGCCCAAAGCCTCTACCAGCAGAGCCGTGACAAGTATGTGGAGGCCTTCACCACCTACGAGGTGAAGAAACAGGAGTATCTGCAGGTTACGGGAAGGTGATGGCGCGCAATCCTTTTGTCAGGAGGAGAACGTGTCAAAACACTGAATAAGAAAAAACAAGACCCGCCGTATGTCATTATGTTGGCATGCAGCGAGTCTTTGTTTTTTTTGTATGACTTGAATTGTAGCTTGAAAAAAACA
The DNA here is from genome assembly GCA_963607545.1 of bacterium. GTDB lineage: Bacteria > Bacteroidota > Bacteroidia > Bacteroidales > Bacteroidaceae > Prevotella. The sequence continues at coordinate 549 of CAVDCP010000007.1, forward strand.
CTGTAGTTTTGAAATAATATTCATGCATGCATATGCCGAAACACTTGTAATTCGGGATTTTTGTCTAAATTTGCATAATGAACACTATGTGCCGTTGCGGCCTGTTGCCTGTTCCGGCAACGGTTGGCCTCTTGCAGTAGACCGTTTGTGCCTGACGGTATCAGGTATACAGGGCTGTAGGTATCGGCACAAGGCAAGGCGCGGTAACACAAACAAAAACGCAACATTTCAAAATGGTGACAAGTCGAAATGCTTTAAAATCGCTGGTTCTGGCCATGATTTTGGCCATGGCCATTACGCAATACAGCACCGCCCAGCCACGCTGGAACAGTGCCTACCAGTCATACATTGACCGCTATAAAGACTTGGCCATTGAGCAGATGCTGCGCTACAACATTCCGGCAAGCATAACCCTGGCCCAGGGCTTGCTCGAGAGTGGGGCAGGGCGCAGCGAACTTACGCGCACGGGAAACAACCATTTCGGCATAAAGTGCCATGGTTGGAAAGGACGCAAGACCTACCACAACGACGATGAGGCCAATGAGTGTTTCCGCGCATACAACAGTGCGAAGGAAAGTTATGAAGACCACAGCCGTTTCCTTTCTTCCCAAACCCGATATTCGCGTCTGTTCAGTCTGCCGCGCACAGACTACAAGGCATGGGCACGCGGTTTGAAATCTTGCGGCTATGCCACCAATCCGCGCTATGCCGACCTGCTCATTCAGATAATCGAGGTTTACAGTCTGTCGCAATACGACAAGGCTTCGAAATACGACAAGTTCCTGGCCGGACACGCATATTCCGATGTTCCGGGAAGCGACGGTCGGCTGCACGAGATAAAATATTACAACAAAAATTATTATATAATAGCTAAGACCGGCGACACCTTCAGTTCGTTGAGCAAGGAAACCGGAATATCGGCCCGCAAGCTCGCCCGCTATAACGAGCGCGACAAGCGCGATGCCCTTGCACAAGGCGATGTGGTTTATTTGTGCAAGAAGCGGAAGAAGGCTGAAAAGGCATACCGCAAGGTGCCTCATGTGGTGAAAGGCGGCGAGAGCATGTACACCATCGCCCAGAAATACGGCATACGCCTGAAGAGCCTTTACAAGAAAAACAACCTCACCCCCGACTATCAGATTGCTGTGGGCGACCGTCTGAAGGTTTACTGATTTCGGTTGCCTTTGCCAGTGCAATGCGGCAATGGCATTGCCGTAGGTTGCGGCACACAGTCAAGCAACTGTTTCGTGGCGTGGTGTGTAGGTGCGTGTCAGACCATGCACATGCGGAGAACATAGAAGGATAACAATAAAGGATAAAATCTCAATAGGAACGAAAATGAAAGACAAGTCTTCTTTGCGCAGTTGGTTGCCCCTCTTGGGGCTTACCTTTGCCGTATTTGTGTTCAACACGTCTGAATTCATGCCGATAGGTCTGCTTTCCGACATCGCGTCCGACCTGCACATCACGGCATCGCGGGCAGGTCTGCTCATCTCTGTCTATGCATGGATGGTGGCCATAATGTCGCTGCCGCTGATGATAATAGCCTCGCGCATGGAGATGAAACGCCTCATGCTCACTGTCGTTGCGGTGTTCATGCTCAGTCAGTTGGGTTCGTCGTTGGCTTCGGGCTACTACACGCTCATGGCCTCGCGCATTGGCGTTGCGTGTGCCCACTCGGTGTTCTGGTCGATTGTTTCGCCCATGGCAGTGCGCACTGTGCCCGAAAACCGCCGTGCATTTGCGCTCAGCATGGTTGCCACAGGGTCGTCGGTGGCCATGGTGGTGGGCTTGCCGCTCGGGCGCGTGATAGGCATCAGCGTGGGGTGGCGCATGACATTCTTCATCATAGCGGTCATTGCCGCTGTCATTCTGTTGTATCTTGCAGTGGTATTTCCCCGTGTCGAGAGCCGCGGTTCGTTCTCGTTGGGCAAGATGCCGGCACTTCTGCGCAACCGCGTGCTTGTGGGCATTTTCATAATGTCGGTGCTTTTTGCCACTGCCCACTACACTGCTTACAGCTACATTGAGCCATTTCTCGCGTCGGTGGGCGGCATGAATCCCGGCACCATCACGCTCACCCTTATAATTTTCGGGGCATCGGGCATACTCGGGAGCATTGCTTTCACCCGTTGGTACACTGCCCACCGTTACGCTTTCATTGCCGTAACCACCGCCGTTCCGGCAATCACCCTGCTGTTGCTTTTGCCCGCGTCGTGCTCGTTCTGGGCCATTGTCGCCGTGTGCGTCGTGTGGGGTGCCATGGCAACGGCATTCAATGTGGCTTTTCAAGACAACACCATGAAATATGCTCCGGCCGAAGCCACGTCGATAGCCATGTCTATATTCTCCGGCATTTTCAATCTCGGCATAGGCAGCGGAGCCTACATCGGAGGCTTCGTGGTGAGCCACATGTCGCTCTCGCTTATAGGCGTTGCCGGAGGGGTCGTGGGCATTGTCGCCACCGCCTATTGCCTTTTCAGGCTCTTTCCCGACATGCGCCGCCGTGAGCGTGCTGCCGCTTGATTGGGGTTAAATAAAAGAGGAGTAGGCCATAGATAAATGATAGCCCTCAAATATGGTAATGGCTTTCATGGATAGTTAGTGGATTTAACCAATATACTTTTTCAAAAACATCAATATTTATATATGTTTACAATGTACAAGAGCATTATATTGTCAGTAATGATAGCTTTCTCTGTGTCAGACGGATTTGCGCAGAAAAACGTTATTGGTAATACTTTGCCCAATGAAGTCAGAAACAAAATGGGACTTTCTTTGTTGGGCAGAATCAATCGTAGTGGTATGGCAAACACACGCAAGACAATTTCCCTACCGAGTGTCACAACAACAGAACCGCAGATAGGAGTGATTGTCAGGTTGCAGCCTGGTTGTGACTCCGGCTTTTTAGCATCGTATGGAGCAAAGGTAACTGCCGGTTCAATGGGTTTCGCTTCTGTAAAAGCTACTGCTGAACAGCTTTCCAAGATTGCCGCAGACAAACGCGTGAAGCATATGTCGTTGATACAAAGCGGAAATCGGTTTCTTGATAAAGCCCATCCGTGCACGGGCGTAGATCGTATTAAGGAAGGCGACGGACTCTTGCAACCCTATACCGGCAAAGGGGTATTGGCATTGATGGAGGATTGTGGCATCCAGCCAACTCACCCCATGTTGATGCGTGGGGACGGCACACCTAAGATTGAATATTTTTGGGGCTACGACGGTAAGGTTTCCACTACACTTGAGCAACTGAGCCAGATTCGCGAAGCGTATGATTTGCATGCCACACATACGTCAACCATTCTTTTGGGTGGCAAGGTCACGTCCGGCGGGCAGAGCTATGAAGGTGTTGCACCGGATGCCAGTATGGCGTTCTTTCAAGCTGAAACAGACAGTATTGGTCTGTTGCCCGACTTGTATACACCGTTGATGGCTTTGGCTGCATATGCCGAGAATGAAACTGAGCATCCTAAGGTAGTTAGTATTTCGCTTGGCATGAATGCCACGGCAGCAACCGATGATGACGACGACATGCTGGCTCTTCTCAACAAACTTGGCGAAAAGATGCCGGTATGCGTATCAGTAGGCAACAGCGGCGTTTTCAGTACATGTGTCTATCACGAATGCGGAATTGGTGGTGACAAACTGCTTTTCTACGCCGATGCTTATCAGCCGGGTGAATATCTGCCAGAAGACGCACCTGCTGCATATTTCATTACAACTCAAAACGAGAAACCGCTTAAGGTTACGGTGATGATTGTAAAGGGCAACGACATCATTTACCAAATGCCTGTAGTAGACAAGAATACGGACGGGAAATTTACCTATCTCTCCGGCAGGGCTGAAGATGCGTATAATGACGAATATCTGCACAACGATATTTTCACCAAACAGTTTGGCGGACGCCTTGGTGTCGGGTCAAAAGTGAGTGAAAATGGCAGATACCAGTTCATGGTAGCTCTCGATGGCGTAAGTATGATACGGTCTGATTACAAGATTGCCTTCCTTGTTGAAGGCGAGCAAGGACAGATTGTAAAGGCTTCGGGCTATGGTTATGCTTTCCTGTCGGAAGCAGCCGATGGTATTGTGGACAATGCCGTGACAGACTGTATCTCGGCAGATGGCAATGGTGACGGATGGTCTTTTGCCAAAAACGTGATAGCTGTGGGGGCGTACACCAGCCGTGTAGACGAGTACGGCATGTGGTATGACGGTGATGAAGGGCTTGACAGTTTGGCACTTTATTCTTCGTATGCCCACCTCTTTGACGGACGTACCGTGCCCTATATCACTGCTCCCGGTCAGTATATCATTGCAGGTTCCAACAAATATTGCACTTCGGAAAGGTATGATTATGGTGTGACCAAGTTTCCTATTGACGGTACTGACGACCAACTTGTGTTGCTGACTGGAACATCGATGGCCACTCCTTATGTTGCCGGTGTTATAGCCCTTTGGCTGGAAGCTGATCCGCAATTGAGTGTCGATGAGGTGAAAGAGATTATTGCATCCACGGCAATTAAGGACAAGTATGTCACGAATGGCAACTCTATTGCGTGGGGCAATGGCAAGATTGATGCCTACAATGGGTTGAAGGAGGTTCTCAATAGGGCTGTGACTGCTCTTCGTCCGATTAGTGCCGACAAGGATTTTATGTTGCGTCAGTGTGGAAAGCAGGTTGAGGCTTTTGTCGCAGGTGAAACATCGCTTTCTGCCAAACTGTATGACTTGGGAGGAAGGGTCGTGGCAAAAGCTGCATGCGCAGGCAATCGTCTTGTGCTTGATGCGTCTGCTGCTACTCCTGGTGCGTATGTTCTGCGCTTGGAAGGCTCGGAAACCAATCATAGCGCAAAGATATTGCTTCGTTAGAATTATAAGGACTTCGGCAAAAAGAAGTGAACGATAGAACACCCAACAACAATCCCCGTTTCAGCAATGCCGAAACGGGGATTGTTGTTGGTGCGTGTGCATGTGGCATCACGCCTTGGCGCGTGCTGTTTTTGCGTTGTGGTGCATGGCTTTCTTGGCCTTGCGCCCCACCACGTTCCAGTAGGGCATGCGCCGCAGCGTGCTTCTCACGGGCTGCAGGTTCCACAGCAGAAACACGAGCAGTATGGCCGCACCTATTATGCACGATGTGCCGAACAGTTGCTTTATGCTCACAAGCAAGAGCTGGTCGTGGGCATATCCCAGTCCGCGCGCGGCGTTGTCGGCAATGTGGTGCCTGAGGTAGAAGCTGTATATGCCGCTGCACATCGTCTCCACCACGCCGTTGCGTATGAGTCCCACCATTGTAAGCCCCATGAAGAAATGCTGGAAAGGCATGACCTCTTCAAGATAAATGGTGAGTGCCGAGAAGAATATGGCCACTCCGAACGTGCGGAAGAACGTGGGCAGATAGAAATGATGCAGCGTGAGACCCGGGCTCACGAGCAGATACATGGCCAGCTCGTAGCCTATGAGTGCGGCTATGCCTATCGTGAGCAGCCGCGTGTAGCGTTGCCTTAGCACCTTCATCCACACAAGCACAAACAGGCATCCGGCTATCGTGCCCGTCCACTCCACCAGATAGAGCACCGAGGTGGACATCGTGCCGAAGTGCAGTATGCCGCCCGTGAGTGCCGATTGCAGCACTTTGGGCGTGGAGCTTATCATCTCGACAATCATGAATATCGCGAGCAGCGGTATGAGTTTCTTGTATGCCCACGCCTGCGGGGCTATGTAGGGGTGCCTTATGTGGCGCATGCGCTGTATGGCGAAATAGAATGTGGGCACGAGGGCCAGTGCCACGGTGCGGAACGGCACGCCGTCAAGCCAGTTGTAGAATTCGCCATAGTTGAACAGGAACACCACCTCTATCATTATTGCCGACCACAATGCGCATCCCAGCCAGTCGAGGCTTATGAGCGGCAGCGGCTTCATGAAGCGGAAGTCGTGTGTGGCCACAAGCACGAACAGAGCTATGATGAGCATTGCCGAGGCCATTGCCCACTGCATGGCATGCCAGCTCTGCATGGCGTAGGTAAGGTGGATGGTAATCCACGGCGAGAGGCTCATGTTGCCGAGCACGATGCAGTAGAGCAGGGGGAAGAATATCTCGAAATCGCGTTTCGGGGTCATCCACAGCTGAATGGTTGACATGCACTCGAAAGTGCCGCACAGCTTGAAGAACCCGGCGGCATAGGACAGAGCGCAGAGTATGGGCACCGACTCGGTGTACATGCACATGATGTCGCACGCCGCCACCGCTATGGCCGCAGTGGCAAGGAGCTGGCGGTTGGTGAAGCGGAACTTGAAGCGGAACAGGAACGGGAAAGGCATGTTCACGCCCACCACTCCGCAAAGCACAATCATGAGCACATCCTCGCGCATGAGGCAGGTGTCGCCCATAATCTGCGGCATTGCCCCGGCGTAGATGCCGCCCGAGAGCTGGAATGCGAAGGCTATCACGACATATATCCAAGGCTGCAGTGCCTTGGGCACGAAGCCGTTGTACATGGGCATTGTGAAAGGCCCGTTAAGTGCTGGAGGTCCTGGCATGGTTATCTTTTCTCCTCTTTTTTTAGTATTTCACCTCGGCCTCCACGTTGAGCCCGGCCTTGAGGCGTGCCACGTCGGCGGGCTTGTTGTCGGCGGTTATGGCAATTCTCACGGGTACGCGCTGCTCAACCTTCACGAAATTGCCCGTGGCATTGTCGGCCGGCACGGTGGAGTAGGCCGACCCTGTGGCCGGACTGAGCGACTCCACGACACCGTTGAACGTGATGCCGGGGAGGGCGTCGGCTGTGAACGTCACCTTGTGGCCCACCTCGATGTGCTTGAGCTGCGTTTCGCGGTAGTTGGCTATCACCCATGCCTTGTCTGAATTGGTGATGCGTGCGAGCAGTTGTCCCGGCTGCACGAGTTGTCCTTCGTGTATGTCCTTGCGTCCCATCACGCCGTCGGCAGTGGCCACTATCACCGTGTAGGAGAGGTTGAGGCGTGCCAGATTGACCGTAGCCTCGGCCACGCTCACCCCTGCCGAGTTCTGGGTGAGGCGTTCGGCCTGCTCGTTTTTCACGAGCGATGTGGCGTGGCGGCTTGCCACTGCCTGCTCGTAGCGGGCCTTGGCCGACTCGTAGCGGGTGCGCATGTCGTCGTATTGCTGCTTGGTCACGGCATCCTTCTTAAGCAGTTCGGCATAGCGTTCGTAGTCGGCGCGGGCATTGTCCATGTTCACTTTGGCCTCGTCGATGCCGGCTGCGGCCACGCGCACGTTGCCGCTTGTGGTGTTGATGCTTGCCGATATGGCAGCCGACCCCGACCGTGTGCCGCGCAGTCCGGCCTCGGCCTGTGCCAGCTGCAGGCGGTATTCGGCATCTTCGATTATTACGAGCGTGTCGCCTTTCTTCACTTTTTGGTATTCCTCAAACCTTATTTCCTTTATGAATCCCTGCACGCGTGAGTTGATGGGGGTGATGTGCCGCCACACCTGTGCGTCGTCGGTATATTCCACTTTGCCCGGATGCCACACGCGGCTTGCCGCATAGATGGCGATGGATGCGAGGAAAAGCAATATAACTATGTTGTATATTCTCTTTATTTGTCTTTTGTTGCTCATGATGTTGTGCTGTTGTTTGTTGTTTCGTTGTTTTGTTGTGGGCGTGTGCTTACAGTTCGCCGGCGGCGAATTTCATGCGGTAGTAGCAGAAGGCGGTGTTTATGCGCGCGTTCACCTCCTGCAGTTCGGCGTCGAGCTTTATGTTCGATGCGTCAACCATGTCGGTAATCAGTGCCAGCTGGCACAGATAGCGGTTGGCCACCACCTGATAGTTTTGCGTGGCGAGCTGCACGCTCTTCTGCCGTGTGCGCAAGTCGGCAAACGACTGGCGGTAGAGCGTGTAGGCATCCTTCACCCCGTTGTCCACCGTGAGGCGCGTGTCGCGGTGCTGCTCCTCGCTCCGTGCTATGGCCGCCTTGGCCTGACGCACCTTGTGGTTGTCCTTGAACAGCGAGCTGAGCGAATATTTCACGCCCACGCCCACATACCACAGGTTGAAGTTCTTGTCGATGGGCGGCAGGTCGTAGATGAACGGTCCGCTGAAATTGTCGGCTGCCACGACGGCGAGTTTCGGCAGCAACGCGCTCTTGGCGAGTTTTAGCTGCTGCTTGCTGCTGAGCAGGTCGAGTTGCGACAGGCGCATGTCGGTTGACTGGCTTTGGGCCTTCTCGTGCCACACGGCCTCGCTGTTGCCGTCGGCGGGCATTGCCGTCACTGTAGTGTCGGGCACTATGCGTGTCGAGGTGTCGATGCCCAGCAGGTTGCACAGCTCGTGGTTGGTAATGTCGTGCTGGTCGTTGAGCCGCCGCAAGCCGAGCCGCAGGTCTTCAAGCTGCAGTTCGTAGCGTGTCACGTCGTTTTTCAGCGCAACGCCTTGTGTGTGCTTTGCCTTTATCTCGTCGATGAGTTTCTCGGTGAGTTCGATGTTGCGTTGGTAGACGCGCTCTCCGTTCACCGTCTTGTAGAGGTCGAGATAATAGCCCATTGCCGTGAGCCTTGCACCCTCGCGCGCCTTCTGCACGAGTGTCTCGGCACGCTGCTTCTGCAGTTCGGCGAGCTTTATGCCCGAGTTCAGGGCACCTCCCGAGTAGACAACCAACTGGGCCTCTAAGGCGAAACTGTTGCCCCATCGCGGCTGCTTTATGCCGTGTGCGTTGCCGAAGTCGCGGTCGGTCATCACCACATTTCCGTTGTAGCTTGCCGAGAGCGACGCGTTGATGTCGGGCAGCCGCTGGCTCTTTGCCGCCGCGAGTGAGTGCACGGCCTCGTCAACGCCGCGCGCCTGTGCGGCCACGGCACTGTTGTTCTGCTCTATAAGCCCGAACATCTCGTCAACGGTGAGCCGCCGCTCGGTCTGGGCTGCCGCCCCCATTGTCGCCGCGCTTAACAGGATGCAAAAAATGTAATTTTTCTTCATATTCGTTTTTTGTGTGAAATAGCAGTCTTTCGGGCTGCAAAGTTAGGGCGTTTTTGCGTTGGCCTGGTTTTGAAAAACACTTGCGGAATGGGATTTTTGGGAACATTTATGCCGTAATGTCCCGGAAAATGGCTTACTTTGTAGAACAAAGAAGAATTGCATGCGTCGGTAGTTGCAAGGCGGTCAGGGCTTGGGCGCGTTTCAGCCAAGCCCTTGCTGCGGCGGTGCGGCATGCGCCGCACGCGTGTGCATCGTATGCCGCACGCATGCAGCGCATACGCCCCACGGGGCGCAAGTCGCGGTTGTGCAACTGCGGACATGGCTTTGAAAATGTAGAATATGGATTTGGAACTTAACCGGCAGCACAGAGTTTGGCTCGGCACCACGTCGCTTGCCGATGTACAGGCTGAGCCGGTTGTCATGGAAACGGGGATGATTGTCGTCTGCCGTGGCGGTTCGGCGTTGGCCAAGGTCAACTTCGGCAGTTGGAAAATGGAGCCGGGGGCGGTGATGACGGTATTCCCGGGCGACGTGATGATGGTGTCGCAGGCCAGTGCCGACTTTGTGGTTGAGGCTCTGGAGTATGACCCTGCGCTGCTGCGCGAGGCGAGCCTGCAGATAGAGCACACCGTATATTCGCGGCTGCGTGCCGACTGCTGTCAGGTGGACAGGCCCGACGTGACAGCCATAGCCGATGCCATATTCAGTCTGCTGCGCATATATTTCGCCCGTGAGCATTGCTCGTGCCTTGCCCAAATGGTGCTGCTGCAGCTCAAGGCGTTTTTCCTCGGCTACGACGACTACCTGCGCCATTCGCCCGGGAAAAACCACAACGAGAAGGGCACGCGCCGCCAGAACGAACTGTTCAACCGCTTCATGGAGAATGTCGAGATGCACTTCCGCGAGTTCCGCGACGTTAACAGCCACGCGGCCATGCTCAACGTGTCGGCCAAGTATCTCAACTCTATAGTGAGGCTCATCACCGGCCATTCGGCAAAGACGATAATAAACCACTATGCGGTGCTGCAGATAAAGCTCGAGCTGCAACGCTCCGGCAAGTCGTTGAAGCAGATAGCGTGGGATTACCATTTCTGCGACCTCTCGTTTTTCTGCCGTTTCTTCAAGCAGAACGTGGGCGTAACGCCGCAGCAGTTCCGCAAGTCGCGCCGCCAGCGCTGACACAATATATTATGAAAGCAAACGGCATGAAGTTTCTGATATATAAGTATTCCGGGTGGATTATCTGACTCTGCCAACCGAAATTTCAATGTGTTTTTTTTGCATTGTCTGCCATTTGCATTACCTTTGTATCACGTAAGAAACAATATAAAGATGGTTTTCAAATACGATTTTCTGATAATCGGCGCCGGCGTGGCCGGCATGAGCTACGCCCTGAAGATAGCCCGGGCACACAAGGGTAAGGTGTGCATGATATGTAAGACTTCGCTCGACGAGGCAAACACATCGTTTGCCCAGGGCGGCGTGGCCTCGGTTACAAACCTTGCTGTCGATGATTTTGACAAACACATCAACGACACGATGATTGCAGGCGACTACATAAGCGACCCGAAGGCCGTTGAACTGGTGGTGCGCAACGCTCCGGCGCAGATTAAGGAACTCGTGGAGTGGGGCGTTAACTTCGACCGCAAGGACGACGGGGAGTTCGACCTGCACCGCGAAGGCGGACACTCGGAGTTCCGCATCCTGCACCATGCCGACGACACGGGAGCCGAGATACAGCGCGGACTCATGGAAGCGGTGCGCAACTGTCCCGACATCGAGGTGAAGGAAAACCATTTCGCCGTGGAAATAATAACTCAGCACCATCTTGGCGCACGCGTTACAAGGCGCACTCCATACATAAACTGCTATGGAGCCTATGTGCTCAATCCCGACACGCAGAAGGTGGATACCTACCTGAGCAAGGTTACGCTCATGTGCACGGGCGGCTGCGGGGCCGTCTACCAAACCACCACCAACCCGATAATAGCCACGGGCGACGGCGAGGCCATGGTGTACAGGGCAAAGGGAACGGTGAAGGACATGGAGTTTGTGCAGTTTCATCCCACCGCACTCTTCCACCCGGGCGAAACGCATCCGGCGTTTCTCATAACCGAGGCTATGCGCGGCTACGGCGGAATACTGCGTCTGCCCAACGGCGAAAGCTTCATGGAGAAATATGACGAACGCCTCTCGCTGGCTCCGCGCGACATAGTGGCACGGGCAATAGACAAGGAAATGAAGATACACGGGCTTGACCATGTGTGCCTCGACGTTACACATAAAGACCCGGAGGAAACGAAACGGCATTTCCCCAACATCTACCACAAGTGCAAGATGATAGGCATCGACATCACAACCGACTATATCCCGGTGCGCCCGGCGGCACATTACATGTGCGGCGGCATAAAGGTGGACACCAACGGGCAGTCGTCGATAGAGCGGCTCTATGCCATAGGCGAGTGCTCATGCACCGGTCTGCACGGAGGCAACCGCTTGGCGAGCAACTCTCTCATTGAGGCCGTGGTGTATGCAGATGCTGCCGCGCGCCATTCGCTGGAACATGTAGACGAGTATGACTTCAACGATAACGTGCCGGAATGGAACGATGAGGGCACGATGACAAACGAGGAGAAGGTGCTTATAACGCAAAGCGTGAAGGAAGTGGGCGAGATAATGAGCAACTATGTGGGCATTGTGCGCAGCGACCTGCGCCTGAAACGCGCATGGGACCGCCTTGACTTGCTCTATGAGGAAACCGAAGCATTGTTTAAACGCGTGAAGGCAAGCCGCGACATATGTGAGCTGCGCAACATGATAAACGTGGGATACCTCATAACACGCAGCGCGATAGAACGCAAGGAATGCCGTGGACTGCATTTCACCACCGACTATCCGCTCCACGCCTACGACAAGAAATAATCGCGGTTTCTGCCGCACACCTTGTATAAAGACACGCCATGGGCCTGCACTGCCGTTGTCGCAGCAGGTTTATGGCGTGTCTTTTGTGTGTTTATGGGCCAATGTATAACGACGGCAGACGGGCTGTCGGCTGCCGGAATAAAGCGTGGGTGTGACAGATGCGAATGTTAACTTTTGTTGCATAAAAATATTGTTTTTAAGAGAAATGGTTCTGTGTTGTTGATAAAAAGAACCTTTTTGTTGAAAAAAGTGATATTTTATAACTTTTATTTTTGTTATTATTGAAATATTTTATACTTTTGTTGCCACGATAATAAATCGTAGCAAGATAAAGGCTTAATATTAATATTTAAAAGGTAAAGGGAGAATTAAAGTAGAAACAGGAATTAAAAAAGGTGAAAAGCAACTGAAACAACACCTCTGGCAGTGATGCAAGTGTAAGGTCAGAGGGCAAGTTGGCCGGGCATTTTCAAGCATAGGGTAATCCGGCCACGATTGTGCCGCACAACAGGAAGCGGCAGATTAGAGAGAATTATAATTTTAGGTATTCACAGGAAGATTGTTTTCGGCCTTTCTTTAAGGCTTCATCCTATTTTGGCGGGCAGGTTGCCGTAGTCCCGACGCAAGGTGAACGGCATATACGCATACCGTAAGGGAAATCCTTTGCGGAAAGGAACGACTACATTTTTTCCTAAAAGAGAGATTGTTTTAAGATGAACAAAAAACTTGCAATGATTTTCGCCGGGCAGATTCTCGCAGCTGGAACAGCCATGGCGCAGTCGCAGTTTACGGGAAAAGTGGTCTCGGCCGACGACGGCGAGCCTGTGGTGGGAGCCACGGTGCGTGTCGCAGGAACCAATGCGGCCACCATTACCGACATTGACGGAAACTTTACGCTCGCCGTGCCGGCAAGCGGAAAGCAGTTGAACATTTCGTATGTGGGCATGGACGACAAGACAGTGCCCATAAAAGGCAACAACGTTACCATAACGCTCACGTCCAACGAGCATAGCCTCAACGAGGTGGTTGTCACTGGATATGGCGTGCAGCGCAAGGCTGCATTTACCGGAGCTGCCAGCACGGTGGGCAAGGGCATCGTTGACAAGCGTGTAGATGCCAACCCGATAAAGTCGCTCGAAGGCACCGTGCCGGGCCTGCAGCTCAGCACAACATCAGGACAGCCGGGCGCACCTCAGACTATATTCATCCGTGGCCGAAACTCTATCAACTCGGGCACGCAGCCACTCTATATCATCGACGGCATACCGTTCAACGCCGACCCCGTGGGAGCGCGCATGAGCGAAGGCGTTGTGCTCAGCCCGTTGGCCAACCTCAACTCCAGCGACATCGAGAACATAACCGTGCTGAAAGACGCTACTGCAACGTCAATCTACGGTTCGCGTGCCGCCAACGGTGTCATCGTGATTACCACAAAGCGCGGTAGCCAGGGCAAGACGAAAATCAACTTCACCGCAAAACTCGGTTGGGAATCGGTGCCGAGCTACACCGACAACTACAAACTCTGCAACGCCGACCAAAACCTTGAGCTTGCCACCGAGGCTTTGCTCAACTCATACAGCGACAACGGCACGGGCTCAACGTTCGGCTATTACAACGAAGCCTATGGATTGGGATTTTCTTATGACAAGCAAGGCGCAGAGGATTTCTACGACAGGTATACCGGCGGTTGGGTGTCAAATTACCGTAAAACAGGCAAGTCGACCAACTGGATGGACGAAATCACGCGCAACGGTCTTGTGCAGGAGTATGGCATCGACATCAACAGCGGTGCAAAGGACAAGTTCGCCCCGGTGTTCTATCTGTCTTACAACTACCTCAACGACCAGAGTTTCATGAAAGGCCGTGACCTGAAGCGCCACACCTTGCGCTTCAATTTCGACCAGCAGCCCACGAAATATGTGAAATATGGCATTAACACCAATTTCTCTTACACCGACATCGACAACGGAACAAGCGGCGGATATTATTCCGACCCGTTCACACAGGTTTACATGATGAACCCGATGACGGGTGTGCGCGACGAGAACGGCGACTGGAACCAGGACACAACCACTGGCTACAACCCCGTGGCTTTGCGTTCGGAAGACGGCGACCAGAACAATGCCAAGCAGTATCAGGCCGTGATTTCGCCTTATTTGCAGATTAACATCCTGCCCGAACTCACTTGGATGACAAAGGGCGGACTCGACCTTTATTATGTAAAGGAGAAGAGCTTCTGGTCGTTCCTCAACCCGCAGGGACTCGGAATGAACGGATATGGCGACGAGTCGCACACCATGCGCTCGCTGCTCACCATTACCAACACGCTCAACTACATCAAGTCGTTCGGCGACCACCACCTCAACGTAATGGTGGGACATGAAGGCCAGCAGACTAACATAAGCGTGACGAACCTCGCAAACAGCAATTTCCCCGTGGAAAATTTGTCGGAGCTGTCGCTCGCGTCTATCCCGTCTACCGCTGCCACCTACAAGTATAAGCTGATGCTTGCATCGTTCTTCAGCAACGTGCAGTATGACTACGACAACAAGTATTATGTTTCGGCATCGTTCCGAACCGACGGTTCGTCGCGTTTCGGCAAGGACAACCGCTGGGCATCGTTCTGGTCGGTGGGTGCAAAATACCGCATCACGGCCGAAAAGTTCATGCAGCCCGCAAGCAACTGGCTCAGCGATTTGACCGTTCGTGCAAGCTATGGTACTACAGGTAACCAGGATGTGGGCGACCACACCGATGCCGACTACTATTCATGGATTGTGGCCCGCGACGTGTTCGGCTACGGCTACAACTACAACGGCAAGCCCGGTTCGGGACACTTGCAGTTTGGCAATTCAGACCTGAAGTGGGAGAAGACGGCGAAGTTCAACGTAGGTATCGACGCAACACTGTTCAACCGCGTGTTCCTCACGTTCGACTACTACAACCACAAGACCACCGACATGGTGTTTGCAGTGCCAGTGTCTTATCTCACAGGACTTACCGAATACTACAAGAACATCGGTTCGCTGTCCAACAAGGGTATAGAATTCTCGGTAGGAGTCAACATCCTGCAAAACAAAGACTGGTATTGGAACCTCACCGTGACCGGTTCGCACAACAAGAACAAGGTGATAAAGCTCTCTACCGACGACCCGATAGAGTCAACGGTAAGCATCACCGAGGCCGGACGTCCGCTCTACCAGTGGAAGATGAAGGAGTATGCCGGTGTTGATTCGCAGACCGGCGAGGCTCTGTGGTACAAGAACGAGACCGGCGACGAGACCACTACAAACTACAACGAGGCCGCCAAGCGCTATCTCGGCGACGCCAATCCCACGTTCTTCGGTTCGATACAGAACACGCTCAAGTGGAAAGGCATCGACTTCTCGTTCCAGTTCAACTACTCGCTGGGCGGAAAAATCTATGGAAACAACCTGCGCTACGACGAGCAGACGGGTACGTCGTTCTATGAGAACTACACGCTCTACGTCTACAAGAACCGTTGGCAGAAACCCGGCGACGTTACCGACGTGCCGCGTCTCAGCACCGATGAGTATTACTCGCGCATGGCTTCGTCGCGCTTCCTGATGAGCCGCAGCTATCTGAAACTGCGCTCTCTGTCGCTCGGCTACACCTTGCCCAAGTCGCTGTTGCGCAACACCTTCATCGACAATGTGCGTGTGTTCATGAACGCCGAGAACCTCTACACATGGACGGCAAGCGACTATCGCGGCTTCGACCCGTCGGGCGTGGGAGCAAACGGCGTGCAGTGGTGGAACTACCCGTTGGCCCGTTCGGTGGTGTTCGGACTCACTTTGGGATTCTGACGCTGTATCGAGACAAGGATTGTATAAGGTGGGGACATGAAAATCCCCACCGCAATCAAATAACAAATATAATGGGTTGCGTTTTGTCGTCTTGCAGTTCCGTTTCCGGTCAAGTCGGCCTGGCAGTCGGGCAGCATGGCCAGCTATGCTCCTTCACCCTCAGGCAAATTGCCACAGAAAACGGCTCTGCAACCAGACAAAGTCAATTCTTAGAACCCACCTTAATTTAACAAGGAGACAAGACAATGAGAAAAATATATAAGTTATCTTTCATCTTATCTATGGCGGCGGCTTTGGTGGCGTGCAATTTCGACACCGAGCTCACGCAGAACACCGACACTGCCGATGCCTACAAGACTGTGCAGGACGTGGAGAACGGCACCATAGGCGCTTACTATGCACTGGGCTACTATCCGTTTCTCGGCAACTACGCCGTGGCCTACGGCGACTTTGCCGGCGGACTGGCCAACGGCAGCGCAAGTTCGGGCCACTTCTACACTGTGAGCAACTGGGCCGTGACAACCACCGATTCGGAGATGGAGGGAATATGGCAGTATGGTTTCAGGGTTATCGACAGTGCGGTGCGCACCATCAACGGTGCCGACAACATACTGAGCACAAAGGATAACCTCACTGACGACGACCTCGCCACAATCTACTACAACAAGTCGCAGTGCTTTGCCCTGCGTGCTCTGGCCTATTTCACGCTCTCCAACTATTTCTGCTACCCCTACAACAAGGGTGCTGAAGCAAAGGGATTGCCGATAATCAAGGACAAGCCCGTCGAGGCTTTCGAGTCAACCACGCGCGCAACACTTGGTGAAACCTACAAGTTTATATGTGCCGACATCGACTCTGCCCTTGTCAACAACGAGAAGGCAGGCTCGCCCTCGCCGCAGTATTTCTACATGAACAGCGCGGCCATATATGCACTGAAGGCCCGCGTCAACCTCTACATGGGCAACTACGACGCTGCCGAGGCTGCTGCCAAGGCGGCCATTAGCCTGAAGAACAAGGGCAACGCCACTTACACCGACATGACTCCCACCAACGAAACCTATGTAAACATGTGGGCTTCGGTGAATGTTACCGACGAGGACATATTCACAATCTCGAAGACCGAGAACGACAACCTCTCGGCCAATGCGCTCAACACGCTCTACGGTTCCTACTACGGCAAGGTGTCAACCTATTGCAAGTCGTTCTTCAGCGACACCGACACGCGTGCACAACTCATTGGCCCGGTTGACGGACAGTCTGGTTCGTGCATGAAGTGGCAGGGACTTGAAAGCTCGCAGGCAACGAGCAACATTCCAATCTTCCGCAAGTCGGAGATGGCTCTCATCATTGCCGAGTGCGAGGCACGCAAGGGCAACATTGAAGAGGCACAGAAATATGTGGGCTACACGGCCAAGCGCGACTCGCAGTATGCTGCCGAGGACGGTTCGTGCGACCTTTCAAAGCTGCCGCAGACAAAGGACGAATTGCTTGACTTCATTTGGGAAGAGAATACAAGGGAGTTCTTCGGCGAGGGACATTTCCTCTTCGAGGCACGCCGTCTTGACAAGACCATCACCGTTATGGGCGGACGCTGCACCACGTTCAAGCCTGCCAACTTCGTGTTCCCCATACCCGATGCCGAGATTAACGCCGGCTTTATGAAAGACCAGAACGAAAACTGGGCCGACGGTCTGCCGTCGGTTTGATGCAAGGCATATTCAGCCTTGGGCCGCTCTTGCCTTGTGCGGCCCATGCAACAACGGGGCGTGCTGCTTCATGCGGCACGCCCCGTTTCGTGTGTCATGGGGTTGTTGCGGTGCCAGCGGCACCGGGCCGGGCATCATCCGGCATCGGTTTTCCTGTCGGCAATGTACATGCCGGCGAGTATGCACGCCGCTCCGGCAATGAGGTAGGGCGTTATGCGCTCGCCGAGCACAACCGATGCCGCCACCATTGTGGTTATGGGGTTGAGGTAAACCCAGTTGGTTGCCTTCACCGTGCCGAGGTGGGCAATGCACCAATTCCATGTGAGGAAACACACCATCGACGCTATGCAGCCCAGAAACAGCAGGTTGCCCACCACTTGCGGCTTTGCCATTGTCGCGGCATCGGGCACGGACGGAAAGAAGAAGTAATAGGGCAAGATGGTAAGGATGCCGTAGAAAAACACCTTGCGCGTGATGAATGCCGCCCCGTATTTGCCCGACATCGATTTCATTATGAGCGAGTAGACCGCCCAGCAGACACAGGCCAGGAATGCGAGAGCATCGCCTACGGGCGACAGGTGGAGCACAAACCTGCCGTTGAGCACCACCGTAGCCATTCCGGCAAACGCAAGCAGCGACCCGGCAAGCTGCACGGCATTGATGCGTGCGGTGCGGTAGATGAGCCGCACGAGCAGCGTGGCGAGCAGCGGGCACGAGCACACTATGAGCGAGGTGTTGGTTGCCGTGGTGTGGTTCATGGCCTCGTTTTCGCTGAGGAAATACAGCGAACCGCCGCTTATGCCCAGCAACATCATGTAAAGTTCGTCGCGCCAGTTGGCCGCGAACATCCGCCTGTGGTCAACCGCGAGCATGAGGATGTAGGCAATGAGAAACCTGAGCGTGAAAATCTGTGCCGGAGAGAGTCCGTTGAGCATGAGTACTTTGGTGGAAACAAAGGTAGTGCCCCACACTGCAACGGTGAGAAACGCCACGAAATGATATTTTAGTGTGCTTTTGTCGTTCATTGGTTCAGTGCCGGTGTGGTGTGGTTTGCCGCGCCGGCGGTGCAAAGTTATCAATAAAAAGGCAACGCCCGGCAATGTCGGAAGGCTTTATTTGCCGCCGTAAGGCATACGGAGCGCGCTTGTGTTCCGTATGCGGCATGTGTGTAACGCGTATGCCGCACGCCGCAAACGGTGCGCCGTTGTGCAGCCGCGGCAGCATTTTCGGCCTTCAACGGCATGGTTTTGCGCCTGTTTTTATATCTTTGCACCACAAGACGGTGCACACCGTAACTACCAACCCAAGAAAACTCTCTGCTATGAAGAATGCGCGCATAATGACAATGCTTTTTGTGTTTGCTGCCCTAGTGTCAAGCCTCAGGGCCGTGGCCGACGGCAATTTCCAGTGGGTGGCAGGCGAAGGGTTGCTTGCCGACGGCGACACCGTTGTCGTGGTATGCCGCGACTCGTCGGTGGCAATGGGCAGTATTGACAAGTACGGGCGTTTCATGCCGGTGCCGGTGGCCTTTTCGCCCGATGGCGAAAGCCTTGAGCTTGCCGGTGACGGGGTCGTCTTGTTGAAACTGAAGAAATATGCAAAATACTGGATGTTGCAGACATTGGACGGCAAATGGGTGTCGGCGAAAAAGGGCAACAACTACAACCTCGAACTGAAAGACGGCAAGTCGGATGACAAACTTGACAATGTGACGCTTGGATTCGACGACGACGGCAACGCACTTGTGGATTTCAAGGATGCTTATTACTCGAGATTGAAATACAACGGCAACTCGGAGTGGTTTGCAAGATATGCCGACGACTCGCCGTATTGTTCAGTTCAGCTCTTCCGCAAGTGCAGCCGTGCCGCGGTTGCCGACACTCTCGTGTTTGGCGACTTTGCCGACAATGCCGCCATTGCTGCCTGCTGCATAGGCGCAAAGGTGAATACTGTGGTAATCGACCGCACGTTTGCAGCCGACGGCGGCTGCTATTCGCTTTGCCTCCCGTTTCCGCTCACTGCCGACGACATTGCCACGGCTTTCAAGGGCGCGGCATTCTATGAGTTTGCGGCGGTGAGCGTCAGCGGCAACCGTGCCGCATTCAATTTCAGGAAGGTGGAAAAGACTGTTGCCGGAACGCCTTATATTATGGTGCCACGCACCGACGGCGCGGGCGACATCGTGTGCCCTGAGCTGAACGGCAAACGCATACTGTCTGCCGAAGCCCGGCGCGTGGCCTATGTGATGGGCGGCAACACCTATGCCTTTCAGGGCATATTCAATGCCACGCCGTTGCCGGCCAACGGGACGGTGCGCTTCGTGAGCCGCGACGGGAAGCGTCTTGTCACGCCCAATGCAGATGGCAGTCTGCGCGGTTTGCGCGCTTATTTTGCCTTGCCCGATGCCACGTTTGAAGGCACATTCCCCGATTCTGCCGAAACACCGCAACTGATTGTCACACTTGGCGATAATACTACCGATGCAGAACGCGCATCGGCAACCGTGCCATCGCCAACTGCACGGCATGCGGTTTACGGCATCGACGGGCGGCACATCGGCTGGACTGTCGGGCAGCGTCGCACGGGAGTGTGTGTGAGCAAAGGCCGTCTGGTTGTGATAGGCGGCGCGGTGAAATGCCGATGATTGCACATTATAATCGCTATTGTGCGCATTTTGTGACAAATTGTAAATATTTGGTCGATTTTTAACCTATATTATTTTGTATTTCCGAAATTTCAGTTTAAATCAGTTGGCCGTTATGTAAAAACTGACTAACTTTGCAATAGGTATAAAAGAAATAGGAGAACAAAAACAATAAGACAATGAAACACCAGTTGAGAAGTGCCGTCTGCACCGAAGGCCGGCGCATGGCCGGCGCGCGAGCCCTTTGGGTGGCTGCCGGAATGAAACATGAACAGTTTGGCAAGCCAATCATTGCCATTGTGAACTCGTTCACACAGTTTGTGCCGGGGCACACGCATTTGCATGAGATTGGGCAAATCGTGAAAAAAGAGATAGAAAGCCTCGGATGCTATGCAGCCGAGTTCAACACGATAGCCATTGACGACGGCATTGCCATGGGGCATGACGGCATGCTCTACTCGCTGCCGTCGCGCGACATCATAGCCGACTCGGTGGAGTATATGGTGAATGCCCACAAGGCCGATGCCATGATATGCATTTCCAACTGCGACAAGGTTACGCCGGGAATGCTCATGGCCTCGATGCGTCTCAACATTCCGACGGTGTTCTGTTCGGGCGGACCAATGGAGGCAGGAAAGTGGCACGGCGAGAATGCCGACCTCGTGACTGCAATGGTGAAAGGTGCCGACACGAGCGTCGACGACGGCGAACTGCAGCAGCTGGAAAGCTGCGCCTGCCCAGGATGCGGATGCTGTTCGGGCATGTTCACGGCCAACTCGATGAACTCGCTCACCGAGGCCATAGGCATGGCACTGCCCGGCAACGGAACGATATTGGCCACACACAAGAACCGCATAGAACTGTTCAAGGACGCAGCGCGGCAGATTGTGAAGAATGCGCTGGCCTACTATGAGGACGGCGACGAGAGCGTGCTGCCGCGAAGCATTGCCACGCGCGAGGCTTTCCTCAACGCCATGACACTCGACATAGCCATGGGCGGAAGCACAAATACCGTGCTACACCTGCTTGCTGTGGCCCAGGAGGGCGGCGTGGATTTCACCATGGCCGACATCGACCGCCTCAGCCGCCATGTGCCCTGCCTTTGCATGCTGTCGCCCAACACCCAGAAATACAGCGTGCAGGAGTGCAACCGCGCGGGCGGAATACTCGGAATACTCGGCGAACTGAACCGGGGCGGACTGATTGACGGCTCGGTGCGGCGCGTGGACGGACTCACGCTCGGCGAGGCAATGAGCCGATACGACATAACGGGAAGCACCGTGTCGCCCGAGGCCGACCGCATATACCACAGCGCACCGGGACACAAGTTCTCTACGACAATGGGCAGCCAGGACGCGCAGTGGGAGTCGCTTGACACCGACCGTGAGCAAGGCTGCATACGCAACTTGCAGCATGCCTACACCAAAGACGGCGGACTCGCCGTGCTGTTCGGCAACATCGCGCA
The DNA here is from genome assembly GCA_963607545.1 of bacterium. Classification (GTDB taxonomy): domain Bacteria; phylum Bacteroidota; class Bacteroidia; order Bacteroidales; family Bacteroidaceae; genus Prevotella. The sequence goes on from CAVDCP010000007.1 coordinate 22,073, forward strand.
GGACGGATGCGTGGTGAAGACGGCCGGCGTTGACCCCGAACTGTGGACATTCAGCGGTCCGGCGCGCGTGTTCGATTCGCAGGAAGCGGCATGCGAAGGCATTCTCGGCGGAAAGATAAAGAGCGGCGACTGCGTGGTGATAACCCACGAAGGGCCGAAGGGAGGGCCGGGCATGCAGGAAATGCTCTATCCCACATCCTACATCAAGAGCATGCATTTGGGCAAGGAGTGCGCCCTTATAACCGACGGACGCTTCTCGGGCGGCACAAGCGGCCTGAGCATAGGCCACATTTCGCCCGAGGCAGCAGCCGGAGGCAACATAGGCAAGATAAAAGATGGCGACATTATAGAAATCGACATACCCAACCGTGCGATAAACGTGCGCCTCACCGACGAGGAACTTGCCGCACGTCCGCAGCAACCGCTCACGCGCAACCGTCAGGTGAGCAAGGCCCTGCGTGCCTATGCACAGAGCGTAAGCTCGGCCGACAAGGGCGGAGTGCGCCTGATATAGTCAGCGCAAGCACCGGCAATGTGCAACAGCCGTCCAAGGTATAGCCTTAACATAAAAAGGAAACAAAAGAAGACAAAATGGCAAAAGAAATGATAACTGGTGCCGAGGCACTCATGCGCTCGCTCTGCAACGAGGGGGTGAAAACCATTTTCGGTTATCCGGGAGGCACCATAATGCCCGTGTTCGATGCGCTCTACGACTACACGCGCGGCGATCAGAAGGCATTCGACCACATTCTTGTGCGTCATGAACAGGCAGCGGCGCATGCCGCCGAAGGATATTCACGCGTAAGCGGCGAGGTGGGCGTGTGTCTGGTGACCAGCGGCCCGGGCGCGACAAACACCCTGACAGGTGTGGCCGACGCGATGATCGACTCCACTCCGATTGTGGTGATAGCCGGACAGGTGGGCGTAAATGCGCTTGGCACCGATGCATTCCAGGAGGTTGACCTCGTGGGATTGGCACAGCCTATATCGAAATGGAGCTATCAGATACGACGTCCCGAGGATGTGTCGTGGGCCATAAGCCGCGCGTTCTACATCGCACGGACAGGACGTCCGGGGCCGGTGGTAATCGACTTCACGAAAAATGCACAGGTGGACAAGACAGAATGGAAACCCGTGCGCGTGACATCGGTGCGCAGCTACGAGCCTTATCCCAAGGTGGATGATGCCGACGTGGCAGCTGCCGCCGAACTGATAAACAATGCCGAGCGTCCGCTGGCACTTGTGGGCCACGGCGTGGAACTGGGAAATGCGCAGAACGAACTGGTGGAGTTTATAGAGAAAGCCGACATCCCGGCGGCACGCACGCTGCTCGGTCTTTCGGCCCTGCCTACCGGACATCCGCTCAATGTGGGCATGCTTGGCATGCACGGCAACTACGCTCCCAATGTGATGACGCAGAAAAGCGACGTCATAATAGCGATAGGCATGCGGTTCAGCGACCGCGACACCGGGCGGCTTGACACCTATGCCAAGCAGGCCAAGATTGTGCACCTCGACATCGACCGCGTGGAAATAGACAAAAACGTGAAGGCCGACGTTTCGGTGGTGGGCGACTGCAAGGTGACTTTGCCCGCCATAACACGCCTTCTGGCCAAGAAAAACCACAAGGAATGGCGCGACAGCTTCAAGCCTTACTGCGAACTGGAAAGCGAAAAGGTGGTAAAGCATGCCATACATCCTGCCGACGGGCCTCTGCTCATGGGCGAGATAGTGAACGCCGTGGCCGAGGCCACACGCGGCGAGGCGGTGCTCGTGACCGATGTGGGCCAGCACCAGATGCTCGCGTGCCGCTATTTCAAATACAACAGGAAACTGAGCGTGGTGACAAGCGGCGGACTGGGCACCATGGGATTCGGCTTGCCGGCTGCCGTGGGGGCTACGTTCGGCACTCCCGAACGCACCGTGTGCCTGTTTACTGGCGACGGAAGCTTCCAGATGAGCATTCAGGAACTGGGCACGATAATGGAACAACAGGCTCCGGTGAAAATAATCCTTCTCAACAACAACTACCTCGGCAATGTGCGGCAATGGCAGGACATGTTCTTCAACCACCGCCGTTCGTTCACGCGGATGCTCAACCCCGACTACCGGACTGTGTGTGAAGGCTATCACCTTAATTATGGCGTAGTGACCGAACGCGCCAATCTTGGCGAGGCCATAAGCCGCATGCTCGCCACGCCCGGGCCTTATGTGCTTGAGTGCGCCGTGCTCGAGGAGGCCAACGTGATGCCTATGACACCGCCGGGAAACAGTGTCGACGAGATGCTTCTTGAGGTTGATGCCTGAGCCGGAGGGCACGCCCCATTATGAATACATGTTGTTTACGGTGGCGACCTCAGTGCCCCACCTTGAAAAATGATGCATAAGGAAATGGAAAAGAAACTATACACATTGCTCATCTACTCGGAGAACATTGCCGGAATACTCAGTCAGGTGGCCGCAGTGTTCACCCGGCAGCAGGTGAACATAGAGAGCATAAATGTCTCGGCATCGAGCATACGCGACATACACAAGTACACCATTACGGCTTACAGCGACGAGGAGCAGATAAAGAAAATAACGAAACAGATAGAGCGGAAGATTGATGTTGTGAAGGCCGACTACTATGTAGACGAGGATTTGTTCATACATGAGATAGCCATCTACAAGATTTCCGCCCCGATACTCATGCAGAACCCCGAGATATCGCGCGTGATACGCCACAGCGGGGCGCGCATGATGGAGGTGAACCCCGTGTATGCCACGGTGCAGATTGCCGGACTTACCGACGAGGTGACAGAACTCTACAAGACTCTTGATGCCTACGGTTGCGTGCTGCAATACTCGCGTTCGGGCCGTGTGGCGGTGACGCGGAGCGTTGAAGAGCCCGTGTCGGAATATCTGAACAACAACAGTGACACCCATGAACTGCGAAATTCTTGACAAGACAGGCAGCTACGACTTCCTGACTGAGCCGTTCCACTGCGATTTCTCACACCGCATGTTTCTCGGCGTGTTGGGCAACCACATGCTCAATGCGGCCGATTTCCACTCCAACGAGCGCGGCTATGGCATGGATTATCTCAACACGGTGCACCGCACCTGGGTGTTGTCGCGCTTTGTAATGGAACTCGATGAAATGCCGCGTGCCTACGACCGCATAACGGTAGAGACGTGGGTGGACAACGTGATGCGCTTCTTCACAAGCCGCAATTTCGCCGTTCTCAACGCCGAGGGGAAACCCTGTGCCTACGGCAAGAGTGTCTGGGCAATGATTGACACCGATACGCGGCAGCCCGTTGACATACTGTCGGTGCGCGACGGACTTATAACACAATATGTGGAGAAGGAAAAGCCGTGCCCCATAGAGCCTTTCATGCGGGTGAAAGTGGCAAAGGACGCGCCTTGCGCACGGGTGGTTGACACGATGTACAGCGATGTGGACGTGAACGGACACATCAACAGTGTGAAATACATAGAGCACATACTCAACCTGTGGGGGCTTGACTGGTATCGCGGCCACAGGCTACAGCGTTTCGACATAGCCTACATTGCCGAGTCGCACTATGGCGACAGGCTGCATCTTCATGTGGAGAAAACCGAAGAAAACGTGTTTGGAGTGAGTGTCGTAAAGCATCCCCAAGACGGCACAGACCCCGTGGAAGTGTGCAAGTGTAGAGTTAAATTTGTGAAAGTATGATGTTTTTGCTTGTGGTTTTGTAATAAATTATTACCTTTGCAAGCGATTTTGTTGTATAATTGAAAATATAAACCGCAGCCTTATTGGCTGCATAAAAAAATAAAATATGGCACAGATGAATTTCGGTGGCGTTGTAGAGACAGTAGTCACCAGCAAAGAGTTTTCATTGGAAAAAGCACGAGAAGTTCTTAAAGACGAAACGATTGCCATTTTGGGATACGGTATTCAGGGTCCGGGTCAGGCAGGCAACCTGCGCGACAATGGTTTCAACGTGATTGTGGGACAGCGCGAAGGCAAGACATACGACAAGGCTGTGGCCGACGGATGGGTTCCTGGCAAGACCTTGTTCTCGATAGAAGAGGCCGCACAGAAGGGCACCGTGATATGCATGCTGCTCTCCGATGCCGGACAGATTTCGGTTTGGCCGAAAATCAAGCAGTATATCACGCCGGGCAAGACCCTGTATTATTCGCACGGATTTGCAATCAACTGGAACGACCGCACGGGCGTTGTGCCGCCCGACGACGTTGATGTCATAATGGTGGCTCCCAAGGGTTCGGGCACATCGCTGCGCTCAATGTTCCTTGAAGGACGCGGACTCAACTGCTCGTATGCCGTATATCAGGATGCATCGGGCAAGGCCGAGGAGAAGACAATAGCCTTCGGTATAGGCATCGGAGCGGGCTATCTGTTCAAGACGACATTCCAGCGCGAGGCCACATCCGACCTTACCGGCGAGCGCGGTTCGCTCATGGGAGCTATCGAGGGACTGCTTGAGGCACAGTATGAAGTGCTGCGTGAGCACGGACACTCGCCTTCCGAGGCTTTCAACGAAACCGTTGAGGAACTCACCCAGAGCCTCATGCCGCTCTTCGGCGACAAGGGAATGGACTGGATGTATGCCAACTGCTCGACAACGGCACAGCGTGGAGCCCTTGACTGGGCACCGCGTTTCCGCGAGGCCATAAAGCCGGTAATGGAGTGGCTCTATCTCTCGGTGAAGACAGGCAACGAGGCTCAGATTTCAATCGACTCCAACTCGAAGCCCGACTACCGCGAGAAGCTCAACGCCGAACTTAAGGCTATGCACGACATGGAGATGTGGCGCGCTGCCGAAACGGTGCGCCAGCTGCGTCCAGAAAACGAGGAATGATTCCTGCCGTGGCCGACATCGCAACGCGGCGGCACGGTTTTACAATCATAGAATTGAAGAGACGACGGGGAAACTGCAATGCGGTTTCCCCGTTTTTTGTGTTTGCACGTTGCTCTGATAGATGTTTTCTTGCCGCAGACTGATGCTGCTATCACTAAGGGCCTGATAAATTTCCGTAGAAAAAGGAAAAGACATAACTTTGCAGAAACAACACGACAAGTTGACAAACCGCAAGATAATACATATCGACATGGATGCTTTCTTTGCGTCGGTAGAGCAAAGGGACAATCCCGAATACCGTGGCAAACCGATAGCTGTGGGCTTCGACGGGCCTCGTGGGGTGGTTTCCACGGCCAGCTATGAGGCCCGCAGGTGGGGCGTGCACTCTGCCCAGTCGGTCGTGCAGGCAAAGAAACGTTGCCCGCAACTCATCATTGTGCCTTGCAGACACGAGCGTTACAAGGAGATTTCGCAGCAGATACATGAAATATTCCACGAATACACCGACATGATAGAGCCTATATCCATCGACGAGGCGTTTCTTGATGTCACCGAAAACAAGAAAGGTGTGGAGATGGCGGTGGATATAGCCAAGGAGATAAAGGCCCGCATAAGGGAGAAAACCGGGCTTACCGCTTCGGCTGGCGTAAGCTATTGCAAGTTTCTTGCCAAGGTGGCTTCCGACTACCGCAAACCCGACGGGCTGTGCACCATACACCCCGACCGGGCTCTCGACTTTATAGCCAGTCTGCCGGTGGAGAACTTTTGGGGCGTGGGCAGGAAGACTCTTCAGAAAATGCACCTTATGGGAATATTTACGGGAGGCGACTTGAGAGATGTTTCAGAAAACCGCCTCGTGGAAACCTTTGGCAAGGCGGGGCATGTGTTCCATGATTTCGCACGGGGCATCGACGACCGTTCTGTCGTAACCAGCCGTGAACGCAAGTCGGTAGGGTGTGAGCAGACGTTCTTGGAAGACATTTGTGCCCAGTCGGCGGTAATCATCGAACTGTATCATGTAGTGCTCGAATTGCTGGAACGTGTGGCGAAAAGCGGTTTTGAGGGGCGTACGCTCACCTTGAAAGTGAAGTTTGCCGACTTCACGCAAATAACCCGAAGTGTCTCGCAACAGAAAATCCTCAACAAGAAGAACGACATTCTGCCCCTTGCCAAGCAGTTGCTCAAGTCGGTGGATTATTCTTCCGGCCATGCCATACGCTTGTTGGGATTGACGGTGAGCAAATCGTCGGCAGAAGAAACAAGGAAAGAGTCAAAGGGTGGTCGGGCCAAAAAGAAAGTAATTGACGAACTGGAATTGGAGTTTGAGGATTGGCAATAGCGGCGCATCACACTTGTATGCACGAAATATTGCTTGAACAAACAATGCACAAGTAGGCATAAAATACCGTGAAAAACGAGGAAAACAGTATTGTATGTGATTTTCGTTTAAGAATCAACGACTGTCGCTAATTCGTTGATTGTCAACTTTGTGTAGGCGATTTACAAAAAGATTGTGTGTAAAAGCCTGATTTCTTGCGGAAAGAGGGGGATTCGAACCCCCGATACGCTTTTGACGTATACACGCTTTCCAGGCGTGCCTCTTCAGCCACTCGAGCACCTTTCCTTTTGAAAAACTTGTGCAAAGGTATGTGTTTTTTTTGACATATTTGAAGGAGGCAGATGCTTTTAGATATATTTAACCAATTCCGTGCGGCTTTGACGAGGCCGTGTTGGCACGGGAAAAAGGCGGTTGGAATGGGGGAAAGGATGCTCTTTGGTTGCTGCAGACAAGACCTGTTTGTGTGGAAATGCCGGATGATGGAGTGTGGAGAAAGGCCGGTTTTTGCCGGGATGTAGGCAATTAGCGTGACTGTAATTTTGCGGTTAGTGGGATAAGGTGTAATTTTGCAGCCGCGTTTGCCGCTTTTGTCAGTGTCTTGCGACGGTTTATAGAGTCAGGGATTGTTGCAGGAGCAGTGTGCGCAAAGGAATGATTTTAAAGAAAAACCGAAAAAGAATATGCAAGGATTTTATACTGTTTTGCTGCTTGTCTGCTCAAATGTGTTCATGACTTTTGCTTGGTATGGCCATTTGCGGTTGCAGGAAACGGGTGTGAGCAAGAATTGGCCGCTTATGGCAGTCGTGTTGTTTTCGTGGGGAATAGCGTTGTTTGAATACATGTGCCAGGTGCCGGCCAACCGTATAGGCTTTGCCGGCAATGGCGGACCTTTCAGTTTGATACAGCTGAAGGTGATACAGGAGGTGGTGTCGCTCATTGTGTTCACCCTCGTGGCGACGATGCTATTCAAGGGCGAGGCCCTTCATTGGAACCATGTCGCAGCCTTCGTCTGTCTTGTTGCTGCCGTTTGGCTGGTGTTCTTGAAGTGACGGCGGTTGTCAGGCCGCGTCGTTGCTGTGTGCGTGGCTGGCGTGGTGTGCCGTGCCGTGCGACTTGCGCTTGTTTATCATGAAATCAAGTATGAGGTGGAATGCCGTGTATGCTATTATGTCGACAACCACCACCATTGTTGCGTCCATGCCGGGATAGAGCAGGAAATTGAGCAGGGCGAAAGCCAGTGCGAGCGAAAGAATCGCGGCAAGAGCCATGTGTTGTGTCATGCCGCATTGCAGCAGTTTGTGGTGTATGTGCCGCTTGTCGGCCTTGAACAGCGGTTGCCTGTCGCGCAGACGCGTGATGATGACACGCACCACATCGAAGCAAGGCACGATGAGCAAGGTGTAGGAAATGATAAGACTGTCGTTGCGGAAGGGCATGACATTGGTGTTGTTCATGGCAAACTTTATGACAAGGAAGCCAAGAATGAAGCCCAAAGTGAGGCTGCCGGAGTCGCCCATGAATATTTTGGTGCCGCGTTCGGCTTTGCCGAAGATGTTGAAGTAGAGGTAGGCCACGAGCACTCCCATCAGTCCGGCTATCAGCACGCAGTAAGTCCACACGCCTTCGCGGGCGAAACACACGAGAAAACCGAGCAAAGAGAGCAGCGACAGCCCGCCTGCCAGACCGTCAATGCCGTCGATGAGGTTCATGGCATTGTCGATGAAAACAATTACAAACACCGTAAGCGGCGCTCCGATGATGAACGGAACGTCGTGTATGCCGCAGAAACCGTACAGGTTGTTGATGTAAAGACCGGAAACGGGCAGAAGACTTGCCGAGAGTATCTGCACGAGAAACTTCACCTTTGGGCTTAGCCCCACAACATCGTCGATTATTCCGACGGCGTAAATCGTGAACAGGCTCACGAGAAACGTGCCCGACCACAGCCCTATCGTTATCTGCGAATAGTGGCCCGTGACGCTGCCGAGCACCACCATCGCGATGACAAAGGCAAGGAGCATGCACGGGATGAAAGCCAGTCCGCCGAGCCTCGGCACCGCGTTGTTGTGCACCTTGCGCCCGTTGGGAAGGTCGTAGAGGTTGCGTTTCATGCAGAATTTCATTATAACCGGCATAAGGACAAGGCCGAAAGCCACGCTGGCCACAAACGCCAATATTATAAACAGCAGGTATTTATCCATTACTTTTCTTTGTTCAGTTAAATAGTCAGGTGCTGTATTTTGTTGCTGGCATCTGGACTTTTCATTATATATAACAACATTTTGCCTTTATTATTGTGTTTGGCGTGCCAAATATCGTTAGTTAATGTAAGTGCCTACTGCTTGGAAACTTGTTTCAAGTGTATGCCGGCATGAAATGAACAAACGGTGTGCTGTTCTCCTTTTGTGGGAGATTGCACACCGTTTCTTGTGGGGTTAACGGTTGAACCGAGGCTTTGGTGTCTTTCAGAATAGGCTTTGTCTTGTCGTGCATCGTATGGTGTGTGCATGCGCTCCGTGCGGTGCACGCTTATGCACCGCACGGAGGAATACACGCCGGAATACGAATTCCGTCATTTCTTGTTCTCCTTGGCATCGAAGCGATAGGTGAATTTCAGCATGGCGTAGTGGTGGATGTAGTCGTATGAGTTTTCCGACCGCTTGTACGACGTGTAATTGACGTCGTAGGTTATGTCTTTGTTGAAGATGTCGTCAACATACAGCATGATACAGCACCTATTTTTGTTGAAACGGTAGGTGGCATCGGCCGAGGCCAACAAGCGGTGTCCGTTCATGGCGGTGGTGATATAGCCCGAGCGGTAATGGTCTTTCACTTCGAAAGAAACCCCGAATGCCCCCAGCTTCACGTTGGTGCTGATGCCAAGGCTGTTGTCGAAAGGATGTGAATTGTAGGATGTGGCATCGTAACGGTATCTGTTCCATCCCAGCCGGTTGTAGAGCGTAAGTTGGATTTTCTCTATCTCGTAGGACAGTTCCATGTTTTCGCTTATGGCGAGTTGTTTCTGGTGGTTGAGTGCGGCATCGGCATTCTCGTTGTCGAGGAGCGTGAGAAAACCGTAAGCCTGCGATGTTGTGAGGCTGAACTCGTTCAACAGCCGGAAATCGGCACCGAATCCCTGGTCGTAGTCCACGTTGAATTTCCATGTGTCGCCGCCTTTCACGTTCGTTGGTGTCATGGTGTAGACACCGGTTAGCGAGTTGTAGCGGTAGAGTGTGGACAAGGGATTGATGTCTTTGGTGTATGACATGCCCAGACCGAGAACAATCTGTTTGCGTAGCCACATGCGGTGATAGCCGAATGTGGTGGTGTGGCTGTGCGTGTTGCCGAGCCGTTGGTTGCCCGTGCTGACATTCATCGGGTCGGTGGTGTCGCGGAAACCGAAGGTCTGTGTGAGCTGCGGCACGGTGGTGTTGTAGGCAAACGAGATGTCCATGTTGCGCACACGGCTCATTTTCCACTTCAAGAACAGCGATGGAGTGTAGGTTTGCGTGTTGCGCACGGCGGCGGTGTCGAGTTGCCCGTATTGGTAGCTTGCATTCTCGCGGGTGGCCGTCCACTCGAATTTCGGCATAATCATAAGCTGCTTTGTGGGCGTGATGGTGCTCTTCAGCGAGAGCCGGTTGCTCCAGCTGTGCACGTTGGCGTCGTTGTGGTTGTCGTGGTCGGGAGTGGTGGGCGAGTTGCCGTTGACGCGCGCCTCGTCGGTGTCGGCAAACACATTACGCTTCGTGCGGTAGCGGCGGTAGGTAACGTTGTCGCTCACGTTGAGGTAGAACTTCTTCGAGAACCAGTAGTCGAATGTTGCGCCGAGCGTTGACTGCAGGTTGTGGTTCTTGTAGTCGTAGTGCTGCCACTGCGTTTCGTTGAGGCTCTCGCGCAGATATTCGAGCGAGCGGTGGTTGTAGGTGTCGGTGTTTTCTCCGCTGGCCTGCGTGTTGCCGCCCAACTTGAAAGACCCTTTCTTGCCCAGATAGCGTTTCCACGAATAGGAAAGCGAGAGCTGTCGGTCTTGTCCGTCGTAGGACTGGTAGTTGCGGTTGCGCGTGACGAGGTGCTCGTAGAGCGCGTCGCCGGGCTTTGCGCCCATGGCCGATGCGAGCGAATGGTATTCAAACTGGTCGGGGGCGTAGCTGTATGAAGCCCCTTCGGTTTCTTTCCTTCCGCGATTCTTGCCGTAGGAGGCGTTGGCCTCGATGCTGATGCTGTTCAGCGAGTCGGCATAGGCAAAGATATTTGCCCACATCTGCGGCTTGAGCTTGTGGTCGTAGTTGTAGTTCTTGGAAAGGGTGACGGTGCGGTCTTGGTCGGGAAAGAAAGTCTCGGTTGATGCACTGTTTGTGCCCCAGCCGTCGCTGTGGCCCAAGTTGGTGCTTATGTCGAAACTGTTGTCGGTGAGTTCTTCGGCCCCCTTGGTCTGCCAGTTGTGCTGATAGTTGTATGAAAAGTTTTGGCTCTTGCCGTCGTTGTCAACGTTGCGGTTCATCTGGCTGCGCATGGTGCGCTCCACAAAGCGGTTGGCATTGTTGGCCTGCGCATACACCAGTTGCGGGTCGTGGTCGCTCAGTTTGCTCGCGTTCAGGTCAAACAGATAGCGTTTCTTGGTTTGGTAGGCGGCACTGGCCTCGCCATACCACTTGTCGAGAAATCCCGGTTTCACCTCAATGTCGAGCACGTTGTCTTCTTCGCCGTCGTCGTTGCCCGTGTGCCGGGCCAACTCCGACTTGCGGTCATACAACTTTATCTTCTTGGCCACCTCGGCGGGCAACTGCCCCACGATGTTGTCTCCGCCGAAAAGGTTCTTGCCGTTCATCATCAGGCGTATGGGCTTGTTTCTCCAGAAAAGCTGTCCGTCGCGGCTTACCACGCCCGGCAGTTTCTTTATCAGTTCGTCGAGCCGTGCGCCCTCCTTCAGTTTGAAGGCTTCGGGATTGAACACAATGGTGTCGCCCGACATGGTTATGCGCGGCACTTTGGCCGTGACTTCCACGTCGCGCAGCATCAGTGCTGTGGGCTGCAGCTTTATTGTGCCTATGTCTATGGTGTCTTTCACGTTGTCGCCATACGAGTAGTCAACCTTGCGGCTGCTCTTGTAGCCAATCATGCTGAAGGTGAAAAGTATGCGGCCTTCCCAGTCGCTTCCGAGAATGAAGCATCCCGTGCTGTCGGCAGTGACGTTCGACTGTATGCTCCAACCCGGCTGCGGTTTGGTTTCGCTGCCGATGTTTGCGTCGGCCAAAGGCTCTCCCGTTTCTGCATTCACCACTTTGCCCTTGAACCAATCTGCGTGGCAAACTGCGGCATTCGCTATAAAAAGGAATGCAAGAAGAATGAATTTTCCAAGAACATGCTTCATGTTGTCTTTGCATTAAAAGTAGTCTGCACCTCGGCCATACGCACAGGCGTGTGTCGGCATCAAGCCTTCGGATTGCACTATTGTGGTTGATGCAAGCAAAAGTACACATTTCTTGCATACAAAGCAAACTTTTGTTTTTTTTTTCGGAAATGATGAAACAATCGGGGCACATGTTGTATTGAAACGCGACAGTTTAGGGCACGACATGATGCAGTGCCGGTTTAAAAACAGGGCATTGCGCGCAATAATCGCACAAAAATGTTTACCTTTGCCTTCAGGCGGCTGTCGTGAGGCCGCCTTCATCATGCCGGAAGGCGCAAAACCAACTGATTATGACAAGACCAATACTCATGGCGGCACTTGCCGTTGCCACATTGTGGATTCCGGCTGCCGAGCCTGCGGCTTCGGCGGCAGCACGAATGTCGGCAGCACGCGGTGCGGCGCAACGCGTTTCGGTGAGCGACACGCGCAACGGAAGTCTCAATGCCCTGTTCAGGCAGGGCGGCAAGAACACCACCTATATAATAGCCTATGCCCACGACCTCTCTAAAACCGACGGGGCAATAACCGTTCCCGAGGGGTGCAACCTCGTGTTTGTGGGCAACGGATGCATCAGGCGCGGCACGGTGACGCTGCGCGACACTCGCCTTTCGGGCAATGTCGACATGAAAGGGTGTGTGGTGAAGGGCACGGCGGCCAACAGTGTGCTGCGTGCCGACTGGGTGTGCTTCGCCGACGGCAAGACCGACGATGCCGCACCGCTCAACAGTCTTGTGGCTTTGGGCAAGCATGTGGTGGTGCCCGAGGGTGTCTACCGCATGGCAACTCCGCTTCTTGTGGCACAATCCGACTTCACGCTCGAAGGCTCGGGCAAGGCCGTGCTACAGAACACGAGCGACCCTTACACGGCAAAGGCAATACTCTCAGTGGGGCCGCAGTCGAAGTCAAGCACGCAGATAAGCAATGTGAAAATCACGGGCCTCACCTTTGAAATGCCCGGCACTGCCGACTTCAACCTGCCGGCACAAAAGGAAAAGCACGCCTTTGAGCACACGCATGCCATTGAAATGTTCGGGACTGACAACGCCGAGATAAGCAACTGCACGATAGGGCCGCTCTACGGCGACGGCATATACCTCGGACTGTTTGACAACAGCACCGTGCTGCACAACACCAACGTCACAATAAAGAACAACACCATTGACGGAAAGAACAAAGACTGCCGCAACGGCATAAGCATAATCGACGGCAGCGGCATAAGCATAACCGCCAACAACATCGTGAACACGTCGTGCCCGACAATGCCAGGAGCCATAGACATAGAGCCTAACTACACGCGCAGCGTGATAAGCAACATCACGATAAGCGACAACTACATAAACCGCTGCCGCGGCGGAGTGGCAGCTATATCGGTGGTGATATCAGAAGAGGCATGCCCGGCTAACAACATAACGATAACGCGCAACACCATTGAGTTTGAAAACAACGCCGCAACGGCCAAGATGAAGAAGGTGAGGGAGTATGTGGGGTTCTACTTCAGGCTCAAGGGATCAGCGAAGTCGAGCGGCATAAACGTGACCAACAACTATGTGGCCAATGGAGTGCGGCCCTACCGCATAGACGAAACGGGCAACTCGCCCGCTGCAATAAAACTGAAGAACAACATATTCGCCAACTGACGAAATGCACCGCGCCCTGCGGCCCATTGTGAAAAAAATGACTAACTTTGCATTGCCGCAGCAGCAGTGTGCAGCGTGGCACGACAAAGAAAACGGAAAAAGAAGATGAAAATACTTGTGACCGGAGCCGCAGGCTTCATCGGGTCGAAACTTATGTACGGACTCGCACAACGCGGTGACACCGTGGTTGGCATAGACAATATAAACGACTACTATGACACCCGGCTAAAATACGGACGGCTTGCGCAGTGCGGATTTGCCGAAAGCGAGGTTTCGCGCGAGGGCGTTGAAACGGTGAGCACGCTGTTTGCCAACTGCTCGTTTGTGAGAATGTCTATCTCCGACAAGGCCGCCGTCGATGCCCTTTTCGCCCGTTGCCGCTTCGACAAGGTGATGAACCTTGCCGCACAGGCCGGGGTGCGCTACTCCATAACCAACCCTTATTCCTATCTTGAGAGCAATCTCGTGGGCTTCCTCAACATTCTTGAGGCGTGCCGCAACACGGGGGTGAGGCATCTTGTGTTTGCATCATCAAGTTCGGTGTATGGCCTTTGCAGCGACGTGCCTTACCGCGAAACTGCAAATGTGGACACTCCCGTGAGCCTTTACGCTGCAACAAAGAAAAGCGATGAGCTTATGGCTCATGCTTACAGCAAACTGTATGGGTTTGCAACCACGGGCTTGCGCTACTTCACCGTGTACGGGCCTTGGGGCCGTCCCGACATGTCGCCCACGCTTTTTGCCGATGCCATTGCCAAGGGCAAGCCCATCAGGGTGTTCAACAACGGCGACATGGTGCGCGACTTTACCTACATCGACGATATTGTCGATGGCACGATGCGCGTAATCGACTCCACGCCCGACGCTTCGGCTTGCGACAACGGAGTGCCTTACCGCGTGTATAACATAGGATGCTCGCACCCGGTAAAGCTAATGGACTTCATAAACGAAATAGAAACGGCCATGGGATGCAAGGCCGTAAAGGAGTTTCTGCCCATGCAGCCGGGCGATGTCTACCAGACAAATGCCGACACAACAAGGCTTGAAACCGAAATGGGGTACCGCCCGTCGGTGTCGCTGCACGACGGCATAGGCCGGTTTGTGGAGTGGTATCAGTCAGAACTCAACCCCTTGCGGTAGGCCGCAGGGGCAACGGCAATGCTATGGCCGGGCAAATGCCGGCGGCCTATCTTTTCTTGCTTTCAACTACTTTTTTGCGGAGATTGCTTCCGTAGACAATCTTCACCAACTTCACGGGCATGAGCCTGAACATCAACCGGCTTATGGGATAGATGTATTTTGGCGAAAACAGTCCGTAGAGCCGGTGCACGCCGCTCATGTATATGCGGAACTCGTTCCATGCCTTTGCCCGGCTCCGGCGCTTGAACATGTCGTCGGCAAGGCGGAAACGGAACGTCACGTCGGGCAGGTTGGCTATCTTGTAGCCCGCGCAAATGGCATCAAACCACAACGCTATGTCCTGGCTCGTGCGGAAACGCTCGTCGTAGCGCAACCGGCCGTTGCGGAACATCGACATGCGCATCATCACGGTGGGGTGGGCAAGGGGGCTTGCCTTGTATATGCTGCGCATCACTTCGCTGTGGGTGAGAGGGTAGTGGCGTATGTTTACGGCAGGATTACGGGAGTTGAACTCCTGCATCGAACCGCCCACTACCGACACTTCGGGGTGGGCTTCGAGGTAGGCTTCCTGCAGTTCAAACCGTCGCGGCATTGCAATGTCGTCGCTGTCCATGCGCGCCACGAGGTCTGAAGTGACCTTGGTGAGGCCGAGGTTGAGCGATTTGGTGAGGCCTAGGTTCTGCTCGTTCTTGCACAATGTGAGCCTGTCGCCCAGTTGTTGTGCCCATTTGCCTATCACTTCCTGAAGCCCGTCGGTCAGCATTCCGTCCTCGACGAGCACTATTTGCTGCGGCTTCAATGTCTGCTGCGTCCATATGCTGGCAATGGCTTCGTCGAGAAATTCGGGTTTCTCGTTTTTGTACACCGACATTAATACAGATATAGTCATTTCGTGCTAACTTTCAAGTTGTTGTTATAGTTTGCCTTCCGATTGTGCGTTCGTCTTGAAAAGACCGTCGCAGATGCCCCGTGCAATGCCTTTGGCATATCCTGTCCGTGGCTTGACGAACAACGGATAGTATATGGCTTTTGCGGCATATTTTGCAAGATGCAGCCGTTTCCACCACAGCGGCACATAGTTTCTGCGGCACAACCAGATGTAGTTGCGGTATTGGTAGTAGATGCGGAACACCGAGGATATGGCCACGTTGCGGTTGGCAATGTGGCGGTCGCCCTCGCCAAGGTGGTGGGTTATGGTTGCTTCTTCCACGATGAAGAAGCTGTAGCCCTTGGCATTGGCACGCCAGCACAGTTCGTTGTCAACCCCGTCGATGAACAGGCTTTCGTCGAAACCGCCCACATCGCCGAATGTTGACATGCGCATGAGCGACACCGAGGAACGTATGTAGCTGCAGTGCGTGGCGTTCAATGTAGGCGTTTCTCCGCTTAGGGCGACAGTTTCAAGTTCTTTCGACTTTGAAGGGTAGGGCATTCCCGTCTCTTTGTTTATGGCGCGTGTGCCCACTCCTCCCACCTTGATGCCCCTTTTGAGCAGGGCTTCGTAGCCGAGGCGCAGCGTTTCGGCAGTTTCCGGCCTTACGATACTGTCCTGGTCGCTGAACAGAACATAGTGGATGCCGAGCTTGGCAAGCGAGCGCAGTCCGGCGTTCTGCGCCGCCGCGATGCCGGTGTTGCGCATCATTGCCATGTAGGTGGTGTTTTCCATATCGGCGAAATGCGCTCCGTTGTCCACCGGCGAATTGTCTACAAGGCACAGGCAGTCAACCGTTGCGCACAAAGTGGCCAGCGCACTGCGCACACTCTGTATGTCGGGATTGTAGAGCACCACTATTGCCCCGGTCTTTTTATTTGTCGCATTTGAACATTCCATCGTATATTCCTCTCAACATGAATTTCAGAATGCCGCGCCAGCCCTTCACCACGAACGGGAAATAGAGCATGCGCAGCATGTTTTTCAACCCTCTGTTCACTTTCCATTGCACTGGAACATAAGCCTTGCGGCACAGCCACAGGTGGTTGCGGTACTGATAGTAATAACGGAAAGGGGCGGATATTATTACACGGTAGCCGTGCGGAAAGCGGAGTTCGCGTTCGCCCACCTTGTGCGGCAAGGTCACGTTGCAGGTTGTTCCGCACACATAGCCTTTGGCTTCGGCACGCCAGCAAAGCTCGAAATCGACGAAATCGATGAACAGGCGTGCGTCGAGCAGCCCCACGTCGTGCAGTTTTTCTGTCGATGCGCAGCTGCCGGAGCTTATAATCTCGCGCTTGGCTATGAAGCCGCCGGTTGCTTCCGGTTCGTCGTGCACGACCGAACGGTAAGCCTCGCCGTTGGTCTTGTTCACCACACGCGGGCCGAGCAGGAACAATTTGTCGTTCTGCTTGCTTATGCGGTCATACTCATCGGCAATGCCATGCACATACTGTTCGGTGTATTCGCTGTCCTGGTCGAAAAACACAATGTGCGTGCAGCCCTGTGCGGCAAGATATTCTATGCCCCGGTTCTGAGCGTTGGCAATGCCCGTGTTTTCGTGCAATGCTATGTGTTTCACGTTTCTGCCGTTCAGGTCAATGCCGTTGCCGGGAGTGTTGTCAACCAACACCGTGCAAAAAGCATCGCCAAGACGCATGGCCTTGGTTCGGATTGTGCGTTCGTCGGGGTGGAACACTACAATCAAAACACCCACTTTCCGCTCCGTGTGCTTCACTTTGTCGCTCCTTTCATGTTGGCGTTTCTGCATTTCTTCTTGTAGGCACGCTTGTATTTGATGAACTTGAACAGTGATCCATAGCCGAGTGCATGCAGCATTTTCAGAATGGCTATGTTCTTTTTCGCGAGCGACTTGGCATGCGAAAGTTTGTAGGCAAAGCCTCTGGTCTTCTCGTAGGAGAATGCTCCGAGGGCATTGCCGCCGTGCTGCCGGTAGTAGATGAGCGGCTTGAAAATGGGCGACACGATGCCGTCGGCCCTCAACACGCACAGTGTTATAAAGGCATCGTGCATTGTTGCCGCGCCTGTCTTGTCCCAAACCACGGCCTGTTTGGCCTGCTTGTTTATGAGCATTGTGCAGCCGGTGACAAACGGTGTGGCGGCACTCTCGTCGAACGTGAGCAGAAATTCGGGATGGGTTCCGGCCTGCTTCCACAGCGACTGCGCGCGCACCGACATGTCGGCATCGGCCACAAAGGCGTCGCTGCACACCAATACGGGCTTGCCGCTGCCTGAATGTTCGGTTGCGGCCATGCGTTCCATGCATACCTCCATTTTCTCGGGAAGCCAGATATCGTCCTGGTCGGCAAAGAAATAGTAGTCGGCATCGACTTCACGCAGCAGACTGAAGAAATTGCCTGATGCTCCGTGTTGGCTCAGATAACGCAAGACCACAAAATTGTCCTTTGCCGACTCATACTCTTCGAGCACCGACACTGTGCCGTCTGTTGAGCCGTCGTCGTGTGCATATATCGTCCATCCCGTGCAGGTCTGGGCGTATATGGATTCAATCTGTTCTCTAAGATAACGCTCCCCGTTGTAGGTGGCGAGGAGCACCGCTATGGAATGTGATTTCATAATAGTGTCATTTTAGCCATATTCCGCGTGCCGTGCCGTTTATAATCTTGTTGTATTGCACGGCATTCACTATGAGGCCGGGCATGTTTACCGCGCACATCACAACCAGCAGCATGTTGATGTCGGTAGTGGCATGCACTACGAAAACCGCCAACGGGATGTAGGCCAGTGCCGCAGCGGCAGTCATGTAAAGCTGCAGCTTGAGCTTGCCGATACCGTTGAGCACGAAGGAGTAGCGTGTGCTTAAAATCAAGATGAACTCATATATGCCCACGAGCACCGTCATTGAAAACGGGACGGTGGCCTTGCTGCCTATCCACAGGTGGTAGACAATGGGCGAGGCGGCTATCATGGCAGTGATGAGCAGCACAGTGAGTGCCATGAAGCGGTTGAGTGTGCGGTTGGCGCGCCTTATCCACGCGAAATCTTTCTTTGCGTAGGCATCGGTGGTGGCACTCCAAAACGGGACGCAGATGACCGTGAAGAGGAGCATTGCCACCATGAAATAGCGGTTGGCAATTTGGTATGGCGTGACCATGCTCGGGGTGAAGCACCGTGAAATGATGATGTTGGTAGAGAAGAAAAGCACTATTCCGGCAATCTGGAGCACGAAGAATTTTGCTCCTATGAGGAACAACTCCTTTATTGCGGCCTTGCTCGCAAGTCTGAACGACGGTCTCAGGTGGCGGTATTTGCCGCAGAACGTGATGGGATAGCACAGAAGATAGGACAGTGCAGGGCCTGCGGTGTTGGCAAGGGCAACGAGGAAAAACGAGTGGGTGCCGCTGAGATATACCAAACCTGTGCCGAGCAGCGCAAGAGTGTTGCCCGTGGTGACAATGGCGTTGTTGATGGCCGGGAGCTGAAGACCCATGTAGAAATTGCCGAGAAACTTCAGGATGAACGTGGAGCACACCAGTATTGTGCACACGGCAAGCGTTAAGCTGAGGCTGCCTATTTTCTCCGGCAACACATTGAACAGCGAATACATGTCGCCCGACAGCTCCGCAACGACGAGCAGCACGCACACCGGCACGATGATGCAGGTGAGCATGGCCACCGTAGACGACACCATTTCGCGCGCCTTCGCCGTGTCGTTCTGGGCAATATAGGTGGCGAGCTTGTTGCGCAGACCGTTGCCCAGCCCGATGTCGAGGTTGTCTATCCACAGAAGCACGGAGCTTATCGTGAGCCAGACACCGTTCTCGTAGACACCGAGGCAAGCCAGCGTGAGCGGGACAAGCATGAGCTGCACCAGCACCGACCATCCTTTGACGGCAAACGATGCGATGATGTTCTTCTTGATGAGCGACGAACGCCTGTCGCCGGTATTGTGTTCTGTTGAAATGTGTCCTGGTTTCATACCGTAAAGTCAAAGAAATTCCAGAATATGGTGTTGAACACCATCTCTATTATCGCTATTGTGCACACGAGCAACTTGCCCACAAACTTGGGCTTTATGGTGTAGACGATGCACGGATAGGCCACGAGTTCGACGATGCCGTAGAGTTCGGAAACGCGCATGCTGAATATCGCCACCGACGAGAAAGCGAAATACACAAGCAGGGAGCAGCCGAGAAGCTTTGTCAGGAGGTGTATTGCCGGGACGTATTTCTCTATCGTGTTTGCAAAATACAGGAAGTACAGGAACACGGCCATCTTTATCAGCGGGAACGGGTTGAGAATGGAATTGCGGTCAACCTTTCCAAACTCGCTCGCGAGCTTGTACGACTCCACCTTGTCGGTGACATAGGGTATGGGTACTGTCGTGAGGAGGTCGAGGTTGAGGAAATAAAGCACGAAGCATGCAGGGACAATCGCCGCGAGTACAATTTTGGTGCGTTTCCCCATGGATTTGTTGTTGAGAACCAGCAAAGGCAGCAACGACAGGGCCGAATAGTGGAACATGCAGGCAAGCACAATGAGCATGAATGCATGCAGACGCTTGCCTTTTGCAAGGAAAGACACCGACAGAAGAAAGAATGCTGCTGCCACGCCTGCCCTTATCTGGGTTATCTCGTGCAGGTAGTAGAAGTTTCCGAAATAGATTACCAGCGGCAGGAAAAAGAGCGGGGTAAGGCGTTTTATGGCCAACATCTTCACCGTAACGCCTATTATGGCGAATATCACGAGCACGATGCGCACGTCGTACATTATGGTGCTGCATATCTTGCAAATCCATAGAAACAGCGGCTCAACGCTTATGAACGATTCCCGGGAGTCGGGATGCATGAACATTTCCTCGTAGTTGGGGGAGTCGCGGTCGAACCCAACCGGCCTGAAACCGGCATACATGATGAGCACTACGCCTATCAGAAGATAGGCGAACCATTTGTACCGGCCAAGGTATTCCTCGAAAAATGCGAGAAACACCAGTATCGCGAAAATGGCGAAAAGACCTTCGAGCATTCCTTTATGTTAGAAACAGGACATTAATCCTTGAAAAAATATGAGTACAACGACACGAAAATGAAGGCGAGGAAAGTCATGGCCAATACGAAAATCATGCGTTTCGGCCCTGCCGGCTTCAGCGGAACTTCAGCCCCCTTCACCATTGTGAACACCGGGGTGCGCTCAAGCACCTTTGCCATCGAGGCTTGGTATTGAGTGTTGTAGGCCGTGTATTGGTTGTATTTCAGCTGCATGTCGTTCTCCATGTCCTCGAGTTTCGATTTCACGCTTTCGAGTATCACGTCGGTGTTGGCATCCGAATAGGCTCCGTATTTTGCCCGCACGCTCTCGTAGGCTTTCAGGGCATCGTTCATGAGAGCCTTGTAGTGGTTGGCTTCGTTCTGCGCTTTGCCCGTGCGGTATTTTATGATGAATTTCTGCAGGCGCGTGGTTACGGAGTCGGCCAGTGTCTTGCACACCAGCGGGTCTTGCGATGTGGCCGTTATCGAAATCATGCCGGTTTTCTTGTCAACGTCGATGCTTATGTCGCCACGCACGCCGTTGACTATCGCATCGTCTTCACGCGAGAGAATATAGGGGTTGTTTTTCGCCCCCTTTATGGCAAGGTTGTCTTTTTTCTGCCCGAATTTAGGCATCATGTCGCGCAGACCCTGCATGAGGCTTTTTTCCTGGTATTTCTTTAAATATGTGTAATAGTCGGTGGTTACGCTGTTGTCGGCAGTAGTGACCTTTATCTTGAACAAATCAACTACAAACTTGTTGTCGGACATAAGGTCGGGGTAGAGGAGCGGGGAAATGGCATCGGATGACTGCATGTTCGACAGGTCGAAGCCGAAAGAAGACGCGAGCGAGCTCAACCCGCCGCCCACCGACGACGACTCCATCTCGGGAGCGAGCGATGTCGATGTGGTGTAGTATCTCGGGATGGTAAGTATATACAGGCACGACAGAACGAAAACCACAGGCAGGACGATTGCATACAGCCGCCGGTTGCGCCACAGTTTTGCTATAACTTTGCCCAGGTCGAGCACCTCTTCGTTGGTTGGCTGCTGCTCCACTGCCGGATTTGTAGTTGCCGTGTTCTTGCTCGTATCTCTTTCCATATATTTCTTTCGTTGAATATCTTTTTCGGTTTTGCCCGCCGCGTTTCTGCGGAGGCATTGTCGCGCCATGCCGTGCTTGACTACTTCACCAGATTGGCTATCGTGGCAATCATGGCGGCAATCGACGACATGCTTGAACCCAAGCTCATTGTCTCGGCCACGCTCATCTTGCGGCGCAGCTTGGCGGGCACCACAATCTCGCAGCCCGGCTGCACCTTGGCCCCGTGGCTCACCTTTGCCACCTTGCCGTTCATATATATAATGTAGGCGCGTCGCTTGATCGCGTCGGCGGCGAAACCGCCGGCCTGGTCGATGTAGTAGGATGCGCGCTTGCCTTTCTCGTAGGCAACGGTGTTGGAGTACATCACCGCACCGTTTATCTTCACCGTTCCGTTGTATTGCGGCACTTCAAGCCTGTCGCCCTCGCGCAGTATCACGTCGGCGTCAGAGCCGGGATTGCTTATGGCGGCGGCAAGGTCGATGCCCACGGGATACTCGTCGGGCACGGTGAACTTGACTATGTCGGTGGCGTTGGCACGTTCTGCGGCCGACTGTATGTTGCCGTTGTTGCTGCTTGCGGCAAGCTCAAGAAGGTTTTTCTGCTGCTGTTCGCGCTGCATCTGGAGCACGGCGCGCATACGCGTCTTCTCCGACTCGTTGGCCTTGCGCATGAGTCTTGCACCGTGTATGTAGGCCATGGCGTTGGCTCCGCCGGCCTGTTTGTAGAGGTCGCTGAGGCGCATGTTGCGGCGTGTCAAGGCGTAGGTGCCCTCGAACATCACTTCGCCCTCGACGCTCACATTCTGCTGCTCCACATAGGCGGGGCTTTTGGCCACATACACTTCGTCGAATGGCATGAGCGTGAATCCCGGTGTGCCGTCAACCACGAAGCCGTCTTTGAGCGACACCGTGAACGTTTTGGCAATCACGCTGTCGGGACGCAGAGCCTTGGGGTCGCCCACACGGCGGCTTATGCTCACGTTGACGGTTGATGCCTTGTCGGTGAGTCCGCCGGCTTGGAGCACGAAATCCTCCACGGTCTCGTTGTCGGCATATTTGTATATGCCGGGGAACTGCACCTCGCCGCGTATGGTTATGGTGCGGTCGGCCATACGTTCCTGCTTGGTGGGCACATAAAGCACGTCGTTTTCCTTCAGAGGCACGTCGGCCACCTTGCCGCTCATTATGCCGCCGAGGTCTACTCTTATTACCTCAAGCGTGCGGTCGGGTTTCATGCGGTGTATCACGGCACGGTTGGTGAATGCCGTCTCGGTCACTCCCTCGGCATGCTCAATGAGCGTGCGCACGCTGTTCACCTGCTTGCCTATGTCATACATGCCCGGACGGAACACCGCGCCCTTCACTTCAACGGTGTTGGCGTAGCGCGGGAGAATGGAGTCTACCGTCACGGAGTCGCCGTCGGCGACGTGGAAACTGGAGAAGTCGAACTCCTCGACATTGTACACCGAGTATTCCTTGCCCGTCTTGCGGTTCACGCGCACGGCCTTCATGTAGGCGTCGCCGGTGAACCCACCGGCGTATTTCAGCAGCGAGGCTACGCTCTCGTTCTTCTTCATTTCATAGAACATGGGGCGTTTCACCTTTCCCTCGATGTTCACGAGGCAGTCGTAGGCACCCACCACAATCACGTCGTTGTCGGCAAGGCGCACGTTGCCAGTGAGCTTGCCGTTGAGTATGTAGTCGTAGATGTCAACCACGCTCACGAGCTGGTTGTTGCGGTAGACCTTGATGTTGCGCAGCGTTCCGAGGTCGTTTGTGCCCCCGGCCATGTAGAGCGCGTGGAACACCGTGGCGAATGCCGACAGGGTGTAGGTGCCGGGCACTTTCACCTCGCCCATCACGTTGACCATGATTGTGCGTGTCTGCCCCACGGTGAGCTTCACCCGGCTGCTGCTGTAGCGGCTTCCGAGCGTAGATCGCAGTTTGGCGTTGGCCTGGGCCACGGTGAGTCCGCTCACCTGCACAGGCCCGAAGCCGTCGATTGTCACCTCGCCGTCGGGCGACACCGATGCCTCCACCGTCTTCTGCGATGCGCCGTAGATGTCGATAATCACGGCATCGCCGGGGCCGAGGCGGTAGTTCTGCGGGGTGGCTATGTTCATTGCCGGCTCAAAAGTGAGCTCGTTGTTGTTGAATATGTCGCGGCCGAACACCTTGCGCTTCATCTGGTCGCGCTCGGCAAGCAGCTTCTTGAGCATTGTGGCCGTGTCGGGAATCATTTCGAGCAGTTCGTTCTGGTAGTCGAGAAATTCCTCGTCGTTCTCGTCGTAGGTGTTCTTGTAGTTCTTGTCGCGCTCGGCTTTCACGCGGTAGGTGGAGTAGCCTGCGGCGGCCTGGTTGGATGCCTTGCCGTAGTCGTCGCGCGTCTTGCCGTTGTTTGAGCGCATGCGCGTGCTGTTGCTTCCCGACGACGTGTCGTCGCTCACGTTGCCCAGTCCGCTCTGTTTCATCTGTCTTTCATACTTGCTGCGCACACGCCTTATCTGCGAGATGTCCACGCCGCGCTGCATGAGTTTGGTAACTATCTGTGCTTGCGATGTTCCCGCCTCATGCTCCTTCATTACATATTGGAGCACCTGGTTGTCGGTCATGCTCTGGGCGAGACCCACTGCGGGCAGCAGTGTGAAGAAAAAGATGTACAGGAGGTATTTTTTCATAGGAAATGGTGTTCTTTTCTGGGTTATATCTTGCGTCCGGTCACTATTCCGGCAAATGTCTTTGCCACAATCGAGAAGTCGAGCCACAGCGAGCGGCGGCGGTAGTAGTCGATGTCCATGTGCAGCCGCCGCAGCATCTTCTCCATGGTGTCGGTGTAGCCGTTGTATAATGTGGCTTCTGAGGTGAGACCCGGGCGCATGTTGAAGATGTAGCGGTAGCTTGTGTCGTGCGCCATAATCTTGTCGATGAAGTATTTGCGCTCGGGGCGCGGGCCTACAAGCGACATGTCGCCGCGCAGCACGTTCCACAACTGCGGAAGCTCGTCGAGGTGGTGGCCGCGCAGATACTGCTCGAGTTTCGTGGAGTTGGTGTCGTCGCACTTGGCCACAAGCTGCGGGCCGTTTTCCTCAATCACGCTGCTCATCGTGCGGAACTTGTATATGGTGAACGGGCGTGCCCGGTAGCCTATGCGTTCTTGCCGGAAAAAGACGGTGCCGTTGTTCTGCCGCTTCATGAGCAGTATGATGACAAGGTAGACGGGCGAAAGCAATATCAAACCGGCCAACGAGCACACTATGTCGGTGACTCGCTTGACGGCAAGGCTTGCCGCGCCCATCCCGTCTTTTATGTTGTCAATGCTTTCCGCTTGTTCCATTTGTCGTGACTGTTTTCTTTATATAACTCGTTTTCCCGTTTTTTGTTGTGAATGAAGTGCAAAAAATGTAAATGTCTGCATTTCCGGCGTGCCGTCACTCATCGTCGCCGCCTTGTGCGGCGGTCAGTGTGAGGGCTTTGGTGTAGATGTCGTTGAGCACCATTCCGGCTATCATGAAGCCGAACGTGGCGGTGATGTGGGCCATTGTGCCGTTGATTTGGGCCTTCGACGAGCACCACTCGTGGTTGACGAGCGACGGGTCGCCCGGCCCGACCTTGGCCTTGGGGCACATGCATGCGCTGGTGCCGCAGGTCTGGTTCTGCCCGCGGTTGGCGAGCACCTCCTCGCTGTACACGCACTTGAACTTGTGGGCCGGGCGTATTTTCATGTGCTTGAACTTCTTGCGCAAGGCGGCACCGAGCGGGCATCCGCGCACTTTCCAGAACTCGGCCACGCGTATCTGTGTGGGGTCCATTTTCAAGGCGGCGCCCATCGACGAGTAGAACACGGCAGAGGTGTTGCATGCGTTGAGCATGAGCAGGGCCTTGTCTTTAAGGCTGTCTATCGCGTCGATTATGTAGTCGTAGCCGTCGAGGCCGAAATCGTCGGCTGTTTCGGCACTGTATATTTTCTGCAATGCGGTGACTTCGACATTGGGGTTGATTTCGAGCAGGCGTTCTTTCAGGGCTTCCACCTTTACATGGCCCACGGTTTTCGTGGTTGCCATGAGCTGGCGGTTGATGTTGGTGATGCACACGCGGTCGCTGTCAACTATCGTGATCCGGCGTATGCCCGACCTTACGAGGCACTCGGCGCACCAGCTGCCTACGCCGCCCACGCCGAAAACAATGACCCGTTTCGATGCAATGACATCCATTATGTCGTTGCCTACAAGAAGTTCTGTCCGCTTGAAAATGCCTTTTTCTATACCCATTGTCTTGTTGTCGCATTATTTCCAAAATGCAAAGTTAGTCATTTTAGGCCATATAATCACGTTTGGTGGCCTTAAAATGCCGTTTTGCATATGTTTGTGCTTTTCTGCCGGAGGGTTTGGTGACGGTTTGTCTGGCTTTTGTCTGGCCAAAAGAATGGTCTGGCTTGGATGCGCTCTTGAATGTGTAAAGTATTGTGTTGTAGAGAGTAAAGACGAATATGGACATCTGTTTGCATTGCCGCATAGTTGGCTCGATTCTAAAGAAGGCTTCCTTGCATTGCAAACAAGGCTTTCTTGCGGTGCAAACAAGGCTTCTTTGCGGTGCAAACAAGGCTTCTTTTTCCTGCCGTTTTATGGGCGAAAAAAAACGGGGAACGCCAGTGTTTGGCAGTTCCCCGTTGTGTGTGTCGGAAAAACCGATATTTCTTATTTCAGCATTTTCTTGCCGTTCACGATTACAATGCCCTTGTAGTCGTTGCCTACGCGCTGTCCGGCAATGTTGTAGATTGCGTTGTTTGCGCGCTTTGTGTTGTCGGCTATGTTGTTGATGCCGTTTGTCGGGTCGTCATAAGCAAAGAGCATGGGCAGCACAGTGCCGTCCTTTTCCTCGTTGTACACGCCGAACGAAGTGTAAGTGCCGTCGCCGAACTGTACATAGTAGTCGCCTGTCTTGATGCTGAACGTGCCGTCGTCCTGTGGCTCTATTGCCCATGCGTGGCCGTTCTCGGCATCGAGGTTGAACGAGTTGTAAGTTCCCGACTGGTAGAGGTAGCGTCCGTAGCAGTCTTTTATAGAGTAGCCGTCACCGCAGGTTTCAATGGTGAAGGCATCGTCGTAGCTCGACTTTATCTTGAGCTCGTCTACATAGCCTTCTTCCTTGCCGCAAGACAGATAGCCGTAATTCTTGCTCTCGCTCACGGGATATGCATAATAAGTAGCGTCGTCGCGTTGTGCCACGATGAGGTAGCTTGCGCCCGGGGTTACTGAAGTGGCTTTCTTGTAGGTGTTGTAGTGCCATACATAAACCGTGCAGGTGGCTGTGCCGGCAAGATATTCGTCGTTCTCCTCCGAAGAGGCGGTGATTACGGCCTTGCCTTCGGCTCCGCCGAGGGTGATGTTGCCTTCTGCATCTACTGTGGCCACTTCTTCATTGTCCGAAGCGAATGTCACGTCGGCAGTCGTTTCCTTGGTGAATGTGGGAGCGGTGAAGTCGGTGCCGGTCTCGTGGTCGATTGTTTCCTCGCTGAATGCAAGGTCTGCTGTGGCCTTTGTTGCGGTTCCGGCCTTGTAGATGTTGATTTGGGTAATCTGGGTGTTGTGCTTTGATGTGACTTTCAGCACATACACGTTGCCTGCTGCCTGGTAGTCGGCTTCGATGTCGTAGACGTTGGTCTTGTCTGCACCGGTCGTTTCTGTGCTCACGGCGGTCTCACCTACATAGATGTTCTGTTTTGCCGATGCCGATGCACCGTTTCTTCCTACAACCTCGATGCGGCTCACTGCGAAGTCGAAAGCGGGCAGTTCGAGTGTGGCGTTGGCCTTGCCGAGCATCAGGTAGCCGTCGGTGTTGAAGTAGTAGCCCGATGAGGCTGCGGTGAGTTTCACAGTGTAAGTGCCGTTGGTGAAGCTTGCTTCGGCTGTGCCTTTGTTGCTGCTTCCTTCAGGCAATCCCCAATCGTTGGAGGTGAAATCGAGGGTTACGTCTTGTGCGAACATTGATCCGCAGACCAACATAAGCAATGACACCAATGATAAGCGTAAAGTTTTGTTCATAATGATTTTGTTTTAAAGGTTTGTTTTCAAGTTTTGTCGTTATGTGGCGGTGTTCCATGTCTGTCAGTCCTGCATTTTGCGGCTGACTCGGGACACCCGCGTGTAGTCTGTATGTGTGTATCCTGCATTCTGGGCGGCACTTTGTCATAGACTTTACAAAGGTAGGCATATTTGCTGAATGCCGCAAAGACAGGTATATTAAAAATCGGTTAATTTTTGCATCTCGGGCAGTCGTTTGCTTGCCTCAACGCACGTTGTTGTTGGCATGCATTGTGGTGGAGCGTGTTTTTTTGCTTCTGCGTCATCATTGCAAAGCAATGTTTTTTAAACAAAACAAGTGTGTATTAGTGTTAAAAAACACGGATTGCAGACACAGGTGCTTGCAGAAGTCGGCACAATTGCATATATTTGCCATATCATTTTTTCAGATTTCGATATTTACGAAATCGGTTCATGAGGTTGGTAGCATCCTGCGCCAACCTCTTTTTTTTGCTTTTTTCATGGGAATTTGGATAAAAGTGCTTATCTTTGCAGTAGATAACTTTAAAAAGTGCCAATGTCATGCGCTTTAAATGAAGCAAACAGTAACGAATAAACAAGAATTGCCTATCGGAAAATTTCTACTTCATAAACTGAAAAAATAGAGAAATGAAGAAAATCAATGATATGACCGACGAGGAGTTGGCCTTATCCTACATTGATGGAAATAACAAGGCTTTTGACTTGCTTTTGCTTCGCAATCAGTCAAGATTATTTTCATATATATGCTTTGTCGTGCGCGACCGCGACACAGCCGAGGATTTGTTCCAGGAAACCTTTGTCAAGGTGATTACGCGGTTGCAGGAAGGGAGGTATGTGGCAAGCGGAAAGTTCAGCGCATGGATTATGCGCATCGCACACAATGTGATAATGGACTGGTATCGCGACTTGCAGACCGAACGCGTGGTTGATGCCGACAACGACAACGACCTGTCGAACATCGGCGGCATAGACATGACCGTGGGGAGCATTGAAAGCTGCTATGTAAACAGTCAGGTGATGCACGATGTGCGCAATTTGCTCGACAACCTGCCGCCGGCGCAGCGCGAGGTGGTGTTCATGCGCTACTACCAGCAACTGTCGTTCAAGGAAATCGCCGACAGCACCAACGTCAGCATCAACACGGCACTCGGGCGCATGCGCTATGCAATAATCAACCTCCGCCGTATGGCGAAGGCCTACAACATGACGCTGCAACTGGCATAATGATTGCCCGGGCGGTGCTTTCGGTTGGCTTGCGTGTGCATGGCTTGCCGTGGCACAGTTCTGTTTCATGCCGATATTCTGAATAAAACAAAGTATTGACTGTACTGTCATTGCCGGGAATTCCCGGTTTGTCGCAAGGTGTGGGGCAAGGAAAATTTGTACGGTTTTATTGTAGTACACTGTCAGCGAGGCCTTGGCTTCGTCTGAAATCCTGTGTGTATGCGCGGAATACCGATCTGCTTGTACAGGTTTCAGCCCTTCTTCTTGATTGTAAAACCTTGCTTTCCGTATAAAAACAAAAAATCCCCAGACGTAAATCAGTCTGAGGATTTTTCTTGAGAAGCTATTTCTTGTTATTTGTTTTCGGTGTCGATAGCCTTTATCTTCTGTCTTACGAGCTCGAGGTCATCCTTGAGTTTCTGCACCTTGCGGTTCATCTCGTCGATGAGTGAGTTGCCCTTCTTGCTGCTTGCATTGAGGAATCCGAGGTTGTTCTCGTAGGTCTGTATCTCCTGCTTCATCTGCTCGTAGCGGCGCATGAGCCTTCCGCGCTCGTTGTCGAGGGCATCTTCGCCGCGCTTTGCCACGTTCTTCAGGTTGCTCTTGAAGTTGTCGAGACGCTTGCGGGCTATCGAGATGTGCAGGTCTTTGTATATCTTGTCAACGGTGTCGTGGTATTCCTTGTAGAGTTTGTCCTTTTCCTTGTAGGGCACATGACCCGTTGCGTTGTATTCGTCAACGAGTTTCTGCAAGGCTTCCTGCACGTTTCCGGCGGCATCGGTGGCGAGTTGGCGCATCTGTTCGAGTATGCCGCGCTTCTTTTCAAGGTTGGAGTTCTCCTCTTCGTGCACTCCTGCATGTGCGGCATTGCGTGCATCGAAGAATTTGTTGCATGCTGTTATGAACTCGTTCCACAGTGCATCGCCGAGCTTTTTCTGTGTCGGTCCTACGGTTTTCCATTCCTTTTGCAGTGCCACGAGCTTGTCGCCTGTTGATTTCCAGTCGGTGCTTTCGGCCAGACTTTGGGCTTTTGCCACTAGTGCACGTTTCTTTTCGGCGTTGGCGCTAGATGTCTTTTTGAGTTCCTTGTAGTATTGTGCCTTTGCGGTGAAGAAGCTGTCGCATGCCGAACGGAACCGCTCGAATATCTTGACATTTGTTTTCTGCGGTGCAAAACCGATGTTCTTCCACTCAGCCTGCAGCTCAATCAGGAGCTTGGAGTGCTTTTCCCAGTCGCTTGCTCCGTTGTTTTCTTCTGCTGCAATGGCTTCGGCTTTCTCGCAAAGGGCCGTCTTCTTGTCGAGGTTTTCCTGCTCTTCGGCACGCAGGCTTTCATAGTATTGCTGGTGACGTTTGTTTATCACAGTCGAAGCAGCCTTGAAACGTGCCCATGTCTGTTCGCGCAGGTCTTTTGAAACGGGACCCGTTTCGCGGTATTGCTGGTGCAGTTCCTGCAGTTGGTGGAACGCACTGATCACGTCTTCTTCGTCGCCCAGCTTCTCGGCAGCCTCGCAGAGCTTTGTCTTTATCTCAAGGTTTTTCTTGAAATCATACTCCCTTGCCTCGCTGTTGAGTTTCAGCAGGTCGTAGAACTGCTCCACATAGAGCTGGTAGTTGCGCCAAAGTTCGTTGGCTTTCTCTGCCGGCACTGCCTTTATGTCTCTCCATTGCTGCTGGAGTTCCTTGAATTCGGAATATGATTTGTTGGCCTCGTCGGGCGAAGTGGCCATTGCTTTTATCTTGTTTATGATGTCGAGCTTCTTCTCAAGGTTGGCCTGTTTTTCTGCTTCTTGCTCCTGGAATATCTTGGCACGTTTTTCACGCACCACGGCCATTTCGCGTTTGAATGCGTTTTCCGTGTCGTCGGGCTTCAGCTGGTAGGTTTCCGGGTCGCCGCCGTTGTCGAGGTATTGTTTCATCTGTGCCTCGCGCTCGGCGTTGTGCAGCCGGTAGAAAATGCTTTTAAGGTGTTCTATCTCGTCTTTCTGTGGTGTTTCGTCGCTGTCGGCCATTTCTTTCAGCCTGTCCACGATTTCTTCTTTTGTCTTGTAGGTTTTGGCTGCGGCCCGTTCCTCGCTCTTTTCGGGCTGTTCGCCGGGAGTGTTTCCGGTTTCGGCCACAGCTTCGTCGCAGGCTTTTTCCACTTGAACGGCAGATTGCTCCACGTTCATCTCTTCTTCTTTTGCACCTTGCAGGAGGGCGTTTTCTTGAGAGTCCATCATTTCACTGTTTTAAGTTTATGACAAGGTTATCACTACATCGTGGCCATGCCGCAGCGTGTTGTTTAGTGCAGTTGCTGCTGGTTGCCATGATATTTCTCATGTTTTAATAAGTTGCAAACTTAAATAAAAAAAATGTAATAGCGTCGGGAAACGCGATTTTTTTTAGTTTTTCTTGTCTTTATGTCTTGTGTCTGTCGCTTAAAGCAGTCTTTTGTGGCGCAGTATAATCCATGAAAGTGCCGACACCACAACCGAAATAATCAGGGCTATGACGAATCCGTAGCTGCTTGTTTCCATTCCGTTTATGAGGTTCATGCCGAAAAACGACGATATGAGTGTGGGCAACATCATGATGATTGAAACCGATGTGAGTGTACGCATCACGGTGTTCATGTTGTTGTTGATGATGCTTGAGTAGGTGTCCATGGTCGATTCGAGGATGTCGGAATATATGTTGGTCGTTTCGCGGGCCTGTGACATCTCGATGTTAACGTCTTCAATGAGGTCGGCGTCAAGTTCGTCAACTTGCAGTTTGAACTTCAGTTTGGCCAGAAGTGTCTCGTTGCCTCGTATGGAGGTGATGAAATAGGTGAGCGAGTCCTGCAGTCTCGACAGTGCGATGAGCGACTCGTTGTTCACGTTGTGGTCGAGGTTGTGCTTGGCCTTCTCTATGAGTGTGTTGATTTGTTTGAGTCGTTTCAGATACCATACTGCCGACGAGAGGAACAGGCGGAATATCATGTCCACATAGTCGGTGAATCCCTCGCCGCGTTTCTGCTGGTAGCTCACGAAGTCAATCATCATGTTGGTTTCGTAGTAGCACACGGTTATGGTCACGTCGCGCTTGTGTATGATGCCCAGCGGCACTGTGGTGTAAGGCGTGCGCGAGCGTATTTCCTTTACATACGGTATACGGAGGATGATGAGCATCCACCCGTCGTCGTATTCATAGCGTGCGCGCTCGTCGGCATCGCTGATGTCGGAGAGGAAATAGTCGGGGATGTTGAAGCGGTCTTCCAGCATCTGCTGGTCTTCGTCGGTTGGGCAGGTTACCTGTATCCAACAGTTGGGCTGCCATTCTTCAATGGCCTTGAGAGTAGAGTTGATGTTCCAAAAAGTTCTCATACAGTTTGTCTCCATGATTGGGCGCGACGGGGAGACACGCCTGTATAAGGTTGTGCCTTCCAGTCTACAAGTTCATATTTTCCGCGTGGTAATCGTCCATGAATTTGTTTGTGGTTTTGATTTTAGCGCTGCAAAATTACGAAAATAAAATGAAAACGCTTGTCTTGCAGCTTGCAATTTTGGTTCTTGACACAGGTTTTTAGCATTTGTTGCGTTGCTGGCCGTGCCGTTGGGTGGGGCAGAAAAGAAAAACGGCGAACCGAAATTGATCGATTCGCTGTTTCGTATTTTAACAACTTACCAAATTTCCTTCTTGATGAAGGAGGCGGGATTGCTTACTTCTGCAAGTCAATCTTGTGCCCCAAACTTACGGCCTGAGCAATCATGATTGCTACAATTGCCAATACTAACATTGCTACCATAATCTTTTTACCTTTCTTTAAATTAGTTATCCTTTTGTCTTTTTGACGATGCAAAGGTAGTGCAAAGCCGCTGTGTGCGCAAACAATTAAGGGAAAATGCGCTGAAAACCGCCCTTTTTTTGACGTAAGTCAACAATCCTTGGCTTGTAGTTTGGTATGGAAGCGGCATTTACAGGCAATGTACAGGGCGGCGTGTGCGGCGAGTTTTGGCTGCCGCTGCGGCTTGACAGGAACGGCACAGGCTGCGAAGTCGGCCGCTGCTACGCTTGCGTCGCGGCAATTATTTAGTCGGCTTCAACTTTATTAAGTGTTGTGTTTGTGCCCGTTCGAGTATTTTTTGTACATTTGCAAAATAATGACAACGGCAGCCACTGTGCCGTCTTGCTGCAACCCGATGCGGTTTCGGCGCGGCACAAAGGCCATAAAAACGACTGTGAAATTGCATACAAACATAAAAGGCACACTCAACGCCACGCTCAAGGTGGGCTTGTCGCTCCTGCTTGGTGCGGGCATTCTGTATTGGATGTACCGTGATTTTGATTTCGGAAAACTCGAGCATGTCATGCTGCACGAGATGAACTGGGCGTGGATGCTGCTTTCCTTCCCGTTCGGCATCCTTGCCCAGGCGTTCCGTGGGTGGCGTTGGCGATTGTCTCTCGACCCCATTGGCGAGCATGCCCGCCCCTCTACATGTGTCAACTCAGTGTTCATTTCCTATGCGGTGAGTCTGCTTGTGCCGCGCATAGGCGAGTTTGCGCGCTGCGGCGTGTTGCGCCGTTACGACGGCGTGTCATTTCCGAAAGCTCTCGGCACGGTGGTTACGGAGCGTGCCATCGACTCGCTTCTCGTGGTGGTTGTGGCCATGCTCACGTTCTTTTTCCAGGTGCATGTGTTCAATGTTTTCTTCGACCGCACAGGCACCAACATCGACACGGCTCTCGCTGGGTTCTCCGCAACAGGCTATGCTGTCACCGCCCTGTGCGGAGTGGCGGCTTGCGTGCTGCTGTGGTACATGCTTCGCCGTTTCTCTATATATAATAAGGTAAAGACAACGGTGGGCGGAATATGGCAGGGAGTGGCTTCGCTGCGCAAGGTGCGCAACGTGCCTTTGTTCGTGTTCTTCACGCTGGCCATTTGGGCATGCTATTTCCTGCACTATTACCTCACGTTCTTCTGTTTCGCCTCCACCGCACATCTCGGCGCGGCATGCGCTTTGGTCACGTTCATAGTGGGCAGCATAGCCGTTATCGTGCCCACTCCCAACGGGGCCGGGCCGTGGCATTTCGCTGTGAAGACGATGCTCATACTCTACGGCGTGGGCGAGACCGACGCGCTCAATTTTGTGCTTATAGTGCATTCTATACAGACGCTGCTCGTGGTGCTGCTGGGCGTGTATGCCTGGGCATCGCTTTCTCTCACCAAGCGTGCGGAGTGTGCCGCGTCTGCCGTGAAACGATAAAAACACCAACTTTAAAAACATACCGTTATGAGTGAAATTCTTAATCTCAAGCCAGAATGCATCTGGCGCAATTTCCATGAATTGACACAGGTTCCCCGTCCGTCGGGACATCTGGAGAAAGTGCAGCAGTTCCTTCTCGACTTTGCGGCCAAGGCCGGAGTGGAGGCATTCAAGGATGCCGGCAACAACATCGTGATGCGCAAGCCTGCATCGCCGGGAATGGAAAACCGCAAGGGTGTTATCCTGCAGGCACACATGGACATGGTGCCGCAGAAGAGCAAGGACAGCCAGCACGATTTCGAGAACGACCCGATAGAAACCTATGTCGATGGCGACTGGGTAAAGGCACGCAACACCACACTGGGAGCCGACGACGGCATTGGCGTGGCTGCCATTATGGCCGTAATGGAAGACAAGACCCTGCAGCACGGGCCTGTTGAAGGACTCATAACAGCCGATGAGGAAACGGGCATGTATGGGGCCAACGACCTGCCCGAGGGCGAGCTTCAGGGTGACATCCTGCTCAACCTCGACTCTGAAACATGGGGTAAATTCGTGATAGGAAGTGCCGGCGGCATCGACATCACTGCCACTCTCGACTACAAGGAAGTGGAGACCGACACCGACGACGCTGCCGTGAAAGTAACGCTGAAAGGCTTGAAGGGCGGACACTCCGGCTTGGAAATCAACGAGGGACGCGGCAATGCCAACAAACTCATGGCGCGGTTTGTGCATGAGGCCGTTGCAGAATACGGCGCACGCCTTGCCACTTGGCACGGGGGCAACATGCGCAATGCCATCCCGTTTGAGTGCGAAACGGTGCTCACGCTGCCCAAAGAGAACGTGGAGGCACTGAAAGAAGCCGTGGAGGAGTGGAAAGAACTGTTCACACGCGAATACCGCACGATAGAAGAAGGAATAAAGTTCTTTGCCGAGGATGTGGAAACTCCGTCGCACGAGACACCCGAGGAGATACAGGACAACCTGCTCGATGCAATCTACGGATGCCACAACGGCGTGATGCGCATGATTCCCGTGTTCCCGACAGTGGTGGAAACCTCGTCAAACCTTGCAATCATCGACATCGCCGACGGTCATGCCGCAGTGAAGATTCTTGC
The DNA here is from genome assembly GCA_963607545.1 of bacterium. Taxonomy (GTDB): domain Bacteria; phylum Bacteroidota; class Bacteroidia; order Bacteroidales; family Bacteroidaceae; genus Prevotella. The sequence continues at coordinate 57,134 of CAVDCP010000007.1, forward strand.
CCGCTCGGCCAACGAGCACATGAAGGAATACATCGCCACAACACTGGAAAGTGTGTTCTCTATGGCCGGAATGAAGGTGGAGATGAGCGGCAGCTACGGTGGTTGGGACCCGAATACCGACAGCGAACTGCTCAAGCTTCTTGAGAAAAACTACCGTGAACTGTTCGGCGAGGAAGCCATTGAGCAGGTAGACCATGCCGGACTGGAGTGCTCGGTGATATTGGGCAAGTATCCCAATCTCGATGTCGTTTCGCTCGGTCCCACGCTGCGTTCGCCGCACACCACAAGCGAGCGTTGCTACATACCTACGATAGCTCCGTTCTGGGAACTGCTCAAGAAGACACTCGAGACAGTGCCCGTGAAGTGAATCTTTTGAATAGTCATTGCGTGTCTTGCATCGGGCAACTCGCGCAATGCAGACAATAAAGCCGGAAACGCACGCTTGAAGCATGTGCGGTTCCGGCTTTTTCCGTGTATGTATGCGCCCCTTCCGGTTTCTGATTTTAACGTTTCAAAACCGCCGAGAATGCCGTCTCTCCGCGCCGAAGACAAATATGACGGTTTTGTATGCATTCTCGTTATTTTTGCACAATACTTTGACTGTCAGTGCTATATGTCTATAGCGATGCGTTGCATGGATTTCCCGTTGCCTTCGGCAATGCCGATTTTCATGCAAACAAGGCTTGTTTGTGCTCTGCGCAGTGCTTTGTCTTGGCGAGAAAACGGCTTCTCTGCAATGCGACAAAGGCTTGTTCGGTTGCCGAACAAGCCTTTGTCGTGTTGTTTCTGTAGCCTTACTGTGGTGGAAAGGGCTGTTTTTGTTGTCGCCGTTGTCTGGTTCGGCAGTTCCTGCGGTAAACATTTTTTACCGTCGCGGGTGTGTTTTTAACATTTCGGCACCGACAGAATTAATACGAGGCGGTGCATTCTATTCCCATTGCAGCCACGCGGTCGCGTATGCCGTTGAGCTCTTCGTGGGTGGCTTTGAGCAACCCGTGGTCGGGCGTTTCGCGGTCGATGGTGTAAATCATCACCTCGCGCGGCTTTATCCGCAGCACCGCCCGCAGCCAAGGCTCCACATATTCGTCGCCGGTGTTGTCGATGTCGTGTCCGTTTGACGTGCCTTTCATAAACATGGTCTGTATCGTCACATGACCGTTGAACGAAGCCAGCGCGGCAATGATGCGCTCCACGTCGTAGGACGCACTCGTGGGCCGGTCTACACGGCGTATATAGTCGGGGTCAACGGTGTCGAGTTTCAGGATGTTGTTGTCAACGCGCATGAGCGCGGCATGCACTTCGGGTCGGTGTGCCATTGTGCTGTTGCTGAGCACCGACACTTTGGCCTCGGGGCAGTAGCGGTCGCGCAGCGATATGGTATCGTCGATTATAGCCGCGAAGTCGGGGTGCGCCGTGGGCTCGCCGTTGCCGGCAAACGTTATGACGTCTAGCCGTTGCCCGTTGGCGCGCATGTTGCAGAGCGTGGACTCGAGCCTTTCGGCCACGAGGGCGCGGCTGGGACGCGGCAGGGTGGGGCGATGGTCGGCATTGAAGCCGCATTCACAATAGATGCAGTCGAATGTGCACAGCTTGCCGTCGGCAGGCTGGAGGTTCACGCCCAGCGACGTGCCGAGCCGCCGGCTGTGTATTGGCCCGAATATGGGCGAAGGATAAATAATGGTTGGCATGATGTTTCTTGTATTGCGGCTTTTGTGCAGCCACGGGCCGTTGCGCTTGCCGCGGCGGTGTGGCGGTGCAGCCGATATTGCTCGGCAAAGGTATGCAAAATAAGTCTATCGTGCCTGTTAATAGTGGTTAAACCTTTGGTTGACAGGATATTTTTTTGTTACTTTGCAGCAAATTTGGAATGATATATCCATTACGGAATGGGAAAGAAGCGAAACAATACCCGCAGTCGTCAGGGATTGCAGGCGGTAACTCTTTGCATAAGCACTGCACTGGTGCTCGTGTTGCTTGGCCTTGTGGTGTTCTCGGTGCTTACGGCCCGCAACCTCTCGGCCTATGTGAGGCAGAACATCGTGGTGACGCTCATGCTGCAGGACGACATGACACAGCCCGAGGCGCGTGCTTTCTGCTCGCGTCTGCAAAAGAAACCCTACATACATGGTCTTGAATATGTGAGCAAGGAGCAGGCCCTGCGCGAGGGCATACGCACTTTGGGCGCCGACCCGCGCGAGTTTGTCGACGACAACCCGTTCCTCTCGTCGGTTGAGCTTACGCTTAAGGCCGACTATGCCAACAGCGACTCGCTCTCGGCAATCTCTGCCGAGTTGGGCAGCTATCCCAAGGTGAGCGGCGTGAAATATCAGAAAGACCTCATCGACTCGGTAAATGCCAACATCGCCAAGATAAGCATCGTGCTGCTCTCGCTTGCCGCGCTGCTCACGATAGTGTCGTTCTCGCTCATCAACAACACCGTGCGGCTCGGCATCTACGCGCGCCGTTTCTCCATACACACCATGAAGCTCGTGGGCGCGTCGTGGGGATTCATACGCGGCCCGTTCGTGCGCCGATCCGTGGCGATAGGACTTGTGGCCTCGGTGCTGGCATGCGGAGTGCTGGGAGGGTGTGTCTACGCGCTCTATGAGTATGAGCCCGGCATCATCGGCATACTCACATGGGACGTGCTTGCAATCACCGCCGCTGTCGTTGTGGCATTCGGCATCGCAATCACCGCCTTGTGTGCAACTGTGTCGGTGAACAAGTTTCTGCGCATGAAGGCCGACGATCTTTACAAAATCTGATGCCCACGGCACCGTGCAGACCCCAAAACAAGACATTTGTATATAATTATATGTGTGCGGAACAAGTGTTCCGCCACGGTTTAGCGAAGATATAAAAATGGACAAACGTAACTTAGCTTTCGGCAAAACAAACTACATTCTCCTTGCAGTGGGAATGGCTGTTGTCATTATCGGTTTCATTCTTATGAGCGGAGGCGGGTCGGACGAGACAACGTTTTCGGCCGACATCTTCAGCGTGCGCCGTATAAAGGTTGCCCCGGTTGTGTGTTTCCTCGGCTTCATCTCGATTATCTATGCCATCATGCGCAAGCCGCGTGAGGACAGCAGTGAGCAGGTGAACGGAGAAACCGACGGCACACAGGAGTAAAACTGTGCGGCATGGCATGGCGCATACCAATGGCGCGCTGTGCCATAACCCATGGCTCCGGCACAGCGTGGCAGAGCCGTCGTGTGCCGTTGCGGCCCATGGCTTGTGCCGCATGAAACACCCTTTGATTCACGACTATTCTTATTCATTTATTCACAGACATACAAAATGGACTGGTTGCAAGCATTGGTTCTGGGCATAGTGCAGGGGCTTACCGAGTATCTCCCGGTGAGCAGCAGCGGACACTTGGCCATAGGATCTTTTCTTTTCGGCGTGAACGGCGAAGACAACCTCGCTTTCACGATTATGGTGCACGTCGCCACGGTGTTGAGCACGCTCGTGGTGTTGTGGAAAGAGATTGACTGGATACTCAAGGGACTGTTCAAGTTCCGCATGAACGACGAGACAAAATATTTCATCAACATCATCGTCTCCATGATACCCGTCGGCATTGTCGGCGTGTTCTTCAAGGACGAGGTGGAGCAAGTGTTCGGTTCGGGGCTGCTCATCGTGGGCTGCTGCCTGCTGCTCACGGCTCTGCTGCTCACGTTCTCCTACTATGCCCGTCCGCGCCAGCGCGAGCGCATAACTCTGCGCGACGCTTTCATCATAGGCATAGCCCAGGCGTGTGCCGTGCTGCCCGGCCTCTCGCGTTCGGGTTCTACCATAGCCACCGGTCTGCTTCTGGGCAACAAGAAGGAGCGGCTCGCGCAGTTCTCGTTTCTCATGGTCATCCCCCCCATACTCGGCGAGGCCCTGCTCGACGTGCTGAAGGCCGTCAAGGGCGAGGAGGCTTTCGGCGGTGTCGATACCGTTTCGCTCCTTGTGGGCTTCGTGGCCGCTTTCGTGAGCGGCTGCATAGCGTGCAAGTGGATGATAAACATCGTGAAGAAAGGCAAGCTCGTGTGGTTCGGAGTGTATTGTGCCATAGCCGGAGCCGTGACGATAGTGTGCTCGCTTGTGTAACCGTTACGCCGACAAAGCAATGAATTTCAACAAAGGAGAAGTGTTTGCGGTGGACAAACCCTACCGCATGTCGAGCTTCGGCGCGCTGGCGCGCGTGCGTTTCCTCATATCGAAGCGCATGGGAGTGAAGCGCGTGAAGATAGGCCATGCCGGCACGCTCGACCCCCTTGCCACGGGAGTGCTCGTGCTGTGCACCGGCAAGATGACCAAGCGCATAGAGGAGTTTCAGGGACATTCAAAGGAATACACCGCCACGCTGCAGCTCGGTGCCACCACTGCGAGCTACGACATGGAACATGAGGTGGATGCCACTTACCCCACCGAGGGGATAACGCGCGAGCGCATACTCGACGTTCTGGCCTCGTTCACGGGCGACATACAGCAGGTGCCGCCCACCTACAGCGCATGCAAGGTTAACGGCGACCGTGCCTACAAGCTGCGCCGCAAGGGCAGGGAGGTGGAGCTCGCCCCGAAAAACATACACATCGACGGGATAGAACTCACCGACTTTGACCCTGCCACGATGCGCATGAGCATACGCGTGGCATGCGGCAAAGGCACATACATACGCGCCTTGGCACGCGACATCGGGCGCGCCTTGGGCAGCGGGGCCTACCTCACGGCGTTGCGGCGCACGCGGGTGGGGCAGTTCGGCATTGCCGAATGCATAGGCTTCGACAATTTCGAGGAGTGGCTCGACAGTCAGGAAATTGAAAACAACGAAGAAGGAAAATAAGCATAATGAAATTATCACAGTTCAAATTCAAGTTGCCGGAGGAGCAGATAGCCCTCCATCCGCACAGCGTAGAACATGAATTTGTCAACGGGGCAGGCGAAAAGCACACCTTCCGCGTGACACGGCGCGACGAGTGCCGCCTTATGGTGCTGCACCGCAAGTCGCAGACTATCGACATGTTCCGCCGCGACGAGAAGGGAAATCCTATAGAAGGCGACTTTCTCGATTTCCGCAACATACTCGACTATTTCGACGAGGGCGACACGTTCATATTCAACGACACCAAGGTCTTCCCCGCACGCCTGTATGGAACGAAGGAGAAGACCGATGCCAAGATAGAGGTGTTTCTGCTGCGTGAGCTTAATCAGGAAATGCGCCTTTGGGACGTTCTCGTTGAGCCTGCACGCAAGATACGCATAGGCAACAAACTGTTCTTCGACGAGAGCGGCACCATGGTGGCCGAGGTAATCGACAACACCACGAGCCGCGGGCGCACGCTGCGCTTTCTCTACGATTGCCCGCACGAGGAGTTCAAGCGCGAACTCTACTCGCTCGGCGAGGCTCCGCTGCCGCGTTATGTCATCGACAGGCGCGAAAACCCGCATGCCACCGAAGACGATTTCGACGATTTCCAGTGCATCTTTGCAAAGCACGAGGGCGCAGTGACAGCCCCGGCCACCGGTCTGCACTTCTCGCGCGAACTTATGAAGCGCATGGAGATAAAGGGTCTGCACTTTGCTTATATAACCCTGCACTGCGGTTTGGGCAACTTCCACGACATAGAGGTGGAAGACCTCACGAAGCACAAAATGGACTCCGAACAGATGTTTGTGCGTGCCGAGGCATGCAAGACAGTGAACGAGGCCAAGCAGAAAGGCCATCATGTGTGTGCCGTGGGCACGAGCGTTGTGAAGGCCACGGAGACTGCCGTGGGCACCGACGGACTGTTGAAGGAGTTTGAGGGCTGGACCAACAAGTTCATCTTCCCGCCGTATGATTTCGGACTGGCCGACTCTATGGTGTCAAATTTCTATCATCCTTACTCCACACTGCTCATGGAAACGACTGCTTTCGGCGGTTACGACCTTGTGATGGAGGCTTACGACCTTGCCGTGAAGAACGGCTACAAGTTCGGATGCTACGGCGATGCACTTCTCATTCTCGACGATTGATTCACCTGCGGAGGCATAACAATACGGCATGGACTGCATTTTGCACAAGGCTTATCTCTCGCTCGGGGCAAACATCGGCAACCGCAAGCGCACCATGAATCAGGCAGTGACGCTTTTGGCCGAAACCGTGGGCTGTGTCAGCAAGCAGTCGTCGGTTTACGAAACCGAACCGTGGGGCTTCGACACACCCAACAAGTTTCTCAACATGTGTGTGTGCGTGACCACTGCACTGTCGCCGCTTGAGCTTCTTGACGCTACACAGGACATCGAGAAGCGGCTTGGAAGAGTGGGCAAAACCTCCGACGACGGTGCATACCACGACCGTGTGATCGACATCGACATACTCCTCTACGACGATGAGCATATCTCCAACGGGCGGCTCACCATTCCGCATCCGTTCATGCACGAGCGCGATTTCGTGATGAAACCCCTTGAAGAAATAATAGACTGACGGTTGCCCTCTGGATGCAAGGCACTACCGTTGCGCATCCCGGCGGTGCATGCACTGCCGGGTGGGGCTGCCGAAGGACAGGAGTGCACAGGTTGTGGACATGAAACGGGGCGGCACAAAACTTGACTGACAGTTTTGTGCCGCCCCGTTTTATGCTTTTTTTATGTTGGCATGATGCGGCATTTACGATAATTTTGATTAAGTTTGCAAAATAAACATACTTAAATCAAAATACGCACAATCATTATGAACAATCCAGAAGAAATAATACGTCATTTCGATATTACGGGAGACGTGGCCCAGGTGACTCCACTCGGCAACGGACTCATCAACGACACCTACCGCGTGGAAATGTCAGATGCCGACGATGCAGGCTATGTGTTGCAGCGCATCAACGACAAGGTGTTCACCAATGTCGAGCTTCTGCAGCACAACATAGAGGCTGTCACGGCACACATCCGCAGCAAGCTTGAGGCCGAGGGCACCGGCGACATCGACCGGCGTGTGCTGCATTTCGTCAAGGCCGACACGGGGAAAACTTACTGGCAGGCTCCCGACGGAAACTACTGGCGCGTTTCGCGTTTCATTCCGCGTGCCAAAACCTATGAGGCAGTGACTCCCGAGTTCTCCTATTATGCCGGAAATGCATTCGGAAATTTCGAAGCTATGCTTGCCGACATCCCCGAACCGCTCGGCGAGACAATACCCGATTTCCACAACATGGAGCTTCGCCGCGACCAGCTGCGGCAGGCCGTGAAGGAAGACCGTGCCGGAAGAGCCGCCGAGGTTGCCGCGTTTGTGGAGCAATTGGAGCAGTATGCCGATGAAATGTGCGCCGCGCAGCAGCTCAAGCGCGAGGGAAAACTGCCCACACGCATATGCCATTGCGACACTAAGATAAACAACATGATGTTTGACGAGCAGGGACATGTGCTCTGTGTAATCGACCTTGACACTACAATGCCGAGCCTGTTCTATTCCGACTACGGCGATTTCCTGCGCAGTGCGGCAAACACCGTGGCCGAAGACTCGCCCGAATTCGACAGCATTGACGTGCGCATGGACATTTTCGAAGCGTTCACCCGTGGCTATCTTGAAACCGCGTCGGCATTTCTCACACCGCTTGAAACAAGCATGCTGCCCTATGCCGTGCAGCTCTTTCCGTATATGCAGTCGGTGCGTTTCCTCACCGACTATCTCAACGGAGACGTGTATTGGAAGACGGCTTACCCCACGCACAACCTTGTGCGTGCGCAAAACCAGTGGCATCTGTTCCTTAAAACGCGTGAGCATGAGCCCGAAATGCAGGCTTTCATAAAGTCGCTTGCAAAAGTGAAATAAGGCTTCTGCGCACAGTTCCGCCGCCCTTTCCGCCGTTTGTCAAAGCTCCAGTCCGGGGTATTTGGCGGCAAGGGCGGCGGCTTTTGCATGTGTCTGCTCCATGAAAGCCTTGTATTCGGGAGCTTCAGCATAGAAAGGCCGGTGGCCGAGCGCAGCCTTTATGGGCCGCCATTCGGCTATGAAACGTTGCGTGGCATCGCTGAAAAACGTGGCTGCAAAACGCTCCCAGATGTATTCCACGGCCTGGTCGGTGGGGTGGAGCATGTCCTCGCGGTAGAAACGGTAGTCGCGCAGTTCGTCGTTCACAATCTCGTAGGCCGGGAAATAGGTGACGCATCCGCCCGATTCGCGTTCCAGCCGGTCGGCGGCGAGCAGCAGCGTGGCTTTCGAAAGGGCATTGCCGTGGTAGCCGTATTTGGCATACCGTATAGGGCTTACCGTGACAATCACCTTCACCGAAGGTTCTCTTGCCTGCAGGCAGCGCACGGCTTCTGACAGATAATCCACACATTCGCCGACACTCAGTTCGCGCTCCGTGAACAACCGTTGCGGGCGTTTGCGGCAATTGTCCACAATCTCGCCCGTTTCTTTCAGAATATATACATGGTTTGTGCCCAAGGTGAACACCGCGACACGCGGCGGCACGCCGTCGTAGCGTGCCACAGTGTGCATGATGCTCGCCGGGTTGTACATCACCCCGAAGGGGTTTACCGTGGCGCGGAACTTGTCGTCGGCAAACCTGCGCCCCATGTTGTCGGCAAAGCACGAACCTACGAAGAGCATGCGCTCGCACGGTTCAATGCTGAATGCGGCGCGCTTTATGTCGACAATGGTCCTGAAATCCATATTTGTCTTGTTTTTATAAGTCTTGAACAGCGGCAAACCCGCAACACGCTGGTGTGCTGCGGTGCCTGACTGCTTTGTTTCACTTTGCGTTGCGCAGCTTGCGTATGATGTTCTGCATGTTGAACACCACTTGCGGATGTGCCTCCGCCACATTGTCGCGTTCCTCGATGTCGGTGGCGATGTCGTACAGTTGTGGCATCGGCGAGTTGCCGGTTTCTATCTTCGGCCCCCATGTTATCATCTTCGGCCCGTCGTTGGGCTCAATGTATTTCCACTTCTTCGTGCGCACCGACAGCACATGGTTGGATGCCATTTCGGCTGCCCACGGGCGGCTTTCAGTGTCGTTGCCGAGCAATGTGGCCATGCGCGGTTCGCTGTCTGGGGCAGCGTTCTTGGGTATCCGCGCTCCTATGAGCTGTCCGAACGATGCCATGTAGTCTATTTGCGACACAAGGGCATCCTGCGTGGAGTCTTTCTTGACGCGTGCTGGCCAGCTCAGAATCATCGGGACGGCAGTGCCCCCTTCAAACGCGCTGTACTTGCCAGCTCGCCACGGTCCTGCCGGGCGGTGTTCGCCGAGCAGTTCCTCGGCGCGGTCGGCGTAGCCGTCGTCAACCACCGGGCCGTTGTCGCTCGTGAGCAGTATTATTGTGTTGTCGGCAATGCCCAGTCTGTCGAGTGCACGCATTATTTCGCCTACGCTCCAGTCGAACTGCACTATGGCATCGCCGCGCAGTCCCATTTGGCTTTTTCCGCGAAAACGCTCGTTGGGGAAGCGTGGCACATGCACGTCGTTTGTGGCAAAATACATGAAGAACGGGCGGTTGCGGTTTTCGGTTATGAACCTCACGGCGTGCGTCGTGATAGAGTCGGCTATGTTTTCGTCCTTCCACAGTGCCCGGCCTCCGCCTTTCATGTAGCCTATGCGGCTTATGCCGTTGACGATAGACATGTCGTGCCCGTGGCTCGGCTTAAGGTTGTAGAGAAGTTCGGGATTTGATTTCCCCGTGGGCTCACCCTCGAAATTGTGTCTGTAGCTCACCTCAATGGGCGACGCGGGGTCGTAATTGGCCACACATCCATCCTCGATGAACACGCACGGCACGCGGTCGGCGGTGGCAGCCATGATGTAGTGGTGGTCGAAACCCAGATCGGCAGGTGTTGCGGCGAGCGGCGCGTTCCAGTCCTGTGCGCCCGTCTTGTCGCCCAGTCCGAGATGCCATTTGCCAATGGCACAGGTGGCGTAGCCCCGGCTTTTGAACATGTCGGCCATTGTGAATTGTCCCGGTTGTATTATCATCGCGGCGTTGCCGGCAGCCACGTCGGTGCCCTGTTTCCGCCACGCATATTCTCCTGTGAGCAGCGAGTAGCGCGACGGCGTGCTGGTGGCGGCAATGGCGTGTGTGTCGGTGAAGCGTATTCCGCGTTGTGCGAGGCGGTCAACGTTGGGTGTCTGCACGCCCTTTGCGCCGTAACACCCCAAGTCGCCGTAGCCAAGGTCATCGGCAAGTATTACAATCACGTTTGGGCGGTTGGTGTCGGTAGTGTTCTTCTTTGTGCCTTTCGCTGCAGCGATCGTGCATACGGGCAGCAGTGCGGCGGCAATGTATGTTTTTTTCATAATGCGGTGTCGTGTTGAATGTTTTCAGGGTTGTGTCAAAAAAACGCCGAACCATAGGCTCGGCGAAACGGGGTGGAGTTGCCGACAACATGCAGCCGGCAACCGCCACGGTTATTTTGAAAGTTCCTTCATCACCTTGTCGAGCTCGGCCCAGTGTTCGGGGGTCATGTCGTTGGGTGTGAACAGGCTTATGCCTTTTGCGCCGGCCTGTAATGATGTCGTTACGGCCTCGGCTATCTCCGACGGCAGCAGACCGGAGTTCTCGGGGTCGATAACCTTGTCCTTGTGCCGCCAGTCCTTGCAGATGAATATGCCGCTATACAGTGCGGTGTTGCTGTTCTGCAGTGCCTTGGCCTCTTCGGCGGTTACTTTGCCCACCCATGATGCCGGTTCCATGTAGAAATCGTTGTAGTTCATGGGGAAAACCGCGTCGAGATTCCATTTGTCCCACTGTTGGCGCACCATCCACTCGGCATAGCTCTTGGGGCCGGGAAACACGTCGGCACTCACTTTCTTGCCTGTGGCGTGCACGGCATCGGCTATGTCATTTACAAGACCGGTCACTGCGTCGCAGCGGAACTGTGCCCACTCTTTTATTTTCGAGGGGTCGGTCACTTTGGTTATGTCCATGCCGCTCTGTTGCTTGAAAGCCTCCACACAGTCGTGGCAATAGCAGTAGTCGGCCTTGGCATATTCGCCGTTCATCGTGAGCCCGTACTTGTCCCACAGGCCGCGTGCGAGAATCACGTCGGCATAGCGTATGTAGTCGAGCTGCACATAGTCTACTTCCGGAATTGAGGCTATCTCCTTGAATTTCTCAATGAGAAACGCCTTCACTTCCTTGTTGCGCGGGTCGAGGGTGGTGTAGTAGGGCACATAGGCCTGTTTGTCGTAGGCCGACTCGCCGAGGCGGTTCACCGTGTACCAGCTTTGCGGCTTTCCTCCCTGCACCATTGTGGGCACCCAGGCGTGGTATTCAAGTCCGAGTTTCTTTGCCACTTTTGCTGCCGTGCGTATTTTCTCCACGTCCATGCCGGCGTTTATGCACACGCCGGTCACGCCGTGGCTCTTCCATTGCTTGAAATCGGCTTTCAGTGTTTCGGCGGTGGTGTTGTCGCCCCATCCCTGCCACACATAGAGTGGAATGCGGTTGGCTTTCGCGCTTGTGCCTGTGGCGGCGAGAATGAGCGCGAGCATCATGATGATTTTCTTCATTTTTTCTTGCTTTCTATTAACAGATAGGTTTTTAAGTGATTGTGCATAATGTGTCATGCCGCAGCGGGCGGTGTGCCGTTTGTGCCGTCGGCCAGCGTGGGCACGGGCTCACTGCTTGCGTTTCAGCTCATAGAATCTTGCAGTCTCGCCTTCAGGCTCGTTTCCGAGCGAGTCGGTGAGCACCACGGCGGTATCGCCTTTGAGCTTGTAGTAGTTCTGCTCTCCGCTCGAAGGTGTCACGAGTTGCATGACCCCGTGTGCGAGCATGTGCCACACGCCGCTTTCCTGACGCACCGTTTCGTTGTTGGCGGCATTGGTCTGCGTGAGCTCATAGGTGCTGTCGGCGTTGATTGTGAGTTTTGTGTCGAGCCCGGGGGCATCGGCAGCAGGCATTGTTCCAGCGTAGGTTGCGGTAGTTGCAATTGTCATGCCGGTAGTGTCCACTGCTGTGGAATCGGCTGTGCCTGTTGTGGCAGTCTTGCCGTTGTTGCATGCCGTTGTCAGCAAAGCCACAGAGCATAAGGCCAAGATTGATTTCTTCATTGTGTTTTGTTGTTTAAGTTATCGTGCGGCAACAATGCCTGTTGTCGTGTGTCACACATTATTATATTGGCAGCATTTTCTTGCCGACGCTTGTTTCTTGCGTCGGGCAAAATGTTGCAAACTGCTGCAAAGTTAGTCATTATTGCTGCATGGCGGCACGCGTGTTGCTTTATTTTTCAAATCTTAACATTCAGATGTCGTTTCAAGGTTGCCCGTTGGCATTGGGGCAAGGATGAAGATATGGGGCGATTACCTCAAAACCGTGCCTTCGTCTTCAAGTTATGCCTGTGCGATTGCGGCTTGAAGAGCACCGTAGTGGACACCGCCGTATGTGGGACTGCATGTGTATGTGCGGCAGTGTGATTGTTGGGTAAATACGAAAATGGGAGATAAACACCGGTAATCAGTGTTTTGTCTCCCATTTACCCGATAGTTTTTGTAGTATTTATTTGCTTTTACCGTATCGACTTCGCTTTCTCAGGTTCGTTGGTTGTTACAAAGCCGATTCCTTGATTGAGGAACTTCTTGATTTTGTTTAAGTCGTTCACTGTCCATACATTGGTGATAAGGCCCAGCTTGTTGGCTTCCTTTATCCATGTGGGATGCTCGTCGAATACCTTGGCCTCATAATCGATGCCGGCATAGCCGGCCTTTTTTGCCTCTTCGGGAGTCATGTCGCCATTGAGATAAGACACTCTTGCCTTAGGAGCTTTCGCAACAAGATAATCACAGGCGTGCTTACTGAAGGAGATGTATTCCGTTCTGTCCTTCAAGCCAGCTTCGTCTACCAATCGCAATACGGCATCAACACAACGGTCTTCGTCGCTTTTTTGGATATGCTCCTTTACTTCCAATATTAGCTTCATCTTGCCCAAAGCCTTGGCTGCCTCCAAGTATTCCTTCAGTGTGGGTATCGGTTCGCCGTTCTTCAACCGTTTGTCCTTGAGGTCGGCAAATTGGGCATTCTCTATCTTGATACCGTCGATGTCGTCGTCATGGAACACCACCACCACACCATCACGGGTGATGTGCACGTCAAACTCAGAACCGTACACCCCGATGCGGTAAGTGTTCTTGAGGGAAGATATGGAATTCTGTGCAGAACCCTCTGTCTTCCAATAACCACGATGGGCAATCACTTGCTTTGCCCGGTTCTTGGCTGCTGATGGCATAGCCATGGCTATCAGCAGCATCATAGTCACGAATAACGTTTTCTTCATTGTTTTTTCTTCTTTATCGCTGACAGTTATTTGTTTATATGTTCACTTTACATGGCTTTTGCCAAGCCTTTGCCGCCGTTGAATGTCACGCGGTAGGTCTTGCCTTTTGCGGTTTTGAAGCGCAGGGTGAGGTTGCCGTAGCGCATGGTGCATGGCGTGCCAGAGCCTGAGTGCACGTCGGCATGGTCGAGCGCACCGTCTTTCCATGCTATGTCTACGGTGAAATTGCCGCGTGCGCACAATCCTTTTATTTCCCCGTCTTTCCATGCGTCGGGCAGGGCGGGCAGCAGATGCACGAATCCCATGTGGCTTTGCATGAGCATTTCGGTTACACCGGCAGTGCCGCCGAAGTTACCGTCGATTTGGAATGGGGCGTGCGTGTCCCACAGGTTGTCGAGCGTTCCGTTTTTAAGGAGGTTTACGAAGAGCAGGTAGGCATGGTTGCCGTCGTGCAGACGTGCCCACTGGTTCAGTTTCCAGCCCATGCTCCAACCTGTGGCTCCGTCGCCACGGTGCTCAAGCACAACCCTTGCCGCTTTGGCAAGTTGCGGTGTTGTTACTGGCGATATGGTGTGGCCCGGGTGCAGTCCGAACAGGTGGTTTACATGGCGGTGCTCGTCTTTGGGGTCGTCGATGTCGCGCGACCACTCCATGAGTTGCCCGTAGCGTCCCGTCTTGTAGGGTGCGAGGTGGGCCAGAGCGTCTTCCCACTGTTTGCGGTCGGCAGTGCTCTTTCCGAGAATGCGGCTTGCCTCGACGGCATCGGTGAGTATCTCGCGTATCACTGCGTGGGCAAATGTGGCCCCTTCGTCAACCGGCCCGTGTTCGGGCGATGTCGAAGGGGCGGCGGTGTACACTCCGTCGGGACGGTGCCACAGATAGTCGGCGGCAAAGTCGGCACTGCCTTTTATCATGTCGTAGCACTTTTCGAGGAAACTGCGGTCGCGTGTGTAGTCGTAGTAATCCCACAGGTGTGTGGCGAGCCACGGTCCGGCAAACGGCGAGAAATTCCACGACATGTCCTCGCTTGCCAGCGGCGACGTGAAGCCGAAGATGTTGCCCGACACCGATGTCGTCCAGCCGCGTGTGCCGAAATAGGCTTTTGCGGTGCGTGTGCCGGGCTTGATGAGGCCGCGTATGAAATTGAACAGCGGCAGTTCGCACTCTGAAAGGCCCGTTGCACACGCCGGCCAGTAGTTCATCTGCAGGTTGATGTTGTTGTGGTAGTCAACGCGCCACGGGCCGTCAACGTTGTTGTGCCACACGCCCTGCAGGTTGGCTGGAAGGTTTCCGGGTCTTGATGATGCTATGAGCAGGTAGCGTCCGAACTGGTAGTAAAGTTCCTCCAACCCGAAGTCGGCTTTGCCTTTGCGGTAGTTGGCAAGCCGTTCGTTTATAGGCGTGCCGTCGTCTGTCGGTGTGCTGGTGTTGAGCTGTAGGCTCACTTTGTCGAACAACTGCGAATAGTCGGCCAAATGTTCGGCCAGCAGACTGTCGTAGCCTTTACGGGCAGCGGCATCTGCCCAATTGCTGGTGGTCAGCAAAGGGTCGGTGCCCACATAGGTTGCAGGGTCGTTGAGGTCGGGGGCGAAATTCTCCTTGTAGTCGGTGTCGGCAGATATGATGAATGTCACCTCGTCGGCACCGCTCACCCGCAGCTTTCCGCCGTCGTTGCTCACTGTCCCGCCACGGTTTATTGCTCTTACACGCACGGCATACTGCATGTGGTTGTTGTCGAGCCGTGCCACATAGCACAGTCCGTTGCTGCCAGCATCGGGGCGTGTCTGACCCGTAGACACAGGGTTGGGGGCGTAAGAGAAAGTCAGGTTCTGCATGCCGGGACGGTTTGCCTTGAAGCGCACTACAACGACGTTGGCGGGATATGACGCGAAATATTCGCGCCGGTAGTGTGTGCCGTCTTTGTCAAACTGCACCACGGCGAGTGCCGAGTCGAGCGAGAGCGAGCGGCGGTATTGTGTCATGCCAACTGAGCTTAGTCCCGTTTCGATGTAGAACTCGCCCATGGTGGTGAAGTTTCCGAAGCGGAACGGGGTTTCTGCATACGACTCGTAGGGCACTGTGCTGTTGAAATTCTTGCGCGTGAGTTGTGCCGCCTCTTCCCAGTTGCCGGCAGCAAAAGCATCGCGTATCTGTCCTATTACTGATGCCGACTGTTTGTTGACGTTCCAATAGCGGCTTGCGTCGTCGGAGGTGTTGGGGCCTCCGCGCCACAGTGATTTCTCGTTGAAGGTGATGCGCTCGGCTTCTACCGAACCGAGGATGTTGGCTCCGAGGCTGCCGTTGCCTATCGGCAGTGACTGCGACTCCCATTCTGAGTCGGGGTTCTGCCCCGTATCGCCGGCAGCTATGGGCTTCTTCGTTGTCCAGCGTTCGGGATGTCCGCCATACCACACGGCCTGTCCGCCGAGTGTGGTGGGCTTGTCAAACCAGTATGTGAGGCTGCGCTTGCCTTGCGCCGTTGCCAGTGTGCTTGACAGCGTGAGCATGGCCGTCAGTGCAATTGTCGTTGCTTTCATGTCAATGGTATTTGTTTGTGCGTAGTTTGGATGTTGCCTAAAACACCGACTAAGTTACGAAATAAATGCGATATGGCCGCACCATACCGCCACTAAGTTGGCTTTGCCGCAGCATTATGGCCCGCCGTTGCGCCGAAACTGCCGTTGCGGCAGTTTGGCACGCTATTTGCAACCATGAGAGTGGAATATAACAAAACATCATAGTAATATGCAGAAAGGCAATATTGGGGTTACAACCGAGAACATTTTCCCCGTTATAAAAAAGTTCCTTTATTCAGACCACGAGATATTCTTGCGCGAGATGGTGTCGAACGCTGTTGACGCGACGCAGAAAATAAAGACACTTGCCGAGCGCGGCGATTTCAAGGGCGAGCTTGGCGAGCTTACGGTGCGTGTCAGCCTCGACAAGGACAAGGGTACACTTACCGTCAGCGACAACGGTATCGGAATGACCGAGGAGGAGATAGACAAGTATATCAACCAGATAGCATTCTCTGGCGTGAACGATTTCCTCGACAAATACAAGGACAACGCCAATGCCATAATAGGCCATTTCGGTCTTGGTTTCTACTCTTCGTTCATGGTGAGCAAGAAAGTGGAAATCGTGACACGTAGCTACCGCGAGGGTGCTAAAGCCGTGAAATGGAGCTGCGACGGCAGCCCCGAGTTTGAGATTGCCGATGCCGAAAAGGAAAGCCGCGGTTCCGACATCATCCTGCACATCGACGACGATTGTAAGGAGTTTCTTGAGAAGGCAAAAATTGAGGAGCTGCTCAACAAGTATTGCAAGTTTATGCCCGTGCCGGTGGCATTCGGCAAAAAGACCGAATGGAAGGACGGCAAGCAGCAGGATACCGACGAGGACAACGTGATAAACAGTGTGGAACCGTTGTGGACAAAGACCCCGAGCACTCTGACCGACGACGACTACAAGCAGTTCTACCGCACGCTTTATCCCATGCAGGACGAACCTCTGTTCTGGATACACCTCAATGTAGACTATCCGTTCAATCTCACGGGCATCCTTTATTTCCCGCGCATAAAGTCGAACATCGAGCTGCAGCGCAACAAAATACAGTTGTATTGCAACCAGGTGTTCGTTACCGACCAGGTGGAGGGCATCGTTCCCGAGTTCCTTACGCTGCTGCACGGTGTCATCGACTCGCCCGACATACCGCTTAACGTGAGCCGCTCCTACCTGCAGAGCGATGCCAACGTGAAGAAAATCTCCACATATATAACAAAGAAAGTGGCCGACCGCCTCAATTCCATATTCAAGGAAAACCGCAAGGACTATGAGGAGAAGTGGGACAACCTCAAGATATTCATCAACTACGGAATGCTTTCGCAGGAGGATTTCTACGACAGGGCAAAAGATTTCGCGCTGATGAAGGATGTTGACGGCAAGTATTTCACTTTCGACGAGTACAAGACACTCATCAAGGACAACCAGACCGACAAGGACGGCAATCTCGTGTATCTCTATGCCAACGACGTTGAAGGACAGTACAGCTACATAGAGGCTGCAAAGGGCAAAGGCTACAGCGTGCTCCTGCTCGACGGGCAGCTCGACACTCCCATGGTGTCGATGCTTGAACAGAAATTCGAGAAGAGCCGTTTCACACGCGTGGACAGCGACATCGTAGACCGATTGATAGCGAAGGACGAGAAGAACGGCGACGAACTGGACAAAGACAGCCGTGACATTTTGTCACAGGTGTTCCGTTCGCAGATGCCCAAACTCGACAAGGCCGACTTCTTTGTTGATGTACAGGCACTCGGCGAAGGTTCTCTCCCGGTGCTTATCACGCAGAGCGAGTATATGCGCCGAATGAAGGAAGCGAGCCAGTTCCAGCCCGGAATGGCTTTCTATGCGCAGATGCCCGACAGCTTCAACCTCGTGCTCAACAGCGACCACAAGCTCATCAAGAGTCTGCTTGCCGACGAGAACTCGGCCTGCGGCGGTTCGCTCGCACCCGTAACAAGTGAGATGAAAGGACTTGAGGCACGCATCGCGGCTCTTCACCAGACGCAGAATGCGAAGAAACCCGAGGAGGTGACCGAGGAGGAGAAGAACGACTTGAAGGACACCGAGAAGAAACTTGAAGAGCAACGCGAGAAGAAAAACGGCATAATAAGCGATTATGCAAAGGACAACAAGGTGGTGCACCAGCTCATCGACCTTGCTCTCCTGCAGAACGGAATGCTGCGCGGTGCAGCACTCGACGCATTCCTGAAGCGTTCGGTTGACTTGATAGAGAAATAACTGTAAACAACGCATACGCAGTGGCGGGCATATCCTTTTTTGCAGGGATGTGCCCGCTTTCGGTTTGTAGCGTTTGCAGACTGATAACCAAGGCTTGACATGGAACAGGAAAATGCGGCAAGGTGGCAAAATTCCAACAACGGTTTTTGCCGGGAAGGAATAATAAGCAGTAAATTTGCAGCGAGATATAATTGTATGTCTGCAATTTAAATACCAACGGCAATGCATAAATACGACACTTACATCTTTGATTTGGACGGTACGCTGCTCGACACTCTCGGCGATTTGGCGGCAAGCTGCAACTTCGCTTTGCGTTCGCACTCGTTGCCCGAACACTCGGTTGATGATGTGCGGCGTTTTGTGGGCAACGGCGTGCGCAAACTAATGGAGCGCGCCATACCGCAAGGCGAGGCCAATCCGGCCTTTGAAGATGCCTACGCCACGTTTCGCCGTCACTACATGGAGCACAACCTCGACACCACACAACCTTATCCCGGCATAATGGCACTGCTGAAAACCCTGAAAGACGAGGGCAAGAACATTGCCGTGGTGAGCAACAAATTTTATGCGGCCACGCGTGAGTTGTGCCGCCATTTCTTCGGCGATTATGTTGAGGTGGCGATAGGTGAGCGTGACGGCATACGCAAGAAACCTGCCCCCGACACCGTGGTCGAGGCTCTGCGCGAACTTGGCGTTGGGCGTGAAGGGGCTGTCTACATTGGCGACAGCGATGTTGACGTGCAGACGGCGGCCAACAGTGGCATGCCGTGCGTGAGTGTGTTATGGGGATTTCGCGACCGCGATTTCCTCATAGCCCACGGGGCTGTTACTCTGATATCGTCGCCTGAGGAGCTGCCTTGAAGTAGACAAAACCCGTAAAGAAAGCAACCGGGCGGTTGCCGCATGTGTGCGGTTGCCGTCCGGTTGCATGTGTTTTATGGACTTTGTGTCTTGCCGCAGTTTCATGCTCATGCTTTACGGCAAGGCTGCAGTGTCAGAGTTTGAAACGCATGCTGCCGCCAGCCATAATCCAGAACCCCGGCTGGAGCACGCCTCCGAGGTCGTAGTAGCGGTGCGACGTTATGTTGTCGGCCTTGACAAAGAGTTTGTAGTTGCCGCCGTCCCACTGCACGCGTGCATCGATTTTGGTGTAGGGCGTGTAGTGGTTCATGCGTTCTTGCCAGCGCACAAACCAAGCAGCCGTGAGCTTGCTCCATATCCTGTGGTCGATTTCCAGCGTGGCCTTGTGGCGCAGATACTCAAGGGCATAGAGCGAACGGTATATCTCATGCTCGGTATTGTGGCTTTGGTGAATGTAGGCATAGCCGGCCTTCACAAGCGTTATGAACGGGTTGGCAAACAGTTCGCCCGTGTGCAGCGTCACATCGGCTGCTGCCCCCATGTTGTCGAGCTTGCCAATGTTCATGGCATGATATTTCTTGCTTTCGGCTGTTTCATACACCCAGTCAATCATGTCGGTGCCCTTGCTGTAGAAACCGCTCACCAATATGTCGAGCCCGGTGCGGCGGTATCGTGCGCCCGCCTTGAACGTCTGGTTCTTTTCGGGTTTGAGTGCAAGGTCGCCCTGCTGCACTGAGTTGCTCGTGTAGAGATCTGTGTATGTGGGCACACGCAGGGCCTTGTTCCAAGAGGCGTAGAATTTCCAGTTGTCGTTGGGCCGGTAGCTTATGTCAACGCCGGGATAGAGCCGGAATGTGTTGTCAAGACCGGTGTTGCGGTTGGCGAGTACACCGGCCGAGACGGTGAGTCCGCCGATTATTATGTTGTGCTCAAGAAAGACACTTGTGTTGGTGCGGTCGCCCCGGTGGTCATACTTGCGGTCGCTTCCGCTTATGTCTTTCCATTCGCTTTCGGGAAGCAGGTCACCGTAGGCCGTGCTAATGATGTGCTCGCGGCGTATGTCCATGCCAAGGGCTGTCTTTCCTAGCAGCCATGCGGCGTGTGCGTTGAGGCTCGCACCATACACGTCGGTGCTGTGGTAGTTCTCCCCGTTGTTTGCACCTTCCTTGCCGCGTATGAGCTGGTAGTGGTCGTTGTCGTGATGCCAGTAGAGCATGGGCGATACCACGAGGCTCTCGTTGCCGAGCGGTTTCACGTCGGCCTGTGCCGAGGCTATGTAGCGGCGCGTGGCTTCAAACTGGTTGTTGTATTTCGCACTGTAAAAGGTGTTGGCCCCAAAGTCCTGCGACGATATGCCGCCCTGCCACTGTAGGTCGACGAAGCGCGACTTGAAGTCGCCTTGGTAGAATGCTCGCCGCTTCTTGAAACTGCTGTTTTCGGTGCCGCCGTCGCTCTGGGTGTAGCCCGCACTGAGCTTGTTCGACGTGTTGCCGCTGCGCAGCGTCACTCCGGCATCGCCCCCGAAGGTGCCGAACGAACCGCCTTCTGCCGACACCGACACGTTGCTTGCGGCATCGCTGCGGGTCACGATGTTCACCGCGCCATTGAAAGCCGAGCTTCCAAACACGCGTGCCGATGCGCCTTCGAGCACCTCTATGCGCTCAATGTCGGAGAGTGATACTGGGAAATCGGCGGCGTTGTGGCCTGTCTGCGGGCTTGAAATGTTCATGCCATTCAATAGAATGGTGATTTGGTCGAACGTGCCGCCGTTGATTGAAATGTCCGTCTGAACACCGAAGCCACCGCGCTGACGGACATCCACGCCCGGGGCTAATTTCAAAATGTCGTTGATACTCTGCGCTTCGGCTCGTTGAATGTCGTCGCGCGATATTACGGCGACAATCTTTGCCGACTGCAATGCTGTCAGCGGGGCACGCGATCCTGTGACGACAACCTCGTCGAGACTCACCTCGCGGTGCCTTGTCGTGTCGGAGGCAAGTTCTGTCCGTGTGCTCATTCCGTCGGCCTTGGCATAGGTCAAGGTGGCGACGCTGAGCGTGCAGATAAGCACTTCTTTGCCGACACAACTGAACAGGGCGTAGCCACGGCGCGAGAAATGCTTGAAGCGCAGTGCTTGCGTGCTGTTGAATTTTTGTCTGTACATTGATTTTTGTTTGTTGATGAATAAAAATAAAAAAAACGTTATGCCTTTCGGCAAAACGGTGGGTTGGGGTGGTGTTCGGGGTGCAAAGTTATGCAAAATGTTGCAAATGTCGGCTTTTATCGCCAAAAAGTTCACACACGGGCTTTGTTCATTGTTTTGCGTCGTGTGTGAAATACATCATGTAGAGGCCGTCGCCGCGCATGGTCACGGCATTGCCGATGGCCTCGTTGAGCGTGCCTTGCCATGCACTGACGTAGGCATAAGGTTGCCAGCGCAGACCGTCGCCTTCAAGAGTGCGGCACGACACGTTGAAAATGCTCACCTGTTGGCGTGCGAATGTGTGGAACGTAGTTTCGCCGTGTGCAGGAATGAAGAATCCGAAGTCGGTCACCATGACAGGTTCTATTCCCATTTCTGACATATAGCGCGGCAGCAGCGCGATGTCGCCTATGGTATGGTCTTCGCGCCGTCCCGTGGCTCCCACATAGGCTATGCGTTTCTTTCCGTGGGCCAAGCACCACCGGGTGGCTTTTGTCTGGTCGTTGTCTTCCTGCTCATTGACTATGTAGAGCCTGTCGGCAAAAATCTGCTTCAAATGGGCGGGCAGCGAGTCGCCGTCGCCCACGATTGTGTCGGGCGTAAAACCGGCATCAACAAGTTGTTCGGCAGCACCGTCGCAGCAGCATATGCAGGATGCGCCGTGCAGCAAGGCGAGCGCAGCGGGGTGTGTGGGAAAATCGCCGTTGCCCACTATCACGGCATCGAATGTGAGGTCGTATAACGGCGGCATGCTTGTAGTTTTGTCCATAGTTGTCATCGTCCGGCCTTTGCCGCCTCCATCATGCGTTTCCATTTCACATAGCCGAGCACTGCAATTACAGTGTAGAGGGCGTAAAGTCCGGCTTTGAACGGGATGCCTTTGCCCACATACAGATAGGTGCAGAATGCATCAACCACAATCCAGAACAGCCATTGTTCAATGTATTTGCGTGACAGTGCCCACAAACCTATAAAGCTGAGTGCATTGGTGAAGGCATCGGTCACGGGCACTGTGCTGTTGGTGTAGTTTTTGAGCACATAGAAAGTTATGCCCCATGCCAATGCGAAGAACACTGTGGCTGGCAAGTAGAGCCGTCCTGGCATGTGGGTTATGGGCATGTCGGCATCGTGCTTCTGCCCGTGCTTGCGTCCGAATTTCCATACTGCGTAGCCGTAAATGGCCGCCAACGTGTAGTAGACCGCCATTCCTGCGTCGCCGTAAAGGCCGTGTGTCCAATACAGGTAAGTGTCCATTGCAGGCATCACAATGCCCACAAACCACAGGGCGATGCTTGCGCGGTATTCAAGCACGAGGTAGACAATGCCCAGAATGGTGGTTACGATGTCGAGCCAGTGCTGTGATATGAATTCTGTCATGTTGGTTTCGGTTTTAAAAATAAAGTCGGGCGCGTGCCGTGTACGGCTGTTGCCGTCAGACCCGCGCCCGGAAGGTTATGAAGCCACGGCTACGGAGAGTGTTGCCGTAGCCGTGTGGGGAAAGCTTGTTGTCAGAATTTGAGCGTCAGGTGTCCCATTGCCGTGAAGCCGGCCATAGGCACATAGCCAAGCTGCGTGTAGCGTTTGTCGGCGGTGTAGCCTGAAGAGGCCGATACGGCGGTGTAAGTCCATCCGCTTGCGGCGTAGTGGTTGTCGAAGATGTTGTTGAAATCAGCACCTATGACCACCTGCTTCAGTCCGGCGAAACGCTTGCAGTTTATGGTGTAGCTTGCGTTGATGTCGGTTTGAGAGTAGCGTGGCAACGAGCGGTCTTTGCACTCGGTGTTGTCGAGATACTGGCGGCTCACGAAATTGGTGTGCCATGTGGCGCGGAAACCGCCGAAATGTATGTCGATGAAGCCGTTGAGTATTGCCGCCGGCGAGAATGCGAGTGTTGAGTTGTCGTAGTGTACGCGCTCGGCATCGCCGTCCCAGTTCTCTATATATTCGTCGAAATCCTTTATCTTGTTGGAGCTGAGTGCGGCATTGGCTTCCAACGATAAGAACGACAGCGGCTGCCATCCGGCACTCAGTTCGGCACCGAGGCGGTAGGAACTGCGCACATTGGTGGTGAGGTTCTCGCCTATGTCGCTCTTCATGCCGGTCTGCACAAACTGGTTCACATAGCCCATATAATAGAGGTTTGCACCGGCATACCAGTTGCTGCCCTGATATTGGTAGCCAGCCTCGATGTCGAGAAGACGCTCGGGCGACGGCATGGGATAGTTGCCGTTGTTGGTGAAGTTGTTGCGTTCGGGCTCGCGGTTGCTGTAGGCGAGCGACGCGTAGGCTTTGTGACCGTTGGCGGTGTAGCTTATGCCGGCCTTGGGATTAACGAAGAAATAATTCTCGTTGATGTTTATCTGATGGTTGTGATAAAGTCCGTCAGAGCCTTTCAGGAAGCGGTCGTTGATGCCGTCGGTGTTGTAGTAGAGGTAGCGCATCTGAAGGTCGGCAAAGATGTTCCAGTGCGGAGCAAACTTGTAGTCGGCCTTTACAAACCAGCTGTAGTCGTTCTTCGTGGCATCAGAGTCGTAATACTTGTATTTCTCGCCGTTCTTGAGATATTTCTTCTCTATTTCCTCGTCGGCTATGTAGCGCACATATCCCCAGTGGTTGCAGCGGAACTGCTGTATGTTCAGCCCTCCGATTACATCCCAAGCCTTGTCCTTGTAGTTCACGTTGTATATCAAGCCATACTCGTTCTGTGTCAGTCCTTTCTGGCGCACGGCATCCGACTTTGTGTTCTTCACCTCGCCGCTGCTGTTCACATAGGTTTCGTTCATTCCGAACTTTGTGGCGAGAGTGGCATTGGGTTTGAACTCGTTGTAGTAGCCATATCCGTAGGTGTAGTGCAGGGTGACGTTGTGCGACCAGTGTTCCGACGGAGTCCAAAGTGCTGAAAGGATGTTGTGGTTTTGGTAGAAATTGTCGGTGGTCTTGTCCCACACGCTGCCGTCGCGCATGGTGTAACGCTTTGTCTGGTAGTTGCCGTTGGCATCGGTGGGGAAGCTCCATTTCTTTTCGTCAAACACCAGCTGCTCGGTGAGCGGGTTGAAGCGTCCGAGTCCGTGCTCATACATGTCCTTGTAGCTGTTTACTCCGTTGCCGTAGATAGTGGCATCGTCGTTGCCGGTGGTCACTCCGTTCCATGCCTGTCCCATTTTCTCGAAATTGCCCACGTTGCGGTAGCGCAGCGTGAAATTGTCGCTGAGCCATGCCAGACTGCCGTAGTACGACCCGGAACGGCCGTCGGTGTTGTGTATGTAGCCGTCGGTGCGTGTCTCGTGATAGGCTCCGTCGAACACAAGGTGGTTCCACAGCAGCCCGGTAGAGAAGTTGGTTCCGAAGTTTATTGTGTTGAACGAACCGTAGGATCCGGTGAGTTCAAGCGACGGGGTGGTGGAGGGGGTGAGAGTGGCAAGCGACACTGAACCGCCGAAAGCACCGTCGCCGTTGGTTGACGTGCCTATACCGCGCTGTATCTGTGCGCTGCCGAGCAGCGAGCCGTAGCTGTTCATGTTGGCCCAGAACACGCTTTGGTCTTCAGGCGAGTTGAGGGGCACTCCGTCGAGGGTTATGTTTATGCGGCTGTCAGATGCTCCGCGCAGACGCATGTAAACCGGGCCCATGCCCAAACCGTTCTCGCTCCATGCCAGCACGCCGGGCGTGCGGGCGAAGAGGAAAGGCAGTTCCTGACCTGTTTTGGCAAAGTTTTGCAACTCCTGTTTTTTGATGTTCGCAATTGCGAAAGGTGCACTTTGAGGGGCTCTCACAGCCTTCACTACCACTTCAGAGAGGTGTTGCACCTTGGTTGTGTCGAGGTTGGTCTGTTCGGTGGCCGCCATTGCAGGGGCGACACACGCTGCAGCCATCGCCGCACCGATAAACTTTTTCATTTTTTTACCTGAAAAATTAAAAAATAACACACAAAAAGGGGTACTTTTTATGTTGTACCTTTTCGCTACGCCGGTATTGTCCGGATCAGCTCTGAGGGTATAATCTCAGACGGAAATGCTCCGCCACCCCTTAACCGACTCTCTGTCGGTCGGGTGCAAAGTTAATGCTTTTTTCCGAAAAAATAAAGAAAACCTAAAAAGTTTGCAAAAAGACAACGGCATGCATGCCTTGCAAAGTTTCCTGCCATTCACTGATTTGTTGTGGGGCAAATGTGATGTGTTTCGTCTGCTGCAATCAACGCAACACGCCTTGTAGGAAAACCACACGAAGGTGTCTTCATACAAGGCGCGCAAACAAATGTAACTCTGGCTATTATGCCATTCTTTGTTTCAATGCTATAGGTGTTATATGTCCAAAGCAACGGTTAGTTCAAGTCCGCCAGCAGTGCCTGTTCCCGACCACAAATAGTTGTAGGAATAGTCATAATAATTCATTTTGCACTTCTGCAGCACATATCCCAGACCTACGCTCAACCCCACTTTGCTGTGGCCGAAATAGAAATGGCATCCAACAGAAGGTGTGAAATAGAACCCTTCAACGTCGGCAACGCTGTAACCTATCTTCGCGTCGATATAAGGCGAGACATTCTTCTTTAATGACATGTGGAACTCGCTGCGCAGATGTGCAAAGATGGGGACACTACAAACTTCAGAATCAACCCAATAGTTGATGCCGAGACCCACTCCGGCGTACAGGAAAGGATTGATTTGTAAGCCGTGTGATGTGTAGAGAAGATTGCGGTCTTCCTCGTGGTCGCCTCCTGTACCAAAGACATACGACTCGCCGAAGAAACCACGGTAGCGTGGAGCTTTGCCCCAACCATAGGTGCTGGGGGCATCGTCTTGGTCGTTATCTTGTTTGGCCGAAGTGTTCTTAAGCGGCATTTCCTTGGTAATCTTGTCAACCTCGTCCATCTTGTATACGAAGACATTGCCGTCAACGGTCTGTATTTTCAAACTTTCATTGGGCTTCTGCTCAATGATTAAGCCACGGATAACGCCGCCATTCTTCAAATAGACAACCTCTTGAAGATTTTGGCCATTCATTGTCACACTGACAGCGCACAGAAAAGTGGCTAAAAGGAGTCCTTTAAAATACGTTTTTGCCATAATAAATGTACAATAAGTTACTGTTCAAATTTTAACACCCGATAAATTACGTTTCTTTTATACATCTGAATAAAAAAGGCCGCTATACTTCAATTTAATCGTGTAGCGGCCTTTTTCAATGATACAATCATTTCATGTAGCCCACGGGCTGATTGAGCAGAAGCAGTTGAGAGTCGTTCAGCTTGAGAGTCTTTCTCAAAGCGTCATCGTCCATTGTTCCGCGCACAACCGTAGCCATACCGTTGGCTGCGCAGAACAACGAGATGTTTTGCGACACGCATCCTGCATCTACGGCAGCCATGAGGCGTGTGTGTTCGTCGTTCTTGGCAAACCTTTCGAGGTCGGAAACGAGTACCAACGACACGGGGAATGCCTTCACGAAATCCTGTCTGCTTGCCACCTCGGCCCTGAAATCGCCCTCGGCCACAAGTTCAAGCTGGTTCTCGGCGGCATTGTACAGGTATGCACCCTTGTCGCTGACGACATATATGTCGATGTCCTGACGGTTCATTGCCGACGGGGCAGTGCGCTTGCCATCCTTGCGGTTTACGCCGTTTGCTGCCCAAAGCAAATCGGAAAGGTCTTTCTCGGAGAGTTTGCGGTCGGCACACTCGCGTGTGGATTTCCTTTCCGACAGGGCTTTCATGGCAGTTGTGCCACGTTTCATGTCGGGTTTGCCGAGTTTCACGACACTTTGTGCCTGTGCCATGACGCACCCGGCACACAAAGTGAGGAGCAATGTTGAAATGCTTCTTTTCATGCAATCTTACTTTTTGCCGTTTTTCACGGCAGGTTCAACAATTTTCCAGATGCCGGCAGCCAATGCTCCGCCCACAAGCGGCCCTGCGATGAATATCCACAGGTTGGAGAGTGCAGAGCCGCCCTGGAACAATGCCGGGCCAATGCTGCGTGCCGGATTTACCGATGTGCCTGTATAGCGTATGCAGGCAAGGTGCACGAGCACCAACGACAGACCTATTGCCAAACCGGCGAAATTGTTGGTAGCCCCGTTGGTTTTTGATGTGGCACCAAGCACAACAAGCACGAAGACACATGTGAACACAACCTCGGCAAGCAAGCCCCCGAACGGGGCTATGGTGCCGTCGCCATACACCTGCAGGTCGTTGGCCCCGGTGCCGGTAAGGCCCGATGTCGATGTCAGTGCCCACAGAATGGCCGCTCCGATTACGCCTCCTATGACTTGATAAAGCACATACATTGCAGCATCCTTGCCGCTCATGCGGCCGCTGAGATATACGCCAAGTGTTATGGCAGGGTTGATGTGGCATCCCGAGATGCCGCCTATGGTGTAGGCCATAGCCACTACAGCGAGGCCGAATGCCATTGCCGTTCCAACGACCGATGCGGCGTTGCCGTTGTCACAGCCAAGGCTCACAGCCGCGCCGCAACCCATTAACACGAGCACTGTTGTGCCCACAAGTTCTGCTAAATACTTTTTCATAGTGATTCTTTTTTGGTATTGTAAATGTAGCTGTAATCGGAATGTTCCGTGCATGTGCCTTGCAAAATGTCTGCGGGCAAGTGTCCGGCATGGTTGCCGTCACTTGCCTGCGCAGCATTGAGTTGTCAGGCACGCCACAGGCGGTTTCTTGCTTTGGCCGCCATGGCCGCTGTTGCCTACTTGCAGTGTGTGCACGGAGTCCAGGGCTTGAGCTGCTTGAAGAAGTCGTTGCCCTTGTCGTCTACGAGTATGAATGCAGGGAAGTCCTCGACGGTAATCTTCCATATAGCCTCCATGCCCAGTTCGGGATATTCCACACACTCTATGCTCTTGATGCTGCTCTGCGAGAGCACTGCGGCCACGCCGCCTATAGTGCCGAGATAGAATCCGCCGTGCTTGTGGCAAGCGTCTGTTACCACCTGCCCACGGTTGCCCTTGGCAATCATCACGAGCGATGCACCGTGGTCTTGGAACTCGTCAACATAGGGGTCCATACGGTTGGCCGTGGTCGGACCCATGCTTCCGCAGGGGTAGCCTTCGGGAGTCTTTGCCGGTCCGGCATAGAGAATGGGATGGTTCTTGAAATATTCAGGCAGCTCCTCGCCGGCATCCAGGCGCGCCTTCAGCTTGGCGTGTGCAATGTCGCGTGCCACGATTATAGTGCCTTTGAGGTTCACGCGTGTGCTCACGGGATATTTCGTGAGTTCGGCACGCACTGCGTCAATGCCCTTGTCAAGGTCTATTTCAATGCCCTTTGCACCCTCTCCCGGACGGCGCAGTTCTTCGGGTATAAGCTCTGTGGGGTTTTCGTCCATCTTCTCGAGCCATATACCGTCTTTGTTTATCTTTGCCTTTATGTTGCGGTCGGCCGAGCAGCTCACTCCCATGCCTATCGGGCAGCTTGCGCCGTGGCGCGGAAGGCGCACAACGCGGATGTCGTGTGCGAGGTATTTGCCGCCGAACTGTGCACCGAGACCTATCTTGTGTGCCTCCTCAAGCAACTTGTTCTCAAGGTCGATGTCGCGGAATGCACGTCCAGTCTCGTCGCCTGTGGTGGGCAAGTTGTCGTAATATTTTATAGAGGCCAGCTTCACGGTGAGCAGGTTCTTCTCTGCCGAAGTGCCGCCGATTACGAAAGCGATGTGGTAGGGGGGGCAGGCTGCAGTGCCGAGGCTCTTCATCTTCTCCACGAGGAAAGGAAGGAGAGTGCCCTCGTTCTGTATCGTTGCCTTTGTCATCGGGTAGAAATAGGTCTTGTTGGCAGAGCCTCCGCCCTTTGCCACCATTACGAAGCGGTATTCGTCGCCCTCCACTGCCTCGATGTCGATTTGTGCCGGAAGGTTGCAACGTGTGTTCACCTCGTCATACATGTTCAGCGGAGCGTTCTGCGAGTAGCGCAGGTTGTCCTGCGTGTAGGTGTTGTACACGCCGAGGCTGAGTGCCTCCTCGTCTTCAAAGTCAGTCCACACACGCTGTCCTTTCTCGCCGTGTATTATTGCCGTGCCGGTGTCCTGGCAGAAAGGCAGTATGCCCTTTACGGCAGTCTCGGCGTTGCGGAGGAACTGCAGGGCCACATACTTGTCGTTTTCCGAAGCCTCGGGGTCGGCAAGAATCTTTGCCACTTGCTCGTTGTGTTCGCGGCGCAGCATGAACTCCACGTCGTGGAAAGCCTGTTGTGCAAGTTGTGTGAGAGCCTCTTTCGATACTTTCAGGATTGTCTTGCCTTCAAACTCGGCAGTGCTTACGCCTTCATTGCCAATGAGGCGATACTCAGTAGTGTCCTTTCCGAGCTGGAACATGGGCGCATACTTGAATTCTGGTGTTGTTGCCATAATGTTATTTGGTGTTTTTGTTGACACCGCCGGGGGTGCCGTGCAGCGTGTCGGTAATTATATAATGTATGATTGTTTCTCGTAGTATGCAAAGTTATATATTTTTTCTAACTATTCCAATAATCTGTTCGTTTTAAAATCCGTTGCAATTCAAAAAAAGAAAATGCCGACAATTGATAATCCACTTGGAGTAAAATGCCCGTTGGCGAAATGGAAAACTGTTGGTAAAATAATGGGCCATGACTGCAGCTCACTCCCCAAAGGTGTCTACATAAAGGACGGAAA
Source organism: bacterium (assembly GCA_963607545.1). Taxonomy (GTDB): domain Bacteria; phylum Bacteroidota; class Bacteroidia; order Bacteroidales; family Bacteroidaceae; genus Prevotella. Next base: position 86,889 of record CAVDCP010000007.1, read on the forward strand.
GAAAGTTTTGAAGTAGCATGGCAAAAAGGCAAACAGAACGCAAGAACTCAAAAGTTGCCCGTTTGGCTTTCATAATCGGAATAAAGTGATTAACTTTGCACCATGAAAGCAAGAAGGCGCAAGGCACAGTTCTATCCGCCGGCACACAAGGCCGGGCAATCAGGAGAAGGCTGCACTTTGTGCCTTTTCGTTTAACCAAACACCATTATGACCGACATCGAAATAGCACGCAGCATCAAGCTGAAGAACATTGAGGAAGTGGCAGCCGCCTACGGCATACCCACAGGAGAACTTGAACATTACGGACACTACATAGCCAAAGTGCCGTCAAGGCTTATCGACGACGACAAGGTGAGCCGAAGCAATCTTATACTTGTCACCGCAATAACCCCGACGAAGGCCGGAATAGGCAAGACCACGGTAACGGTTGGTCTGGCACTAGGTCTGGCACGCATAGGCAAGAAGGCCGTGTGCGCGTTGCGCGAGCCTTCGCTCGGCCCGTGTTTCGGCATGAAAGGCGGTGCTGCCGGAGGCGGACACGCACAGGTGCTGCCCATGGACAAGATAAACCTGCACTTCACCGGCGACTTTCACGCAATAACTTCGGCGCACAACATGATTACTGCCTTGCTCGACAACTACATCTACCAGAACCGTGAAAACGGCTTTGCCATGCGCGAGGTGCTGTGGAACCGCGTGCTCGATGTCAACGACCGCGGTCTGCGCGATATCGTTACGGGTCTTGGAGGCCGTGCCAACGGAGTGATGCGCGAGTCGGGCTTCGACATTACCCCGGCTTCTGAAATCATGGCCATACTCTGCCTTGCCACCGACGAGGACGACCTGCGCCGCCGCATAGAAAACATATTGCTCGGTTTCACGGTAGAGGGCAATCCGTTTACCGTGAAAGACTTGGGCGTGGCCGGTGCCATAACCGTATTGCTGCGCGATGCCATTTCGCCGAATCTCGTGCAGACTACCGAGCACACGGCGGCTTTTGTACACGGCGGACCGTTTGCCAACATTGCCCACGGCTGCAACTCAATCCTCGCAACCAAAATGGCAATGACATTCGGCGACTATGCCATAACCGAAGCAGGATTCGGTGCCGACCTCGGTGCCGAGAAATTCTTCGACATTAAATGCCGCAAGGCCGGGCTGCAGCCCAAGCTGACGGTGATTGTGGCCACGGCACAGGGACTGAAGATGCACGGCGGCGTAGACCTCGACAAAATAAAAATGCCCGACAGTGAAGGACTTGTGAAGGGCCTGGCCAACCTCGACAAGCACATCGACAACATGCAGTCGTTCGGACAGACTGTCGTGGTGGCGTTCAACCGCTATGCCGAGGACACCGACGATGAGATTGAAATAGTGCGCCGCCATTGTGCTGAGCGCGGAGTGGGCTTTGCTGTTAACAACGCCTATGCCGAGGGCGGAAAAGGCGCTGAAGAACTTGCCCGCCTCGTGGTTGACACCATTGACGGACAGCCGTCGGCACCGCTTCATTTCGTGTATGACGACGACGACAGCGTTGAGGACAAGGTTGAGCGCGTGGCACGCAACATCTACGGTGCGTGGAAGGTTACGTTCAGCGCGGCGGCCAAGAAGAAACTGAAGATGATTTACGACCTTGGCTACAACCGTTTCCCAGTGTGCATTGCCAAGACACAATACTCGTTTTCTACCGATGCCAAACAGTATGGCGTGGCATCGGGATTTGACGTCAACGTGCGCGACATCGTGGTGAATGCCGGAGCAGAGATGATTGTGGTAATAGCAGGCAGCATCCTGCGCATGCCGGGGCTTCCCAAGGAGCCGCAGGCCATGCACATCGACATCGTTGACGGAGAGATAGAAGGACTTTCATGACATTGCCGCCTCAGTTGCGGCAGCATACATAGGCATAGCGGCATCGCACCGGTGGCATTTTCACGGGTGCGGTGCCGCTTTGTTTTGCCCCGGTTGTTTCGCGGCGAAGCCCCGCCGGCCACCTTGCGGCGGCTGCGCTGCATGCGTGCGCCGTGTGCGGTGCGTGCGTATTGCGGTTGCCGCACATGGCCGCCAAGTGCCGAAAAGGGGGCAACGGGCAGCACTCTGTGCCGCAATATTCGCTTTATAAGATTTTTATTGCTACCTTTGTAATTCTTTTGAAATGCCCTATCGGCAGCTTCTGCCACATTTTGTTTTTAGCAGGTGTTCAAGATTATTTGATATATCAAAGTATAATGGACATCTGCTGACATATAATATATACGGATAATTTAGACGCCTGTTTACAGAAAAATGAAGAAATACCGCATAAAAAAGCAATACTGCACGCGTGTGCGGCTGGTGCTGTTTTCAATAGTAGCCCTGTTTGTGTTCGCATTGTCGAAATGCAGCTGCTCGTGCAGCCGCAACGACGCAACAGGTAACGGTCAGGACACGCTGTCGAAGTTCCGTCTCAACGACACTCTCACCAATGCCCTTTCCGACGTTGCCCAGCTGCACGGGCTCGACTCTGTGATGCAGCGTTACCTGAAACGTTGGGAGATAAACGGCGCGCAGCTTGCCGTGACGCGCAACGACTCGCTGCTCTATGCCAAGGGCTACGGATGGGCCGATGTGGAGAAACGTGAACCCATGGAGCCGCACCACATAATGCGCATTGCGTCGGTGTCGAAACTTGTCACGGCGGTGGGCATAATGAAACTGGGCGAAATGGGGCGCGTGCGCCTCTCTGAGCATGTGTTCGGCCCGAAAGGCGTGCTCAACGACACGGCATACACCAACGTGATAAAGGACAAACGCTATTTCGACATAACCGTTGAGCAGCTCATGCGCCACGAGGGCGGTTTCAACAACTATGCGGGCGACCCTATGTTCTCCACTCGCTACATCATCATGCAGAACCATCTTGCCGCGCCGCCCGATCACCGCACCTTGCTGCGCATTCTGCTGAAACGCCGTCTGGGCTACACGCCGGGCACGGCACGCTGCTACAGCAACCTTGGATTCACCTTGCTGTCGATGATTATAGAGCGTCGGAGCGGCATGTCTTATGAGGCATTCATGCAGAAGCATGTGCTCAATCCTGCCGGATGCCACGATTTCCACATAGCCGGGACTTACCTTAAAGACCGCCGCCCCAACGAGGTGCACTACTATGTGCACAAGGGGTCGGTGCCTGTTTACGAATACAACAACAGTGGACGGCTCGTGGAGAAATGCTATGGCGACAACGATCTGCCACGGCTCTCGGGAGCAGGGGCATGGTGCGCGTCGGCAGCCGAACTGTCGCGTCTTGTGGCGACGATTGACGGTTGCCCTGTTATCCCCGACATTATCACGCCCGGTTCGGTGGCTGCCATGACGCGTGAGATGCCCGATTATGGATTTTCCATGGGATGGAACTACACGCCGAAGCGCGGCCCGTGGATACGCACAGGATCGCTTTCGGGCACAAGCGCGATAGTGCTGAAATATGCCGACGGCGAGTGCTGGATTCTTGTTACCAACACGAGCACATGGAAAGGGCACGGTTTTTCGCGCGACACAATGGCACTTTTCGACAAACTGCGCAAGAAATACGGCACGAATTTTCCGCACCGCAACCTGTTCATGCCGCCGGTTGCGGCGGAATGAAAAAGCGCGCTGTGTGAGGCACATAATCTGTAATGAATAAGGTTCATTTGGTTGTGTTTAGAACTTGATTTCATCAGGCTTTATTCTGTCGGCCTCTGTTATCGGCCTTATCACCTTGCACGGCACACCTCCGGCCACCACTCCGGCAGGAATGTCTTTTGTGACTACTGCACCTGCGGCAATGACCGAACCGTCGCCAATGTCAACGCCGCCGACAATGGTGACGCTTGCGCCCAGCCACACGTTGTTGCCTATGTGTATGGGCTTGCTCTGCGTGAGCGGTTCCTGCTGCCGTTGTTCTGGGTTGACGGGGTGTCCGGCACAGGCCAGCACGCACTTCGGACCGATAAAGACATCCTCGCCAATATGTATAGGTGATGTGTCGAGAAACACGCAGTCGAAATTGACAAACGTGAAATTTCCGCCGGCAAAGTGGGTGTTGATGCCGTAGTCGAAGTGTATGTGCGGCATTATCGCCACATGTTCGTGCCATGTGCCAAGCAGTTCTTTGAGGATAGCTGACTGTGTTTCACGGTCTGACGGGTCGGTCATGTTGTATTTCCAACATAGATGCAATGCCTTGTGTTGTATGTCATGCGGAATGAGCATCACGTTGCCAGCGTATGGCGCATCGGCAGTGACGATGCTGCGCACGCCGGTGTTGTTTTCTTGTTCTGCCATATTGCAATTTCAGGAAGGGGTGGTTTGACCACGGAAATAAAGATGAAAAAGCACGTTCACTGCCGACACGGCGAGGGCGAAGCCGAAGCCTACGAGGCAAACTGCACTCCATCCGCCCCAGTTCCATGCCACGCCGGCACACAGAGTGCCGAGACTTCCCCCGGCGAAGAGGTGGCTCATGAATATGGTATTGGCACGGTTGGTGGCCTCGGGAACGAGCGAGAGGCAACCGCTCTGGTTGCTCAACTGGTAGCACTGCGCCCCCACGTCGACGAGGATTATGGCAATGACAAGTCCAATGTAACTGTCGGAGAAGAAAAACGCCACTGCCCATGCGGTGAACTGTAGAAGGACTCCTGCAAGACAGAAACGCTCTATGCCAAACCGGGGAATGTACTTGCCTATGCCGCTTGCCGCCGTGGCACCCGCCAGTCCGCACAGTCCGAGCAGTCCCACGGCATCGCTTCCGGCATGGAAAGGAGCACCCGTGAGGTGGAATGCCATGCACGACCATATGGCCATCATGCTGCCGAAGCTCAATCCGCCACGGAGGGCATAGATGCGTATGGCAGGAAAGTCGCGGTAGATGCGCACAATCGACTTCATGAGTTTACCGTAAGAACCCGCAAAACTGGACGGCATCACGGGCAGGGTGCGCAGCATGACAATGAGACTCACCGCCATGATGACGGCGGCGATGCCGAACATTGCCCTCCAGCCGAACCATTCGCCCACATATCCACTCAGCACTCTTGCCCCGAGCACGCCACTGAGAAGCCCGGTGAGCACGAGGCCCATGTTGCGCGACTTGTTCTCAGGCTTGGAGAAATGGTTTGCCACGGGTATGAACATCTGGGGCACGACACTGTTGCAGCCCAGAATGAGCGATGCCGCCCATACCGTCGGCAGGTTCTGGCTGACGGCGATGGCGATGCAGCACACTACTGCCACGCTGATGTTGACGGTGATAATCTTGCGGCGCGACACCTTGTCGGCGAGTGGCACGATGAGTATCAGTCCCGAAGCATATCCCAATTGGGTGATGAACGTGATGAGGTTGGCCTGCAGCTCAGTGCCGCCCAGTGTCTGCCGCATGGCTTCGAGCAGCGGTTGGTTGTAGTAAAGATTGGCGACGGTAAGTCCGCCGATGACGGCCATGGCGAAAAGAATGCTTCGCGGTATGCCGCCGTTGGGTTTGAGTTCTTTCATAGTTGCGTTATCCTTTCTCTTGTATTCTTCAATCTTTAAAAACAGGCGCATAAGCGTAGCAATATTCGGTTGCCGCCAGCCAATGTTTCAGAGCTTTTCCATCCATTCAAAGTTGTCGTGCCCGGCACCGAGTTCGAAATGCAGACGGGCAATGCCAATGTCCATCTGCGTGTATCCCACCATGGAGAACAGGCGGCGGCTGATGACAATCGGTTTGCCTGACGGTGCTTTCCTGTCGGTGAGTTCGAAGTAAAACTTCTGCTGGTTTATTGCGGTAGGAGCCAGTAAAGCCGCTTTCACACCGTTGACAAACCACTGTGGTGTGGTGTCGTTGGCATTGCTCACCTGACTGATTGTCTTGCTCTTGCGCTCACGTCCCTGTGTCGTGCCGTGTCCGAGGGCTATCACGCAAGCCACCTTTTCGTTGTCATGCAGTTTGAAGGCAGTTGCCACCTTGCGGTAGGTAAGCCCCACCCAGCAGGTGTTGAGCCCCAACGACTGTGCAAGCAACACCAGACGCTCGCCGTAATAGCCCACGAGGCAGTCGAGCCTGTTTCCTTTCGGGCCTGCCATTACAAAATAATTCTTCACTCCCGAGAATTTGCCGTAGGAGGAAATGCCACGGAAAGCCTTGGGCTCGGCGGTGACCAACTGTATGTTCAGGCCGCCTTCCTCGTTGCAAAGGTCAATCTCTTGCTGCAAAGAATCAATCTGTGCAGGGGTGAGTGGTTGTGAAGTATAACTCCTGACGCTATGCCGTGATGTCATTGCTTGCTGTATTGTCATCATTATGATATGGGTTTTAATGTAATTTCTTTCTGCGCCACCTGCCAAAAGACATAAAAATGATGCCGTGGTTTTTGCCTTTCTCCTATACGGGAGAATTATATGGTGTCGTATAAACAATGAATAATTGCATCACGGTAAACATTCCCTTCGGGTAATGTTACTGCCGAAAAAGCTTCCTGCACTTTATATACAGTAGTGCAATGCTCTTCAATTATGCCTAAATGGTTAATTTCTCCATCTTTTGGTATGTCAGAATCTATCACGTCATATACACTTTGACGTGATGTGTCCAAAATACCATTGGCCAATTTATCAAATTCAAAATTACATTTTTATTTCCAATTAGAAGAAAAAATGCTCCCCAAAAAAACGGGTGGAATTTGAAAACAAATCCCACCCGCAGTTTATTCTCTTGTTAAGAAGACTGCATCAGATGATGCTGTTCTTGCGTGTCCACTCAATTATCTCGGGAATGTAGCCGAAAGCGAGGCCCGTAACGGTGTCGGCGCAGCCGTAATAGATAGCTATGCGGCCTGTTTCCGGGTCGTGCAGCTCTGCACACGGGAAGCACACGTTGGGCACATCGCCCATGCATTCGTAAGGAGTCTGCGGAGAAATGAGGTAAGGGCCAGAACGGTAGATAGCCTTCCAAGGTGTCTCAAGGTCAAGCAGTGCCGACCCGAAGGCATACACATAGCCGTTGCAGGAGCGCAATACGCCGTGGTAGAACAGCAGCCAACCCTCTGATGTTTCAACGGGGATAGGGCCTGCGCCTATTTTCATGCACTGCCATGCCGACTGCTCAAACGCTGCCGGAGCCATGACGTGGCGGTGGCGCCCCCAGAACTCCATGTCGGGCGACTCGCTGTAGAAGATGTCTCCGAACGGAGTGTGGCCTGTGTCGCTGGGGCGGCTGAGCATGGCGAAGTTGCCGTTGATTTTCTTCGGGAACAGAACGCCGTTGCGGTTGTAGGGCAGGAAAGCGTTCTCAAGCTGGTGGAATGTCTTGAAATCCTTTGTCCAGGCCACGCCTATTGTAGGGCCGTGATAGCCGTTGCACCATGTCACATAGTAGCGGTCGTCGATGAAGCACACGCGCGGGTCATAGCCGTAAACCCACTGTCCTATCTCGGCGTTGTCGCACTCGAAGCGCAGAGGCTCCTCGTTGATGTTCCAGTTCACGCCGTCTTTGGAGAAACCCACATGCAGAACCATGCGGCGGTTGGTGTCGTCGCAACGGAACACCCCGGCAAAGCCGTCGCCGAAAGGCACAACGGCACTGTTGAAAATACTGTTGGAGGTGGGCAGAAGGTCGCGCGGGATGATGGGGTTTTTAGAACAACGCCACATCACGGCATTGGAGTCGGCGGGACGGTCTTCCCACGGCATGTTGGGCAACGGATTGCCCTTGATGATAAGATTGCTCATATTGATGATTTAATTGTGATTTTATCGTGTAGTTTATATTGATTTATTCTTTCGCCTTGTCGGGATATGTGAACGGCACAAACCATGTTATGAGGAAGGCGGGAATGGTGCACACAAGCACCACGATGAAGAACATGCGGTAGCCCAGCCAGTCGCTCACATAGCCGCTGACCATTCCCGGCAGCATGACGCCGAGGTTCATTATGCCCGATGCAAACGCGTAGTGCGCCATTTGGTGCTTTCCGGGAGCAACTTGCTGCATCATAAACAATGTCAGCCCAACGAAGCCGAAGCCGTAGCCGAAATATTCCAGCACGATGCCGCCGCCTATAAGCCACAGGCTTTCGGGCTGGTAGATGGCGAGGAGGGTGTAGGCCACGAACGGAAGGTTGAACACACAGCACAGTGAAAACAGCGATTTTTGCAATCCACGGTGGGCTATGTAGTAGCCGGCAAGTATCGAACCGATAACGAAAGCCGCCGCACCGAAAGTGCCATAACACAGTCCTATCTCCTGCTCGCTAAGTCCGAGACCCTGCTCGGCACGCGACGCTTTAAGGAAAAGCGGCACGATTTTCATCACGAATCCCTCGGCAAAGCGGTAGAGAATGATGAAGCAGATGTAATATACAATGTGGCGTTTGCGGAAGAAATCGGCAAAGACACGTCCGAGTTCAACCATGCTCTCCTTGAAACTGGGCTTTTCTGAAGCCTCTTTCTTGGCATCGCTGGGCAGGAACTTGATGTGGTAGATGCCGAGAAGAAGCATCACCACACCGATGATGAACATGATGACTGTCCACGCCATCACCGTGCCGTGGTGTTTTGCAGCGGCAATGCCGGCTGCATCAAGTCCTGCGGTGCTGCCCGTGAAATGCGTTATGAGAGCTCCGGCAAGATACACAAGTCCGCCGGTGGCGGCGATTTTTGCAATGTTGTAGAATGCTCCCTGCCAGCCTATATACTTTGCCTGGTCTTCGGTGGAGAGCGTTGCCATGTAAACACCGTCGGCTGCCACGTCGTGTGTGGCTCCGCTCAGCGCGATAACGGCAAGCAACGCTATTGTCACGGCAAAGAAATCGGGCAGGTGCAGGGTCATGGCCACAAGACCGAACACGCATCCCGTGGCAATTTGTGTCACCACGACGAAGAATTTCTTTGTCTTGTAGATTTCGAGGAGCGGGCTCCACAGCGGTTTCAGCGTCCAGGGAAACATTATTATCGAAGTCCAGAAGGCTATTTGTCCGTCGGACACTTCGAGTCCCTTGAACATGAGTGTACACACCATATTGAGCACCACGAACGGCATTCCCATGGCAAAATAGAGCGTTGGTACCCATGAAATGGGGCTGCGCCCGCTTGTCTTTGTCGGTTTCATTTGTTTTGTAAGTATTTTCGTTTAAGATTAGTCCTGATGCAGACAAACCGTATCAGCCCCCTGTCAAGGCCCTGCCACGGGGCATCGGGCAGAACGGTTGTATATGCAAAAGTAAGGTTTTTTTCCGAGAAGAAACGGCATTGAAGTGTTAAATAAGCTATCGCCTTACGGCAGTGCAGAATTAAGCATACGGCACAGTGCGCCTTTTAAGTGCTTTTTTGTAAATTTGCACACCCTTGCCCCCGTGGCCTTTAAAAAACAAGAGCAATATGGAGATAGAACAAATAGCGCATTTCAGGTCGCCGTTCGCGTCGAAGTTCGGCATCCCGAAACAAAGCGGCCTTGCCGGAAACATTCCAGGAACGATAGTGTTTGAGCCGAAATTCAGGTGTGCCGACGCACTGCGCGGCCTTGAAGGTTTCGACTATCTGTGGCTGATATGGGAGTTTTCGGCCAACAGGCATGCGGCGGCAAGCCCCGTGGTGCGCCCTCCGCTGTTGGGCGGCAACGTGAAAATGGGTGTCTTCGCCACACGCTCGCCGTTCAGGCCCAACCGTCTCGGACTGTCGTCGGTGAAGATTTCGGGCATAGAAACCGACACCCCCGACGGCCCGGTGATACTTGTAAGCGGTGCCGACCTTATGGACGGCACGCCTATATACGACATAAAGCCCTACATTGCCTATGCCGACTCACACGAAGGCGTGCGCTGCGGCTTTGTTGACGGACATTCCGACACAAGGCTCGAAGTGGACATTCCGCCGGCAGCGGCAGCCCAGTTGACCGCCGAAGAGGCAGCCGCCTTGCGCGAAGTGTTGTCGCTCGACCCGAGACCGAGATACCAGGACAATCCCGACAAAGTTTACGGCATGCCCTATGCAGGCCGCGACGTGCGGTTCAAGGTGAGCGGAACACGGCTCACTGTGGTGGAGATAGCTGCCGCAAAACGCCCGTAAACGCAAACGCCGCCCAGCTGATGGACGGCGTTTGTGCTTTTACTGCCACACGGGTCAGTGTTCATACACCTCGCAAATTTCAACGATATACACGTCATGGTAGCCGCCCTTGCTGCCGCCATACCATTGCGACAGCGACTTGTCGATAAACTCCTCGGGCTTTATGTCGCCCTTGTAGAGTTTGCGGCAAGCCAACGTGAGGCGTGCCTGGCCGAATGTCACTCCGCCGTTTTCGGTTTCTACGGGCACAAGACCGCACTCCTTTGCCTTGTCGAAATCGCGCCCCGATTTTGTGCCGCAGAAGTTGTATGCCTTGCGTGCGGCCTCGTCCTTGCCCAGGAAAACGAGGTTTACGGTTTCGCCGGACTCTATGAAATCGTGCGTGTAACGCTCCGGGCGGATGAAAACAACTGCCACTGGCTTGTTCCACAACCATCCTATGCAGCCCCAAGAAGCTGTCATCATGTTGAAATTGTCTTTGTCGCCGGCGGTGACAAGCATCCATTCCTTGCCGATGGTGTCGAAGAAATTGTCTTTCAAGTCTGAAACGCTGATTTTTTTCATTCTTTCTGTCCTCCCTATTAAATTTTGTAACGATGTCGGTTTTGTAGCCATGCCTGCCGAAACACACGCCTGGCATGCAAAAACAAAAACGAGACAGCAACACAAAGGTTCTGTCTCGTCATTCTTTTTCGAGCCTCTTGTCGGATTCGAACCAACGACCCCGAGATTACAAATCACGTGCTCTGGCCAACTGAGCTAAAGAGGCGGGTGGGTAAGCTACTTACATCGCGCCGCTACAACCAACTACCTTTGCTACGTTCCCGTCCTGGAGGATTCGAAGGGAGCTGGCCGTGTAAGACTTACCCGTCTTTCTTAAAGCGAGTGCAAAGGTAAACAAATTTTTCTTACATGCGCCCACTGTGCACGGGTTTTGTCGTGCAATTTAACGTTTTTTGTGCAGTCGGCAATTCGTAGTCGGCCACATTGCAAGGCCGCAAACCCCCGACTGCACATAAACGGGTTCACTTTTTAATGTGAATGCACGCATTGGCAAGCATTGCCGCAATGCCGCCTGTAGTTATTCCGCTTGAGAAAATGCTTTTTACTACCTGCGGCATCTGCCCCAATATCTCGGGAACAAGCTCCACGCTCATGCCCATTGAGAAGCCTATGGCAAGCACGAGCACTGTCTTGCGGTCGATGCTTGTCGATGCAATTATGCGTATTCCGGCAGCTGCAACGGTGCCGAACATCAGCAGTGTGGCCCCGCCAAGCACGCAGTCGGGTATGAGCGAGAACAATTGCCCTACCACCGGGAACAGTCCGAGGAAGAACAATGCGCCCGCAACGAAATATCCCACATGGCGACTGGCCACTCCAGTGAGCTGTATCATGCCGTTGTTCTGCGCGAAGATAGAGTTGGGGAAACTGTTGAAGACAGCGGCGAGCATGGAGTTCAAGCCGTCGGCGAGTATTCCGCCCTGCGCTCGTTTCATAAACACGGGGCCTTCCACGGGTTCGCCGGATATGAGCGAATTGGCGGTGATGTCGCCGAATGCCTCTACTGCGGTGACAAGATATATTAGCCCCAATCCCACGATTGTGCCTATGTCGAAGCGCAGTCCGTATTTGAACGGCACGGGAATGTTGAGGCCTCCGGCACCGCTTAGTTTTGAAAAGTCAATCATTCCGAGGCAGTAGGCCACCGCACACCCCACCAGGAGTCCGAGCACTATCGACCCCATGCGCAGGTAACGGTTGCTTGAGCGGTTGAAGAATATTATGGTGACAAGCACGAGAACGGCGAGGCCGAGGTTCTGTGCCGACCCGAACGTGCCGTCGTCAATGGCCGACTGTCCGCCGCCGCACGACCTAATTCCGGCCTTTATGAGGCACAATCCTATGAGCGTAACCACGATGCCGGCCACAAGCGGCGTGATTATCTTGCGCGTGTAGGGCAGCAGACGGCTCACCAGCACCTCGACGACTGCACCGGCAAGGCAACCGCCGAAAATGTAGCTCAATCCCAGTGCCACGTCCATCTTGCCGTTGACCATGCCGAGCATGCCGGCCCCGACAATGGGACTTATGAACGAGAACGACGTGCCTTGGATGCAGAGCAGCCCCGTGCCCACAAACCCTATGCGGCGGCTCTGCACAAAAGTGGCCAAGCCCGAAACAAGAAGCGACATTGACACAAGGTAGCCGGTGGTGGCAAAGTCGAATTTCAGTGCCGAACTTATTATGAGCGGCGGCGTTATTATGGCCACAAAGACGGCAAGCAGATGCTGCATGGCGGCAAAGGACGTGTCGCGCAGTGAAGGCCGGTCGTCGGGGCCGTATATCAAATCAGTCTTTCCGTCGGCTTTCATTTTTCCTTGAGCTTTATTTCACAGTTGTCGAGCGATTCTATTATTGCGAGGCTTTCGCAACGCACTCCCTCATCTTCAATCACCTTGCGGCCATTCTGGAAAGCCTTTTCTATGATGAATCCCATGCCCACAAGCTGGCATCCGGCCTGACGGCAGAGGTCGATGATGCCCTTGGCAGCATTGCCGTAGGCAAGGAAATCGTCGACAAAAAGCACCTTGTCGTCGGGGGTGAGATATTCTTTTGAGATTACCACGTTATACTCGCGCTGTTTCGTAAACGAGAAAACCGTTGTTGAAAGCATGTTTTCCATTGTCGATGGTTTCTTCTTCTTGGCGAACACTACGGGGAGGTCGAGCAGGAAGCCCATCATGATGGCCGGGGCTATGCCGCTTGCCTCTATCGTTATAATCTTGTTGATTTCGGTAGATGCATAACGGCGTATCAGCTCAACCGCTATCTGCTTCATGAGGTTAGGGTCCATTTGGTGGTTGATAAACTTGTCTACCTTGAGTATTCCGCCCGGGTAGCACCTTCCGTCTTTACGGATGCGGTCTATTAATGCTTTCATCGTTGCTGTTGTTAAATGTCTGCAAAATTAGTCAAAATTGTCAGAAAAGGCGAAACGGGCGGCGGCAAAAAAGCCATGGGCATGCCATTGCCGCACAAAGAGGAGGGCGTAACGCCGTTTTAACATGCCCTTTGCGGCGTGTGTCGCAAAAAACGATTAACTTTGCATGCATTGTTGCGCAGAAGCGCAGCGGCAGAAAATAAAAACAAACTAAATGAAAACATCTACTTTAAAGGCACTGTTGCTCACTGCGGCAGTGTCGGCAAGCGGAGCAAGTGCCTTCGCCCAGATACCCGATGGCTACTACGACTCGCTGAAAGGCAAGAAAGGCGAAGAACTGAAAACCGCTCTACACAACATCATAAAGAATGCCAGCGTGCTCGCCTACGGCCAGGGCACCGGCGCAACATGGTGGGGATTCTACACAACCGACAACGACAACGGCTATGTAATCGACCGCTACAGCAACAACCAGGTGCAGTTCGGTCAGCAGGGCGTGTGTCCTTCGGGCATGAACATCGAACATTCGTTTCCGAAAAGTTGGTGGGGCGGCACAAAGTTGCAGGCCTACTATGACCTGTTCAACCTGATGCCGAGCGACTCCAAGGCCAACTCGTCGAAGAGCAACTACGGCATGGGCGAGGTGAAAACGGCATCTTTCGACAACGGGTGCATAAAGATAGGCGACGGAACGCTCGGATTCAAGGTGTGGCAACCGAGCAGCGAGTGGGAAGGCGACTTCGCACGCGGCTACATGTATATGGCCACTGCCTACCAGAACTATACCTGGAGCGCAACCGAGGCACTCAACTCACTCACGCAGGGCGACTATCCCACACTCAAGGAGTGGGCCTACACCCTGTACATCAAGTGGGCCAAGGAAGACCCAGTGAGCGAAACCGAGGTGAAACGCAACAATGCCGTCTACAAAATACAGGGCAACCGCAACCCATATGTAGACTTTCCCAACCTCATGGAATATGTCTGGGGCGACAGCACCGAATATGCCTTCGACCCGGCAACTACTGTAAAGTCGTCGGAATACAACGGAGGCGACGGCGGTGGCGACGACAATATGGATTATGTCATATATACCGCTAACTACCATTCCTACGACGGCGGATGCACCACAACCGACATCACCCAGCCCGACGACGGGGTGAATGTGTGGACAAGAACGTCAAAATACGGATGGACTGCCTCTGGGTCGATAAAGAACAGCAACGGCGCTTATGTGAAACACAATGCTGAGGGCTATCTCGTGACCCCGACAATCGATCTCGGGGACTATTCGTCGGCCACGCTGTCATTCACCCACGAACTGAATTTCTGCACTTCGCCCACCGAATACTTGAGTGTCGAGGTGCGTTGCGACGACGATGTCACAACTCTGTCGGGCTTCACATGGCCTGCGGGCACAGCGTTCACGTCAGTGCAATCGGGCAACATCAGCCTCGACGCATTCGCCGGAAAGAGCATACAGATAGCCTTCCACTACACCAGTTCCACATCGGTTTCGGGCACATGGGAAATAGAGAACGTGGCCGTGACCGGCAAGAAAGCGCCCACCGGCATATCTGCGGTACAGGCAACCGACACCTTTGACCCCTCGAAACCATACGACGCGTTTGACACAACAGGGCGACGCGTGCAGCCAGGAAGTGAAGCAAAAGGCATAATTATAGTGCGCCAAAACGGCAAGACACACAAAATCGCGGTGAGATAATTGCCATTTAACCTCTGCCTGCGGTCACGAATAAGGAGATTCCGCCTTTCAAGCTGGCAAGTAGGCAGCCTTATATACGCAAGCGCGCAAGTTTGTAATGCCACAAACTTGCGTGCTTTTTTGCATTGTTGGTGTCCAGTAAAACATTTCCAATAACGAGTTCCGTAGTCGTACAAGCCGTGCGTTTTGCCGTAAAGGCACTCCGCTCCACAAAAAGGAAGTTGTTTCGGCGGTCTTGCATCAAATGGCGTGTGCTTGTGCATCAAACGATGCACGCTTGTGCACCGTATGGCGAAAGGCGAATTTTCCGATGCCGCCGTTTTGTGGAGATTTGTCAGTGCAAAATGTTTACAAAACCGTTAATAACACAAAACAATTCTGTAACTTTGTAATCGGCAGCCATGACGATAATCTTGTAGCTGTTGGCCTTTTTATCAATAACGGTGCCAAAAGTTTGTCACATTATATATATAGCAGAGCAGAATGAAGAAAGTTTTTGGGTTGACTGTTGTGTTGCTTGTCACGGTTGTGCTTGCGAGCATCTGCGGTTCGGTCAATTACGACAAGATATACAACGAATGGAAATCGGCGCCGGTGCGCGATCTGAAGCAGCGTGGCAACGACTGCTTTGAGAGAGAACGCATGGACAGCGCGCTCTTGTTCTACACCATGTCGGCTGAAAAATACCGCAGCGACATGCCCGACAGCGACAAAAGCATCTGCGCCGAGGCATACAACAACGCCGGCTACATATATTTCTACTACCGCAACGACTTCTCGTCGTCGTACACCTGTCTGCTGAAGGCGCAGGAGATAGCCGAAGAGGCCAACGATACTGCGATGTATCCGTGCATATACCTCAACATGGGCAACATCTACATCAACTACAACGACTACAAGGCTTCAGCCGAACTATACCGCAAAGCCTTTTACGCCAGTGCGAGGGTGGGCGACATGGACATCTTGCTCACCTCGTTCTGCAATCTGGCCAACCTTGCCGTTCGTGCCGACGACGCCCAAAGCGTGATGAAGGAGGTGAGGACTCTGCGCGGACTGAAGATAGCTCCCAGACCTCTACTCAACTATACTTACAGCATGTGCAACGCCACCGGGTGTGTGGCCCGTGCCGACTACCAAGGGGCTATAAGGTGGCTGCGCAAGTCGCTTGGCCAAATAGATACCAAGCTGACGCCCGAGCGCTATCGGCATGGCTCTATGACCATCATGGCGCACATGTACGCCAAGATGGGCAACTATGCCGAGGCCATACGGATAACGCACAAGGTGGAGCAGGAGTCGCGCGGACTTATGCTCGACGTGCAGGCCGAGGCTTGCGGCCATCTGTCGGATTACTACGCAAAGCAGGACAATGCCAGCGAGGCCATGCAATGGCACACGCGCGGCCTGCAACTGTCCGACTCGCTGTTTCGCAGCCAACAATACGGGCGCATACGCGATATGAAGTCAACCTTCGAGATAGGCAAGATAGCCGACAAGATGCGTGAGTCGGAAAACCGGCGGCAGACAATGGTGCTCGTGCTCTTCGTGGTTGGCATAGGCGCAGCCATTGTGCTCGTCATGGCATTGCTGCTGAAACTTAAGAACAACCGGCTGCAGCGCAGCAACCGCGACCTGTTCCGACGCAACGAGGAAGTGATGCGCATGGGTGAGAACGAACGCCGCCGCAGCGACATCTACGAGCGCAAGATTGCCGAGTATGAGCAGCTGATAGCCCAACTGCGCCACAGCGACGCGCCGGATGTGCAGCCTGAGCAGAAATATCAGGGCAGTGTGCTCGACGACTATGCCAAGCAGCAACTGCTCAGTCGCATCAACGCCACACTCGACGACATCGACGAGATTTCGGTAAACGACTTCTCCGTTAACAGGCTCGCGCAGCTTGTGGACTCTAACTCCAAGTATGTTTCACAGGTGATAAACGAAGCCTACGGCAAGAATTTCAACACCCTGCTCGGCGAGAAGCGTGTGCGCCAAGCCTGCATCCGCCTGTCTGACACCGCCGGCTATGGCAATGTCACCATCGAGGCCATAGCAAGCGGCCTCGGCTTCAAGTCGCGTAGCAATTTCGTCACGGTGTTCAAGCGTGTCACTGGACTTACGCCGTCGGAATACAAACGCATCAGTACAGACAAAATACATGACGAATAGTCGGCTTCATCGCCGTGACGTTTTATAAAAAGTCACCATAAACGCACGTTTTTGTGTCAATTCGGGAATAAGAACATACTTATTCCCGTTTTTTTTGTCAGTGAAATGACACATAAGTAATTTTGGGCATCGAAATCCAGATTTACAAACTTAACAGAAAACATATGGATAACACGACACGCACTTTGATGTTTGCGGCAGCATTGGTTATGGCAACTGCGCAAACAAAAGCCTTTGCTACCGATGAAGGCGGGCACATGGCAACAGTCACGCTTATACAGTCGGCACCTGCAGCAAAGCACACCATGGTTGGCATGAAAGGAATAGCCGACCGCACTGTGGAGAAGATGAAGACGGCACACCTCATCGAGGTAGGCCAGCTGCAACAGAAGCGCAAGGCACAGAGCAAGGCTGAGTCCGAAGAGAAGTGGGAGACGCTGCTCTCTGAAGACTTCTCGTTGTGGAGTGAAGGCACTGAAGACGCTCCCGACTCTATTATGTATCCCACCACATATTTCGACGACGGAAGCTATGTGCTTCCCGACAGCATGTTCCACTCGCCGGGATGGAGCGGTCTGGGACTCTTTCAGGCCGGAGGCAACATAGCCCTTGCCTATCCCAACATGGGCGGCATATTTAATACTTCGGCTATGGTCATGCAGGGCAAACTGCGCATAAAGCTGCGCTGCAAGGCCATCAACGGTAGCGCGCTCTTCTTCTTGAGTGTGGCTGCCGGCGACTGGACGAACCCCTACGACCCCATTGGCAACCAGCTGACCTATTACAGGCTGAAGCCGGCTGACGGATGGCAGGACATCGAACTTGACCTTGTGAATCCCTATGACGGCAGCGACTGCTTTGTTCAGGTGAACGGCATGGCATATAACAAAGGCGCGCTCATCGTTGACAACATCTCGGTAGAACGTGATGCCAACTATATCTCCACGCCCGCAGGACTTGCTGCAAATAATTTCACCTACACAGGTTTCACCGCATCGTGGGACAAGGCTGCTGGGGCCGACTCTTATGTGGTGAACCTCTACGAGAACAGGAAGACAAGCGATGAGAATTTTGTAAGCACCAACAACTTTGAAGATGCTGTGGTAAATGCCGACGGCTCGTTCACCGGGCTCGGTGAGGGATGGAGCGGACAGTTTGCCGACGAGGCCGCCGCACCGTGGATTACCGACGATGCCTTCGACGGCGGCAAGTCGCTCAAGGTGGCAAGCGACAACGACGCTCTTGCATTCAATCTCCCCGGCAGCTACATACAGGATCTCAGCTTTGCGGTAAAGTCGATAAAGTACACCGACAACTCGTCTGCGCAAGTATACATCGAATTCAGCAATGACTCAAGAAAGGCAACCTATGCCATTAGTTCAACCAGTGCCACTGATTGGATGACGGCGAAGTTCTCCGATGTCAGCACATTCGTGCCGGGCTGCTACACCAAGTTGCGCATTTACGGCAGTGGCTTCGAAGGCGACGCTTATTACAACGACTCCACAGTTATGGCCATAGACAACATCGTGGTGGAGACCACGCCAAAGGTTGAGATGACACAGGTGGTGAAAGATGCCGTGACGACCGACACCAGCATGACGTTTGACAACCTCGACACCAACAACGAATACCACTTCACCGTGCAGGGCGTGACCGCCGACGGACGATCGTCTGCCGTCAGTGCCGACACCTATGCCTATGGCGTGGCTGCGCCCCATGTGCTTGAGGCCACCAATATAGACAAGCGCGGAGCATTCACGGCCAACTGGGAGGCCGCTCCAAATGCCGAAGCCTATGTGCTGCGTAGCTACGAGGTTTACAACATGCCTAAGGATCAGGAACAGTATGTGGTGTTGGACGAGACCTTCAGCAAGAGCACCGAGGGTACGGAAGACGACCCCAAGTCGCTTGAGAACGATTCGTACATCGACCTTGACGACTACACCGACAATGCCGGCTGGACTGGCAACGGCACCATTCTGTGCAACGGCATGGTGGGATGCACATCCGACAGCTACTCGTCGCTCGACATGCTCTCGCCCGAAATAAGTCTCGACAATAATGGCGGCGACTACACAGTCACCGTGACCTTCAAGACCTTTGAAGACGGCACCACACTCTATGTGCAGGGCGACAACACCACTTATAGGGCTATCAAGGCCGACGTTGCCGGTACATACACCGCCACGGTTGCACTCAATGGCGGCACTCGCTTCAGCCACTTGATGTTCTATGCAAACAGCGGCGCACAGTTCTTGCTCGACCGTGTGACGGTGACGCAAGACCTGAAGAAGGGCGACCAGTTGTACACCTGCCTTTCGGAAACAGAGATAACCGACGGTTCTACATCGTTCCGCATAAACGGGCTGGAGCCTGACACCGACTACTCCTACGCTTACAACCTCGTGTCATACACCATGCGTGGCGGCATCATATACAGTTCGGGCCGCTCTGACAATCAGGAAGTGAAGTTCTTCGAAACCACAGGCATAAGCACTGCGGCCCAGACCCAAACCGAGGGCGCAGCCAAGATATTCGACCTGTCGGGACGCAGAATGCAGACCATTGGCGGCAAGGGAGTCTACATCATAAAGAGCGGCGACAAGGTTCGCAAGGTATCTGTAAATAAGTAAAACCACCGACAACACACCCATAGAGGCCATGGCCATGCACAAAAGCCGTGGCCTCTTGGTGTTTTTATTGTCGGTAAAAAAAACTACCCAACAATGCACATCAAAGCAACATTATCATTCTTGCTGTGCTGTCTGGCCTTTGCCGACGGCATGGCGCAAGGCGCGGGCAGCGAGATACGCTGCGGCTTCGACGGCGGCATACCGTCTGACTTCACGCTGATCGACGCTGACGGCAACACGCCATCGTCCGATCTCGGCAAGTATGGCTTCAGCGCAGGCACACCTTGGGTGGCCTACTATGTGGAAAAGGAACAGAACTTCGTGGCTGCAAGCACATCGTGGTATGAGCAGAGCGGCACGTCGAGCGACTGGCTCATACTGCCCCCGATAACCATTGAGTCGGCTGAGGCCATTGTGTCGTGGCGCGCCAAGGCTACCGACAGCCGATACAGCGACGGCTATGCGGTGTATGTCACCACGGGCGACGGCCTGTCGGTGGCCGACTTCGACACCACCGCCCCAATCTTCTTGACCAATGCCGAGGCATCGGCATGGACTCGCCACAGCGTCAGCCTTGCCCAGTATGCGGGACAGACGGTGCGCATAGCCTTCGTGAACAACTCCACCGACTGCTCGGTGCTCTATCTCGACGACATATTCGCCGGCAAACCCAAGGCGGCACGCGTGACACTCGACATGCCCTATGTGGTGAAGCCCACCGACAAGGTTACGGTGAAAGGCACCGTGTCAACCGACCTTGACACCGTGGTGAAAGGCTTCAGCGTGGGCTACAAGTATGGCAACAGCGAATGCACAAAGACTTTTGCCGACGCAGAGCTTGCCCCAGGCACAGCCTACGGCTTCGAGTTCGCCCCTGACAACACGATTGGCCTTGGCTCTGCCGCCACCATCGGCGTATGGGCAGAGCACGACGGCGACAGAACTACAGTGGAGCGCACATTGCAGTCACGCAGCCAGAAAATGGTGGTAGAGGAACTTACGGGAAGCTGGTGCGGCTACTGCGTGCGCGGAACGGTAAACATGAAGAGGATGCTGCAGAAATATCCCGACACGTTTATTGGCATCGCCGTACACAGCGGCGACTTCCTCAGCATCGACGAATACTGCTTATACATATATAATATAGCAAGCAAGAACGGCTCGGTGGGCTATCCCTGCTCTGTAACCAACCGCGACTACACCATGGGCACGGGCGTTGACCAGTGGGACGAACTGTATGACGACATCACCGCTCTGCCCATTGAGGGCACGATAGGGTTGAGCATAGAACCGTCGCGTATTGACGGCGAATACACTGCCACGTCACGCGTGATGTTTAATTCGCAGTCGCTTGGCGGCCGCTACTGCTTGGCCTACGCCATAATGGAGAACGACGTGTATGAGTCTGATGACACGCGCTACCGTCAGCACAACTCCTACGCAGGAGGCACGACACCCATGGACGGCTACGAGAATCTCGGGGAGTATGTCACCGACTACCACTTCAACCATGTGGCGCGCGGCACGATAGATGCGCCTGAAGGCATCGGCGGCAGTCTGCCCGAATACATCGAGGCTGGCAAGGAATATGAACACGGGGTCACGTTCCGGCTGCCCGACGCGGTGCTCAACGCCGACAATGTGCAGGTGGTGGCTATGATTATAGACACCCGCGACAACACCGTCGTTAATGCCGACCGCGCCAACCTGACAGGCACACAGACGGCAATAGACTGCACACGCATCAACGGCGGCCAGCCGCAAACCCGGCTGTACACCATCGATGGGCGCGCCGCCAACGCCAGCAGCCGTGGTCTGATCATAGTGCGCAACGCCGATGGCTCGGCGAGGAAGATTGTGCGCTAAACATTCCTTTTTCTTTGACAAGCGACAAGCCGAGGATGACTTTCCCCTAATGCAGATTCACTGCGTTTTCAGGTTTGGGGGGGCGTGTCATCCTTTGGCTTGTCTTTTTCTTCTGCCATGTCAGACTTTCATGTGTAACCGTCTATACATTATCATTCACGTCAAAGCCTTTGACACTTAATGCGCATAGTCAGTCTTCTGCTGCAATATTTCCGCTTCAACACCTTATTGTTCCGCTTTGCCATAGTAATGTGTCGAGAAGTGAAATTTATTGCTAATTTTGCAGATAAAAAACTAAGATGAAGAGAATGGAGAAATACAGAGGCAAGCTGGTGGAGTGGTTGGTTCTTGCTCTTTCGTTTTTCTTTCTGTACGATATGATTTGGGCTATCGCTGACTTTGAAGATTTCAAACAAAGCTTCGAGGGGTATTGGTTCAGTCTGTTTTTGGACTTTGCCTATTGTGGTTTGTTCTCATTGGTCAGTCTGTCGGTCAACCATATTCTGTTAAGGCAGAAATTCTTCAAATTGGCTGAGACTAACCGCAGGATATTCATACGCAGTGCCATCTTTATAGTCGCAGTCAACATTTTTATAGCAGGGGTTTGTGATTTTATGCTTGATGTGATTGCCCCCGATTTCATGGAAGATGATGTTTGGGGAACATTCTTTCTCTTTGGGATAATAGCAAGCCTTCTGACCCTTATACACTTGCTGCTGCATTATTCGGACATAATGATACGACGGAGCAATGAGAACATCCGTTTGCAAAAGAAATACCTGAAACTCCAGTTAGACCCTCATTTCGTGTTCAACAGTCTGAGTTCCCTTGCCGGTATGATAGGTGATGAACCGCAAAAGGCAGAGGAATATGTGGTGAGGTTGTCGCAGGTTTACAGATATACGCTGCGTAATATTGAACAAGACTACACCACCCTCCATGAGGCTATGGACTTTGCCGAGACTTATGTGGATCTGCTTAATTTGAGATATGACAACAAGGTCATACTGGAAAAGGATATTGAAGGTAAAGGTAACGACAAAATACTGGCTCAAAGTCTGCAATTGCTCATAGAGAATGCCGTCAAGCACAACACGCCACAGGAAAACACGCCCCTTCATATCCAAATACGGGTGCAAAACGGCATGCTTGCGATTAGAAACAACAGAATTTACGCACATGGGCATAATGACCAGGTGATTGAATCGTATGGCTTGGGGTTGAAGAACTTGAAGCAACGTTATGAATTGGAATGCGGAAAGAGTATAGGGTATAGTGTCGCCGATGATTATTTTGAGATATGTCTGCCAATCATAAAGGAAACTGCAATAGAGCGATGAAAAAGATATTGATTATAGAAGACGACAACTTCAGTGCAAAGCGGCTGAAAAGACTTGTCATGGATGTGGATGACACGGTTGATGTTCACGGTCCGTTGAAAAGCATTGACGAGGTGGTTGATGAACTGTCCGTTAACAACGACTACGACTTGATATTCTCTGACATTCGCCTGGTTGACGGCGATGTGTTTGAGGCTTTCCGTAGGGTAAAGCCAAAGTCGTTTGTCATTTTCACGACTGCATACGATGAATATGCCATGCAGGCCATCAAGAAC
Source organism: bacterium (assembly GCA_963607545.1). Taxonomy (GTDB): domain Bacteria; phylum Bacteroidota; class Bacteroidia; order Bacteroidales; family Bacteroidaceae; genus Prevotella. Next base: position 109,913 of record CAVDCP010000007.1, read on the forward strand.
AACGGACTTGACTATCTGATGAAGCCCGTTGACTCCAAGGAACTCTGTGCGGCTATGGACAAGCTAAAAATGTTGTGTTCTGCCAAGGAGACGGTTCACGGCAAATTGGATGGATTGTTGAATGAGACACGTCGATACAGAGAACGCTTTTTGGTGAACAAAGGCGATGAATTGGTAATGCTGTACACCGACGACATAAGTTATATAAGCAAGACAGACAATCATGTCATGGCTTTCACGGAAGACGGCACATCCTATCCTCTGACCATGAACATGACTGACTTGGAGCAGGCGTTGGACCCTGACAAGTTCTTCCGAATCAACCGGCAGTACATTGCGAATATAAAAGGCATCAGGAAAATCGGCCTCTTCTTCAGCTCAAAACTTATAGTAAGGCTGAAGGGATGCGATGATGACAACATTGTGATAAGCAAGGAAAAGACAGCACTGTTCAAGAAATGGCTTGATAAATAAAACAAAAAACAGGTATCCGCAATGTTGCAAGGCAATGCAGAATACCTGTTTTTCTGTTCTTCTTTAACCTCAGAACGACCATCCGAAGCCTACATACGGATAAAAGGCCGATTTTTTCAATCCGTATTTGTCACCGAAATTAAAGGAAGGTGAAATGCCGACACGGAACATAAAACCATTGTCGCGCTGGTAACGGTAGCCAATGTCGCCGAACAGGAAATAACCGAAGCGGTTGCTTGTAGATGTGTGCAGTTCGTCATGTCCTTCCGTTTCGGGAGGAACAGGCTGATACCAGTACCATGCCGTTTCCTTGACATGGTAAATGCCAAGGCTCGTACCGAAGCCGACCTCCAGTTTATGACGTTTCTTTCCCAACAGATAATTCAGTTCTATCGGCACTCCCACACCTTTGATGGATTGGTCGAACAAACCGGAATTGTCGGCATATCCAAACCCAATGCCTACGCGATAGCCTAATCCAGAATTGCCCTTAAAACGGCTGTCATAGTTTATGCCCACCGTATTTTGGGCACCAAGCAGTTCGACTGATACATTACGCACTTTATTTTGTGCAGACGCATTTCCTGCGACAGTCTGGCCAGAGGCATTTGTTGCCGAGAAACAGCATAACGCAACCAACGGCAATAATAATCTCTTCATTTTAATAGTTTTGTTTGTTTTGTTGTCGAATATTTGTAGGCTCATAGGGCGAGCCTTTAAAACTCGATGCAAATGTATAGCCTTTTTTGTTCTATACCAACAACAATTATAGTGAATGGGAAGATATGATTACCGAACCGACAGTATTGCCACCTGAACGGAATTTGCTTGTCTATGGTGTTCCCGCCCGATTCGCAAGCCGGTCAACACATCCGTTGGATTATGACTGCTCTCTCCGAGCCTCCATGCCGACACTCTTTGCCGCCGCAACGTTCTGCGGAGTGTCGTCGATGAAGAGGCATTCGGCAGGGTTGAGGCGGTAGCGGTCGATCAAGACGCGGTAGATGCGAGGGTCGGGTTTGATAAGATGTTCCTCGCCCGAGACCACGATGCCGTCGAATAGGCGGAAGAAATCGTAGTGTTTCATCACCTGCGGCAACGTCTCCGCCGACCAGTTGGTGAGTCCGTAGATGCCATAGCCCTCGGCTTTCAATTGGCGCAGCCAGCTGGTGTTCTTATGTATTTCGCCGCCAATCATTTCTATCCATCGACTCCAGAACATATCTATCTGCGCGGAGTATTGCGGATATTGCGCCTTGGCCTCGGCAATGCCCTCGGCGAATGGGCGGCCCGCATCCTGCCGGGCGTTCCACTCGTCGGTGCAGACATTGGCAAGAAACCACTCCATTTCTTCATCCGAGGCGAAAACCTTACGATAGAGGTAACGCGGATTCCAGTCGATCAATACGCCGCCGAAATCGAAGACGACGTTCTTGATGCCTTGTGGTATGCTTCTGTCAAACATAATCGTCAAACTGTTATTTCAACACAATTTCCTTCGGGGTCGGCCACGGCACTCTCGAAATAGCCGTCGCCCGTGGTGCGCGGTTCGCTGAGGACAGTGTAGCCGTCACTGCGCAGACGCTCGGTGAGTGCAAGCACCGTCTCCTTGCTGCCTACGCTGAAGGCGAAATGGGCGAGACCTTTCATCTGACTGCGCGATGCAGGTTCCAGGCGGTCGGGCATACTCATAATCTCAATGCGCGTCTTGTCCTCGCCGAAGGATAGGAAATAGCTGTGGAACTGCTTGCGTGGATTGGTGTACATGTCGTTGGATTTCATGCCGAAGTACTCGGCGTAGAACTGGCGGAGACGCTCGATGTCGTCCGCCCAGATTGCGATGTGCTCGATTTTCATTGTTCTAACTATTTATGTTATTTGTTGTTGTTCAGCCATTCCTGCCGTTTGGCATC